>UBMP01000025.1 GCA_900466575.1 Hyphomicrobiales bacterium | reverse complement strand
TCAGCGTGGCTCTCCGGAAGTTGATGTCCTGAGACAGGGACGGAGGCGCAAAGACCGGAGGACAACTCGGGAAAGGTTTTTCCCGAGGGTTTTGGCGCGGCAGGAAGCCTGTCCTCTCCCACAAGCGGAGAGGAGAAGCGCAATCAGTCGCGAAGCAGTTCGTTGATGCCCGTCTTCGAGCGGGTCTGCTCGTCAACGGTCTTGACGATGACGGCGCAGTAAAGGTTCGGCGCAGCCTGACCGTTGCCCATCATGGAATTGCCTGGCATGGAGCCGGCGACGACCACGGAATAGGGCGGGACTTCGCCGTAGGTGATCTCGCCCGTGGCACGGTTGACGATCTTCGTCGACTTGCCGATGAAGACGCCCATCCCGAGCACGGAGCCTTCGCGGACGATGCAGCCTTCAACGACTTCGGAACGTGCGCCGATGAAGCAATTGTCCTCGATGATCGTCGGGCCGGCCTGCAGCGGCTCCAGAACGCCGCCAATGCCGACGCCGCCGGAGAGATGCACATGCTTGCCGATCTGCGCGCAGGAACCGACCGTCGCCCAGGTGTCGACCATCGTGCCCTCGCCGACATAGGCGCCGAGGTTGACGAAGGAGGGCATCAGGATCGCGCCCGGAGCGATGAAGGCCGAGCGGCGGACGATGCAGTTCGGCACGGAACGGAAGCCGGCGCGCTCGAATTCCAGCGCGGTCCAGCCATCGAACTTCGAGGGAACCTTGTCCCACCAGGCCGAGTCGCCCGGCCCGCCCTTGATGATCTCCATCGGGTTCAGGCGGAAGGAGAGGAGCACGGCCTTCTTCAGCCACTGATGCACGGTCCATGTGCCATCTTCACCACGGGTGGCGACGCGGGCCTTGCCGCTGTCGAGCAGGTTCAGCGCTTCGTTGACCGCATCGCGCACTTCGCCGCGGGTCGCGGTGGTGACGCTGTCGCGGTTGTCGAAGGCGGCTTCGATGGTCTTCTCGAGCCCGGCAAGATCGGCTGCGTGCATGGGAAATTCCTTAAACTTCGCTGTCTATCATCGACCGGATCGATGTCCGGGATATCGGGCGTCAGTCCTATGCGACGGGGGCTTGCCCGTCAATCTTGAAGAGAGTGCAGCAATGGCGAATGGCAGCAGGAACGGCAAGGCGAAACAGAAGGAATGGGCGCCTTTGCGCGACAACCGCGAGGACCGCGCCCACACGAAAGCCGTCCCGATTACCCCGCAATCCGCCTCGCCTTCCTATCGTCTGGCCTATGCCGATGATGACTTCCTCTGCCGCCGCGAGTTGCGCCCCGTCCGCCTGCAGCTGGAGCTTCTGAAAGCCGGCATGATTCTCGATGAGGCGGGCATCCGCTCGACCGTCGTCCTCTTTGGCGGCGCGCGCATCCCCGAGCCCGGCCGTCCGGCCTGGGCCGCGAAGAACGAGACGCAGCGCCAGAACCTGGAAGCGGCCTCGGTCTATTATGACGAGGCGCGCAAGTTCGCCCGCCTCTGCTCGGAATATTCGGCGGAGTATGAACACCGCGAATTCGTCGTCGTCACCGGCGGCGGCCCGGGCGTGATGGAAGCGGGCAATCGCGGCGCGCATGACGTTCATGCCCCCAGCATCGGACTCAACATCGTCCTGCCGCACGAGCAGGCGCCGAACCCTTACGTGACGCCGGAACTCAGCCTCAACTTCCACTATTTCGCCATCCGCAAGATGCATTTCATCATGCGGGCGAAAGCCGTCGCCGTCTTCCCCGGCGGCTTCGGCACGATGGACGAACTGTTCGAAACGCTGACGCTCATCCAGACAGGGCGGATGGAGAGGATCCCGCTGATCCTCTTCGGCGAGAAATTCTGGCGGACCATGATCAATTTCGACGCACTGGCCGACTTCGGGACCATCGCGCCGGACGACATCAAGCTGCTGAACTTCGTCGAAACCGCCGACGAGGCCTGGGCCATCGTCGAGCGGCATTACCGTCAGTCGGGAAATGGCGGGGCGTGACTGCCTCTGCCCCGCCGAGTAGCGTTCTCGTTCAGACTTGCTGTGCTGCCTCGCGGGAGCAGGCTTCCAGAAAACGTGCAATCAGATGCGCGGTCTCCCGAGGGGCCTCCCAATGCGGATTATGGCCGATCTCGGGGAGGATCTGCACATCTGCCTGTCGAGCCAGACGCGAGAGGCTCATCACATTCTCGGCGGCGAAAATCTCGTCGTCCTCGCCATGCAGGACGAGCACCGGGCAGTTGATCGCCGGGATGACGGCACTGAGGTCGCAGGCCTGCAAGGCAGCCAGATAGAGCTTCCATTGTGACGCGGCCATCTGCTTGGCCTTGGCCTTCATGACGGCGATGAAATCGCCATCCACCGGCTGGCGGCAGTCATGCCAGGTCTCAAGATCGGTGCCTTCCAGTCGGACTGGATCTTCCAATGCCATGATGGCACGCCAAATCTGCTCCGGAGGCACGGGGCGCAACGCGGAAGCGATCAGCACCACGCCCTCGAGATCACGGGGCTGCCAGCGGGCGGCCATGCTTGCCGCAAGGACCGAACCCATCGAATGCCCGATGATGAAGCGCGGCCGGCGCCCCATCGCTGCGAGGTCGGCGTCAATGACGTCGATGATCGTTTCGATGGTCACGGGATCGACGGGAGGAGACGCCCCATGGCCGGGAAGGTCCGGGACGAGCAGGCGATATCCCGTCAACAGCGGTGCGATCAGGTCGTAGCTGGCCGCGTGATCGGTGAACCCGTGCAGGCACAGAATGTCCGGCCCATCTCCCTTCGTCGTCCAATGCAGATGGGTCTTGGCGGGGTCTCTGGTCCCGGCAGTCGCTGCGCTCATAGCTTGAGCGCCTGGCGAACGGCTTCCCGCCCCGGTTCGCCGGAGAATGTGGTGACACCGTCCAGCCACTTGTCCAGCAACCCGGGCTGAGCCGCAATCGCATGCTTGGCAGCGTCGCCGGGCGACATGTGATCGTCGATGAGATAACCCATGCCGTGATTCTCGAACTCGATGTCAAACACCAGATTTTTCAAGAGCTTCGCAACATTGGGGCATTCCTGCAGATAGCCCTTGCGCACCTGGGTCGAAACCGTTGCCGCGCCGAAGTTGGGACCGAAGAACTTGTCGCCGCCGGTCAGGTAGGTCATCTTGAATTTCGTGTTCATGGGATGCGGTGCCCAGCCTTGGAACACGATGAACTTCTTGGCCGCGATGCTTCTCTGAACCTCGGCGAGCATGCCCTGCTCGCTCGATTCAACGACCGTCCATCCTTTCAGATCAAATGCCGGATCGTTGATTGCGTCGATCATCAGCTGGTTCGAACCGGCCTCGATCCCATACATCTTGTGACCGAACTGATCGGCGAACTTGCTGAGATCCTTGAGATCCTTCACGCCGGCATCGGCGACATAGGAGGGAACGGCGAATGTGTATTTCGCACCCGTCAGATTGGTGACGACATTCTCCACCGACCCATCCGCCTTGAAGGGCGCGTAATAGGTGACCATGGCCGGATCCCAGTAGCCCAGAAAGGCGTCGAGCTGCCGGTTCTTCAGGCCCTGATAGATCACGTTGACACCGAGAACACTGCTCTTGGCCTCATATCCAAGGGCGTTCAGCAAAGTTGCCCCGATCGCTGTCGTCAGTGTGAGATCATTCCAGCCGGGCTCGGCCATGCGAACCGTCTTGCAGGATGCCGGCTCCTGTGCGGCGGCGGCCGAAGCGGCCAGAAAAAGAAAACCCGAAATTGCCCAACGCATTCTGAACCCCTGATTTTGACCATATGGTATGTTTGTTGACCGATGGGTCAATTCTTGATCCGGCCGGAGATTTTTGTCAATAGGAAACCCTTGAAGCGTCATCGCGTCCAGGCAAGCCTGGCAACGGAAGCGGGCAGACCATGAAACTCACCTCCATCAACACGCTTCGCCGCACCGAGTTGAGGCGCGCTGCATTTGCCGTTCTGCAAACCGAGGGGGTGGCCGGGGCGACGCTGGAGAAAGTCGCGGCGCATGCCGGCGCGTCCAAAGGCATCGTCCTGCACTATTTCAAGAACAAGCAGGAACTGTTCGAACATGCGATGCGGGAAGCGAACAAGGAGCTCGCGGAAGATGTTGCCGCGAGACTGAAAAAGGCGCGCACTGCCAGCGAACGCATTGAAGCCATCATCGCCGGCAATTTCGACGGGAGGTTCTTCAAGCCACCGATGGCGCATGCCTGGCTGCAACTCTGCGCCGAAGTGCCCAGAGACCCGCAGCTGGCGCGAATTCAGCGCGTCATTCACGCGCGCATGCATTCCAACCTGTCGAACGCTCTGCGTGAACTGGTTGAGAGCGATCGCGTTCAGCCGATCGCGCTGTCGATTTCAGCGTTCATCGACGGTCTCTGGCTGCGTTTGGGGCTTGGAACGCAAACGCTTGTCCCGGAAGAGGCCGAGGCTCTCGTCCAGCAATTTGCCCGTGCTCTTATCGACACTGGAAAGCCCGGCCGCCCCGGCAACTGACGGTCGAAGGGTCGCCCCGTCGCGACTTTACAGCAGCGCCTGGAGGAACCCCTTCAGGTCGTGCGTCATGTAGCCGATATGGGCGTCGTCTTCCCCGGCCTTCTCCCAGGCCTCGATGAAGCCCGTCTCGAAGACTTCCGGCACGAGCAGGACAGTCTTCATACCCAGCGCATGCGGCACGAGAAGATTGCGCGGCAGGTCCTCGAACATGGCCGCGCGGGTCGTGTCGATGCGATGCATGGCCATGAACTTGTCATAGGTTTCGCCCGCCGGCTTCGGCACGTAATCGGCCGCCACGATGTCGAAAATGTCGTCGAAATGGTCGAGAATGCCGAGCGCCCGGGCGGTGTCCTCAGCATGCGCAACGGTCCCGTTGGTCAGGATGAACTTACGCCCCGGCAGCGCCTTCAAAAGGTCGCCGAGATCCGGGTCGGCCGGCACGACCGAGTAGTCGATCGCATGCGCCGCTTCCAGAAACGCGTTCGGATCGGCATTGTGATGCAGCATCAGGCCTTTCAGCGTCGTGCCGTGATCGTGATAATAACGCTTCTGCAGCGCCTTCGCTTCCGTCGGCTCCATGCCGAGCAGATTGGCGACAAACGCCGTCATGTTGCGGTCGATCTGCGCGAAGAGATTGATCCGGTGCGGATAAAGCGTGTTGTCGAGATCGAACACCCATTCGCGCACATGGGCGAAATCGGCAGGGTTCGGCAGGGAAGGTTTGGGAAGCGTCTCGGTCATGGCGGCCTTATGCCAGAATGCACAGCGTCGCGCATCAGCGAAATGCGCTCAAGAGGCGGATTTGGCAATGATCATCCGGCTCCAGGCGCCGGGCGTCATGCCGAACGCCTTCTTGAATTGCCGGTTGAGGTGGCTCTGGTCGGCAAACCCGGAGGCGGCTGCGACTTCCGCCAGCGGCATGCCGGCACCGATCTGCGCGCGGGCGAGGTCCAGCCGCCGCATCGTCAGATAGCGGTGCGGGCTCGTGCCGCAGAGCGCGCGGAACTGCCGCGCCAGGCTGAAACGGTCGAGGCCGGACAGCGTTTCCAGTTCGTCGGAGCTTACGGATGAAGCCGCGTTCTCGCGGATGTATTCGCGAACGCGGTTGATGGCACGCGCGTCGGCGGAGGTCCGCCGCTGCGTCGGCAAACCTGAATGCCGGCAAAGTGCGTCCGCCGTCGCCGCAATGAAGGCATCGCGCTGCAGCACCTCCACCTCGCTGTCGAGATCGTTCAGCAGCAGCGCCAATGTCTGCCGGAAATCCGGATCGGTCAGCACCGGGTCGCGGACGAAGGGCAGGTGCGCAAAGCCGCGCGGCAGCGCGGCCTGCAGCAGGGCCGGTTCGAGATAGAGCATCCGGTAGCTCAGGCCGTCGTCCGTTCCCGCGGCGCCGTCATGCAGTTCGTCGGGATGCAGGACGATGATCTGGCCGGGCAGGGAGGCTCGCCTCGCGCCGCGATAGGCGAAGGTCTGCACGCCGCGCAGCGTGACGCCGAGAGAATAGGTGTCATGGCGATGCGGCGCATAGCCGTTGCCGAAAAAGCGCGCGCCGATCCGCTCAATGCCGAGTGCCTGCGGCGCGACCTCGATCCCGATCTCGCTCGCGCCGTCGCACAAACGTCCAAGACCGTCCAGCATCTGCTCGTCTAGTAGCATCTCCATCGCATGAGCTTATGCAAGCTGCACCATGGAGCCAATATGTTCGATACCAAAATCGCGATTGTCCTGCGCGACGACCTCGCCGCCTGGCAGGCGCTCAACGTCACCGCCTTCCTCGCGACCGGCCTTGCCGCCGCCACGCCCGACCTCATCGGCGAACCCTATGTCGACCGCGACGCCAACCGCTATCATCCCATGTCCATCCAGCCGATGATCGTGCTGGCCGCCGACGCGGAACTGATGCGCACCATCCACCGGCGCGCACTGGAACGGAACGTCGGCGCTGCCGCCTATGTCGAGGAAATGTTCTCGACCGGCCACGATGCCGCCAATCGCGCCGTCTTTGCCGAGTTCGCGCCCGAGGATGCAAGACTCGTCGGCCTCGCCTTCAGGGCAGAGAAGAAGATCGCCGACAAGATCACCAAGGGCGCCCGCATGCATCCGTGACGACAGGCCGGCGGAACCGCCGGCCGTCCGGTGGTGGAGGTTCAGGCCGCCCGCGCCGCAAAGACCTCCATCGCGGCGTTCAGTCCGTTGATCGCCGCCGGCATACCGCCATAGACGGCCATCTGGAAGATGACTTCGGTGATCTCCGTCTCTGTGGCGCCGGCGGCCAGCGCGTGGTCGATATTGATCTTCAGCTGCGGTCCCGTCTGGCCGCCCAGTGCGGTGAGGGCTGCGACGGTGGCAATCTGGCGGGTCTTGAGATCGAGACCGTCGCGGGCATAAAGCCGGCCATAGGCGAATTCGATCAGCGTGTCGGTAAAGCCGGGCACGAGGCCGTCATAGCGTTCTTCCAGAACCGAGCGAAGTTCGGGGTTGAGGCGGCGGCTCAGCGTTTCGCCCAGTTCCAGCGGGGTCTGCGATTGTTGGGTCGTGGTCATCGGGTCTGGCTCCTTCGGCCGGTGCGCGTAGCCTTTGCCTCATCGGCGAGGTCATGGGCGCGTTCGATGTCGTGGTAATTCGCGATCTTGTAGTCGAGGAGCTTCAGGCAATCCGTCAGTTCCTCGATCCGCGCTTTGACGATCTCGCGCTGCTTCTCCAGCATGAGACGTCGTGGTGCGGCCGTGGAATTGCCGCGCGCCCGCATGCCGGCATAGGCCTGCATGTCGGACAGCGGCATTCCCGTCGCCTTCAACGCTTTCAGGAATTCGATCCAGCCCAGAATGTCGGGATCGTAGACCCGCCTACCGCCGGCATTGCGCCACGGCGGTGTGATCAGACCGATCTTCTCGTAATAACGGATCGTATCGATGCTGAGCCCGGTGCGTTCCGATAATTCGCCGATCTTCATGGCTGTTTCCCGCCTTCCAACGTTGAGACCCGGCTTTGATAATTTCTGGAGTGCACTCCAGATCAAGCGGAAAAACGCCGATTGGCAAAAAAACTTCGTTTGACTCTGCGCCCCAATTCAATCAATTGATTGATTGATGAGTGACGAGAATCACAAATATCTGAACACGGATGCGCGACGGCTGGAAATCGCCGCCGCTGCGCGCGCCATCATTCTGGAAAAGGGCTTCGAGGGTCTGCGCACCCGCGAGATCGCTGCCCGCGTCGGCATCAATATCTCGACGCTGCATTACCATGTGCCGACAAAGAAGGCCCTGATCGAGCTTGTGGCCGGCTCCATGCGCCAGGAATTCCACGAGCATTACGATCGAATCGTTCGCGAAGATTCAGCCCCGCTCGAGGAACTCCGGCTGCTGATCCACGATTATAAGGACGTCATGCTCCACAAGCCGGAGCTGCTCCAGCTGATGGATGCGCTCGGCCACCGCGCCGTCTTCGACGAGGATATTGCCGGAACGGTGGGCGAGATGCGCCGTCACTGGCTGGGCCTCTTCGTCCGCGTGCTCCAGCGGGGCAGGGAGGCGGGCGTTTTCCGCGCCTCGCTCAACCCGGAGGCCGCAGCGCATATGATTGCCGGCGCACTCGTCGCCTTTCAATACAAGCCGCGTCACCTGCTGCCGCTTTTCGACGGCGTCGGCGACGAAATCATCCGTTCCGTTATTGCCACGTAATTGCCGAGACGCCCTTTCACGAGGAAAGACCCCGATGACCGCTTCCCCGCCGAACGACCACCAGCCCTATCCGACCTATGAAAAGCGCTGGTCGGCCATGGCCATCATCCTGATGGCAAGCTTCATGAACCTGCTCGACGTCACCATCGTCAATGTATCCCTGCCGACGCTGCAGCATGACATGGGGGCCAGCTCCTCCGATATCGAATGGGTCGTGGCGGGCTTCATCCTCACCTTCGCGCTCGGCCTGCTGCCCTTCGGACGTTACGGCGATATTGTCGGCAAGAAGATGATGTTCCTCATCGGCGTCGGCTGCTTCACGACCGCTTCGATCATGTGCGGCCTCGCGCCGAATATCGAGTTTCTGGTCATCGCCCGCCTGCTGCAGGGCATGGGCGGCGCGGTGATGACGCCGCAGGTTCTCTCCATCGCGCAGACGATCTTCCCGCCCCATGAACGCGCCACGGCCTTCTCGCTATTCGGGCTGACGGCCGGTCTTGCCTCGGTCATCGGACCGGTCCTCGGCGGCCTCATCATCGGCGCGGATCTCGGCGGCCTTGCCTGGCGCCCAATCTTCCTGATGAACGTTCCCATCGGCATTCTGGCGCTGATCCTCGGCGCGAAGTTCATCCCGAAAATCCCAGGCAACCCCGGCATGAAGAACGATTTCGGCGGCATTCTGATCGTTTCGGCCGCCATGTTCCTGCTGGTCTTCCCGTTGATCGAAGGGCGCAACTATCAATGGGCCACATGGTGCTTCGCCATGCTCGCCGCCGCTGCGGTGCTCTTCGTCGCCTTCGTCCTGTGGGAACGCCGCCAGAGCCGCAACGGCGCGCCGCAGCTCCTGCCCGTGGATCTGATGAAGAACCGTAATTTCATGATCGGCGCGTTCATGTCGCTGATCTTCTTCTCGGCAATGCCGCCCTTCTTCCTGATCTTCGCGCTCTATCTGCAGTCGGGCTACGGGCTTTCGCCGCTCTGGTCGGGCATGACCACGCTGCCCTTCTCGATCGGTGTCCTCGTCGCCTCCCTCATCTCGGGGCGGCTTGGCTTCCGCTGGCAGCGTCAGCGCATCGCCGGCGGCGTCGCGCTGATGTTCGTCGGCATCCTTGCCTTGCGCATCATTGTCGGGAATCTCGGTGAAAGCCTGCACTATGGCGTCTTCGTCGCACCGCTTCTGGCCGCCGGCATCGGCCTGGGCATCTCGATCTCGTCCCTCTTCCAGACCATCCTGGCCGGTGTCCCCGTCAAGGACGCGGGTTCGGGCTCGGGCGCGCTTCAGGCGATCCAGCAGGCCGGTGGCGCCCTGGGTGTGGCGATCGTTAGCGAGATTTTCTTCCGCGCGTTGACGGCGCAACTGGCGTCGGGCGCACAGCCGATCGCCGCCTACAGTACATCGCTGATGACGGCCGTCATCTACAATCTGGTGGCTTACGTCCTCGTCATTCTCGGCGTGCTGGTGCTGAAAAACCCGCCGCGCATCCAGATGCCGGGTGGCGCGCCGGCAGCGCCGGTGATGGTGGATTGATCAGCCCCTGAGGGCTCAAACAGAAGAGGCCGCGGAGCGATCCGCGGCCTCTGTTCATTTCGAAGCGAAGAACTGGGTCAGGGCACGATCAGCGTGCCGGCGCCCTGTTCGCTGAAGAGTTCGAGCAGCACGGAGTGGCTGGTCTTGCCGTTGAGGATGACCACGCCCTGAACGCCCGCTTCGATCGCCTCGATGCAGGTCTCGACCTTGGGGATCATGCCGCCGGAAATCGTGCCGTCCTTGATCAGGGCGCGGGCTTCGGCGACGGAGAGTTCCTTGATCAGTTCCTTGTTCTTGTCGAGAACGCCGGGGACATCAGTGAGGAAAAGCAAGCGCGAGGCATTGAGCGCGCCGGCAATCGCGCCGGCAAAGGTATCAGCGTTGATATTGTAGGTGTTCCCGTCGCGGCCCGGTGCGACCGGCGCGATGACCGGGATCATCTCGGATTTGGCGAGCAGGTCGAGCAGCGTGCGGTCGACTTCGACCACTTCGCCCACGAAGCCGAGATCGAGGACCTTCTCGATGTTCGAATCCGGATCGATCATCGTCTTCTTGGCCTTCTCGGCGAAGACCATGTTGCCATCCTTGCCGCAAAGCCCGATCGCCCATTCGCCCGTCTGGTTGATGAGCGCCACGATCTCCTTGTTGATCGAACCCGCCAGGACCATCTCGACGATCTCGACCGTCTTCTGGTCAGTCACGCGAAGCCCGCCTTCGAAGCGGCTCTCAATGCCCATCTTGGTCAGCATTGCGCCGATCTGCGGGCCGCCGCCATGCACGACGATCGGGTTGACGCCCGACTGCTTGAGCAGCGCGATATCGGCAGCAAAGGCCTTGCCGAGCTCGGCATTGCCCATGGCGTGGCCGCCATATTTGACGACGATCGTCTTGTTCTCGTAGCGCTGCATGAAGGGCAGGGCCTGCGCCAGGAGCCTGGCTTGCATTTCGCTTTCTGTCTCGGACATCAAATGGCCTCTTGGGAATTGGTCGGCGATTGTTTAGTGTGTTTCCACGGCGATGTGAATAATCCCATGAGGAATATTCTCAGGCCCTTGGGATGAGGTATTCTTGGCGGGCAACGATGACAGGGATGAGGCAGATGCCGCTCGGCTGATCGCTGAGGTGGCGCTTGCCGACCGGAAGGCCTTCGCAACGCTTTACCGGCAGACGAGCAGGAAACTATTCGGCGTGTGCCTGCGTATGTTGCAGGACAGGGCGGATGCGGAAGAGGCGCTGCAGGAGATCTATATCAAGGTCTGGAACAGCGCCGGCGCGTATCGTGCCGACATGGCCCGGCCGATGACTTGGCTGATCGCCATTGCGCGCAACCATGCGCTGGATATGCTGCGTCGTCGGCGTCAGGCCGCCGTCGAATTGGACGAAGCCGGCGAGATTGCCGATCCGCAGGCCGATCCCGAGGAAATGGCGGTGTTGACGTCGGAAGGGCGTCGGATCGAGGATTGCATGCAGCAACTCGAAACGGACCGCGCGGAGGCTGTGCGCAGTGCCTATGTCGAGGGATTGAGCTATCTGGAACTGGCGGGTTTGCACGGTGTCCCGCTGAACACGATGCGAACATGGTTGCGCCGCAGCCTGATCAAACTGAGAGAGTGCATGGACCGATGACCACGCCGGAAAACAAGAGGAGCGATCGCAGCCGCGACGAGGTGCTGGCTGGCGAATATGTCCTCGGCGTACTGCCGCTGCCCGACCGGCTGCGTGTGGAACACCGTCTGCGCGAGGACAAGGCGTTCCAGGCGATCGTCGCCCGCTGGCAGGAGAATCTGGCAAGCTTCAACAACGATTATGCTGCCGAAGCGCCGCCTTCCTGGCTCTATGCGTCCGTTGAAACGAAACTCTTCCAGAAACCGGTTTCGGAAGAGCCGGGCGGGCTCATCTGGAATTCGCTCACCTTCTGGCGGGGGCTGACCCTCGTGTCGCTCTCCGCGGCGATCCTCTTTGCGGCAGGCGCCGGAGGCCTTTTCCGCAACCCGCAACCCGGGGCGCCGGTCGTGGCGACGCTCGGCTCCGAAACATCGTCCATCAGCCTGGTCACGCTGTTTGACCGCCAGAGCGGACGCCTCAGGGTCACGCCCGTGGCGGCCGGCGCTGAAAAGTCCAAGTCGCTCGAACTCTGGCTGATCGAGGGCGACAGCGCTCCGGCGCCGCTCGGGGTCTTCCCCGACACGGGTGACGGATCGATCGTCATTCCGCCTGACATGCGCGATCGCATGAAAGAGGGCATGACGCTGGCCGTTTCGCTCGAACCCTTCGGCGGTTCGCCGACCGGCAGACCGACCGGCCCGGTTGTCGCGAGCGGCAAGATCGGCGCCTGAAGCGCGCCTACGACAGCGTGTGACGCTGGATCAGTTTCGCTGAAAAAATATATTTCGAATACTTTTGAAACTTGTCGCGAAGTCCCCGCGTATATGCTCCCGTAACCCCAGTGCAGAGGACACTCAATTCAGATGAATTGAGCGATGGGACTCTGTGTTACTAGGAAGTACTGCGGCCGATTTCGTTTAATATGGCGGAATTGTGAAATCGCGGTGGGGGAGGAAGAGAACTGAGACGCAGAACTTTGCGTTCCGAAAAACAGGAGTCGACAATGTTGCAGAAACTGATCCGTATTCTTGCCGTGACCAGCATCGCCGCCGTTCCGGCCGTTGCACTTGCCGCCAATCCCATGGTCGGCGGCGCCCCGATGTATCCCGAGAAGAACATCGTCGAGAATGCCGTCAACTCGAAGGACCACACCACGCTGGTGGCCGCCGTCAAGGCCGCAGGCCTCGTCGAGACCCTGCAGGGCAAGGGGCCTTTCACGGTCTTCGCACCCACGAACGAAGCCTTCGCAAAGCTTCCGAAGGGCACGGTGGAAACACTGCTGAAGCCGGAAAACAAGGACAAGCTTGTCAAGATCCTGACCTGCCACGTCGTCGCTGCGGATGCGATGTCTTCGGCCATTGAAAAGATGATCAAGGATGACGGCGGCACCCACGACGTCAAGACGGTCGGCGGCTGCATCCTGAAGGCCAAGGAAAAGGGCGGCAAGATCACGCTGACGGACGAAAAGGGCGATGTGGCCCATGTCACGATCGCCGACGTCAAGCAGTCGAACGGCGTCATTCACGTGATCGACCACGTCCTGCTGCCGAAGTAATCCTCGCTTCAGCGAGAATCGCCCCCAAGAGCCCGTCGCAGACTGTCCTGCGGCGGGCTCATTGTTTCATCGCATGCAATGGACCTGGATCAGGCAATCACGCCGCGGGGTTCTCCCAAGGATAGATTGCGATCAGGTGCGAAGCGCCAGTTCGATGGCGGCGCGCAATTCCTCCATCCCGTCGCCCTTCTCCGAAGAGGTCGAAAGCACGAATGGATATGCCGCCGGGCGCTTGCGGATCTTCTCGGCCGTGTCGGCCAGAAGCTTGACGACCGCCGGCGGCTTGATCTTGTCGCTCTTGGTCAGCACGACCTGATAGGAAACGGCCGCCTTGTCGAGCAGGTCGAGAACCTCCTCGTCGTTCTTCTTGATGCCGTGGCGGCTGTCGATCAGCACATAGACGCGCTTCAGCGTGGCGCGGCCGCGCAGGTAATCGAAAATCAGCTTCGTCCAGTTGTCGACCGTTTCCTTCGGCGCCTGCGCGTAGCCATAGCCGGGCATGTCCACCATGGCAGCGGGCGGGAGGTCTCCATCCTCGCCGGAATAGCCGTCCGGCACAAAGTAGTTGAGTTCCTGCGTGCGCCCCGGCGTATTCGACGTGCGCGCCAGCCCCTTGACCCCGGTCAGCGCGTTGATCAGCGACGACTTGCCGACATTCGAGCGGCCCGCGAACGCGATTTCCGCCGGCCCCTCCGGCGGCAGGAATTTCAAAGACGGCACGCCGCGGATGAAAACCCAGGGCTTGCCGAAGAGAACGGCGTCTCCAGCCTTCGCGTGTGGTTCCATGGTCTTCTCCAGCGGTAGGGGCATATCAGGCCGGAATTGATGTTTTGGCCGGCAATGTCAAGCAAAACCGCGCATTCGGCGACTTTGCCTCCCCAAGAGGGCAATCGTGGTGCCGCAACATCGCGGAGCGCCGTAAAAGGAAAGTTTAGGAATTCCTAATAATTTTCATGAATTATAGCGGCCAGTGAAATGAGGGGCTTTCATGAATACCGTATCGCGGCTGACCGAGGCTGCGCGATATCTGGAAGGGTTGATTTTCGTACTTCGCAGGGAGTGCGAGGACCGCTATGTCCTTCAGGAGGCTCACGGTGTCCTGGGGCCCTTGACCTTTGACAATCCTGCGGCCAATCAGTCGATTTACGAGGCTGCGCTTGCCTCCATGCCGGAACACCGGCTCCGAAACTTCTTCCGCAGGTTGCGCAAGATCTTCGAATGCCGTGGCCCCGTGAACGATTTCCTTGAGGTGTTTCTCGGTGAGGTCGTTCTCAATATCGAGCTGCGAGGCGAGATCACGGAAAATGCTGCCGGTCTGTGCCTCGCGGGTTTTGCGCGCGATTGCACGGAAGCCGAACGCCTCGGCGCCCAACGCAAGGCCGAAGCGGTGCTGAGTTCGACAGTGCGGCTGTTTCCGGACATGGTCTGGCTGAAGGACGACGAAGGCCGTTATGTCCTGTGCAATGACATGTTCGACCGTTTCAACAGGGTTCCGAGCGCCCAGTTGATCGGCAAGACCGCGCGCGAAACCGACTCCGGACGACGGGACCCGATCCACGACCAGACCGACATGCTCGCGCTTCAGTCCGATACGATCGTGACGTTTGAAACCCTCGTGACGGGCGAAGATGGATCGTCGCGCTCCTTCGATGTCCGCAAGCTTGCCATCAGGGACGATGAAGGCAAGCCGATCGCCATACTGGGCACGGCGCGCGAAACGACGGAAACTCGCCGCCTCGTCAACGAGTTGCGGCAGGGAGAACTCGCCTATCGTTCCCTGGCCGACAACATTCCGGACCGGCTGATCCGCTTTGGCAAGGGTGGTCACTATCTCCATACAAACCGGCCGATGCGGGAATTCTTCCAAAACATCGACTTCCTGACGCCTGAGCAGATTGGCACGCAGGACCCGCAGACGATCAAGAACGGGTTCGCCTCGCTGGAGGTCAAGGCGGCTACGGAACAGGTGTTTGAAACCGGGAAGGCCGTCACGCGCGAAGTCACCTTCGACGCGCGCGATGGAGGACATTTCGTCCACGAAATCCGGTTCTTCCCGGAGTTCGGCCCGGACGGTTCCGTGGACAGCGTGCTGGCCATCGGTCGCGACGTGACGGAGCGCAAGGAGATGGAGCAGCGGCTTGCCCGGAGCGAAGCGGAGCTTCACGCTCTGGCGTTCCGAGACAGCCTGACAGGTCTCCACAATCGCCGATCCTTCCAGAGCCTTCTGCAGACCATCCTCGACGAAGCGCATATGTCGAACAATCTGAGCGCCCTCCTGCTTCTGGACATCGACCGGTTCAAATATGTCAACGACACCCTCGGCCATGCCGTGGGTGACGAATTGATCTTCCAGTTCGCACAGCGTCTGGTGAAGGCGGTGGGCCGCGACGGACATGTGTGCAGGCTCGGCGGCGACGAGTTCGCCGTCATCATGCCGGTTCTCGCTGCGCCCTGCGACGCGGAGAGCCTCGGACAACGCATCCACGAGGCGCTGGACACCCCGATCAATGTCAGTGTCGACGAAATCGTCATCACGACGAGTATCGGCATCGCATTCGGCGTCGGTGAGACGCTCGACCAGAACGCCCTGTTCCGCTTTGCCGACATGGCGCTCTATGCCGCCAAATCGACGGGACGCGCGCGAACGACCATTTACGACTGCACGATGGCCGCCCAGGCCGAGCGTCGCTTCGAGCTGGAGGCCCTGATCAACGAGGGCCTGCGCAACGACGAGTTCCACGCCTTCTTTCAGGCGAAGGTCGACCTCGAGACGGGAGACATCAATGGCGCGGAAGCGCTCTGCCGCTGGATCAGGCCGGATGGCAGGTTCATCTCGCCCGCCGATTTTATCCCGATTGCCGAAGAAACCGGCCAGATCATCGAAATCGGCCGCCGGGTTCTTCTCGAGTCCTGCCGCTTCGCCGTCCGCGCCAATGCCGGCCGCAGCCAGCCTCTGGCCGTCTCGGTCAACGTTTCGGCGCGCCAGCTGCTCTTCGGCGGCTTCATCGGCACGCTCGGCGCTTGCCTGGAAGAAACCGGCTGCGACAGCCGCTGGCTCGAACTGGAGATCACCGAAAGCCTGCTTCTGGGCGACGACAGCACTATCAGCGAAACGCTGGACGCCATCATCCGCCTTGGCGTTTCGATCACGATCGACGACTTCGGCACCGGCTATTCATCTCTGAGCTACCTGGCGCGCTTCCCGATCACGACGCTGAAGATCGATCAGTCTTTCGTGCGAGACCTGAGCAGCAACGCGAAGAACGCAGTTCTCTGCCGCGCGATCATCTCCATGGCGCAGGGGCTGGGCCTCAGGACGGTGGCGGAAGGGATCGAGACGGAAGAGATCGCCGCCCGCCTCAGGACACTGGGTTGCCAGACGGGGCAGGGCTATCTTTGGAGCCGTCCGCAGCTGGCAGACATGATGCTCGACGTCATCCGCGACCGGAAAATCGAATCCGCTCCCACGGCAATTGCCGGCTGATTCACGTCCAACGAAAAGGGCCGCCCGAAGGCAGCCCGTTCCATTAGCACATCTGCACCGGATCGCTTCCGCCGATGCGTGGCAGAACCATCAGGCCATCGCCTTGGCGACGATCTCCCGCAGCTTGCCGAGATCCTTTGCAAAGGCGCGGATGCCCTCTGAAAGCTTTTCGGTCGCCATGGCGTCCTCGTTCAGCATCCAGCGGAAGGTCTTCTCGTCCATCGCGATCTTGTCGGCCGGGGTGATCTTGTCTTCCGACAGAACGCGCTTAAGGGTGCCCTTGTCGGCATCCAGTTCGTCCATCAGCTGGGGCGAAATCGTCAGGCGGTCGCAGCCGGCCAGCGCTTCGATTTCGCCGATATTGCGGAACGATGCGCCCATGACGACGGTCTTGATGCCATGCGTCTTGTAGTAATTGTAGATCGCACGAACGGAAACGACACCCGGATCGGTCTCGGACGTGTAGTCTTCACCCGTCGACTTCTTGTACCAGTCGAGGATGCGGCCGACGAAGGGCGAGATGAGGAACACGCCTGCATCAGCGCAGGCAACGGCCTGGGCCATCGAGAAGAGAAGCGTCAGGTTGCAGTTGATGCCCTCCTTTTCCAGCACTTCCGCAGCGCGGATGCCTTCCCAGGTCGAGGCGAGCTTGATCAGGATGCGATCCTTCTCGATACCGCGCGCCTTGTAGTCGGCGATGATTTCGCGGGCCTTGGCAATCGACCCTTCGATGTCGAAGGAAAGATCGGCATTGACCTCGGTCGAAACGCGGCCCGGGACAAGCTTGGTCAGCTCGGCACCGACGGATACGGCGAGCCGGTCCGTGACGGCGGCCACCGCCTCGTCGTGCGGACGACCGGAGGCCTTGCCCCATGCGATTGCTTCCGAGAACACGTCCTTGAACATGTCCGTGCCGAGCGCCTTGAGCACGATCGAGGGGTTCGTCGTGCAGTCGACCGGTTTCAGCCGGGCTACTGCTTCGATGTCGCCCGTGTCAGCAACAACCGTGGTCATTGCGCGCAATTGTTCCAGCTTGGATGTCACATTCTTCTCCCGTCTTTCGCCGGATACCACCGGTCGCCGCGCCAGCTGAAAACCGACGCTCTTTAAGGCCTTATTCCCAACAATGCTGCACGTGTGTCAATCGATTTATATCGATTGAATGGCAAATTCGGCTGATGCTTCAACCGCTGCTCGCTTCATAAGCCTGTCGCGCCAGCCGAATGGCACCGTGATGCATTTCCGCCCATTCGATGAGGATGCCGAGCGGATTGAGCAGGGATCGGCCAAGCGGTGTCAACTTGTATTCGACGCTCGGCGGCACGGTCGCGAACACGGTGCGATCGACGAGCCCGTCACGCTGCAGATCCTTCAGGGTCTGCGTCAGCATGCGCTGCGAGATATCGGGTATAGAACGCCGCAGCTCCCCGAACCGATGAGGTTTCTCGCCCAGGAGCCCGATGATCAGCGTGCTCCACTTGTCGCCAAGCTGGCCGAGGACATCGCGCACCGGGCAATTGCCGGCATCGAAGCTTTCAAAGCGTGACCGGATATCTCCCACCTGGGCTCCAAGCTCACTCATGGGTGGTTACCTTTCTGTGCCCAGGGGGCCGAATAATGCCTACTTTACAGGCCGACATGCACATTGTAGCCCTGGTTACTGAAAGAGACAATGGGTCGTGAATGCATCTGTTGTTATCTTCCCGGGGTTCACCCCCTTGCAACAGATCAAGCCAAACGTCCAGGAAAGGATGAAACCATGTCCGACACGCTTCTCGTCACCGGCGCCTCCGGCCAATTCGGCCGCCTCGTTGTCAAGCACCTCCTCGAAACGCAAGGCGTCGCGCCGGGTTCCATCGTTGCGGCCAGCCGCGATCCGTCGAAGCTCGCCGACATTGCTGCCAAGGGCGTGAAGACGGTGGCTGCCGACTTCGATGACTCAGCGTCGCTCGAAAAGGCTTTTGCCGGCGTAAACCGGCTCCTGATCGTATCGACCGATGCGCTGGACGGTACCGACCGCCGCCTGCGCCAGCACTCGGCCGCCGTTGCCGCCGCCAAGGCTGCCGGCGTGGGCCACATCATCTACATCTCGATGCCGCTGCCGGACGAATCGCTGGTCACCTTCGCCCCCGACCATCTCGGCACTGAAAACGCCATCAAGGCCTCGGGTCTCGGTTACACCATCCTGCGGAACAGCTGGTACATGGAAAACCTTTTCGCCTCGATCCCGAACGCGCTGAAGTCCGGTCAGTGGTTCACCGCCGCCGGCCAGGGCAAGACCGCTTACGTTTCGCGCGACGACCTCGCCCGCACGGCGGCAGCCGTTCTCGCCTCCTCCGATACGTCCAGCAACACCTACACGCTGACCGGCGTCGAAGCGCTGTCGAATGATGAGATCGCAGCGCTTGCATCCCAGATCATCGGCAAGCCGATTCAGGTCGTTCATGTACCGGACGAAGGCCTGCTGCAGGGCATGATCGCCGCCGGCGTGCCGGAATTCGTGGCGCCGACCTATCTTTCCTTCGACACCAATACCCGCGCCGGCAAGCTTGCGACCGTCACCAAGGATATCGAAAAGCTGACGGGCAAGGCTCCGATCACGCTGAAGACCTTCTTTGAAGCCACCAAGGACGCCTTCCTGGCTGCCTGAAACAAGTCCAGCCACGTGGGTACCGGGCTTTTCGTCCGGAATACGAGAAACGATGGGGCAGCAGTGCCCCATCGACCGCTTTCAGGCTCACGCAAGCCGCTGTTTCTAGAACGTGGCAACAGCGGATGGGCAGCATGAGCAGGGATGACCAGATCGGCGACGTCTTGGAGGCATACAGTACGGGTGACTGGCGGCTGTGCCTCACCCGTGCCGCACCCCTCCTCACACAGGGCAATGCGCCCGCGCCCGTGCTTCTGGCTGCAGCCCAGTCCTATTCTCGTCTGGGTCATATGCCCGAGGCCGCCCATTTCTACGAACTCGCCGCCGATCTGATGCCGGACCGGGCCGCGCTGCTGCTGACGCTGGCCGCCCGCATCCATGTCCAGCTGTTCGAAGAGAGCAAGGCGCTGGCGCTCCTCAGACGGGTCCAGGCGCTGGGTCCCATGACACCCGAGGTCCTCTCGACGCTTCGCAAGATCCTGCGGACGCGTCTGGCGCTCTCTGAACTCGCCCGGCTCGATGCGCTGGTTCATCAGGCCATGCTGGCAGGGGAAGCCTGGGCTTTCGAACATGAAGATCCGTTCTTTCATCTTATGTGGTGCGGTGACGAGCGACTGAACGCTCTGGTCCGGCACATGCCGGCCGGCCAACCCTTTACGTCGGAGATGCGCGCCGCGCGCCGCGCGCGCACTCATCGCTTCGGCGAGAAGATCCGGATCGGGTATCTGTCGAACGACGTCTCGGACCAGCATCCCACGATGATCCTCTTCCAGGGTGTACTGGAGGCGCACGATCCTGAGCGTTTCGACATCAGGCTCTTCTGCTACACCGACGCCGACCTGGCCGAAACCGATCTCGAGTTTCGCAAGCGCTATCCAAACCTCGTCGACATCCGCGACCTCGACGACGATGCGGCCGCGCAATTGATCAGATCCCACGAGATCGACATCCTCGTCGACATGAAGGGTCATACCCGTGATGCGCGGGTCGATCTCGTCAATCGCGGGCTCGCGCCCGTCCATGTCGCCTGGCTCGGCTTTCCCGGCACCGGCTACGGCATCGATTGCGACTATATCCTCGGTGATCCGATCGTGCTGCAGGATGGTTCGGAGCCCTATTACCACGAACTCTTCTGCCGGCTGCCCGAGACCTACCAGTCCAATGACTGGAAGAGGCGGCCACGGCCGGAGCCGCCGTCACGCGCCTCGCTCGGCCTGCCCGAAGACGCCATCGTCTTCGGCTCGTTCAACAAGCCCGCCAAGATCACGGCACGCGTGGCAGGCCTGTGGGCGAGGATATTGCAGGCAGTGCCTGATTCCGTGTTGTGGGTGCTGTGCCAGCCTGGCCCGGCCCGGGAAAACTTCGTCACACATCTGCAGGGGCTCGGTATCGAACCGTCGCGTGTCATCTACATGCCCCGCGCCGACTATGCTGATCATGTGGCACGCATTGCGGCGGTGGATGTCGCGCTCGACACCTTCCCCTATAGCGGACACACGACCACATCCGATTGTCTGTGGGCCGGCGTGCCTGTCGTGGCGCTCAAGGGCACCAACTTCGCCTCGCGCGTCTCGGAAAGCCTGTTGTCGGCCATTGGTCTGGAGGAACTCGTCGCGAAGGATGAGCAGGCTTTCGTCGACATGGCGGTCATGATGGCCCGCAGTCCGCTGCGTCGCCGCGCGCTGAAGGCGCGGATCGAGCAGAACCGCTTGCGCATGCCGCTTTTCGATACCGAGCGCTTCACGCGCCACCTTGAAACGGCCTTCGAAATGATGGTCGCGCGCGCTGCAAAGGGCCTGCCGCCGGAAGCCTTCGATGTTCCCGCGCTCCCGAGGCGCGACGCCCCCTTCGCCTGATCTCCTCAACGAAAAACCCCGACGCCGAGGAGGCATCGGGGTTCTGAGTGTCGAAAGGAAGTCTCCTCGTCAGGCCTTCGTTCGTTTCTTGAACAGGCTCTTGAGGTTGCTGAACAGCTCGATCTTGACGCCATGGCGCTTCATGATGATCGACTGCTGGATGATCGACAGCGTGTTGTTCCAGGCCCAGTAGATGACGAGACCGGCCGGGAAGGATGCGAGCATGAAGGTGAAGACCACCGGCATCCAGGTGAAGATCATCGCCTGCGCCGGATCCGGCGGCGTCGGGTTCATGCGCATCTGCAGGAACATGGTAATGCCCATGACGATCGGCCAGACGCCGAGATGCACGATGGTCGGCGCATCGAAAGGCAGGAGGCCGAACAGGTTGACGAACGAGGTCGGATCCGGAGCGGACAGGTCCTTGATCCAGCCGAAGAACGGCGCCTGGCGCATTTCGATCGTGACGTAGATCACCTTGTAGAGCGAGAAGAAGACCGGGATCTGCAGGAGCACAGGCCAGCAGCCGGCCACCGGATTGATCTTCTCTTCCTTGTAGAGCTGCATGGTCGCCTGCTGCAGCGCCATGCGGTCGTCGCCGTGCTTGGCCTTCAGCTCTTCCATCTTCGGCTGGATCTTCTTCATGTTGGCCATCGAGGCATATTGCTTCGAGGCCAGAGGGAAGAAGAGCGCCTTGATGACGATGGTCGTCGCCAGGATCGCCAGGCCGAAATTGCCGAAATAGCGGAAGAAGAAGTCCATCAGCGCGAACATCGGCTTGGTGAAGAAGTAGAACCAGCCCCAGTCGATCAGAAGGTCGAAGCGCGGAACGTCATAGCCCTTCTCGACCGTCTTCGTACCGATGAGACCGTTCGTCATCCGGCCGAACCAGGAGTCGTCCTTGGCATAGCCATCGACGACCGGAACTTCCTTGGCGCCTGCGAAGACGAGGTTCTTCAGTTCCTTGGTCTCACCCGGAGCCAGAGAAACGCCTGCGGTCTTGTAATCGGCCTGGAAGCGCGGCGTGCCGTCTTCGAAATGCGTGAAGCGGGCATCGTATTCCAGCGCCTGCGGCGGAATGATTGTCGTTGCCCAGTATTTGTCGGTCATTCCGAGCCAGCCGGACGTCGTCTTATCGTAGTTGAGCGGCTTGTCCTTGGCGGCCTTGTACTTCTCTTCTGCCAGGCCGTTGGCGCCGAGCCAGCCGATAAAGCCTTCATGCAGAACGTAGGTCGACGGCGTCTCGGGCTCCTTGTAGCGCGTGACGCGGCCATAGCCGGCGATCGAGGCCGCCTGCTGGCCGCCGTTCGTCACCTTGTCGGTGATCGTGAACATGTAGTTCTGGTCGACCGAGATGGTGCGGGCAAAGGTCAGGCCGTCCGGGCTCGTATAGGTGAGCGTCACCGGCGTCGTCGGCGTCAGCTTGGCGTTCGCATCGGCCTTCCATTCAGTGGCCGGGCCCGGAAGAGCGGTGCCGCCGATATAGCCGAGCTCGACGAAATAACCGTCAGCCGTTTCAGCCGGATTGAGCAGCGTGATGATCGGGCTGTCCTTGGCGACCGTCTCGCGATACTTCTTCAGCTTCAGGTCGTCGAAGCGGGCGCCGCGGAGGTTGATCGAGCCGGAAAGGTCGGGCGTGTCGATGGCGACGCGACCGCTGGTGCTAAGCGCGGCGTCGCGGCTGACAGCACCGGCGGTCGTGCCTGCCGGCGGTACGGCGCCATTCGGCGTGGCAGCGGGGGCGGCCGCATTGCCGTTGGCGGCGGGCTGGCTTGCCACGTCCTGTGCGGTCTGCTTGGCCAGATCGGCCTGGCGCTGGGCTTCCATGCGGGGGCCCATGTAGAAATACTGCCAGCCGAACAGGATCAGGACCGAAAGCGCGATCGCGACGATATAGTTGCGGTTATTTTCCATCAGATTTTCCCGAGCTGGCCGGTCGCGGCCGCTTCTTGATGTCAGTGCCGGCGATGCGCGCCGACATGGCCTGGGTCAGCCGCTCGAAGGGAGCGGAAAGCATGTCCCGATGCGCGACGATCACATAGTCGTGTCCGGGCTTCATTGCAAACTGTGCGGAAAGCCGCACGACTTCCTTCAGCCTGCGCCGCATGCGGTTGCGTTCAACGGCGTTGCCCTGGCGGGTTGTCACCGTGAAGCCGACACGCGGCGGCTCTTCAGGCGCCTTGCGGTCAAGCACTTCAACGATGAAGAACGGACCCTTGCGGCGTTCTCCCTCGCGGACACGCAAAAACTCGGGCCGGCTTTTCAGCCGCCCCGCAGTCTTTTTATCGTGAATTGAGGCGTCCTGCCCGTGCGTTGCCATCGGGCGGGACCGCTTGTCAGGCCGAAAGGCGCTTGCGGCCGCGGTTGCGGCGAGCTGCGAGAACCTTCTGACCGCCGGCGGTTGCCATGCGGGCGCGGAAGCCGTGACGACGCTTGCGAACAAGCTTGGAGGGTTGGTAGGTACGCTTCGTAGACATTTATTTTAATACCGCGGTGTGCGGCCCTTCTTGAATTTGCAAGATTTTGCAAGGAGCGTTTCGTCCGGAAAGAGGGCGCCAGGCACCATCGATCCATCGACGTGGCGGCTTATTGATATAAATCCGCCAGAAAGTCAATTCCTGCAGGCGTTGCACCGCAAATTGAGCGGCACGGGCAAGCGTGCCCCGACAAGCATATCTGACGATTTAAATTAAGTCTTTGCTAACTGACATGTTCCTAAGGTGACCTGGTCGGTTGCGACTGTCTGCAGACACAGGGTGGAGAGAGATTTGAAGATCAAAGCGAGAATTCTGTCGCTGGTGGCGATCATGAGTGTCGTTGCATTCATGCTGGGCGGCGTTGGAATATTTGTCGTCGAGAAATACAATCAGAGGCTCTCCGAATTCCAGAACGTCTCCGAGCGGGCATATCTGGGCGAAAAGCTGAACCGTCTTGTGACTGCTGTCGTCATGGAAGCGCGTGGCATTTACGCCGCCGCGGACACCGAAAAAGCCAAGCAGTTCGCGGACGGCCTGACCAGGCGCCTTGCCGATATCGATGCATTGATGACCCAGTGGCGGCCACTGGTCGCTGCCGAGCAGGCGCAGGCTTTCGAGGCGATGGCGACCCGCGCCAAGGAGTTCCGCGAATTCCGGATGGAAACCGCACGCCTTGGTACCGAAGTCTCCCCGGCGGAAGCCAACAAGCAGGGCAATAACGAAGCCAACCGCGCCAACCGCAAGGCATTCCAGGCCGATATCGACAAAATCGTCGATGTCGATCGGAAGGTGCTTGACGATATCACCGATCAGGTCGCGGGCTTCCGGACGCTCATGCTGTCCATCGTCGCGACGGTTGCCGTTGGTGGCATTTCGATCGGGCTCCTCCTCGCCTTTGTCATTGCAAAACGCTCGCTGGCCGATCCGATCCTGACGCTCACCGGGCAGATGACCGAAATGGCGGCCGGTGATTACGGCCGCAATGTCGCCTTCCTGGACCGCACCGACGAGATCGGCGACATGGCGCGCGCAGTCGAGGTGTTCCGCCAGAATGGTCTTTCCGTTCGCGACCTCAATCTTTCCAAGGAAGAGGAGCGCGTCAACGTTTCCCGCCTCCAGGCGGCGATTACGGAAGCGACGGCCCGTGCCGCTGCCGGTGACTTCACCGGCCGGATCGCGGGCGATTTCGGTCACCCTGAACTCAACCGGCTTGCGGAGAACGTCAACCGTCTCGTCGAAAACGTTGACCACGGCCTCGGCGAAGCGGGCAGCGCTGTTGCGCTTCTGGCCGGTGGCGATCTGACCCGCCGGATGACCGGCCATTTCGAGGGCGCCTTCGCCGAGCTTCAGAAGAATGTGAATGCCACCTTCGAGGCGCTGTCGGGCATAATCGGTAACGTGCGCGGCAGTTCCGTCAGCATGGACGACAGCACAAGGGAGCTGCGCGCGGCGACCGACGACCTCTCGCGCCGCACCGAACAGCAGGCCGCGGCTCTGGAGGAAACGTCAGCCGCGCTCGATGAAATCACCGCCGTGGTGAAGACCTCCTCGCAACGCGCCCAGGAAGCAAGCCGCATGGTCGGCGAGGCGACGTCCGATGCCGCCCACTCGGCGGTGATCGTCCGCGATGCCGTCGAGGCCATGGGCCGCATCGAACAGGCCTCCAGCGAGATCAGCCAGATCATCAACGTGATCGACGAGATCGCCTTCCAGACAAACCTTCTGGCGCTCAATGCCGGCGTCGAGGCTGCGCGCGCGGGCGATGCGGGCAAGGGCTTTGCGGTGGTCGCGCAGGAGGTGCGTGAGCTTGCACAGCGCTCCGCGCATGCCGCCAAGGACATCAAGACGCTGATCACCAAATCCGGCGAAGAGGTGGGTGCCGGCGTCAAGCTCGTCCACAAGACCGGCGAAGCGCTGCAGAAGATCGAAAGCCAGGTCAGCGACATCAACGCGCATATCCAGTCGATCGCCACCGCCGCGCAGGAGCAGTCGGTCGGTCTCGCCGAGGTCAACACGGCCGTCAACCAGATGGACCAGGTCACCCAGAAGAATGCCGCCATGGTGGAGGAAACCTCCGCCGCCACCCATAAGCTGTCGCAGGACGCCGCAAGTCTTGCCGAGCTGATCGCCTGGTTCCGGCTGACGGAATCGGCCGCCCGGATCGAGCGCACGACAGCCGCGCGCGCAGCGCCTGAAGCCCTGCCGGCAGCCGTTCCACAGCGCCGCGCCGCCGCAACGCCCTCACCGCGGCCGCTGAAGGTCGCCGGTGGCGGCAGCAGCCAGGGCTGGGAGGAATTCTGACGAGCATCCTGCCTCGCGGCACGACAAGACAAGACAAGACGGACGCCCGGCCAATGTGCCGGGCGTTTTCGATTGCAGTGGCGTAAGAATTACAAGCCGCTATAATGCCGCGAGCCGGGCGCAGCGGGCGTCAGGAGGAGGCGGGATCACGTTGAGGGACGGCAAGCAGGAAATGACGGCGGCTGCGGTCCATGAGACGAAGGTTCGTCTGTGGAGCGGCCTGTCCGGACGTCTGCTCCTGCTGACCTTTGCCTTCGTCACGCTTGCCGAGATCCTGATCTTCCTGCCCGCGATCGCGAATATGCGTCTCAACTGGCTGTCCGACCGGCTGAACACCGCGGCTGCTGCCTCCGTGGTGGTGGACGGGCTGAAGGACGTCGTGCTTCCGAAACCGGTGCGCGACGACACGCTCATGGCAACGGACACCAAGGCGATCGTCCTGACCAAGGACGGCATGCGTCACCTCATTGCCGTTGCCGATATGCCGCCGACAGTGGATTACCAGTACGATCTCGACAGTGTTTCGCTGCCACGCGCCATCTACGACGCCTTCGATGAACTGCTGTTTGGCGGGAACCGCGTGATCCGCGTCTTTTGTCCGATCAACAAGACCGACATGAAGATTGAAGTGGTGATGGCGGATGCAAGTTTGCGCGCTGCCATGCTCACCTATTCGCAGAACGTGCTCCTGATCTCGCTGGTGGTCTCGCTGATTTCCGCCGGTCTCATCTTCATGGCGATCAACCGCATCATGATCCGCCCGATCCGCCGGCTGACAAACAGCATCGAGCGATTCTCCGAACAGCCCGAGGCTGCCGACAGCATTTTCGAGCCGGGCAAGGGGTCCGACGAACTCGTCGTCGCTGGTCGTCATCTTGAGAAGATGCAGAAGGAACTGCAGAAGACGCTGCGCCAGCAGAAGAACCTGGCCGAGCTGGGCCTTGCGGTTTCGAAGATCAATCATGACATGCGCAACATCCTCGCCTCCGCCCAGCTGATCTCCGACCGTCTCGGCGACACGGAGGACCCGATGGTGAAGCGTCTCGCGCCGAAGCTGCTGCGCACCATCGATCGGGCGGTCAGCTATTCCGACAGCGTGCTGTCCTTCGGCAAGGCGAGCGAGGCGGAGCCGAAGCGCCGGCTTCTGCGTCTGAAGACGGTCGTGCACGACGTCTGCGACGTCCTGACCGGCGTCGGCGCCGAGGCCGGCATCACCTTCGATATCCGTATTCCGGACGACCTCACCGTCGATGCCGACCCCGACCAGCTCTTCCGTGTCATCCACAATCTTGCGCGCAACGCCGTTCAGGCGCTGATGAACGAGCCGGAAGACGAGGCGGTGATCAAGCAGGTGACGGTCTCGGCCTACCGGACAGGCAGCGTCGTTTCGATCTCCGTCGACGATACCGGCCCCGGCATGCCGCAAAAGGCGCGGGAGAACCTCTTCAAGGCGTTCCGCGGCTCGGCCCGATCGGGCGGCACGGGTCTTGGCCTTGCAATCGCCCGCGAGCTGGTGCTCGCCCATGGCGGCACGATCGCGCTGGTCGAAAAAGCGCAGCCCGGCACGCTCTTCCGCATTGAAATCCCCGACCGCCCCATCGCCATCGACGGCTTCCGCCGCCAGCCCTCCCAGGGGACGCCCAGCCCGTCCTCCGGATCTTAATCGCTGGTGACACAAAATTTTTTCCGAATCCCGCTTGCATTCCCGCAAGCAACCCTTTAGGAGAGCCCCACACCGCCGCTTCGACAAGAAGCGCCGCGGAACACGCACCCGTAGCTCAGCTGGATAGAGCACCAGACTACGAATCTGGGGGTCAGGAGTTCGAATCTCTTCGGGTGCGCCATTTCCAACCTTTCGAGCCAGTTTTAGCTTCATGAAGTCGCCCCGCGGTCCGCAAGCGTGTCCGCGTGCTTTCTCCTCTTTTATTCATTGACAGATAGCGGCGTGCGCGGAGCAACGAACGCCGTGCAATGGCTGCACGCGTTGCTCGCAAGCAAGCGATGATCGCTGCATCGGCCAGGCGTTCGGCTGATGCGGTTGAGCTTTGTCGAAGCTTGTCGGCAGATGTGCTGTGACTATTCCGCCTTTGTCGCTATGGCGAAGACGATGTTGTGGTCAGGATCACGATGCATCTTGATCGCATCGTTGTCGAACAGGCCGGTCTCGAAAAGGCCGAGCATATCGCCTTCATCGCGATAGATGAGATGCCAGTCCATGAATGTTTCCATGTAGCCGGCGTCCAGGATGTTGGGGAGAAAGTTCGCAACCATCAGCCGTCCGCCGGGATTGAGCATGCCTTCCATCGTCACAATCAGCCGTCGCGCAACATCGTCCGGCAGATAGTCGAAAAGCCCGGCCGCATACACGAAATCAAAACCGGCATACTGCTTCTTCCCGACCAGCAGATCTCGAACGGAACCAAGCTCTCCGCTGACGCCGGCGTTGCCGTAGGTGGCGTTCACGAGATCAATCGAGAGGTTGTCCTGATCAAGTGCGACCCAGCGCTTGAAGGCGCGGCGTTGTGCGGCGAGCGATAAATCGAACTCGCGCAGATGGCCTGCTGCGACGGACAGAATAGAGGGCGATTTCTTGCGCAACGCGGCTTCATCGACAAGCTGCGCGATCAGCGTCCTGCGATAGCGCACGGCACGGCAGGCGGCGGAATTTCTGGTGAATTCAAAGACATCCTGCGCCAGTCCTGTCGGAGACGGCGACTCTGAAGCTTCGATCCCGTATATATAATCCAGAATAACCGCGTCGCCGGCATAGCCTCTGGGTTTTTCGTAGGAACGCCGCGTGAAGGGGCAAAGATGCGCGATGGGAAGCCATTTGCTCGAGCGCATCTCGTCCCGCAGAAGCCCGGTCCAATCCTGTTGGGAGGAGGATTCGCGAAGAACATGCAGATGCGAGACGATATCCCTCATCTGCTCGTAAACGTCGCCTGCCTTTGCAAGAGGGGAAGTGAAGCTTTGCGTGCTCATCGGTCAATCTCTGGATTTCAAACTGTGGATCACCATGGGAGTCAGGCGTTCGGCAAGCTGGCGATAGCCATTTGCGGTCAGATGCTGGCCGTCGGTCTGGCGGGGAAAGTCTTTGAACCATTTGTTGGGTATCTTGATGAAGGCAACATGCCGTGCCTTCAGCTTCTGTTTGATCGTCTTCACGTTTTCCGAACGGCTGGTATCGCCCTCCCGCACCCGGCCGGGCTGGAAAATGACAACCTTCGTGTCGCTGGACAGGACGCCATCGAGCCGTGACAGCATCGCTGCGGTCGTTTCGCCGTTGTAACTCCCGGCGTTTTTCACCGACACTGCATAACCCCTGTCCGCCAGCATCTTCTGAAGTTGAGACGGGTAATCTTCGCCCTGCGAGACACCGTGCCCTGCAGTCTGGCTGGCGCCCAATGCGACGACCGTGGCAGCATGGGCCGGGGCTGCCACGGCCAAGACCGCCGACAAAGCTCCCGCGACGGACAGAGGTTTGCAAAGACGTGCGACCGTCAGGCCAGCCCGGGCGTTCCCGTTGATGACAAGTTCTGCCATGCGACCATCCGGTTCGGTTCTTGCGATCTCACGTGCGAACGTGCGTGTGCGGCCTTGAAGGAACTAGAACTTGTAGGCGACGCCGAGGCGGATCGTGTTCCGCTCCAGGCTCACGCTCCGGTTCGCGAAGCCGCCCGGAAGGGACTGAAAGTCATAAACCGACTTGCCATAGTTGTCGTAGATGTACTCGAGCCGACCCGTCCAATTCTTGTTGAAGGCATATTCAACACCCACGCCGGCATTCCAGCCGACGAGATCCTTGCGGATTGAGTTCGAGACGCCGAGATCGGGATTGGTTTGCGTCACGCGGTCGTCTGCGAAGGATACGCCGCCTGCCGCGTAGAAGAGGAAATCAGCCGCGGCATAGCCGAGACGGGCCCGAATGCGCCCGGCATAAGTTCCCTCCGATGTTGCATTGCGCGTATTACCGTTGCCGTTGAGAAAGGCCCCGCTCTGCTTCCATGCATCGACGCCGATCTCACCTTCGACGCCCAGCACAACCGGGTCGATTTGATAATTGAAGCCGACCAGCCCGCCCGCTGTGAAACCACCGGGAAAGAGCGAGACGTCTGTCGACCTGTTCAGGTTTTTCAGACCGTTCCAGCCAAAAGAACCTCCGGCGTAACCGCCGACATAAACCCCGCCCCAGGTGAAGATGCCATCTGTAGCCGTATCGGCTTTCGGTTTCATGTCGTCAGCAAAAGCGGGCGCCCCCAAAAGCGCCAGAAGAAGCGTTGCCGCAGTCAGTTTGCGTCCCATTCTGATAAGCCCTCAATTCAAAAAATGACCCCTTGCTCCGCTTGCGTGCAGAGCCGACAGGCAGTTTTGTAGGCGCGATGGTTATGCGTCGCATCCCTCAATTGAGGGGCATCAAGCCGATTGCCCCCAGAGCGAGGTTGGTGTGCTCGCGGGTCCGGTGGCGACGCTGAGATGATTTACCGTGAGGAGGGCGGTAGACGCAGCAAGGCGACGGTGCCACTCTCGCTCGATGTCAGGGTAAAGGTCGCTTCAAGAGCATCCGCTCTTGCGTGAATATTCGCAGTGCCGTGCCCTCCGCCACGCGTGGCGGCCGAGGCGTTGCCAAGGCCCACGCCGTTATCCGCAACCCTGACCTCGAACAACATGGAGTTGTCGCCTCCGGCGCGTTCTGGCGCTTTGGCCATGGAAGATGCGACGCTCAAGGTGATCAATCTTGCCTGCCCGTGCCGCACGGCATTGCTGATACATTCCTGCACGATCCTGAGGACATTCAGCGTGGCCTCGGCCGAAAGAACAAGCGCCTCCGCCGTCGCGTCGAATTCCCAGCGGGTTTCGACGCCGATCGCAGACAGGCGCGGGCCGAGCCGGTAGCGGAGGTTGCCGAGCGCATCGACCAGGGTTGTTGTGCCTGGCCCCCTCGCATCCAGAAGAAGGTGCAGCTCGTCCAGCGACGCACGGACGGCATTCTCCACTTCCGAATGTGAAATTTCGGAGCGCGCCAAGCCGCTCAGCAACAGGGACAGACGTGTTCCAACGCCGTCATGCATGTCGCGCATCAGCCTCAGCCGCTCTTCCATGCCGGCCGCGTCGCGCTCGGCCGCCCGTCGGCTTTCGTAGACCCATTCAAGGTCCCTGCGCGCCTCGGCAACCCGGGTTTCCAGCACGCTGTTCATGCTTCCCAGCGCGGCCCTCGTCTTGGCCATGTCGTCGGCCAGCACGACGCTCATCAAGATGAGCGTCAGCGGGTAACTCAACGCCATCCAGAGGATGCTCGAGAACGACCCTATCCCGGCGATCCACAGAACGTCATGCACGGCCGGCCCGATCTGCGCGAGAATGCCGAAAAGCAGAACGGCGCTTTGCGGCGTCGGATTGGCAAACGCCTGTCGTGTGAATGCGCCGACACAGAAGAGGCCTGTGAGAAGAAGAGGCAGATACCAGATCCACGGCGACCAGGACATGAATCTGACTGTCGGCGTGATGAATAGCAGGATGGAACCCAGCCCCGCGAAGACGACCAGCGCACGTTCAAACCTGGGCCAGAAATGACCGGATATTCGCAGCAGGAAGCTGTACATGAAGACCAGAGACCAGCCGAGACTGGCGCTGACCAGCGGCCACCAGATCTCGACGGGCATGGGCAGGAAATTCGCGAAACCATGGAAGTTGCGAATTCCGAAAAGCATGGAGCCGGCGCCAAACAGCCCATAGGTCCTGGAGCCTTGCCGATCTCGAATCCAGCTGAAGAGAAGCGGAATGGCAAGCACGATTGCGCTGACATTGGCCACCCAAAGCAATTCGATCTGGAAAAAGCTCCGCAGACGATAGGCCGAATAGAGCAAATCGCGTGGCCCGAAGTAGCTCTCCGACAATCCCGCCCGGCTGTTGCGCAAGCCGTTCACCTCGACCGTGATCTCGTTCTGCCCCGGCCGAAGCATGTCCGCCGGCACCAGGCGATAGAGCGGACGATTCCATCGCCAGGTCGGGATTGGTCCATTGTCGGCCAGCGACAAGGCCTTGCCGTTAATCAGAATGACACAGCTGTTGCTCACGCGCGGTATGTAAAGTGCCCGGTCGTTGGCCTCTGCCGGGGACAGGGTCACAGTGAACGTATACCGAGCCTTGCCGCCGAATGCAGGCCGGCTTCGGTCCCATGCGTCCGGCAGTGAAATCGTGGTCCCGTCTTGCCATGCAAGGCCATCAGGCTGAAGACTGAGCCTTGCCGACGGCAATTCCCATATCAAGAGGTCTCGCCGCGCCAGGATGCGCATGGCGACGGAGGGGATGGCCCCGGCCGCCAGAGCAAGCGCCGAAAGCACGATCAGCAACCCAAACGCAAATGGTCTTGTGCCTCTGTACAGCAATGGCCTGGCGATGCTCCGATTAGATCAGCCCGATTTGAGAGGCCTCGAAAACGGCCTCCCCCCGCGAACTGACCTCCAGTTTGCGGTAGATCGCCTTTGCATGGGTGCGGGCCGTGTGGGCGGACACTTCGAGAAGGCGCGCCACTTCAACCAGGGTGAAGCCTTTCGCGACCAGCTGAAGTACCTCCAGTTCACGTTGCGAGAGTCTCGGATCGCCTGGGCGCGCCACCTTGTGGAGGGACGAAGGCAAAGGCGTTACGTCCTTGGATGCTGGCGCGGGAGAGTGGCGCATGTTCTGGATTGTTCCGAGGATATGGCGCGCAACTCTCGGGTCGATGGGGGAATGGCCCGCACGGAGTTCTTCGATCGAGGCACGCCAGTGCTCAGGGTCGCTTTCCTTCAGCAGATAGCCGGTCGCGCCTGCAAAAATTGCGGCGACCACGTTGCCCTCGTCAGCAAATACGCTCGCAACCAGAATGTCGACATCGGGGCGGCGTTGCCGCGCCACGCGGATCGCGTCTATTCCCGATCCGTCAGGAAGCCCCAGGTCGACAATCAGCAGGTCGAACTCCAGTGTCGCTATAGACCTGAGAGCCTTCTGGAGGTCTCCGCACAGAGCGACAAGCTGGTAATCCGGATACTTGCTCAAAATGCCCTTTATCGCCTGCTGCCAGTATGGATCGTCTTCAACAACAAGGATCTTCATGATCTCTCCGTCTCCCGAGGCGGTTCACTCCACGTTATCTTCCGACAAATGCATTTTGGCGCCATCCACCGAGATTCGTAAAGCCCGCAACTCTTGCAGGTTGGGCTGCTTCGAGCACGAACAGGAAGAGGCTATGGGCGTCTCCCTGTCCATCTCGCTTGATATGTCGTCTTCACAACGGTGAGGTCCTCCGGCTCGTCATTGATATGCGGCCGTTGTCAGAAACTCCTGCAGGAGGATGACGAGTTCGGTCTGGCGATGAATATTCAGCTTCGCGAAAATGTCGCGCATCTGCGACCTCGCCGTTTGATAGCTGATCCTCAGTCTTTGTGACGCCTCAGGTAGCGATGCGCCCTTGGCGACGTTGATCGCAAGTCGCGCTTCCGCCCCTGTCAGCCCAAACCGTTGCTGGATCGCGATCGATGGATCCCGGCTTTGAGGGGCCGACACGTCGATGATGACCAGCACGCAAGGCGGCGACCCTGAAAAGGCGCCGAATATGCCAGCGGCAGCATCCGTCAGGCGATAGAGCGAGACGGTATGGCGCCGGGGCCCTTCCGAGAGCGTGATGCAGCCGGGGTACGAGGTGATCACGCCGCCGACGAAAAGCTGGGCGCACTTCTTGTCAAACGCGTCGGCAGTCTGGGCGTCTCTGATCATCAGTTTGTCTTTTGCGCCGATGGCGAAGAAGGCGCCTTCCATCGCCAGCGCCTGAGCCTGGCGGTTGGCGGAAAGAACGCGCCCATCCTTCGACACGAGAAGGGCGGCGCTGGCGATGTTTTCCACCAGAGCCGAGCGTCCCTTCTCCTGGCGACCCGTCATCTCGATCCGAAGCAAATCGAACGATCTTCGCATAGGCATCACCAACGCTCTCAAGACGGGTTCGATGATGCGGTTCGCCGCCTCGTTCTGGCGGGAATGATAGTGGGCGCCCAGCTCCACATCCCGATCGCGCTCCTTCCAGAACTTGACCGCAGTTGCGGCATCGATATCAGGAATGTGCCTCAGGAAATCCTCGTAAAATTCGCTGTCGCGAAACGACGAAACGGGCAGAAAATCCTCTGTCCGGCGCATCTCGAACAGCGGAAGATCCTCGTTGAACGCCGTCCATGGATTGATCTGTGCGTAGCGCTCCCCAAAGAGGCGAATATGGTTTGCATCAATACCCGCATAGATGAAGGGCGCACCTCTCCGCGCCTTCTTGTCGTTCACATAGAGAAGCGCGCTTGTCCCCGGGATGAGGGCTGAAAACCTGTCGCAGAATTCCTGCCAAAGGGTTTCGTCTGCGCCTGCATGCGCAACGATTTCCTCCAGCTCCGAAATAATCCTGCGAGCCCTTCCGTTCGCAAGTTCCATGCTCTGACAGCTCTCTTGAAACGTCATCCGCGTAACCACTCGGATCGAATGGTTGAGCCTATGGTGTCTGCGCAAAAGCATGCCGTTGACATCCCTCAATTGAGGGATAGAGCGATGGTTGACGGGCCGACGAGGACGTCGGACGCGGGTCGCGATCCTTCACGTCCACGCTCTGCCCACGAGGGCGTCCGCCAGTCCGAGGGGGCCGACAGCCTTTTGGCTTGCGCCGTCGCCCCTGTGCTTTGGTACTTCGCTTCTCGGGATAATTTGCAGGACCAATTGAAGCTGGGCATGAGAAGAAATAGGTTCCGCAAACCATCAATGCTGTGCAAGCCGCAGGTTCGAGAGAGCATGCGGGAAACGTGCGGGAGAACTGAAGATGACTGGGAAACGTCTGCTTCTTGGCATCCTTGCGGCGTGTCTGGCTGTGCCGGTTTCCGCAGGGTCGGCTGAGCGCCCCCGGCTTTTGGAGCGGCTGCGCGAGGCGCGGGCGGAGCGCATGCAGGAAAAGGCCTCCGGCGCGACAACGCAGGCGCTGCGGGTTGGCGGGCTCGAACGTGAGTATCTTCTGCTGGACGACAGTCGCGGGAAGGCGCCTGCGCCGCTGGTGATCGTGCTGCACGGCGGTGGCGGCAATCCGCAAACGATGATTCCGCGCTGGGAAGCACAGGCAAGCAGGGCAGGTCTCGTGATCGCCGCGCCAAAGGGTGTGGGCCGTAATACGCGGATGGGCACGTGGAACGCCGGCGGCTGCTGCGGCGAGGCCCAGAGCCGAGGGGTGGATGATGTCGCCTTCGTCGCCGCCGTGATTGATGATGTGGCGAAGCGAACGCCAATTGATCCGCGCAGCATCTATGTCACCGGCTTTTCCAACGGCGGCATGCTGACGCATCGTGTCGCTGCCGCTCTTGGCAATCGTATTGCCGCTGCCGCTGTCGTTTCAGGCGCGCTCTTCGGCAATGAGGCGTCGCCGCGTGCGTCCGTGCCGATGCTGATCATGCACGGGGAACAGGACCCTGTCGTGGGCTTCAACGGCGGCATGAGCAGCACGCGCTTCGTGGCCCGATCGCAGGCGCTGCCCTTCGAGCCGGCGCGCTACGCCGTGGATTTCTGGCGCAAGGCCAATGGCTGCCGGCAACCTGCCGCCATCAGCCGGCAACCGGGTGTCACGATCGAGCGAAGCAACTGCAAAGGTAACGCCGACGTCGTCTTCTACGACTTGCCCCAGGGCGGTCACAGCTGGCCGGGCACGGATGGTGACGGACCCATCGACGCCACCGGCGTGATCTGGGATTTTTTCAAGACGCATACGCGGTAGGCGCCTTACTCCCACTTCACCGCCGTCTGTTTCGGGCTCACCCAATAAAACCCGTCCGCGGACACCTTCTGCCAGTCGTCCGCCTCGCCATTCGGCCAGATGACGCGGAACTCGACGTCCGTGTCCTTGCCCACGCCGAAATGGTGCCAGCCGAGGGAGCCGCCGGCATGGCCGCCGCCGATGGTGATCTCGCGGCGGAGCACATGGCCGTCATGCTTGACCTCGATCCATGAGCCGATGCCGTCGCGGTTGCCGCCGTCGCCCTTCAGGCCGATCTCGATGAAATGCCCGGCGTCCGGGGTCACGTTGCGCCAGACCTGTGCGGGCTTCCAGCGGTTGGTGACGACAAGATCGACAAGGCCGTCGAGGTTGAAATCGACAAGGGCGGCACCGCGCGAGACATTCATGCTGGCAATGCCGGCTTCCAGTCCCATTTCGATGAAATTGCCCTTCGTCGTCTGCACTAGCAGGTTGTTCGGGTCGAGCTTGGCGAAGTCAGGCATCTCGGCGACATTGCCCTTGGCGATGAAGAGATCGACCAGCCCGTCATTGTTGACGTCCTGGAAATCCGTGTGCCAGGCGGTCGAGGGGTGCCAGTCGCCGCCTGTATAGGGCCTGTGCGCCGTCACCCCCTTGGCGAAGGCGATGTCCTTGTAGGATGCCGGACCCTTGCCGTCCTTCGGGAGAGTGACCAGCGCCTGCAGCTTGTTGTCGGCCATGCTGGTCAGGAAATATTCCGGGTAGCCGTCGAAATCGAGGTCGTAGCTGGCAATGCCCATGCCCCAGATGCGCAGGTATTTCCAGCCTTCCTCTTCCGTGTAGAGCACTGGCGCCTTGCCCGGATCGACATGCCACATCTGCTCACGGCCGCCCTTGTAATATTCGCGGTCGTTGGAGACGCGCAGCGACGGCGTGCCTGAGCGGTTCCAGTCGGTGAAGAGCATGGAGAGCGCGCAATAGCTGGGCGTCAGCGGGAGCGGGTTGGCGAATTTCCGCTGCGGGGTGGCGGCGTCCGGCCGGTGCAGCCAGTTGTCGGTGCAGGAGCCCCAGGGCTCCATATCGGCTTCCGGGTCGATATAGTTGCCGATGGCAATCGTCGGCCATGTGTTGCCGCGCTCCCAGGTCGCCGCCATCGCGGCAGACCACGCCTTGCCACCATCGAAGTTCCAGGTCTCGTTGGCGCGCTCGAACTGGCATTTGCCCTTGCCGCGCATGACGATGTTTTCGCCGAGCCTGAGCAGAATGATGTCCTTGATTCCGTCGCCATCGATATCGATGGCATAGGAGCCGAGCAGATTGTCGACCTCGAGCCCGGATGTCATGGCCTTGAAGCGGATCGGCCCACCCTTCGTGCTCTCATTGTGATAGAAGACCGACTTGCCCGAGCCGCCGGGCAGCAGCATGTCAGGGAAGCCATCATCGTCGCAGTCGAAGGTGGAGACACCACCGCCGACCATGAACTCCCAGTCTCCGTTATAGACCGCGTCCACGCCACTTTCCGCCGCCTGTTCCTCCTGGAAGATCGGCGTGACGGGCCGTGATGCCGGCGCGTCCTCGGCGATGGCCGCCAGCGGCGTCAGTAGAAGCAGCAAGGAGAGGGCGGGGCGCAGGATTGTCGTCACCGGAGCCTCACTTCTTCGTCTTCAGCGCGTTGACATAGTTGGCTATGCAATTGCCCTGTTCCAGCCCGCGCTCGATCGCGGGGCGGAAATGGATGCCGCCGTAAAGGCGCGAGATGGCGGCCTCTTCGGCCGCCGCCCGGAAATTGGCGAAATGCCGCGGCTTGATCCCGTCGGCGGCATGGGTGGAATCGTCAAAGGCCAGCGCGTCGCCGAAGATGTGGGTCATTGTCGAGGCCGCGGCGCTCGACTGCGTGCTGTGGCCGCTCGGATATTCCGGGAAGGGCGGTGTGATGAGCAGCGCATCCCATTTCGGATCGATCACCTTCTTGATGTAGGTGATCGGGCGAATGAGATCGAAGACGAATTTCGTGTCCCAGCAGCCGATGAAGGAATCCGAAAGGGCAATGCCGAGCCGCGCCAGCGTGTCGACCGTGGTCGGCAGATCGGCCCTCTTCTGATCGAGCACGATCAGCGCGATGTTGATCCAGTGGCCGGGCGGCGTCGGCGACAGCATCGGATCGTCCGACCAGAAGCGCGCAATCGTCCGCTGCTCGTCCGTCAGGCCCTTGACCGTCGTGTAGACCTCGTTGGCGTCCTTGTAGAAGGCAGACTCCGGCTTCTCGCTATATTCCGGCGGCTCGGGCAGGCGACAGGACGAGCCGGTGGGCATGGCGAAGGGGCGCACCTTGCCCCAGTTGGGCAGGAGCGGAACCTGCTGCTGGCGGATCAGGCTTGTCGGCACCCAGTGGCCCGGCTTGTCGGAGAGCTTGTATTCGAGCGGGAAGCCCATGTTCTCGACGCTGGCGCCGCCATCGGTCGACGACCAGTCGAAGATCGCCTGCGAGAGCTTCTGCCCGTAGTCGCGGCTACGGGCAATCACGTCGGCGGCAAGACCGGCCGAGACTTTCTCGTCCATGCGTTGCGCCATCTTCTTCATGACGTGCTGGCCGGTCGGCCCGGTGTGGTCGAAGAAGCGGGAGACGGAGGCCTCCATCACCGTGTTGAGGATAACCGCGTCGTCGTAAATCGCGCCCTTGTCGCGCGCCGGCAGGGCTTTGAGCCCGTTCAGCTGGCCGGCAAGGCTCTGCAGATTGTCCGATCCGCTCGCCACGGCCTCATAGGCGGTCACGCCAATATAGCCGAAGGAGCGGGCGGCGACTGGCGGGGAATAGTTGGACGTGTGGCGGACAAGTTCCAGGATCAGCTTGTACCAGCCCGTCACCACCTCCTGCGGCGGAGTTGCGGCCTGCGCAGGCGCTGCGGCAAAGGACAAGAGACACGAGCACACAAAGACGAGGCCGAGAACGGCCTTTCTGATCACGACAGACATTTTTCCTCCCCAAGCCCGATGCCTGGTCCCGCCCGCACTATCGTTCAACATCTTGCCGATGTCCATAAGGGGGTCCGGCATGCACGTGATGCGGGCGAGGCGGTCGCTAAAGCGCGCCCGCGCGGCTCCTGAACCGGGCCGGCGGTTCGGCGTGAAAGCCGTTCCAGACACGGCGCATGTGACGCGCCGAGGAGAAGCCCGCGCGGGCGGCAACCTCTTCGACCGCCAGATCAGATCCGCCGAGCATCTCGGCCGCAAGGTTGACCCGGATCATGTTGACGTAATCGGTCGCCGCCATGCCGGTATGCTCGCGAAAGAGGCGCGACAAATGCCGTTCGCTCAAGTGGGCGACACGTCCCAGCCGCGCCAGCGACCAGTCGGCTGCGGGCTCTGCCATGATCGCATCCTGCGCCCGGTGGATGCCGGGATGGACATGGTTACGCCCGGTCAGCCACGGTGAAAGCTGCGGGTCGCTGCCGCTGCGGCGCATGTAGACGACCATCTGCCGGGCAATTGCCAGCGCCGTCGCCGGCGAGGTCGTCTGGCTGACGATATGCAGCGCGAGATCGATCCCGGTCGATATGCCGGCGCTGGAGAGCCGGTTGCGATCCTCGACGAAGAGCCGGTTGTCGAGCGGCTGCGCCAGCGGCGCGCGCTGAGTGAGTTCCGCCATGCAGGCCGCATGCGTGGTGCAGCGAAAGCCGTCGAAAAGCCCGGCCTCGGCGGCAAGCAGCGCTCCGGAACAGATGGTGACCAGCGTCATGCCCGGCCGGAAATTCAAGCGCAGCCAGCGGGAGATCTGCGCAAGCACGTCGCGGTTCCGCTCCCGCACGGCGGGCGCGGTGAGACTGCCGGAGATGAGGATCCACGCATCGTCCGGCAGCTGTTCAGGCAGGGGCGCGAGACCTGAAACGGTGAGGCCGATGGAGGTCGCCTGTTCAGGCGCGGCCGCGATATAAGTGTAATCGAACTGCACCGCGCCCTGCTCGAGATTGGCCCGGCGGAACACTTCCATCGGGCCGGCAACGTCGAGCAGCAGCGTGTCCGGCGGCAGAACCACGAACATCGGAATGCGGCGCATGTCCTTGCCGGCCCGCTTGTCCATCACGCAACCTTCTTCACGCCGAGGCCCGCCAGCGCCTCATCCACGGTGACGATCCGCGCGAAGCGGGTGGCCAGAACGAGTTCGGTCCGCTTGACGATATCGGCCTGGCTGAACACCGTGCCGTCGGCATGCTGCATCGGGAAGGTGAAGGTCGCCTCACTGACGAAATCGACGTTCCAGCCGAGGTCCGAGGCATGCCGCGTCGTGGTCTCGCAGCACTGCTCGGTGCGGATGCCGGAGATGATCAGCCGGTTGATGCCGTTGCGCGTCAGCCAGATGTCGAGCCCGGTGCCGGCAAGCGCCGAGTGCCGTCCCTTATAAAAAACAGCGTCCGGGTCGATCGAAAGTCCGTCCATCGTCCGCACCAGCCCGCCCTCGCGGTCGAAGGGCGAACCGGGGCGCGTGTGGAAAATCTGCACGACGGGAATACCAGCCGCCTTGGCGCCATCGATCAATCGCTGCTGATGCGCGAGATAGGCGTCCAGTCCTTCCGGGTTCCAGTAAGGCATGTGGCGAAACGATTCCTGAACGTCAATGACGATCAGGGCGGTGTCGGCGTGGGACATTTTCTGCTCCTTCGATTGCAGTTGATAGCCCGATTTTAGGGCCTGCAGCAAAGCAAAAAAGGCAAGTTACGGACGAAGAGAGGACCAATCCGGCCATCATTCTGCGTCTCACTTGAGGTCTGTCAAAAAACCTTCATATCCTGGCCCTCGACTTCCGGGCCAAAGCTCGCTTACACAGCACCAAGCCTTCCGCGTTCACCTGATCACTGAACGGATCTCCGCCATGCACCTTCCCGCATCCCAAATCCCCGGCCTCGTCTGGGCCTATCAGATACACGAGGGGCCCACGCCCGCCCGGGCGCTTCCCGATGCCGAGGTGAAGGCGCTGCCGGATGACGGTTTCTTCTGGTTTCACTTCTCGCTGGCGGATGCGCGCCTGCCTGCCTTTCTCGAAAGCCTCGGCGTGCTTCCGGAGGCGGCGCTCGTGGCGCTGACGACGCATGAGACCCATCCCTCGGTCAATGTTGACGAAGGCTATCTTTATGGGACGCTGGTCGATTATCAGCGCGATTTCGACCAGAGCACCCGCGAGATCGGCTTCCTGCATTATGCCGTTTTCGGCCGCTTTATCGTCACGACCCGTCTGCATCCGCTGGCAAGCGTCGACAGCGTGCGCTTCGCGGTCGAAAAGACGCCCGGCAAGTTCGACAACCCGATCGACATTTTCGAGCAGATCGTCGCCAATTTCCAGCGCTCGCTTTTCGGGCTGGTCAAGGAGATCACCGCCGACCTCAACGTGATCGAGGATGCCGTCTATTCCAGCCGCGATCCGCTGAAGCACCAGAAGGAATTGCAGCCGCTGCGCCGCGCCATCGTACGCCTGCACCGTCACATGCGCACGCTCCTGACCGCCATGCGCCATGCCGCCGCGGCCGACGAAGATGAAATGCCGGAAGGCTTTGCCGATGTCTCTGCGCGCAGCACAAGCCGCCTCGAAGCCGCCGGCCACGAGGTGGATGCGCTGCAGGAACGCGCCCGGCTGCTCCACGAAGAGGTGAACTCCCTCACCTCCATCGAGACCAACCGTCACCTCTACATCATGTCGGTCATGACCGTGCTGATCATGCCGCCGACGCTCGTCACCGGCTTCTTCGGCATGAACACGGGCGGCCTCCCGTTCCAGCATGACGATGCCGGAACGATTTCCGCCTTTGGCGCGATTGGTGTCTCAGTGTTGCTCGCCTGGTGGCTGCTGCGCCGCGCGGGGATTTTCTGACCCGTCAGGCTCCAGCCGCGTCGAGGAGAGCCATCGCCTTTGGGTCCAGTTTCAGTGCGGCCGCCTTTTTCAGGCTTTCAAGCTGGGAGAGGCTTGTCGCGCTGGCAATCGGAGCGGTGACCCCGGGCTTGGCGAGCAGCCATGCGATGGCGATCTCGGCGGGTGTTGCACCCGTTTCGCCCGCCACCGTCTGCAACGCGTCCAGAATGCGGCTTCCCTTTTCGTTCAGATAGGCCTTCATGCCACCGCCGCGCGCCTTGCCTTCGGCATCGGCAAGCGTGCGATATTTGCCGCTGAGGAAACCCGAGGCGAGGCTGAAATAAGTGATGACGCCGATGTCTTCCTTGATGCAGAGGTCGGCCAGCGGCCCCTCGAACTTGTCGCGCGTGTAGAGATTGTATTCGGGCTGCAGAACGTCATAGCGCGGCAGGCCTTTCGCCTCAGCCACCTTGAGCGACTGGCCGAGTTGATCCGCATTCAGGTTCGAGCAGCCGATCGCGCGGATCTTGCCTGCCGCCTTCAGGGCCTCGAAGGCCGTCAGCGTCTCCTCGTAGGGTGTCTCCGGGTCCGGCCAGTGGGAGAGATAAAGATCGATATGATCCGTCTGCAGCCTGCGCAGCGAATCCTCGACGGCCCGGTTGATCCAGCCGGGCTTCAGCCCCTTGTTGCCGTTCCCCATGTCGGAGCCGACCTTCGTGACGATAATTACGTCCTCGCGGCGGCGTCCGCTCTGCTTCAGCCACTTGCCGATGATCGTTTCCGATTCGCCACCCTTGTTGCCGGGCGCCCAGGCTGAATAGACATCAGCCGTATCGATCGTGTTGAAACCGGCGTCGAGCCAGGCGTCCAGAAGCGAAAACGAGGTCTTCTCGTCGGCGGTCCAGCCGAAAACATTGCCGCCGAAGACGACGGGCGAGATGTCGAGGCCGGTCCGGCCGAGCTTGCGCTTCTGCATGGGAAACTCCGCGATGTTGGTGTTCATAAGGTTGCCGAAGCGAATGTAGGCGCATCATGGAGGCGATCAAGGCGGGCGTTGCATTTAACGCTACCCGAAAGCGATTGCGCAACGTGCATCAATTTCCTACCAATCGGGAAAACCTTGAGAGGAGAGACCCAATGCTGCGCTTCGGAATCATATCGACCGCCAAGATCGGCCGCGAACTTGTCATCCCGGCCATCCAGGATGCGGAAAACTGCGTCGTCGCCGGCATTTCGAGCCGCGACAAGGACAAGGCCGCAGCGCTTGCCGCCCGCTTTTCCATTCCGCATGTCTTTGCCTCGCATGAGGAAATGCTCGCCTCCGACCTGATCGACGCCGTTTATATCCCGCTACCCACGTCGCAGCATGCCGAGTGGGCGATCAAGGCGGCAGACGCCGGCAAGCATGTGCTCTGCGAAAAGCCGATCGCGCTGAAGGCTGACGAGATCGACGGCATCATCGCCGCGCGTGATCGCAACAAGGTTCTCGTGTCCGAGGCCTATATGGTCACCTATTCGCCGGTCTGGCGTCGCGTGCGGATGCTGATCGCGGAGGGTGCGATCGGGCGTCTGCGCCATGTGCAGGGCGCGTTCACATACTTCAACCGCGATCCGGGCAACATGCGCAACATCCCCGAGCTCGGCGGCGGCGGCCTGCCGGACATCGGCGTCTATCCGGCCATCACCACCCGCTTCTCGACCGGCAAGGAGCCGATCCGCGTGCAGGCCACAACCGATCGCGATCCGCAATTCGGCACAGATATCTATTCGTCCGTGCGCGCCGATTTCGGCGATTTCGAGCTGAGCTTCTACATCTCCACGCAGCTCGCCGCCCGCCAGGTCATGGTCTTCCACGGCACCGACGGCTTCATCGAGGTGAAGTCGCCCTTCAACGCCGACCGCTACGGCGCGGAGGAGATCGAGGTGACGAATGTCAACCACGCCGAATCCCGGCATTATCGGTTCCAGGACGCCCGCCAATACCGCCTGGAGGCCGAAGCCTTCGCCCGCGCCGCCAAGGGGGAGGAGGCGGAAGTCGTGACGCTGGAAAGCTCGAAGAAGAACCAGCTGTTCATCGACGCCATTTATCGCGCCAGCGAGAAGGATGGCTGGGAAACTGTGTGACACCCAGCCGGAACGAAATATTTTGCGTCGCACAATTTATGCGCTAGTCTTCCCCCTGGGGCTTTGGCAGACACGGGGGCAGGCGCATGGGCAACGTGAAGGTTCCGGTATTCGGCAATCTGGATCAGACGATCAATCCCTGGACCTGGGCGTTCAACACGTCCGGAAACCAGATCGGCTTTTTCAATCTCAATATCGACCTCGGGCATTCAAGCAATCCCGAGGTTGAACGCAAGATACTGAATGTCGCCAGTTACGGGAAGCAGCTCGGGCGTCTGGAGGATGTCGTCGATATCCTGGTTCGTCGGCTGACGAACAAGGAGCCGCTTTCGGGCGCTGATGCGGTGGCTATTGCCGACTACGAGGCCATGCGACGGGAGATTGCGGCCGCATTCAAGACTTCGTCATGAGTGACGCCTCGCTACTTCCCGAACACGAATCGCGAATAGCCGAGATAGGAAAACACCATCGCGACACCCGAGCCGATGGCGGCAGCCACCACCGGCCAAAGCGGCGGCCAGATGATGAGGCAAAGGGAATAGGTGCCGTAATTGACAAGCGCGGCGGCCACGCCCACCAATCCGTAGCGCATGCCCTCCGACGCGACATGGCGCTCGGAACGGCCGAAGGTGAAGGTTCTGTTGATGGTCCAGGTATAGGCCATGGCAATCGCGATCGAGAGAACGCGGGCAACATAGGGCCCCACCGGCGTCAGCCAGAGGATCAGCGAAAGCGAGCCCGCGTCGACGAGAAACCCCGTGCCGCCCGCAAAGGCAAACCAGAAGAGCTTTTTCATGCGGCGCGGCGCTTGCCGGAACGGGCAGCGGCCGTTTCACCGCGATGCAGCGTCATTTGATGACGCGACTGGTGCACGGAGGCGAGCGTCAGATAGTGGATGCGCAGCTGCTCGGCCCGCGCGCGCGCCACGCTGTCGAGGATCAGGCCTGCGGTGAAGATCATGAACGAGATCATCATCAGCGCCATCGAAAGCACCCATGTCGGCAGCTTCGGCACAAGGCCGGTGGCGATATACTCGGCCAGAACCGGTGCCATGAAGCCAAGGCTTGCCGCGAGGAATAGACCGCTGATCAGCCCGAAAAAGGCGAAGGGCCGTGTTTCCTTCATCAGCATGGCGAACATCCAGAGGATTTTCGCGCCGTCCTTGTATGTCGAAAGCTTCGAATGCGAACCCTCCGGCCGGCGTCCGTAGGAGAGCTCCAGCTCACTCACCGGCATTTTCAGCCGCGAGGCGTGGACCGACATTTCCGTCTCGATCTCGAACCCGCCGGACACGGCCGGGAAGCTCTTGGCGAAGCGGCGCGAAAAGGCGCGGTATCCGGAAAAGATATCGGAGAAACCGGTGCCGAAGATCATGCGATAGAGCCGGTTGAAGATCGCATTCCCGAAGGCATGACCCTGCCGTCCGGCATCCTCCGTCACCCCGCGTCGTGTGCCCACGACCATGTCGGACCCTTCCGACAGCAGCGTGCGGATCAGGTCCTGCGCCTCGTCCGGATCGTATGTGCCGTCGCCATCCGCCATGATGTAGATGTCGGCATCAATGTCGGAGAACATGCGGCGCACGACATGGCCCTTGCCCTGGCGACGCTCGCGCGTCACGGTCGCGCCGGCAAGTGCCGCCTTGAGCGCCGTGCCGTCGGTGGAATTGTTGTCGTAGACATGGACATGTGCGCCCGGCAATGCGGCCTTGAAGCCCGCAACGACATCCGCGATCGTTGCCGCCTCGTTGTAGCAAGGCAGGAGAACGGCGATGTCGAGATCGTCTAGAATGCCGTCCGTCGTCGCGTGCGTCGCCCCTTGCGTGGCCATGACCCGTTCCTTGCGCTTTGCGCCTGATGGGGCGCGCGTTGTCTTGCGCTTTACTATTTCTTGAGAAGGTTAAGTTAGCTTGAATTCCGGGCGTCTCCGCCTCGAAATTATCCACCCCCGCAAGTTCGCCTTCCGACATGACGTGGAAGGTCACGTTTATCCTGGGATCGGTTATGGCCAGTATCGAATCCACCGTCGCGCTCTCTCAATCGACAGTGAAAGGGAGCGAGCGGGCAGGCCCGGTCGCCACCGGCAGGAGCCGGCTCGGCCTCGCCGTACTGATCGCTTTCGCCGTTATCGTGCTGTTCCACCTCGTCAACCTTGCCACGAGCTACACCGACTATGTCGGCCCGGACAATGACGACGCCATGCGGCTCGTCGAGGTGCGGGATTTCCTGCGAGGCCAGGGCTGGTTCGACATGATGCAATATCGGCTCGGCTTGACGCCCGGCACGTTGATGCACTGGTCACGGTTTGTCGATTTGCCGATTGCGGCGCTCATCGCCTTCTTCGGGCTTTTCCTGTCCCCGCGCATGGCGGAGGCAACCGCTCTCTTCGTCTGGCCAGTTTCGCTTTCCCTGCCGGTTCTTTACTTTATCGGCCTCGGCGCCCGCCGCATTGGAGGCGAGCGCGCCATGTTTGCCGCTGTGGCGATGACCGTGCTCTTCCTGTTGCAGGTTCACCGCTTCGAACCGGGCGGCATCGATCATCACAACGTCCAGATGGCGCTGGTGGCGATCGTTGCGGCAGCCCTTGTCGATCCGCTGCACCGGGCGTCGAGCTACGCGCTCGCGGCTTTTGCGGCGGCCATCGCGCTGGCCGTTGGCGCGGAAACCACGCCGCTCCTCGGCGTTGCCGCCATCATCATTGCCCTGCGCTGGGCTATCCTTGGCCAGCCCTATGCGGCGGCGGCCCGGAGCTTTGGCTTCTTCTTCGCGCTTCTGACAGGTGCTGCATATGTTGCGACCGTGCCGCGCGCGCTTTACACGACGGTCACCTGCGACAACCTCTCCTTTGGCTTTCTGGTCCTCACTCTCTACGGCGGCGTTGCCCTGTTCGTGGCCGCCAGCCTTGCGAGCCGCGCGCCCATGACCGTCCGGATTGCGATGCTTGCCTTCATCGGCGTTGGTGCCGCCGGCCTCGCGCTGACCGTCATGCCGCAATGCCTGCAGAACCCGCTCGCCGGTCTTGATCCTCTGCTCAAGGAGATCTGGCTCGACAGGGTGACGGAGGCGCAATCGGTCTTCCGCCAGGCCCAGCTCGCACCGGCGACCGTCGGCGGCTTCTATTTCGTCGGCTTCATCGCCATGGTGGTCTCCGGCTGGCGGGTCAGGATGGGCGATCGTATGGGCGTCCATCTCGTGCTTTTCGTGCTGTTGAGCGCGGCCTGGGTCATTTCGCTCGTGCAGGTGCGCGGCGCAACCTTCCCGCAGATGCTTTCCATCCTGCCGCTGTCGGTTCTGGTGGCGGAACTCCATGCCATCAGCCGCCGCGATCCGGAATCGGTTACCGCCGGCCTGCCGTTCGCCATCATGACGCTCGCCAGCATTCCGTCCTTCTGGTTCGTCGTCGGATTCCTGGCGACGGAAGCCTCGGGCAGCGAACAGGCAACGAAGGCGGCCGCGGCCGGCAACAGGGTTTCGACTTGCGTCAAGGAAGCCAATCTGGACATGCTGAACCGTTTGCCGAAGGGCATGATCGCGGCCCCCTCCAACATGGGTTCTCCGATCCTGCGCTTCACCGGTCACAGCGTGCTGGCCGCGCCGTATCATCGAGATCCGGAGGGAATGCTTGTCGTGCTTCATGCCGGGCTTGCCGAACCTGAAAAGGCCGAAGCGATCCTTGGCAATGCGGGCGCCGACTATGTCGTCTTCTGTCCGGGCGATGGCGAAATGCGGGAAATGGCAAGCCGCGCGCCCGACGGTTTCGCCGCCGCGCTGATGAAGGACCGCCCGCCGGCCTTCCTGAAGGATATCACGCCGGCCGAGGCGACAAACCTGAAGGTCTATCGCCTCGTGCGCTGACGTGTTCGTACCGGATCAGAACTGTTTGCGCATGGGGTGGGCCTTGTAGACGCCCAGGATGCGGACTTTTTCCGAGAAGAACTTCAGCTCGTCCAGCGCGCGCGTGACGTTCTCATCGTCCGGATGGCCCTCGATATCGGCGAAGAACTGCGTGGCGACAAACTTGCCGCCGATCTGGTAGCTTTCCAGTTTCGTCATGTTGATGCCGTTGGTCGCAAAGCCGCCGAGCGCCTTGTAGAGCGCTGCCGGAATGTTGCGGACATTGAAGACGAAGGTGGTGATGATGGTTTCGTCGGTGCTTTCGCGCTTGGCATGCGTCTCGTTCGGCGAGAGCACGACGAAGCGCGTGATGTTGTTGTCTGAATCCTCGACATTCTCTTCCAGGATTTCCAGACCGTAGAGATCCGCAGCGAGACGCGGCGCGAGCGCCGCCATCGAGCGGTCGCCGGTCTCCGAGACCAGCTTGGCAGCACCGGCCGTGTCGCCGGCCACCACGGCCTTCCAGCCGTTGGAGCGCACGATCTTGCGGCATTGGCCGAGCGCATGGATATGGCTGTGCACCGTCTTGATCTCGCTCTTTGCCACACCCGGCAGGACCATCAGCTGGAAGCGGATCGGCATGAAATATTCGCCGACGATGTAAAGCCGCGACTGCGGCATCAGATAGTGGATGTCGGCAACGCGGCCGGCCAGCGTGTTCTCGATCGGGATCATCGCGAGATCCGCATCGCCGCTTTCCACCGCGTTGAACGCATCTTCGAACGTCTGGCAGGGCAGGGGCGACATGTCGGGAAACATGTCGCGGGCCGCCATGTCGGAATTGGCGCCGAAGTCGCCCTGGAAGGAAATGCGGTTGGTTCTTGCGATCATGGTCTTGTGCTCACTTCATGCGCGCGGCCAAAACGCGGCGCGCCTTTTCAAGATCGGCTGGCGTGTCGACGCCAAGTGGAACGGCCTGGACGATTTCGGCATCGATCCGCATGCCGGCTTCGAGCGCGCGCAGCTGTTCGAGCTTTTCGCGCATTTCAAGGACCGATGGCGTCAGCGAAACGAACCGCTTCAGCGATTCGCGGCGATAGGCGTAAAGGCCGATATGGTGGTAGAGCGGTCCGTCGCCCCAGGGCGCAGTGGCGCGGGTGAAATAGAGCGCGCGAAGACGTGTCGCGGAAACAGGCGAGCCGATCACCTTGACGACGCTCGGGGCGGTCTTCTCGTCTTCTTCCGTGATCTCCACCGTCAGCGTGGCGATATCGACGGCGTCGTTCTCGAGCGGCGCAAGCGCTGCGCGCACCGTTTCCGGCTCGATGGTCGGCAGGTCGCCCTGCACGTTGATGACATAGCGGGCGCGCGCTTGCGGATCGGATTTCTCCAGTGCCTCGAAGATGCGGTCCGAGCCGGACTGGTGGTCCTCTCGTGTCATGACCGCCTCGAAGCCGGCGGCCGTGACCGCGTCGAAGGTTTCCTGATGGTCGACGGCGGCGACCACGCGGCCGACATTGGCCTCCACGGCGCGACGTATGACCTGCACGATCATGGGCGCGCCGCAAATGTCGGCCATCGGCTTGCCGGGCAGGCGCGTCGAGGCCATGCGGGCGGGGATCAGGACCAGCGACTGATCAAAATGGTTGATCTGCATCAAGGGGGCCTTCATTTCGCATGTGAAAAGTGGCAAAACGTCTCAGTCTGGGAGGAACAAGAACTGTTGCGCTTGCGCGCTAAAAGACATACGTTCCGCCCGATTTCAAGATGCGCCGGCACTGATCACCCGGACATCGCTAAGGGGAGCGTTAGCAGATGAATTCACATGTGAACATGGGCGTAGGTGCTCTTTTGGGGACCGTGTTCGTTCTGATGTCGGTGTCGATCCTGTCGGAAGGCATCTTCAAGTCGGAATCGCCCGAGAAGCCCGGCTACGCGATCGCAGCCGCCGAAGGCGAAGCTGCCGCTGGCGGGGCCGGTGACGCTGCTAAGGCCGATACGCCCGTCGGCGTCGTGCTTGCCAAGGCCGATGCGACCAAGGGCGCCGCCATCTTCAAGAAATGCGAAGCCTGTCATAGCGGAGAGAAGGGGGGACCGAACAAGGTCGGTCCCGATCTGTGGGGCGTGGTTGACCGCCCGGTCGCCAGCCACGAAGGTTTTTCCTACTCGGCCGGCATGAAGGAATTCTCCAAGGGTGGTTCGGAGAAGTGGACCTATGACCACCTCTACCACTTCCTGAAGAAGCCGAAGGATTACGTGAAGGGCACGGCCATGGGCTTTGCCGGTCTTCCGAAGGAAGAAGACCGTGGCGATCTTCTCGCCTATCTTCAGACGCTGGCCGATACGAAGGTTCCGTTCCCGGCGGCAGATGCAGCCCCTGCAGCTGCTCCTGCTGCGGATGCCGCCAAGCCTGCGGATGCAGCCAAGCCTGCGGATGCGGCCAAGCCTGCGGATGCGGCGAAGCCGGCAGAGCCTTCCAAGTAAGCCAGTTTTCTCAAGTCAAGAAAAAGGCCGGGCCTCGAAAGAGGTCCGGCCTTTTTGTGTCTGGGGGTGTCAGTCCGCGACGGCCCAATGCAACGGGAACATCGGGTCGAAGACCGTCACGGGGCCTGCGCCCGTTTCGATCTTGGCCGGATAGGTCACCGGCGCATCGCGCTTCACCAGCGTGATCGTTTCCTCGTTGGTCGGCAGTCCGTACCAGGCGGGACCGTTCAGCGACGCGAAGGCTTCGAGCCTGTCCAGCGCCCCGGCATTTTCGAAGACGTGCGCCAGGCAGCTCATCGTATTGGTGGCGGTGAAGCAGCCGGCGCAGCCGCAGGCGCATTCCTTCAGCGGGTCCGCATGCGGCGCTGAATCAGTGCCGAGGAAGAAGCGGCGGTCACCCGAGGTCGCGGCCTCCACCAGCGCCACGCGATGGCTCTCGCGCTTGGCGACCGGCAGGCAGTAATAGTGCGGCTTGATGCCGCCGACGAGAATGGCATTGCGGTTGATGATCAGGTGGTGGGTGGTGATCGAACCGGCAAGGTTCTTGTCCGCGCTGCGGATATAGTTGATCCCGTCCGCCGTGGTGACATGCTCCATCGTCACCTTCAGGTCCGGTAGCCGCTTGCGCAGCGGGTCGAGAACAGTCTCGATGAACACGGCCTCGCGGTCGAAGATATCGACCTCCGGCGTCGTCACCTCGCCATGAACACAGAGCGGAAGCCCGATCTCGGCCATGCGCTCCAGAACCGGCATGACCTTGTCGAGATTGCGCACACCGCCATGGGAGTTGGTCGTGGCACCGGCCGGATAAAGCTTGACCGCATGGATGAGCCCTTCCGCCTTGCCGCGCGCCACGTCATCGGCCTGCGTGGCTTCCGTGAGATAGAGCGTCATCAGCGGCTCGAACGTGTCGCCCTTCGGGATCGCCGCAACAATCCGCTCGCGATAGGCGGTCGCGTCGGCGACGGTCGCCACCGGCGGCACGAGGTTCGGCATGATGATGGCGCGGGCGAAATGCCGCGTCGTTTCCGGAAGAATACCTTCCAGCATCGCCCCGTCACGAAGATGCAGATGCCAGTCGTCGGGCCTGCGGATGGTGATTTTCGTCATGACGCGTCCTCTTGCTTCCAGCCTGGAAGGGGCTGATAGCATTCCGGCGCGGCCGGTTCAATCGAAGGCTCAGGCTGCCTCGAAGCCCATCGGCACGGTGTCGGCAAAGGCGATCGTCCGGATGTCGTCAAGCGCCGCCTGGAAAGCCCCAATCAGCGCGGGATCGAAATGGCTGTTCGCCTTGCCGTGAATGTAGTCGGCAGCCTTTTCGAAGGGCCATGCCTGCTTGAACTGGCGCTCCGAAATCAGCGCGTCGAAACTCGAGGCAATTGCAACGATCCGCCCGGCCTGCGGGATGGCCGTCCCCTTCAGACGGTTGGGATAGCCCTGGCCGTCGAAGCGTTCGCGATAGGTGCGGCCGATTTCCGCGGCAAGCTGCAGCAGGGAGGATGATGCTTCGCTGGTCTCGCCCGCATTGGTCCGCCGGCGAAAATCCGCTTCCGTCATCTTGCCGCGCTTCAGCAGAGACGTGTCGGAGGCCAGTGCGGTGGTGTTGTCGAAGAGGGGGGCCGCGATCCGGATATCGCGGCAGAAGGTCTCCGGCAAACCGGCGGCTCGCGCAATCGCCTCGGAATAGGCGGCGACCCGCATGCGCTGCTGGGCTGCCTGGGGATCCTTGTAGCCGGCGGCGAGCGTGATGCGTTGGATGATCTCGCATTCCTGTTCGCGCAAGGCGGACGCGCTGCGGTCAGGCCCGTCCTGCAGGCTTTCGGCGTGGCGTCTCCGCGCCTCGGCAAGCGCCGCTATGTTCTGCACGCGCGCCTTGAACTCCTGGAAATCGACGGGCTTGGTCAGGAAGTCGATGGCGCCCGCGTTCAGAGCGTCCATGCGCGTGGTCATCTCATGATCGGCAGTGACGAAAATGACCGGCACGCCGCTGTATTTCTCGAAATGCAGCATCTCGGTCAGGAATTCGACGCCGTTATAAACCGGCATCATGTAGTCGAGGATTGCGACATCGAATTCCAGGTCCGGCATCGCGGCCAAGGCATCGGCGGGCGAGGAGAACGGAATCGGCGAACAGTCGCGCAGCTTCTGCACCATTCCGGTGAGAAGGCGGAGATTGGTATTGTTGTCATCCACGATCAGGATTTTCATGTGGGCCTCGCTTATGCGGCTTTGTTGTTCGTGTAGCTCGCCAGGAGCGCTGCGAGCCGGTCTGTGTGGTCATTGATGTCCGGCGTCTCTCTGATGGCCTGCGCGATCTCTGCGACCGCCTTGAAGCCGACATTGGCGGCGGCACCCTTCAGCGTGTGGAGCGCCTTGTCGGCCTCCTGCAGGTTCCCGGCCGCGCGCGCCTGGCGGTATTCGCGCATGAGCGTCTCCGCGTCCGTGAAGAAGGAGACGACCAGCTCTTCGAAAATCTCTTTGCCGAGCACATCGATCAGCTCCGTCTTGCGAGCGGGATCGATCCCGTCTTCGATCTGCGGCAACCCGTTCCGGTTCGGCAGAACCTCGGGGACAGGGGCATCATCAGAACGCTGGGCGACACTTGCGAGGACGCCGTGCAGGCGCTTGAGCGTAATAGGCTTCGGCTCAAACCCGTCCATGCCGGCCTCATGGCAAGCCTCGCGGTCCTCGTCCGAGGCGCTGGCTGTCATCGCGATAATGGGCGCAGCGCTGCTGGGTCCATGGCCGTTGCGGATGGCCCGCGCGGCTTCGATACCGCTCATGACCGGCATCTGCATGTCCATCAGGATCAGGTCATAAGACGTGTCGGCCGCGGCCTCCACGGCTTCAGCGCCATTCGCGGCGAGATCCGCCTTCTGCCCAAGACGCTCCAGGAAGCGAAGCGCCAGCTGCTGGTTGACCTTGTTGTCCTCGACCAGCAGAACCTTCAGCTGTCCGAGCGGCGCGAGCCCAGTCGGTCGTTCGCTCGGCGGTGCAATTTCCGGGGCTTCGGTTGCTTCGACCCGCATCTCGAGCCAGAACGTGCTGCCTTTGCCGATTTCGCTTTCCACGCCGATCCGACCGGCCAGGCGTTCCGCAATTTCCTTGCTGATCGTCAGGCCAAGACCCGTGCCGCCGAAGCGTCGGCTGATCGAAGCGTCCACCTGTGAAAAGGGCTTGAACAGCTTCTTGCAACCTTCCTGATCGATGCCGATACCCGTATCCTGAACCTCGATGCGCAGGAAATGCCGGCCGTTCGGGCCGGAGAATTCGCGCAGGCGCAGAGTGACCGTGCCGTTGCTGGTGAACTTGGTGGCGTTGCTGACGAGATTGAGAATGATCTGGCGCAGGCGCGTAGGGTCGCTCTTGATCCAGGGGTTCTGCAGACGGTCCGGCATGTCGAGCACCAGCACATTGCCGCGCTCCTTCGCCCGGCTTGCCATGATATTCATGACGGATCTGCACAGGTCGGTGAGATTGACCGGTCGTATCTCGATTTCCAGCTTGCCGTATTCGATCTTGGAATAGTCGAGGATTTCGTTCAGCACTTCCAGCAGTGCCTCGCCCGAGGTGCGGATGGTCTGGACATTGTCGCGCACATCATCCGGGATGTCGGAAAGCTGAAGCAGCTCTGCCGTGCCGAGGATCGCGTTCAGCGGCGTGCGGATCTCATGACCCATCGTGGCCAGGAACTGCGACTTGGCCCTGTTGCCGGCATCTGCAGCATTATAGGCCGAAGCGAGATCGTTCGCCATCGCCTTGAATCCGAGGCCCGCCTGGCGCACGGCCTTGAGCTGCCGCCTCAGCGTGAAGATCAGGAAACCCACCGACAGGGTCAGCAGAATGACGTAAACGCCGGAGGTCTTCTGCAAGTGGATGAGGGCGTCGCGGGCTTCCGCGCGATTGTCCGAAATCTCGGTGTTGGAGGTCAACACCAGCTTGGTGGTCTCGTCACGCAGGGCGTTCAGCGCCGGAAGCGCCGTGGTGAGGCGCGCCCGAGCATCGGCGGATGTTTCCAGCCCGGTAAAGAAACGATCAAGCGACTTGACGATCTGGTTGATGGCTATGCTGGCGGCGCTCAGATCGCCGCTCTGCACGAAAAATCCCTGGAAGTGTCCCTGGCTCAGGAGATCATTGCGCGAATAGACAATGTCGTAGCGGCGCGAAAGTGACTTGAGCTGCCCCGGCTCCATGATCGGCCCAGCCAGTGCAAGGCGCGTGTCGGTTTCCAGATCATGCGCCTCGCGATCGAGCTGGAAAGCCGCCCACATGGCGTTCTCGCGAATGCTGTTTTGCAGCGAGGCCTGCCGGTCCGACATGTCCATATAGAGAAAGATGAGGATGATCAGCAGGATGACGGAAAATACCTGGAGCACGGCCGCCCGCAGGCTTGCGCGCTGGAGAACGTCGCTGATCGGATCCCCGCCTGCACTCACTCGACGACCTCGATTTCCTTGATCTGCCAGACGGAGCGCGAGAAATATTTCTCGTTGTAGAGCGAACGGTCCTTGTCGAAGGGGTAGATGAGGAAGACGGGGCCCTTTTCTCGCACCGACATTTCCGCGCCGTTCATGCGCACGGCCAGGATCGTGTCGAGCTTTTCGGCATCATCGAACGGTATTTCCGAGGCATAGTCGTTGAGAGCCTTGACGATGAGCTTTCTGCCGCTTGCACCGGCAGCGGCAAGAACGGCGCGAAGATAGGGGCCGGAGAATTCGGTCTGCCCCGTCGTCCACGGCGTTTCCATCGTCGCCTTGCGACCGTCGAGCTTTTCCAGCATGGCCAGGTCGAATGTCGCCGATTTGTCGGCATTCGCCTGAGTGATGTGGCCGCTGATGGTGAGAACGGGCTCTCCTGCTGGCTTGTCCAGAGCGAATGCGTTGGAGCCTGCCGCGGTGGTCGACAGCGCGACAGCGCCTGCGAGAAGCAACGCGTTGACGAGGATTTTCATGAGAAAGCTCTCCCGGTAGAGATCAGGCCGACTGCGCGGCACAGGAGGTTTGATTGGCGATCAGCCGGCTCATCATCTGCGTGAAGCCAAGCGCCTCGATGGGTTTCGTCAGGAATGTGTTCACGCCTGCATCAAGCGCCTCCTCGCGAAGTCCCGCCGAGGCGTCGGCGGTCACCATGACGATCGGTGTTTCCTGGAAACCATCAAACTCGCGGACGATGCGCACGAATTGCAAACCGGTCATGCCGGGCAACATGTGGTCGACCATGAGGAGATCGAAACGCCGGGTCTGGCAGGCCTGAATTGCCGTGGTTGGGTCGTCGCAAACCACGATTTCGCCAGATCCCGTCTTTGCCATCAGGTGACGCAGGATGAGCCCGTTTGTCGGATTGTCTTCAACGATCAGGACAGCCATGCACCCACCCTCCGGGACAGTCTTGCTACAACACGCAGGCGCGGTCGCAACCGCAGTGATCGGTCGCATGCGCCGGATATGAGTTTTATCGCAAGGGTGGTTATATAAAATAAAACCTATGTCTAAAATTTGAGCGATCTATCCCAATTCGGGCAGATGTGCCGTCTCGTAAGGCAAACGAGGATCAAAAAGAACCGGCGTCGCCGGCCTGGAAGCGTCTCATGGCGCAGACATGCCACAGATAGAACAGGCTGCAGATGACGCCCATTCCGGGCATGAGGACATGCAGTGAAAGCAGCGGTTCGCCGATCGCCGCGGCGACAGCTCCACCCAGAACCCCGGAACCCATCTGGATGAAGCCCAGCATCGCGGCAGCCGTTCCGGCGATGCGCGGAAACGGCATCAGCGCGGCGGTGGTCATGTGCGGCATCACGAAGGCGATCCCGAAAGCATAGAAGCCCACCGGCACCATGACCGACAGATAGGAAAGGGGCAGGAACTGGATTGAAAGGAAGGCGAGCACGCTCCCGACCAGGATGAAGCCGAGGCCGGGAATGACCAGCCTCTCTGCGGAGGCCCGCCGGAGCAGCACCCGGAAGAGAACGGAGCCGAGAAAGTAGCTGCCCGTCTGCGCCATCATGCCAAGTCCGAATTGGGCAGGCGTCAAGCCGGCTTCATCGATCAGGACAAACGGGAGCACCGTTGCCAGCATGTAGAGAGCACCGACGGCAAACCCGACCGTCAGCGACGCCGACATGACCGGGCCGCTTGCAAGCAGCCTGCCGTAGGATTTTACGAGCGGCCCGGGCGCGCCGCGCGCCGCGTCTGGAACCGTCGTTTCCTTCAGGGCGAAGAGAACAATGCCGATGCCTGTCATACCCATTCCAGCCATGACGACAAAAATTCCCTGCCAGGTGGAGAACTCCAGGATCAGTCCGCCGATCGTTGGGGCAATGCCGGGGCCGACGGCCAGGACGATGCCGATCATGTTCATGATGCGGGCGGATTGGTCGCCGGTATACTGGTCGCGGACGATCGCGCGGGACACCGTCGTGCCGACGGATGCGCCGATGCCCTGAATGAGGCGCGCCGCCATCAGCCACTCGATCGTGGGTGCGAACACCGCCATGACGCTGCCCGCCAGATAGACCAGCATGAAGATGATCGCAGCTTTCCTGCGACCGATCGCATCGGACGCCGGGCCGGTGACCAACTGGGCGGCCGCAAAGCCGGCAAAATAGAAGGTAAGTGTCAATTTGGCCGATGCGCCGCTCACACCGAAAGCATGCGCCAGCGCGGGCATGGCCGGCGTATACAAAGACATCGAGATGGAGCCGATCATCGTCATGAACGCGCCGATCAGGCTCGTTCGCCGCTCCGACATGAGCGGCTGCATCTTTTCCATCTGCCATGCGTCTGTCGGCGTGAAATTCATTCCGCTTCCCGGCCGGCCGACATGCCGACCAAGGCCAGTTTGATGGTTTTCAAAGCATTATGCAGCGTTTCACGTTCGTCTTCGGTCATCTCGGACACCATGTCCGACAGAAGCACCCTGGCCAGCATGCGGATTTCCGTCAGCATCGGTTCCGCTTTCGGTTTCATCACTACATTGCGGGCACGGCGATCGGTCGGATCCGGAATGCGCTCAACGAGACCAAGCCCCTCCAGCTTGTCGATATACCCGCTCATGGTCATGGGCTCGACGCCCATCTTATCGGCGATCTCGTTCTGTCGGCAGCCCGAGCGATTGCCGATAACAAGCAGCGCTCGCGCTTCGCCGGGCGTCAGTTCGAATCCGGCGGAGGCGATCCGCTTTTCAAACTCCGCTCTCTGAAGGCGGGCAGTTTCTGCAATAAGGAAACCGATGGATTCCGGTTCGATCATGTCTGAGGGTCCATTCAATTCGTAAGGTTGTCTTATTATAACAGGCCGATCTTTGCAATGATTACCGCTTCTTTTTTTGGAACGCTATGTTCCAAAGGCCGAACCTGCTCCTATATTGCGGATCATAATCGATTCATATGAGGATAAACTCCGATGGCCGAAGCAAAAATCAACCCCGCTCTCATTGACTGGAACGGTCGCAATGGTTTGCCGGATTTCGGACAAATATCGGAAAGTGATTTTTCCCCCGCTTTCGATGTTGCGTTCAAGTTGCACGAAGCTGAAATAGACACAATCGCCAACAATCCCGAGGCCCCGACCTTCGAGAATACGATTGTTGCTCTCGAAATCGCCGGCGATGAACTGTCACGCGTTTCCTCCATCTTCTGGAATAGAGCCGGGGCCGATACCAACGACACCATCCAGGCGTTGGAACGGGACATCTCGCCGAAGATGTCGCGGCACTATTCGAAGATCGGCATGAACGAGGCGCTGTTCAAGCGCATCGACACGCTTTGGGAATCCCGCGAGACGCTGAACCTCGATCTGGAACAGACGCGCGTCCTCGAGCGCCACTGGAAGGGCTTTGTCCGCGCCGGCGCCAAGCTTCCGCGCGCCGATCAGGAGCGGCTGGCGGCTATTAACGAGCGGCTGGCATCGCTCGGCGCCAAATTCGGTCAGAACGTTCTGGCAGATGAAAAGAACTGGTTTCTCATCCTCGGTGACGAAGCCGATCTTGCCGGCCTGCCGGATTTCCTGAAGGACGCCATGGCGGCCCAGGCCGAGGCGCGTGGCGAAAAGGGCAAGTATGCCGTCACGCTGTCGCGCTCGATCATCGAGCCCTTCCTGACCTTCTCCGAGCGACGGGATCTCCGCGAAACCGCCTTCAAGGCCTGGATCGCGCGCGGCGAAAACGGCGGTGAGACCGACAATCGCGGCGTGATCGCCGAAACGCTGAAGCTGCGTCACGAGAAGGCCAAGCTCCTCGGTTTCGCCAATTTCGCCGAGCTCAAGCTCGACAACACGATGGCCAAGACCCCGGCCAACGTGAACGGCCTGTTGATGCAGGTCTGGGAAAAGGCCCGCGTGCGCGCGCTTGAGGAAGAGGCCGATATCGCGAAAGCCATCGCCGCCGAAGGCAAGAACCACGACGTGAAGCCGTGGGACTGGCGTCACTATGCCGAGAAGATCCGTGCCGAGCGCTTCAACTTCTCCGAAGGCGAGCTGAAGCCCTATCTCCAGCTCGAAAAGATCATCGAAGCCTGCTTCGACGTCGCCCGCCGTCTCTTCGGCATCACCGCGAAGGAGCTGAAGGACGTGAAGGCCTATCATCCCGACGCGCGCGTCTTCGAGATTCGCGACGCGTCGGGCGCGCTGAAGGCGATGTTCGTCGGCGATTACTTTGCGCGTCCCTCCAAGCGCTCCGGCGCCTGGATGAGTTCGTTCCAGAGCCAGCATAAATTGACCCTGAAGAACGGCGCGCAGGGTGAAATCCCGCTGATCTACAATGTCTGCAACTTCGCCAAGCCCGCAGAGGGCAAGCCGGCGCTGCTCTCGCTCGACGATGCCCGCACGCTCTTCCACGAATTCGGCCATGCGCTGCACGGCATGCTGTCGGACGTGACCTATCCGACCGTGTCCGGTACGGGCGTCTCGCGCGATTTCGTCGAGCTGCCCTCGCAGCTTTACGAACACTGGCTGACCGTTCCGGAAATCCTCAAGACCTACGCCGTGCATTACGAGACCGGCGCGCCGATGCCGCAGGCACTCCTCGACAAGGTTCTCGCCGCCCGCACCTTCAATGCCGGCTTCGCAACGGTGGAGTTCACGTCCTCCGCTCTTGTCGACATGGCCTATCACACCGCCGCCGAACCGCCGGCTGACCCGATGGCGCTGGAGGCGGAGGTGCTGAAGGATATCGGCATGCCCGACGCCATGGTCATGCGTCACCGCTCGCCGCATTTCCAGCACGTCTTCTCCGGCGACGGCTATTCGGCAGGATATTATTCCTACATGTGGTCGGAAGTGCTCGACGCGGACGCCTTCTCGGCGTTCGAGGAAACCGGCGACGCCTTCAACCCGCAGATGGCGGAAAAGCTGAAGCTGAAGATCTATTCGTCCGGCGGCTCCATGGACCCCGAAGACGCCTACAAGGCCTTCCGCGGCAAGCTGCCGAGCCCGGACGCGATGCTGAGGAAAAAGGGGCTGGCGGCTTAAGGCTCTCCCGCTTCGCCCCTCACCCCGCCTCCGCTCCGCTCGGCGGACCTCTCCCCGGAGGGGCGAGGGGGACCGCAACGCTGCGGCATCCACCCTCTTCTCCCCATCGGGGAGAAGTGCCGAGCAAAGCGAGGCGATGAGGGGGCGCCACACGGCATGCCCTAGCTTCAAAACAAAAAACCCGCCGGATCGCTCCGGCGGGTTTGTCATTCCGAGAAGCCCCAGATCTCAGGGCTCGACGAATTCCAGCGGGCGCTCGCCCTGTTCGTCGCGGATGCAGGTCTGCAGGCCGATGCGGTTCAGCACGGCGAGGAAGGGCTGCGGCGGCAGTTCTTCGACGTTCACCATTTTCTTGACGTCCCATGCGCCCTTGGCGATCAGGATCGCGGCAGCAACCGGGGGAACGCCGGCGGTGTAGGAAATGCCCTGGGAGCCCACTTCGTTATAGGCTTCCTTGTGGTCGGCGACGTTGTAGATGAAGACTTCGCGTTGCTTGCCGTCCTTCGTGCCCTTCACGAAGTCGCCGATGCAGGTCTTGCCTTCGTAGTTGGGGGCAAGCGATGCGGGGTCGGGCAGGCAGGCCTTGACGACCTTGAGCGGCACGACTTCCGAACCGTCGGCCAGCTTGACCGGCTGTTCGGAGAGGAGACCAAGGTTCTTCAGCACGGTGAAGACGTTGATGTAGTGATCGCCGAAGCCCATCCAGAAGCGGACATCCGCGCCATCCATGTTCTTCGCCAGCGAATGCACTTCGTCATGGCCGCAGAGATAGGCGCGGCGCGTGCCGACGACGGGCAGGTCATAATCCTTGCCGATCTCGAACATCTTGTTGACCTGCCATTCGCCCTTCTGCCAAGAATAGACGACGCCGGTGAATTCGCGGAAGTTGATTTCCGGGTCGAAATTGGTGGCGAAATACTTGCCATGGCTGCCGGCATTGATGTCGACGATGTCGACATCGGTGATCTTGTCGAAATACTCGTCCTTGGCGAGCTTGGCATAGGCGTTGACCATGCCCGGGTCGAAGCCGGCACCGAGAATGGCGGTGATGCCCTTCTCTTCGCATTCGGCGGCACGCTTCCACTCATAGTTCCCGTACCACGGCGGCGTTTCACAGATCTTGTTCGGCTCTTCGTGGATCGCGGTGTCGATATAGGCAACGCCTGTGTCCATGCAGGCGCGCAGCACCGACATGTTGAGGAAGGCCGTGCCGACATTGATGACGATCTCGGACTTGGTCGACTTGATCAGCGCCTTGGTGGCTTCGATATCGAGCGCGTCGAGCGCATGGGCCTCAAAAACGCCCGGCTGCTTCATCGCCTTCTTCTCGTGCACGGAGGCAATGATCGCGTCGCACTTCGCCTTGGTGCGCGAGGCGATATGCAGGTCGCCGAGGACGTCGTTGTTCTGCGCGCACTTGTGCGCGACCACCTGTGCGACGCCGCCGGCGCCGATGATGAGCACGTTCTTCTTCATGATGGGGACTAACTCCTTATGTCCAATCGTCAGAGACCTTCGTGAAGCGGATCGCTTCAGGACAGGCTTTGTTCGTAGTCCGCGAAGGTGAACTCGCGGACCGTCCTGATGCTGCCATCGGTTTCCCGAATGGCGATTGACGGCATTTTCACGCCGTTAAACCAGTTCTTCTTGACCATGGTGTAGCCGGCCGCATCCTGGATGGAGAGGCGGTCGCCGGGCTTCAGTTCATGGTCAAATTTGAATTCGCCGAAAATATCGCCCGCAAGGCAGGACTTGCCGCAGACCATGTATTCGTGCGCGCCCTCGTTCGGGGCCATCTTGGCCGACTGCCGGTAGATCAGCAGGTCGAGCATATGCGCCTCGATGGACGAATCCACGATGGCGAGGTTCTTGCCGTTGTAGAGCGTGTCGAGCACGGTCACTTCCAGCGTCGTCGACTTGGTGATCGAAGCCTCGCCCGGCTCCAGATAGACTTGGATGCCATAGGTGTCGGCAAAGCGCTTCAGCCGGTCGGCGAGCTTGTCGATCGGATAGTTCTCGCCGGTGAAGTGGATGCCGCCGCCGAGGCTCACCCATTTCATCTTCGCGATCAGATGACCGAAATCCGCCTCGATCTTGCCTAGCATCTCCGAGAAGCGATCGAAATCGTCATTCTCGCAATTGTTATGGAACATGAAGCCGGTGATCTTGTCGGCCACGGCCTCGATCTTAGTGGCATCCCATTCGCCGAGGCGGGAATGCGGACGTGCAGGGTCGGAGATCAGCCATTCCGAGGTCGAGACGCGCGGATTGACCCGCAGACCGCGCACCTTGGAGGCGGAGGCCGCGTCGAAGCGTTCCAGCTGGTTGATCGTGTTGAAGATGATCTTGTCGCAGTTCTCGACCACTTCGCCGATTTCGTCATCGCCATAGGCGACCGAATAGGCATGCGTTTCCTTGCCGAACTTCTCGCGGCCAAGCTTCACTTCATAGAGCGAAGACGACGTCGTGCCGTCCATGTATTCGCTCATCAGGTCGAAGACCGACCACGTGGCGAAGCATTTCAGGGCGAGAAGAGACTTCGCGCCCGAATTCTCGCGCAGCCATGCGATCTTCTCCATGTTGGGAAGAAGCTTCGACTTGTCGATCAGGTAATAGGGTGTTTTCAGCATCAATCCTAAAGTCCGTGCCCCGGAAAAGATGATGCGCCGGAGGGAAAACCCGACCCCGGCGCGCGAAGCGGCCCCCTTACCCCGGATGGGGTTAGGAAACAATGCCCTATCGTGAATATGTGTCGGGAAAGTTACAGACGCCGCCTTGCGGTTCATCAAGATTACAAATCCGGCGTTCAAAACTATTGAGCCATCGCGCCTTGTAGCGCAGGGTCGAATCTGAGATTTGGAAAAGACATTTCTAATATAAAGTTCAGGCGGCAATCCCCATGAAACCGGAAATCTTGAAGCTCGCGATCATCCTCGCGCTGCTCGGCGCTGTCGGGCCGGTGGCGATCGACATGTACATTCCGGCGCTGCCCAAGATTGCCGCCGATCTCCACGCCGATGCCGCCGCCGCGCAATGGACGCTCATGTCCTTCTTCTCGGCCTTCGGCATCTGCCAGCTGATCTATGGCCCGGCGTCGGACAGTGTCGGGCGCAAACCGCCGCTCTATTTCGGCCTCGGCCTCTTCCTCGTCGCGTCTGCTGCTTGCGCGCTCGCGCCCTCCATGGGCTGGCTGATTGCCGCCCGCTTCGTTCAGGGCGTGGGTGCTGCAGCAGTCATGTCGATCCCGCGTGCCGTCATCCGCGATCTCTACACCGGAAGCGACGCCACACGGCTCATGTCCACGATCATGCTCGTCACGTCGGTCTCGCCCATGCTCGCGCCGCTCGGCGGCAGCGGGCTGATGGCGGCCTTCGGCTGGCCGGCGGTCTTCTGGTTCGCAGCCGGCACGGCGGGCGTCAGCCTTCTGCTCACGCGCTTCAGCCTGAAGGAAACCCTGCATCCGGAATATCGCACGCCCTTTGAACTCAGCGGCATGGTCGCCGCCTTCAAGGTGCTGATCCGCGACCGCAACTTCATCGGCCAGACGCTGATCGGCGGCGCGGGCATGGCGAGCTTCTTCGCCTTTCTCGCAACGGCGCCGTTTCTTTACACGCAGTATTTCGGCCTGACGTCCACGCAGTTCAGTCTCGCCTTTGCACTCAATGCGTTGGGTTTCTTCGGCTCCAGCCAGTTCGCGGCCAATCTCGGCAACCGCTTCGGGGCGATGCCGGTCGTGCGCTTCTGCGTGGCCGGTTTCGCCGTGGCGACCGTGCTGCTCTATATCGTCTTTGCCACGGGCATCGGCACCTTCGTCATGCTGGTCGGCCTGCTCATTGTCGCCAACGCCTTCCTCGGTCTGGTGATCCCGACGGCCATGGTTCTGTCGCTGGAAGAGCATGGACCGATCGCCGGCACGGCAGCCTCGCTGGGTGGCACGATGCAGATGCTGATCGGCGCTGCGGCCATCGTCGGGGTCAGTGCGGTCTTCGACGGCACGCCGGTGACGATGGCGGCCGTTATCGGCCTGTGCGGTGTTATTGCGCTGGTTGTGTCGCTGCTGATGCTGGGCGGTCGCCGTGCGGCGGTCGCCTAATCACCACTTGGGCTGTTTCAGCGAAAAACCGTGCTTGGCGAAGAAGAGCGCGCTCATATAGGCATACCACAGGCCGAACGAGTAGCCGGCAATCACGTCGCTCAGGTAATGCGCGCCGACCATGATGCGCGTCAGCGCCAGGAAGCCGCCCACGAGGAAGAAGGCGACGCGGTAGCGCGGAAACAGCACCGCGAGCGCCATCGCCATCGCGCCATCCGTTGTCGAGTGGCCGGAGGGGAAGCTCTCGTAGAGATGGCCCGAGAAGGACTTGAAGTGAAACGCCCCTTCCGCGTCGAAAAGCGGCGGTCGGGCGCGGCCGATGATACGCTTGACGATATTCCCGATGATCCCGGAGAGCGCGACGCTGAGGAATACATAGGCCGAAGCTGTTGCCACATAGTGCAGGCGCACGTGCGCCGCTGCATCGGTGACCAGCTTCAGGGCAACCATCGCTCCGATAAAGACAACGCCCGTCAGCGTCAGGCTCCACCACGATTTACCGAGATCGGTCGTGTTTTCGGCCAGCACCCTGAGCCACTCAGGCTCCTGGCGCGCGGCAATGGTCAATGCGCTGTCGCGAAACACCATGGCAAATACCACCAGCACCAGCGTGACGGCGGCCCATGTCTTCCATCGTATCCGGGGAGTGGAGGCGGAATGTTGCGCGCGGCGCTCCGCGAGCCAGTTCAGAAAGCCGTCGAGGCCCATCATCTGCGTCAGTCGCCTTTCGCAAGGGATCCGGGCGCGGCAGGCGCGGATCGAAAACACGGGGGGTGCGGCTCTTTAGATGCACGGAGCATCGCACCGTTTCAACGGGTGCGACGCTCCGACACATGATGAGCGATGTCAGGCAGAAAGAGCCTTGAATTCCGTCAAAATTGCGTCCCCCATTTCGACCGTGCCGACGCGCGTTGCGCCTTCGGCCATGATGTCGCCGGTGCGGATGCCCTTGTCGAGAACATTGGCGATCGCCTTCTCGAGATTGTCGGCTTCCTTTACCATGTTGAACGAATAGCGCAGGCACATGGCAAACGAAGCGATCATGGCGATCGGGTTCGCAACGCCCTTGCCGGCGATGTCGGGCGCCGAACCATGGACGGGCTCATAGAGCGCCTTGTGCTTGCCGGTCTTGGCATCCGGTGCGCCGAGCGAAGCGGACGGCAGCATGCCGAGCGAGCCCGTGAGCATGGCGGCAACGTCGGAGAGCATGTCGCCGAAGAGGTTATCCGTGACGATGACGTCGAACTGCTTCGGCGCGCGCACCAGCTGCATGCCGCCGGCATCGGCCAGCATGTGCTCGAGCTTGACGTCGGGATACTTGTCCTTGTGCGTCTGCGTGACGACCTGGTTCCAGAGCACGCCCGACTTCATGACGTTGCGCTTTTCCATCGAGCAGACGGCGTTCTTGCGCGTGCGGGCCATTTCGAACGCGACGGAGGCAATGCGCTCGATCTCGTAGGTGTCATAGACCTGCGTATCGATGGCGCGCTTCTGGCCGTTGCCGAGATCGGTGATCGTCTTCGGTTCGCCGAAATAGACGCCGCCGGTCAGCTCGCGGATTATGAGGATGTCGAGACCTTCGACCAGTTCCGGCTTCAGTGAGGACGCGGAAGCCAGCGCCGGATAGCAGATGGCCGGGCGCAGGTTCGCGAAGAGTTCCAGATCCTTGCGCAGGCGAAGGAGACCGGCTTCCGGGCGCACTTCATAAGGAACGGCATCCCACTTCGGGCCGCCGACGGCGCCGAAGAGAACGGCGTCCGCTGCCATGGCCTTCGCCATGTCGGCTTCCGAAATGGCCGCGCCATGCGCGTCGTAAGCGCAGCCGCCGACGAGACCTTCGTCAGTAACGAAATTCGCGCCCTTGGCCTCGTTCATCCAGCCGATGATCTTGCGGACTTCCGCCATGGCTTCCGGGCCGATGCCGTCGCCGGGCAGGAGGAAGAGATTGCGCGCTGTCATGTCGAAAGTCTCCTGAAAATCTGTGTATGGGCGGGGTTCTTATAGCGGGAAAGCCGGTATTTCAAGCACGAGAGAGCCCTTGTCGGTACGGTCCGGTGTTTCCACTGGAAGGCCCTGTTGCAATCGCTTAGAAGAGATGGTCGCCATCGTTCTGGAACAAGAACCTGTCAATCGGAGTTCTTGCGATGATAACCTGAGAACCGGAGGACGTTTCGATGAAACATCTCATGATTGCCGCAACCGCCGCTCTTCTTTTCACGGGCTTCGGAGTGACGGCTGCGAGCGCAGACCCCTACGATCACCACCGTCACGGTGGCTATCGCCATCATGGCGGGCCGGGTGTGTGGATTGGCGATCGCGGTGTACGCGTCGTTCCGCCGCGTCACCATCGCCGGGATTGCTGGCTGGAGAAGCGGGTCAAGCGCGACCGCCACGGCTACCGCCATGTGTATACGGTTCGCGTCTGCCGCTGATCCGTCTGCCACCGGACGCCTGTCGCCCGGATGAAAATCCATATCGCGCCAGTGGAGAGCATCCACTGTTACCCAAAGCCCGCCCCGAATATGGCGGGCTTTTTCGTCGCTACTTGACAATTTGATCAAAAGTTTGGATTTTTCCCTTGGCAGAGCGAACCCCGGGCGGAACTAAAGTGGAAAAATCGGACATCACAGACGATCTCGATCAGGATATCGAGAGCATTCAGGCAGTTGTTTGCGATCTCAACGGCATCCTGCGCGGCAAGCGCGTGCCGGTGAGTCAGCTGGAGAAGGTCCTGGGAGGCGGCATCCGCATGCCGCTCTCGATCGTCGGCGTGGATGTTTGGGGCGAAGACATCATCGGCTCCGAACAGGTCTTCATCCACGGCGACAATGACGGTATCTGCGAGCCCACGGGCCGCGGTGCGGTTCCTGTCCGCTGGACCCAGCGCCCGAGCGCCATGGTGCCGCTGTGGATGTTCGAGGAAAGCGGCAAGCCCTTCCTGGCCGATCCGCGTCAGGCGCTCGCCGCGATCGTCAAACAGTATAATGACCTGGGGCTCTATCCCGTCGTCGGGTCCGAGCTGGAATTCTACCTGATCGACTCCGAACCGGATTACCCTGAGCCCCCGATCTCGCCCTATACCGGCAAGCGCCTCGACTCCGACGCCATTCTTTCCATCGATGAGCTCGACGACTTCGGCAACTTTTTCTCCGACGTCTATGCCGAATGCGCCCGCCAGAACGTGCCGGCGGATGCTGCCGTCGCCGAAAACGGCATCGGCCAGTTCGAAATCACGCTGTTGCATGGCAATGATCCGCTGAAGGCCGCGGACGATATCATGTTCGCCAAGCGCATCATCAAGGGTGTCGCCCGCAAGCATGGCTTTGCCGCCACCTTCATGGCCAAGCCCTATGGCACGCGCTCGGGCAACGGGATGCACATGCACATGAGCCTTGTCGACAAGGGCGGTAAGAATGTCTTTGCCGATGCTGATGGCGAAAACACCGACCTTTTCAAGCATTGCGTCGCCGGCATGCTGAAGGGCATGTCGGAATCGACGCTGCTCTTCGCGCCGCATTTCAACTCCTATCGCCGCCTGCGTCCCGACACGCACGCGCCGACCTCGATCACCTGGGGCTTCGAAAACCGCACGGCTGCCATCCGCATCCCGGGCGGTGGCCCGAAGTCGCGCCGCATTGAGCATCGCGTGCCGGGGGCCGATGCGAACCCCTATCTGGCCATGGCGGCCATCCTGGGTGCAGCTCTTGTCGGCATCAAGAACAAGTGGATGCCGCCGCGCCCGATCGAAGGCCGCGCCTATGGCGAGCGTCTGAAGAAGATTCCGTCCGAATGGGGTTCCGCCGTCGATGCCTTCGAGGATGGTGAGATCATGGAAGAGGTCTTCTCGCCGCTGCTTCGCAACATGCTCGTGGCCTGCAAGCGGCAGGAAATTGCCGGCTTTGCCGAGCAGGTGACCGACTATGAATTCAGCGCCTATCTGGAGATTGTGTGATGGCCAAAAACCTATCCTATGCTGGGGACGGGAGCTATCCGGGCTCCTATTACGCTGCCTCGCGTAACATACAGCGCCAGCCGGTGAAGCTCGAGGGCGATGTCGAGACAGACGTCTGCATTATCGGCGGCGGTTATACGGGTCTCGCGACCGCGATCCACCTCGCCGAAAAGGGCTATCAGGTCACCGTCGTCGAAGGTGCACAGATCGGCTGGGGCGCTTCCGGCCGCAACGGTGGCCAGGTGGTCAATGGCCTGAATGCCGGTCTCGACAAGATCAAGCGCGCCTATGGCGATGATGCCGCCCGCTTCGTCGGCGGCATGGTGCAGGAAGGCGCGCAGACGATCTACCGCCTGATCGAGCAGTACAAGATCGATTGCGACCTGAAGCGCGGCAATATCTACACAGCCTATACGAACGCCCATATGCGCGAGTTCGAAGCCAAGAAGGCGCTCTGGGCGAGCTACGGCATGAACGATCACGTCATGCTCGACCGTGCGGCAGTCCGCAAGGAAGTCGGCACCGACGCCTATGTCGGCGGCATGCTCGACACGTCCGGCGGCCATCTGCACCCGCTGAACCTGACGCTCGGCGAAGCCCGCGCGCTCGAGAGCCTGGGCGGCACGATCTATGAACTCTCGCCCGTCACCCGCGTGGATAAGTCGGCTGCCAAGCCGGTCGTCTACACGGAGAAGGGCAAGGTCACGGCCCGCGTCGTCGTCGCCTGCGGCAATGCCTATCTTGGCACTGTGATCCCCGAACTGACGGACCGCGTGCTCCCGGCCTCCACCCAGATCATCGCCACCGAGCCGCTCTCTGAAGATCTGGCGAAGAAGCTCATTCCTGGCGACAAATGCGTCGAGGATGCCCGCTATATTCTCGACTATTTCCGTCTGTCCGCCGATCGCCGCATGCTCTTCGGCGGCGGCACGATCTATGGCGGCACCGATCCCTCGGACATCATCGCGAAGATCCGGCCCAACATGGCCAAGGTCTTTCCGGAACTCGCCAACGTGAAGATCGACTACGCCTGGAGCGGCAATTTCGCCATCTCCTTCACCCGCGTCCCACAGATGGGCCGGCTCGCGCCCAACGTCTATTTCGCTCACGGCTATTCCGGCCATGGCGTCACCGGCACGCATCTCTTCGGCAAGATCCTCGCCTCGGCAATAGACGGCGACCAGTCCCGCTTCGAACGCTTTGCCGCCATGCCCTGGTACCCGTTCCCGGGTGGTCGCATGTTCCGCGCACAATATTCCACCATCGGTTCGTGGTGGTATGCGTTCAAGGACAAGTACGGGCTTTGAAAGTGTAAGGGGGCTCGTGCCCCCTTCATATTTATCCGCTTAAAGCCGCCCCACGCGCTCCGTCAGCAGAGCGAAGAACCCTTCGGCGTCCACATCCTTCATCACCATCGCATTATGCGGGCGCTTGGTGACCTGCCACCAGTCGACGACCGTCATGCCGACGGTCAGAGGCGAGGCGGTCTCGATCTCCACATTGCACATGCGGCCGGAGAAAAGCTCGGGCTTCAGGAGATAGGCGATGACGGTCGGGTCGTGCAGCGGGCCGCCGTCGGAGCCGTATTTCTCGACATCGAAGCGCTCGAAGAAGCCGAGCATGTCAACGATGAACTTCGAAACCTTCGTGCCGAGCGCGCCGATCTTCTCGACGCGGCGCTTCAGCGTCAGAACCTTGTGCGTGACATCCAGCGGCATCATGACGATCGGGATGCCGGACTTCATGACAATATCGGCGGCTTCCGGGTCGACATAGATGTTGAACTCGGCCGCCGGCGTGATGTTGCCGCCTTCGAAAAAGCCACCGCCCATCATGACGAGTTCCTTCACGCGCGGCGCGATGTCCGGCGCGCGGGTCAGCGCCGTCGCGACATTGGTCAGCGCGCCGAGCGTGCAGAGCGTCACGGTGCCTTCCGGTTCGTTGCGTAATGTCTCGATGATGAAATCGACGCCGTGCTGCGGCTGGACCGGCATCGAAGGTTCGAAGAGGTCCGGGCCGTCGAGACCGGTTGCACCGTGCACGTACTCTGCTGTGACAAGCGCGCGAGAAATCGGGCGGTCGCAGCCCTCATAGACCTTGATCCCCGTCTTGCCGGCGACTTCGCAGACGATACGGGCGTTCTTGGATGTGAGCGCCAGCGGCACGTTGCCCGCGACCGTGGTGATCCCGAGGATGTCGAGATCCCCCGGACTGCCGAGCGCCAGAAGGATGGCGCAGGCGTCATCCTGTCCCGGGTCAGTGTCGATGATGATCTTGCGCGGCGCTGTCATGGCATTTCCTGTCTATGCGTCTGATTTGCCGCAGAGACTAACGCTTTGCATTCAATTCTCAATCGACTTTTTCCGCCACCTTGCGCTGCGGAAAATGACACACCATATTGGGCGCAAGCGCGATGCCGGAAGTCCGGGTCCGCAATGAAGTCGCTTCACCCAAGGACTTTGGACGATGACGAGAATGACGACCTTCGCAAGCCCGCTCCTTTTGGGCTTTGACGCCATGGAAAAGACGCTGGAGCGGATTGCCAAGGCGAATGATGGATATCCCCCCTATAATATCGAACGACTGGCCCCTGACCCATCCCGCAATTTTGTCGGCGGTTTGCGGATCACGCTCGCTGTCGCCGGATTTTCCGAAGACGAACTGGATGTGACGACGGAAGAAAACCAGTTGATCATCCGCGGCCGGCAAACGGAGCAGGGCGAACGCGACTATCTGCATCGCGGCATTGCGGCACGCCAGTTCCAGCGCATGTTCGTTCTCGCTGACGGTATGCAGGTGCAGGCCGCCGTGCTGAAGAACGGTCTTCTCTCCGTAGATATCATGAGGCCGGAACCGGAGCGGCTGGTAAGGAAAATTAACATTTCCGTTTCAGAGTAATAACACGGTCGATTGCGTCCGTTCCGCTTCTCTTCCTGAAGGAGGCTCTGAAATGCAGATGAAGCAAGTCCCCGCGGCCCTGTCGCTCAGCGACCTTGCACACCTGGGTGACGGCGAAGTCGCCTATATCCGCAAGATCTCCGCAACCGATGTCGTGCGCTGCTTCCCGGAAGCGCCGGATCTGGATCCGGACATCGATCTCTGGGCGCTTTTCGGCGCGGACGGCACGCCGATCCTGCTGACCGACAACCGCTCCTCGACCTTCTTCAAGGCCGCGGAAGACCAGTTGAAGACGGTGACAGTCCACTGACGAAACCCGTCCGTTTGTAAGCGGACGGTTCTAGATTTTCCTGAAGGTCAGATAGGCGGATGACCGCCCCTCGCGCTTGGCCTTGGCCTCGTAGCGCGTGCTCGGCCACCCTTCAAAGGGCGTCAGCCAGTCGGCAGCGTTCTCAGCCGTCCATTCAAAGCCGCCATGATCGCGGCAGTGCTGCAGCGTCCAGTTCACATAGGTGTCGATATCCGAGGCGAAGCAGAAGAGCCCGCCGGGCTTCAGCACGCGATGGAACCGCGTCAGGTTCACCTGACTGACGAAGCGCCGCTTCCAATGCTTCTTCTTCGGCCAGGGATCAGGATACAGAAGATCGATCTGGTCGAGCGCGCCCGCCGGTAGCCAGTCCAGCAACTCGGCCGCATCGTCATTATAGACGCGTATATTCTGCGCGCCCGTCTGCTCGACGCTCGAAAGCAGCTTCGCCATCGAATTGATGAAGGGTTCCACGCCGATGAAGCCGGTGTCCGGCTCGGTCCTTGCGCGGTGGATGAGATGCTCGCCGCCGCCAAAGCCGATTTCGAGGCGAAGCCGGCTCACAGGAACCGGGAAAAGATCGCGAAGATCGGCCGGTGGCGGCATGGAGAGATCGACCAGCCTTTCAGCCAGCAACGTCTCCATCAGGCGCGCGTGGTTCGCACGCAACGCCTTGCCCTTCCGGCGTCCGAAGAAGGCTTCGGACGCGCGGGTCGGATGATCTTCGTGATCCGTCATTTCAGCCCTTGATGGCGTCTTTCAGCGCCTTCACGAGATCGGTCTTCTCCCAGGAGAACGAGCCGTCGCGGCCAGCCTTGCGGCCGAAATGGCCGTAAGCCGAGGTCTTGGCGTAGATCGGCTTGTTCAGGTCGAGGTGACGGCGGATGCCGGTCGGCGACAGGTCCATGGTCTTGCGGATCGCCGCTTCGACCTGGTCTTCCGTGACCTTGCCGGTGCCATGCAGGTCGACATAGATCGACAGCGGCTGGGCAACGCCGATGGCGTAGGAGAGCTGGATCGTGCACTTGTCGGCAAGGCCGGCAGCCACGACGTTCTTGGCGAGGTAGCGCGCAGCGTAAGCAGCCGAACGGTCAACCTTCGTCGTGTCCTTGCCCGAGAATGCGCCGCCGCCATGCGGAGCCGCACCACCATAGGTGTCGACGATGATCTTGCGGCCGGTGAGGCCTGCATCGCCGTCCGGGCCGCCAATGACGAACTTGCCGGTCGGGTTGATGTACCAGGTGCAATCGTCGGCAATCTTCAGGTCGCCGAGCGCTTCGCGGATATAGGGCTCGACAACGGCGCGAACCTTCTTCGAGTCCCAGCTGTCATCGAGATGCTGCGTGGACAGAACGATGGAGACGGCCTCGACCGGCTTGCCGTCTTCGTAGCGAACGGTCACCTGGCTCTTGGCGTCGGGGCCGAGCTTGCCGGCATCGCCTTCACCCTTGCGGCGGGCGGCCGAGAGCAGCTGCAGGATCTTGTGCGAATAATAGATCGGAGCCGGCATCAGGTCCGGCGTTTCCTTGCAGGCGTAACCGAACATGATGCCCTGGTCGCCGGCGCCTTCATTGCCCTGCTGATCCGCGGCGTTGTCGACGCCCTGCGCGATGTCGGCCGACTGCGAGTGCAGGAGAACGTCGATCTTGGCGGTCTTCCAGTGGAAACCGTCCTGCTCGTAGCCGATGTCCTTGATGGCGCGGCGCGCGGCCGTCTTGAACTTGGCCGGGTTGATGACGTCCTGGCCGTTCTTGTCCTTCTTCATCAGGCTCGGCGGCAGGCGAACTTCGCCGGCAATCACGACGCGGTTGGTCGTCGCCAGCGTTTCGCAGGCGATGCGCACGCCCCAGGGATTGACGCCGGTCTTGGCTGCTTCGCGGTAGACGAGATCCACGATCTCATCGGAAATGCGGTCGCAGACCTTGTCCGGATGACCTTCGGAAACGGATTCGCTGGTGAAAAGGTAGTTGGCGCGCATCTGGGCTTGATCCCCTCTGGAAGAAATACCGATCACTCTGTAGCCAGTTCGCTCTCGGAAAACAAGCGTACAAGGACATAAATATATCTTTATGTCATCACCAAATCCCTTATTTTTGCGGGTTTTGGGCTTCATTTCGGGGTTTCAATGCAGTATGGAGGCGCCCATGACCGAACAAGCGCTCCATCCCGCCGACCACGCAGCCGAGGCCACCCCCCAGGGGACGGTCAACACGAATACCCGCAAGGTGTTCGTAAAGACTTACGGCTGCCAGATGAATGTCTATGACAGCGCCCGCATGACGGATGCGCTGGCCGCCGACGGCTATGCGGAAACGACGGTGCTGGAAGATGCCGATCTCGTCCTTCTCAATACCTGCCATATCCGCGAAAAGGCCGCCGAGAAGGTCTATTCGGAGCTTGGCCGTCTGCGCGACATGAAGAAGGCGAAGAATGCGGAAGGCCGCGAATTCGTCATTGGCGTCACGGGCTGCGTCGCCCAGGCCGAGGGCAAGGAAATCCTGCGCCGAGCGCCGGCCGTTGATCTCGTCGTCGGCCCGCAGACCTATCACCGCCTGCCGCAGGTGTTGAAGGATGTCCGCGAGGGCCGCAAGGCTGTCGAGACGGATTATGCGCTGGAAGACAAGTTCGAACATCTGCCGTCGCCCGAAAAGGCCGTGACGAAATCGCGCGGGCCGACTGCGTTTCTGACCGTGCAGGAAGGCTGCGACAAGTTCTGCACCTTCTGCGTCGTGCCGTATACACGCGGCTCGGAAGTCTCGCGGCCTTTGGCGCAGATCGTGGACGAGGCGCGGAAACTCGCGGAAGCTGGCGTGCGTGAACTCACCCTTCTCGGCCAGAACGTCAATGCCTGGCACGGCACTGATGGGCAGGGCAACGCGATCGGCCTCGGCGACCTCATCGCCGCCATTGCCGAAATCGATGGTCTTGACCGGCTGCGCTACACGACCAGTCATCCGCGCGACATGGATGACCGGCTGATCGAGGCCCATGCCAGGCAGCCGAAGCTGATGCCCTATCTACACCTGCCTGTGCAGTCGGGCTCCGACCGCATCCTGAAGGCCATGAACCGCAAGCACACGGCGGCGGACTATCTGGCCCTCGTCAAGCGCATCCGCGCGGTCAATCCGGAACTGGCGCTGTCGGGCGATTTCATCGTCGGCTTCCCCGGCGAGACGGACGAGGACTTCGAAGCCACCATGCGGCTGATCGAAGAGGTCGGTTATGCACAGGCCTTCTCGTTCAAATATTCGCCGCGCCCGGGCACGCCCGGCGCCGATTTGCCGGACCACGTGCCGGAAGAGGTGAAGTCGGAACGGCTGGACCGCCTGCAAACGCTGCTTTTCCAGCAGCAGCGCGACTTCGCGCGCGCCTGCGTCGGCAAGGTGATCGACCTTCTTCTTGAGAAGGAAGGGCGCATGCCTGGCCAGCTCGTCGGGCGGTCGCCCTGGCTGCAGCCTGTAATTATCGACGCGAAAACGACGAAAAGCGGTGACAAGTTAAAAATCGGTGACATTATAAAAGTAAGAATCACCGAAGCCGGTCCAAACAGCTTGTTTGCCGAGGTGGCGGAAAGCTGAAGGTCCGGGACCAACATGGAGCCCGACCGCTTGAACACACACGAAATGGTGCCGCAATCTTCGCGTCAATCCCGCTCGTCCGTCACGGATGCCAATCATTTCGTGCTCACGTTTGAAAACAACCGATATGCCAGCGAACTGTTCGGCCAGTTCGATGAGCACTTGAAGCTGATCGAGGATCGGCTCAAGGTCGATGCCCGCGCACGCGGCAATTCGGTCGCCATCACCGGTGACCTGCAGGCGACAAATCAGGCCCGCCGGGCGCTCGACTATCTCTATGAACGTCTTCAAAAGGGCGGTTCGGTCGAAACCTCCGACGTGGAAGGCGCGATCCGCATGGCCGTTGCCGCCGATGACCAGTTGACTCTGCCGACGCTGGAGCGCAAGTCCAAGCTGACCATGGCGCAGATTTCGACCCGCAAGAAGACGATTGCCGCCCGCACCCCGACCCAGGATGCCTATATCCGCGCGCTGGAACGCTCCGAGCTTGTCTTCGGCACCGGACCCGCAGGTACTGGCAAGACCTATCTTGCCGTGGCCCACGCCGCCCAGCTTCTGGAGCGCGGCGCGGTCGACAAGATCATCCTGTCACGTCCCGCCGTAGAAGCCGGCGAACGCCTCGGCTTCCTGCCCGGCGACATGAAGGAAAAGGTCGATCCCTATCTCCGCCCCCTTTATGATGCGCTCTATGACATGATGCCGGGTGACAAGGTCGAACGCGCCATCACCGCTGGCGTCATCGAAATTGCGCCGCTTGCCTTCATGCGTGGCCGCACGCTCTCCAACGCTGCCGTCATTCTCGACGAAGCGCAGAACACGACGTCGATGCAGATGAAGATGTTCCTGACGCGTTTGGGCGAAAACGCCCGGATGATCGTGACAGGTGACCCGAGCCAGATCGACCTTCCGCGCGGCGTCAAGTCGGGTCTCGTGGAGGCTCTGCGCATCCTGAAGGAGGTCGAGGGCGTGTCGATCATCCGCTTCCGCGACGTGGATGTCGTGCGTCACCCCCTTGTCGGGCGCATCGTCAAGGCTTACGACGCCGAATATGAAAAGCCGGAGCCCGCTGCAGACGCGGTGGGGACTACAAACTGAGCGACAGGTTCGACATACAGATTTCGATCGAGGAAGGGGACTGGCCGGACGAGGCCAGTCTTCTTGCTTTATGCGAGCCGGTTCTGAAAGCCGCGGGCGACCACCTGGCTAAGTTCGAGAAGCAGCCCTTCCCGAAACAGCCGATCGAGCTCTCGCTGCTGTTCACGGACGATGCTTCGATCCGCGAGATCAATGCGGAATGGCGTGAGCAGGACAAACCCACCAACGTCCTGTCCTTCCCGGCCTATCCCTTGCAGCCCGGCGGAAAGCCGGGTCCGATGTTGGGCGACATCATTTTCGCCTATGAGACGGTTGCGCGCGAGGCAGCCGAACTGGAAAAGCCGTTCGAGGCGCATCTGAGCCATTTGCTAGTGCATGGTTTTCTGCATCTTTTCGGCTATGATCACATGAACGACGAAGAAGCGACGATCATGGAAGGTCTGGAGACTCGCATTCTGTTAGGCCTCGGCCTATCTGACCCCTATGCGGGAACCGAACTGACATGATCCCTGGAGACAATGAGCGACATATCTGACACGACACGAGCGGCGGGCGATGAAAATGGCGCGTCAGTTTCCGAGGAGGGCGGCAGTCCCTCCGGCGCGCTGAAGAACGGCAATCCCCTGAGGAGCTGGGCCGCGCGCCTTTTCAAGCCGTCCAACGGATCGAGCCTGCGCGAGAATATCGCCGACGCCCTGCTCGCCGATCCGGATAGCAATGCCGCCTTTTCCCCGAGCGAAAGGGCCATGCTGCACAACATCCTGCGTTTCCGCGAAGTCCGCGTGGAGGATGTCATGGTGCCGCGGGTCGACATCGAGGCGGTAGATCAGAGCATCACGGTCGGCGATCTCATGGTTCTCTTTGAAGATTCGGGCCGCTCGAGAATGCCGGTCTATTGCGACACGCTCGACGACCCACGCGGCATGGTCCATATCCGCGACCTGCTCTCCTGGGTCATGAAACAGGCGCGCAACAAGCGTCGCACGTCGAGCCGCGCCGCATCGGCAGCAAAGGCAGCCGCCATCGCAGCGGGGACGGAGGAAAAGCCCGCCGCGCGCGCGCCCAAGCCCGCCTTCGACCTTGGCCGCATCGACATCAATAAGCCGCTGTCTGAAACCGGCATCATAAGGCAGCTTCTCTTCGTGCCGCCGTCGATGCTCGCCTCGGATCTGATGGCCCGCATGCAGGCCTCGCGCATCCAGATGGCGCTTGTCATCGACGAATATGGCGGCACCGATGGCCTCGTCTCGCTGGAGGACATCGTCGAAATGGTCGTCGGCGATATCGAGGACGAGCATGACGACGACGAAGTCATGATCCGAAAGACGTCCGACGATGTGTTCATTGCGGATGCCCGCGCGGAACTTGAAGAGATCGCAGAGCTCGTCGGGCCGGATTTCGACATCCGCGAGCAACTCGAAGACGTGGACACGCTGGGCGGCCTGATCTTCTCCTCGCTCGGTCGCATTCCCGTGCGCGGCGAGGTGGTTCAGGCGCTTCCCGGTTTCGAATTCCATGTTCTGGAAGCCGATCCGCGCCGCATCAAGAAGGTGCGCATTACCCGCAAGCGCGTCGCGCCGCGCCGCCGCGTGCAGGCAAAGGGCGAGCAGGAACTGGAACCCATGGCGGTCCAGTCGGCAGGCCCGGGCAAGCCTCCCGCCCTAGATTGAGCGCAATTTCGTGGCGGTTTCGGCCCTTTCGATGGGGCCGGACGGCTCCGTCTTGCACTAATTCGGGCGTGAAGCATGGAAAGACTGGCAAGCAGCGTCATCTTGAGCTGGGGATGGAAGCGGGCGCTGATTGCGCTTGCCGCAGGCGCCATCGGGGCGCTGGCGCTACCACCGCTCAATGTCTTTGCCGCCATGTTCATTGCTTTCACCCTGCTCGTCTGGCTGATTGACGGTGCGGCTGGCTCGCCGGAAAGTGGACTTCTCGGACGTATCCTGCCGGCTTTCGGTGTCGGTTGGATGTTCGGCTTTGGTTACTTTGTCGCCGGCCTGTGGTGGCTCGCGAGCCCACTTCTGGCCGATCCCAATTTCAAATGGGCGGTGCCGCTGGCCGTTGCCGGCCTGCCGGCCGTTCTGGCCATCTTCTATGGTCTCGCCGCTGCGCTGGCGCGTCTGCTGTGGCCCGATGGTCTCGGCCGAATCGCCATGCTCGCTGTCACCTTTGCGATCCTCGAATGGCTGCGCAGCTTCCTGTTCACAGGCTTTCCATGGAACGCCATCGGCTATACCGCCATGCCGGTCCCGATCATGATGCAGCCGGTGCGTCTGATCGGTGTCGAGGGGATGACCCTTCTCGCCGTCTTCGTCTTTGCGATGCCGGCGCTGCTTGGCACCGGGAAGGGCGCGAAAGTGGGGATTGTGCTGGCCGCGCTCCTTCTGGCTGCCGATTTTGGCTATGGCCACTGGGCCATGCAGCGCTTTGCCGCGCGGCCGGGCAAGAGCGAAATCAGCGTCCGTCTCGTCCAACCCGTTATCGGTCTTGATGAAGGCGATACCGATGAGAGCCGCAACGCCATCTTCGACAAGCTGCTGGCGCTGAGCAAGCTGCCGCCAGAAGGCGGCAAGAAGCCGGACCTGATCGTGTGGCCGGAAACCGCAATTCCCTTCATCCTGACGGAAAAGCAGGAGGCCTTCACCCGGCTTGCCGAGCTGCTTCATGACAAGCAGACGCTGATTGCAGGCACTGTCCGTGCAGAAGATGCGGGCGCCGGGTCCCCCCGCCGCTACTACAACTCTGCCTATGTCTTCGACAGCGAAGGCCAGATCGTATCGGCGGCGGACAAGGTCCATCTTGTTCCATTCGGCGAATACATGCCGTTTGCGGATCTGCTGCGCTCCTGGGGCATCGACACGATCGCGGCCCTGCCCGGAGGCTATACAGCTGCCGTCTCCCCCAACCTTCTGACCCTTCCGGGCGGTCGCCAGCTCTATCCGCTGATCTGCTACGAGGCGATATTCCCTGGGGAGATCGGCCCGGCCGTGTCCCGTGCCTCGGCGCTGATCAACCTCACGAACGACATCTGGTTCGGCAGGACGCCGGGCCCTTACCAGCATTTTCAACAGGCTCGTGTGACCGCAGTTGAGCTGGGTATGCCGATGATCCGCAGTGCAAACAGCGGGATTTCCGCAATTATTGCGGCAGATGGGCAGATAATTTCAGGGGCATCAATTTATACCTCTGGTATAGTTGATTCAACTTTCACGCTAAAATCTGTTTCATCGTTGAACAGTTCTGCGAGAAGTACGAACTTTTGGTTGTTGACCGTGCTAATTTTCCTGATTGCAGCTTTTTCTCGCGTTAGTTTTATTTTTCGTTAGAATTGACCGGAAACCCCTGAAAATGCATAGTGCGCCGCGATGGTGGATATCCCGTGTTGCGCGAAGTGGGGGCGTAACCCACGGGCGAAGTCTTGCCTCAAAGTTATGAAACTGTGCAGCTGGGATACTCCGCAGCTTAGTCAAGTCAGGGCACTAAAATGGTCGTTAACAAGAAAAAACCGAACCCGATCGACATTCACGTCGGCAGTCGTATTCGTCTCCGCAGAACGATGCTCGGCATGAGTCAGGAAAAGCTGGGTGAAAGCCTCGGGATCACCTTCCAGCAGATCCAGAAGTACGAGAAGGGCACGAACCGCGTTGGCGCCAGCCGCCTGCAGAACATTTCCAACATTCTGAACGTGCCGGTTTCTTTCTTCTTTGAAGACGCGCCTGGTGACACGTCGTCCGGGCAATCGGGCATGGCGGAAGCCTCAAGCTCCAACTACGTGGTCGATTTCCTGTCCTCCTCGGAAGGGCTTCAGCTCAACCGCGCCTTCGTGAAGATCAATGACGCCAAGGTGCGTCGCAAGGTCGTCGAACTGGTCAAGGCACTGGCGGCAGAAGCTGACGTCGACTGACGCTTTGGTTGTAGAGGGCGGTTTCTCAATGAGCGCCGGGCGGTCTCGTCCGGCGCTTTTGTTTTGGTCGCTAAAATGCGGACGGGGCCACGTAAACGCCTTTCTTTAAATCGATTGATGTCTTAAGACTCAGGCCCGAACGGTCAAACTTTTCGCTCCCGGCCGACTGGGTGCGAGCCCCGAGGAGAGAAGACATGAAATCCATCGTCAAAGCCCTTCGTGACGCCGTCGCCGAAACCGCGGCGACCGATATCCGCGCAGCCTTCGTCGCCGACCCGGACCGCTTCTCCCGCTACAGCATCGGCCTCGGCGACCTGCTGCTCGATTTCTCCAAATCGGCCGTCAACCCGAAGATCATGACGCTGCTCGCGGAGGCGGCCGAGAAGGCTGGCGTCGCCGCCAAGCGTGAGGCCATGTTTGCCGGCGAGAAGATCAACCTCACGGAAAAGCGCGCGGTTCTTCATACGGCGCTGCGCAATAGGGCCAACACCCCGGTCATCGTCGATGGTGCCGATGTCATGCCGGACGTCAATGCCGTGCTTGCCGCCATGGGCGCCTTTTCCGATGGCATCCGCTCCGGCAAGATCGCCGGTGCGACGGGCAAGAAATTCACCGACATCGTCAATATCGGCATCGGCGGCTCCGACCTCGGCCCGGCCATGACGACGCTGGCCTTGGCGCCTTATCACGACGGCCCGCGCGCCCACTACGTCTCGAACGTCGATCCCGCGCATATCGCTGACACGCTGAAGTTGCTCGACCCCGAAACGACGCTGTTCATCATCGCCTCCAAGACCTTCACGACCATTGAAACGATGACCAATGCGAAATCGGCTCGCGCCTTCATCGCCGACAAGCTCGGCGAGGCGGCCGTCGGCCACCACTTCGCCGCCGTCTCGACCGCGCTCGACAAGGTCGCGGCCTTCGGCATCGACAGTGCGCGCGTCTTCGGTTTCTGGGACTGGGTCGGCGGTCGCTATTCCATCTGGTCGGCCATCGGCCTGCCGCTGATGATCTCGGTCGGCTCGAAGAATTTCGGCGCCTTCCTCGATGGCGCCTATGCGGTCGATACACATTTCCGCTCGGCCCCCTTCGAGAAGAACCTGCCCATGATCCTCGGCATGGTCGGCTGGTATCAGCGGAATGTCTTGGGCTACACCTCACGCGCCGTCATTCCCTATGACCAGCGCCTGTCGCGCTTTGCCGCCTATCTCCAGCAGCTCGACATGGAATCGAACGGCAAGGGCGTGGTCGTCGACGGTTCGCCGGTCGATGGCTCTTCCGGCCCGGTTGTCTGGGGCGAGCCCGGCACCAATGGCCAGCACGCCTTCTTCCAGCTCCTGCATCAGGGCACGGACATCATCCCGGTCGAGTTCATGATCGCCGCCAACGGCTTCGAGCCGGAGCTGCGCTACCAGCACGAACTGCTGATGTCGAACTGCCTCGCGCAGTCCCAGGCGCTGCTGAAGGGTCGTACCAAGGCGGAAGCCAAGGCGCAGCTTCTCGCCCAGAAATGGGCTGAAGACGAAGCCGAAAAGATCGCCCCCCACCGCGTCTTCACCGGCAACCGCCCGTCGGTGACGATGGTCTATGACAGGCTGACCCCCTTCGCGCTCGGCCGCCTCATCGCCCTCTACGAACACCGCGTCTTCGTCGAAGGCGTGATGTTTGGCATCAACTCGTTCGACCAGTGGGGCGTGGAGCTGGGCAAAGAACTGGCGACAGGTCTGCTGCCGGTCGTGCAGGGCACGAAGGGAACGGACGGGCTGGATTCGTCGACGGCGGGGCTGGTTGCGGCGTTGCGGTCGAAGGCTGAGTGACGGCCGGTTGTGTCGGAGAGCAACGCCGGACCCCCTCTCTTGCAAAATCTACGACTTAGCCTTCGGCTAAGACCGTGATTTTGCTTTCTCCCCCACCAAGGGGGAGATGGGGAGAATGCCGGCCCCCGCGGATTCCAGTCTCCCCCTTGGTGGGGGAGAAAGCGATTTCAACATCTTAGCTTTAGCTAAGTGTGAGAAATCGCAAGAGAGGGGGCTCGCTATCCGCTCCCCTCACTCCATCATCAGAATATGGTTCCGCACCACCGGATAAATCTCGTTATTCCAGTGGCGCCCGTTGAATACGCCATAGTGCCCGACATTGGCCTGCAGATGGTGCCGCTTCAGATGCGGACGTAGTGAGTTGCAGAGGTCATGCGCCGCCGCCGTCTGGCCGAGCGCGCAGATGTCGTCGCGGCCGCCTTCGACAGTCAGAAGCGCCGTCTTGCGGATCGCGCCGGGATTGACCGGCCGGCCCATATAGTGGAAGTCGCCGGTGGCGAGTTCCGCCTTCTGGAAGATGCGGTCGATGGTCTCGATGTAGAATTCTTCCGTCAGGTCCAGCACCGAGAAATACTCGTCGTAGAAGGTCTTGATCTTCTCGGCTTCCTTCACTTCGCCCTTGGCCAGATGGTCGTAGAGCTTGGCATGCGCCTTCTTGTGACGCTCCATGTTCATCGACATGAAGGCGATGAGCTGCAGGAAGCCCGGATAGACCTTGCGCCCGCCGCCGGCATAGCGATAGGGCACGGTCGAGATCATCGAATTCTCGAACCATTCCAGCGATTTCTTCACTGCCAGTTCGTTGACCTCGGTGGGGCTTTCGCGCGGATCGATGGGGCCGGCCATCAGCGTCATCGTCTTCGGTGTCGCCGGGTGGTTCTCTTCCGACATGACGGAGACCGCGCAAAGCGCTTGCACGCAGGGCTGACAGACGGCGAGGATGTGCGCGCCCGGCCCGATCTCTTCGAGGAAACGGATGAGATAGGTAATGTAGTCCTCGACGCCGAAATGCCCTTCTGAGAGCGGGACGTCGCGCGCATTGGTCCAATCGGTGATGTAGACGTCATGGTCCTGCAGCAGCGTCTTCACCGTGCCAGCGAGCAGGGTCGAGAAATGGCCGGACAAGGGCGCAACGACCAGCACGCGCGGCTGCAGCGCGTCGATGTCTTTGACGAAATGAAGGAGCTTGCCGAAGGGCAGTTCCAGCGCCACCTCTTCGCGCACCGGCACGACCTGGTTGCCCGTCGCGACCTCGGTGATGCCAAAATCGGGGCGGGTATGGGTCAGTTCGAAGCGCGAAACCATTTCAAGCGCTGCCAGGAACTGCTGGTTCGCGTTGCGGGTCAGCGGCCCGAAACCCCAATTGCCCATGCGCATCCAGAATTTTGCTGCCTTGCGGAACGGGCCGATCAAATCGTCCTGCAGCTGGTAGGCCTGATAAAGCATAAGCTGGCAATCTCCTTCTTGTGCAATGCAAAAAGCTAGTGCATTTTCGATCCCGTTGCCAGAAGATATTGTCAGGCGTACCGAGGGGTGGAAATCATGCTGTCAGCCGAATTGACCATTTCGTCCAAGAACTACTCTTCATGGTCGCTGCGCGGCTGGCTGCTCTGCAAGATGGCGGGTCTCGAATTCACCGAGGTCGTGGCCCCGCCGGACGAAAAGAACCGCAAGGAACTTCTGCTGCTCTCGCCCTCCGTGCTCGTGCCGCGCCTGACCCATGGCGTAGTCACCGTCTGGGATACGCTGGCCATCGCGGAATACATGAACGAATGGAACCCGTCCGCCGGTCTTCTGCCTTATGATCAGGCCGCGCGTGCCATCTGCCGTGCCGTCTCCGGCGAAATGCATTCGGGCTTCCAGAACATGCGCTCGGCCCTGCCGATGAACATCCGCACGCGCTACAAGAGCTTCAAGATCTTCTCCGGCGCGCGCCCCGATGTCGAGCGGGTCAAGGAAATCTGGACCGAATGCCTCGACACCTATGGCGGCCCCTGGCTTTTCGGCCAGACGCCCACCATCGCCGATGCGATGTTCGCGCCCGTCTGCTCCCGCTTCGTCACCTATGCGGTGGAGCTTGACCCCAAGCTGAAGGCCTATTGCGACCACATCTTCGCCTGGCCGCTCATGCAGGAATGGATCGCCGGCGCTGAAGCCGAGCCGGCGGAGATTGTCGAACTCGAGGTCGAGTTCTGATCAGAGCCCGACTTCCTTCGCCCAAGGTGGATTTGCCCCGGCGCGTGAGACCGTGACCGCCGCGACCTTTGCGGCGAGCATCAGCGCATCATGCACATCGCCCTGGCTCAGCGAAGCCACCTGCGCCTTGGTCAGCAGGCCCTTCATCTTCAGCGAGGCGAGAACGCCGGCGTCGAATGTGTCACCCGCGCCCACGGTATCGACGACGGTGACCTTTTCACTGGGTGCCGTGACCTTGAAATTCTGCGTGTAGCCGTCGGCACCATCCGCGCCGCGTGTAATGATCACGAGCTTGGCGCCGTGGTTCAGCCAGTGCGCGGCAAGGGCCGCATGGTCATGCCCCATGCCGAACCATTCCAGATCCTCGTCGGAAAACTTGACGATGTCCGACAGCGCCGCCATGCGCTTGATGCGCGCCATATGCGCCGGCTTGTCCTTGATGAAGCCGGGGCGGATATTGGGGTCGAGTGAGATGACGCGCTTGTTGGCCTCGCGCGTCAGCAGCGCCTCATAGGCATCGCCGCACGGGTCGGGGATCAGGCTGATCGCGCCGAAATGCATGGCCTCGCAATCGTCGCCGAGTTTCGGCAGATCGGCGCGCGTGATCATGCGACCAGCCGTGTTTTCATCATAGAAGGCGTAGGTGGCGGAGCCGTTGACCAGCTTGACAAAGGCGACCGTGGTCGGGCGCGAGGAGATCGCAGCCGGCGAATAGTCGACGCCGGAGGCAGTCAGCGTTTCGCGCAACACGTCGCCCAGCATGTCATCCGAGAGGCCGGTGAAGAAGGATGTCGGAACCCCCAGGCGACCGAGCGCAATCGCTGTATTGAAGATCGCGCCGCCCGCGTAAGGGGCATAGGCGTTCTCGCCGAGCGTCGTTTCGCGCGGCAGCATGTCGATCAGCGCTTCGCCACAGCAAAGGATCATGGTGTTTCTCCCAGAAGTTTCTTCAATCGATTTAATATAGCCCCCGCCACAAGCCAAGGCCTCGAATATTAAATCCAGATGAAATCAGGCGGTTGGCAGTTCCGAAACGCCGCCATGCGCAGCCGACCACTTGACCGGCGCGTTGAGGAATTCTTCGACGGAGGCCAGCTTCTCGTCGTCGAACAGCTTCTGTTCGCGCGCAATCTTCAGCACGTTCCGCCAGGTGGCAACATGATGCATCTGAATCTTGCCGTTGACGAAGCGCGCTTCGGCTTCCGGGAAGATGCCGTAGAAGAACAGTGCCATGCCGTGATCGACCACGCCGCCGGCGGCGCGGACCGCGTTGATGAAGGTGAAGATCGACGTGCCGGCCGAGGTCAGGTCCTCGATGACCAGCACGCGCGCACCCTCGGGCATCACGCCTTCGATCTGTGCGCCGCGCCCATGCCCCTTCGGCTGCTTGCGCACGTAGATCATCGGCAGCGCCAGACGGTCGGCCAGAAGTGCGGCAAAGGGAATGCCAGCCGTCTCGCCGCCGGCAATGCAGTCGAACTGCTCGAAGCCGACTTCGGAAAGGAGGGTCGCGGCGGCAAAATCCATGATGGCGGAACGAATGCGCGGATAGGAGAGCAGCTTGCGGCAGTCGATATAGACCGGGCTGTGCAGGCCGGAGGCCAGCTTGTAGGGCTGTTCCGGGCGAAAATGCACTGCCTTGCACTCCCAAAGCATTTTCGCCATCAGATCGGCCATCACGGTCTTGTCGGGGAAGGTGTTCTGGAACATCGCGCGCTCTCCTGCCTGAACTTGCACGCGCATAGCAGGCAAGACGGGTGATTTCCAGTCTCCTGCGACCCTTTTCGCCCTTTCATGTGAGGCCCAGCCGTGGTCATATCCGCCGCACAAGGAGGCCGCCATGCTCAATCTCATCACCGATATTGCCGGAATTTCCATCGGCCATACAACCGATCTTCATCTTGGCTCGGGCGTCACCACGATCGTCTTTGACAAGCCGGCCACTGCCTCCGGTACGGTTCTGGGCGGCGCGCCGGGCGGACGCGACACGGCGCTGCTGGACCCGTCCATGCTGGTCGAGCAGGTGGATGCCTTCGTGCTGTCCGGCGGCTCGGCTTTCGGGCTCGATGCGGCGGGTGGCGTGCAGGCAGGGCTTCGCGCCGATGGACGCGGCTTCGAGGTCGGCAATGTCCGTGTGCCGATCGTGCCGCAGGCGATCCTGATGGACCTGCTCAACGGTGGCAACAAGGATTGGGGTCTGCAATCCCCCTATCGCGACATGGGCTATGACGCTTACAAGGCGGCCAGAACCGGCGCGTTCGATCTCGGCACAGTCGGCGCCGGCACGGGGGCTACGACCGGAACATTGAAGGGCGGGCTTGGCTCGGCTTCTGCCCGGACAAAGAGTGGACTGACCATCGGGGCGATCGTTGCCGTCAATGCATTGGGCACGGCGGTGGTGGGCGAGGGCCCGCATTTCTGGTCTGCGCCCTTCGAGCGTGACGGAGAGTTCGGCGGCCTGGGTCTTCCTGCCAGCTTCTCCGAAAACGATGTCGCCATGCGCATCAAGGGCCTGAACCTGACTTCGACCACGATCGGTCTCGTGGCGACGGACGCGCAACTGACCAAGGCGCAGACGCATCGTCTCTCCATCATGGCGCATGACGGGCTCGCCCGCGCCATCCTGCCCGCCCACCTGCCGGCCGATGGCGATACGATCTTCTCCGCAGCAACCGGCGAGAAACAGATGACGAGCGCCGGCGATTATTTCGAGCTTTGCCATCTTGCGACGCTCGTCATGGCTCGCGCCGTGGCGCGCGGCGTCTACGCGGCCACAGCCCTTCCGCAGGCCGGAACGCAGCCCGCCTGGCGGGATCGCTTCGGCTGAACGATCATCAGGTCTTGCCGACTCTCACCCCAATGTGATTTTGCGGTACGCGTCGGATGTCATAGTCTTCAACCCATGCAAGAGTATCCCGAGAACCGTCTTTGATGAACAGGCTAGCCCTTTTGATTGCCGTCTCATTCCTGCCCTTTGCCTCCGCGCAAGCGCAGGATGCGAGTGCGCCCAAAGGCGTGGTCGAGCTTTTCACCTCGCAAGGCTGCAACTCCTGCCCGCCGGCGGATGCCGTCCTGAGCACACTTGTGAGCCGCGGCGATCTTCTGGCGCTCTCCTACCACGTCGACTACTGGAACTATCTCGGCTGGGCAGACACGCTCGCCTCCAAGCAGAACACTGGCCGGCAATACGGATATGCCGCGACCATGAGCCGGTCGAATGTCTACACTCCCCAGGCGGTTCTCAATGGCCGGACTGACGTCAACGGCGCGGATCGAAACGCGATCGAGGCGGGCCTCAAGAAGCTCGAGGGCGCGGGCCAGGGGCTCTCGGTGCCGATCCAGGCCTCGGTGAAGGGCAAGGAAATGGACATTTCCGTCGGGTCCGGCAAGGGTTCGGGTGATGTCGTGATTGCCTATTTCAAGCGCAAACAGACTGTTCCGATTACCCGCGGCGAAAACAGCGGCAAGACGATTACCTACCTCAACAGTGTCACCGATGTGGAAACCGTGGGCATGTGGAAGGGTGAGGCGCTGCAATTGAAACTGCCGATGTCCGTCATGGATGTGCGCGAATATGATGGCTGCGCCGTGCTTCTCCAGCAAACCGGCCCCAACGGTGAGCCCGGACCCATTCTCGGGGCGGCCGGCGTCATGGCGTGGACGCAGTGATTGTCAGACGCCCTTCGCGCTTGCATTTTGATGCAAGTCAGGCAAACTGACATTGAAATGTCATCATGCGGAGCGCGACGTTGGACGATCAGCCCGATTTGCAGCGGGAACGAGCAAGGTCAAACAATTCGGCCGATGTCATAGACCTTCGCGAGTACAAGAGCGCGAAGGACCCGCTTCCTGTGACCTTCCACCGACGCGAACTCGACATGATCCTCTGGATTTATGGTCGCATGGTGGGGGAGGGCGAGTGGAAGGACTATGCGCTCGACCACATGCGCGATATCGCCGTCTTCTCCGTCTTCAAGCGCTCCGGCGAAATGCCGCTCTACCAGATCATCAAGGACCCAAGGCTCGCCAACAAACAGGGCGCGTTCAGCGTCGTCAACACCGCCGGCAAGGTTCTGAAGCGCGGGCAGGACCTGAAACAGGTGCTCAAGGTGTTCGACAAGGTGTTGAAGCTGGTCGATACCTGAGGCCCTACGTCAGCGTCCCGGGATACGCCGTCACATCCGGTACCGTCTCCGCCCCTTCGCCGAGCGCAATCTGCATGAACACCGTGTCCAGCCATTGCCCCAGCTTGAAGCCGGTCGCGTTCAGCGTGCCGCACATTTCGAAACCCGCCGCCCGGTGAACGCCGATGGATGCGGGGCTTGAGCCGCCGATGACGGCGACCATCTGACGGAAACCGAGCGCTGTGCAGCGGGTGACGAGTTCATTCACAAGCGCCCGACCGATCCCCTGTCCGCGAGCGGCCGGAGCGAGATAGATCGAGTCCTCGACCAGCCAGTTATAGGCCGGACGTGTGCGGAAGGCGGAGGCATAGGCGTAGCCGAGTATCGCACCATCTTCCGCCACGGCGACCACATATGGGTAGCCTCGTCCGGTAATCGTCTCGAAGCGCGTCTTCATCTCAGCCTGATCCGGTGGGTCGAGCTCGTAGGTCGCCGTGCCGTTGAGGACGGATTCGCGGTAAATCTCTGTAATGGCGGGAAGATCGCGCGTCTCGGCGTCGCGGATGAGGAAGGGCATTCAAAGCAACTCCAGCGAAAGTGGCAACCGTTTCGCGTCCGGTGTTGCGCGGAAAAGGTAAACTCCCGGCAACAAAAAGGCGGCCCAAAGGCCGCCTTTCCTTATAGCTCAAGTCCGCGCGCGATCAATTGCGGTTGTTGCCAAGGAAGCGCAGCAGGAACAGGAACAGGTTGATGAAGTCGAGGTAGAGCGTCAGAGCACCCATCACGGCCTTGCGGCCATAGGTCACTTCATCGTCTGCATCGAAATACATTTCCTTGATCTTCTGCGTGTCCCAGGCGGTCAGGCCAGCAAAGACCAGCACACCGATGATCGAGATCGCGAATTCAAGGCCCGACGACTTCAGGAAGATGTTGACGATCGAGGCCAGGATGATGCCGAAGAGGCCCATCACCAGGAACGAACCCATGCCCGAAAGGTCACGCTTCGTCGTGTAGCCGTAGAGCGACAGCGCGCCGAACGAGGCAGCGGTCACGAAGAAGGTCTGCGTGATGCTCGCCGCCGTGTAGACGAGCAGGATGGACGACAGCGAGACGCCGAGAAGGGCGGCATAGGCCCAGAACGTGCCCTGCGCGGCCGAAACACTCATCTTGTGAATGCGGAAGCTCAGGAAGAAGACGAGCGCCAGCGGCGCCAGCATGACAACCCACTGCAGGGGCGAGGTGTAGAGGGCTACGCCGAGCTGCGTCAGCATGACGCCGCCGCGCATCGTGGCCGCGGCCTGCGACGGATCGTTCGTCGTGGTCAGAAGCGTCGTGACATAGGCGGCGACACCCGTGATCGCGACGCCGAACATCATGAGATTGTAGACCTTCAGCATGTAGCTGCGAAGGCCCTGGTCAATCATCACGCCGGACTGTGTGCCGGTTTGGTAATTGCGAAGTTCAGCCATTGTTTCCTCTCAAAGGGGGCTAAGTGCCCGATTTGCATGTCGGAAAAAGCATTTTGAGGCGCAATCCCGCCATGTTGATTTAGAGCGTCGTGCATCCAGAGGATGCGCAAAGGACGCCCTAATTCTCCAATCTGCGCATCGTATGTATGAAAATCTCAAACGATCTTCACACCGATCCGCTGAATATGAGGTGCAAGCTCAAGTTCCGCAAGACTTCAGAATCTAAAATTCCTGTTACTTTTGTAGACTTAGCATTATTTACTATAGCTCTCTGAGAACTGGTGCGGCTTTCTGTCCCAGCACGCGCCATGTGCCGATCAGCCCGACACCCACCGTGACGACGAGCGAGAGCACGGCGGTCAGCACAGCCGTCATCGGGTCGAAACGCCAGGGCAGTGTCATGATGAGATGCACGACGCCATAGGAAGCCGCAGCCCCGACAATCAGGGCGAAGACCGCTGTGGCGAGCCCCAGCAGCGCATATTCGAGCCCGAAGGCGGCGATCAGGGTGCGTCGCGTCGCTCCCAGCGTCTTCAGAACAACGGCGTCGTGGATGCGGGCGCGGTTGCCTGCAGCCAGCGCACCTGCCAGAACCAGAACGGAGGATATCAGCGCGACACTCGCCGCCACGCGGATCGCAAACGCAATCTGCCCCGTCAGCTTTGTGACGGTATCAATGGCATCCTTGATGTTGATAGAGGTTACGCCCGGATAGGCGTTCGTGACAGCGTGGACGACCGAGTTTTCCGCCGCGCGGTCAGCCTCCGAGCCGGTCAACGTCGCCAGCCAGGCATGTGGTGCGCCCTTGAAGGTCGAGGGCGTGAAGACCATGACGAAATTGATGCCCATGGAGCGCCAGTCGACCTTGCGCATGTTGGCGATCTTCGCGGTGATCTGGCGGCCGAGCACGTTGACCGTGACCGTATCGCCGACCTTCAGGCCCAGTTCCCTGCCTTCCTCCTCCGAGAAGGAGACGAGCGGCTCGCCGGTATAGTCCTTCGGCCACCAGGCGCCTTCGGTGACGGTCGCGTTTTCCGGCACGGTGTCGGAATAGGTGATGCCCCGGTCGCCGTTCAGCACCCAGCGCACGCTTTCCGCGGCTTTGATCTTCGAGACGTCCGTGCCGTTCAGAGCGGTGAGGCGGCCGCGCAGCATCGGCGCCTCAACCAGTTTGGCATTCGGCGCGCTCTTCTTCACGACGTCCTGGAACCCCGCGAGATCGCGGCTCTGGATATCAATGAAGAAATAGTCCGGCGCGCGCACCGCCATATTCCCTTGCAGTTCGCGCCGCATGTTGCCGTCGATCAGCGCAAGCGTGACAAGCAGCATCAGGCCAAGGCCAAGCGACAGGACGACAGGGCCGGTCAACGCGCCGGGGCGGTGAATGTTGCCCAGCGCCAGCCGCACCACCGGCGAACGGAAGGACGGGCTGCGGCGGGCGAGCGCCGCAATGCCGACTCCGACGAGCCGCAGCACGACGAAGGCGACGATGATCGCGCCGAGGAAATAGAGCGCAATGCGGCGGTCTTGCGCCGTGAAGACCGCAAGCCCTGCAATGGCGAGGAAGACAACGCCCGCGGCAATCGCAAACGGCCGCGCCGGCCAGCGTGTGGGCTCGAAACCCTGTTCGCGGAACAGCGCCGTCGCCGGCACGTCGCGGGCGCGGCCGAGCGGCAGGATCGCAAAACCTGCGGCCGTCAGCAGACCGAAAAGCGCCGCAATGAGCAGTGCCGCCGGAAACAGCGTCGGTGTCGGATCGACGGGGAGATATTCGGCCAGGAACCTGTTGGCGATCATCGGCGCGATGGCGCCCAGCACCAGCCCGGCGACAATGCCGACCGCTGCAATCATCAGGATCTGCAGCATATAGATCAGCGTGACAGTCGAGGCCGGCGCGCCGAGGCATTTGAAGGTGGCAATGACGCCGCGTTTGGAATCGAGATAGGCGCGCACGGCATTCGCCACACCCGAGCCGCCGACGATCAGGGCGGTCAGGCCGACCAGCGTCAGGAATTCGGTGAAACGGCTGATCGTGTCGTTGAGTGCCGGCGCGGCGTTCTTGCTGGTGGCGATGCGAATGCCGGAATTCGGGAAGGCGGCGTCCGTCTTCTTCTTCAGGTCTGCCGGCATCGGCGTGCCCGCCGGAAGCTTCACACGGAAAACATGTTCGATCAGGCTGCCGGTCTGCACCAGCCCTGCGGCATTGAGCGCATCACGGCTGACAATCAGGCGCGGCGCGAAGGCGAAACCTTCCGAGAGCGCATCGGGCTCCTTGACGAGCGATCCCGTGATCCGAAGCCTGGCGTTGCCCACCAGCAATTCATCGCCGACCTTCAGCTTCAGCCGGTCGAGAAGATCGGGCGCGGCAATCGCACCGAATGTCCCGTTCTTTTCGACCAGAGCATCAGCCGGGCTCGTCTGCGGTTCGAACTGAAGCGTGCCGTAAAGCGGATAGGCTCCGTCAACCGCCTTCACTTCCGAAAGCGTCTGGTCGCTGCCATCGCCCTTGCGGGCCATGGAGCGGATCGTATCGGAGCGGGAAACTGCGCCAAAGCTCTTGAAATAGGCCTCTTCCTCAGGCGTTACATCGCGGTTGTTGATCTGAAAGCGGATATCGCCGGCGAGGATCGTCTGGCCCTGTTCCTGCATCGCCCCTGTGACGGAGCCTGCCACCGAATTGACAGCCGCAATCGCACCGGTGCCAAGCGCAATACAGGCAAGAAAGATGTAAAAGCCGCTCAGGCCCCCGCGCATTTCGCGCAACGCCAGCCTGAGCGACAGGCGCAACCGCGCCGCCGCACTCATGCCTGCACCGTTTCGCGCGGCGCAGCAGCAGCACCCTCGATCTTGCCTGAGCGCATCCGCACCTGCTCGGTGCATCGTGCTGCCAGCGACGGGTCGTGGGTGACGAGCAGCATGGTCATGCCGCGCTCGGCCTGCTTGGCGAAAAGAAGATCGGCGATCTGCCGCCCGGTCTCACCATCGAGATTGCCGGTTGGCTCGTCGGCGATCAGAAGGGCGGGCGATGGGGCAAGTGCACGGGCAATGGCCACTCGCTGCTGCTCGCCACCGGAGAGTTGCCCCGGATAATGCGACATGCGCGCCCCGAGGCCCACGGCCTCCAGTTCCTTGCGCGCAAAGTCGAAGGCCTTTGCCTCGCCGGCCAGCTCCAGCGGCACGGCGACATTTTCCAGTGCCGTCATGTTGGGGATCAGATGGAAGGACTGGAAGACGATGCCGATCTTGCGGCCCCGGAAGGCCGCCGTCTGGTCCTCGCTCATCTGATGGAAGGGTGCGCCGTCGATCACGACTTCGCCGCTGTCTACCCGCTCCAGCCCGGCCATCACCATGAGCAGCGTCGACTTGCCCGATCCCGAAGGCCCGACGATGCCGACCGAGCGGCCACGAGCGATTTCAAGGTCGACTTCCTTCAGCACATGGACCGAAGCGGCCGAGAGCCCGAGAGTCAGGTCGGCCTTTTTCAGGCGGATAATGGTTTCGGTCACGAAAATCTGCCCTATATCAATGCGACATATGTCTGCGGAAATCGGGTTGGCCCTCAGGTCTGCACTGGGCCAGTCGAACAGCAATACGCAATTTAGGGTGACAAGGATGCGTTTTAAAGCGTCGATGGGAATATTGCTTGCGGCCTCGCTGCTCTGGGCCTCGCAAGCAGCGGCAAAGACCGTTCAACTCGTCGCCTTTGGCGACAGTCTCATGGCCGGCTATCAATTGCCGGCGGCCGATGCCTTTCCCGCCAAGCTCGAAGCGGCGCTGAAGGCGAAGGGCTATGACGTGGCGATCGCCAACGCCGCCGTCTCGGGCGACACCACAGCAGACGGTCTTGCCCGCGCCGACTGGTCGATCCCGGACGGCACTGACGGCGTCATCCTGGAACTTGGCGCCAATGATGCGTTACGCGGCCTTTCGCCGGAAGACACGAAGAAAAATCTCGATGCGATCCTTGCCCGCCTGAAGGAGCGCAAGATCCCGGTCCTCATCGCCGGCATCCAGGCCCCGCCGAACCTCGGGCCCGATTATGCCGCCCGCTTCAACCCGATCTTCCCCGATCTCGCGAAGGGCTATGGCGCGCCGCTTTATCCCCTGTTCGTGGAGGCTTACGTGCTGAAACCCGAACTGAAACTGGATGACGGCATGCATCCGAACGCTAAGGGCGTGGATGCCGCAGTTGCAGCATTTTTGCCCGCTGCAGAGGCCTTCCTGAAGTCGATTTCGGCAAAGTAAGTCAAAATTGTCGCTTGCGTGAAACTATTCGTTCCACAGGGCATTTCCCTTTTGTCTTGCGTATTTCGCAATTGCGTGATTCGCTGAGACTGTTCGAGTAATAGATTCGGGGAGCTCGTCATGCCCAGACTGTTTACCGCCCTCGAAATTCCGCGCAACGCGGCCATGAGCCTCTCATTGTTGCGCGGTGGTCTCCCAGGAGCCAGATGGATAGACGTCGAGAACTATCACATCACGCTACGCTTCATCGGGGATGTCGATAATCGCACCGCAGATGAAATCGTCGATCGGCTCGACCGCATCGATCGTCCCGAATTCTCCCTCCAGCTTTCCGGCATAGGGTCCTTCGGCTCGAAGAAACCGCATTCCGTCTATGCCGGGGTTTCTCCCAACGAGGAGATGACCGCCCTGCAAGGCGAAATCGAGCGGATCTGCCAGCGGATCGGTCTTCCGCCAGACCCCAGGAAGTTCACGCCGCATGTGACATTGGCGAGGCTTCGCTCGTCACGGGTCGATGATGTCGTACACTATCTTTCAGGGCGCGGGAATTTCTACACCGCGCCCTTTATCGTTCCACGCTTCGTGCTGCTCTCGTCGCGCGATTCCGTAGGCGGCGGTCCTTATCTGACCGAGGAAGTGTTCCCGCTGGCCGACATGTCGGATGATTTCAGCCTATCCGCCAAGGACATGCAACCCTCCGAAATCATGTGGTAGACGCGCTCAAAGTCTGACGCGTCGCCATAATAGGGATCAGGTACGTCCCATGTTTCTCCCAGCGTGAGTTTGGAGAACAGATGGACGCGATCGCGTGCCCCTTCCGGAGAGATGCGGCGGATATTGGTGACGTTCGAGGCATCCATGCCGAGGATGAGGTCGAAAGTTTGAAAGTCGCGCTTGTTGATCTGGCGCGCCTTCAACTTCGAAAGATCGACCCCATAGCGGGCTGCGACAGCAATCGAGCGTCGGTCGGGCGCCTCGCCCGTATGCCAGCCGCCGGTGCCTGCTGAATCCGTCGTGACACGACCTGAAAGGCCCTGTTGTTCGGCAATATGGCGGAACACGCCCTCCGCCAAAGGCGACCGGCAGATGTTGCCGAGGCACACAAAAAGAACTGAAACGTTGTTCATAGCGTTGTCCGCATTGACGTCAAAAACAGGGAGCCGACCATGGTTGATCGAGTTAAGCTCAACGAGAGCGAAGTTCAAGAGAAGCTGAAATCCCACGGGGGCTGGCATCTGGAGGACGGCGGCAAGGCCATCTCCAAGACATTCGGCTTTGCAAGCTTCCGCGAGGCCTTCGCCTTCATGACGGAATGCGCGCTTGTCGCCGAAAAGCTTGATCATCATCCCGACTGGAAAAATTCCTACGCCACGGTAGACGTGGCACTTTCCACCCATTCCTCCGGCGGCCTGACGGAACTCGATTTCCAACTCGCACTGGAGATGGATCGAGCCGAGGCGCATTACCAGATTTGAAACGGGCCCTCTCGATCCTTACATATTGGCTGCACGCACTGGGCGGGCAGCAAGAGGCTTCGCATGGACGACATCAAGTATGGTGAGATCCTGATGCCGGGCGATCCGGACACGCAGGAAAAGCAGTCGCAGAAGGTCCGCAAGGGTTTCTGGCCGGCCTTCAAGCGCGCTGTTCGCGTTTTGCCTTTCGGTGAAGACGTGGTGGCTGCCTATTATTGCGTGCTCGACCCGACGACGCCCACCCGCGTGCGCGGGATTCTCTTGGCCGCGCTCGCCTATTTCGTTTCTCCGATCGATCTGGTTCCGGATTTCATTGCCGTCATCGGTTTTTCCGATGACCTTGCGGTGCTCACGATGGCCATTAGTTCGGTGCGCGCGCATATGAAGCCCGAGCATTACGACAAGGCGCGCGACGCGCTGGAAGACAGCAAGAACCGCTAAGCCCGGTTATTCACGCTTCGCGAATTGACGATTGTTGCCACTCGCGAAAGATCCCTGTCGCTTCATTCATGTCCGTTTGAGGGAATGCCGCAGTTTGACGATGACTGCGGTCAACGCAGATCGGCTGCGCCTTGATCACCCTCACGAACGGACCATCGTCATGCAATACACCCTCGATTACGCCACCGGCATCGTCACCCACACGCCCCTCTGGGTCTGGCTCATTCTCGCCGGTCTCGTCTATTTGGGCCTGCAGCGCACCAAGACCCGCGAGCTCTCATCGCTGCGGATCGTCATTCCTGCAGCCCTCTTCGGCCTTGTCGCGATCTCGCGCCTCGTCCTCGGCCGCTTCGCCGAGCCGGCCCTTCTTGGCACCTGTGCCGGCCTGGTTGTCGCCTTCGGTCTGCTGATGCTCGTCAAGCCCGGCCGCGGCGCCCGGCGCACCGAAGCCGGTACGGTACTCATCGAGGGCGAATGGTTCTCGCTTGGTCTGATCCTGGCGATCTTCAGCGTCAACTACGGCATCGCCGTCGTCTCGGCCATCAACCCGGCGCTCGGTAGCAGCGATAATCTCCGCTTCCTCTATGGCTTCGTGAATGCCACGTCCTCCGGCTTCATGATCGGCCGTGCCTATGCCTATTTGAATGCGAAGGCCGCCTGAACGTCGGGATTAAGGGGCCCTGGCCGGAGCCGGGCTCCGGCCCTGGTTCTTGAAGGTTTGCTGAGCGACGTGCCGCCGACCTCCAAGTGCATTTTCTCGCAAAAGCCCTCGGGGCTGTCAGACCGCCCCAATGTCGCCCGAATTCGAAGGCCATTCATCTGCACAAGGGAAGCGCTTCGCGCCATTCCGGCACGATCTCACGTGTGGAATTTGCCGCTCTCGACCGATTTTGCCGCGAAGCAGTCCCTTGTTGACGGTTTGGTAACGCGAATTAAGCTAAATTAATTCAAATCGTCATAAACGGCCGGCTTTGTTCGGCTTTTTCGCATGGACGGAAACAATCGGTAGGAAACAATGTTCGCAGGCAAAACAGCACTCGCTCTTTCCATCATCCTGGCATCGGCATCGGCAGTCACGCTCTCTGCGACGTCTGTAACGGCAAAGGAAGCTGAAAAGCCCGTCAAGAAGCCCGCAGCCGGAAAGAAGGAAACCGGCAAAAAGGACGCTGCGGCCGCCGCGCCCTCCGGTCCGACCCGCATCCAGCAGTTCAACGCCTGGGGCGCCTATTCCTACACGTCCGGCGCCAATAAGGTCTGCTACGTGCTCTCCGTCCCGGCCGAAAAGTCGCCGGCCAAGCTCGATCATGGCGACAACTTCTTCCTCGTCACCCAGCGTCCCGGCCAGAACATCTCCTATGAGCCGCAGGTCATGGTCGGCTATGCGCTGAAGGCCGGCTCCAAGGTCAAGGTCACGGTCGACACCAAGTCCTACACGATGTTCATCAAGGACAAGTCCGCCTGGCTCGAAAACGCTGCGGAAGAGCCCGCGCTGGTCGCCGCTCTGAAGTCCGGCCACAGCCTCAAGGTCGACGCCGTTTCTTCGCGCGGCACGCCGACCTCTTATACCTATTCGCTCTCCGGCATTTCGGCAGCACTGAAGCAGATCGAAACCTGCAAGTAAGTCGTCCCTCCGGATGTATGCTTTCAAAGCCGGCCTTCGTGCCGGCTTTGTCGTTTTCAGGGAAGGGGCTGACGCGGCGGCAAAATGATGATAGAGAGCCGCTCAAATGATGCGCAGGCCTCAAATTTCGTGCCGCGCCAAGGATAGTCTCATATGGTCAGTCTCGATCTTGCCCCGCCGGCAGCCCCGGCGAAGCCCGTTTTTGAATTGTCCGAAAAGCCCTCGCTGATCGGCCTGTCGCGCGAGGAACTCGCAGCCGCGCTGATCGAAAAGGGTGTGGCCGAGCGCCAGGTCAAGATGCGCGTCAGCCAGATCTGGCACTGGCTCTATATCCGCGGCATTTCCGATTTCGACGACATGACCAATGTCGCCAAGGATCTTCGCGCGCTGCTGAAAGAACATTTCACCATCCAGCGCCCGGAAATCGCCGAAGAGCAGATTTCCAACGACGGCACCCGCAAATGGCTGCTGCGCTTCCCCGCACGCGGCGCCGGCCGCCCGGTCGAGGTGGAAACGGTCTACATCCCGGAAGAGGGTCGCGGCACGCTCTGCATCTCCTCCCAGGTCGGCTGCACGCTCACCTGCTCCTTCTGCCACACCGGCACGCAGCGCCTGGTGCGTAACCTGACGGCCGAGGAAATCCTCTCGCAGCTTCTTCTGGCTCGCGATCGCCTAGGCGACTTCCCGGACCGCGAAACGCCGCAGGGCGGCATCCTGCCCTCGTCCGACCGCAAGATCACCAATATCGTCATGATGGGCATGGGCGAGCCGCTCTACAATTTCGACGAGGTGAAGAAGGCGCTGTTGATCGCCACCGATGGCGACGGGCTCTCACTGTCCCGCCGCCGCGTCACGCTCTCCACCTCCGGCGTCGTGCCGGAAATCTACCGCACGGGCGAGGAAATCGGCGTCATGCTGGCAATCTCGTTGCATGCCACCAACGATGCGCTGCGCGACGAACTCGTGCCGATCAACAAGAAATACCCGCTGAAGGAACTGATGGCCGCTTGCCGCGCCTATCCGGGCCTGTCGAATGCCCGCCGCATCACCTTCGAATATGTGATGCTGAAGGGCGTCAACGACAGCCTTGAGGACGCGCGCGATCTGGTGAAGCTGCTCAAGGGCGTCCCCGCCAAGATCAACCTCATCCCGTTCAATCCCTGGCCGGGCACGAAATACGATTGCTCCGACTGGGAAACCATCGAGGCCTTCGCCGACTTCGTCAACGCCGCCGGCTATGCCTCCCCCATCCGCACACCCCGCGGCCGCGACATCCTCGCCGCCTGCGGCCAGCTGAAGTCGGAATCGGAGCGCATGCGCAAGACCGAACGGCTTGCATTGCAGGCTATGATGATCGCCAATCACGGCGAGGATGATTGAGGCGACGGATCGGCCGCATTCTGGCCGGTCTTAAGTGCGGCAAAATTCCCCAAATTGATCGATATCAAGGCCCCGGATGCCGTCCGGTGGCCTTTTGCGCGTACGACCCAGTGCCGAGACCGCGAACAATCGGGACAAGCCATGCATCAAACACGCTTCTATCTGCGGGACTGCCTTGCCGCTGGTTTCGGCCTGTGGCTGTTCGGCTATCTCCTGGGTATGGTGTTCTTCTTCATCATGCCGGCAGAAATGATCGGCTGGTTCATCACACCCATCGGCCTTGCCGTCACCGGCCTTGTCTTATGGAAATGGGTGCATGTCGGAACACTGAGCGACGGCGTCTTGATCGGCCTCTCCTGGGCCGCGATCGCGATCGTGCTCGATTATCTCTTCATCGTCCGACTGCTTCATCCCATCGATGGCTACTACAAGCTGGACGTCTATCTCTATTACGCAAGCGCCTTCCTGTTGCCGGTCATCGCGGCGACAGTGAAGCGAAACGAAACGATGGGGCTGCCGGATTGAACGCGGGCGCGCAATCCGCGAGGCTTGTCACGATAGCTTGAACGCGATGTAAACGCTCGCTGCCGCTATCACCCACAGCGCCACTCGGCCCCACCGCGAATGCTTTGCCTCGGACTTGCCGATCTCTTCCGCGGTGCTCTTGTCGAAGCGCAGGCCGTTTTCGGTCATGTGCATCAATTCGGCGTGGAATTTCTCGGTCTTTACAGCAATTTCCGGCAACGCCTCGGCAAGGCGGATGGCGGCGCCGACCGCGTCCTTCACATCGCCCACGATGCGCTTCGGCCCGAGATTGTCGCGGATCCAGCTGCCCACGACCTCTTCGGACGCCTTCCACATGTTGAAGCGCGGATTGAGCGTGCGTGCAACGCCCTCGACCACGACCATGGTCTTCTGCAGCATCAGCAGTTCCGGTCGCGTCTCCATGTCGAAAAGCTCGGTGACTTCGAAAAGCAGCGTCAAGAGCTTCGCCATCGAGATCGTCTCGGCGGACTGACCATGGATCGGCTCCCCGATGGCACGGATGGCCTGGGCGAAGCTCGCGTGATCATGATGGGCCGGCACATAGCCGGCTTCGAAATGAACGTCCGCCACGCGGCGATAGTCGCGCGTGATGAAGCCGTAGAGGATTTCGGCGAGGAAACGCCGCTCTTTCCGTCCCAGACGGCCCGTGATGCCGAAATCGACGGCGACGATGGTGCCGTCCGCCTCGACGAAGAGATTGCCCTGATGCATGTCGGCGTGGAAGAAGCCGTCGCGCAGCGTGTGGCGCAGGAAAGACTGGATCAGCGTGTCGGCCAGTTTCTCCAGATCGTGGCCCGCGGCCCTGAGACCCGCCACGTCCGACATCTTGACGCCGTCGATCCATTCCATGGTGACGACATCGCGGCCCGTGCGCTCCCAGTCGACCGCGGGCACGCGGAAACCCGGATCGTCCTTGGTGTTCTCGGCGATTTCTGAAAGCGCGGCCGCTTCCAGCCGCAGGTCCATTTCGATGCGGGTCGTCTGCTCCAGAGTTCGCGTCACCTCGATCGGGCGGAGCCGCTTGGATTTCGGCAGGAACCGCTCCTGCATCTCGGCGACGAGATACATCGCCTCGAGATCCGCCGCGAAGCGCTGCCGAACGCCGGGGCGGATGACCTTGACCGCGACCTTGCGCTCGACGCCATCGACCACGACTTCCGCCGGATGCACCTGCGCCACGGAGGCGGCAGCGACCGGATTATAGAGATGCGCGAACAGATCGTCCGCCTTGCGCCCGAGCGAGCCTTCGATCTGCGCGACCGATTGCTCCATCGGAAAGGTCGCCATGCGGTCCTGCAGGAGCGCGAGGTCTGCGGCGAATTCCTGCCCGATCACGTCGGGACGGGTCGCCAGAAATTGCCCCATCTTCACATAGGACGGGCCTAGCCGCTCGACGGCGCGGGCGAGATTATCGGAGCGGGCGCTGCCGCGGGCGCGATTGCGCGCAAAAAGCTCCAGAAACGCCTTTGCCGTGCGAACGGGCGCGGGCAGTCCTTCCGACGGAAACGCGCCGACCACACCTTCGCGAACCAGAACCCAGCCGACGCGGGCAAGCCGGGCATAAGACGTCAATCCGGCCATGGGATCAGAGCTTCCAGCCGGAATGAAGAGCGGCAATGCCACCCGTGTAATTGGTGAAATTCACCCGCGAGAAGCCGGCCTGGCTGATCATCGTCGCAAAATCGCGCTGGTTGGGGAACTTGCGGATGGATTCCACCAGATAGCGATAGGGCTCGGCGTCACCAGTGATCATCTTGCCGAATTGCGGGATCGCCTTGAACGACCATTGGTCATAGAACGTATCGAGAAGTGGCATCTCGACTTCGGAAAATTCCAGCACGAGGAGCCGGCCGCCACGCTTCAGCACGCGATAGGCTTCCTTCAGCGCCACATCGATATGTGGCACGTTGCGGATGCCGAAAGCGATCGTATAGGCGTCGAAGGAATTGATCTCGAAGGGCAGGCTCTCGGCATTGGCCTCGACGAAATCGAGGTTCGCGGACAGGCCCTTCTTCTCGGCGCGCTCGGCGCCGACGCCGAGCATCGAGCCGTTGATGTCGAGCACGGTCACATGGGCCTGCTTGCCAGAAGCCTCGACGATGCGAAACGCGATGTCGCCCGTGCCGCCGGCCACGTCCAGCGAGCGGTAAGTCGGGTCGCGGCGCGGGTTGAGGGCCGCCACCATCGCCTCTTTCCAGGCGCGATGCAGGCCTGCCGACATGACATCGTTCATGATGTCGTAGCGTTTGGCGACCTTGTGAAAGACGTCGTTGACGAGGCCCTGTTTTTCGCCGTCTGCGACCTCACGAAAACCATAGGACGTTTCCATGCCACCATTGGCAGAGGTGCGGCTCTCGTTCATGGATTGGGCTCCGATTTTCAGTTCGAGGCGAAAGCTCTGGCGCATCGGCCTCTTGGGCGTTATTCGCAGGCACACCTATATATGGACATGCGGTTTTTGCACCGCAACGGGATGCGGCGTCTATAGACCAGATTGCCGCGCCAAGAAACAGAATTGAGCGAAAGAGGTTACCGTGCCTGAACTGCCCGAAGTGGAAACCGTGCGGCGCGGCCTTGCGCCGACCATGGAAGGCGCGCGGCTGACACGACTGGAACTGCGCCGTCGGGATTTGCGCTTTCCCTTCACAGAGGGCATGGCGGATCGTCTTGCAGGCCGGCAGATCGAAAGCCTGAGCCGCCGGGCGAAATACCTGCTGATCCATTTCGAAGGCGGGCTGACGGCGATCGCCCATCTCGGCATGTCCGGCTCGTTCCGCATTGAGGCGGGCGGTCAGCCGGCCACACCCGGCGATTTCCAATACGCGCGCTCCAAGGACGAGAAGCACGACCACGTGGTCTTTCACCTCACGCGCGATGATACCGCTGCCCGCATCATCTACAATGACCCGCGCCGCTTCGGCTTCCTCCTGCTGGAAGATACGGCCCGTCTCGCCGACAATCCCTATCTCGCAAGTCTAGGCCCGGAGCCAACCGGCAACAGCCTGAGTGCCGAGGTGCTGGCGGCCGCCTTTGCCGAGAAGAAGGCGCCGCTGAAGGCCGCCCTTCTCGACCAGACAGTCATTGCCGGGCTCGGCAATATCTATGTCTGCGAGGCACTGCACCGCGCAGGTCTTTCGCCCAAGCGCGCGGCGGGAACGCTGGTGGACAAGAAGGGCAGGGCAAAGCCGCAGCTGGGACTGCTCGCCGAATGCGTCCGCGATGTGATTGCTGACGCGATCGCCGCAGGCGGCTCGTCACTGCGAGATCATATCCAGACGGACGGGTCGCTCGGCTATTTCCAGCATACGTTCCGGGTCTATGATCGCGAGGGCGAGGCCTGCCCCGATCCTGGCTGCGGGCGGCCGGTCGAGCGCATCGTACAATCGGGACGCTCCACCTTCTACTGCTCAGCCTGTCAGAAATAGGCCCCGCCGCCAGAAATAGCGCGCGGGCACACATTTTGCGCGTTGACGGACGGCCGCTTTCCCGTTATATGCCCGCCAACCGTTTGGAAAGCCGCCGTTCTGGTGCTTTCCGTCAAACGCTTCCACTTGAGTTCTGACGAATGGTCTGGCGACCGAGCGCGGCAGGGTGGTAGCATATCGAGTTCGTAAGAGAGGCACATATGGCCAATACATCTTCGGCGAAGAAGGCGACCCGCAAGATTGCTCGCCGCACCGACGTCAACAAGGCTCGTCGTTCGCGCGTTCGTTCTTTCCTCCGCAAGGTTGAAGAAGCAATCGCATCCGGCGACGCAAAGCTCGCTCAGGAAGCCCTCCGCGCTGCACAGCCCGAGCTGATGCGCGCTGCCGGTCGCGGCGTCGTTCATGCCAATACGGCATCGCGCAAGGTTTCGCGTCTGGCGAGCCGTGTGAAGGCACTTTCCGCCTGATCATCTGATCGTAAGATCACGATTTCAAAAGCCTGGTCGATCGACCGGGCTTTTTGTCGTCGCAGTTTCTCCGTCACAAATACCTCATGTCCTTGTCATTCATCATCTTTGTTCATGACAAGATGCTGACATGAAAAGCGTTTTATTTTCAATGCGTTGGACAAGGTGACAAAGAGGCCTGCCACCTCACTTAACGGGAGGTTGGCCTAATTTTGAGTCAAGAAAAAAATAATTTTTTTTCCATTTGAAGACCCGTCGCACCCCATGAAAACGAATCTCCTTGATTCAAAAGCGATTCTTTTTCGCGCCCCTGGCGGGGACAGAAACCCACCTTCCGAGTCAATGGTCGCGAGTTAAAATAGCGTAAAAAACGCGATTGATCTTTCCAAACGATCCTGCGTAAATGCGTCCAACAGAGGGCGGACAACGCCGGACAAAATGATCGCAACGTATGGGGAATACCTACTTACGAAACGGTTGAGTGCTCTGTAGCGGACCCTGTTCGGGCCTGCGTTTTCACGACTGGTCACGCATGAAACCTGGCCCATGGTTTCGGGCCTGCTCTCTTCGTGTGTCCGGTGAACGGGCGCGAGAGAGGCGCGCCGGTTTGCGTGAAAGAAGGAAAGACGGGTTGCCTGACCCGGCCTTTGCGAACGCTCGAGCCTTCTTGCTGCCGGAATAGGCAGCGAAGCTTGCGCCAAGCTGGGCTGAACCGGAAACGGAAGGTGCGTAACGAGTGTAATGCGTAGTCGATCCGTTCGGGGCGGGCAGGTCGATTTTGAAATGACAGCCCGGCCAAGAGAGATACGAGGCTCTGGTCGGTATGGATAGAGAAGTTAGAGAGGCGGCTCATGACGATGGCACATGCATCGGTGCGCGCACGCGAAAGCGGCGCAGCGCCAGTGATCGGTTCGTCCGAAATTCAAGCGGCGGGGAACATTCAGACAATGGGAAATAACGCTTTGTTCGAGCGTTTCAGCGCCCGGCTCAAAGCCAAGGTTGGTGCTGACGTCTATGCAAGCTGGTTTGGCAGACTGAAGCTGCATTCGGTATCGAAAAGCGTCGTCAGACTGACGGTTCCCACGACATTTCTGAAGTCCTGGATCAACAATCGCTATCTCGACCTCATCACCGCGCTCTTCCAGGAGGAAGATGCGGAGATCATGAAGGTGGAAATCCTGGTCCGCACCGCGGCCCGTGCTTCCAAGGTCGCAGCCGATGACGACGTTGCCGACGCAGCACCCGTCCAGACCGTGCAGCCGCAGGCAGGCCGCAGGCCCTCCGCCCAGCCGATCGCCCAGATCGCGTCCTCCGTGGCCCCGTCTTCCTGGCAGGCCAGTGCCGCGACGCCGCTCTTCGGCTCGCCGCTTGACGCGCGCTACACCTTTGCATCCTTTGTAGAAGGTAGCTCCAACCGCGTTGCGCTGGCCGCCGCCAAGACGATCGCCGAAGCCGGTGCCGGCGCGGTGCGCTTCAACCCGCTCTTCGTGCATTCGAGCGTCGGTCTCGGCAAGACGCATCTTCTGCAGGCCATTGCCGCCGCCGCCATCAATAGCCCGCGCACTCCGCGCGTCGTCTATCTGACAGCGGAATATTTCATGTGGCGCTTTGCCGCCGCCATCCGCGACAACGATGCCCTTTCGCTGAAGGAATCGCTGCGCAATATCGACCTCCTGATCATCGACGACATGCAGTTCCTGCAGGGCAAGTCGATCCAGAACGAGTTCTGCCACCTGCTGAACACGCTGCTCGACAGCGCCCGTCAGGTCGTCGTCGCCGCCGACCGTGCACCTTGGGAGCTGGAATCGCTCGATCCGCGCGTCCGTTCGCGCCTGCAGGGTGGTGTTGCCATCGAGATGGAAGCGCCGGATTACGAGATGCGCCTTGAAATTCTCAAGCGTCGCCTCGACGTCGCCCGCATGGACGATCCGTCGCTCGACATTCCGGAAGGCGTGCTCGATCATGTCGCTCGTCGTGTCACTGCCAGCGGCCGTGAACTGGAGGGCGCGTTCAACCAGCTTCTGTTCCGCCGCTCCTTCGAGCCGGACCTGTCGATGGAGCGCGTTGACGAGCTTCTTGCCCATCTGGTCGGTGCCGGGGAGCCACGCCGCGTCCGCATCGAGGACATCCAGCGCGTTGTCGCCCGTCATTACAACGTGTCGCGCCAGGAACTTGTCTCCAACCGCCGCACGCGTGTGATCGTCAAGCCGCGCCAGATTGCCATGTATCTGTCGAAGACCCTGACACCGCGCTCCTTCCCGGAAATCGGCCGCCGCTTCGGCGGGCGCGATCACACCACGGTTCTGCATGCCGTGCGCAAGATCGAGGAGCTGATCACCGGCGACCAGAAGCTCAGCCATGAAATCGAGCTTCTGAAGCGCCTGATCAACGAATAGTCGATCAAGCTATCGAATTTGAGAAGGGCCGGCAGCGATGCCGGCCTTTTTCGTTTATCCCGTCCCGATCTCGCGCTATATTCTGACTGATATAACGCCGGAGGGATCATGGTCCGCGAAAACGAAATCCGTGAGAATGAAGTGGCAGTCAGCCCGCCCGCTGCACAGGATGCTGGTCTGGAATTCATCGGCCGTATCTCGACACCGTGGACGTCTCGCATGGATACTCCACGCCAGGGCCGGCACGACGGTCCGGTCTGCGTGATTGAGGTCTTCGAGCCCTGGGATCGGGCGCTCGAAGGCGTGGCGAAGTTCGAGCGGCTGGAAGTGCTCTATTGGCTCGATCGCTCGCGTCGCGATCTCGTGCTGCAAAGCCCGGCCTCGAATGGCACGGTGCACGGAACGTTTTCCCTGCGCACGCCCGTCCGACCGAACCCCATCGGAACATCCATCGTGATGCTTGAGAACGTCGAAGGCAACCGCCTCTTCGTCCGCGGCCTCGATTGCCTCGACGGCACGCCGCTCCTCGACCTGAAACCGGATCGCACCCTGTTCAAGCCCATCGCACCACCGCAGCCGGGTGATTTTCAGACGAGCGAGGCTGGGAGCGTGCATTATTGCCAGAAGGCCTGAGCCTTCCCACTCAGCACGCCAGATCAGCCACCACGCTATCCAGAATCAGCATCCCCGACGGTGTGCAGCGAAGCCGCGAATTGCCGAGCCGCTCGATAAAGCCATGGTCGAGCAGCAATTGCTCGCGCTTCGGATCGGGATCACGGCCAGAGAGAGCCTGCCAGCGGGCAAGGTCCACGCCCTCGCGCAGGCGCAAGCCCATCAGCAGCAACTCGTCGGCCTGCTCTTCCGAATCGAGAAGTTCGTGATCGATCATGCCATGGCCGCGGGCTTCGACCAGCGCCAGCCACGCCTCGGGGTTCCGCTCGGTGGCGGTCGCGATCTTCTGGCTCCCGCGCGAGATGCGCCCATGTGCGCCGGGACCGATACCCGCATAGTCGCCATAACGCCAATATGTGAGATTGTGGCGGCTCTCAGCACCGGGAACTGCATGGTTGGACACTTCATAGGCAGGCATGCCGTGACGCGCGGTGATCTCCTGCGTCGCCTCGTAAAGCGCAGCCGACTGGTCGCCGTCCGGCACGGTAAACTTGCCCGCCTTGTGAAGGCCGAAGAAGGGCGTGCCTTCCTCGATCGTCAATTGATAGAGCGATAGATGATCGACGGCGAGATTGATCGCCTCGACCAGTTCCCTGTTCCACTCTTCAACGGTCTGGCCGGGGCGCGCATAGATCAGGTCGAAGGACATGCGCGGGAAGATCTCGCGTGCCAGTCGGATTGCCGTCAGCGCCTCTTCGACATTATGCAGTCGGCCGAGGAATTTCAGGTCCTTGTCGTTCAGCGCCTGCACGCCCATGGAGACGCGGTTGACGCCGGCGGCGCGATAGCCCCGAAAACGCTCCGCCTCGACGCTGGACGGGTTGGCCTCCAGCGTGATCTCGATGCCTGCGGGCACATGCCAGGTACTCGCAACGCCGTTCAGGATCGCCTCGACAGTCGCCGGCTGCATGAGCGAAGGCGTGCCGCCGCCGATGAAGATGGAGGTGACGGTGCGCGGGCCGGTTAGCTCGCGTGCCGCGGCCATCTCTTTCAAGAAGGCTTCGATGAAACGTGGCTGATCCACCGGCTGGTGGCGCACATGGCTGTTGAAGTCGCAATAGGGGCATTTGGCCGCGCAGAAGGGCCAATGCAGATAGACGCCGAAGCCGGGATCGCCCGTATCGGGGAGAATTTGGCCGTCAGCGCCGCGCATCATCACGCCTCGAGGCAGGTTTCGACGAAAAGCTTGAACGCGCGGGCGCGGTGCGAAAGCGCCGCCGCATCGCCGGGCTTCCAGCCATGCTTTTCTTCCGCCGACATTTCGCCGAACGTCACGCCATAGCCTTCCGGCTGGAAGATCGGGTCATAGCCGAAGCCCGCCGTGCCGCGTGGCGGCCAGACGAACGTGCCCTCGACCTCGCCGCGGAACATTTCCACATGCCCGTCGGGCCAGGCCAGGCACAGCACGGAGACGAAGCGGCAGGTCCGCTTTTCCGGGATCGTCGCACCCTTTTCCTGAAGCGCGGTCTCGACCTTCTGCATGGCCATCTGGAAGTCGCGCGTGCCGTCGCCCTTTTCCGCCCAGTCGGCGGTGTAGACACCCGGCGCGCCGTCGAGCGCATCCACCACAAGGCCGGAGTCGTCCGAGAGCGCCGGAATGCCGGCGGCCTTGGCCGAGGCGAGCGCCTTGATCGCGGCGTTTTCCTCGAATGTCGTTCCCGTTTCGTCGGGAACTGCGAAATTGAGTTCCGCCGCGGACGTCGCCGTGAAGCCCATCGGGCCGATCAGGTCGTTGATTTCACGAATCTTGCCGGCATTGTGGCTGGCGACGACGATGGTGCGGGTGTCGAGCTTGCGCATGGTTCAAAGGTTCCAGAGTCTGGCTTCGGCGCATTCCAGGCTGTTGCCGGCCGGATCGCGAAAATAAAGGGACCGCGCGCCATTCGGCCAGCGGAAATCGGCTTCGATTGTCACGCCTTCCGCTTCGAGCCGGGCGCGCATGGCGTCCATCTCTTCCTCGGTAACGCGGAAGCAGGCGTGGCCGGCTCCGCGTGCGCCGTGCGGCGGAACCGGTAGGTCGGCATTATGCGGTGGCAGTTCGGTGGCGTCCGGATTGAAGATCAGGAGAACGCCTTGTCCGCAGCGGAAGAAGATATGCCGGCCCTCGACGTGGGTGATTTCGGCAAGGCCGAGAACCCGGCCGTAGAAATCCGCCGCAGCGTGAAGGTCGGCGGCGTAGAGCGCCGTTTCCAGGATCCCTTCGATGCGTGCGGCGCCGGCCATGCTCCTCCTCAAGCCGAAACGGCTTCCTTCTGCATGGTCACGAGATCGGCGATGCCGGCCTTGGCGAGACCCATCAAGGTCGCGAATTCCTCTTCCGAGAAAGGCTTGCCTTCGGCCGTGCCCTGGATTTCAACGATACCGCCGGCGCCCGTCATGACGAAATTGGCGTCCGTTTCGGCTGAGGAATCCTCCAGATAATCGAGGTCGATGACCGGCTGGTTGGCGAAGATGCCACAGGAAATGGCCGCAACGTGATCCTTGAGGACGCGGTCCAGCTTGATCATGCCGCGCGTTTCCATCCATTTCAGGCAGTCGCGCAGTGCGATCCAGCCGCCGGTGATCGAGGCCGTGCGCGTGCCGCCATCCGCCTGGATGACGTCGCAGTCGACGGTGATCTGGCGTTCGCCCAGCGCTTCGAGATCGACAACTGCACGCAAGGAGCGCCCGATGAGGCGCTGGATTTCCAGCGTGCGGCCGCCCTGCTTCCCGCTGGCGGCTTCGCGCTTCATGCGGTCGCCGGTTGCGCGCGGCAGCATTCCGTATTCGGCCGTCACCCAGCCCTTGCCGGAATTGCGCAGCCACGGCGGCGTCTTGTCTTCGAGGCTCGCGGTGCACAGCACATGCGTGTCGCCGAACTTGACGAGGCAGGAGCCTTCCGCATGCTTGGACACGCCGCGCTCGAACGTCACCTTGCGCATCTGGTCGGTCTTGCGTCCCGAAGGCCTCATGGATGTCTCCTTGTCTATCGTTTCGAGCCTTCTAAGACCGGCCTTGGGCTTTTGCAAAGAAAAACGGCGCTCGCGCTTTCAAATCCTGTTTGCGCGCGCGCCATCGATGTCTATATTTCTACGAGAAATGACCATGGAGAGCATGCAAAGCACATGATCGGTTGGGATAGACGGATCGGTCAGACGCTGGATACGGGGCGCACGCTCGATGAGCGATCCGGCGAAATTTTCCGGCGCATTGTGGAAACCTATCTGCAGAATGGTGAGCCGCTCGGCTCGCGAAATCTCTCGCGCCTCCTGCCCATGTCGCTTTCGCCTGCGTCCGTTCGCAATGTGATGAGTGATCTGGAAGAGCTGGGCCTCATCTATTCTCCCCATATCAGTGCCGGTCGTCTTCCTACTCAGCTTGGCTTGCGCTTCTTCGTGGATGCCTTCATGCAGGTCGGCGATCTGTCGCCTGAGGAGCGCAGCTCTATCGAGACGCAGATGCGCTCCGCCGAACGCGGCCAACAGACGGACAATCTGTTGAGCGAGGCAAGTCGGATGCTGTCCGGCATGTCGCGTGGCGCGGGTCTTGTCGTCACCACGAAGAACGATCCCGTCTTGCGCCATGTCGAATTCGTGCGGCTGGGGCCGACCAAGGCGCTGGCCGTGCTGGTCGGCGAGCATGACGAGGTCGAAAACCGCATCATCGAATTGCCGGCCGGCACGACGAGTTCACAGCTGACCGAGGCCGCCAACTTCCTCAACGCCCATCTCTCCGGGCATACGCTGGCGGAGATCCGCAGCCAGACGGAAGTGATCCGCAAGACCATCCAGGCCGAACTGGACACGCTCTCGCAGGACCTCGTGGAGCGCGGCCTCGCCGTCTGGTCCGGCACGAGCGAGCTAGACCAGACCTCAAGGCTCATTGTCCGCGGTCAGTCGAACCTCATCGAAGGTCTGGACGATCAGGCTGATATCGACAGGCTGCGCATGCTCTTCGACGATCTGGAGCGCAAGGAAAGCCTGATCGACCTTTTGAACCTCGCCGAAACGGGGCCGGGGGTGCGCATCTTCATCGGTTCGGAAAACAAGCTTTTCTCGCTCTCAGGCTCCTCGCTCATCGTCGCGCCTTATCGCGACAGCGAACAGAAGATCGTCGGCGCAGTCGGCGTCATCGGCCCGACGCGGCTCAACTATGCCCGGATCGTGCCGATGGTCGACTACACCGCCCAGCTGATCTCCAAGCTGAGCTCGCCCGGCTGACATCGAACAAACATTCAGATTGTCAACAACCAGGCTTTGAAGCCTTGATTTTTCGAGCCTGAACATCGATATCGGGCGCAACCCCTTAAGAACCCAAATCTGGAGACCGTCATGACCGACGATACGAAGAAGAACGGACCTGACGAAGCTGCAAATGACCTTGGTGCAGCCGCCGAAGCCGTGAATGACGAAGCCGGCGCACAGGCAGCGGAACAGGAACCGGATCCCATTGACGTTTTGAAGACAGAGAATGCCGACCTGCGCGACCGCTACCTGCGTCTGGCCGCTGAAATGGACAATCTGCGCCGCCGGACCGAGCGCGACGTCAAGGACGCAAAGTCCTATGCGATTGCCGGCTTTGCCCGCGATATGCTCGGCGTTTCCGACAATCTCCGCCGCGCGCTGGATGCCATTCCCGCAGAAGCGAAAGAAGCCGGTGAAGCAGGCCTCCTGGCGCTCATCGAGGGCGTGGAACTGACCGAACGTTCGATGCATGCTGCCATGGAGCGTCACGGCGTGAAAAAGCTGGAGCCGGAAGGCCAGAAGTTCGACCCGAACTTCCATCAGGCCATGTTCGAAATTCCGAACACCGAGGTTCCGAACAACACGGTCCTGCAGGTCGTTCAAGCCGGTTACGTCATCGGCGAGCGCATGCTGCGCCCGGCTATGGTCGGCGTGTCCAAGGGTGGCCCGAAGGTGGTTGCTGCGGAGACGACGGAAGAAGCCAAGTAAGCCTGTCTGCGGCAGGGCATCAAGTTGCGGGCGGTTCGACCGCCCGTTTTCGTTCCTGGGCCCGATCAAGGCTCGACAAGTAGCACCTTGCCGCGCGTGGACAGGGTTTCCGCATCCGCAAGCGCTGCGGTGATCTCCGCAAGACCGTAGCGCTCCCGGACGGGCGTGGCCATCTGCCCCATCGCCACGGCGGCGGCAACCTCCGCATAGACCGCATGCAGCCTCTCACGCTGAACGGCATGCACCCATTGCCTGAGATGAAAGAGATGAAAGCGCAGATCGGGCCGTTTGACCCACAGCGTCGCCGGGATCCGCGTTCCCGAGAGCAGACCGTAATGGATGAACTGGCCGCTGGCCCGCAGGCAATCGGCAAGCAGCGGTGCATCGGGACCGCCGACGCAATCGAACACCGTATCGAGCCCGGCCGGCCCAATGCACGCTCGAAGACTTTGGGCCGCCGGTGCATCCGGCCGGTCGACAAGAATGGTGGCGTCGAGCCCGCAAAGCCTGGCCTCGGACTCGGCGCTGCGCACCAGCGCAAAGGGCTTCACCCCCTGCGCGTTGGCGAGAGTCACCAGCATTCGGCCGATCGCGGAACCAGCCGCCGTGATAGCGATCCGGTCGCCGGCTTTCAGCCTCGCAAGCTCACGCGTCATCAGCCAGGCCGTCATCGGGTTGACGTAACTGTGAGCCGCCTGCTCGTCGCCGAGGGTGTCGGGGACGCGCAGGCACCAGTCCGCCGTGGTGTCCTTGTAATCCTGCCATCCACCCGCCGTGCCGACGGGGATGACACGCATGCCCGGCTCGAGACCCTCGACCTTGCCGCCCACCTGCTCGACGATGCCAACGGCCTCGAAACCCGGCACGAAGGGTAACGATGTTCGCGACGGATAGGTACCGGAAATCGTGATCAGATCGGAAGGATTGATGGCGCGCGCAGTCAGCCGAATGCGCACCTTGTCGTCGTCCAGCGAAGGAAGCGGGAAGTTTTCCAGCTTCACAACGCTGGAGGCGCGCCCGAATCCGCGGACGATGGCGCGTTTTGCGTCAACCATCAGGCCGCGTTCGTTCCCGCATCCTGGTTGAGGCAGGCGAAGATGGCGGCGGCGGTTTCGCAGGCGCGCAGGCGCGCGGTGAGGTCCTGATCGCGCAGCACGCGGGCAACGCGCGACAGCGCCTTGAGGTGATCCGCGCCCGCGCCTTCCGGCGCCAGCAGCAGGAAAACGAGATCGACCGGCTGGTCATCCAGTGCCTCGAAGGCCACAGGCGTATCAAGGCGAGCGAACACGCCGGCGATCTTCTTGATGGAATTGAGCTTGCCATGGGGAATGGCAATGCCGTTGCCTACCCCGGTCGAGCCGAGGCGCTCGCGCTGCAGGATGACATCAAAGATTTCTCGCTCCGGCAGGCCCGTCACGGCGGCCGCCTTTTCCGCGAGTTCCTGAAGCAGTTGCTTTTTGGAATTGGCCTTCAGAGCCGGAATAATCGCATCCTGTTGCAGCAGATCTGCCAATGCCATTCGATGTTCCCCGTTCTGAAGCTGAAAGAAGGCGGGCGCGCGGCCTAACCTGCGCCCGCCCGGCTGTTCAGCCCTTGACACCGGCCGGATCGATCCAGCCGATGTTGCCGTCGTGGCGGCGATAGACAATGTTCAGTTGTTCGTTACCCGCATTGCGGAACACGAAAACCGGTTCGTCGGTCATGTCGAGCGCCATCACGGCGCCGGCGACAGTCATGGTCCTCAGTCGTTTCGTGCTCTCTGCGATGATGGCCGGCGCATAATCTTCCGGCACATCCTCAACTTCTTCCGGGATCGAATCGATCACGGAATAGGGCATTTCGGTGTGCTGCCCGTTTCCGGCATGGTGGTCCCGCAGCCTGCGCTTGTAGCGCCGAAGCCGCTTTTCGATCCGTTCTGCCGCCGCATCATAGGCCGCCTGCGGATCGTTGGCTTCGCCAGCCGCGTGAAACACAACGCCGGTGTCGAGATGAATCTTGCAATCCGCCGCATAACGCGACGAACCTGACTTTTCGACCGTTACCTGGCCGGAATAGCCTCCGTCGAAATATTTCCCCACCGCGTCTCCGACATGGCTCTCGATCCGCTGGCGGAACGATTCACCGACTTCCATATGTTTTCCGGAAACTCGCACACTCATGGTTTTACCCTTCTTGTGTATTGATTTGCGAGAAACAGTCTATTCCAAGCTGCCCTCGCATCCAAGCGATTCCGACAATACTTTCGGCCTTCCATGGGGTGCGGCGCGCTTCTACTCCGGGGCATGGGGCAAGTCAACATGACGTGCAGTGAGCGCAGCCACTTGCCCACCGATTGTTCGCCCGCAGGCGATTCCGGTGCTTCAGGAGGCGATGCGCGCCATGGCTTTCTTCTCGCGCCGACGCTGCACGGAGGAGGGGATGTTCATCGCGTCGCGATACTTGGCGACCGTGCGCCGCGCGATATCGATGCCCGCCGCCTTCAGGATATCCACGATATCGTCGTCCGAGAGCACGGTTTCGGCAGTCTCCTCGTTGATCATCGAGCGGATACGGTTGCGCACGGCCTCGGCGGAATGCCCGTCGCCGCCTTCGGCAGACGAGATGGACACGGTGAAGAAATATTTCAACTCATAAACGCCGCGCGGTGTCATCATGAACTTGTTGGAGGTGACGCGACTGACGGTCGATTCATGCATCTTGATCGCATCGGCAACCGTCTTCAGGTTCAGCGGTTTCAGTCCGTCCACACCGTGATGGAGGAAGCCATCCTGACGACGGACGATCTCGGTCGCGACCTTCAGGATCGTGCGTGCTCTCTGGTCGAGACTGCGCGTCAGCCAGTTGGCGTTCTGCATGCACTCGCTCAAGAAGGTTTGGTCGGCGCTGTCCCGCGGCGCATGGCGCGACACTTCGGCATAATAGGATTGATTGACCAGAACGCGCGGCAGCGTGTCGGGGTTCAGTTCGATGTTCCAGCCGCCATCGGCCGCTGGCGAAACCACGATATCGGGAACGATCGTCTCCGAACCTGAGCGCAGGAAGCCGCTGCCCGGCTTGGGATCGAGCCGGCGAATTTCGGCGAGCATGTCGAGAAGATCGTCTTCGTCCACCCCGCAGAGTTTCTTCAGCGACTGGAAATCCCGACGAGCCAGAAGCTCGAGATTGTCGACAAAGGCAGACATGGCCGGATCGAGCCGGTTCTTCTGCTTGAGTTGAATGGCGAGGCACTCGCTCAAGGAGCGCGCAAAAATTCCGGCTGGCTCCAGCGTCTGGAGCACCGAAAGCACCCGTTCGACATCGGCCAACGGCCTGCCGACGCGTTCTGCCACCGCGTCGAGTTCGGGGAGGAGATAGCCGCTGTCGTCGAGGAGATCGATGAGATGCTGGGCAATCAGCCGGTCCGCCACGCCCGTAACGGCGAAGGGAAGCTGCTGTCCGACAAATTCGCGCAGCGACACGCCGGCCGCGGCGAAATCGTCCATGTCGAAGTCGCCGCCATCCTCACCCTGCCCGCCGGGCATGGATTTCCACTGGCCGACAAGTTCGGGCGAGTCCGCCCGGCGTTCGGCTTGATCCGTGTCGAATTCCGGCTCGAAATTCGCGTCGAGTTCCTTGGTCAGGCGCTCGGCCTGTCCGGTATTCCCGGACTCGAACCAGTCGCCGTCGCCTCTCGGCGCGGGCGATGCTTCGATGGAGGTATCGGGTCCGTCATCATTCAGCGGGATGCCGGGCCCGTCCCCGGAGACGATCTCCAGCAGCGGGTTTTTCTGGACTTCCTGCTCGATGAACTGGTTGAGCTCGACATGCGTCATCTGCAAAAGCTGGATGGACTGCATCAACTGCGGGGTCATTACCAGTGATTGCGATTGCTTCAGGTGAAGGCTGGCTGACATGGCCATGATGAACGCAGAACTCCCCACTTCCCATTCGACAGTTCGGCGCGGTGGCGGCATCGAAAACTGTCTGGCCCGAAAATTGCTTGTTTCGCTTTCGCGGTCAAGTGGCAAGCAGAAATTCAGTTAAGATGGGAGCTGGGATCTGTCGTAAAGGCCGCCTCAAAGGCTGAAATTATCACCGAGATAGAGACGGCGCACGTCGGCATTGCTGACGATGTCGTCAGCCCGGCCGTGGGTCAGCACTTCGCCGGCATGGATGATGTAGGCACGGTCGATCAGGCCGAGCGTCTCGCGAACATTATGGTCCGTGATAAGGACGCCGATGCCACGGCCGGTCAGGTGCCGCACGAGGTTCTGGATTTCGGAGACGGAGATCGGGTCGACGCCGGCAAAGGGCTCGTCGAGCAGCATGAAGGCGGGCTCTGTTGCCAGCGCACGCGCAATTTCCAGGCGTCGGCGCTCGCCGCCCGAAAGGGCAACGGCCGGAGACTTGCGCAGGTGCTCGATGGAGAATTCCTGCAGGAGCTCGGTGATCTTGGTTTCGCGCTTGGCGCGGTTCTTCTCGCGCACTTCCAGCACGGCCCGGATGTTTTCCTCCACGGTCAGGCCCCGGAAGATCGAAGCCTCCTGCGGCAAATAGCCGACACCCAGGCGCGCGCGCCGGTACATAGGCATGGACGTGACATCGTGGCCATCCAGCTCGATGGTGCCGGAATCGACCGGAACAAGACCGGTGATCATATAGAAGCAGGTTGTCTTGCCGGCCCCGTTCGGCCCCAGCAGGCCAACGGCCTCGCCACGCTTCAGGATCAGCGAGACCCCATTCACGACGCGGCGCGAGCTGTAGGTCTTGGTCAGATTGCGCGCGACGAGCGTGCCCTCGTAACGCGTGGCATGGCTGTCGCCCTGATGGTCGCCCGGTTGCTTCGGAGGTGACTTGTCGGTGTTTCTGTTCAGCAAGAGGTCACCGCTTACTTGGTGCGGGACTTGGGGTCGAGCTGAATCTGGACACGGCCGCCGCAACTGTCGAGTTGCGCCTGTCCGGTATCCATATGCACGGTCAGCCGGCAGCCGGTGAAGACGTTGTTCCCGTCCGAGAGAACAACCTGCTTGCCTTCCAGCACGATCAGCTGTTGCGCCATCTCGAAATGGCCACTGTCCGCCGTTGCGGTCTGCTTGTCGGAAATCAGAACGACGCCGCCATTGACCAGAATCCGGTCGATATCGCCATTGCCGGCATTGGCCATGGCCCCGCCGCTCGTGCCGTCCTTGCCCGAGGACTTGTAGTAGACCGTCATCGTCTTCGACTTCAGCATGGTCGTCCCCTGGGTGGCGACCACATTGCCGGTAAAGTCGGCGCGATTTTCCTTGTCCTTGATCTCCAGCTTGTCGCTTTCGATGTGTATAGGCTTGTCATTGGAGAGCGCAATGCCGTCCATCTTGCCGGCGGTCGCCTGCGAAAACGCTTCCGTGGCGGGGGCAAGTGCGAGCGCGGCAATCACCAGGCACAGCGTGAGATTGGCTTTGGCGGGCATGACTTAGTTGCCTTTTTCATGAATAGCGTCGGCGTGCAGGTTCACCTGGACGCCGCCGTCGAATACGATCGTCTGGCCCTTATCTTCGATATTGATGCTTTGCGCAACCACGGTTGCCTTGGACGCGGTGATCGAGACCATGTCGTTCGATGACATGGTACCGTTCTTGACGTCGAGCTTGGCGGAACGGAAATTCGCGATCAGCCCGCTCGAAAGATGCAAGGAGAAGGGTTGCGTCATGTCCAGCGTGTTGGCGCTGCGATCAAAAATCCCGCCCTTGGCGTTGACCTTGGCGATCAGCTGGTCGTTGACCGGCATCTGCGCCACAATGTCTTCCAGCGTCATGATGTTCGGCGAAATAATGCTTTGCAGGGCGCGCGCGGCCGTCATGGAATAAAAGATACCATCGGCATTGCGGCCGGAAATGGCGGGCTTCTCCATCACGATCTGGCCGTTTTCGATCGTGGCGCCTTTCACCTCGATATTGTCGGGCAGAAAACTGCGGACCACGGAAACGGCTACGAAGAGAAAGGACACGACCACTGCCGTCAGGGGAAGAAGGATCTTCAACCTGCGGACACGTCTGGAGTGGCGCACAGCCTGAGAATAAGCCACGCGCCGAGCATCGAGATCGCCCGATCCAGTGCTGTCCATTTCCAAGCTTGCCATTTCGTTTCCGTCTTGAACCGGCTGTCACACTAGCCGAAGCGCTAGCGACGCAATATGGTTATTTTCGTGCCGTAAACAATCTTCAGCGGAACAAAAACACAGGTTCCCTTAACATTTTCCCTGCCTGCGGCGTCCGTCTGCCCGGCAGGAGGCATTTGCGGCGCGTTACGGCTTCCGAATTCGATCGATTGGCTTTATGGCTATGACCTTCAAGTCATCGCCGTCTCGGCGGCGATACATAGTGCCGAAGCGGCCCGATCCGGAAGGAACACATCGCATGGACAATGGAATTGCCGATCGACGGGCGCTTCGCCGCAAGGTCACCTTCTGGCGCAGCCTTGCCATCATCGTTCTCGTCCTCGTGCTTGCAACGGTCTGGTTCCGCTGGCCGGGTGTGGAGAGCCCGGGCGTCAACCAGATCGCCCGCGTCTCGATCACAGGCCTCATCCAGGACGATCAGGATCTGACGGCCCGGCTCGATCGCATTGCCAAGGCCGATAACGTGAAGGCGCTCATTGTCGACATTTCCTCCCCGGGCGGCACCACTTATGGCGGCGAGACGATCTACAAGGCTCTGCGCCGCGTGGCCGAAAAGAAGCCTGTCGTCTCGGATATCCGCACGCTGGCCGCCTCGGCCGGCTACATGATCGCGCTGGCCGGCGACCGCATCGTCGCTGGCGACATGTCGATCACCGGTTCGATCGGCGTACTCTTCCAGTACCCGCAGGCCAAGGAATTGCTCGACAAGATCGGCGTCTCGCTGGAATCGATCAAGTCTGCGCCCATGAAGGCCGAACCATCCCCCTTCAATCCGCCCAGCGAGCAGACAAAGGCGATGATCAACGCCATGGTGCAGGACAGCTTCCACTGGTTCGTGGATCTGGTTGCCGAACGTCGGAAGATGACACAGGATCAGGCCATGGCGCTGTCGGATGGCTCCATCTTTACCGGTCGGCAGGCACTGAAAAACGGGCTGATCGACGAACTCGGCGGCATGCCGGAGATCAAAGCCTATCTGAAGACGCGCTCCGTCGACCCCGACCTGCCGGTCGTCGAGTGGAAGCCGGTTCCCCAAGGCTGGGCCGCCATGCTCCCGGGCGCTCTCATTCATGCTGCGGATTGGGCTGGACTGGACAAGGATTTTTCGGCAAGCGCCTTGAAAATGCTAGGTATCCAGCACTTGTTCCTTGACGGCCTTGTTTCCGTTTGGCAGGTTGATCGCGGCTAAGGCGACCGCGGCGGCATCCGCCGGGGATAAGAGACCGACACAATTCACTCCGGAAGGCTCGCTTTGACACGGGTCGAAGCAGATGCCTGCCGGAAACCGAAATGACCGAGGGGGAAGACGTGATAAAGTCCGAATTGGTGCAGATTGTTGCTGCGCGCAATCCACATCTCTATCACCGCGACGTGGAAAACATCGTCAATGCCGTTCTCGATGAGATCACCGATGCGCTGGCGGGTGGCAATCGTGTCGAGCTTCGTGGCTTCGGCGCATTCTCCGTGAAGAATCGTCCTTCCCGTTCGGGACGCAATCCGCGCACGGGTGACGCCGTTTTCGTTGAGGAAAAGTGGGTTCCCTTCTTCAAGACGGGCAAGGAACTGCGTGAGCGCCTGAACCCCGGCCAGGCTGACGAAGACGATTGAGCGCGGGGCGTCCGATCGCCGCGCTTTCCCGGCTTGAAAGCGCCACACATCCTTCTATTTTAAGATGATCACCGGGCTTTTCGCCCGGCTCTTAACTTTTGCCCGCCGGAGCCTGCCCATGACGAAGAAGCTGATCAATCTGGTAATCCTCCTCCCGGTCGCCATCATTCTCATCGTGCTCTCGGTTGCCAATCGCCAAGGCGTGACGCTGTCGCTCAATCCGTTCGATCCCGGCGACCAGGTCTTGTCGCTGACGGCGCCCTTCTTCGTCTATCTCTTCTTGGCCATCATCCTCGGTGCGCTGATCGGCTCAGGCCTCACCTGGTTCGCGCAGGGAAAGCATCGCAAGCGTGCGCGCAGCCAGGCACAGGAAGCCGCCCGCTGGCAGGGAGAGGCCCGACGCAATCAGAAGCGCGCCGAAGAACTCGCCCAGCAGGTTATCCTGCCGGTTTCGGCGTCGAAATAATCTGAGATATGGGGTGGACTGTCAGCTTCCGCTGACAGCCGTGTTGAAATCCGCAAAGAACTGCGCGGCCAGTTTCTTCGCCGACGAATCGATCAGGCGTGAGCCAAGCTGTGCCAGCTTGCCGCCGATCTGCGCATCAACCGTGTAGGCCAGGATCGTCTCGTCGCCATCTTCGGTCAGCGTTACTTCGGCGCCGCCCTTTGCAAACCCTGCAATGCCGCCCTTGCCTTCGCCCGAAATCTTGTAGCCCGCCGGCGGGTTGAGATCGGACAGGGTCACCTCGCCCGAGAATGTCGCAGACACCGGCCCGATCTTGATCTTCACGGTTGCCGACATCTCGGTCGGCGAAGACATCTCCAGGCTTTGACAGCCCGGAATGCAGGCCTTCAGGATCTCGGGATTGTTCAGTGCCGCCCACACGACTTCCCGTTTGGCTGCAATGCGCTCTTCGCCGCTCATATCCATCGTGATCGCTCCTCCCAAATGCGTGGCTCAGATGTGAGCCCTTCTTGATGAATGCTATAATATCGCTTGAGGGATAAGTCTTTGCCAAGAGAGCACTTAATGTTATTTCCTGCCGATAGAGCCGTTTTTGCGACAGTCGCAATTCGGCCCCTCGGGAATTGTGAAGTTTGACCAAGACGACAAAGATGCGACGCGGCGGTCCGCCGGGTTCTGGACCAGCCTCAGGCTGGGTCGAAAAGCGCGATCGTCCGCGCGCAGCGCCTGTGCAGGCGAAAGGCGCGCGGGCCAAGGATGTTCCGGCAAAGGCCGCGCCGGCAAGAGAAGAGCGCGCAGCCCCTGCTGTGCCCGAGCGCTCCTTGATGACCCGCACCGGCGACAAGCCGGCTGAACGCATCCCTGTCATCCTCGAAAACCAGTCGTCTACCGGCTTCCGCCTGATCGATAGCGGCGCTGGCGAAAAGCTTGAGCAATATGGCGATTATCGCATCGTGCGGCCTGAGGCTCAGGCCCTGTGGCAGCGTTCGCTTGCGGCGAAACATTGGGACCATGTGGATGCCGTCTTCACGGGCGACACCGACGAGGACGGCATGGGCCGCTGGCGTTTTCCGAAGGGGGCACTCGGCGAAACATGGCCGATGCAGCTTCTCGACGTTGATTTCCATGGCCGCTTTACGAGCTTCCGCCATGTCGGTGTCTTCCCGGAACAGCAGGTTCACTGGGACTGGATGCGCCAGGAGATCGAAAGGGCGAAGCGCCCGGTCAAGGTGCTGAACCTGTTCGGCTATACCGGCGTCGCCTCGCTGATTGCCGCCGCCGCCGGCGCGGAAGTCACCCATGTGGATGCCTCCAAGAAGGCGATCGGCTGGGGTCGCGAAAACCAGGCGCTCGCTCGCCTCGACAAGGCGCCGATCCGCTGGATCTGCGATGACGCGATGAAGTTCATCGCCCGCGAGGAGCGTCGCGGCAACCGCTACGACATCATCCTCACCGACCCGCCGAAATTCGGCCGCGGTCCGAATGGCGAGGTCTGGCATCTCTTCGACCACCTGCCGCTGATGCTTGATATCGGTCGCGAACTCCTGAGCGAAAAGGCACTCGGCTTCGTGCTGACGGCCTATTCGATCCGCGCCAGCTTCTATTCGATCCACGAGCTGATGCGCGAAACGATGCGCGGCGCCGGTGGCGTGGTCGAGTCCGGCGAACTCATCATCCGCGAAAGCGGCCTTGATGGCTCTGAAAAGGGCAGGGCGCTTTCCACATCTCTCTTTTCGCGTTGGGTCCCCGCATGAGCGACGCCATAAAAGGCGGCCCCGGCCGCGTCGGACAGGTCAAGGAAGTCACCAGCCTTGCCAACCCGATCATCAAGGACATCAAGGCGCTCTCCCAGAAGAAGGGCCGCGAGGAAACCGGAACCTTCATGGCAGAAGGCCTGAAGCTCGTCATCGACGCGCTGGAGCTGGGTTGGGCGATCAATACGCTCATCTATGCCAAGAACGCCAAGGACAAGCCGCTCGTCACCAAGGTCGCCGCCCGCACGGTCGCCGCCGGTGGCCTCGTGCTGGAGGTGAGCGAAAAGGTGCTTTCCGCCATCACCCGTCGCGACAATCCGCAAATGGTGGTCGGCGTCTTCAGAACGAAATGGCGCTCGCTCTCCGATATCCGCCCCGCGGCCAACGAGACCTATATCGCGCTCGACCGGGTGCGCGACCCCGGCAATCTCGGCACGATCATCCGCACGGCGGATGCAGCCGGCGCTTCGGGCGTGATTCTGGTCGGCGAATGCACGGATCCGTTTTCGCTGGAGACCGTCCGCGCGACTATGGGTTCGGTCTTCGCACTACCCGTGACGCGTGCCACGCCGGAAGAATTCCTCGCCTGGAAAAAGGGCGCGGGCGTTTCGGTGGTCGCCACGCATCTTGCCGGCGCGGTTGATTACCGAACTGTCGATTACAAGAAAAAGCCGGTCGTCGTTCTCATGGGCAACGAACAGCAGGGCCTGCCAGACCAGCTGGCGAAGGAGGCCGATCAGCTAGCCCGCATTCCGCAGGCGGGGCTTGCCGATTCGCTGAACCTTGCGGTGGCCACCGCCGTCATGCTCTTTGAAGCGCGCCGGCATCTGCTCACGCTGGAGCCACGCTGATGGATACGGTTTCGCCTTTCTCTCGCGCGCGGCCGGCAATCTTGTTCGTCATTGCGCTGCTGATCTTCGATCAGCTGACGAAGATTGCCGTCGATCATTATCTGCCGCTGCAGGAACCGGTTCATCTCCTGCCGGTCCTGGCGCTTTACCGCACCTATAATACGGGCGTTGCCTTTTCGATGTTCGACGAGACGCCGGGCTATCTGATTGTCGGTCTGCGCCTCGCGATCGTTGCCTTCGTCACTTGGCTTTGGCTGCGTACGCCTCCCTCGCGCTGGATGGCCCATCTCGGCTTCGCTCTGGTGATCGCGGGCGCCTTCGGCAATCTCATTGACCGTTTTCTCTACGGTCACGTCATCGATTTCGTGCTTTTCCATGTCGGCACATGGTCTTTCGCCGTCTTCAACCTGGCCGACAGTTTCATTACCGTTGGTGCTGTGTTGATCGGTTTTGACGAAATCTTCGGAAGCGGTGGAAAATCGAAATAGAAGATTAACGAAGCCCGGAAACACTTCTGAAGCATTCGCATGTTAGCTGTTGCCCATGCGAAATTTTGACGAGACCGACCGCAACATCAAAGAGTCGCCCGCCGCAAGCCGGAGCACGCGCCCGCTTGCCGCCTGGTTTCGTAGGTTTTTCTCCTCCGTCCGGCCGGGACATGTCGATCACGTTCCAAGCCTGGACATGACCCGCGAAGCGCTTGCGCGTGCCGAGCGGGAAAGCGCAATGAAGAGCCGGATTCTGGCAACCGTCAGCCATGATATCCGCACGCCGCTTTCGGGCATTGCAGGTATGAGCCATCTTCTGAGCCAGACGCGGCTGACGCCCGAACAGGCAAATTACCTCTCCGGTATCGGCCAGTCCGTGCAGGCGCTGTCGCAACTCGTCGACGATCTTCTGGATTTCTCGGCCATCGAAGCCGGGCGCTTCCGGCTTCATCCGCGCGACGACGATCTTCGCCAGATGATTGAAAGCGTGGTCGAGATGCTGGCCCATCGTGCCCATGAAAAGGGCGTCGAGATCGCCAGTTGGGTGGCTGCCGATGTCCCCGGCCTCCTGTCCTTCGACCCCGAACGGTTGCGGCAGGTCCTCTTCAATCTGGTCGGCAACGCCGTGAAGTTCACAAGCGAGGGCGGTGTTCTCGTCTCCGCAGCCATGGTGGATGGCGAGCTCGAGATCCGCGTCCGTGACACAGGCCCCGGCATGTCGCCGCGTGGTCAGGAAAAGCTGTTCCGCGAATTCGAACAGGTGGGTGCAGAAAAGAGCAGGATCGGCGGCACCGGCCTTGGTCTGGCAATTTCCCGCCGCATCGTTCTCGAAGCCGGCGGCAGCATCGATGTTGAAAGCCAGCTTGGAACTGGCAGCACGTTCATTGTGCGTGTTCCTGTTCGCCAGCCCTCCGATTTCCGATTGCGCCAGGCGCGCGCCACCATGCTGTCGAGCACGCATATGCTTATCATCGCCCCCGATGGTGTTTGCCGCGAAGCGCTTGCCGCGACGGTCACCAGCCTCGGCGGTGACGTCGTTCTGGCCGCAGCCCCCGCCGATGTCGTTGCGAGCCTCGATGCTGCCTCCGATGCCTTCACCGACATCGTCGTTGATCGCCGGCTGGCTGACCTTCTCTCCGAAGATCTGCGCAAACATCCTGCTTTCCGCAATCCGGCGACGCGCCGCATTCTCCTGATCGAACCCGAGAGCCGTAGCGGTTCGCGCTTCTTCGGAGCGGGCTATGATTCATGGCTTGTGCGCCCCTTGCGCGAGCGCTCGCTTATCGGTGTGCTGCAAGGCCGCATGAAGGGCATCGAGCTGCGTGACCCGATCAACGACAATCGTTCCAACACGCGCTGGACGCAGGCCGAAGGCAGCGGGCTGGACGTTCTTCTGGCCGAGGACGACCCGGTCAATCGTCTGCTTTTGAAGACGGTGCTCAAGAAGGGCGGACATCGTGTGTCCGAGGTCGAAACGCTTCGGGACCTCATCGCCGCCGCAACACAGACCACAGGCCGTCCGGGTGCGATCGTGACGGACCTTTCCATGCCCGGCGGCAGCGGCCTCGATGCGCTTGCCGCCATCCGCGATTTCGAACGCAGCAATCGCCTTCCGGAAGTGCCCATCATTGTCGTGACCGGAGCTGCAGGGTCTGAGACCCGAAAAGCCGCGATTGATGCCGGTGCAACAGAACTGTTGGTCAAGCCAGCCGATCCGGCCCGGCTTGCAGAACTCCTGGCGTCCTACGCAACACGCGCCGCGTAGGATAGTATTCCGGCGTTGCAAGTAACGGGACATGTTTCTGTCCTATTAATGTCACTGGCATGTCGTATAGTCGTGATTAATCGCCCTCAACTGAACGAGGCTCGAATCGCGATGACCACAGAAACGCTCAACCCCGATATCCTGGCAGGACAGGACGCGACACGGTCGCGTCTCGGTGCCGACAAGAGTGGCGTTCTCGGCCGCATCGGCACGCTGGAAACCCGCATTGCCCGCACCGCGTCGGAAATCGATGCGGCGCAGGCGATCCGCTATAACGTCTTCGTCGAGGAAATGCATGCGCAGGTCCCGCCGGAGTCCGCCCGAAAGCGACGCGACATCGATGCATGGGATGCGATCTGCGACCATCTTCTGGTTCTCGACACGGCCATCGAAGGCGACGCCGAAGAGCAGATCGTTGGCACCTATCGCCTGCTGCGGCAGGACGTGGCGATGGCCAATGGCGGCTTTTATTCCTCGTCCGAATTTGAGGTCGCAGACCTTGTCGCCCGCCATCCCGACAAGCGATTCATGGAACTCGGCCGCTCCTGCGTGCTGCCCCAATACCGTACCAAGCGTACCGTGGAACTGCTCTGGCAGGGCAACTGGGCCTACGCGCTGAAGCACCGCATCGACGTCATGTTCGGCTGCGCCTCGTTTGCCGGAGCGGTTCCGGAAGAACATGCGCTGGCGCTCTCCTACCTGCACCACAATGCACTCGCCAAGGGCCGCTGGCGCGTCGAAGCGCTGCCGGAACTCGAACACTCGATGGACCTGATGCCGGCCGAAGCGATCAACATGCGCAAAGCGCTTGCCGCGCTGCCGCCGTTGATCAAGGGTTATCTGCGCCTGGGCGCCATGGTGGGCGAGGGCGCCGTCGTCGATCGCGCCTTCCGCACTACCGACGTTCTTATTGTCCTGCCCATCCATACGATTTCCGAGCGCTACCGGAACTATTACGGCAATGACGCCGGGCGTTTTGCTGGCTGAGCCGGGGTTCTGACCAGACGGTTCGTGCAGCGCTGTGGCCCCGCCCTCCCCACAAGGGGGAGGGAGAGGAGCAAGCCGCGCTCCCCTTAAGCCCACTCACCCTTGCGGAACACCGGAACCTTCGTTCCATCCGCGGCGATACCGTCGATGTCGATCTCGCCGGAGCCGATCATCCAGTCGATATGAATGAGCGAGGAATTGCCGCCCTGCGCCTTGATCTGGTCCTGCGTGAGGTTCGCGCCGTCGACGAAGCATTTCGAATAGCACTGGCCGAGCGCGATATGGCAGGCGGCGTTTTCGTCGAAGAGCGTGTTGTAGAACAACAGGCCTGAGGCGGAGATCGGCGACGAATGCGGCACCAGCGCCACTTCACCGATGCGCCGCGCGCCTTCGTCGGTGTCCAGCACCTTGAGAAGCACGGCTTCACCCTTGGTCGCTTTCGCCTCGACGATCCGGCCCTGTTCGAAACGCACCTCGATATTGTCGATCAGCGTGCCTTGATGGCTGAGCGGCTTGGTCGAGCGGACATAGCCGTCCACCTTGCGCGCATGTGGCGTGGTGAACACTTCTTCCGTCGGGATGTTGGGATTGCAGGTCACGCCGTTCTTCGCCTTCGAGGCGCCGCCGTGCCACTCATGGCCATCGGCGAGACCAACGGTCAGGTCCGTGCCCGGACCTGTGAAGTGCAGTGCTGCAAAGCGCTTGTCGTTCAGCCATTTCGAACGCTTGGCGAGGTTCGCGTTATGCTCCTTCCAGGCCGCAACCGGGTCGTCGCGATCGACGCGCGACGCGGCGAAGATCGCATCGGCGAGCTTCTTCACGGCCTCGTCTTCCGGGATGCCAGGGAACATCTGCTTGGCCCATGAAGGGTTCGGATAGGAGACGATGTTCCAGTTGATGTCGAAATTCGAGATCTTCTCCAGCGCAGGCTTGTAGGCGACCGACATGGCGCGGTTGGCGCGCGCCACCTTGGCCGGGTCCTCGTTGGCGAGCAGCATCGGATTGTCGCCGGAAATGGCAAGCCGCGCGGTGCCCGCCTCATAGGCCTTGGCCATGCCCTCGTAGAGCCAGGTCGCAGCCTTGTCGAAATTCTTGTCGCTGCCATAGCGATAGCGCGCGAGCGTTGCCTCTTCGTCATTGTAGAAGGCCGAAACCAGGCCGCCGCCGGCGAGATAGGCATGCTTGGTGATCAGGCGCACGAGGGGGGCCGCCGCGAAAGGTGCGGTGATGACCAGCTCCTGGTTCTCCTGCAGTTGCAGGCCAACCTTCACGGCGACTTCAGCCAGCTTTTCAAGCTTTGCGGGATCGATGGGCGTCTCAGTCATGATCATGTCTTTCGGTGATTGAAGTCGTCACAAAGAGTAGGGCGTCGTGACGGCGGTTTGAAGGGGGTGGGGACGGGTTCAGGCGACGACGGGCGCGGCCTTTGCGCCGATAGCGGCAAGAGCATCCGCCGGCGCAAGCCGCACCTGCAGGCCGCGCTGCCCGCCGTTCATGAAGACATACGGCTCGCCCATCGCGCTTTCCTCGATCACGGTTGGAACGACCTTGCGCTGGCCAAAGGGCGAAATGCCGCCGACCACATATCCGGTATGCTTTTCCGCTACCGCCGGCTTCATCATGTTGGCCGATTTGCCGCCAAAGGCCGCGGCGAGCTTCTTCATCGACACTTCGTGGTTCGAAGGGAGGACGACGCAGACCGCCTTGCCATCCACCTCCGCCATCAGCGTCTTCAACACGCGCGAGGGCGGTTCGCCGATCGCCTCGGCTGCGGCCATGCCGATGCGGTCGGCGTCGGGATCGTAATCATAGGCCACCACCTGGTAGGCGACCTTCGCCTTGTCGAGCGCTTGCGTGGCCCGCGTTGACTTCGCCATCGCTCAGGCTCCGAAAAAGTTCGTATAGTGCTCCGGCTTGAACCCGAGCATCAGCTTGCCACTGGAATCGATGACGGGACGCTTGATCATGGAAGGCTGCGACAGCATCAACCGGATCGCCTTCGCCTCATCGAGATCCGCCTTGTCGGCGTCATCGAGCTTCTTGAAGGTCGTGCCGGCGCGGTTCAGCACCTTGTCCCAGCCGAGCGTGGCGCACCACGTCTTCAGCGAGGCCTCATCGATGCCCGACGACTTGTAGTCGTGGAATTCATAAGCCACGCCATGCGTCTGCAGCCAATCGAAGGCCTTCTTCATGGTGTCGCAGTTTTTGATGCCGTAAATCGTGGTGGTCATGCCGTGCCTTCCGAAACAGGATCATATAAGTCGGCGATCCATTCCTCAGCGTCAAGAGCGCAACACAGCCCCGCAAAACTGCATCACATGTCCCGGTGGTACAATCGGAAATAACGGTATGTTTATATATGACTGGTAGCTGTAGGATATAACCATCCGGGTTCTAGCTGTGACCGGCTTCGCACATGATGAGCGCCACAAAGATCAAAGGTCTCCTTTCGGCCCTGTCGCACCAGCGCGCAGGGGCGGCAGCGGTCGAATTTGCGGTGGTCTTCCCGCTCATGCTGGTGATTTTTGCGGCGACAGTGGATCTCGGTTTCGCCTATTATCAGAAGTCGCGGGTCAGCTCTGCCATTTCGGCAGCCGCCTATTATGCCGTTCGCAACGGCAGCAGTCTCTCCAGCGCCAATGCTGATGTCATGCGCGCCACCCTGCAGAGCATTGTCCAGAGCACGCTCGGCCTGTCGAGCAACATCACGGTCACTGTCCTGATCAACAATTCGACCAACGCAACCGACGCGTCGAACTATTTTTGCGTAACCGGCTATCCCCCGACCTATACAAGTACCGGCACCAGCCAAACCAGCTGTTCGGGCAATCTCACCTCGGGCAAGTTTGTCACCATCCACGTGACCGAACAACTGACCCCCCTGATCCTGCCGCCGGGTTTTGCAGCGGGTGTCTACGGTCTTGATCGATCCGTCACCGCGAGGGTCAGCTGATGCGGAGATTGAAGAACGCGGCCACCCGCCTCAAGGAGCGTGACGGCGCCACCGCTGTTGAATTTGCCGTTGTTTTTCCCTTGTTCGCCCTGGTCCTTTTCGGCGGTCTCAGTTTTGGCATGGCCATGCTCAACATAAACACGCTGCAATCGGTCGCGACGCAGGCGGCCCGCTGTCTTGCGATTTCCGGGCAGGCCTGCACAACCCCGATTGCAAATTGTTCGGACACCACGGCGCAATGCTACATTGAGCAGCTGGCCGCCCGTGAAGGTCTTCCCAATGTCCAGGCGACCCAGATCACGATCACATCGAGTTATCTCGTGGGTGCAGCCAGTTTCACGCGCGTGCAGATCACGTACCCGATGAGGCTCGCAGGCTACAGCTTTTCGCTTAACACAACAGCTCAGTTTCCGAACGGATAGCGTCATGCGCATCAAAGAGAGGCTGTCTTCTCTCGTCGCCAGGTTCTGCACCGAGATGGGCCGGTTTGCTGCTGCGCGGGAAGGAGCGATGGGCATCCTTGGTGCCTTTTCGATTGTCGTCCTGATCGCCATGTCGGCGCTTGCGCTCGAAGCATCTTTGCTTTTCGTCAAGAAGGGGGACATGCAGCGTGTTGCCGACCTTGCCAATCTCGCCGCAGCGAGCACCAGCGGGGCGATTGTGAACGGTTCCCCCAGTGCGCAGGCGGTTGCCACTGCGCAGCAGGTCGCGGTGATCAACGGCTACCCGTCGAATATCCTGACAACCAGTGTCACCAACTCCCAGACCCAGGGGCAGCTGCTCACGACGACAGTCGTGGATCCGGTTTCGCTGACTCTCGGCCAGATGTTTACAAAGTCCGGGTCCGTCAATGTCAGCGCGCTCTCCAGTGCTGCGGTCGCCTCCGGTGTGACCAGCGGCGATTGCTTGCGCACACTGGCCGGCGCGCTCAACATTTTCAGCAGCGCCTCCGTATCCGGATCTGGCTGCACGGTCGCCTCCGCCAGCTATCTCTATTATTGCAGCAATGCGGCCAGTACGGTGTCTGCGATCCAGGTTGCCTATTCGCAACTGTTGGAACAGTACAGCATCTGCTACAACGCGAAGCTGACGCCTGGTCTCAACAGTTTCACCTTCAACAAGGCGAGCACCGACCCGCTCGTCTCCGATACCCGCGTCGCGGCAATGAAAAAGCGCCTGCAGGGAATGTCGAGCTGGCCCTATGGCGCCACGTTCAAGACACCCCTGAAACCGAGCAGCGCGTTCGGCGGATCGAGCCTGAGCTACACCAACACGACCGCGACCGTAAGCGGGACGAAATTTTCCTCATTGACGGCCCAGAATGCCACCGTGACCTTCACCGGCACGGGCGTCGCCGACACCAGTTGCGCCAATCCCGTCACCATCACCGGCGGCGTCACCCTATCAGGCAACACGACCATCGTGCTGGGCAGCGGCTGCTATTCGATCCAGGGGGTGCTTGGCATTTCGAATGGGGCGGTGGTGAACATCCTGCCTGCGGCAGGCGCCAATGTGACCCTGGCCCTGCAGCAATACATCTACAACGGCACCGGTTCGGTCACTTTTGGCAACATGCTGTTTTCCACCGTCGCCGCGATCAATAACGGCAATGGCGGCAACATCACCTTTGGAAACGGACCATTTTACATCGGTGGCGGCATCTACAACACGAGCGGCTCGATGACATTCGGCAACGGGCCTTTCTATTTCAATACGGGAGGGTTGAACAACGCCTCCACCGGCACCATCACCTTCGGCAATGGCCCTTTCTATTTCTACTACAGCAGCTTCCTGAACTCGAACGGCACCGTGACGCTCGGCAACGGCGATTTCGAATTTTACAATACGACCATTTCGACCTTCAACAGCTCGACGACCACCTTTGGCAAGGGCAACATGGACCTCTACACGACGCCGATCTATATCGCCGGCGCGCAGTTTACACTGGGTGGAAGCGGTGATGCCGTGAACGGGGCAAGTTCCATGTTCTTCTACTGGTCCGGCCTTCAGATCGCTTCGGGCAAATTCACCGCCAACGGGACATCCATGGGCTTCTGGTACGGGAGCTTCACACTCTCGAGTTCGAGCACAGCCACCATCACCGCCCCGACGTCTGCAACGCCTGCCTATGGCTACCAGAATGTGTTCGCCTATCTCAATGGCGCGAATTTCAGTATCTATCAGGGCAGCGCGGCCGACAGCTTCTCTGGCCTGGTCTATAACCCCGGCAACGACGTGAGCCTCTTCGGCCAGCAGACAAGCACCATCCCCCAAGGCGGCTGCTTCGCCATCACCTCCGCCACGATCAGCATTTACAACGGCTCGAACGCGGCATTGAGGGCTTGCGGAACAGGCACGGTGAACACGCAGGCGGTGATGGCGAATTGAGTGGGATGTTTGTAACGCCCAGGCGAGACAGGAAATGGTGCCGCTTACGTGACTCGAACACGTGACCCCATCATTACGAATGATGTGCTCTACCGACTGAGCTAAAGCGGCATTCCAGACCGGGAAGGCGGGACGCTTCCGGCGTTTCGTGACGCGCTGATACAGGCAACGCCTTGCAATTTCAAGCCGGTTTTTGAATCGAGGCCAGAAAATTCGCAGGTCCGCAGAGAACGGTCGTCCTCGCTGGCTCAAGCCATTCATATCGCGCCCATGGAGACGACGCCGGCCTGCGCTTTGTCGAAGCGTGATGCGCCCTCAGCGCTTTGCTTTCGACTTGGGGCTCGCCGACCCGCTTCTTGGCCAGGCCTGCGGCCAGCTCTCGGGGCCGGCGCCGTATCTGCCGTCGCAATCGCCCTTGTCGGTCTCCTTCAGGAGGACCAGTGCGCGGCCCGCGCCGCCTTCCGAGATCTTCCATTTGTAGAAGGAGCCGCAATCGCCGAGCCCGCGTCCTTTGAAGAAGGAAGTCATCGAGTCGCTCTTCTCGTCATAGTCGAGATTGTAACCGGTTGTCGAAACGCTGGGGCCCTCCTTCGCCATGACCGGAAACTGCACCTGCTCCAGCATCGTTTCCAGCTGGTAATAGGCGACGAAGGGAACATTGTAGGCGCCGGGGCTGCCGCAGGGGATGACGTAAATCGCTTCCGTTTTGGTATAGCGGCGCTTAAAGCCCCCAAGGCCGGCCAGCATGCTTTCGTCCACGCCGCCGCAGGTCGCGTTCTCATTTGTGAAATTCGTGCGGATCGCGGCCGGCAGGTCGTTGAAGGTGCGGATGTCAGTGACCGGCGGCAGCGGGCTTGGCGGCTTGTCGCCCTTCGAGACGAGTGCATCGGTGTGGCCCACGCGGTTCTGCGTGTCGTCGAGGAAGATGAGGCTCGCGGCTATGCCGTCGAGCGGAATGGTCGCCTTCGCGGTCTGGCCATGGGTGCGCGCCGTCACCTCGATTGTCTTGCCCTTGCGCAGCGTCTCGATCAGCCCATCGGTGGCAGCGTCGCCGGAAAGCTGCCAGGCGGAGGTGTCGGCGTCATAGGAGAGCTTCTCCCGTCCGAAGCTCATCTCTGCGCCCGCGTCGATGGAAACGGCGATGGACATGTCCGTTGCCGCCTCGCCAAAGGCATCCCCCGGCAGGCCGATCGCCAGAACTGTCGGCGTGTCCGGCCCAACGTCGCGCAACAGAAAGGCGCTTGCGCCTGCCTTGTTGTCCGTGTCGAAGAAGCGCAGTTCGCAATTGCGACCATTGGTGCAGGAGACTTCCCATTTGCCGAAGCTCCTGTAGGCCCCGGCCAGCGCGCATGAAAAAGGCGCGGCCGCAAGCGCCGCGCCGAGCAGAATTCCTGCCGTCCTGTGTGAATGCCGCATGGTGTACCTCCCCCCTCGAGAGGTCACCATAGCAGCGCATGGGTTAGCCGCAAATGGACTTCTTGGCGGCGATATATTCGTTCGCGAGCCGGTCCACGAGGGCTGCCGTGGAGGTGACCTCCTTGACCGCGCCGATGCCCTGGCCGCAGCCCCAGATGTCCTTCCACGCCTTCGCGCCACCACTCACGGCCTGGCTGAAATCCATCTTCGACGGGTCGGCCTCGGGCAGATGGTCCGGGTCCATGCCGGAGGCCACGATCGAAGGCTTCAGATAGTTGCCGTGCACGCCGGTAAAGTAGTTGGAATAGACGATGTCGTCGGCATTCGAGGCGACGATCATCTCCTTGTAGGCATCCACCGCGCGCGCCTCATGCGTGGCGATGAAGGGCGAGCCGATATAGGCCATGTCGGCGCCCATCGCCTGTGCTGCAAGGATCGCCCCACCGTTGGCGATCGCGCCGGAGAGCAGCAGCGGCCCGTCGAACCATTCGCGGATTTCCTGGATCAGCGCGAAGGGCGAGAGCCTGCCCGCATGGCCGCCGGCGCCGGTGGCAACCGCGATGAGGCCATTGGCGCCCTTGCGGATCGCCGAATTGGCGTGCCGGTTGTTGATGATGTCATGCAGCACGATCCCGCCATAGGACTGGATCGCCTGGTTGACCTCCGGTACCGCACCGAGCGAGGAAATGACGATGGGCACCTTGTACTTGACGCACATCATCAGGTCATGTTCGAGCCGCTTGTTCGAGGTATGAACGATCTGGTTGACGGCAAAGGGAGCGGCCGGGCGCTCGGGATTCTTGGCATTATAATCGGCCAGTTCCTCGGTAATTCTGGCCAGCCATTCATCGAGCTGGGCTTCCGGCCGCGCATTCAGCGCCGGGAAGGAGCCTACCACGCCAGCCTTGCACTGGGCGAGCGTCAGGTCCGGATGCGAAATGATGAAGAGCGGCGATGCGACCACCGGCAGGCGCAGGTTGTCTTTCAAGATCGGCGGCAGAGCCATGGTTCCTCCCGGCTTCGGCAATTATGACGTTTACGCAAACGTCAATTTAGTAGCAGGTTTTCATCAGGATGAAAATTGAAATATCGGCGTACCGCAGGCGGCAGCACGCGTCGGCGTAGTGGATAAGATGTCACTTGCTATTTTCGCCGAGGGGCGTTGTTTAGTAGAGCTTCGGGATTGAAAGCGCGTCGGGCATTCTTTACGGGGCGTTTGAACGGCCGGACAGTTTGTAGAAACTGCATTTCAGGCTATGGATTTTCCGGCGGGCGGGGGGCTGCCGCACACCGGGCGTGTTGCGCAAAATCGCTCTGCGGTCTTGCGATGTGACGCGCCGAGAACAGAAAACGAAGGCGTACAAGCGGTCGTCGCACATTGCCACGCGCTTGAGGAGCAGAAGCATTTGAGTCTGGAAACGGCCATCAGGAAGGCGCTCGAGCGGGTAGGTCCCGGTGCGGACCCGGAGCAGCGCGCCCGCGTCTACCAATCTGCCCGCATGGCGCTGGAAAATGGTCTGCGACAGCAGAACATCACTGATGCCGCTGTCGCCTCCGAGCAGCGCCGGCAGCTGGAGGCTGCCATCAACCGTGTCGAGCGCGACGCCAAGCTCGATTATATGGAGCATGAGTCACGTCAGCGCGCCGCCCGTGAGGCCGCCGAGCGTGAGGCGCGACGCAAACGCGAAATCGAGATGGCAGAGCAAGCCCGCATCGAGGCCGAGCAGGCGCGCGAGCGCAACGAGCGGGCGCGGGAGCAGGCGGAGCGTGATGCCGAAATGCGCCGCCGCCGCGAGGAGATCGATCGCGAGCGTGTCGCACGCGAACTGGAATACGAGGCGGCGCAGCGTGCTCTTCGCGAGCGGATCGCCGCCCGCGAACAGGCGGCACGCGAACGCGCGCTGCAGGAGCGCGAACAGATGCTTGCCGCCGAGCGGCAGGAGGAAGAGGCGCGCCGTCTGGCTGAAGATGCCCGCCGCCATGCCGCAGAGCAGGCGGAACGCGAGGCGGAAGCCCGCCGGAAGGCGCTCGAGGAACAGGCCGAGCGCGAGGAAGCCATTCGCGCCCAGGCCGAACGGGAGCGCTTGGCACGCGAGCAGGCGGCCCGCGAGTTCGCCGAGCAACAGGCAGCCGAGCGTGAACGCGAGGCGAGGGAGCGGGGGCAGCGTGCACAGGAAGAGGCTGCGCGGCAGGCCGCGGAGCGTGAGCGGTTCGTCCGCGAAGAAGCCGAGCGCCGTGTAGCCGAAGAAGAAGCCCGCCGTGCGGCCGAGGCCGAGCGAGCCAGACTGATGGAAGCAAGAGCCACCGAAGAGGCCGACCGGCTGGAGCAGCAGGCTTCCGCCGCTGCGATCGGCGGGATGGTGCGCCATGAAGACGTCGTCTCGCGTGACATGGCGCCATCGCTGGACGCGCCGGAGGTTGAACTGGAAGGCCGAGATGGCCCGCGCGAGCCGGTCTTCGATATCATGCCGGAGGTCGAACACCGTGCTGAGCGTCGCGTTCCGTCCTTCGACATCGAGACGCCGGAGCCGGCACTCGCGGCCCGGCAAGAGCCGGAGGCTCAGCCGGACGTCATACACCTGCCGCCGGAACGCGCCATAAAGCCGCGCCGCAAGAGCCGCTGGAAAGCGCGCGCGTTTGCCGTCATCACACTCGCTGCCTTCGGAGCCGCCGGGTGGTGGTGGGTCGAAAGCACGGGCCTGACCCTGCCAAAGGCCGTTCGCGACGGATCTGTCCCGAATCCGCCGCCGAGCGTGAAGGAAGAGGATTTCGACGGCGCCAAGCAGTTGAAGTCGCTCTCGCGCCAGGGCGGCTATGGCGACGAGTGGACGAAGCTCTTCGAGGCCGGCAAGTCGAAGTCGTTTACAGTGGGCTCGCAGGCCACTGCCAAGGTCGAGCAGAGCGGTTCCGGGCCCTACCTCGCCATCACCTCCGCCGCGCCTGGCCTTGATGGCTCGGTGACCATCGAGTTGCCGCAGGACGTCATCGCGTCCATGCAGGGCAAGACCTCCAATATCGCCCTGATGCTGGAAGGCGGAGACAAGCCGGTTCAGGTCACCGTCGAATGCGAATTTGGCGGGCTCGGAAACTGCGGGCGTCACCGTTTCCTCCTCTCGCAGAACAAGACGGACCTGATGTTCGATGTTCAGGTCAAGGCCGGTGGTGCGGCCGAGGGGCCGGGTCGGCTGGTCATCAATGCTGATGCAGGCGGCGAGGGCAATACGGCGAAACTCTTCTCGATCCACGTGCTGCCGAACGGTTGATCGACCACTGATTGAGCGTATTTTTTGGAAAATCCCGCTTGACGGCGGGATTTTTTGTATCAGGCGGCAAGATTTTTTTGTGTCTGACTCAACGGGATTCTACCTTCCGTAACGGTAGGCATTGCAGCTGCAAAAGTCTCAATGGCATTCGAATAAATTATTATATTACAATGGTTTGTAATTTAGACAGCCTGCTGTGCGTCGGCGGCGAGTGTTGCCGAAATCCCATCAAGTTGGGGAAAAGAGCAGAAAGTGATTCTCGCGGATTCCGCCGACTCTTGCCACAGAGTCACCCACCCTTTAGGTTAACAAATAATTACTAGATCGCATGCGGCGGAACTAGTCACCACACTGTAAACGCGTATCCCGGCAGCGGAACCCATCCGCGGCCTCGGTGGTGGATTCTGCGAGGCACAAGGAGCGGATTATACGATGACGATGGGCTGGACAGACGAGCGCGTCGAAAGACTGAAGAAATTGTGGTCCGAAGGTTTGAGCGCCAGCCAGATTGCTGCACAGCTTGGCGGCGTGAGCCGCAACGCGGTGATCGGCAAGGTGCACCGCCTTTGCCTGCCGGGCCGCGCCAAGGCCGGCGGTGCAGCCACAGCGCGCCCTGCCAAGCGCCAGACGACGGCCGCAGCGCCCCGTTCTCAGTCTTTCATGCCGCGCACCGTGACCCGCACGGTGACCCGCGCCCAGGGCGCGACCATGCTGAAGGAAGAGGTCGAGACGGAAGTCTATTACGAGACTGAAGTGCAGCCGGCGTCCAACGTCGTCGTTCCGATCTCGCGCCGCTTGGCGCTGACGGAACTGACCGAGCGCACCTGCAAATGGCCGGTTGGCGACCCGATGAAGGACGATTTCCACTTCTGCGGCAATGACAGCCCGGATAGCTCGCCCTATTGCACCTATCATGCGCGTTTGGCCTACCAGCCGTCTGCCGAGCGCCGCCGCGCCGGCCGCTGAAGTCGAGCGGATAGCAGAAAATAAAACGGGCCCGTGAGGGCCCGTTTCTTTTTGAGAGGATGAGGGATCGGGGGAGGGGATGGGTTCTGCAGTGGCCGTCAGAGACGGTCCGTGGCGTCCTTGACGGCTTCCTTGGCATTGCCCTTGGCGGTCTGGACCTTGCCCTTGACCTCCTGAGCGGCGCCCTTGGCGCGCATCTTGTCGTCGCCGACAGCCTTGCCTACGGCCTGCTTGGCCTTGCCGCTGAGTTCGTTGGCCTTGCCGGAAATCTTGTCAGTCGTGCTGCTCATGAGCGTTTCTCCTTTTATCGGAACAAACACATTCCGTTTGCCTCGGAAGAACGCCCGAATACGGGATCGGTTCCCCCGTATCCGAAAATAGCGATGAGAGACCACACCAACGCAAAGGCGGCCGCGCCTCTGACAGGGCTCGGCCGCACTTTGTATTGCTTATCAGCCTTCCATCGAATAACCGGCGCCGCGAACGGTGCGGATGACATCCGGCATGTTGGAGAAGTTCAGCGCCTTGCGCAGGCGACCGATATGAACGTCGACCGTGCGCTCGTCGACATAGATGTCATGGCCCCAGACGCCGTCGAGAAGCTGCGAACGCGAGAAGACGCGGCCGGGCGACGACATGAAGAATTCCAGCAGGCGGAATTCTGTTGGCCCGAGGCGCACTTCGCGCGAGCGGCGGTGAACGCGGTGGCTGTCCCGGTCAAGCTCGATATCGCCGCATTTCAGCTGCGAGGAGACGACCTCAGGCTTGGCGCGGCGCAGCATGGCCTTGACGCGCGCCATCAGTTCCGGCGTGGAGAAGGGCTTCACGACATAGTCGTCTGCTCCGGTCGAAAGACCGCGAATGCGCTCGCTTTCCTCGCCGCGCGCCGTCAGCATGATGATCGGCAGCCGCTCGGTCGTCGGCCGCGCCCTCAAGCGCCGGCATAGCTCGATGCCCGGCACGCCCGGCAGCATCCAATCGAGGATCAGCAGATCCGGCACCTGCTCCTGCAGGCGGATATCCGCCTCGTCGCCACGCAGGATCGTCTCGACCTCGTAGCCTTCGGCTTCCAGATTGTAACGCAGGAGAACGCTCAGCGCCTCCTCGTCTTCGACCACCGTAATCTTCGGCTGCATGACGCTTCTACCGCCTTCAGCCTTCGACCGTCATCGTGGCGGTGTTGTCGTCCTTCGGGCGCTCGCCAGCCGGCTGCATGCCGGTGGTCATGTAATAGATGGTTTCCGCGATGTTGGTCGCATGGTCGCCGATGCGCTCGATGTTCTTGGCGCAGAAGAGAAGATGCGTGCAGGACGTGATGTTGCGCGGATCTTCCATCATGTAGGTCAGCAGCTCACGGAAGAGCGACGTGTACATGGCGTCGATCTCTTCGTCGCGGTCGCGGATCGCTTCGGCCTTTTCGGCGGAACGCGTGGAATAGACGTCAAGCACGTCCTTCAGCTGCGCCAGCGCCAGCTCGGAAAGATGCTCCATGCCGCGGGCCAGCGCACGCGGAACGCCGCTCTGCTGGACGGCAATCACGCGCTTCGCGGTATTCTTACCCAGGTCGCCGACGCGCTCGAGGTCGGAGGCGATGCGGATCGAACCCATGATTTCGCGCAGGTCGTTGGCGACCGGCTGGCGGCGGGCAATCGTCAGGATCGCCTTGTCGGTAATTTCGCGCTCGGCGGCGTCGAGAATGGCGTCATCCGAAATCACGCGTTGCGCCAGCGCCGCATCGGCGTTGACCAGCGCGCGAACCGCGTCCGCAGCCATCTGCTCGGCCATGCCGCCCATTTCCGCGATCCGGCGGGTGAGAAAACGCAGTTCCTCGTCATAGGCGGTCATAATGTGGGATTGGGTCATGTCGGGCCTCTTCGATCAGCCGTTGCGCGTTCATGCTCGGACGCACCAAGCCTGGCGCGACGCATTCGTTCTGGATGCGCTTTCCTAGCGCCACCCGCCAATGCTTTTATGACACTTTGGCAAAAGATTTGTGACAAATTATGCGGCTGAATTCACTCGTTTATTTCGAACGCGTGAACGGCTGTCATCATACGTGCCGTCAAAATCTGACGGTGAAGACAGATCCCTTGCCGATTTCCGACTTCACGATGAGGCGCGCGCGATGCCGGGTCAGGATATGCTTGACGATGGCAAGCCCAAGCCCGGTGCCCTTTTTCGAGCGGCTGGCTTCCACGTTGACGCGATAGAAACGTTCGGTCAGGCGCGGAATATGCTCGTCTGCGATACCCGGTCCGAAATCCCGGATCGAGACTTCGGCCCCCTGGCCCTTTGTCGCCGGTGTCAGCGTCACCTCGACGCGCTTGCCTTCCTGGCCATATTTGCAAGCATTCTGGACGAGATTTTCGAACACCTGGATCAGTTCGTCGCGGTCGCCGGCGACGAAAACCGGATCGTCGGGCAGGTCGAGTGCGATCTCGACATTCAGCGATGCTGCCAGCGGCTGCAGCGCGTCGCGCACATGCCCGAGCAGCGGAAGCAGATCAACCCGGTCGGACGGCGCGATATGCGCCTTCAGCTCGAGCCGCGACAGCGAAAGCAGATCGTCTACCAACCTGTTCATCCGCTGCACCTGCTCCAGCATGATCCCCAGGAAGCGTTCGCCCGCCTTCGGGTCGTTCTTCGCTGGCCCCTGCAACGTCTCGATGAAGCCTTGCAAGGAAGCAAGCGGCGTTCTGAGTTCATGGCTCGCATTCGCCACGAAATCGGAGCGCATTCGTTCGACGACGCGCGATTCCGAAATGTCCCTGAACGACAGGATGAAATGCGTCGCGCGGCCGCCTTCAGCGGGCACCGGCGCGACGCGGACCAGATAGACGCGTGTCGACGGATGCCTTTCGGAATATTCGACCGTATTGACATTGCCCTTGGCAATCGTCTCGCGCACGCAGTCGAGAATGGCGGGCGAGCGCAGGCGCGTGGTGATATGGGCATTGGGCCCTATTTCGCCGAAGGCTTCGGCCGCCGCGCTGTTCTGGAAAACGATATTCTCGCGTGCGTCGATCAGGTAGAGCGGCAGGTCGATAACCGAGAGCGCGGCACTCGTGATCCCGATATTGTCGCGCGGTGGCTCGCTGATCACCGCAGGTTCGACGACGGTCACGGGAGCGGTATCGATCCTGACGGTGCGGGCGGGCCTATAGGCAAGGATGGCGACGGCGCAGATCGACAATACGACGGCACCCGCGACCGAATGCAGGGCGGCTGCAAGGGCGGAAGCAAGAATAAGCAGGCCGGCCAACAGGGTATAGGGACTTTGCCGCCACCTGATTTTGCCGTCGTCGTCCGTCAATGCCACGCCTTCCTCCCAACACCGCGAATCGCCAATGGTGGGAACTTGTTACGCTTCTATTGTGACATGTTTTTCTTCGCGCGCATCCGCGCTAGGATGAAATAATGTGACAGGAGGAATGACAGCGCATGGCAGAGCAGAAGAGCAGGGCGGTCGAACTCGAGTTTGGCGGCAAGAAGCGGGTGTTCGATGTCGATGATCCGCATCTGCCCGAATGGATCGAAGAGGCGGCGCTCGATTCCGGCGGCTATCCCTACAAGAAAAAGCTGAAGGAGGAGGACTACCAGATCGAACTTTATTCGCTGCAGAAGGAGCTGGTGAAGGTCCAGTTCTGGCTGCAGAGGACAGGCAAGCGCGTGATGTCCGTCTTCGAGGGCCGTGACGCTGCAGGCAAGGGTGGCTCGATTGCAGCGACGCTCGCCTATATGAACCCGCGCTCCGCCCGCGTCGTGGCGCTCACCAAGCCGACCGAGACCGAGCGCGGGCAATGGTATTTCCAGCGCTATGTCAGCCATTTCCCGACCGCCGGGGAATTCGTTGCCTTCGACCGCTCCTGGTATAACCGCGCCGGGGTCGAACCCGTCATGGGCTTCTGCACGGAGGACGAATATAAGGCCTTCCTCAAGGCGACACCGGAATTCGAGCGGCTGATCGTCAATGACGGCACCTACCTCTTCAAGTTCTGGCTCAATATCGGTCGCGAAATGCAGCTGAAGCGCTTCCACGATCGGCGCCACGACCCGCTCAAGGTCTGGAAACTCTCAGACATGGACATCGCCGCGCTCACCAAGTGGGACGATTATTCCAAGGCGCGTGACAAGATGCTGAAGGAAACCCACACCAAGCATGCGCCCTGGACGGTGATCCGGGCCAACGACAAGCGGCGCGCCCGCCTCAACCTCATTCGGCACATGCTTCATGCACTGGATTATGACGGCAAGGAAAAGCAGGCGATCGGCGAGATCGACAATGAAATCCTTGACGGGCCGGAACTGCTGAAGGACTGACCACAAAAACCGCTCCTCCTCCCATCTGTGGGGGAGGAGCGATGCCGTCAACTGCCTGCATTTGTTGACAATGACGGGTGAAATGGCGATAGTGCCCGCGCCGCTGTCGAAGCGGCATTTTTTATTCCCGTCGATGACAGGACCAAAGGAGACCGCGCCATGGCCGAAGCCACGCCGCTTTATGACAGTTATTCCCGTGCGCCGCTCCGTTTCGAGCGCGGCGAGGGCGTCTGGCTCATTGCGGAAAACGGCGAGCGATATCTCGATTTCGCAGCCGGCGTGGCCGTGAATTCGCTGGGCCATTCGCATCCGCATCTGGTCGAGACACTGAAGGCTCAGGCCGAGAAGCTCTGGCATACCTCGAACCTTTATGAGGCTCCGGGCCAGGAGCGGCTGGCGAGCCGCCTTGTCGCCAACACCTTTGCCGACAAGGTGTTCTTCACCAATTCCGGTGCCGAAGCGATCGAATGCGCCATCAAGACGGCGCGCCGCTATCACTTCCACAAGGGTCATCCGGAAAAGTTCCACATCATCACCTTCGACGGCGCCTTCCATGGCCGCACGACGGCGACGATCGCGGCCGGTGGCAATGAGAAATATATCGAAGGCTTCGGCCCCAAGGCTCCGGGCTTCGACAAGGTCCCCTTTGGCGATCTCGACGCCGTCAAGGCCGCCATCACCGACGCGACCGCCGGCATTCTCATCGAGCCCGTACAGGGCGAGGGCGGTGTGCGTCCGGTCGATCCCGAATTCCTGCGCGCACTGCGCACCATCTGCGACGACCACGGCCTTTTGCTGATCCTCGACGAGGTCCAGAGCGGCGTCGGCCGCACCGGCCGCCTCTTCGCGCATGAATGGGCCGGCGTCACGCCGGACATCATGGGCATCGCAAAGGGCATTGGCGGCGGCTTCCCCTTCGGCGCCTGCCTTGCGACCGAAGAGGCTGCGTCCGGCATGGTCGCCGGCACCCATGGCTCGACCTATGGCGGCAACCCGCTGGCCATGGCGGTCGGCAATGCCGTTCTCGACGTTGTTCTGGCCGATGGTTTCCTGGAACATGTGAACGACATGAGCCTCGTCTTCCGCCAGGGTCTGGAGTCGCTGAAGGATCGTTATCCGGACGAGATCGTCGAGGTCCGCGGCCAGGGCCTGCTGCTCGGCATCAAGGCCAAGCGTCCGGTGGCCGATCTGATCAAGGCCGTACGTGCTGAGCACATGCTCGGCGTCGGCGCCGGCGACAATGTTATGCGCCTCGTTCCGCCGCTCACCGTGACGGCAGACGAAATCCGCGAAGGTCTTGCCCGCATCGAACGCGCGCTCGACCATCTCAAGGCTGCGGCATAAGCAGCCAGCAATTTCAGGACATCGATATGGCCTCTCCGAAGCATTTCCTCGATCTCTCCGCCGTTTCCGCCGGCGAACTGCGCGTCATCATGAATGACGCATTGGCCCGCAAGAAGGCGACCAAGGCCGGAACCGCCGACCAGCCGCTGAAAGGCAAGATGCTGGCGATGATCTTCGAGAAGCCCTCGACCCGCACCCGCGTGTCCTTCGATGTCGGCATGCGCCAGCTCGGCGGTGAGACGCTGTTCCTCTCGGGCACCGAAATGCAGCTCGGCCGCGCCGAGACCATTGGCGACACCGCCAAGGTGCTCTCGCGTTTCGTCGACGCGATCATGATCCGCACCACGGCCCATTCGCGCCTGCTGGAGCTGGCTGAACACGCCACCGTGCCGGTCATCAATGCACTGACCGACGACACGCATCCCTGCCAGATCATGGCCGACATCATGACCTTCGAGGAGCATCGCGGCCCGGTGAAGGGCAAGACGATTGCCTGGACCGGCGACGGCAACAATGTGCTGCACTCCTTCGTGGAAGGTGCCGCGCAGTTCGGTTACCGCATGAACATGGCAGTGCCCCTGGGCTCTGAGCCGGACGACCGCTTCCTCAACTGGGCGCGCAACAAGGGCGCCGAACTGATGCTGACGCATGACGCCGACCGCGCCGTGGCCGGCGCCGACTGCATCGTCACCGATACCTGGGTGTCGATGAACCAGGAGCACAAGGCCCGCGGCCACAATGTCTTCATGCCCTATCAGGTCAACAGCGAGCTGATGGCCAAGGCTGGCAAGGATGCGCTCTTCATGCATTGCCTGCCAGCCCATCGCGGCGAGGAAGTGACCGATGAGGTCATTGATGGTCCGCAGTCGGTTGTATTCGATGAGGCGGAGAACCGTCTTCATGCGCAGAAGTCCATTCTCGCGTGGTGCCTTGGCGTCATCTGAATCACTTACTATGTAAGGGGCAAATTCGAAGGGCTTGAAACGATGAAAGTCGATTGTTCAATGCCCTCCACCCCTGAATCACCTTTGCAAGACGGCCGCCCGCAAGATCGGGCCTGGCCGGGAGAAAACCGATGTCAGACATGACCGCCAATCTCGGCGAATTCGATTTCGCCGGAGACGACAACGTCGTCCCGTTTCAGGTCGAGGGTCTTGATGTGCGCGGCCGCGCCGTGCAGCTCGGGCCGATGCTGGACACCATCCTTGCCCGTCACGATTACCCGGTGCCGGTGGCAAGGCTGCTGGCCGAGGCCGTCGCGCTGACGGTCCTGTTGGGCACATCGCTGAAGTTCGAAGGCAAGTTCATCGTTCAGACCCAGGGCGACGGGCCGGTCGATCTTCTGGTCGCCGACTTCTCGACGCCCGACAGCCTGCGCGCCTATGCTCGCTATGACGAGGAACGCCTGCAGGAAGCCATGGACGAGGGACTGACCTCGCCGCCGGACCTGCTCGGCAGCGGTATCCTCGCCTTCACCATTGACCAGGGCACGCATATGGGCCGCTATCAGGGCATCGTCGAGATGGACGGGTCTAGCCTGGAAGACATTGCCATGGTCTATTTCCGCCAGTCGGAACAGATCCCGACGGCGGTGCGCCTCAGCGTCGCCGAACTGCTCGACCGCGACGAGGCCGGCAAGCCGCGCCATCGCTGGCGGGCCGGCGGCCTCATCGCGCAGTTCCTGCCCGAGGCGCCCGAGCGCATGCGCCAGGCAGACCTTCCCGGCGGTGACGGCGACGAGGGCCACCAGATCGAGGAAGACGACAACTGGACCGAGGCGCGCAGCCTCGTCGCCACAATCGATGCCGACGAACTGACCGACCCGCAGGTAGGCTCCGAGCGTCTGCTCTATCGCCTCTTCCACGAGCGCGGCGTGCGCGTCTTCGAGCCGCAGAAGGTCTTCGATCGCTGCTCCTGTTCGCGCGACAAGATCGCAGGGGTACTGCGTGGTCTTGAGGCAGAAGAGGTCGATCAGGGCTTCGAGGACGGCGTGATTACGGTCACCTGCGAGTTCTGTTCGCAAGTCTACCGCTACACGGCGGAAGAAGTGGAAACGGTGCGCGCCGAAGCGTGACGGTCCATAAAGCCGGACGCTGCATTAGTTCAGCGTCCGCGCCAGCCCCGGTGAATCGAGCGAGAACGCGGGAATGGCGACGTCGAATTTTTCGCCGTCGTCCGTCTCCATCTGGTAGCGTCCGAACATCATGCCGGACGGCGTGTCCAGCGGGCAGCCGGAGGAATATTCGTACGTGTCGCCGGGCGCCAGCCGCGGCTGTTCGCCGATCACGCCAGGCCCCGTCACCTCGTCCACCTGACCGTTCTGATCCGTAATGTGCCAATAGCGATGCATGAGCCGAACCGGAGTCTTCGACCAGTTGGCGATGACGATCCGATAGCCCCATACGTAACGGCTGTCCTCCGGATCCGATTGTTCCGGAAGATAGAACGGCTCAACCGTCACTTCGATGTCCCGGGTTACCGCCCTATACATGCCACACCTGCAAAACCATGCATTTAGGTATTGTACACCAAAGCGCTTGCGTCAAGTTTGCCGATCGTCTCCGGCGGCTTCGATTGCTGGGCTGCGACGTAATTTTTCTTGACTCGTAAATTCATGATACTATGCCTTTCCGAAAAGGCCGACATGCCGCCCAGCGCGGTCGCGCTGAATTCATGGAGCATAAAATGCGGATGTCAAAGCTTCAGTTCCTTGCCGCCCTGTCGATCTCCATCGTTGCGGTTTCCGGCTTCGTCGCGGCCAGCGCCGACGAGGTGAAGACATATGAGATCACCATCAAGGACAAGGCGTTCACGCCGAACCAGATCACGGTCAAGGCAGGCGAACCCTTCCGGATCAAGCTCACCAACGCCAACCCGATGCCGGTCGAACTCGAGTCCTCGAAGCTCGGTTTCGAAAAGGTAGCCTCCGGCTTTTCCGATATTCTGGTGAATGTCCGTGCCCAGGCGCCGGGCACCTATACATTCTTCGACGACTTTCATCCGAAGGACACGATCGGCCAGGTCGTGGTCCAGTAATCGATCAAACGGATTGTCCCATGCTCGGCGCGCTTATCATCGTCTTTCGCGAAGTCTTCGAAGCGGGTCTGGTCATCGGCATCGTGCTCGCCGCGACCCGGCTTGTCGCCGGCAGTCGCTGGTGGATCGCCGGTGGCGTTCTTGCCGGCATCGCTGGCAGCGCGCTTCTGGCGATGTTTGCCGAGGTGGTCTCGAAATGGGCCGACGGTTTCGGACAGGAACTCTTCAATGCCGGCGTGCTTGCCATCGCGGTCTTGATGCTCGTGTGGCATAATCTCTGGATGGCCCGCCACGGCCGCGAACTTGCAGCTGAACTGACCGCAGCCGGCAACGCCGTGCGCGAGGGAAGCCGCCCGCTCGCCGCACTCGCCATCGTTGTCGGTGTCGCGGTCCTGCGCGAAGGCGCCGAGATCGCACTCTTCATGTATGGCATCGTACTCGCTGGCGGTGACAGCTGGTCTTCGCTGGCGCTCGGCTCCGTGCTGGGCCTCGTTCTCGGCGGCGGCGTCTCGGCGCTGACCTATCTCGGCCTCGTGAAAATCCCGACGCGTTACCTCTTCTCGGTTACGTCTGGCCTCATCACGCTGCTCGCCGCGAGCATGGCGTCCCAGAGCGCGGCGCTGCTTCTCGCATCCGGCAAGGTGAATGTGCTCTCTGCAACGGCTTGGGACACATCCTGGCTGATCGATGAAGGCAGCATCCTCGGCCGCCTGCTGCACACCCTGATCGGCTACGCGCAATCGCCGAGCGAGCTTCAGGTTCTCGTCTATGCCGTAACACTGGTGGCGATCGCGGTGCTGACCAAGGCGCTGTCACCGACCCACGCGCCGCGCGCTGCGGCGGCGGGGCGGTAAAAAGGTCGACGCGGCATCGCCGATTTGCTCGCCTGCTTGGCGTCTGTTAAAATACCAGCATGACAAACGTGGTTGACCGTATGATCGTGCCTGCCCAGTTCCCGGAGCTGAAAGCGCTCGTGTGGAACAGAGACCCCGCACGCGCAATTCCGGCCAAGGAGGCCTTTGCGCTCTACGAACGCAACTGGCGTTTTGTTGATCGTGAGCGTCTGGGCAAGGATGAAACGCATCTCATCGAAGAACTGGCGCATGCATTTGGCCATGGCCGGCTCCTGGTGTGATCCCGTGATTGAGTTCAGGCGTCTGGAACACAAAAAGATTGCTGGCCTGCTGCGGAATATGGATGCAGATTTTTTGCTGGAAAGCCGCTGCTGGTTCGGCGGCGGAACAGCCATCGTTTTGACGCACGGCGAATATCGCCGTTCGCTAGACCTCGATTTTCTATGTGCCGACACGGATGGCTACCGCGATATCCGAAACGCGGTCTTCGACCGGGGTCTCGCGGCTCTGTTTTCAGGAGAGGTCACGCAGCTTCGCGATATTCGCTCGGATGCCTATGGCGTTCGAACGCTCGTGGAATATGAAGGTCTTGCCGTCAAATTTGAGATCGTGCGGGAAGCGCGGGTCACGCTGGCTGGTGCGCTCTCGTCCGCTCTCAAGGTTCCCCTGCTTGGGGCGGCCGATATGTTTACCGAGAAGCTCCTCGCAAATGCTGACCGTTGTTTCGACCGAGCGGTTGCGTATCGCGATGCAATCGATCTTGGACGGCTTGCTGACACGAATGGCGGGATCATTCCGCCGGCTGCTATCGAGAAAGCCGAGGCGGCCTACGGTCAAGACATCGCTCGCAAGGCAGCGGGTATTCTCAATCATCTCATCAATGGGAGCGAGATTACATATGCCGCGGAAGCGCTCGACATGGAGGCAGGGGTTGCGGAAGCCGCCATTGACGCCTTCCGCGATGCGGCGCGCCGGGCCTGGCCCGACGCGAAAATCATTACGCCTTAACCTTCGCCAGCGCCTGTTCCAGATCCGCAATCAGGTCGTCGCCGTCTTCGATGCCGAGCGACAGGCGGACGGTGCCGTCGGTCAGGCCGAGTTCGGCGCGGGCTTCTTCCTTCAGGTTCTTGTGCGTCGTCGTGGCCGGATGGGTGATCAGGCTCTTGGCGTCGCCGAGATTGTTGGAAATGCAGATGACATCCAGCGCATCCTGCAGTGCGAAGGCTGCTTCCTTGCCGCCCTTGAGTTCAAAGGCAACGAGCGTCGAGCCGCCGGTCATTTGCTTGGCGATGATGTCGGCCTGCGGGTGATCGGCGCGGCCCGGATAGATGACCTTGGCGACGGCCTTCTGGTCGGCGAGAAAATCGGCAACGCGGGCGGCATTTTCCGTCTGCTGCTTGACGCGCAGCGGCAGGGTTTCCAGACCCTTCAGCAGCGTCCAGGCATTGAACGGCGACATGGCCGGGCCGGTATGGCGGAAATAGTCGTGCAGGTTCTCATCGATCCAGTCCTTCGACGACAGGATGACGCCGCCGAGGCAGCGGCCCTGGCCGTCGATATGCTTGGTGGCGGAATAGACGACGACATGTGCGCCGAGTTCCAGCGGCTTCTGGAAGAGCGGGGTCGCAAACACGTTATCGACCACGAGCTTCGCGCCGATCTGGTTGGCGAGCTTGGCGACACCGGCAATGTCGATGACTTCCAGCGTCGGATTGGTCGGGCTTTCCAGGAACATGACCTTGGTATTCGGCTGGATTGCCTTTTCCCAGTTGGCGAGATCGCGGCCGTCGACCAGCGTGCAGCCGATGCCATACTTGGGCGCCAGCGTTTCGACGATGTAACGGCAGGAGCCGAAAAGCGCGCGGGCCGCGACGATATGGTCGCCGGCCTTCAGCTGGCAGAGAATCGCGGACGAGATCGCGGCCATGCCCGACGCCGTGGCGCGGGCGTCTTCAGCACCTTCCAGCAGGCACATGCGCTTTTCGAACATGTCATTGGTCGGCGAGCCATAGCGGGCGTAGATGAAGCCGTCATCCTCGCCCTTGAAGCGGGCTTCGGCGGCGGCGGAGGTCTCGTAGAGGAACCCTTGGGTGAGGAAGATGGCCTCGGACATCTCGCCGAATTGCGAGCGCAGCGATCCGCCGTGTACGAGTTTGGTTGCGGGCTTCCAATTCCTGGTCATGGATATGCACCTTTGCATAACAAAAAAACCGGTCGCAAAAGCGGACCGGTTTCACACCCGGTCCTTTTAGCCACTTGTTTAACGTGGCTGCAAGCCGACCGGCCAAATCACCACGGGATAAAAAGCCCTTACGCCTCAAGGGCGCTTGCGTCAATCTTTCGATTTTGGTTTTGTCCGCCAAAGGATTTCAAAAATGACCCGCACTACCGGAATTCTGGCCGACAAGGCGATCAAGGCTCTTTTCGATGCCGGCAAGCTCAAGAGCGAGGCCACGCTCGATCATGATCAGATCCAGCCCGCCAGCCTCGACCTGAGGCTCGGCGCAAAGGCGTTTCGCGTCCGCGCCAGCTTCCTGCCCGGCCCGCATCACCTGGTCGCCGACAAACTCGACCGGCTGAAGCTCCACGTCATCGATCTGACCGAAGGCGCGGTGCTAGAAACGGGCTGCGTCTATATCGTGCCATTGATGGAGAGCCTGTCGTTGAGTGCCGACATGTCGGCCTCCGCCAATCCGAAAAGCTCGACCGGCCGCCTTGATATCTTCACCCGCGTGATCACCGATCGGGCGCAGGAATTCGACAAGATCCCGGCCGGCTATAATGGCCCGCTCTATCTCGAAATTTCGCCGCGCACCTTCCCGATCGTCGTGCGGCGCGGTTCGCGCCTGTCGCAAATCCGCTTCCGCATCGGCAATGCTCTGTTGACCGAGCAGGAAGTCAAGAGCCTGCATGCGAGCGAAGGTCTGATCGCCGCAAGCGAGCCGAATGTCTCGGGCGCCGGCATTGCGCTCTCCATCGATCTCGAAGGCACGGGTCCCGACGGCCTCATCGGCTATCGCGGCAAGCATCACACAGCGGTGGTCGATGTCGACCGCAAGGGCGCGCATGACCTGCACGATTTCTGGGAGCCGCTCTATGGCCGCGGGCGCAACGAACTGATCCTCGACCCGGACGAATTCTACATTCTGGTCTCTCGCGAGGCCGTTCATGTGCCGCCGCTCTACGCCGCCGAAATGACGCCCTTCGATCCGCTGGTCGGGGAGTTCCGTGTCCACTATGCCGGCTTCTTCGATCCCGGCTTCGGTCACGCGGCTGCCGGCGGCAAGGGCTCGCGCGCGGTGCTGGAAGTCCGCAGCCACGAGGTCCCCTTCATCCTCGAACACGGCCAGATCGTCGGTCGCCTCGTCTATGAGCATATGCTGGAGCACCCGCAGGCACTCTACGGTTCCGGCGTCGGCTCCAACTATCAGGCACAGGGCCTGAAGCTGTCCAAGCACTTCAGGAGCTGAGCTCAGCAGCCACCTGCGGTTAACCATCACGCGTACGATTCTCGAACATTTCTGAGATGATTGTCCTCGCTTCGTTGACAATCGTCAGGCCTGGATTAGGGAGTTGTAAACTTTTTCAGCGTGAGGGTATTATGAAAGAGCTTCTTTTTTCGTTCCAAGGACGCATCAATCGCAAGAAGATCTGGTTTGCATTCCTGATCCACATCCTGGCAGCTGCGGCTGTCGGCGTCATCATGACGCTTCTCTGGCAGGTCGTTCCCGGCTCGGTTGGCGAAGACGGCACGTTCCATGTTGAGGGCGCGGCATCCATTCCGTACCTGATCATCGGCTTCGGGTATCTGGTTCTTGCCGTTTGGTCGGGTCTTGCCGTCGCCGTCAAGCGCGTACATGACCGCGGCCGGTCCGGCTGGTTTATCCTGATTCAGTTGATCCCGCTGATCGGCGGCATCTGGTTTCTCATCGAGGCCTATTTCCTGAAGGGCACGACTGGCCCGAACCGCTTCGGCGAAGATCCGCTTCAGGCCTGATAAGACCGGAAAGCAATGGAAAAGCGGCGCCGGCGAGAACCGGCGCCGCTTTCAGTTTCAGTTGCAGTCGGACGACACGACCTTGCATTCTCCGTCCTTGCAGCCCTGCAGCGCCTGCATCTCGGCATCCTTCTGCGTGGGAGCAACGCCCCACCAGATCGATTTACCGTTGGAGGCGAGTGCGCCGCACTGTTCATAGGTCACGGCGAGCGTGCATTCCTTGCCACCCTCTTCCTTGCAGAATTTCATGGCGTAGTCGGAGGCTTCCTTCTCCGTATCCCCACCGCCGACCCCATAATAGGGAGCTTTTGACTTGTCCGACGTATCGACGGCAAAGGCGCCCCATTTGGTATCGCCGGCAAACGCGCTGCCTGCGATGGCTGCCGCCGCGAGAGTGGTCAGAAATCCGATTTTGACGATGTTTTTCATGAGCTTGCGTATCCCCTGGAGGCTGCGACCGAAAGAACGGCCATAAACACATATCTCATAGACCAAGCCCTGTTGCCTTCAACGGCATCGAAGAAAACATTTTTGCGATGATGTGATCATCCCGAAGGCGCTCTCGCGAGCCCCATTTCAGGGCTCGCAGAGGCGTTCAGCGGCGCTTCCAGCCGGTGATCATGGCGCGAGCGAGATTTTCCCGATGCTCGACGCTGGCCAGCACGACGCCAGCGACATGCAACACGATAAGGCCGAGCGTCGAGTAGACGAGCGCTTTGTGCACGTCCTCCACCCACTCGATGCCCCAGAACGCATCCGTGGTCATCATGTAGCCGGTGGTGACGATGCCGGAAATCATCGCGATCAGCAGGAGTACCATCGCCCCGCCGGCGGGGTTGTGGCCGACATAGCGTCTGGCCTTCATCGAAACGCTGTCCTTGAGGAACGCGAGGATCGTGCGCGGCGAATAGATGAAGCTGGTGAACCGCGCATGCCGGGTGCCAACGAGGCCCCAGACGATGCGAATAGCGAGCAGAATACCGATCGCGTAGCCCGAACGGATATGGGCATATTTCCATTCGTCACCCGTGACGAAGGAAAAGGCGAACAGCGCGACGAGCGACCAGTGGAAGATCCGCACCAGCGGATCCCACACCTTCACGCGGTCGCCGCTCCGGCCGGGAATCTCCCGGCCTTCAAGCGAGACCTCGGTCATCAGTTGCTGCCTTCAGCGCCGACCTGAACGCCGGTTTCCGGGTTGAAGATCTGCTCGACCTTCTTGCCCTTGGCGTCGATGGCGTAGACTTCGTAGCAGCCGTTCTCGACCTTGATCTTGCGAACGTCGAGGCCGAGTTCCTTCGCCTTGGCCTTCATGGCATCTTCGCTCATCCACTTGTCCTTCGGCACATCGCACTTGGTGCTTTCGTCTTCGGCGTAGGCGGCACCGGCGGCGAGAGCGGAAAAGAGGGTGGCAGCGAGGATAAGTTTCTTCATGGGAATGCTCCTGGTTGGCGGTCGAGACCCTGTGTCCGACCGTTGGCAGCAAACCTACAGCCCATGACCTGAGCGATGGCTGACGGAAAATGTCAGCGAAATTTCAGCTTCGCCGTGCTAGCGTCCGATCATGCGCGCTCCCGTCCTTTCCATCCTCTTTGCAGTTGCCGCCTTCGCCCTTGCGGTGGTGAGTGCCTATGCCGACGATGATGATGATACCGACGAGGGCGCGAGGCTCGATGCAATCCAGCGCGGCGTTGAGAACGGCACGGTGAAGCCCCTGTCCGAATTGAAGGCAATCGTGGCGGCGCGCTTTCCGGGCGATATCGTTCGCATCGAGCCGCGCGTCCGCCACGGCGCTTTCACCTATGAATTCAAGGTGCTTCAGGCCGATGGCCGGCTGGTCGAACTCCATATGGATGCCAGGACAGGCACCATCCTGAAGACCGAGAACGAATGATGCGCATTCTTCTCGTGGAAGACGACCCGCTGATCGCACGCGACCTCATCACGCATCTGGAGCGCGCAGGTTATCTCGTTGCCCATGAACGGGACGGCGAATCCGGCTGGTATGCCGGCGACAGCGAGGACTTTGCCGCCGTGATCCTCGATCTGGGTCTGCCATCCATGGACGGCATGACGGTGCTCAAGCGCTGGCGCAAGGCGGGTCGGCAGATGCCGGTTCTCGTGCTGACGGCGCGTGGCAATTGGGAGGAGCGCGTCGAAGGGATCGACGCAGGCGCCGACGATTATCTCGCCAAACCCTTCCAGGTGGCCGAAGTGCTGGCGCGGCTGCGCGCCATCCTGCGCCGCTCCGCCGGGCAGGCCAATCCGGTTCTGTCGGCAGGCGATGTTGCGCTCGATCCACGGACAAGGTTGGTGACGCTCTCTGGCGCGCCTGTCGACCTGACGCCACTCGAATATCGCTGCCTTCACCATCTCCTCCAGCATCGCGACCGGCATGTAACCCAGCTGGAACTCACCGAACAGCTCTATGCGCAGGATTTCGAGCGGGAGAGCAATTCGGTCGAGGTTCTGATCGGCCGGCTCCGACGCAAGCTGGGCCGCGATCTCATCGAAACGCGCCGCGGCTACGGTTACCGTATCGCCCACCCAGGTGAGGTGAAGGCATGAGCGTGCGGCGGATGAAATGGTTGTCCTCGATCCGCGGCCGTTTCCTCGTACTGTCCGCGCTCACGGTGGGGCTTGCCCTGGCGCTGACGGCCGCCCTTCTCGTCTCGCTTTTCTCCAACAATATCCGCAAGCGGATCGATCTCGAACTGACCAACCAGATCAATACGCTTGCCGGCGCACTGACCTTTGACGCGAACGGCAGGCTTGTGCGCCCCACAGGTCCCTTCGATCCGCGCTTTGGCATCCCCTATGGCGGACTCTACTGGCAGATCATCGATGATGCGGCCCGCCAGACGATGCGATCGGTTTCGCTCTTCGATACCGTGCTCGATCTGCCCTCCGACACCCACACGGATGGCAGCATTCATCATTATCTTCTGCCAGGGCCGGAAGGCCGGACGCTGATCGTCCTGGAACGCATGGTTCGCGTGGCCGCGCCCGGCGGACAGCGGGCGATCCGTATCGTCGTCGCGATCAATGGAACGGCGCTCGAAGAGGCACGCAATGGCTTCATCCGCGATTTCGCGCCGGCGCTGGCGGCCCTTGGCCTCTTTCTGGTGGGCGCCTCTCTGGCTCAGCTCGCCTTCGGTCTTCGGCCGCTGTCGTCCCTGAGCGAGGGGATCAACCGCATTCGCGAGCGGCGCGACAGCCGCCTGACGGGTGATTATCCGGCAGAATTCCAGACCACCGTCACGGCGATGAACCAGCTTCTCGATGCGCAGGGATTGATGATCGAGAAAGCCCGCCGCCGGGCCGCCGATCTCGCCCACGGTCTGCGCACGCCCCTGACGGTTCTCTCCAACGATGCCCTTACGTTGCGTGAAAGGGGAGAGACCGCGCTGGCCGACGAACTCGATCATCTTGCTGCCGCCATGCGTGCCCATGTCGAGCGCGAGCTGGCGCTTTCACGGATTGCGGCATCGCCGGATCTTCGCCGCGGCGACAGTGACATCGCAAAGCTGGCAGGTGACGTGATCCGCACCGTCAGCCGAACGCCGGATGGCGAGAGGATCGCGTTCTCCACCGATGGGCCTGCGTCGCTGATGGCGCCCGTCGATCCGGGCGATTTCCGCGAGATCGCCGGCAACCTTATCGAAAATGCAGCGAAATGGGCAAAGGCACGCGTTGTCATCGGCTGGGGCCTCGATGGCGACCGCCTGTGGTTCCAGGTCGCCGACGACGGGCCGGGCGTGCCTCAGGATGAACTCGAGAACCTGACCCGCCGCGGCTGGCGCCTCGACAGCGCGAAGCCCGGAACGGGGCTTGGGCTTTCGATCGTCCGCGAAATCGCCATCGTTTATGCCATGGAATTCGAGCTGGAGAACGACGAGACCCTCGGCGGCCTGTCGGCCAGGATCGTTCTCCCGTAGGTCTCCCTCCAGAGGCCCAAAGCCTCAGCGGCGAAGAAGTGCTTCCCGCAGAATCGATGCAACGTCCTTTTCATTCCGCGAGAAGACGAAGCGGTTGCGGCCCCGCGCCTTCGCCTCATAGAGAGCCGCGTCAGCGCGCCCGATGGCCTCGGAAAGGGTCTCGTCCGGGTTCATCATGGCAATCCCGAAACTGGCCGTGGGTCTCAGGCCTTCCTGCTGGAATTCGACGTTGAGCAGGCGTGCCCTGACAGCCTCGACATGGAGTTGGACAAGGGAGGGGTTGCAGTTGAGCGTGAGAGCGGCAAATTCCTCGCCACCCAGTCGCCCGCAGACATCGCCGCCTGCGGCCTCAAGGCACGCCGCAAAGACACGGATCACCTCGTCTCCCACCGCGTGCCCATAGGTATCGTTGATCTTCTTGAAGTGATCGAGATCGCAGAGAATGACCGCAGGCGTCCCGCCGCCCTTCTTTCGTTTCAGGGCGGCTTCGCTGTGCTCGAAAAACGCACGTCGCGTCCAAAGGCCTGAGAGATGGTCTCGCAGAAGCGTGTGGCGGGTGCGCGAGTTGCTTTCCTCCATCACGACCAGCATCAGGCTGACGCCGAGGAGAATGGACAAAATGGCCGAAATGGTCTGCGAATACTGGGCATAGGTGCTGAAAACGTAGGTCTGTACGTTTGACCCCGAGCCGAGGGTATGGGCGAGAAACGCCTTGAAGAGAAATTGCGCGGAACTGAGTAGCAGCACGATCGCCAGAAAGCGCTCGTAAGTGCTCTTGCGCAACCGCGAGCCGGAGAGAAGCGCGATGCCGCCAATCGCCATCATCGTGGCAAACGGCGTTTGATAGGCAAAGGCGTGGAACAGCGTGTCCCGCTTGGCCGGCGCGATGACGAGCGGAAATGCGATTTCGAACGCCAGATAGATTGCAAGCAGAGGCCAGGGCGACCATTTCGTGAAGTTGATGAACAGACCGACAGCAACCAGTGTCAACGCCGTCAAAAGGCACGAAAAGGACAGGAAGGACATCAGGGCCGGCACGGTCGTGTGCGGAAGAAGCGCTTCCAGTCCAACCGTCGAGGACGCCAGCAAAAATCCGGCAGCGCACCAATATCCCATGGTCACGCGCTGCGACCGTGCAATGCCGATAAAGGCCAGCGAGAAAGCCAGCCCGATGGCAAAGTTCACGGCGAAGAGATAATTCGCATTGGCCATGGGCTTCGGCCGTTTCCGCAGGAAAAATTGACGATAATCAGAAGTTTTCGGAAGACGCTTATAATCGGGGAACCTGCACGATTGCAATGCGGCTTCTTGCGGTTTTTCCCTGAATTCTCGCGTGTTCGGAATAACGAAACTGCGGGTTATGGTGTTCAAGGGTACGACTGCATCAGAAATTCTTCAGATATTATTTCAGCAATATTTTTATTACATGAGATGTATTTTTGTTACGCGTCTGCGTGCCGATCGCTCTCAGCCCTAATGTGCTGCCGCGGCTTGACAAAACGGAGCGAGTGTTGGATTTGTGCCAGCAGGCCGTCAGGTCGTGAAGCGGGTGTAGCTCAATGGTAGAGCAGCAGCTTCCCAAGCTGAATACGAGGGTTCGATTCCCTTCACCCGCTCCAGCATCTTGAGTCTGATCTGCTTACTTTCCCCGCTTCTTGTCCGAATAGGCCTTGAAGGCCGCAAGCGTCTCGCGGCTCACATGGTGCTCGATGCCCTCGGCGTCGCAGCTGGCGATTTCTGGGTCTATGCCGATATCGGTGAGAAAGGTCTCGACGATCGCGTGGCGGGCGCGGCCTTCTTCCGCAAGCTTGGTGCCCGCTTCGCTCAAGAATATGCCACGGTAGGGGCGTTTCTCGATGAGTCCGGCGTCTGACAGGCGGTTGAGCATACGCGCGACTGTCGGCTGCGCGACACCGAGATAGGCCGCGATGTCGACCTGCCGCGCCTCGCCGGTGGCCCGCACGAGATCATCAATCAGTTCGACATAATCTTCCAGAAGCTCCGAACGCCGCGCGTCACGCGCCTGCCGAAAGGCGGCCGCCCGTGTTCCGGCGGGAGCCAGCGCGTCTTCCGCTTCTTTCGGTTTCCGTTTTGCCATGCCCCGCCCGTGATTGGCTGCCGCGGTTTCTCCGGCTTTCTGAACGCGTTGCGCGTCGGCGGCAAGCGGAAAATTAATCACGCCGCCTTATTGACATGAACTTGTCAGAAGCTAATTATTATAGCACATGCTATAAATCCAGGGCAGAGACATGTTGCGCGACGAAATGCAGATGGCAAGCAGTTCCACCATGGCCTCCCGCCACGAACAGGCGATGCGTGATGCGCTTGAGGGGCGCCGGACGGGCGTGCGGGCCTTCCTGCCCTTCTTCGGGCCGGCGGTGATCGCCTCCATCGCCTATATGGACCCCGGCAATTTCGCGACCAATATCCAGGCCGGCGCAGGCTACGGCTATGCGCTGCTGTGGGTGTTGCTTGCAGCCAATCTGATCGCCATGCTCTTCCAGTCGCTCTCGGCTAAACTGGGCATCGTCACCGGCCAGAATCTCGCCGAGGTTTGCCGCGAGCAATATCCCAAGCCCATGGTCTACGTGATGTGGGTGGTGAGCGAAATCGCCGCCATGGCGACCGATCTTGCCGAATTTCTTGGCGGTGCGATCGGCCTCTCCCTGATCTTCGGCATGCCGCTTTTGGGCGGCATGGTGGTGACCGCCATCATCACGTATCTGATCCTCATCATGGAGCAGGGCGGCTTCCGCCGCATGGAAATCCTGATCGGCGTCTTCGTCGCCATTATCAGCCTCTGCTATCTCATCGAAATGGTGATCGCGCCGGTCGAGTGGGGCAGTGTGGCCAAGGGTTTGACGACGCCGAACATCCCGGACACGAACGCGCTGATGATTGCCGTCGGCATTGTCGGGGCCACCGTCATGCCGCATGCGGTCTTCCTGCATTCGGGCCTGACCCAGGGCCGCATTCGCCCCGCCGACGATCGTGAGCGGCGCATGCTGGTCAATTTTTCCAACCGCGAAGTGATCATTGCGCTCGCCGCTGCGGGCCTTGTCAACATGGCCATGGTCGTTATGGCCGCTGCCGCCTTCCATCTCGGCCACTCGGAAGTCGCCGAAATCGAGACCGCCTATCATACCCTGACGCCGCTTCTCGGCGGAGCGGCAGCCTCGGTCTTCCTGGTCTCGCTGATCGCTTCGGGCGTCTCATCCTCCGTCGTTGGCACGATAGCGGGTCAGGTCATCATGCAGGGCTTTGTCGGCTTCCGAATCCCGCTCCTCATCCGCCGCCTCGTCACCATGGTTCCGGCTTTCGCAGTCGTGTTGATGGGCGTGGATTCAACCAAGGCGCTGGTGGTGAGCCAAGTCATCCTGTCGATCGCACTGCCGATCCCGATGCTGGCGCTGCTGCATTTCACGTCAAAGCGGACGATCATGGGCGATTACGTGAACGGTATGACGGTCCGCGTGCTCGGCACGATAGGCGCCGCGGTTGTCCTCTGCCTGAACGTCCTTCTTCTGGCGCAGGTCGCCGGCCTCTTTTGATGCGACTGCCTCTGTGGAGGGCGCATGCGGCGTCTTTCGCCAGAGGAAGGGGTTGGCCGAAAGCTCCTTGACAGCCTGCCATGCGGCCAACGAGAGCATCATCCAGTAGAAGGGAACGCCCGCCCAAGGGCTTCCTACCTCCGCCCGCTCCTCAGCGCTCATCGGTTTGCGCCCCAGGATCGCAAAGAGACAGTAGCTGCCAACGATATTGGCAACATCCACGGCAAAGAGCACCTGTTCGGCAAGCCCCACGGCCAGCCATGCGCCGCTGGCGAACAGCCAGATTGAACGAAGAATGAAAATGGCTAGAAGCGGATGCGCCAGCGCCGAAAACAGCATGCCACCCGTCGTCAGGAACAGCGCGGCAAGGCCCGCGGCGCCGATTTGCGCATAGAGGTGCGAGGGGGCACGGAAATGCACGAGCACTGTCTGCAGCCAGCCCTTGAACCAACGTGACCGCTGCGCGCGCCAAACCAGCCAGTCTGTGGGCGCATCTTCCAGGGTCGGAAGCTGCAAAACGCCGCAGCGATAGCCCATTCGGTGCAGGCGGATGCCGAGATCGGCGTCTTCGGTCACGTTGAAGGGATCCCACGCGCCTGCCGCCTCCAGCGCGGCGCGACGGAAGTGGTTGGACGTGCCGCCCAGCGGCATCGGCAGGCCGAGGCGCGCGAGAAGGGGGAGAAGGCTGCGGAAGAGGCCAGCATATTCGAGCGCGAAGATGGCTGCAATCCGGCTGTCGCGCGCATTGGAAATGTTAAGCGGTGCCTGCAGGCAGGCCAGCGCCTCCGGTGCCGTCGAGAAGCGCGCATGGGCCTCCCGCAACTGCCGTGGATGCGGCCGGTCCTCCGCATCGAAGATGACGACATAGTCGCCCCGTGCACCGGCCAGCGCATAGTCAAGCGCCTTCGGCTTCGTGCGGGGACCCTGTGCCGGCACCTCGACAATTTCATAATGCGGCTCCCTGGCATGCTGGCGCACCACCGCGATCGTTTGATGATCATCCGCCTCGCAGACGATCTTGATGTCGAGCAGCGATTTCGGCCAGTCGAGGCGGTCGAGCGCGGCAATCATCTGCGGAACCATCGCCTCTTCCCGGTATGCCGCGACCAGAACGGTATAAACGGGTAACGGATCGCCGTTGGAAGTTGATACCACGGGAAGGGCCGCGCCCTCTCGAAGACCGAGCTTGAGAGCCGCCGCGCGAAGCCCGATGGCAAGCAGATAGATAGCACTCAATGCAATATGGATCAGAAACAGAACCGGCTCAGGCCATGCGACGGCGGCGAGCGGAAAGCTGACGGAGAGGACGCCGAGCACATAGCCCTGCCAGCCGGTCAGGACAACTCGTGCGCTGAAGGCGGGCGCGTCGCCGAACAGCCGATCAGTGACATTCTCGACGCGGAGCTGGCGGTTGGCCTGCCAGATCGCGTCACGGATCGTCTGCGGCGCCGCAACGGCAAGACCCTCGCGCATATGCGGGGCCGCCTCGAGCTGGTCGCGCAGCGCGATGGCATGGCGCGCTTCGGGGGCGATCACCAGTTGCGCCGGGAGCGACGGACGGCTGAGCCGCAACAGCGGCCCTTTGGAAAGCTGGCTATCCATCGTATCCGTCAGGAAGACATTGGCGGGATTGATCGAGGGAAAAAACGGCAAGCCCAGCCAGTCCGCCAGGGCCTCGTAGAAGATAGAGGGATCAAGCAGGCCGTCTGCGATCAGTTCGCGTTCGATCGTGGTCCCATTCCGCCGCGCCTTCAGGAAGGCTGCAACCAGGGTCGGTTTGCCGATACCAAGTCTAGAGAAGAGGCGCGCCTCGTCGTCCGGCAGCGTCCCCTCGGGCTCTTCGAACCCCAAAGCGGCAATAGTCGCCGGTTGCGCGACGGATTTCGTGATATTTCCGGAATTCCAATATTCTCCGGCGCGCATGACTTTGATAAACCGTCTTTTGCATCGATCGAAAATGTCTGAAACATCGAGAATTTGAAACCCATGGTATCGAACGGCAAAGGCTCTGCATCCCTTAAAATTATAGGGTTTTTGCTGTTTCTATTGCCGGCTATGCATGCATCGGCGCAGGGGGCAGATGCCCAGGGACCGCTGCTGACCTTCGACAAGCGCGAGCATCGCGCGATGCCCGATATCGGCAACGTGCCGCGGATCCGCTTTCTGACCACGCTGGACTTCCCGCCGTTTGAATTTCTCGATGGGGAGGGTCGGCTCTCCGGCTTCAACGTCGATCTCGCGCGCGAACTCTGCGACACGCTTCAAGTGACGGCGAAATGCCAGATTCAGGCGCTGCCCTTTGATGAATTGCAGACGGCGCTGGAAAATCGGTCGGGCGACGCGGTCATCGCCGGGATCGGCGTGACGCCCGAACTGCGGGCGAAATTCGATTTCTCGCGACCCTATCTGCAGCTCTCGGCGCGCTTCCTCTCGCTGAAGAAGACGGCGGGCGAGCCGATCACGCCGATGAAGCTGGCCGCCAGCAAGGTCGGCGTCGTCAAGGACACGGCACATCAGTCCATGCTGAAGGCCTATTTCCCGAATGTGAACCCGCAGCTTTTCGATGATCGGCCGGCGATGCTGAAGGCGCTCAAATCCGGTGAAATCGATACGGCCTTCGGCGAAGGGCTGGCACTGGCCTTCTGGTCGGCGAGCGGCGAGGCCGGAAATTGCTGCGCCTTTCGCGGCGGGCCGTATTACTCCGGTGATTTTCTGGGCGAGGGCATGACGATCATGACCCGTTCCGGGGAGCCACTTGCCGCCGCGTTCGACCATGGCCTTCTGGAACTGGCCCGCAATGGCAAGCTGAACGAACTGTTTATCAAATATTTCCCGCCGGGGCTTTATTAACCCGCGGCCTTACATCGCGACATAGCGATCGCGCCGGTGGTTGATGGCGAGAACCATATTGAGAACTATGGCGCCGAGGATCGAGCAGACGATGATGTAGGGCGTGGCGATGAAGAACGAGAAGAACAGCACGCAGCAATCGAAACCGAGCTGCACCAGCCCGGCCTTCCAGCCCAGCTTCTCCTGAAGATAGAGAGCCAGCACGCCGAAGCCGCCGAGGCTCGCGCGATGGCGAAACAGTGCCAGCATGGCCGTTCCCACCAGCAGCCCGCCAAAAAGAGCGCCCGCTAGCGGATCGATGTGGCCGATCGGGATGAGCCGCGGCAGGACGATGGACAGCGCCGAGGTTGCCGCGACCGTGGCAAACGTCTTTAGCGTGAAGGCCCAGCCGAGCCGTGTCCAGGCGAGATAATAGAAGGGCAGGTTCACCACGAAGAAGACCGACCCGAAGGAATAGCCGGTCGCATAATGCAAGAGGAAGGCAACGCCGGCCGTGCCGCCTGTCAGCAGTCCGGCGGAAGAAAGCAGCAGCACGCCAAGCGAGGCAAGCATCGCGCCGGATGCGACGCCTTGCGCGTCCTCCAGCAGGGAGTGCTTCTCGCTCGTGGATTTCAGATAGTTAGAAAAGGTATTGCCGGGGGCTGCCGTGTTCATCCGCGGTCCGCTCGTTGTCCGCCTACCGGAGCACGCTGTAGCGGTCGGAGCGGTGGTTCACCATCACAAAGACGTTCAATATGACGGCGCCGAGCACCGAGGCAAGAACGATCGGCAGCGGTGCAGCCAGAAAGGCGAAGGCGAGCACGATCGTGTCGAAGGCCATCTGCACTTGGCCGGCGCGGAAGCGCGTGCGGTCCTGCACATAGACAGCCAGAATGCCGATGCCGCCAAGGCTGGCGCGGTGGCGATAAAGCGCCAGCAGGCCGAAGCCGAGAAGCAGCCCGCCGATGAGCGCCGCCCAGACCGGGTTGATGTCGCCGATCGAGAGATAGCGGCTCTGCACATCGACCAGCGCCGAGGTGATTGCCACCGCCGCAAAACTCTTCAGCGTGAAGGCAAGGCCCATCCGCAGGAAGGAGAGAATGTAGAAGGGCAGGTTGACGAGAAAGAAGAGGAGGCCGAAGGAGAGTCCCGAAGCGTAATGCATGAGAAAGGCCGCGCCCGCCATGCCGCTCGTGACCAGATGGGCCTTGCCCATGAAGAAGAGGCCGAGCGAGGCAATCAGTGCGCCGGCGAGAATGCCTTGCGCGTCCTCGAAAATGGAATGCCGGTCGGGGCGACCGCTCAAATGCGAAAACACATCGGAAATATTCGCCACGCCGCTCTCCATCGCGAAAATCTAAAGCCGTCCTCCCTGGCGGCGATTGTCTCAAATGCTGGAAATTCCGCAACAAAAATATGTAAGCATTGCTGACCTATTTTGATGCTGCGGCGCAACAAAATTACGCAGGCCGGCGATTTTCGGCAATGAACAGAATTCCATTCACAGGCTGCCCTCCATCCATGCGGATGACCAGCTGTTCCGACCCGACAAGCGTAAAGCCGTGCTGAGCCAGAAGCCTCTCTATGTAAGCTGGTACATGGGCATATCGCAGCGACGGCTGAAGGCGGAAATCATCACTCTCGTCCCTCAGGTGTTCGACTGAAAATGCGAAGTGTCCGTGATCTGTCAGCAGCGTGGCAGCGAGGTCGAAGACAGGCCCGAGATCGCCGAGATACATCAGAACATCGGCCGCCGTGACCAGATCGGCACGACCGGCTGAAAGCGCGGGCCCGATAAGTCGCGCCTCCGCCGTCCCGAGTGACAGATCGGCCTGATCCAGGTGATCGTAGATCGCCTTGTCTTCCGCCTTCGCCAGCATGTTGGCGGACAGATCATAGCCTTCCAGATGATCGACCTGGGCACGCAGTTCGACGCCCATCAGCCCCGTACCGCAGCCAAGGTCGATGGCGCGGGCGTAACGCACCCGTCCCTTGGCTGCGATCAGCGCCGCGAGCCGGCCCGGAACCTTGTAGTCGAGCTTCTCCACCAGCGCCGTTTCGAAACGATCGGCATAGTCGTCGAAAAGCTGCTCGACATAAGCCAACGGCGGCGTTGCCGGCTGCGCCCGGTCGCCCAGAATGGAAAGCTTGAGCCCCGCGCCGAAGACATCGTCCGCGTTGAGGTCGAGAACCCTGCGATAGGCCTCGATGGCTGGCTGGCGAAGACCGGCTTTCTCGCGGTATTCGCCTAGCAGAAACCAGCCGGCGCCCCATGAGGGCGCCAGTTCCAGTGCCTGTTCCATCAGCTCGGCAGCCGCTTCCATGTCCCCGCCGGTCGCGAGCATTCGGGCATAGTCGGCGCGCCGGTCGGCGATCAGGTCGCCGGATGTCAGAGTGCTGCTGGTCACGTTCTGCGTCTTTCCTTGCAAGGTTGCGCGCAATATTGCCTTTGGAACGGCACGATCAAGCGATTTTTGCGATGCCTCTTGCCCATGCCATGATTCGGACCCTATCTCTGGCGAGAAGCGCCATGGAAACGGCGACGGACGTCGAGAAGGAGCGAGACGAGATGAGCGAATCCATGAACCGGATGCTGGGCGACAGCCCCGGCCGTCTCGTCGTCAAGCTGGTCGTCGTGTCCGTCATCGTAGGCTTCGTCATGCGCTCCTTCGGCTGGTATCCGATGGATATCCTGCACTGGATCCGCGATTTCCTCGCCAATCTCTGGCGCACCGGCTTCCGCGCCTTCGGCGAGGTGGGCGACTATTTCCTGCTTGGCGCCGTCGTCGTCATTCCCGCCTTCATCATCCTGCGCCTGATGAGCTACCGCCGCTGATGTCTGCTGCTACGTCTGATCTTCCCTTGCTCACCCGCCGCGCAGCCTTGGCTGGCCTCGGCCTGACGCTGCTCTCCGGCTGCACGACGGTGACCGTTCTTGAACCGGAGCCCGGCAATTCCAACGATCATACGAAGACGGTTCTGCCGCTGATAAACAAGTTGCGCGCCTCGAAGAAACTTCCGCCGCTCGTCGAGGACAAGGCCGCTGTGGCGGCCGCGACCGATCAGGCAAATCGAATGGCAAAAGCCGGCGAGATGAACCACGAACTGAAATCCGAGGACGATTTTACCTCCCGCATGAAGCGCATGGGCGTGCGCCTGCAGGCCGCCGAAAACATCGCCACCGGCCAGGATACGGCAGAGCGCGCCTTCCAGGCCTGGGTGCACTCGCCCAAGCATTTGAAGAACATGCTGGGCCCCTACAAGGGCCTCGGTGTTGCGGTTTCGCAAAATAGCGCTTCCGATAACCGGCCCTTCTGGTCCATGGTTCTGTCGAACTAGCGATTCCGGGCTCCCGTCGGGGTCGTATCAAGCATGACCCTGCTGGACCTTTCATGACCTTTCAAACGCACGACCGCTCCTTCCGCGTCACCCATCGCCTTGTGCTCTCGATCGCCGTGCCGATGACGCTCGGTTTCGTCTCGACGCCGCTGCTGGGGTTGACGGATACGGCCGTGGTCGGCCAGACAGGCGTGGCGGCCGATCTCGCCGGCATCGGCATCGCCGCAGTGCTCTTCGATTTCCTCTTTTCCTTCACCGGCTTTTTCCGCACCTCGACCACGGCACTGACCGCGCAGGCCTTTGGGCGGATGGACGAGGCGGAAGAGCGCGCCGTCTTCTTCCGGGCCGCAGCCACCAGCCTTGTGGCCGGCTTCCTGCTGCTGGCGCTCGCCTCGCCGATTCTTGCGGCCGGCCTTGCCATTCTGTCCCCGGAACCGGCGGCAGCGACGGTCGCCGCGACCTACTTTGCGATCCGAATCCTCTCCGCGCCGGCGCGTCTCATCAATGATTGTCTTCTGGGCTTCGTGCTGGGCCGGGGCAGGGCCGGTGTCGGGCTCTTCCTGCAGACGCTGCTCAATGGCATCAACATCGCGCTTTCGATCACGCTCGGCCTTTGGTTCGGTTACGGCGTGACGGGCGTCGCCTGGGCGACGTTCACAGCCGAGGTCGTCACGGCGCTGGCAGGCCTTGCCTTCGCCTTTTCCGGCTTCCGTCGCGTTCCGGTCGGCACCAACTGGCGGGCCGTTTTCGCTCTGGAGAAACTGACAGCGCTTTTCGCGGTCAATCGCGACATCATGATCCGCACGCTGCTGCTGACGGGCTCGTTCCTCATCATGGCGCGTATCGGCGCGGAGTTGGGTACGGTGACGCTCGCCGCCAACGGCATCCTCATGAATTTCTTCATGGTCACGGCCTTCTTTCTTGATGGTATGGCTGCTGCGGCCGAGCAGATCTGCGGCCGTTCACTGGGTGCCGGCGACCGGCAGGCCTTCCGCGATGCCGTGCGTCTCACATTGGTCTGGTCGCTGGGGCTGTCGGCTCTGCTGGCGGTAGCAACGATGCTCGTTGGCCATCAGGTCATCGCCTTTCTCACGAGCGCGGCCGATGTGCGCGCCGAAGCCGGGCTCTACCTCTTCTGGATGGCGCTGACGGCGATGACCGGCGCACTTGCCTTTCAGATGGACGGCGTCTTCATGGGCACGGCTTGGACGGTGGAGATGCGCAATATGATGATCATCTCGTTCATCGCCTACCTCGTTGCCGTCTTCACGCTCCCGCCCTATTTCGGCAATCACGGACTCTGGGCCGCGCTCAACCTCTTCCTGCTGATGCGCGGCATCACGCTTGCCGCGATCCTGCCGGGCAAGGCGGGCAAGATGTTTGGGTGATGTCGTCCTCTCCCCTTGTAGGAGAGGAGGGATCAGCCGAGCGGCTGGCTTGCCCAATGCGCCACGCGGCTATCGCGAAGCTCGCGGATCGAGGAAAGCGTCTCCCGGTCACAAAGGGCTGAAAGCCCCTTGACGATGCGGCTCGCCAGTTCCGGCCCCTCATAGACCATGCAGGAATAAAGCTGCACGAGATCGGCCCCGGCGCGGATCTTCTCCGCCGCAGTTTCGGCAGACTCGACACCACCGGCCCCGATCAGCGGGAAGTCCTTGCCCACGCGCTGACGCATCTTGGCAAGAACCGTTGTGGACAGCGCAAAGAGCGGTCGGCCCGAAAGTCCGCCTGCCTCTCCCGCCTGCCTCTGGTCCGTCAGGCCATTGCGGCCGATGGTCGTGTTCGACACGATCAGCCCGTCGAGCCCCCGCGCGAGCGAAACCTCGGCAATATCGTCCAGCCCGCCCTCGCTCATGTCTGGCGCGATCTTCAGGAAGACCGGCACTTTCACGCCGCCAGCCTTCGCGGCCTCGTCATCGCGCGCCGCAAGCACGGCGGTCAGCAGCGCATCAAGGCTTTCACGGTCCTGAAGATTGCGCAGGCCGGGCGTATTCGGCGAGGAGACATTGGCGGTGAAGTAGCGCGCGACCGAATGGAAGCTGCGGATCCCCGCCACATAGTCGGCTATGCGGTCTTCGCTGTCCTTGTTCGCACCGATATTGACCCCGACCATCAGCGTCCTCGGGAGGCGCTTTAGCCGCTCGGATGCGGCTGCATGGCCTTCGTTGTTGAAGCCCATGCGGTTGATCACGGCGCGGTCGGCGACCAGCCGGAACAGGCGCGGCTTCTGATTGCCGGCTTGCGGTCGCGGCGTCAGCGTGCCGACCTCGGCAAAGCCGAAACCGAGGCGCACCAGTTCGGCCGGCACTTCCGCGTTCTTGTCATAGCCCGCCGCCATGCCCAGCGGATTGTCGAAGACAAGCCCGGCTATCGTCTGCTTCAGCCGTGAATCCGGGGCGACCCGGCAGGCGGGCAAAAGCCCGGTCTTCAGGGCGGCAATCGAAAGCCCATGCGCCGTTTCTGGATCGAAGCTGAAGAGCGCCTGCTGGCCGAGACGGGAAAGGAAACTCATGCCACGAACTCCGGGAAGATATGCTTGCCGCCCTCGCCGATGGGCAGCGGCTTTGCCCAGATCACCGCCGATAGCGGCAGCGGTCCGTAAAGATGCGGGAAAAGGGCATTGTCACGCGAGGGTTCGAAGACGAGTGCTTCACCGAGCTTGGCAGTATCGACCGCAACCAGCGTCAGTCCCTCTTGTCCCGCGAAGTAAAGCTCCGCCGTCCTCACCGCCTGCTCTGCCGTCGACAGATGGATGAAGCCGTCGGCCAGATCGATCCCGGCGCCTTCAAAAACACCTGTCTCGGCGGCGGCCTGCCATATTTCGGAGGCGACGATCTTGTAGACTGCTTTTTCCATGGGACAATTCCGCAAGGCTCGGATTCTTCAAACCCTCTTGGCGCGAAGCCGGCCGCAAACGCAAGGGGGAGTTTGACATGACCAGCCGTTTTTTGCTCTCGGGCATCGTGACGCTCATACCTTTTTATGTCCTGGCGGGAGATGCGCCGGCGGGCCGTTACCAGTTGCAGCCAGTCGAGGGCGGTGTCGTGCGGCTTGACACGGCGACCGGCGAACTCACGCTCTGCAAGGCTGATGCCGGCAAGCTCGCCTGCGCTGCGAATGCTGAGACGCCGGCCGCCACCGCGTCGCAGGCCTCTGACATGGACGCGCTGAAGGCGCGCGTCGAAGCGCTGGAACGTCGGCTTGCGAGCCCCGCCAAGGGTTCGGATTTGCCCACCGATGCCGAAGTGGATCGAAGCCTTTCGATCATGGAAAAGTTCATGCGCCGCTTCATGGGGCTCGCGCGAGAACTGGATCAGGAAAACCATGGGTCGAATGCTCTTCCGCAAAAGACCTGAACATGTATATAATGGTTCTAAAAATGGGCCGACCGGGGAGAGAGCGGTCGTGCGGACCAGAACCGTAACCCGGGAGGGGTTGGGAATGACGTCAGCCTTGACGATCTTGATTGCGGACGACCATCCGCTGTTTCGCGGAGCGCTTCGACAGGCCATCTGCGGCATCCAGCCCGTGCCGCAAATTCTGGAAGCCGGCGACTTTGAAAGCGCGCGCAAGGCGGCTGCCGAAAATCTCGACATCGACATGCTGCTTCTCGATCTCTCGATGCCCGGCATGAACGGATTGACCGGCCTGATGTCGTTGCGGGCCGAATTTCCGGGGCTTGCCATTGTGGTCTGCTCGGCCAGCGAAGATCAACAGACGATGCGCCGCGTCTTCGAACTGGGTGCGTCCGGCTTCATCCCCAAATCGTCCGGTGCGGACCAGATTCGCGAGGCGGTGCGCAAGGTGGCCGAAGGCGGTATCGCCGAGCCGGAGGGCTTCGATCCGCGCAGCGGCGGGACGGATACCGAGGTCAGCGATCTCCTGAGCCGGCTGCAGACGCTTACGCCTCAGCAGGTGCGTGTCCTGAACATGCTTTCCGAAGGCCTGCTCAACAAGCAGATTGCTTACGAACTTGGCGTTTCCGAAGCCACGATCAAGGCGCATGTCTCGGCTGTCTTGCTGAAACTCAACGTCGACAGCCGCACGCAGGCGGTCATTCAATTGTCGAAGCTTGGCCAGTTGCAGCCTGTCTGACGATTTGTGGCAGTGGGATGGGATTTTATTCCTTGTTCGCTTTACTCAAGCGCACGGATTGGTTAAGCTCGCGGCAAGGTTTTCGACAAGCCTTGCGGTCCCTGGCGCATGAGACGCGCCCGGCGGCGCGATAATCGAGCGGCATGACCCATGATTTCACACGACGCGATCTGGGGGGCGATCGACGCCCTGGCAGAAAAATACGATCTCTCTGCATCCGGCCTTGCACGCAAGGCGGGGCTCGATCCCACTTCGTTCAACAAATCGAAGCGTCTGAGCCCGGATGGCCGGCTGCGCTGGCCCTCGACGGAATCGCTGTCGAAGGTTCTGGAGGCGACAGGTGCGACGCTGGATGAGTTCATGGGGTTCCTGAACCCTGCGGGCGGGCTTAACGGCATGCCCACGGGCCAGTTTCCGCCGCAGCAATCGGCGATCCCGCTTTTGGGGTTTGCACAGGCCGGAGCCGGCGGCTTTTTCGACGATGGCGGATTTCCGGCGGGTCAGGGCTGGGACGTCGTGGATTTTCCCGCCGCGCCTGATCGTAAGGCCGGCTGCTATGCGCTGGAAGTGCAGGGCGAAAGCATGATGCCGCTTTATCGCGACGGCGACGTGCTGATCGTCGAGCCGGGCGCACAGGTGCGCCGTGGCGATCGCGTGGTGGTGAAGACGCGGGAGGGCGAGGTCATGGCCAAGGTCCTCCAGCGCCAGACCTCCCGCAATATCGAACTTCTGTCGCTCAATCCCGATCATCCCAACCGCTCATTCGATCTTTCCGAAATCGAATGGGTGGCGCGGATCATCTGGGCCAGCCAATAGGAAAATTTGCCTTGCGGTTCTTGTTCCTCGCACTTTTGATCATTGCCGGCATCGTCGGGGCCGTTGTGCTGATGCAGAAGGGACAGGCGCGGATTGCGACCGAAACGGCGCCGGAGATGAAAGCGGACGCCAATCCCGTCGAGCCTGCGAAGCTCCCCGCCCCGGCAACGCCGCCCCCCATGGAAAGCTTGCCGAAGACTTCCGCGGCGACAGCGCCGGCACAGATTGTTCCGGCACAGACAAGTACCGCGTCCGAGATGCCGCGACCGACAGCGCCATCGCCCCCCAAGAAACCGGCCGAACCGCCTGCGCCGGCTTTTCAAGTCATCGCCAAGCCAGCCGTGACTGGTGCCGGCATACTTGAAACGACGCGCGGGCGTGTGATCTTGAAAGATGTCGTCGGCATCGATCCGGCCGCCCTTTGCGGCGCGGATGCGTCTGCCTGGCCCTGCGGCCAACTCGCGCTTACACAGTTTCGCCGCTTCCTGCGGGGCCGCTCGGTCAATTGCGATATTGCCGATCCCAACTGGCAAGGGAATGTGGCAGCGCGCTGCACGCTCGGCAAGGAAGACATTGCGGCGTGGCTCGTCGAAAACGGCTGGGCGCGTGCCGTCACCGGCTCGCAATACGAGGCGGCGGGGCGCGCCGCCGAGGCCGGCAAGCGCGGTATTTTCGGCGCCGACCCACGTCATCCGTGAGCAGACTATTCATGCGCGCACGCTTGCCGAACGTGACTGGAAATCCTACACAAAATACCGACATAAGGCACGGCGCGGATGGCCGATCCGCGAGCGCCGCTAAGACCAAGAGGACCTGATGGCCAAGAAGATTACGACACATGAAGCCCTGATCTACGGCATGATCCTGGTTTCCGCCTCCGACAGCAACATGACCGACGCCGAAATGGCGCGCATCGGCCGCCTCACCCATTTCCTCCCTGTCTTCAAGGGCTTTGACGAAGAGGCGCTGATCGGCGTCGCGCGCGATTGCTCCGCGCTGCTGCAATTGCCGGAAGGGCTCGATATCGTGCTCGAGGTTATCCGCGATACGCTGCCGCACAAGCTTTACGATACGGCCTATGCGCTCTGTGTCGAAATCGCCGCCGCTGATCTGGCCGTCGCGCCTGAAGAGCTGCGCGTGCTGGCCCTGATCCGGGATCGCCTCGGCCTCGACAAGCTGACCTGCGCTGCCATCGAACGCGGTGCCATCGCCCGCTTCCGCACGGCCTGACGGCGAAGATCGGCGAGGAGGGGGACGCCGATGGAGACGCCTTCTGAAACGTCCGAGGTTCCCTCCGGCGCAGACCTCCTGCCGGTCGCCTTCCGCCGCTGGTTTGCCGAAAAAGGCTGGAAGCCGCGCGCGCACCAACTGGCGTTGCTGCAGAAGGCGCGTAGCGGCAAATCCGTGCTGCTGATCGCCCCGACCGGGGCCGGCAAGACGCTGGCCGGCTTCATGCCCTCGCTTACCGATCTGGCGGAACGCGGCCGAAAGAAGCCGGGCACGGCGTTTCAGGGAATCCACACACTCTATATCTCGCCGCTCAAGGCGCTCGCCGTCGACATCGAGCGCAACCTGATGAAGCCTGTCGGCGAGATGGGATTGCCTTTGACCATCGAGACTCGAACGGGCGACACGCCGCAGGGCAAGCGCCAGCGCCAGAAACTCAATCCCCCCGAAATCCTGCTTACCACGCCCGAGCAACTGGCGCTGCTGATCGCCAATGCCGAGGCGGAGCGATTCTTCGCCGATCTGCGCTATGTCGTCTTCGACGAATTGCATTCGCTGGTGACCTCCAAGCGCGGTCATCTCCTTTCCCTGGGTCTGGCGCGGCTGCGGCGGCTGGCACCCGGCATGCAGGCGATCGGCCTCTCAGCGACAGTCGCCGACCCGCTCGACCTGCGCAAATGGCTGGCGCCACAGACCGAAGACGGCGAAGAGGCCGCAGCGGATATCGTCGTCGCCCCCGGCGGTGCGCGGCCGCTCATCACGATTCTTGAAAGTGAGGACCGCATCCCCTGGTCCGGCCATGTCGCGCGCTATGCGATCCCTGCGATCTACGAGGAAATCAGGACGCACAAGACGACGCTGATCTTCGTCAATACCCGTTCTCAGGCCGAACTCGTCTTTCAGGAACTCTGGACCGTCAACGATGACAGCCTGCCGATTGCGCTTCATCACGGTTCGCTGGATGCCGGCCAGCGCCGCAGGGTGGAAGCGGCCATGGCCGAGAACAAGCTGCGGGCGGTGGTGGCGACCTCGACGCTTGATCTCGGCATCGACTGGGGCGATGTGGATCTCGTCATCCATGTCGGCGCGCCGAAGGGGGCAAGCCGGCTCGCCCAGCGCATCGGTCGCGCCAATCACCGCATGGACGAGCCGAGCCGCGCCATTCTCGTCCCCGCCAATCGCTTCGAGGTGCTGGAGTGCCAGGCAGCGCTCGACGCCAATTACATCAACGCGCAGGACACGCCGCCCTCGGGCGACGGCGCGCTGGACGTGCTCGCCCAGCATGTCCTCGGCATGGCCTGCGCCGAGCCCTTTTCCGGTGACGCGCTTTATGAGGAGGTGCGCTCCGCGCTTCCCTACGCGGACCTGTCCCGCGAGACCTTCGACCGCGTGCTCGATTTCGCCGCGACGGGGGGCTACGCGCTGAAAAGCTATGACCGCTACGCCAAGATCAGGCAGCGTGCCGACGGGCTCTGGCGTGTCTCCAATCCACAAACCGCCCAGCAATACAGGCTGAATATCGGCACCATTGTCGAGAGCCCCATGCTGAATGTGCGGATGGTGAGAAAGAACAAGCTCGGCTCGCTCGGGCGCGGCGGCCCGGTGCTGGGCAAGATCGAGGAATATTTTCTCGAAGGTCTGACCCAGGGCGATACTTTCCTCTTCGGCGGCAAGGTTCTGCGCTTCGAAGGCATTCGCGAGAACGAGGCGTTAGCGAGCCAGACCTTTTCGATGGATCCGAAAATCCCGGCCTATGCTGGCGGAAAATTTCCGCTTTCCACCTATCTCGCGGACGGCGTGCGCGGGCTCCTGGCCGACGGCAGCGAATGGCATCGCCTGCCCGATCAGGTCCGCGACTGGCTGGAAATTCAGCGCGAGGTTTCAAGCCTTCCGCAGCGCGACCAGATGCTGATCGAGACCTTCCCGCGCGGTTCCCGCTTCTTCATGGTCGCCTATCCTTTCGAAGGCCGGCTGGCGCATCAGACACTTGGCATGCTGCTCACCCGCCGGCTCGACCGTATGGGCGCACGACCGCTGGGTTTTGTAGCAACCGACTATTCGCTTGGCATTTGGGGGCTCGATGACATGGGCGAACTGATCGCCCGCAGGAAGCTCGATCTTCAGGCGCTGTTCGATGAGGACATGCTGGGCGACGACCTGGAGGCGTGGCTGGATGAAAGCTTTCTGCTGAAGCGGACCTTCCGCAATTGCGCCGTTATTGCCGGCTTGATCGAGCGCCGCCATCCCGGTCAGGAGAAGACCGGACGGCAGGTCACGGTCTCGGCCGATCTGATCTACGATGTGCTGCGTAGTCATGAACCGGACCATGTTCTGCTCCAGGCGACGCGGCAGGAAGCCGCAGCCGGGCTTTTGGACATTCAGCGCCTTGGCGTTATGCTGAGGCGAATCAGGGGACATATCCTGCATCGCCCGCTCGACAAGGTGTCGCCGCTCGCCGTGCCGATCCTCCTGGAAATCGGCAAGGAACCGGTCGCGGGCAATGCCTCTGAAAGCCTGCTCGCAGAGGCGGCAGAAGATCTGATCCGCGACGCGATGCAGATTTGACAAGTACCAAGGGACGGAAGTGGCAAGACTGGCATTGGCAGGCATGGGGGAAGAGGAGATCGGGGCTTCGGTGACGAGTGTTGCCGGCATAGAGTTCGTTTGCGACCCGATGGGTGCGCTCTATTGCGAAGCCGATGGCCTCCTCATCGTCTCCGATCTGCATCTCGAAAAAGGCGCCGCCTTTGCCCGGCGCGGACAATTGCTACCGCCCTACGACACGCACGCCACGCTGAGGCTCCTCGCGCGCGTCATGGATCGCTACCGACCCAGGCTCGTCGTCTCGCTCGGCGACAATTTCCACGACCGCGTTGGCTCGGCGCTGATGCCGCAGGATTGCCGGGCTCTGATCGTTGAGATGGCGAAGGGCCGCGACTGGATCTGGATCACCGGCAATCACGATCCTGATGGGGTCAGCGGGCTTCCCGGCACGGTCGCCGAAAGCATGGCCTTTGCCGGCCTCACTTTTCGCCATGAGCCGGCCAAGGGCACGGAAAAAGGCGAGATTGCCGGCCATCTCCATCCGGCAGCGACACTGCGTCGTCGCGAAAAATCGGTGCGCCGCCCGTGCTTCGCCACGGATGGTGACCGTCTCATCATGCCCTCTTTCGGCGTCATGACCGGTGGACTGGATTTGGCCCATGCCGCCTTCCGCGGCCTCTTCGATCGCACGCGCCTGATCGCCCACATGATCGGCAAGGAACGCGTCTATCCGGTGAGTTTCGCGGGCTTGAAGGGCTGATCAATCCTTCCGGAAGATCACCGATCCCGCCCAGCCGATGGTGAGTGCGATAATGACGGCCGAGAGGCCGTAGAGGAAGGAATTGCCATAGGCAGCCTCCGTCAGCGACTGCTCGATGCCGGTCTTGACGACGCGCAGCGGCAGCTTTGTTTCCATCAGGAAATCACCGCTCTTGAAGAGATAGGCATGGACCATGTGCACACCGTTCGGCACGTCGGCCGGCAGTTTCAGCGTGGCACGGAAGAGGCTGGGGCTGACGAAGCGGATGCCGCCGGGATTGGCCTGATAAAGCCCGCTGTCCAGCATCTGCCGCCGGAATGCCTGGCGGAAATCGTCGAGCGCGGAAATGTCGCCGAAGTAATTGGCGGCGAACAGGCGGATATGATCGATGCCGACATTGAGCGCGGCGAGTTCCTGCTGCGTGGTGATGTCCTTGATGACGCGCGTGCTCGTCATCGAGTAGGATTGCGGCACTGCCGAAAACGTCATCTGCTCGGTGTTGATCCAGATGCCGAAGACGCGCTCCTTGCGCCGGATCGTCGTGTCGACGCGCGGGCCCTCGAGGGTCACGATGATATCATACTGGCCGATCTGCTGGAGGTACTCGTCGACATTGGTGAGCGTCCCGAAGATCGTCAGGTCGGCCCCTGTGAAGTCCGAGGTGATGGCGATCTCGTTGGTCGACACGCCGATCTCGATGCCTTCGGGCGGCCGCACCTTGTCAGTTGGCTTCTCGGCACCCATCGCGGCGCTGGCCAGGAAGGTCAGGCTAAAAAGCAGCGCGGCAAGCGGGCTGGGGAGGCGGGTCATGCGTGGCCTCCCGTCACGATCGAATAGATGTCCTTCGGCGTCAGCACGAGATCGACGGCCAGACGCACGCCGACGGCGAGAACCAGAAGCGCCAATAGCGCCCGCAACTGTTCGGCGCGCAGCCTCTGGCCAACGCGCACGCCGTATTGCGCACCCACCACGCCGGCGACCATCAATTGCAACGCGAGGATGATATCGACCGTATGGTTCAGCGTCGCCTGGATCATCGTCGTATATGCGGTCACAAACACGATCTGGAAGAGTGAGGTTCCGATGACCACGCCCGTCGGCACGCGCAGAAAGTAGATCATGGCGGGGACCATGATGAAGCCGCCGCCAATACCCATGACGGATGTCAGCACACCGAGAAGAAAGCCGATGGTGATGACGGGAAGCACGCTGAGATAGATCTTCGACTTCTTGAACCGCATCTTGAAGGGCAGGCGGTGCACCCAGTTGTGCTGGCCCCCTCTGTTCAAGGAAACGGTCTTGTTCTTGGCGAGCCGACGCATGGCCCGCAGGCTCTCGATCAGCATCAGCGTGCCCACGGTGCCAAGAAGCAGGACATAGGCGAGCGAAATGAAGAGATCGAGAAGGCCGAGACTGCGCAAGACTGCGAAGACGCCGATACCGGCGGTCGAACCGGCAAGACCGCTGGCCAGGAGCAAAGTACCGAGCTTCAGATCCAATGTACCCCGCCGGAAATGGCTGATGGCGCCGGACACGGAGGAGGCAACGACGAGGCATGCACCCGTCGCAACGGCAATCGGCGGCGGAACATTGTAGAAGATGAGAAGCGGTGTGATGAGGAAGCCGCCGCCGACGCCGAACATGCCGGAGAGGAAGCCCACGGCCGCACCCATCCCGAGGATGACCAGGATGTTCACCGACATTTCGGCGATGGGCAGGTAAATCGTCACCGACGGGCCTCGGACTTGAACGTGATGGGCTGACGGGTATCATTAACCCGACCCTTGTGAATATTTCATTTCTTTGCCATGTGCGGCGAATCCGGAGCGCGGTTCGAAGTCTTTCAACGTCGCGGCCCCGCGCGGATGAATGATGCCCGAAAACGAAAAGACACCCTTGCGCCGGGGCGAAGGGTGTCAATTCATTCCGCTGCAATTTAGGCAGCGCGCCATAAATCGCTTACTTGCTGCGGGCGATCAGTTCCTTGACCAGCGCATCGTTGATGTCGCCCGTCGGCTGCTGGCCCACGGAAGACTGGAACTGCTTGATCGCGGCAACCGTCTTTCCACCCATGACGCCATCCGGCCGACCCACGTCAAAGCCGTTCTTGTTCAGCATGGCCTGGATGTAGGTGATCGCCTTCTTCATGTCGACGCTGTTGGTCTTCTGGGCCTTGCCGGCCCAGGCATCGGGAAGGATCGTGGCGTTGGCCTTGTCATCCGCCGAGGCGGCTTTCCACCCATCGACCTCGGCCTTGGCCTTGGTGAGCTGATCGGCGGAGAGAACCTTGCCAACTTCGTCACGCTTCTGTGCGGCATCGACGTCGCCGTCCTTGGCGGCGATACCGAACCACTTATAGGACTGGACGAGATCCTGGCTGACGCCGCTACCCTTCGCATAAAGGATGGCGAGGTTGAATTGGCTGTCGCGGACGCCATGGTTCGCCGCTTCGGTAAACCATTTGGCCGCCGAGGTGAAGTCCGGAGCACCAAGCGTGCCGGTCGCGTAGAGCACGGCCAGATTGTGCATGGCGCTGATGTTGCCGGCTTTTGCTGCCGTCGAATAATGCTCGACTGCCTTGGCCGGATCGACGCCTACGCCTACACCCTTTTCGTAGAGGCTGCCCAGACGGTATTCCGCCGGCACAAAGCCAAGCGACGCAGCCTTGGTGTACCAGCTGACGGAAGCAGCCGGGTTGGCGGTGACGCCGCGGCCATCGAAAATACGGTTGCCGACTTCGTAGATTGCGAGCGCATCGCCGCCATTGGCAGCATCGACGAGAGCCTGCGGTTCGATGCCGGTCGGGACAGCCAGTGCCGCCGCGGCGGGCGTTGCTGCTGCCGGGGTCGTTGTGGTGGGCGTTGCACCTGCAGGCGGCATGACCGTCGCGGGCTGAGACACGGCTGCATCTGGCTTCACATCGGCGGCAGCCGGCGTTGCAGATGCAGCCGGAGCCGGAGCCGTTGCGGCGGCGGTGTTTGCCTCCGGCTTCGGCATCTGCTCGGCCGCAGCCGGCACGGCAGAGGCATTCACGGGCGTTGCATCTGACGCCGCCACGGGGCCGGTCGTTGCATCGTTGACAGGGGTGTTCGGGGTTTTCGCCGCTTCAGCGGCGGCCTTTTCAGCTGCAGCCGTTTCGGCCGCAGCGGCATCGGCCGCGGCCTTCTCTGCAGCCAGCTTGTTCGCGTCTTCCCCAGCGGGCTTTTCGGCGCTGCTGGCTTCGGCAGCCGGAGCCGGCTGTGTAGCCGGAGCGGTCTGCGACGCCGCCGGCGCGTTCGGCGAACTGAACATCGTGGTGACCAGAGGCCAGGCCATCACGGCGAGCAGGACGAGGCCCGTGCCGAGAAGCAATGGCCGGCGGTACTTGCCGATCACGCTCGAGGAGCCTTCAGCCGCTTCGTCCATATGTTCCGCCGGGCCGACTTCTGCGGCTGCGGCCTGTGCTGCGCGGCGGGCAACGGCGATGTAATCGCTGTTGTCGTCTTCGCGTGCTGTCAGGCCGTCCTTCTTGGCGGGCTTGCCGTCCTGAACCGCGCGAACCTTTTCCAGGATCTGGCGGATGTCCGGGGCGCCGGAACCGGGTTCGAGCAGCTGGTTGGCAAGATCCGGGCTAATGTCGTCGGCGGCGTCGATGGCCGGTGCGGCGTCGAGCGTGCGGCGCGGCTCTTCCGCCTTCTGGTCCTGCCCATTCTTGCGGAAACGATTGCCGATCGAGGAGAGGAAACCCTTGAGGGGCTTCTCTCCGCCGTCGCGGGTCGTCGTCGTGTTATCGATCGCGATATCGTCGTCGAAAAGATCGTCGTCGAAATCGCTGCTGAACATTTCCGTGTCGGTGCCGGTGCGCAGGCGCGGACGGCTTGCAACGGCAGCGGCGGACTTGGACGGTGCCGATGTGGCGGCCGCAGCGGCTTCGGTCGACGCGCCCAGCTTGTCGAGACGTTCGGCGATCTGCACGAGCGTCTGCTGCAGGGTCTCGAAGGTCTGCTGGTTGCGGGCTTCGCCGGAGCGTGTCAGCTCTTCGAGCGCATGCAGGTCAGACGCAAGGTCCGAAATCGTCGAGATGTCGGCCTGCGGCATGCTGGTGTTGCTGGGCTGGCCGGCAAAGTTGCGGACATAGGCTTCCAGCGCCGTTTCGGCAGCCTGTCGGGCGGCCTCGACGATGTATTCGTCGTTCGTCGACATATAGTCTTCGAGCGCCGACATGCGGCTGGTCATCTGCGCGGAGTTGATCTCTTCGGCGACACGCGGTTCACTAAGCAGCTTGGTCAGCGCCGAGATCTGCTCTTCAAGAGCGCCGAGATCGGCGGCCGGGTTGCCCTTGGCCTCCATATTGCCATCGATGCGAGCGGCGATGTCGTTCATCCGGCCCTCGAGCCAGGTGAGGATTTCCTCGCTCAGCCCGCCGGTTGCGCCCGCAATATTCAGGCTGTCGATACGGTTAGCGAGGTCGTCGAAGCGGTTGACCAGCTCGCTGCTCACCGTGCCGCGGGCCATGTCGTCGATCTTGCGCGAGATGTCTGAGACGATCGCGCTGAGGTCTTCGCCGGCCGGCGCTGTGCCGCCCTGTGCAAGAAGGGCTGCAAGTTCGTCGAAGCGGCGGTCGAGATGTTCGGTCGCCTGCAGCTTGGCAAGCTCTTCCATCCGGGCGGCCAGGCTCTCGATGCGCTCGGCAACGATGTTGTCGCGCTGCTGCAGGTTCACCCCGTCGAGCTCTACGACAAGCCGTGCAATGCGCTCCTCAAGCGAACCGAGGCCCGCATCGCCCGACAGTTCGGCGGTTGCCTGCGCATTGGCGTCAATGGCGGCGACGATCTCGGCCAGCCGTTCGTCCAGAGTATGCATCTGGCTGTTGAGGTCGCGGTCGGCGTTCGACATCTGCGACACCAGCATTTCGATGGCGTCGGCCAGGCTGCCGATCTTGGTGTCGAGGCTGCGGGCCTGCGCCTGAGATTCCGACTCTGCCATCTGCTGGCGGAGCGCGTCGAAATGCTCGATGATGACGGCCAGATCGTCCTGGCGGGCCATGCCGCTGACCATCGCACGGATCGAGTCCAGTTCGCTGCGCATGCTGTTGGCGACGGCGTTCTCGGTCGCTTCGCCGAGATATTCCATGCCTTCGGCAAGCCGCTGCAGGTCGGCGTAGAGATCCTGCGGATAGCCGTTTTCCGCAACCGCCGAGCCGATCTCCTTGATCTCACTGCGCAGATTGGTGATTTCCTGCGCGAAGCTCGCGGCCAGATCCTGCTTCAGGTCATGGCGCAGCTTGGCCAACGCTTCGGAAATGTCGACAGCCGCATGTTCGGCGGAGGGTTGGCGGTAATCGCTCGTACGGACATCTGACCGGTAGTCACTGGCTCTGTACTCGCTCGGACGCAGATCGCCGTTCCGCGGTGCGCTGATGCCGGTGGGAACCGGAGCTGCCGGAGACCGCAGGCGCTCACGGATCTGGTCGGCCAGCGACAGATTTGCCGGCGCCGGCGGTGGCGGGCGATTGCGCGACAGGAGCTTCTGTCGGTCCAGGATCTCCGAAATCTGCGTGGAGCGCGCCAGACGGCCGGCGTCATCGGGCCGAGGCGCGCGAAGCAGTGAACCGCGCGCTTCTTCCACCCGGCCTGCAGCCGTCTCAGTCAAAGGTGCTGCCGGCGCGCTCGGGGTCCGGTCTCCCTGACGAGGCGTATCGGATTTTGATCTGTTCATCATTCCACTCGCTTCAATTGCGTCTGGCGTTGATCCACTTCGGGCGCGGGAAATTCCCCCGCGATGCCCGTCATGGCGAAACTGCGGATGGTTCCGGCTACGAAAGACCTTAAAAATCCCGGATCGGCGCAAATCACCTGTATGCGATGATTACATTTGATGAGGCTGCGTTAACAGCCTGTTAACCGACGTCCAAAGATTAAAAATGTGGTTTCGCGCAGAATCACCCCAGTTATTTCGTTAACCATTTGCCTAGACGAGACTTGCGGCAAGCTGGAGCCGCAAAATTTTCATGGCTCGCGATTTTGACGTTTACGCAAACGTCAAAATTTTGTATGAGAATGGCAACGACGACCCAATGGAAGGCGAGGAGACTGCCATGCCCGTGTTCAAGGCCCCCGTACAAGACACTCTGTTTGTGCTCAACGATGTCCTCGGCATCGAGCGCTACTCCAATATGCCCGGCTTTGCCGATGTCGGCCCCGATCTTCTCGAAGCCATTACGGCCGAGGCTGCCAAGGTTGCGGAAGAGGTCATGTTCCCGGTCAACCTGTCGGGCGATCAGGAAGGATGCGTTCGCAGCGATGACGCCAGCGTGAGGGCGCCGAAGGGGTTCAAGGAAGCTTTCGACCAGTATTGCCAGGGCGGCTGGCTGGGACTTTCCATGCCGGAGGAGTTCGGCGGCCAGGGCCTTCCCTATGTGCTGCACAGCGCCGTGTCGGAATATCTGATCTCGGCGAACATGGCGCTGATGATGTATCCGGGCCTCACGCAGGGCGCGATCGCCGCCATCCTCGAGCACGGCTCGGATGCGCAGAAGCAGACTTACGTTCCCAACATGGTCGCCGGCACCTGGACTGGCACGATGAACCTCACCGAGCCGCACTGCGGCACCGACCTCGGCCTGCTGCGCACCAAGGCAGTCCCGCAGGCTGATGGCTCCTACAAGATTTCCGGCCAGAAGATCTTCATCTCCGCCGGCGAGCACGACATGTCGGAGAACATCATCCATCTGGTTCTCGCCCGTATCGAAGGCGCGCCGGAAGGCACCAAGGGCATCTCGCTCTTCATCGTTCCGAAGTTCATGGTCAGCGAAGACGGCTCGCTCGGCGCCCGCAACGGCGTCGCCTGCGGCGCGCTCGAACACAAGATGGGCATCCACGGCAACGCCACCTGCGTCATGAACTACGATGACGCCACCGGCTACCTCATCGGCGCCGAGAACAAGGGCCTTGCCGCCATGTTCGTCATGATGAACGAAGCCCGCCTCGGCGTCGGCCTTCAGGGCCTGTCGATGGGCGAAATTGCCTATCAGAACGCTGCGCAATATGCCCGCGAGCGCATCCAGGGCCGTTCACTTTCCGGCCCGAAGGCGCCGAACCTCAAGGCCGACCCGATCATCGTGCACCCGGACATCCGCCGCGCGCTGATGACCATGCGCGCCTTCAATGAAGGCGGCCGCGCTTTCGCGCTCTGGACCGCGCTGCAATCCGACATCGCGCATCGCTCGGATGACGCCAAGGCCCGCGAAACCGCTTCCGACCTCCTCGGCCTCATGACCCCAATCCTGAAGGGCGTGCTGACCGACAAGGGCTTCGACCACGCCGTCATGGCACAGCAGGTCTATGGCGGCCACGGCTATATCGAAGAGCATGGCATGAGCCAGTATGTTCGCGACGCCCGAATTGCCATGATCTATGAAGGCGCTAATGGCATCCAGGCACTCGACCTCGTCGGCCGCAAGTTGCCGGCAAACGGCGGTCGCGCCGTCATGGCGCTGTTCAACGAAATCGGCGCCTTCTGCGAGGAGAACCGTTCGAACGAAGCCCTTGCCGGCTTCACCAAGGCGCTGAAGAAGGGCCTCAACGACCTGCAGGCTTCCACCATGTGGTTCATGCAGAACGCCATGGCCAAGCCCGACAATGCCGGGGCCGGCTCCTATGACTACATGCACCTCTTCGGCGTCGTCGTCATCGGCTACATGTGGGCCAAGATGGCAAAGGTCGCTCAGGACGAGCTTGCTGCTGGTAATTCTTCGCGCGAAGACTACCTTAAGAACAAGCTGATCACGGCGCGTTTCTACATGGACAAGGTCATGCCGGAGACGGCCCTGCGCAAGACCCGCATTGAGACCGGCGCCGACACGATGATGGAACTGGCCGCAGAGGCGTTCTGAGGTCCGGCAACGAAATGAAAGGCCCTTGCAGACAAGGGCCTTTCTGCATGTCGAGGAGTTGGCGGCTCAAACGCCAGCAAAATTGTTTTACGCATTTCCGCATATGGGAAGTCGTCTCACACCTTTCCCGGAAATGCGCCAAAGGGAGAAGACATCATGACCGAAGCCTTTATCTATGACACCGTGCGCACGCCGCGCGGTCGCGGCAAGAAGGACGGCGCGCTGCACGAAGTGCCGACGCCTCGCCTGGCCGCCCTGACGCTGGAAGCCATCCGCGACCGCAACGGTCTCGATACATCCACCGTCGATGACATCATTTTCGGCTGCGTCGATCCGGTCATGGAAGCCGGCGCGGTCATCCCGCGCTCTGCCGCTTTCGAAGCCGGCTATGACTTCAAGGCTCCCGGCGTCCAGATCTCGCGCTTCTGCGCATCCGGCCTCGACGCCGTGAACCTCGCCGCCTCCAAGATCGCCTTCGGTGCTGATGACATCGTCATCGCTGGCGGTGTGGAATCCATGTCGCGCGTCGGCATGGGCATGGCCGGCGGTTCCTGGCCGGTTGATCCCTCCGTTGCCTTCCCCGGCTATTTCATGCCGCAGGGCGTCTCTGCCGACCTGATCGCCACCAAGTATGGCTTCTCCCGCGAAGACGTCGACGCCTATGCCGTCGAGAGCCAGAAGCGCGCTGCCAACTCCTGGGAAAAGGGCTATTTCGACAAGTCCGTGATCGCCGTGAAGGACGTGAACGGCTTGACGATCCTCGCCAAGGACGAGCATATGCGCCCCGACACGACCATGCAGTCGCTCGGTTCGCTCAACCCGTCCTTCCAGATGCCGGGCGAGATGGGCGGCTTCGAAGCTGTCGGCCTGCATGCGCATCCGGATGTTGAGCGCATCAACTATGTCCACCATGCCGGTAACTCGTCCGGTATCGTCGACGGTGCCGCCGCCGTCCTGCTCGGCTCCAAGGCCGGCGGTCAGGCCATGGGCCTCAAGCCCCGCGCCCGCATCCGCGCCTTTGCCAATATCGGTTCGGAACCCGCCCTCATGCTGACCGGCCCGGTGGACGTCACCGAGAAGCTCCTGAAGCGCGCCGGCATGACGATCAACGATATCGACCTGTTCGAGCTGAACGAAGCCTTCGCCGCCGTCGTGCTGCGCTTCATGCAGGCCTTCGACGTCTCGCATGACAAGATGAACGTCACCGGCGGCGCAATCGCGCTCGGCCATCCGCTGGGTGCCACCGGCGCGATGATCCTCGGCCAGGCGCTGGACGAAATGGAACGCCGCGATCTGAACACCGCGCTCGTTACGCTTTGCATCGGTGCGGGCATGGGTACCGCCACGATCATCGAGCGCGTCTAAGGTTTGGGAGAGAGAAGAATGTCTTACGTAAACTTCAAGGTCGAAACCGACGCCGACGGCATTGCGCTCGTCACCTGGGACATGCCCGGCAAGTCGATGAACGTCTTCACGGTCGAAGTGATGGACGAACTCGACAAGATCGTTGACGCGACCGTCGCTGACGAAAAGGTCAAGGGCGTCGTCTTCACTTCCGGCAAGAACGCCTTCTCCGGCGGGGCTGACCTCACCATGCTCAAGGGCATGTTCGAGACGATCGAGCGCGAACGCGCTGCCGATCCGGCCGGCGCTGCCCAGAAGCTTTTTGACGCGGCCGGTCGTATGACCTGGCTCTATCGCAAGATCGAAACCAACGGCAAGCCGTGGGTCTCGGCCATCAACGGCACCTGCATGGGCGGCGCGACCGAGCTTTCGCTTGCCTGCCACGCCCGCGTCGCGTCCAACTCCCCGTCGGTCAAGATCGGCCTGCCGGAAGTCAAGGTCGGCATCTTCCCCGGTGCTGGCGGTACGCAGCGCCTGCCGCGCCTGATCAACGCGCAGGACGCGCTTCAGGCCATGACCACGGGTTCGTCCTTCTCCGCCTCTCGCGCCAAGGCGCTCGGCCTTGTGGCCGAAGTGGTCGAGCCGGAAAATCTGGTCTCCGCTGCCAAGGAACTGCTCAAGAAGGGCGTGGATCCGGTCGCGCCCTGGGACAAGAAGGGCTTCAAGGCTCCGGGCGGCGCCGTCTGGACGCCGAACGGTATCCAGCTCTTCTCCGCCGCCAATGGCATTCTGCGCCGCGAAACCGCCGGCAACTATCCGGCCGCACTCGCCATCGTGAAATGCGTCTATGAAGGCCTCCAGGTTCCGATCGACACGGGCCTGCGCATCGAGCAGCGCTACTTCACCAACATCCTGCAGACCACCGAAGCCTTCTCGATGATCCGCTCGCTGTTCGTCTCCCTGCAGGAGCTGAACAAGGGCGCACGTCGTCCGGCCGGTGTTGAAAAGAGCGAGATCAAGAAGGTGGGCATCGTTGGCGCCGGCTTCATGGGTGCCTCCATCGGCTATGTCACGGCTGCTGCCGGCATTCAGGTCGTCCTGATCGACCGCGACATCGAAGCCGCCAACAAGGGCAAGGCTACGTCGGAAGGTCTCGTCACCGAGGCCCAGAAGAAGGGCAAGCTTTCCAAGGAAGCTGGCGAGGCGCTTCTCGCCCTCATCACGCCGACGGCCGATTATGCCGATATCGCCGATTGCGACCTCGTAATCGAGGCCGTGTTCGAGGATCGCGGCATCAAGAAGGCCGTGACCGAGCAGGTGGAAGCCGTGCTGAAGCCCGGCGCGATCTTTGCCTCCAACACCTCGACGCTGCCGATCACTGGTTTGGCTGAAAACTCAAAGCGCCCGGAACAGTTCATCGGCATCCACTTCTTCTCGCCGGTGCACAAGATGATGCTGACGGAAGTCATCATGGGCGAAAAGACCGGCGACAAGGCTCTGGCCGTGGCGCTCGACTACGTGGCCGCCATCAAGAAGACGCCGATCGTCGTCAACGACACGCGCGGCTTCTATGTGAACCGTTGCGTGCTGCGCTACATGAACGAGGCCTACAACATGCTCGTCGAGGGCATCCCGGCCGTCATGATCGACAATGTGGCCAAGATGGCGGGCATGCCCGTCGGCCCGCTGGCGCTGAACGACGAAACCGCTGTCGACCTCTCCTACAAGATCATGAAGGCGATGATTGCCGATCTCGGCGAGAAGTCGGTCGATCCGCGCCACATGGCGCTGATCACGCAGATGGTCGAAAAGGAAGGCCGTCTCGGCCGCAAGGCGGGGAAGGGCTTCTACGACTATCCGGCCAAGCCTGCGAAGAAATCCATGTGGCCCGGCCTCAAGGACATGTTCCCGCAGCAGGACCCAGACAAGATCGACGTCACGACGATCAAGCAGCGCTTCCTCGTCACCATCGCTCTGGAAGCCGCCCGCACCATGGAAGAGGGCATTGTCACCGATCCGCGCGAAGCCGATATCGGTTCGATCCTGGGCTTCGGTTTCGCGCCTTACACGGGCGGCGCGATCTCCTACATCGACGGCATGGGCGTGAAGACGTTCGTCGAGCTGGCCGAAAAGCTGGCTGCAAACTACGGCCCACACTTCAAGCCGACTCCGCTTCTCCTCGAAATGGCGAAGACAGGCGACACGTTCTATGCCCGTTTCAACCCTTACGATGAGAAAAAACGGGCAGCCTGAGCCTAAAAAAATCTCAAAACGTACAAAAAAAGGCCGCTTCGAGCGGCCTTTTCCATGCGGCAATGGGTGCCGAATGTGGCAGAATCACTCTCGAATTCGGACGCAGCTCAACCGGTATAGTGCGCAAGATTCGCGCTAGCAGACTGAAATAAATGGAATTTCTGAAAATTAGTATATTAGCATGAATGCAACGCTGATGCGGAACTCCGATTTCAAGTGCTCGGATTGGAAACAATATGTTTTCAATTTTGAGATTGAACCGAACGGTTCGGTCCTCCATATTCAGTCCTGTCAGGCAACGACATCCACCCGGCAAGCGAGCCGGACATGAAGGAGCCTACAACGGCCCCCGCCATTCAGTCGCGTACTCAAGAGTGCACGATTGAATAGCGGGAAACCAAACACCCCCGCGGTTGATCCCCCCTGTGGACCCGCTATTTGAAAATGGAGATTAAAATGAACAAGTTTGCTGCTTTCGCCGCCGCTGGCGTCCTTTCTGTTTCGGCTCTGATCTCGGGTCAGGCATTTGCTGACAACGAAAATTCCGCCTTTCGCCAGATGATGAACGCCAACATGTATGGCACGCCCGCTTCCAGCAACGGCACCGTCGGTTATGGCTACAACTCCGGCTT
>UBMP01000013.1 GCA_900466575.1 Hyphomicrobiales bacterium | reverse complement strand
AGCCCTCCGAACAGTCAACAAGGCATTTTGAAAAAACTTCAAAAAAGTGACAAGCAGTTGATTTTAAGGGATTAATTTTGGAGGTGCCGTTGGAACCCTTTCCGAAGCGTCCACGAAGGGCCGCTTCTCTTGTCTCGCGCCCCCGGAATTTCACAATTGGCAGGCATGAACGTTCTTGTGCGGAATATGGAGGTTCTGTGCACGCCCGGCGGTATGACACCGCATGGTATTTGACTCACGCGCACGCACAGGGCAGATGTTGCATAACAAGAAAATAACTGGGCCAGGCGGACACTGAATGACAGACGGCAGGGAACTGACACGGCTGCTCGGCAACGAGCCCGCGCTGCTCGCCGATGGCCGTCGGGCGCCTGACAGACGCGAGATTTCCTTCCGCTGGCTTTCCGGGACCTTTTTGACCGGGATCACCAGTACGATCCTCATGGGCGTCGCTCTGACGGCCGCCCTTGATGGACGCCGCCAGCTTGCCATTCCGGCCGAAGCCTATGCCAGCACACATGACGATGGCGAAGACGGCCCCCTTGTCGCCAAACGCGGAGGCCGGCTGATCGCGACGAACATCGCCGCCAAGCCGGCCGACAAGCAGATCATGGAAGTATCGACCATGATCCAGCAGGGAGGCAAGGAAGTCGTCCGCCGCCAACCTTTCGAACATGTGAAGATGGCGCTTGCCGCCGCCCACTCCACCCAGGAATCCTATCCTGCCTTCGATGCGCTGGCGATCTTCTCCTCCGGAACCAAGCCGGCCGCCCCCTCCGTCAGCACGGGCCAGATATACGGATCGGACGTCGAATCCGAAGTCAGCCTCGAAACCTCCGACTTTCCGACGAAGGAAACCGCGTTCAATTACGCGCCGGCGATGACGCTGGAGGAGATCGAGGAAACGGTCCGGACCAATGGTTCGGTCTTGACGGACGGCAACAGCCAGGTCGCCTCTCTCTATTACGTCGACCCGAGACGTTTTGCGGCCAGCAACGGCGCGCTCGACATCACGTCCGGCCTGACGGCGAAGGTGATCGAGTCCAACATGTCCGTAGCGGCCCCCGAGGCGATCACGAATACGACACCCGAATATGCGGATGATATCATCCCCATCCGCTCCGATACGGATATTGCGTCTGCCCTTTCGTCCAATGGCTATTCGAAAAAGCAGGCTGATCTCGTTTCCCGAAGTCTGTCAGACGTCTATGGCGGCGACAAACTCAGCGATGGCAACATTCTGCGCATGGGCATCATGCAGACCGGCGAAGATCTGAAGATCGTGCGCGCCAGCATCTACCAGCGCGATCAGCATGAAGTGACTGTTGCGCTGGACGATAAAGGTAATTTCGTCAAAGGAACCGCGCCTCCGGTCATCAAGGCCATGGCCTCGGCGCTCGACGACAACCTGCTGGCGCCGCAGGCAGGCTCGGATCTGCCCAGCGTTTATGACGGCATCTATCGCGCAGCCCTTTCCTACGGAATGGGTCTCGACCTGACGACGCAGATTGTGAAGCTTCTGGCCAACTCGGTGGATTTCCAGGCCCAACTGCGTCCGACCGACAAGCTCGAGGCCTTCTTCTCGGTTGCCGACCAGAGCGGCAAAGTTACCAAAAATTCTGAACTTCTGTTCCTCTATGCGAAGTTCGGCGATACCGAAACGCGTCTTTACCGTTTCCAGGACCCTGCAGACGACAGCGTCGACTATTACGGTCCGGACGGAAAGAGCATCCACCAGTTCCTGCTGCGCAACCCGGTTCCGGGCGGTATCTTCAAGTCCGGCTTCGGCATGCGCCGCCACCCGATTCTCGGCTATATGCGCATGCATACCGGCGTGGATTGGGCCGCGCCGAAGGGCACGCCGATTATCGCGACAGGCAACGGCACGGTCGAAAAAGCCGGCTGGGACCGCGGCGGCTACGGCAACCAGACGATCATCCGCCACGCCAACGGCTATGAGACCTCCTATAACCATCAGAGCGCAATCGCGAAGGATGTCGTGGAAGGCGCCAAGATCCATCAGGGCCAGGTGATCGGCTGGATCGGAACGACCGGTCAGTCCACCGGCCCGCATCTGCACTACGAAATGATCGTCAACGGCAACAAGGTGGACCCGTTGAAAATTCGCCTGCCCGACGGCAAGTCGTTGGGAGGCGACGCGCTCGCCAAGTTCGGCGCCGAGCGCAAGCGCATCGACGCGCTGCTCGGCCACGACGACTGGAATATTGCCAGCAACTGAGCCTGCAAACGCAGAAACGCCCGCGGCTTTTCACGCGGGCGTTTCCGTATGCCGAATTGAATGGCTTACGCGGCCTGACTGATCGTCTCACCCGACACGAAGATCAGGCGGTCCGAACCGGCGCTGACCGTCACCGCAGACCCATCCGGGATTTCGCCCATGAGGATCTTTTCGGCCAGCGGATCCTGAAGATACTTCTGGATCGCGCGCTTCAGCGGCCGTGCGCCATAGACTGGATCGTAACCCTTGTCGCCGAGCCATTCGCGTGCGGTTTCGTCCAGCGTGATCGTGATCTTGCGATCGGCGAGCAGCTTGACGAGCCGACCCATCTGGATATCGACGATCGTGCCCATTTCCTTGCGGCGCAGCCGGTGGAACAGGATGATCTCGTCGACACGGTTCAGGAATTCCGGCCGGAAGTTCATGCGCACGACACCCATGACCTGTTCGCGGACACTGTCCGTGTCCTCGTTTTCGCCGAGCCCGGTCAGGAATTCCGACCCGAGGTTCGAGGTCATGATGATGATCGTGTTCTTGAAGTCCACGGTCCGGCCCTGCCCGTCGGTCAGACGACCGTCGTCCAGAACCTGAAGCAGCACGTTGAACACATCCGGATGTGCCTTCTCGATCTCATCGAACAGCACGACCTGGTAAGGCCGGCGCCGAACGGCTTCCGTCAGAGCGCCGCCTTCGTCATAGCCGACATAGCCGGGCGGTGCACCGATGAGCCGCGAGACCGAGTGCTTCTCCATGTATTCCGACATGTCGATGCGCACGATCGCGGACTCCTCGTCGAAGAGGAAACGCGCCAGGGCCTTGGTGAGCTCGGTCTTGCCGACCCCGGTGGGGCCCAGGAACATGAACGAGCCGATCGGCCGGTTCGGGTCCTGCAAGCCGGCGCGCGCGCGGCGAACCGCCCGCGAAACGGCCTGAACCGCATCGCCCTGGCCGACGACCCACTTGGCGAGTTCGTCTTCCATGCGCAGCAGCTTGTCGCGCTCGCCTTCCAGCATCTTGTCGACCGGTATCCCGGTCCAGCGGGAAACGACCTGCGCGACGTTATCTGGGGTCACGACCTCCTGAACCATGGCTTCCGCGCCGGAACCGTCACGCGCTTCAGCAGCGTGAAGCTCCTTCTCGAGACCCGGGATGACGCCATAGGCAAGCTCGCCTGCCTTCTGGAATTCGCCGTTGCGCTGGGCAATCGCCAGATCATTGCGCGCCTCGTCAAGCTTGCGCTTGAGTTCGGCAGCGTGACCCAGCTTCTGCTTTTCGGCCTGCCAGCGGGCAGTCAACGCATTGGCACGCTCTTCCAGGTCGGAGAGATCATGCTCCAGCTTTTCGAGCCGGTCCTTGGACGCCGTGTCGGTTTCCTTCTTCAGCGCCTCACGCTCGATCTTCATCTGGATGATGCGGCGATCGAGCTCATCGAGTTCTTCGGGCTTCGAATCCACCTGCATGCGCAGCCGTGATGCGGCTTCGTCCATCAGGTCAATGGCCTTGTCCGGCAGGAAGCGGTCGGTGATGTAGCGGTTCGACAGCACGGCGGAGGCAACCAGCGCCGAGTCCGAAATCCGGACCTTGTGGTGCTGCTCGTATTTCTCCTTCAGACCGCGCAGGATCGAGATCGTGTCCTCAACCGTCGGCTCCGAAACCATGACCGGCTGGAACCGGCGGGCGAGAGCCGCATCCTTCTCGACATGCTTGCGATATTCATCGAGCGTCGTGGCACCAACGCAGTGCAACTCGCCGCGAGCAAGCGCAGGCTTCAGCAGGTTCGACGCATCCATCGCGCCATCCGCCTTGCCGGCACCGACCAGCGTGTGCATTTCATCGATGAAGAGGATGATATCGCCGTTTTCCGACTGCACTTCCGAAAGCACCGCCTTCAGACGCTCCTCGAATTCACCGCGATATTTCGCGCCGGCGATCAGCGCGCCCATGTCGAGCGCCATCAGCTTCTTGTCGCGCAGCGATTCCGGCACGTCACCATTGATGATGCGCAGCGCCAGACCTTCGGCGATCGCCGTCTTGCCGACGCCGGGTTCACCGATCAAAACCGGGTTGTTCTTCGTGCGGCGCGACAGGACCTGGATCGCACGGCGGATTTCATCGTCGCGGCCGATCACCGGGTCGAGTTTGCCGTCGCGGGCATCTGCCGTCAGATCACGGGCATATTTCTTCAGCGCGTCAAAGCCTTGCTCGGCGTTGGCGCTGTCGGCCGTGCGGCCCTTCCGTATGTCATTGATCGCCTGATTGAGCGCCTGCGGCGTCACGCCGGCCTTCTTCAATGTGGCGGAGGTCGATGCGGAAGATTCGATGCTGAGTGCCTGCAGGAGACGTTCGACCGTGACGAAGCTGTCGCCCGCCTTTTTGGCAGCCTCTTCGGCCGTCGCAAAGACCTTGGCCAACGGCTGCGACAGGTACACCTGACCATTGCCGCCCGAAACCTGCGGAAGCTTGGCGAGCGCCGCATCATTGGCGATGCGCGCCTCGCGCGGATCACCACCGGCTTTCTGAATCAATGCCGAAGCCATGCCCTGGTCATCATCCAGAAGCACTTTCAGAACATGTTCGGCAGTGAATTGCTGGTGTCCGGCGGCAAGAGCACCGGTTTGAGCCGATTGCAGGAAACCGCGCACACGCTCGGAATATTTTTCGATATTCATGTCTGTCCTCCGTTCCTCGTTCCGCCCTCGCCTGAGGCACGGATCGACGGGTTTGAGATAGGCTCCCTTTAAGGCGAGCCTTCGCAGTGAAATATGGGCGCGGCGCGGCTTTTTTAAAGAGGTTTAAATGCAAAAATCCCCGGAACTTGCGTCCCGGGGATCTCTCAATCGCTACGATTTGATATTCGTCATTCGCCAGCTTCGGCAAGAGCAGGCTGCTCGGCCGGAGCCTCGCCAGCTGCGCCTTCGGCAGCGGCATTCTGGCGGCGGCGCTGCGGACGGCGCGGACGACGCTGGCGCGGTTCCTGCTCGGCGGCGGCTTCCGCCGGTGTCTCTTCGCCAAGAGCAACCTCCGCAGGAAGACCTTCGATCTCGGGCTGCGGACCGCTGCCGTCATAGGGCTGCTCGGCCTGCGGCTGGGTTTGCTGATGCGAACGCTGCTGCGGTTGAGACTGCTGTGCAGGTGCCACATCCGAACCGTTGTCGTCCTCGTCGCGATCGGCAAAGTCGTTGCGATCGTCACGCTGGAAGCGTTCCTGCATCTGCGCCTGCGCGCTTGCGATAATGCGGTTATAGTGTTCAGCGTGCTGGAGATAGTTCTCCGCCATCACCCGGTCGCCAGAACTCTGGGCGTCACGAGCAAGCTGCGCGTATTTCTCGGCGATGTGCTGCGCGGTCCCGCGAATCTTGACGTCCGGTCCGGAGCTGTCATAGGTCCGCGTCAGAGGGTTGGAACCCTTGCGCATATTTCCATTGTTGTTGTTATTGTTATTATTGTTGTTGTTATTGTTGTTGTTACGCCCGCGACCGCGTTTGTTCTGCTGTCCTGGCCTCATCGATGGCTCACCTGAACTTCTTTCTAAATGACCACAAAATGGCTCCGGCCTGCTCTGTCTATCGAGACAGGACTTGCGAGCCGCAGCGTCCGCGCGTGACCGCACCTTCTTGCCGCTTGTGAGTTATTGAACAGATTTCCGCACAGGGACTGTCGGTACCCCAGAAACTCTTGTTAAGAGAGCAACCATCTTGGCGAAAGCTGACCCGGGATTAAATTCCGCCGGCGCTTCAGCCCTAGTGCGCACTGGCAAGCTAGCCCGCTTCACCCTCAATTCCAAGCGTTTTTTTCGCGGTCGCGAGATTATTCGCCGGAAAAGCCTGCGTTTCGCGCGAAAATCAGTGCCCGATCGCGCCCGCCATAATCCCTGACAGCGTCCCGTACCACAAACCCGACAGCCTCGAAGATTGCCTGGACCGCGAGCAATTGATCCCATCCGAACTCGACGCCGATAAAACCATCGTCCGCAAGGTGCTGCATCGCCTGATTCGCAATGATTCGATAGGGATCGAGCCCGTCGATACCCCCATCAAGTGCTGCGACCGGGTCATGCTCCCGCACCTCTCGATCAAGCCCGGCAATGTCTGCGGAAGGAATATACGGCGGGTTGGAGACGATCACGTCGAACCGTCCTCGCACTTGCGAAAACCAGTCGCTTTGCAAAGTCTCGAACCGCGTGCCGATATCGTTCAGATCGGCATTGGCCCGGGCGGTTGCAAGCGCGTCGTCGGAGACATCCGTCCCGACCCCGCTCGCTTCGGGGCATTCACGGAGCAGCGCGAGGCAAATCGCACCGGTTCCGGTTCCCAGATCAAGCACACGTGGCTTGCGTCCCTGCCCGACAAGACCCTTCAAGATCGGCAGCATCGCATCGACCAGAACTTCCGTATCGGGTCGAGGCTCAAGTGTCCCCTTGGAGAGAAGCAATTTCAGCCCGTAAAATTCGCGCCAACCGAGAATCCGGTAGACAGGCTCGCCGAGCACTCGACGACCGGCAGCAGCGCGAATGCGCGCCACATCATCAGCCGGCACGAGCGAAGGCCCACGCGAGATCACAGCGGCCGGCTCCATGTCCAGCAGTCCGCTGACCAGAATGCGCGCTTCCAGCGCCGGATCGTCCAGATCGGCCTCGCGGAAGAGACCGCGCACTTCCGCGATCAACCCCTCGAGATTGAGATCAGGCCCCGGCATGGTCGTTGCCGAGCTGCGCAAGCTGACCGGCCTGATAATCAGCGACCAACGCGTCGATGACCTCGTCCAGTTCGCCCTCAATGACACGATCAAGTTTGTAGAGCGTCAGGTTGATGCGATGGTCAGTCAGCCGCCCTTGCGGAAAATTATAGGTCCGGATCCGCTCGGACCGGTCGCCCGAACCGACTTGGCTCTTGCGCGAGGCCGAGCGCTCATTGTCTGCCCGCTGCCGTTCGATATCATAAAGCCGCGCGCGCAGAACCTGCATGGCCTTGGCCCGATTCTGGTGCTGCGACTTCTCCGAACTGGTCACGATGATCCCTGTCGGCAGATGGGTAATGCGCACGGCCGAGTCAGTCGTATTGACGTGCTGCCCGCCCGCGCCCGACGAACGCATCGTGTCAATCCGGATATCCTCGGGGCGGATTTCGATATCGATCTCTTCCGCTTCGGGCAGGACCGCAACCGTGGCCGCAGACGTATGAATGCGCCCGCCCGCCTCCGTTTCCGGCACGCGCTGAACACGGTGCACACCCGATTCGAATTTCAGCTTGGCGAAAACGCCGCGCCCGCTCACCGTCGCGATGATTTCCTTGTAGCCGCCAGCCTCGCCTTCGCTTTCGGAGAGAATTTCCACCTTCCAGCCATGCGCCGAGGCGTAACGCTCATACATCCGAAACAGATCGCCGGCGAAAAGCGCCGCCTCATTGCCGCCCGTGCCGGCGCGGATTTCGAGGATAGCGCTCTTCTCGTCCGCCGCATCCTTCGGCAGCAGAAGAATCTGCATCTCGCTTTCCAGCGTCTCGATCCGCGCCTTCAGTTCCGGCAGTTCCATTTCGGCAAGGTCGCGCATCTCACGATCCGTGGCCTTGTCGGCGAGCAGCGCTTCGAGATCGACAATCTCGCTTTCCGTCTTCTGGAACTCGCGGATTTTCTTCACCACCGGCTCGAGTTCGGAATATTCCGCAGCAAGCTTGATATAGACATCCGCCGCGGGGCCGGCCGACATCCTGGCCTCGACCTCGCTGAACCGGCGCTCCAGCTCGCGCATTTTTTCGATGGGCAGTTTGGCCAAGTCTATGATCCTAGAGCGGCAGGTTGTTCGCCTGGGCGAACTTTTCCAGGATGTGGCGCATCGGCTCGCGCGGATAACCTTCGTCCAGCGCCGCGTTCATCATGTCGGAAAGCTGCTTGACGTCGAGCCCGAGCAGCATCGCCTTCACCGGCCCGATGGCAGCGGGCGACATGGAGATAGAGCGGAAGCCGAGTCCCATGAGCGCCATGGCGGAGAGAGGCTTGCCTGCCATCTCGCCGCACAGCGTCAGCGATGTATTGTTGCGCTCTGCCGCCCGCACAATATCCCGCAGGATGCGCAGGAACGGCCGCCCCAGAATGTCGAAACGATCCGAAACGCGGGCATTGCCACGGTCGACGGCCATTGAGAACTGGAACAGGTCGTTGGAACCGACGGAAACGAAATCGACTTCCGCCATTAGCTCGTCGAGCTGCCACATCAGCGCCGGCACTTCGAGCATGGCACCAAACTGCAGCTTCTTCGGCAGTTCGTAGCCGAAGCGCGACAAATGCTGGAATTCCTTCTGCATCAGCTCGCGCACGGCCCGTAGCTCGGCAACTTCCGTCACCATCGGGATCATCATGCGCAGTTCCTGGCCACTTGCCGCGCGAAGTAGCGCGCGCAACTGCGTGCGGATCAGTCCCGGACGATCGAGCGAGAGACGAATGGCGCGCCAGCCGAGCGCCGGGTTTTCCTCGTCCGCCCCGCGGAAATAGGGAACGACCTTGTCGCCACCGATGTCGAGCGTGCGGAACGTCACCGGCCGGCCGGCCGCCTGCCGCAGAACGCTGCGGTAAAAGGCTTCCTGCTCCTCGAGCTTCGGCATGTTCGAGGCGATCATGAACTGCAGCTCGGTGCGGAAAAGCCCAATGCCGAGCGCGCCGGATTCGTTGAGCTGCGGCAAATCAACCAGTAGGCCTGCATTCATAAGCAGATTGATGCGCTGGCCATCCTTGGTAATCGGCTCGACCGAGCGGAGCGCGCGGAACTGTTCCTGCCGGCGGGCGCGGAAGCGCACCTTTTCCTCGTAGGAAACGCGAAGCTCGGCTGCCGGGCGCAGATGCACGCTGCCGCCATCCCCGTCGATGATGATCGGATCGCCGTTTTCGGCCAAAGCCACAAGACCGGCCACCTGACCGACAATCGGCACGCCCATGGCGCGCGCGACGATGACGACATGGCTGGTCACCGCGCCTTCTTCCAGCACGAGACCGCGAATGTGTTCGCGCGGATAGTCGAGAAGTTCGGCCGCACCCATGGCACGCGCCACGATGATCGCATCCATCGGCAGCCCACCGCCGCCCTTCGGGCCATAGCCCGTCAGCTGGCGCAGCAACCGGTTGGCCAGATCGTCAAAGTCGTGCATGCGTTCGCGCAGGTAAGGGTCCGTCAGGCGGATCATGCGCGCCTTGGTGTCGCTCTGCACCTTCTCGACCGCCGCTTCGGCAGTCAGACCATTACGGATCGCCTCTTCCAGCTTGCGCACCCAGCCCCGGTCATGGGCGAACATGCGGTAGGTTTCGAGAACCTCGCGATGCTCACCTTCCATGGAAACATCACGGCGCGACAGAAGATCGTCGATGGAGATACGCAGCGAATCAAGCGCCTCATGCAAGCGCTTCAGTTCGTGGTCTGTATCCTCATTGAGCAGATTGGTGACGACGATGCGCGGCTCATGCAGCACGACGTGGCCAAGCCCGATGCCTTCGCCATAGCTGTCGCCCTCGATCGAGACCGGACGCGACAGGTCGAGTTCAAGACCTGGCCGGGTGATCTTCTTCAGTTCACCCGTGGCGATCATCTCGGCGATGACCATCGCCGTGGTTTCCATCGCCTCGACTTCTTCCTCGCGATAGGTGCGCTGCGCCCGGTTCTGCACGACGAGAACGCCCAGCGCCCGGCCAACACGCAGGATCGGCACGCCAAGGAAGGAATGAAAGATTTCTTCGCCGGTTTCCGGAAGGTAGCGGAAGGCTGGATGCGACTGTGCATCCGAAAGGTTCAGCGATTGGGCAGAGGCCGCAATCGTACCGACAAGACCCTGACCCATCTTCAGCTGGGCAAGGTGCACGGCGTCCTTTTTCAGACCTTCGGTCGCGTAGAGTTCGAGCACGCCGTCCGATCGGAGCACATAGACGGAACACACTTCCGCGACCATGTTCTGGGCGATCTGCTGGACGATCTTGTCGAGGCGTTCCTGTGGTTCAAGCGCTTCCGCCATGAGTTCGCGGAGACGCTTGAGAAGAACGCGCGGACCCTGTGAAAGGCCTTTCATCGCGCATGTGCTCCCGGTTCTGGAGTTACTCCGGGCGAGCCGGCCGCAGGATCACTGCCACCGGCGCATCGGAATCGTTTCTCAACTCTTATCGAGACCGTAGCAGGAATGCAAAGTCCGAACAGCAAGTTCGGCATAGGGACCGTCGATCAGGATGGAAATCTTGATTTCCGAGGTGGTGATCGCCTTGATGTTGATGCCCTTCTCGGCCAGCGCCCGGAAGGCCGTGGCGGCAACGCCGGCGTGGCTACGCATGCCGATACCGATGACGGAAACCTTGACCAGACCCGTTTCGCTCTGGATGACGTCGAAGCCGATCTTGTCCTTGTTCTCAGCAAGAACGGAAAGTGCCTTTTCAGCATCGCCCGAGGGAACCGTGAAGGTCATGTCCGTGCGGGTTCCGTCTTCGGAAATGTTCTGCACGATCATGTCGACATTGATATGCGATTCCGCAAGCGGCCCGAAAATGGCGGCAGAAACGCCCGGACGGTCCGAAAGGCGGCGCAGCGAGATCTGCGCTTCATCCTTGGCGTAGGCGATGCCGGTGACTACTTCCTGTTCCACGATTTCATCCTCGTCACAAATCAGCGTGCCCGGCGGGTTCAGAAGGTCGCCCATTCCCGGAGCATCGGGGTCAACGAAAGAGGAGCGCACGAAGGTGCGCACCTTGTGTACCATGGCAAGTTCCACCGAACGGACCTGCAGAACCTTGGCGCCGAGAGAAGCCATTTCGAGCATTTCCTCGAAGGCGATCTTCTTCATGCGGCGCGCCTTGGGCTCGATGCGCGGATCGGTCGTGTAGACGCCATCGACGTCGGTATAGATGTCGCAACGGTCAGCCTTGACCGCAGCTGCAATCGCAACGGCCGAGGTATCGGAGCCACCGCGGCCAAGCGTGGCTATCCGGTTGTCCGGACCGATGCCCTGGAAGCCGGCAATCACGGCCACCTGCCCCATCTCGAAGCGGCGGATCAGTTCATCACCGTCAATCTCCTGTATGCGGGCGGCGCCATGGGCGTTGTCGGTCTTGATGGGGATCTGCCAGCCCTGCCAGGAGCGCGCATCGATATCCATCGACTGCAGCGCGATGGCCAGAAGGCCGGCGGTCACCTGCTCGCCGGAGGCAACGACCGCGTCATACTCGCGCGCGTCATAGAAGGGCGACTTCGCGCCCGTCACCTTCGGCATGTTCTGCACCCAGGCAACAAGCTCGTTGGTCTTGCCGGACATGGCCGAGACGACGACGGCGACCTGGTGGCCGGCGTCGACTTCACGTTTGACATGGCGCGCGACGTTATAGATCCGGTCGAGGTCTGCGACGGACGTGCCGCCGAATTTCATCACGATGCGTGCCATTTCAAATGTCCGGTCATGGCCCGCGCCAAACGCGCGAGAACTCAGTCAAACAATCGAAGGCTCGATCCTTGAAAAAGGATCGAGCCCAAAGTTGGCGGTCTCATAGCGAAAAAGCGACCCGACTGCAACAGCCGGTGGGCCGGTCCCGGTACGGAACCGATCAGTTCTCGCGCAGCGGCGAAATCTGGATTTCCACGCGGCGATTCTGCGCGCGGCCGGCCTCTGTCGCATTGGAGGCAATCGGCTGGGTTTCGGCAAAACCGACCGCCGACATGCGCCGAGGATCGACGCCCTGGCTCGCCATATAGTTTGCAACGGAGATCGCACGGCGCTGCGACAGGTCCTGGTTATGCTGATGGCTGCCGGTGGAGTCCGTATGACCGTTGACGTCGATCAGCGTCTTGTTGAACTTCTTCAGCACGATCGCGACCGAGTTCAGCGTCGGATAGAATTCCGCCTTCACAGCGTCCTGGTCAGTCGGGAATGTGATGTTCGACGGCATGTTCAGGACGATGGAGTCGCCGTTGCGCGTGACAGACACGCCGGTGCCCTGCAGCTGGCGACGCAGTTCCGATTCCTGGTTGTCCATGTAATTGCCGATCAGGCCACCGCCGAGCGCACCGACGCCAGCGCCGATCAGAGCGGCATTGCGGCGCGAATTCGCATCCTGTCCAACGAGCAGACCGGTGACGGCACCGAGACCTGCGCCAATCATCGCGCCGCCCGCCGTGTTCGACATCTTCTGCTCACCTGTATACGGATCGGTGGTCGTGCAGGCCGACAGGAAGGTTGCGGCAAGCAGGCTGAGGGCGATTTTTTTGAACATTCGGCGGGTCCATCCTGGAGAGGAATCAATATGTATGATTCTTGATGTTTGTCCGGTGGAAGTCAAATGTCGGGATTCAGGCGAGATCACGGCAAAAGAAGACCGCGAGGCCATCGCTCAACGGTTTTTTGGCAGCCATAGCGTGAGAAAGCCCTGCGACGATCGGCAGCAAAAATCCGGCCTTGACTTTCAGGCGTAGCAGTCCGACTTGAAAAAGCGATCAGCAAGGATTGAAACGATGAGCGAAGCCGCAAAAACCACGATCGATCAGGCCGAAGTCGACCGCTTCACCGCCATGGCGGCAGAATGGTGGAATCCGGCGGGCAAGTTCAAGCCGCTGCACAAGTTCAATCCCGTCCGTATCCGCTATATCCGCGACAAGGCTGCAGCCCATTTCGGCCGCGAGGCCAACACGCATCGCCCGCTTGAAGGTCTGCGCGTTCTCGACATCGGCTGCGGCGGCGGTCTGCTTTCCGAGCCGATGGCTCGCATGGGCGCGACAGTGATCGGCGCCGACGCCTCCGAACGCAATATCGGGATCGCCTCCACCCATGCCGCGCAGACCGGCGTCTCCATCGACTACCGCGCCGTCACCGCCGAGCAACTGGCCGCCGAGGGGGAAAAGTTCGATATCATTCTCAATATGGAAGTGGTCGAGCACGTCGCCGACGTGGATTTCTTTATCACGACCTGCGCCTCCATGGTAAAGCCGGGCGGCATGATGTTCGTCGCCACGATCAACCGCACCATGAAGGCCATGGCACTCGCGATCATCGGCGCAGAACACGTGCTGCGCTGGCTGCCCAAGGGCACGCATCAATATGAAAAGCTGGTCCGCCCCGAAGAACTCGAGAAGCCGCTTGCAGCATCCGGCCTGCAAATCGACGAACGCACCGGCGTCTTCTTCAATCCGCTGATGAACCAGTGGAATCTGTCGAAGGACATGGACGTGAACTATATGATGCTGGCAACGCGGCCGGTAGCTTAAGACGCGAACCGCTCAGTTCGCATCTTCAGGCAGAACCGGCAAAGGTGCAATCTCGATCCCTTCTTCCAGAAGCGCACCGATCTCGTCCTGCTTGGCCTGACCGATAATGCCACGCGCCGGCGCTTCACCGTAATGGATCTTGCGGGCCTCCTCCGGAAAGCGGGTACCGACGTCCTCGGAATTGGCGCGGATATGCGTGACGATCTCGCGCAGCTTCGCCATCATCTCCGCAGGCACGCCGCCTCCGGCCATCGCCATCGGCATGTTGCTTTCGTTTGCCTGTGCCGTGGCAACGGCCGGGGCCATCAAGGCTTTGGTCACGGACGCCGAGCCGCAGACCGGGCATGTCACCAGGCCCCGAGCCTGCTGGCCATCGAAATCGCTGCCGGAAGAAAACCATCCCTCGAAGGCATGTTCGGCTTCACATTTGAGCGAATACTTGATCACTGACGAAAACCCTCACGCCCCGACCGTTTCGACGGCGAATTCGCGCGCATTCTTTAGGTTCGGAATCTTCCCCCGAGCAGCTGCAACGTCTGCCGTGTCGATTTCAGCAACGATGACAGCTTCACCGGAACCGCCCGCGCGCGCCAGAACCTGACCCCAGGGGTTCACGATCATCGAATTGCCGTAGGTCTCGCGACCATCCTCATGCACACCACCCTGCGCTGCGGCGATCAGGAATGCGCCGTTCTCGATGGCGCGCGCCCGCAGCAGGATTTCCCAGTGCGCTTCACCCGTCTGCTTGGTAAAGGCCGCCGGAACGGTCAGAATTTCAGCGCCGGCCAAGGCCTCCGCCCGGAAGAGCTGCGGAAAGCGCACGTCATAGCAGACGGCGAAGCCCAGTTTGCCGAAGGGGAGCTGGGCCACACGGGCCGTAGCCCCTGGATTATAGGTCCGGCTCTCCCGCCAGCTTTCGCCGTTATCGAGATCGACATCGAACATGTGAATCTTGTCGTAGGAGGTGATCAGCGAACCATCGGGCCCGAAGAGGAACCCGCGATTGGCGACCTTCTCGCTCCCCAGCGCAATCGCCGTCGAGCCGACATGCATGAAGATCGAATGTGTGGCAGCCAGTTCGGACGCGGCCCGATAGACCAGATCGTGCGCTTCCGGCTTGAGAGAAGCCAGCAGCGCCACGCGATCGCGCTGTAGCGCGCCTGTCATTTCCGGCGTCTGGATATAGGTGGCCCCTTGAGCAGCGGCCTCGGCGACGAGCGCACGCATATGCTCGACATTCTCTTCGACCGACACGCCGGAGCACATCTGGACGGCGGCAACCTTAACCTTGGTCATAGTCCAGTCACCTCAACCGGCCAGCATGGCATCGAGCTTGCCCGCGCCTTCCAACGCATGCAGATCATCGCAACCGCCGACATGCTTGTCGCCGATGAAGATCTGCGGGAATGTCGAGCGGCCTGAACGATCCATCATTTCCTGCCGGAGTTTCGGGTCAAAGCTCGCATCATGCTCGGTGTAGGTCACACCCTTGCGATCGAGCAGAGCCTTGGCAGCGGAACAGTAGCCGCACATCTGGCGGGTATAGATCGTGACGGGAACCATCTAGTCTCTCCTCTCGCGCCTCTCGTCGGCGCGTTTGTCTTATGCGCTATATAGGCTCCGGCAGCGCCATTGAAAAGACAAGCACGGTGATGTCGCTAACACCCGCCTTGCGTAGGGCCCGCGACGCCGCCGACACTGTCGCACCCGTCGTATAGACATCGTCGATCAGCAGGACGCGCCGACCCGAAAACGCCATCCTGCCGGCATCGGAGACTGCAAATGCGCCGCGCACATTGTCCTCGCGCGCCCGCTCACCAAGCCCCACCTGATGAGCTGTCCGCCGCACGCGTTTCAGATCGATGGGATTGAACGCCTTGCCGGATTGCAGGGCCAGGTGTCGCGCAAGTTCGGCCGACTGGTTGAACCGCCGTGTGAAAAGCCGCGTGCGGTGAAGTGGCACTGGCACGATGACATCGGCCTGGCTGAGGAGATCGCCTGCAGCGCGCGTCATCCAGCGCGCCATCAGTGGCGCGAGGTCCAGGCGATCATTGTATTTCAGCCGATGAACCAGCGTCTGGCAAAGACCGTCATGCGCGGCAACGGCTCGCAAACGATCGAAAACCGGCGGATGGGCAATCGCCTCCGCCGACAGAATGCCGGGACCCAGGTCGTGCGTGAAGGGGGTCCCCATCACCTCGCAATAGGGTCGCTCGATGAAACGGATAGTCTGCCAGCAGGCCCCGCAGACCGCCCCGTCCCTTAAAGCAAAACGACCGCAGCCGGCACAAACCGGCGGGTAGACGAAATTGACAAGACGCGCCGTCAACCGGGCAGGAAGCCGGTGGAACAAACCGCGAGGCACGGTACTTTCCCCTTCACCCATTGCTGGATCACCTGTAGACAGACACCCATCTGCCCTACGGCAGCGATCTTCAATTTTGAACAGCGCAGGGCGTGAGATGCAACTGGTTTTTGATCCTCAACTCGTCGAAAGGAACCGCGCACGCGCAGCCCGGATCGCCGACCGGAGCGCCGGCTTTCTTCTCGACATAGCAGCAGAAGAACTGGCCGACCGTCTGTCGGCGGTCGAACGTCATTTCAGCGCGGGTGTTGAACTGCACGGAATGACCGGTGCCGTGGCGGATCGTATCATGGCAACCGGCAAGGTCGAACGCATGGCGCGGCTCGAATCGACGGCTGATTTCGGGCGCGATGCCGGTGAGTTGACGGTTGTTCCCCTTGAGCAATTGGCGCTGGCACCTGAGAGCGTCAACTTGGTTGTCTCGCCCCTCTCCGCGCATTTGACCAACGACACACCCGGGCTCTTCATCCAGGCGCGCCGCGCTCTGAAGCCGGACGGCCTGTTCTTGGCGGCGATTCCGGGGGCCGGCACGCTGGCAGAGTTGCGCGAGGCGCTGTTGAGTGCGGAGGAGGAACTGACCGGCGGCGTCAGCCCCCGCGTCATCCCCTTTGCCGATGTGCGCGACATAGGCGCACTTCTGCAACGTGCGGGTTTTGCTTTGCCGGTCGCCGATGTCGAGACCTATACCGTGCGCTACGATTCGATTTTTCCGCTGATGCGCGATCTGCGCCACATGGGCATGGCGAACCCGCTGACGGGCCGCTCGCGCACACCGCCGGGTCGGAAGCTCTTCGTCAGGGCAGCAGAAATCTACGCGGAGCGATTTTCGGATCCTGATGGACGAATCCGGGCGACCTTCTCGATCATCTATGTTTCAGGCTGGGCACCACATGAAAGCCAGCAGAAACCGCTCCGCCCCGGCTCTGCGAGGATCAGCCTCGCCAGCGTCTTGAAGGACAAGTCGGGCGCGCAGTGATGAGGCATGGGTGCCGTTGTCAGGGAGTGGCCAACGTGCCGTCGCCGAGCGCCTGCGTCGCAACGTTGTTATAGGTCGTGCCGATCGCCGAGCCGACCTGGCTGACGCCGGCGATGATCGCAATGGACAGAAGCACGCCGATCAGGCCGTACTCGATCGCGGTCGCTCCGTCTCGATTCTTCAGCAATCGGCGCAAGGTCAGCATCCGCGAATTCCTTTCGTTTGACGCGAAGCGCGTCACTTTCTCAAATGTTCAGCAACCGCTCGTCGAGCCGTCGCTATTAATAATGCACACAGCACCGGGCGTGTCCTGCAGGACACTGCGCCGCACAATGTAGCGTTTCGGGCCGCTATTTGTCGAAATCGAGCCCGTTACGATATCGTCGTAGGCACCGGGCGCGACCGTCCCGGCGAGATGCGCGCTCTTGCGATCGACAAACGGCGCCAGAATGAGGGTTAGCGCCACTGCAGCAACGCCAAAAATCACCGCAACGTTCAACGCACCCGATCTCGGCGCATTGAGCGGTGCTTCGGCGACTTCCGTCGGTCCGTCATACTGATCTTTTTCCGCCATATCGACTGCCTAACCTGTACATGCCGTCTCCACCGCCGAAAAATGTCAGAATCTGATAAAGGAAAGGTAAATTTCGGGTAGCAAAGACTGCGCCGTTCAGAGAAGATCCTGCAGGAAGGGGATCAGCGGTTCATCCGCAGGTGGCATCGGAAACTCGCGAAGCTGGCCAGCGCGAACCCATTTGATCTCCTGCCCTTCGGCACCGCGCGGAATGCCTTCGTAACGCCGGCAGACATACAGCGGCATGAGGAGATGGAACGTCTCATAGGTGTGGCTGGCAAAGGTCAGCGGCGCCAGACAGGGCACCTTGGTTTCGATCCCCAACTCCTCCCGAAGTTCGCGCACCAGCGTTTCTTCAGGCGTCTCGCCCTGCTCCACCTTGCCGCCCGGGAATTCCCAGAGCCCCGCCAGCGCCTTGCCTTCAGGCCGCTTTGACAAAAGGATGCGATTGTCCTTATCGATCAGAGCGCAGGCTGCAACGAGGAGGATCGGTCGGCTCATCACGCTGTCTCCTTGCGCCAGTAGCAATAGCGATAGGATTCCTGGAACCCAAGTTCGGCATACAACGCCAGTGCCGGCGCGTTGGCGGTCTCGACCTGCAGCCAGCCCGAAGTCGCGCCGCGCAGCCGCGCCCACTTCAACGCTGCAACCGTGATTTGCCGTCCGAGACCTTGTCTGCGTTCGCCTGGCGCGACAGCCACCTGCTGCAACCCGGCAAGGTCGCCGTCATGGACGCAGAGCGCAACCGCCTTGGGGTGATCGCTGGTCTCGCCCAGGATGAACATTCCCGTCTCGGGCTGCAGCGCTCCGAACAGCCGCTCCATCGCCTTTCGCGGCGTCCGGCTTTTGCCACCCTCCACCGCAATGCAGGCGTCCACGAAGCGGGCCACATCATGGCTCGGGATCATGTCGAGGCCGGCCAGTTGCGCATAATCTGCAAGGGCAACCGTTTGAACGGATACCTCGCCCTCGCTGTACCAGCCATTATCGGCAAGCCATTCCACAAGCGGCGCAGGGCAGAGCGGCGTTTGCTTAACCACCATCCCCGTTCCCGCTGCGGCGTACCAGGCCGCCACGCGACCGATGCGCTCGCCGATGTCACGAACATCGCCCGGATCGAGCGGAACAAGGCAGTTCGCCCGCCGCGTCGCATGTCCGGGCGTCAGGCGCTTTTGCCAGCTTCCCTCGTATTCGACCGTTTCAGCCGGCCAGGCGCGAAATCCGGCCGCCTCTAGCCGCCGAACGGCGGGAAGGCTCGCCATTCGTTCAGCTCCGGTAATCGCCGTTGATGGCGACATATTCCTTGGTGAGATCACAGGTGTAAACCGTTGCCTTGCCGTTGCCGAGACCGATATCGGCGCGAATGGCGATATCTTGCTGTTCCATGACGGCGGTCGTCGCCGCTTCGGAATAGGCCGGATCGCGCTCGCCGTCGACGGCCACGCGAATATCGCCGAACCAGATGGCCAGCCTGTCGCGATCCGCCATCTCGCCGGACTTGCCGACAGCCATCACAACGCGGCCCCAGTTGGCGTCCTCGCCGGCAACCGCCGTCTTGACGAGCGGCGAATTGGCGATCGAAAGCGCGATGCGCTTGGCGGCCGCGTCGCTTTCGGCACCCGTCACGGTGACGGCCACCATCTTGCGGGCGCCCTCGCCGTCGCGTACGACCTGAAGAGCAAGATCCATCAGCAGATCATTCAGGGCCGCCTTGAACCCTTCAAGACGCGCATCGCCTGCGTCCTCGATCTTCGGCTGGCCGTCGGCTGCGGCCGCGCCCGTTGCGAAGAGAAGCAGCGTGTCGGAGGTGGACGTGTCGCTATCGACCGTCACGGAATTGAACGACGGACCAACACCCGCTGCGAGAAGTCCCTGAAGCGCAGCCGGCGCGATATCCGCATCGGTGGCAACGAAAGACAACATGGTCGCCATATCGGGCGCAATCATGCCCGCACCCTTGGCAATACCGTTGATCGTCACCTTGACGCCGGCGATCTCCGCTGTGCGGGTTGCAACCTTCGGATAGGTGTCCGTCGTCATGATGGCCTTGGCGGCCTCGTACCAGAAGTCAGCCTTGCCGTCCTTGGCGAGCGCGTCGAGCACGCCAGCGAACTTCGTCGCGTCGAGCGGCTCGCCGATCACGCCGGTGGACGCCAGGAACACTTCGCTTTCCTTGCAGCCGGCAGCGGCAGCGGCGGACTTCGCCGTCAACGCCGTGGCCTCGCGACCCTTCTTGCCCGTAAACGCATTGGCGTTGCCCGAATTGACGACCACCGCGCGAGCAACACCGCCGGCCAAGTTCTGGCGGCAGAAATCGACCGGTGCAGACGGGCAGCGCGAGCGCGTGAAGACACCGGCAACCGCAGCAGGCTGGTCGAAGACCATCATCAGCACATCGGTGCGGCCCTTGTACTTGATGCCGGCAGAGGCGGTCGCCATGCGCACGCCGCGCAGCGCGGGCATGGCCGGAACGGATTTGGGAGCGAGCGGAGAAACGGTGGTGGACATGGAGCTTCCATCAGGACTTGAAGGGGCATCAGAGAAAGTGCGGGGCCCTTCCGGACCCCGCACGAGAGAGCAAATTATTGCTGCGGCTGCGCCTGTTCCTTGCTGATCTCTTCGTAACCCTTCTTCAGGTTCTCATCGAGAACGTCGATCTTCGTACCTTCCTTCGCCTTGGTCAGCAGGGCGATGTACTTGTCGCGCATGACGAGCTGGCGGATCTGGTCCTTGACCTGGTCAAGCGCCGGCGGAGGCGCCATGCGCTTGTCCTCGACCTTGATGACGTGGAAGCCGAACTGCGTCTTCACCGGCGTCTTGGTGTATTCGCCCTTGTTCAGCGCGAAAGCAGCGTCTTCGAACTCCTTGACCATGCGACCCTTGCCGAAATAGCCGAGATCGCCGCCTTCCGACTTGTTCGGGTCGGACGACTTGGCCTTGGCGAGTTCCGCGAAATCCTTGCCGGCGTCGAGGTCCTTGATGATCGCCTTGGCTTCATCCTCGGTCTTGACCAGGATGTGACGGGCGTGGATCTCTTCCTGCGGCGGAACCTTCTTGATCTCGGCGTCGTAGCGCGCCTTGATCTCGTCGTCGGTCACGGTGTTGACCACATACTTGCGGAAATAGGCATTGTGCAGTTCGCGCTCGCGAAGGAACGCCAGACGCTTCTTGAAATCGTCGGTGTTCTCGATCCCGTCGGTTTCTGCAACCTTGGCAATCGCCTTCACGTCGATGGCGGCCGAAAGCGCGGCCAGCTTCTTCTGGTCGTCAGGCAGCTGTGCAAGTTGCGGGTCCAGATTGGCAACGCCGAGATCAATATCCGACTGATGGATTTCCTGATCGCCAACCTTGGCTACGACCGGATCGGCACCATCGGCGGCATAGGCCGCGCCCGACAGGCCGAATGCGGCAATGATAGCCGCGAAAAGCATTTTCTGGCGATTGAGCATGTTCAAACCTTTCAAGCTCCGGCCGCTGATAGGGGACTAGCGGCCCTTGTAAGAAGTCACGGCCACCGGAATGTGGCGAATTGATAGCGTCCAACGAGCACCGATATGCGCCTCTGGGACGGCTGCGGACATTCGCGCCGGCTTCGAAACAAGCCTTCGGGGCATCTTTCCCAGAGGACCGCCAACCCTCAGGCTAAGCACCTCAAGACGAAAGACTTTTTGCTCTCCCGACAGGCAATTGCGCAATTTGCGTCGCAAAGGACATGGAAACCCCGCAAAGCGCCTGTCCGCAAGGGCCGTTGACATCACTTGGCCCCCCTCTTATCTGTCACGCAACTTCGCGTCCAGATGGGTTTCTGGGCTCAGCGCGGTTCCTGCCTCTTTTTTTCGAGGGTGGCGGGTATCGCGACAAGCAACCAAAACGAGAAAGGACCATCCTGATGGTCAGCCTTGGCGGCATCGCCCGCAAATTGTTCGGTTCCTCCAACGACCGCCGCATCAAGTCGTATCGTCCGGATGTCGCCGCGATCGGTGCGCTGGAAGACAGCGTAAAAGCCCTGAGCGACGCTGAACTGGCCGGAAAGACTGCCGAATTCAAGGCGCAGCTTGCAGAAGGCAAGACCACGGACGATCTCGTGGTCCCGGCCTTTGCCGTGGTGCGCGAGGCGGCCCGCCGCTCGCTCGGCATGCGTCCTTTCGACGTCCAGCTGATGGGCGGCATGATCCTCAATGACGGCGCGATCGCCGAAATGAAGACCGGCGAAGGCAAGACGCTCGTTGCCACGCTCGCCGTCTACTTGAACGCACTGGCCGGCAAGGGCGTCCACGTCGTCACGGTGAACGACTATCTCGCAAGCCGCGACGCCCAGCAGATGGGCAAGCTCTACGGCTTCCTGGGCCTGACGACGGGCGTCATCGTTCACGGCCTCGACGACGAGCAGCGCAAGGCGGCCTATGCCTGCGACATCACCTATGCCACGAACAACGAACTCGGCTTCGATTATCTACGCGACAACATGAAGTTCGAGCGCAGCCAGATGGTCCAGCGCGGCCATTACTACGCCATCGTCGACGAAGTGGACTCGATCCTGGTCGATGAAGCGCGCACGCCGCTGATCATCTCCGGCCCGCTCGATGACCGTTCGGACCTTTACAACACGATCGACGCCTTCATCCCGATGCTGTCGGAAGGCGATTACGAAATCGATGAAAAGCAGCGCTCTGCCAACTTCTCGGAAGTCGGCACGGAAAAGCTCGAAAACCTGCTGCGTCAGGCCGGCCTGCTGAAGGGCGAAAGCCTCTACGACATCGAGAATGTCGCCATCGTCCATCACATCAACAACGCATTGAAGGCTCATAAGCTCTTCACCCGCGACAAGGACTACATCGTCCGCAACGGCGAAATCGTCATCATCGACGAGTTCACCGGCCGCATGATGCCCGGCCGCCGCTATTCGGAAGGTCAGCACCAGGCGCTGGAAGCCAAGGAAAAGGTTCAGATCCAGCCTGAGAACCAGACGCTCGCCTCGATCACCTTCCAGAACTATTTCCGCATGTATGACAAGCTTGCCGGCATGACCGGTACGGCCTCGACGGAAGCGGAAGAATTCGCCGACATCTACAACCTGAGCGTCATCGAAGTCCCGACGAACCTGCCGATCAAGCGTATCGACGAGGACGACGAAGTCTACCGCACGGCGGAAGAAAAGTACCAGGCGATCATCACCGAGATCAAAGCCTCGCACGAGAAGGGCCAGCCCGTTCTCGTCGGCACGACCTCGATCGAAAAGTCGGAACTGCTCGCAGAACTCCTGCGCCGCGCCGGCTTCGACAAGTTCGCGGTTCTGAACGCCCGCTACCATGAACAGGAAGCCTTCATCGTCGCGCAGGCCGGTGTGCCGGGCGCCGTGACGATCGCCACCAACATGGCCGGCCGCGGTACCGACATCAAGCTCGGCGGCAATGCCGAGATGCGGATCGAGCAGGAGCTCGGCGACATGCCGGAAGGTCCGGAGCGTGATGCAGCGATCGCGGCCATCAATGCCGAAGTGCAGGTGCTGAAGGAAAAGGCGCTCGCCGCAGGCGGTCTCTACGTTCTGGCGACCGAACGCCACGAAAGCCGCCGCATCGACAACCAGCTGCGCGGCCGCTCCGGCCGTCAGGGCGACCCGGGTCGTTCCAAGTTCTATCTCTCGCTTCAGGACGACCTGATGCGCATCTTCGGCTCCGAGCGCATGGACGGCATGCTGCAGAAGCTGGGTCTCAAGGACGGTGAAGCCATCGTCCATCCGTGGATCAACAAGGCACTCGAGCGCGCGCAGAAGAAGGTCGAAGCCCGCAACTTCGACATCCGTAAGAATCTTCTGAAATACGACGACGTGCTGAACGACCAGCGCAAGGTGATCTTCGAACAACGTATCGAGATGATGGATGCCGAAGACCTGTCGGAAATCATGACCGACATGCGTCACGAAGCCATCGACATGATCGTTGAGAAGCACATCCCCGAGCGCGCCTATGCCGAGCAGTGGGATGCGGCAGGTCTCAAGGCCAGCATCGCCGAAATCCTCAACCTCGACATCCCGGTCGAGGAATGGATTGCGGAAGAAGGCATTGCGGAGGACGACGTCCGCCAGCGCCTCATCGAGCTCTCCGACAAGGCTGCTGCCGAAAAGGCCGAGCGCTTCGGTCCCGAGATCACGATCTACGTGCAGCGCTCGATCCTCCTGCAGACGCTCGACGGTCTGTGGCGCGAGCATATCGTGAACCTCGACCACCTGCGTTCCGTCGTCGGTTTCCGCGGCTACGCCCAGCGCGACCCGCTGCAGGAATACAAGTCGGAAGCCTTCGAACTCTTCCAGGCGCTCCTGAACAACATGCGCCAGGTCGTGACCAGCAACATGTCGCGCGTCGAGATCGTGCAGGAGCAGGAGCAACAAGAACTACCGCCGATGCAGGCCCATCACATCGATGGTTCGACAGGGGAAGACGAGTTCTCGGCCGTGCAGGCCCTCATGGCTGCAGCACCCGACGCCGAGCGCGATCCCAACCAGCCCTCGACCTGGGGCTATGTCGGCCGCAACGAGCCCTGCCCCTGCGGCTCTGGCAAGAAGTACAAGCACTGCCACGGCGCGCTGAATGCCTGATCGGCTGGAAGAATGACCTGAAACGCCCTGCAGCCCGCGCTGCGGGGCGTTTTCTTTTGGTCCCTAGGTTTTCAGATAATCTCTGTAAGCCGCAATCGTCCGCATCAAGCCATCATCGAGGCTGAAGGCCGGGCGCCAGCCAAGCACATCCCGCGCCTTGGCACAGGAAAGCTGCATGTCAGGAATTTCCGACTTCGCCGTGTCGTTGATGACGATCTCCGGCTCGACACCCATCAGCGAACCAATGCGGGCAATCACCTCCAGCATGTTGAGGTTTGCCTCGAGCGAGAAGTTGAACGCCTCGCCGAACCGGTCCTTCGCCTGCGAAAACCGCTCGATGAGCAGATGGTTCACCAGAACCGCATCCTCGATATAGAGGAAATCGCGCGTGAAGCGCCCGCTGGAGCGAAGCGTCACCGGCTGCCCTTCCAGCAACTGCTTGATCGTGAAGGGAATGATGCGGTTGAAGTTGAAATCGTAGCCGCCGAAATAGTTGCCGCAACGGACCGTCACTGTCTTCAGGCCATATTGCTTCGCATACGTTGCCGTCAGGTGTTCTTGCGCGACCTTCGCCACCTCATAAATATGCGTCGGGGTCAGCGGCATGTCCTCGGTGAAGGGGATCGGATTGCCGGAATAGACCTTATCCGTCGTGTGCGAGATGAACAGCGTTTCCGGTCGAAGCCGACGAAGCGCCTCGAGCAGATTGAGCGTCGAGCGAGCACTGGTCACGAAGGTCAGCGCCGGGTTCTGCGCGGCGAGCGTCACATCGCCCACGGCCGCCAGATGAATGACGACGTCCGGCTTGGCCAACGTGATCAGCTTATCAACGGCCTCTGGATCGAGAAGATCGACGCGGGCCTCCTCGCAGCGCCGGTCGAGCCCACGCATGTAATATTGCGACAGATCGTTCTTGCGGATCGAGCTTCCCGGATTGATGACGGCAACAACGCGGTCGCCGCGCTCCAGGAAGGACGAAACCAGCCAGCCGCCCAGAAAGCCGGTCGCCCCGGTCAGGAGGATCGTCTTCGACATGCGTCCGTCAACCATCGGAAATCTCCGCTTTTTCCGAACGAAGTTCTAAACAAATCGGTCAGGAATAGCGAGGCGGCAAAACCCTTTCTTAACGCTGAATGTGCCAGTCTTTAAGGGAGCCTCCAGACAAGATGGATCATGACTGCGTTCGAAGAACTGGGCAAGACGCCGGATGCGCGACAGGCGCGCTTGCGTCAATTGATGGCAATGCTGATCGTGGTCCTCAAGGGCGGCGATGCCGAAGCACGCGCCCAGCGCATGGCGCTCTCTGCCTTTGCCATTCGCGTCGTCAGCGCGGCCATTGCCTTCGTGTCGCAGATCATCCTCGCCCGGCTGATGGGCAATTTCGAATACGGTCTCTTCACCTTCGTCTGGGTGATGACGATCCTGCTCGGCAATCTCTCCTGCCTCGGTTTTCACACGACCGTCATCCGCTTTCTGCCGGAATACCGCGAAGCGGGCGCAAATTCGGAAATTCTCGGACTGACCTCAACCGCGCGGCTGTTTTCCATGTCGGTGGCAACTGCCGTGGGCGTCGCGGGATTGGTCGCGCTGTATTTCCTCGGCGATCGGATCGAATCCTACTATGTCATGCCGCTCTTTCTCGCGATCTTCGCCCTGCCCATGGTGGCACTCGGCGACGTGCAGGAAGGAATGGGGCGTGCCAACAGCTGGCCGCTCGCAGCGTTGATGCCGACCTACATCATCCGCCCGCTTCTCATCCTCGCCTTCATGGCAGGCGCGGTGAAGCTCGGTCATCCGCCGACAGCCCACACGGCCATGGTTGCAACGCTTGCCGCAGTCTATCTCACCTCGATCGGCCAGTTCATCTTCGTCGTCACCCGCATCGGCAGGCACTATCCGGCCGAGAAGCGCACCATCGATTTCGGCAACTGGTTCAAGGTCGCCATCCCGATCTTCTTCATCGAAGGCTTCCTCTACCTGCTGACCAATTCCGACGTGGTCATCGTCGGCTTCTACCTGAACCCTACGGATGTCGCGATCTACTTCGCTGCCGCCAAGACGATGGCGCTCGTCCATTTCGTTTTCTTTTCCGTCAAGGCCGCCGCCAGCGCCCGCTTCTCGACGCTCTGGGCCGGCGGCGACAAGGACGGACTTGCACAATTCGCCAGACAGGCGGCGCGCTGGAGTTTCTGGCCATCGCTGGTCATCGGTCTTCTCGTGCTTCTTGCAGGGAAGCTGCTGCTCTCGCTCTTCGGCCCGGCGTTCGTTGTCGGTTATCCGCTTCTGGCCGTGCTGCTCGTCGGCATTCTCGCCAAGGCCTCCATCGGGCCCGGTGAGGCACTGCTGTCCATGGTGGGCGAACAGCGCCGTTGCGTTGCCATCTATGCGACCGCGCTCGCCGTCAATCTCGGACTCAACGTCACGCTGATCCCGCTCTACGGGCTCTATGGCGTCGCGATCGCCACCTCCGGCGCCATGGTCTTCGAGGCGCTCGCACTTCATATTACGGTCCGCCGCAGGCTGGGCATTGTGCTTTCCGCCTTTGCCGTCAGCCCGGCGAAATCAGAAAATCGAGGTCAGCCATGATCGACCCCGCCCTTCCGCATCAGGCAAGCCCGACAACGAGATCGGCTTCCACAACGGACGAAACGGTTCGCGAATCCCACAAGGTCGACGTGGGGAGAGCGGGACGCGCACTTTATTTCTACGATGCGCAGGCGGGCTTCGAACTGCAGAGCGAGCTCGACTATCTGTCGAACCGCGCGATGGAGCCGAATGTCTTCTTCTCCGGACAGTTTCTGGCGCCCGCGCTGCCGCGGCTTGAGGAGAAGCAGATCCGTCTCGCCATCCTGCGCGACACGGAAGGCCGCAAGCGGGCCCGGTTCCTCATTCCCTTTTCGGTCGAGCGACCCGGCCTTGGCATCGGTTCGCCGATCATGCGTGTCTGGGCCAATCATTTCGCCCCGCTCGGCACGCCTCTCATTGATGCGGAGGAAGCGGCCGAGAGCATCGACAACGTGCTCGAGGCGTTTGCCAATCCGGAGTCAGGCCTGCCGCCGGTTCTGGTCGTTCCGGACCTCAAGATGAACCGTCCGGCTGCCCAGTTGATCCGCGCGATTGCTATGAGCCGGAACCTGCCTCTCGCCGTCACGGATGAGCGCGAGCGTCCGATGCTAGAGAGCCTGCTCGACGGCGAAGCCTATATGAGCGAATCCCTTTCCTCCAAGCATAACCACGAGATGCGCCGCCAGTGGCGGAAGCTCTCGGAACGCGGCGAGGTGGCCTATAACGTGGCCCGCCAGCCGCGCGATGTGGTCAGGCGGATGGAGGAATTCCTGTTGCTCGAATCGAGCGGCTGGAAGGGGAAAGAGAAGACGGCGCTGACCATCGACCGGCTGCGCTCGGCCTTCGCCCGCGAGGCCGTCTACAATCTCGCCCAGGCTGACAAGGTGCGTATCCACACGATCGACCTTGATGGCCAGGCCATCGCCTCCCTGATCGTCTTCCTCAGTGCCGGCGAGGCCTATACCTGGAAGACAGCCTATAACGAGGCCTATGCCGATTGTTCGCCGGGCAAGATCCTGATGTCGAAGGTGACGGAATGGCATCTGGATGATGCGAATATCCTGCGCACGGATTCGCTCGCCGTTCCAGACCACCCGGTCATGAGCCGGCTTTGGCGCGAGCGCGACACGATGGCAACGCTGATCATCGGCCTCACGCCCGGCCGTGACCGCGACGTTCGCCAGATCGCCACCCAACTGCACCTCTACCAGAACACCCGCGACGTCGCCCGGAAGCTGCGCGATCGCATCATGTCGCTGCGCGGACGGCGATAGCCCGAAGGATCAGCCGCGCGCCCGAAGCTCGCGGCGAATGATCTTGCCCGTCGTCGTCATGGGCAAGGCGTCAAGGAACTCGATCTCACGCGGATACTCGTGCATCGACAGACGGTGCTTGACCCAGTCACGGATCTCCGACGTCAGTTCGGGCGTTTCCGCGTAGCCGTCCCTGAGAACGACAAAGGCCTTGACGATTTCGGTCCTCACCGGATCGGGCTTGCCGACCGCCGCCGCCAGCCGCACAGCTGGATGACCCAGGAGACAGTCTTCGATCTCACCCGGCCCGATGCGATAGCCTGAGGATGTGATGACATCGTCATCCCGGCCGAAGAATTCGAAATACCCGTCCTCATCCATCACGCCCTGGTCGCCCGTCGTCATCCAGTCGCCGATGAACTTCTTTTCCGTCGCAGCTTCATTGTTCCAGTAGCCGAGGAACATGACCGGGTCCGGCCGGGCAACGGCCACCTGTCCCGCAACGCCCGCCGGCAGAACTTCGCCCTTGTCGTTGATGATCGCCACACGATGCCCGGGAACGGGTCTGCCCATCGAGCCGGACTTCGTCACGCCGTAGCGCTCGCTGGCCGACAGCACGAAGTTGCATTCAGTCTGACCGTAGAACTCGTTGACCGTGATGCCGAGCGTGGCCTTTGCCCACTCGTAGGTCTCGCGCCCAAGCGATTCACCGGCCGAGCCAATGGTGCGAAGCTTCAAATCATAGCGCGCCAGCGGATTTTCCACCGGTCGCAGCAGCCTGAGCGCCGTCGGCGGAATGAAGGCGTTGCGGACGCCCATCTCCGCCATGATGCGAAATGCCATCTCCGGGTCGAATTTCTGCCCCGGTGACGAAACGACCGGAACTCCCAGCAGAAGCGCCGGCAGAAGACAATTGAGCAATCCGCCCGCCCATGCCCAGTCCGCCGGCGTCCACATCTTGTCGCCTTCGAGACCGAGACCGGGATGCGCAAACTGGATTCCCGGCATATGGCCTGCCAGCACGCGGTGGCCATGCAGCGCGCCCTTGGGCGGCCCCGTCGTGCCGGATGTGTAAATCATCAGCGCAGGATCGTCGGGGCCAGTCTCCGTCTGGGTCAGCAGCGGCGGATGGGCGGCGATCAGGTCTTCGAAATTCAGCGCACCCGCGTCCTCGTCGCCGACGAGGATGACATGCCTCAGCGCCGGGAGCCCGGCGCGAATGTCCTTCAGCTTGGCGAGACCGAACCGGTTCGTCACCACGATCTCCGCGCCGGAATCGTTCAGGCGGTATTCGATCGCGTCAGCCCCGAACAGAAGAGCCAGCGGCAGCGCCACGGCCCCGATCTTGTACGCCGCCACATGCGAAATCACAGTCTCGAGCCCCTGTGGCAGAAGGATCGCAATGCGGCTCCGTCGCGCCACGCCAAGCGATAAAAGTGCTGCGGCAAACGAGGACGAACGCTCGGAGAGTTCCCTGTAAGTCAGGCTGAGATGGTTCCCGTCCGGGCTGAAATGCTCGAGACAGACCCGCTCGGGTACGCGCGCGGCCCACTCGTCGCTGACCGCGCGGCCGATATTGAAGCTGCCCGGAATGTCCCAGGCGAAATCCCGGACCAGTTCTTCGTAAGTCTCACGTGACGGCAACAGCATGGAGCATCGATCCTTTTGTGCAGTGCGGAATAGCACCGAATGCAACAAAGGATCAAGCTTGAACAATTCTCAGGGTTTCAGACGCGCCACGACAATCGTCTGTAAGCGACCGGAAACATTGGTATTCCACGCGGTAAAGGAACCGAGCTCGACAAGCCGTCCGGCATGATCGAGCGCCTTCAGCACCTCAAATTGTTCTCGCGTTGCAACAACCGCTTGCTCCCCGGGAGAGGACAGGAAGGCCACTCGGCCAGCCTGGTCGCCCGGAATTTCGCGAATGGGACTATCCACCGGCCAGCCGAGATAGAAGACCAGGCTCGGCTCGAGATAATCGGCCTCGAAGACGGGGGTTCCGGGCTTGAATTCCTTGCGCAGGAGCTCTGCGACCGGCTTGGAAAGCTTGATATCCTTTTCCAACGTCGGAATGACGAGAAGGAACATTGCTTCCATGAGAAGGAACACTGAAACAAGCGCCACCCGCATGGCGGTCTCGAACTGGCCGAGGCGGTGCAGCAGCGAAATGCGGAAGGCAAACCCGATGCAGCCCAGCGCGATGACCACAAGCGCGACCTTCAGCAGCAGCGTCGGCGCCAGCACGACGACCGCCAGCAAGGCCGCGGCCAGACCCGCGATCTGCAGGATATAGAGCCAGCGCCCGATCCTGAGCGACGACGTTCCGCCGCTGAGATTGCCGGCAATGACGGCGCCTGCGGCTATGGCAAAGGCCGGGATCATCGGCTCGATGTAATGCGGCAGCTTGGTCGCAGCCAGCGAGAACATCACGAAGCCCGGGACCATCCACGATAGGAGAAACAGCCGCGGTGAAGGGCTTGCGGGGGTGACAGGACGGCGCGAAATGCCAACCAGGGCTGCCGGCAGGAACAGTGTCGCCGGCATGAAGCCGATGAAAAGCGTCGGGATATAGGCGGGCAGAAATGCAAGATAGCCAAGCCAGCCCGCCGCACCATGGTTCTGCATTGGCTTCAGCGCACGACCGATGACATGCTCGCCGATGCCGGCCTGCAGCATTTCGCCATTGCTCATGTTGTTGGCCGGAATCGCCCAGAGCAGGAAGACGCCCACACCGATGAAGGTTGCGACCGCCAGCACTGCCATCTGCCAAAACGGGGGACGTTCATTGCGGCGGGTCAGGAGCCAGGTTATCGCGACAGCCGGAACGATCACCGACGGACCAACCGGCCCCTTTGTCAGGAGCGCCAGCGACATGGCGACAAGGAAGACGACAGCCTTGCCCCAGAAGCCTTCTCGGTCCTGCATGATGGCGAGAAAAGCCCAAAGCGCGAGGCAGATGAAGGCGACGAGGACGGCATCGAGCATTGCCGTGATGCCGAGATAGATGGTGAGCGTCGAGGTCGCGAAGACCAGCATAGACCACAGTCCGACGCGACGATCGAAAAGACGACTGGCAATCAGGAAGATGACAAAGGCGGAGGCCGCCGTCGCCGGTGCCGATGCAAAGCGCGCACCGAATTCGTTCTGCCCGAAAACGTGCATGAAGAACATCATCAGCCAGTAGATCAGCGGCGGCTTGTCGGGGAAGACGGCGTCGTTGTAGGTCGGCAGGATCCAGTTGCCGGACTGGATCATCTCGACGGCGGCGCGCGCATAGAAGGCCTCGTCGCGATCCCAGAACATCGTCGTCGGCATCAGCGTCATGAGGAAAAGCGCAATCCCGACCGAAATCAGGAAGGGCAACCAGAGACTGCCTGCACGGCCAGCCGGAGAATTCGCGTCAGCGATCATCTAAACCTCGAAAATCTGCGCCGGATCCGGCATTCGGCGGACATTTAATTCGCCACCGTGAAAATTGGAAGGAAAAGCTGTCAACGCACCGTCGAAGCGGGCAGTTCGCACGTCCGTGGAATGAGATAGCGACGCGCCGTGATATCGCCGACAACGACGTTCACATAGAAGTCTCCGGGCCAGGCGATGATGGGGATCAGCACACCCTCCGTGCGCCAGCTAGGGCACCCACCCGCACCTGCAAACTGGGCCATTGCCACGAACCCGCCGAACAGCAGGTAAATACATGCTCCCGCAATCAGGGCATTCCAGCGCATGCCGAGAAACACGAAGAGACCCGTGATCAGCGCCAGCGCGACAACGGAGAGCAATACCATCATCACGAGGTTCTGCATCAAAATCACACCTAGAGCCTTGAGGATAAAAGCCTATGGTGCCCCATGCCGGGGTCGAACCAGCACTCCTTGCGGAACTCGATTTTGAGTCGAGCGCGTCTACCAATTCCGCCAATGGGGCATCATGCACGGCGACATGCAAAGCATGGCCAAGCCGCGCCGGACTATACGGACAGGCCACCATCGGTCAACCGGAAAATGTCATCGCAAGGCAAGCTTGGCATCCGAATTGACGAACAGTTGAACGCCTGCCGAATTTACAGACCCGCCAAAGCCCGCTATTGCAGCACAGCAAAAACCGGAACCAACCCGACACCGGCACACACGCGAAGGACCTCCATGCTCCGCAGACTTTACGACTGGACGATTTCGCTCGCCGCCAGGAAAAGCGCCGAAGTCTGGCTCGCCATCATTGCCTTCGTTGAAAGCTCCTTCTTCCTGGTGCCTGCCGATGTGCTCTTTCTGCCGATGACGCTGGCGCGGCCTGAACGGGCGTGGCGCTACGCGATCATCGCCACCACGGCCTCCGTACTCGGCGGCATTCTCGGATGGTATATCGGACACTATGCGTTCGAAACCGTGGCGAGGCCGGTTCTGGAGTTTTACGGCAAACTGGACACGTTCGAGCGCCTGAAGGCCGAAACCGGCTTCGGAATGATCGTGCTGTTGCTCATCACGTCGGGTCTTGCGCATCTTCCACCGATCAAGGTCGTGACGATCCTGGCTGGCGTAGCTAATGTGAATCTCGGTCTTTTTATCATCACCGCCATCGTGGCGCGTGGCGCGCGCTTCTTCCTGCTGGCGGCACTTCTGAAGATTTACGGTGAGCCGATCCGCGATTTCATCGAGAAGCGCCTCGGCCTGATCGCAGGCGCGATCGCCGCGCTCCTCATCCTTCTCTATCTCGTGCTGCACTACCTGCACACATCCTGACGAACGGCAAAGCCCATGAACGCCTCCGCAAAGCCACAGTTTCTCCCCGCAATCCTTCTCGCTGTCGCCATGGCGGCGACGGTCGGAACGGCGCTCGGCTTTCAATATATCGGCGGCTACATCCCCTGCGCGCTCTGCTACATGGAGCGGGAACCGTATTACTATTCGATCCCCGTCGCGATCGTCGCCGCGATCGCAGCGCTCATCAACATGCCGTCCTGGATCGTGAAGGCGCTCATCGCCATCGTGATGATCGCCATGCTCATCGGCGCGGGGCTCGGAACCTATCACGCCGGCGCCGAATGGGGCTTCTGGCCCGGCCCGTCGACCTGCTCTACCCCGGTCAACGCCGTCACCAAGGATGCAGGCAACCTGCTCAGCGACCTGAACTCGGTCCACGGCCCGTCCTGCACCGAAGCAGCGCTGCGCGTCCTCGGCCTCTCCTTCGCCGGCTGGAACGTCATTGCCAGCCTCGTCATCGCCGGCTTGGCGGTGTGGGGCATTCGTCGCCAGGGCTGAGGCTTCTAATTCGCTTTATTTGGAATTTTGCGGCAGCGCTGCGGATCTCATCGCTCCCGTAGGCCGTTAAGCCGTGCAGGAAATTTCATGCCCGCAACGGTGCCGATTTCAGATCAGAAATTCGCCCGGATGAGTCGAAAACGGTGCTGCCGAGAACCGGAGCGGAGCGTACTCAAAGGTACGTGAGCACCGGAAGCGCAGGCAGCGGCGTTGCAGACCATCCCGGCGGATTTATATCTGAAATCAGGGTTGGAGTTCGCTGTCCCAGTACAGATAATCCATCCAGCTTTCATGCAGATAGTTCGGCGGGAAGAAGCGACCGTTATTGTGCAGCTCCTGCACCGTCGGGTGCCAGGGCTTCTGGCGCGGATGCATGCCCGCCTGATGCGGAAGCTTGGAGCCCTTGCGCAGGTTGCAGGGCGCGCAGGCCGTGACGATATTGTCCCAGCGGGTTTCGCCGCCGTGCGCACGCGGGATGAGGTGATCGAATGTCAACTCCTCCTCCGATCCGCAATACTGGCATTCGAACTTGTCGCGCAGGAAGACGTTGAAGCGCGTAAAGGCGGGATAGCGCGCCGGCTTCACATAGCTTTTCAGGCAAACCACGCTCGGCAGCCGCATGGAGAAGGTCGGAGACGAGACGGCGTGATCGTATTCGGCGATGATGTTCACACGGTCAAGAAAGACCGCCTTGATCGCGTCCTGCCAGGACCAAAGCGACAAGGGATAATAACTCAGTGGCCTGTAATCCGCATTGAGCACCAATGCGGGCAAGGACTGCGGTGAGACTGCAATCGTCAAGGCGTTCTCCTGATCGATTCGGCATCTGCAATTCCTATACTAGGCTTGTTTTGACGCTATTGTGAAGCCCCTGCGAAAAGGCAGATTTACGTCGCTTTCCCGTGGCTTGCGAGATCGCAAGTGGAACTTATCCCAAGGGGTCCGCCGCCCGGCGCAACTGGCTCGAATAGAAGGCCCAGAAGAGCCGTGCTGCGACAGATCGCCACGGAGACCAGCCTTCGGCAAAGACCGCAAGCTGCCGGCCGCTCAACTTGTCACCATGCTCGAAGGCGCGGTGAACCGCATGAACAAGCGCGACATCCCCGACGGGGAAGATATCGGGATGGCCGGCACAGAACATCAGGTAGACCTCGGCCGTCCACGGCCCGACACCCTTGACCGCAGTGAGGTGCGCCATCGCCTCCGAGGTCTCCACCCGGCAGACAACTTGAAGATCGAGCCGTCCTTCGAGCTCGGCCTCCGCAATCGCCAGGAGAGTGGACGCCTTGGCGCGGGACAAGCCGACGCCGAACAGGCCGTCCGCGCCCAACGCCGCGACCGCTGATCCACTGACCTCACCGCCGAGGGCTGCAACGAGCCGCCCCCAGATCGCGGAGGCCGATGCCTTGGACACCATTTGCGACACCACGATCTCCGCAAGCCCCGCATAGCCGGCCGGCTGTAGCCGGAGCGGCACAGGCCCAGCCCGCGCGACAATCTCACCGAGGCGTGGATCGAGCGTCACGAGGGCCGCAAGCCCCGCCGCGATATCCGCTTCACAGGTAATCGGCTTCAAGAGCCCTCCTTGGCATCGGCCAGAATTTCTGAAATGAAACGCTATGCCCGAAAAGCCTGCGACCACGCCACCCGTTTTCCGCTTCGCGCCGAGCCCGAACGGCTACCTGCATCTCGGCCACGCCCTTTCCGCCCTTCTCAACAACGACATGGCAAAGGCCGCCGCCGGCCGTCTTCTGCTGCGCATCGAGGATATCGACATCACCCGCTGCCGGCCGGACTATGAAGCGGCGATCCATGACGACCTCGCCTGGCTCGGCATCAACTACGAACGGCCCGTGCGCCGCCAATCCGAACATACCGACGCCTATCGCGCCGCCCTCGACCGGCTGAAGGGTATGGACCTCGTCTACCCCGCCTTCATGAGCCGAGGCGAGGTAAAACGCTTCGTCTCCCAACAAGAGGCTGCTGGGCCACAATGGCCTCGTGACCCGGATGGAGCACCGCTCTATCCACCCCAGGACCGACACCTCCCGCAGTCCGAAGCCGAGGCGCGCATCGCCGCCGGTGACCAGCATGTCTGGCGGCTCGATATGACCAAAGCGCTGGCGATGGTTCAAAAGGAGCTTTCCTTTGTCGAAACCGGCCCCGCCCATGCCGGCACGCTGACGCTGGACCCTGCGGTCTGGGGCGACGTCATGCTATGGCGCTGGGATGCGCCCTCCAGCTATCACCTCTCCGTTGTGGTGGACGACGCGCTGCAAGGCGTCACCCATCTCGTCCGCGGCCTCGATCTCTTTCAGGCAACACCGGTTCACCGTCTGCTCCAGACGCTGCTGGGCCTGCCTGCCCCGATCTATCACCATCACCGCCTCATCCTTGGCGGGGATGGCCGCAAGCTGTCGAAGAGCCAGGGGGACACGGCGCTAGCGGCGTTGCGCGCGTCCGGCCTCACGCCCCTCGACATCCGTCACCGCGTGGGTCTCGTCTGAGTGAGACCCTGCGGGCAGGATGCGGCCACCCGGGCGCCCGAACATGCGGAACACCTTGTATTTCATCATGGCCGCATTGATCTCACCGCCGATGATGAAGACCACGCCTGTCATGTAGAGGAAGACCAGCACGATCATGATCGAGGCGAGGCCCGCATAGGTGCGGGTATAGTTGGCAAATGTCGAGATGTAATAGGCGAAGACATAGGCCGAGAGGGCCCAGGCGATCAGCGTGAAGGCGATACCTGGAACGACCTGAAGAAACCGCCGTCGACCCGCCGGCATGTAGAGATGCACGATGAACAGCGCGACCGTCAGGACAATGATCGTACCCCACACCCGCCAGCTTTCGATGACCTTGATGATCGTTTCGGTCCAGGGCAGCCAGCTCTCTACATAACCGGCAGCAAGCGGCACCACGACGAGGAAGACGCTGACAGCGGCCAGTGCGAGAACGGCGGCCAGCACATAGATAAGGCTGAGCGCACGCGTGATGTACCAAGGACGCATCTCATGCACGCGATAGGCCCGGTTGAGCGAGATGCGCAGCGCTTCGATCCCGTTGGAGGCGAAGTAGGCAGCCGCCAGCACCGAAATCGTCAGCAACCCACCATGCGGAATGGTCAGCACCTGCACCACTTCCTTCGCGATCGGCTCTGCAATCGTCTCTGGCCAGGTGTCGAAGATGAGATGCACAGCCGTTTCGGCAAATTCCTTCGCGCCAAGAAAGGTCGCCAGCGTCGTACCGAAAATCAGGAAGGGGAAGATGGCCAGCAGCGATGACAGCGCAACGTGACTGGCCATCGCCCAGCCGTCGTCATCGGTGAAGTGGTAAAGGGCATCATAAAGAACCCTGTAGATCACCTTCACATATATCGGCACAGGACCTCCGCGTTCTTTCGTGATTGCTGTCCCGACAACGCTGACCGTCCGCATCGCGTTGCGTCTCTTTGACGAATATGGGAAATGCAACGGAGTTTGTACAGGAAACTCCCATGACTTCAGGCAAAACGATTCTGATCACCGGCTGTTCCTCAGGCATCGGTGCACATTGCGCCCGCGCACTGAAGCAAAAAGGCTGGCGTGTCTTTGCCGCCATCCGGCGGGAGGAAGATCGGCGCACCCTTGAAACAGAAGGCATCGAGACCTTTCTGATGGACTATGCCGATCTCGACAGCATCCGCCGCCTTGTCGATGACGTGACGGCAAGGACCGGCGGCACGCTCGACGCGCTTTTCAACAACGGCGCTTATGGCCAGACCGGCGCGGTCGAAGATCTGACAGTCGAGGTGCTGAGAGCCCAGTTCGATGCGAATTTCTTCGGCTGGCACGAACTCACCCGCCTCGTGGTTCCCGTCATGCGTCGACAGGGCCACGGCCGCATCGTCCAATGTTCTTCCATCCTCGGCGTCGTGCCGGCGCCCTATCGTGGCGCCTACACGGCCTCAAAATTCGCAATCGAAGGTCTTTCGATCACGCTGCGCATGGAACTTGCGGGAACCGGCATCCATGTCTCGCTGATCGAGCCGGGCCCGATCGAATCCCGTTTTCTCGCCACGGCGCTTGAAAAATTCCTCGGGAACATCGACTACCGCAACTCGGTTCACGCAGCATCCTACGAACGCCAGCTTCATCGCCTGAAGGGCGAACGGCGCGCCAAGGGCAAGCTTGGCCCGGACGCGGTGATGGCCGTTCTGGAAAAAGCGCTCACGGTCGCCAATCCAAAGGCGCATTATCCCGTAACCACAGTGGCGAAACAGGGAATGCTTTTGAAAAAGCTGCTGCCTGCGGATATGTTTTACAGACTGATCACAAGAGTCGGCTGAGAGCCGCAACAATCAAGGAAACGCCATGGGAGGCTTCACCTACATTCTGGCGATCGTGTTCATGGTCGCCACCGCCCTCGTCCTGATACGGGGCCTCTGGAACCTCCTCAAAGGCGGCAGCGGTAACACCTCCAACAAGCTCATGCAGATGCGCGTCGCCCTCCAGGCAATCGCCGTCGCGCTGATCATGTTGACGCTCTGGCTGACCGGCGGAGGACGCTGACCCCAGATGGTGAAGCTCAACAAGATATATACCCGCACCGGCGACGATGGCACCACCGGGCTTGCCGGTGGCGATCGTGTGTCCAAGACCGACCTGCGCGTCGAGGCCTATGGGGTCGTCGACGAGACGAATTCCTTCATCGGTATGGCACGCCTCTCGACAGCCTCCATGCCCGCACTCGATCCGATCCTCGCGGCGATCCAGAACGCGCTGTTCGATCTGGGCGCGGACCTCGCCTCGCCCGGGACGCCGGAAGAGCTGGGCTATGAGCCCTTGCGCGTCACGCAGAAGCAGGTCGATGATCTCGAACATGCGATCGACGCACTGAACGTCCATCTCCAGCCGCTGAAATCCTTCGTGCTGCCCGGCGGCTCGCCGGCCTCTGCCGCGCTTCATGTCGCGCGCACGGTCTCGCGCCGGGCCGAACGGCTGATGGTGGCGCTGAACGACCGCGAGCATGGTGGCATCAATCCGGCAGCGATGCGCTACATCAACCGCCTGTCCGATCTGCTTTTCGTTGCAGCCCGGGTCGCCAATGACAATGGCGTCAGCGACGTGCTGTGGGTGCCTGGAAAGGACAGATAGCGGAGATGTTCCTGCCGATCCACGACCAGAACGGCCTCAAATATATCAAGCGCGCCTATGTCAACTATGCGCTGATTATCGCCAACATCCTGGTCTGGATCGTCATCCGCCGCGACACCATTCTGGAGCAGAATACGCTGCAGATGGCGCTCGGGTTTATCCCGGGGACAGTCTTCAACGGCGACCGGCTGGACGCCTCGATCGTCCTCGTGCCGAAGTGGACGACGTTCGTCACTTACGCGTTCCTGCATATCGACACGATGCATATCGCGGTCAACATGCTCTTCCTCTGGGTCTTCGGCGACAATGTGGAAGATGCAATGGGCCATGTCCGCTATGCCATCTTCTATCTTGCCTGCGCAGCCTTTGGCGCGCTGGTTCACGGTTTGACGGACCCGACATCGCAACTGCCGCTGATCGGCGCATCAGGCGCCATTTCCGGTGTGCTTTCGGCCTATGTTCTTCTGCATCCGCGCGTGCGCATATGGGCGCTTGTGCTTTTCGGCATTCCGCTGCCGCTGCCGGCCTTCATTCCGTTGCTGATCTGGATCGGCGAGCAATTCTACATGCTAGCCACCGACCACAGCGGCATGGTCTCCTGGGGTGCGCATACAGGCGGCATCGTCGCGGGTGCGGTTCTCGTGATTGCGCTCAAGCGGCGCAGCGTAAAGCTTTTCGACAGCGGAACAGTACAAGCTGAACAGCCGCCGCAGTGATCGCACGGAGGCGGAACCATCGAAGCCGCGAAGCTCTCAGGTCTTTAATTGTTCGACCTTGAACAATCTTGACCCTGACCTTCACCTGAGCTAGAGAAGCCCACAATTTGGAGAAGTTGGCACCTGATCACAGCGCCCACCCTCCAGGTGCCGAAAAAAATCCCTCTGGCGGGATGATGCGCGTTGAATTTGGAGGAAAAACGCTTATCCATGTCGCCAACCGGCAAACGGCCGCGTGTGGATTAACGCATGTTCCTCCAGGAAATTGCGAAGGAAGGGCTCCATGAAGATTGTTGTCACAGTGAAGCGCGTTGTTGATTACAACGTGAAGATCCGCGTCAAGGGCGACGGGACGGGCGTTGAGCTTGCGAACGTGAAGATGTCGATGAACCCGTTCGATGAAATCTCCGTCGAGGAGGCGCTTCGCCTGAAGGAAGCCGGCAAGGCCGACGAAGTCGTCGTCGTATCGGTCGGCCCGGCCAAGGCAGAAGAGACGATCCGCACCGCGCTCGCCATGGGCGCCGACCGCGGCATCCTCGTCGAAACGGAAGAAACCGTCGAGCCGCTCGCCGTTGCCAAGATCGTCAAGGGTGTGGTCGAGGCAGAACAGCCCGGCCTCGTCATCGTTGGCAAGCAGGCGATCGACGATGATAGCAACCAGACCGGCCAGATGTTGGCCGCCCTGCTCGGCTGGGCCCAGGGCACGTTTGCTTCCAAGGTCGAGATCGTTGACGCCTCCAAGGCCAACATCACCCGCGAAGTCGATGGCGGTCTCCAGACGATCGAAGTCAAGCTCCCGGCCATCGTCACCACCGACCTTCGCCTCAACGAGCCGCGCTATGCGTCGCTGCCGAACATCATGAAGGCCAAGAAGAAGCCGCTCGACAAGAAGTCGCCCGCCGACTACGGCGTTGACGTCTCGCCGCGCCTCAAGGTCCTGAAGACCGAAGAGCCGGGCGGCCGCAAGGCTGGCGTCAAGGTCAAGTCCGTGGGCGAGCTGGTTTCCAGCCTCAAGTCCGCCGGCATCCTCTGAAGTTAGGATAGGGAGATCAAGATCATGACCATTCTTCTCGTTGCCGACCACGACAACAAGACCCTTTCCGACCAGACCGCCAAGGCACTGACCGCTGCTTCGAAGATCGGCGGCGACGTGCATGTGCTCGTAGCCGGCGCTGGCGCTTCCGCCGTTGGCGAACAGGCTGCGAAGCTCGCAGGCGTTTCCAAGGTTCTCGTCGCTGACGATGCCGCCTATGGCCATCAGCTCGCAGAACCGGTTGCCGCCCTCATCGTGTCGCTCGCCGGCGCCTATGACGCCATCGTTGGCGCGGCAACGGCCTCGGCCAAGAACATCCTGCCGCGCGTAGCTGCCCTGCTCGACGTCGCCCAGATCTCGGAAATCATCGAGGTCGTCTCGGCCGACACGTTCAAGCGTCCGATCTATGCCGGCAATGCCATCCAGACCGTTCAGTCCACCGACGCCAAGAAGGTGATCACGGTCCGCACCGCATCCTTCGCCGCTGCCGGTGAAGGCGGCTCGGCATCCGTCGAGACGGTTGGCACTGCCGCCAATCCGGGCGTTTCCGCCCATGTCTCGGATGCGCTCTCCTCGTCCGACCGTCCGGAACTGACGTCCGCCAAGATCATCATCTCGGGCGGTCGTGCACTCGGCTCATCGGAGAAGTTCCAGGAAGTGATCCTGCCCGTCGCCGACAAGCTGGGTGCCGCAGTTGGCGCATCGCGCGCTGCCGTCGATGCCGGCTATGCCCCGAACGACTGGCAGGTCGGCCAGACCGGCAAGGTCGTAGCCCCCGAACTCTACATCGCAGCCGGCATTTCCGGCGCCATCCAGCATCTGGCCGGCATGAAGGACAGCAAGGTCATCGTCGCCATCAACAAGGACGAGGAAGCCCCGATCTTCCAGGTCGCCGACTACGGCCTCGTCGCGGATCTCTTCGAGGCCCTGCCGGAACTCGAAAAGGCGCTCTGAGCCGATAAGGGATTGAGATTGAGAGCGGGTCGGCATCGCCGGCCCGTTTTTCGTTTACGGGGCTAAATCTCAGCCCAAACGATCCCGCAATGCATACCACGTCATCGCCAGCACCAAGAGCGGCAGCCGCATGGCGGTTCCGCCGGGAAACGGGGCCGCCGGAAGCGACGCCATCAGATCGAACCGCTCCGCCTGCCCGGCAATCGCATCAGCGACGACCTGCCCCGACAGCGTCGCCAGCGCGACGCCCTGCCCCGAGAAACCGCCGACCGTCAGGATATTCCCCGCGTGCCTGCGGAAATGCGGCATACGGCTCATGGTGATCCCCAGCGTCCCGCCCCAGCGATAGTCGAAGGGCACATCCTTGAGATGCGGGAAGACTTGGGTCATCGGCCGCCGGACGATCCCGTCGAGATCGCGCGGAAAACGATAGCCATAGCTCTCACCGCCGCCGAAGAGCAGCCGACGGTCACGCGTCAGGCGGAAATAGTTGATGACGAATTTCGAATCCGCGACGGCATAGTCCTTTGTCAGAACCCGCGCCGCCTCGTCTTCGGTCAAAGGCCGGGTCGTGCCGATATAGGCATTGATCGGCATGACATAAGGTTCGTCCTCGCCGACCACCCGGCCGCCATAACCGTTGACGCCCACCACGACGTGATCGGCACGGATCGTCGCCTTCTCGGTCTTCACCGTGACCGGGCTGCCCTTCTCGACCGCTACCGTACGCGCAGCCTCATGCAGCACCGCCCCATGCGCCTGCGCGGCGCGGGCAAGCCCGAAGAGATAGTTCAGCGGATGTAGATGACCCGCGTCGCGGTCCAGCAAGCCGCAGCAATAGAAATCCGTCGGCAGAAGTGCGTGCAGCGCGTCGCGGTCGAGATAGTCCATCGACCGTACGCCGTAGTCCTCGCGCATCGTCGCGACCAGTTCGGTGAAGTGTCGTCCATCGCCGGCGCGGTGCGAACTGTGGATGACACCCGGCGTGAAGCCGCAATCGATCCGGTGTTCGGCAATCAGCCCCCTGACCAGATCGACCGCCTGCGTGGCCACAGTCCAGAGCCGATGCGCCGTCTCGCGCCCATACTTCTGCTCCAGCACCGGCTGATCGAGCCGCATGCCGGTATTCACTTGGCCCCCATTCCGTCCCGAGGCGCCCCAACCGATGCGGTTCGCCTCCAGAAGAATGACCTTGTAGCCGCGTTTCGCCAGATGAAGCGCGCTGGAAACGCCCGTAAACCCGCCGCCGACGATGCAGACATCGCAACGCATCTCACCCTGCGGTGCGGGCAGGGCCTGGAAAGGATGAGCAGTGGCCGCGTAGTAGCTTTTCGGATACCGCCCCGTGTCGCCGTTGATCGTCAGGATATCCAAGCGATCGCCTCACGTTTCTGAAAAACGTCTGCGCCCGAGATAGCCGGCGCCATCCTGGATGTCGGAAACGATGGCGCGTCTGAGCGCCTCGGCATCCTTGTCCCGGATCGCCTGCATGGCCTCGGCATGGCGGTCGAAACGATAGGTCTCCTCCAGATTTTCTGTGGCTTCGCGCATGAACGGCCCGAGCCGCACCCAGACAGATTCGATCAATGGCAGAAGCACGGCCGACGAGCGCGTCTCGTAGAGGCAGCGATGAAAGGCAAAGTTGCGTTCGATACCGGTCTCGATATCACCCCTATCATAGGCCTCGTCGATTTCCGCATCGATCGTTTGCATCCGCGTCAGCCGTGCCTCATCGACATGCAGCATGGCGCGCTCGGCGGCGAGCGTTTCCAGCGCAATACGCGCCGAAAGCGTCTCGTCGAATTTCTCTCGTGTCATGTTGGGCACGCGCACCCGGCGATTGTCGAGATGTTCCAGCGCCCCGTCGGCGACCAGCAGATGCAGCGCCTCGCGGATGGGCATGGCCGACACGCCGAGTTCTTCCGCCAGCCCCGTGATGGTGACGGCCTTGCCCGGCGGCAGACGCCCCGTCATCACCGAATGGCGCAACGATCGGTAGGTCCATCTTTTTACGCTCTCGCGCGCGTTCCTGTCCAAAGGCTTCAGCAAATTCTTCCCGTCCACCCGGCGATTGATCAAATCTGTCCAACGGAGAGTATCGCCAGTCGCGCCGCGATGCCAGTGCCAGCCATCACCAGGAGATCAATGTCCCGTGAGTTTATCGGCAAGGCGCGCAAGCCGCGACGTGCGCCCCAGCCCCTCCGCCTCGCGTCGGTCCGCAAGCTTATAAAGCTGGTACATCGCATGAACGCCGAGCCATCGCAGGGGTTCCGGTTCCCACGGGCTGACCCTGCGGTTGACCCAGGGAAGGCGCACAAGCTCTGTATCGCGCTTGAGCACGAGATCGCAAAGCGTCCGGCCAGCGAGGTTGGAGCTCGAAACGCCGAGACCCACATAGCCGCCCGCCCAGCCGAGCCCAGCCACCTCGTCAAACCCCGTTGTCGTGCACCAGTCGCGCGGCACGCCGAGCACACCGCACCAGGCGTGATCAATGCCCACGTTTCGGAGTTTCGGAAAGAGCCTCAGGAGGATCGCATGCAGCTGCTCGATCGTCGCCTTCTGCGTCTGCCCGTTGACATCCGTGCGCGAGCCGAAACGGTAGGGAACGCCGCGCCCGCCCATGGCAATGCGGCCCTCCCGTGTGCGCTGTGCGTAGGAATAGGCATGCGCGCCCTCGCCCAACAGCTCACGCCCGCGCCAGCCGATCTCGTCCCAGAGCGCATCCGGCAACGGTTCTGTCACGATCTGTGCACTGTTCAGCGGCAGCCACTCGCGCTCATACCCCGGAAGACCTGCGGTAAATCCCTCGGTAGCGCGAAGGATGACAGGCGCGCGCACCGTGCCTCGATCCGTCTCGACCAGACCCTTGCGATAACCGGTGACGGCGGTCCCCTCATGGATCGTCACGCCCAGCCGCTCGACAGCCGCGGCAAGCCCCCGCGCGAGCTTCGCCGGCTGCACGCGCGCCATGCCGCGCACAACGAGCCCGCCCTGAAGGCCCTCAATCCGAACCCGCTCCGCCGCCTCGCGAGCGTTGAGCAGCGCGACCTTCTCCGCCGGAACCTCCCAATCGAGCATGGACCGATAGTCTTCTCCGAGGCGGCCCATCTGCGCCACGTTGGTCGCCACGACAAGGTTGTCGGTCTGGACGATATCCCCGTCGATCCCTTCGGCCTCCGCAACGCGGATCACTTCGTCTACCGTCCCCGCCATGGCGCTCTGCATGGCTATCACGGCCTGACGGCTCGATGTCTTCAGATATTTCTCCCGTGACCAGTCGAAGCCGCCGGAAAGCCACCCGCCATTGCGCCCCGATCCGCCAAAGCCGGCAAATTCGCGTTCAAGGATGACGACGGCGAGCGAAGGATCGGCCTTCTTCAGGTAATAGGCCGTCCAGAGACCGGTATAACCTGCACCGATGATGCAGATGTCGGCGTCGCGATCGCCCGGCAGAGCGGCGCGTTTTTCCGGCAGGCCGCCGAGATCGGCATACCAGAAAGAGACATTGCCGTTCATCTTGACCTGCATAAGCGTCGCAACCTTTTTACACTTGAGAATTCTGCAAAAACAAATCGATTGAATTCATCTCGCACTTGCGAAATGACTGGTCATCGCCACTGTCTGACGTTATCACTAGGCAAGGCTGAGAAGCCAAGAGATTTCAAGGGTTACAAGCGGAAAGACTTGGGGGAGACAAGACAATGGCCATCGAACAGATCGGCGTCATCGGAGCAGGCCAGATGGGCGGCGGCATCGCGCAGGTGAGCGCGCTGGCCGGCTACAAGGTCGCCATCTACGACATTTCCGCAGACCGCGTCGAAGCCGGCATCGCCACCATCGGCGCCAACATGGCGCGCCAGGTCGCCGGCGGCAAGATCACGGCAGATGCCCGCGAAGCCGCCATGGCCCGCATTTCCGGCGGTTCCGACATGGCCGTTCTGTCCGAAGCCGATCTTGTCATCGAGGCGGCGACCGAAGACGAGACGATCAAGCGCAAGATCTACGCCCAGCTCTGCCCGCTCTTGAAGCCGACGGCAATCGTGGCGACGAACACGTCCTCGCTCTCGATCACGCGCCTTGCCTCGGCCACCGACCGGCCGGAACGCTTCATGGGCATCCATTTCATGAACCCGGTTCCGATCATGAAACTGGTCGAACTGGTGCGCGGCATCGCCACCGACGACCCGACCTTCCAAGCCGCCCGCGCCTATGTGACCGCGCTCGACAAGACGATCACGGTCTCGGAAGACTTCCCCGCCTTCATCGTCAACCGCATCCTTCTCCCGATGATCAACGAGGCGATCTACACGCTCTATGAAGGCGTCGGCTCGGTCGAGGCCATCGACACGGCCATGAAGCTCGGCGCCAACCACCCGATGGGCCCGCTGCAGCTCGCCGATTTCATCGGCCTCGACACCTGCCTGTCGATCATGCAGGTCCTCTACGACGGCCTCGCCGACAGCAAATACCGCCCCTGCCCGCTTCTGGTAAAATATGTCGAAGCCGGCTGGCTGGGGCGGAAGACGGGCCGCGGGTTCTACGATTATCGCGGCGAAGTGCCGGTTCCGACACGGTAACGCTGTGCAGGGTAGCAGAACCCCCTCTCTTGCAAAATCTACGACTTAGCCTGCGGCTAAGACCGTGATTTTGCTTTCTCGCCCACAAGGGGGAGATGGGGAGAATGCGGCTGCCGCGCGCTCCAATCTCCCCTTTGGTGGGGGAGAAAGGAATTTCAGCATCTTAGCTTCAGCTAATTGCTAGAAATTCCAAGTGAGGGGGACGGCTACAGAGTCAACGTCTCTTCACTCCCCCTTCGCCGCAACCACCAGCGCCTTGGCATCCTCGCTATGCCACGCCGCCGGCCCGTTCATCGCGGCGACCAGACACCCGTCCTTGTCGATCAGCATCGTCGCCGGGAGACCAAAGGCGAGGCCTTCTTTCTTGAGGCGGTTGAAGGTGTTCAGCGTGTTGTCGCGATAGAAGGCGAGCGAGGTGATGCCGGTGTCCTTGCGGAAGGCGTTCGGCTTGTCGTCGTTGCCGGTGTCGATATTGATCGCGGCGACCTCGAATTTGCCGTCGGCACCCATTTCCTTCTGCAGCGCGTCGAGTTCCGGCATTTCGGTGCGGCAGGGGATGCACCATGTCGCCCAGAGATTGAGAAGCACGGTCTTACCCTTGAAGTCGGCAAGCGTCATCGCCTTGCCGTCCGGGCCCCTGAAAGTGAAGTCGCCAAGCGAGCGCGGCGGGTTGGCGGCGACGAGGGCTGCGACCTGGCCCTTCATCAGCGGCTTCAGCTTCGCCATCAGCGCGTCCGATTTGGCGCAATCGCCGCTTGCGGCAAGCGCATCCTTGCCAGACCCGGAACTCTTCATGTAAACCGCGACGGCTCCGGACAGGACGCCCAGGACCACCGCTGCCGCGGCAAGCGTGAGAACGGGAAGCGCCTTTCGGTTTTCAGTCGTCATTTCGAAATCAACTCCGGGATCGTGATCCATGGCCGAAGACAAGACATCCTCAAACCAGATGTGGGGCGGACGTTTCGCCTCCGGTCCTGCCGCGATCATGGAGGAGATAAACGCCTCCATCGGCTTCGACAAGAAACTCTACGCCCAGGATATCCGCGGCTCATTGGCGCATGCCGAAATGCTGGCAAAGCAAGGCATCATTTCCGCCGAGGACCTGAAACAGATTACGCAAGGTCTCAATAGCATCCGCGCGGAAATCGAAAACGGCAAATTCGAGTTCTCACGCAAACTTGAAGACATTCACATGAATGTCGAGGCGCGGCTCGCCGACCAGATCGGTCTTGCCGCCAAGCGGCTCCACACCGCCCGCTCGCGCAACGACCAGGTGGCGCTCGACTTCCGCCTCTGGGTCAAGGAAGAGCTGGTGAAGGTCGATGCGGCGCTCACCGCGCTCATTTCCGTCTTCCTCGCCCGCGCCGAGGAGCATTCCGATACGGTGATGCCCGGCTTCACCCATCTGCAGACGGCCCAGCCCGTCACCTTCGGCCATCATTGCATGGCCTATGTCGAGATGTTCGGCCGCGACCGGTCGCGCGTCCGCGATTGCATCACCCGCATGGACGAAAGCCCGATCGGCGCCGCAGCGCTCGCCGGCACGCCCTATCCGATCGACCGCCACATGACGGCGAAGGCGCTCGGCTTCCGCGAGCCCACCCGCAACTCCATCGACACGGTCTCCGACCGCGATTTCGCGCTGGAATTCCTGTCGCTCGCCTCCATCTGCGCCACGCATCTGTCACGTCTGGCCGAGGAAATCGTCATCTGGTCTACGCCGCAGTTCAATTTCGTGCGGCTGTCGGATAGTTTCTCCACCGGCTCCTCCATCATGCCGCAGAAGAAGAACCCGGATGCCGCCGAACTGGTGCGCGCCAAGACCGGCCGCATCAACGGCTCGCTGATCGCGCTTCTGACCGTCATGAAGGGCCTGCCGCTCGCCTATTCCAAGGACATGCAGGAAGACAAGGAACAGGTCTTCGACGCCGCCGAAAGCCTCGAACTGTCGCTCGCCGCCATGGCTGGCATGATTGGCGACATGACGGTCAACACCGTCTCCATGCGCAAGGCAGCCGGCTCGGGCTTCTCGACCGCGACCGACCTCGCCGACTGGCTGGTGCGCGAACTGGGCCTGCCCTTCCGCGATGCGCATCATGTCACGGGTGCCGCCGTTGCCGCAGCTGAAAAGAAGGGCGTCGATCTCGCAGGTCTCTCGCTGGATGAGCTGAAGGCGATCCATCCGGATATCAACGACGGCGTCTATGCCGTCCTCACCGTCGACGCCTCCGTTGCCTCGCGCAAGAGCTATGGCGGCACGGCGCCGGATCAGGTGCGGTTCCAGATCGAGGCGTGGAAGAAGCGGGTTTGATCACGCAGCGCGATTTGACTTCAGCAAAATTGGAGTGCAAGCGCGCCGGCAATCGTTTAAGTGTTCTCGCACGTTAACAAGAAGGGCCTGCATTTCCGATGCCGGAATTGTTCAAGAAACTGGCGCTCGCCGCCGCATGCGTCGCCATTGTCGCAACCGTCTCCTCCTGCGGCCGCAAGGGCGACCTTGATGCACCCGGCACCTATGAGGGCCAGACGATGGACAAGGCGACCGGGACGGTGAAGACCAAGCCGCTGCCGAAGGAAGACAAGCCCTTCATTCTCGATCCGCTTCTATAAGGTCGCTCCCCCGTGAACCATTTTGAATATCGCGACGGCGTGCTGCACGCCGAAGACGTGCCGGTGGCAGAAATCGCCGCGGCCGTCGGCACCCCCTGCTATGTCTATTCGACCGCCACGCTCGAGCGCCACTATACGGTCTTCTCGCAGGCCTTCAAGGATGTCGATTCGCTCGTCTGCTATGCGATGAAGGCGAATTCCAACCAGGCCGTGCTGAAGGTGCTGGGCCGCCTCGGCGCCGGCATCGACGTCGTATCCGAAGGCGAGCTTCGCCGCGCGTTGGCCGCCGGCATTCCCGCCTCGCGCATCATGTTCTCGGGCGTCGGCAAGACCGTGCGCGAGATGGATCTGGCACTCGAAGCCGGAATCTACTGCTTCAACGTCGAATCCGAGCCGGAACTCGAACTGCTGAACGCGCGCGCCGTCAAGGCAGGTAAGCGCGCGCCGGTCTCCTTCCGCATCAACCCCGATGTGGACGCGAAGACCCATGCCAAGATCTCGACCGGCAAGAAGGAAAACAAGTTCGGCATTTCCTATGACCGCGCCCGCGCCGTCTATGCCCATGCCGCGCGCCTGCCCGGCATCGAAGTGACCGGCATCGACATGCATATCGGCAGCCAGATCACCGAGCTGCAGCCCTTCGCTGATGCCTTCCGCCTGTTGAAGGAGCTGGTCGAGACCCTGCGCGCCGACGGCCACATGATCGAGCATGTCGATATCGGCGGCGGTCTCGGCATCCCGTACAAGGATTCGAACGACATTCCACCGCTCCCGGCTGACTATGCCGATGTGGTGAAGAACCAGCTGCGCGGTCTCGATTGTAAGATCGTGGCCGAGCCCGGTCGCCTGATCGCCGGCAATGCCGGCATTCTGCTCACCGAAGTCCTCTATGTGAAGGACGGCGGCGAGAAGACTTTCGTGATCGTCGACGTCGCCATGAACGACCTCGTCCGCCCGACGCTTTATGAGGCCTGGCACGAGATCAAGCCGGCCGTCATTTCCGCCGCCAATGCGCCGCTCATCAAGGCCGATGTCGTTGGTCCGGTCTGCGAGACAGGCGATTATATGGCGCTGGACCGCGAGATGATGATGCCGAAGCCCGGCGATCTTCTCTCCATCGGCTCGGCCGGTGCCTATGGCGCAGTTCAGGCCGGCACCTATAACAGCCGCCTGCTCGTGCCCGAAGTTCTCGTCAACGGCGACCGCTATCATGTGATCCGCCCGCGCACGAGCTACGAGGAACTAATCGGTCTCGATTCCGTCCCGGACTGGCTGGAATAACCCGGCCCTGCCCTCGCCTTTGCCACAAAGAATGGTATTCTGTCGCCCGGAACGCATGAAGGAGCGGCATGGATAATCGCGAGTCGAGCGCAGGCGGGGGAGACGGCATCGGCCGCCTGAAACGGCGCATTGCGTTCTCGCGCCGCCTTGCCAAGATCGTGCTCTTCCTCGAGCGGCTCGCGCCGCTGGCTCTGGTGCCGTTGTCTGTCGCGGCTCTCTATGCGGCAACCAGCTGGTTCGGTCTCTTTCGGCTGATGCCCGCGAGCATCGCGCGCGGCCTGGCCATTCTCTTCGGTCTCGTCTTCCTCTGGTCCCTCATCCGCATTGTCACCGCCAAATGGCCAAGCGACGCGGAAGCCACGCGGCGTATCGAGGAGCGCAGCGGTCTTGCCCACCGGGCGCTCGCTGCCCTGGAAGACGTTCCCGCCACCACGAGCGGTCCCTTCGGCGAGGCGCTTTGGCACGAGCACAAGCGCCGCATGGCGCGCCTCGTCGGCGTGCTGACGACCGGCACGCCGACGCCGGATATCGCGGCCCATGACCGCTTTGCGCTTCGCGCGCTTCCCGCCTTGCTGCTCTTCGTTGCCTTCGGTTTTTCCTGGTCCAACAATGCGGGTCGGCTGGCCGATCCCTTCCGTCCGATACCGGTCAGCGATGCAGTTGCGGGCCTGCGTGTCGATGCCTGGGTGACGCCGCCCGTCTATACACGCAAGCCACCGGTTTTTCTGGCCGTCCCCGATGCCAGTTCCGCCGATACCAAGCCGCTTCTTGTGCCCGAAGGATCGCGGCTGACAGTCCGGCTTTCGGGTGAGAAGACGGATGTTCCGGTGACCTTTGCGCCGACGGGCGCACAGGCTCCCATTCCGCTCGTCGCGGATGCCGTGGCGAAGTCGGATGACAAGCAGCAGCCGGCAGAGGGCAAGACCTTCCAGGTTGCCCTCACCCTGCCGGGCATTCTCGACGTGGGCGGAAACCGCTGGATCTTCGATATCCAGAAAGACGAGCCGCCGCAGATTTCCTTTGAAGGAGAACCGCAGCGCGCGGTGAGCGGTGCCCTCGAAATCACCTTCAAGGCCAGCGATGACTATGGCCTGACATCCGCGCAGGCCCTGATCGAGCCTGCCGAGCAGGAGGTCGGCGCGGTACCGCTCTATCCACCGCCGGAATTCCGGCTTGAACTGCCGCGCGCCGACGCGCGCGAAGCCAAGGGCGTGACCAGCCGCGATCTCACCGAACATCCCCTTGCCGGAAAGAAGGTTCATCTCACCCTCATTGCGACCGATGCTGCCGGCCATCAGGGCCGCAGCGAAACGAAGGATATCATTCTGCCGGCACGCAATTTCCGCGAACCGCTGGCCGCCGCTGTGGCAGAAGAACGTCAGGTCTTCGCGCTCGACGAGCGCAAGCTCGATCGCGCCATAGAGCTGAACGCGGCGCTGTTCATTCGTCCTGAAGAGATAATCCCGGACCTCACGCAATTCCTGCTCATCCGCTCCGCCGGCCAGCAGATGCGCCTTGCCCGCTCGGAGAAGGATCTGAAGGCGACGGCAGACTATATCTGGCAGATCGCGCTCGGCATCGAAGGCGGCGACGTGGCCAATGCCGAGCGCAAGGTCAAGGATGCGCAGCAGGCGCTTTCCGACGCGCTAAACCGCAATGCCTCCGACGAGGAAATCCTCAAGCTCACGGACGAACTCCGCAAGGCCATGAACGAGTTCATGCAGGCGCTGGCCAAGCAGATGCAGAACAATCCCGACCAGAACCAGATGTCGGCGGATAGCCGCAAGATGCTGCGCCAGCAGGATCTGGAAAAGATGCTGGACGAGATCCAGAAGCTGGCCGAAAGCGGCTCGCGTGACGAGGCGCGCAATCTTCTCAACCAGATGCAGCGCATGATGAACAACATGCAGACCGCCCGCCCCAACAAGGGTCAACAGCAGGGCAAGGACCAGATGCGCGGCGAGATCGACAAGCTCGGCAAGCTATTGCAGGACCAGAAGAAGCTTCTCGACGACACATTCTCGAAGGAACAGGCCCTGCGCGACCGGATGCAATATGGCGATCCGAACAATGGGCAGGACCAGCAGCTTTTCGACAACAATCCGAACCAGCAGGGTCAGAACGAAGAGGCCGACCCTAATGGCCGACCGAACGACCAGCAGGATGGCCAGCAGGACGGAATGAACCAGCCGATGCCGCCGGAACCCGGCGGCCGGAAGCCGCAGGAGGGCGGTCGGCCGGAAGATTCCATGACCAAGGAACAGCTGAAGCAGGCGCTGAAGGATCTGTCCGAACGTCAGAAGCAGTTGGAGAAGGACCTCAAGAGCCTTCAGGAAGGGCTGCGCAAGTTCGGCGTCAAGCCGGGCGAAGGGTTCGACAGCGCCGGCAAGGAAATGAAGGATGCGACCGGGGCACTCGGCGACGGCAAGGGCCAGAATGCGCTGGATTCGCAGGGCCGTGCCATCGAGGCGCTACGCAAGGGCGCGTCCGAGCTCATGCAGCAGCTCGCCCAACAGGGGCAGCAGGGCGGCACGCAGGGGAACATGCAGCAGGGCCAGAACCAGGAAGGCCGCGATCCGCTCGGTCGGCCTCAAGGGCGCACCGGCCCGGATTTCGGCGAGGACGTGAAGGTGCCGGACGAATTCGACGCCGAACGCGCCCGCCAGATTCTGGAAATCATCCGCCGCAAGCTCGGTGAAAACGCGAGCCCCGAACTGGAGCGACAATATCTCGAACGGCTATTGCAGCTGCAGTGACGCAGCCGCCGATCTTTGGTTCATATCGGAATTGGGAAAATCAGGCCGCCAATGCCTGTGCCACTGCCAGCCGGATATCCGGCAGGCTGAAAGGCTTGGAGACAACGTCCACGATCTTGACGGCAAGGTCGTCCGCCCGCTCGCGCTGCTCGGCATAACCAGTCATCAGCAGGATTTTTAGGCCGGGAAAACGGTCGGCTGCCTGATGCGCAAGTTCGATCCCGTCCATGACGGGCATGCGGATATCCGACAACAGAAGGTCGAAGGCACCTTCCGAAAGACGCTCGAGGCCTTCGGCCCCATCGGCGGCTTCCATGGTTTCGTGTCCGTCGAGACGGAGCGCACGGGCAACGAAAGACCGCAAGGAGTCTTCGTCTTCGGTGATAAGGATCCTGGCCACGTGTTTATCCCTGCTCATGTTGTCTTATGGGACAAAACACCAGACTTTCCTTTTCGACAGGTAAATTTCCGGCCGAATAGTACGCGGCGTACGGGCCACATCGTGCTGTGGTTAACAAACAGCGACCGCCATCATGCTCAGGCGTCGCCCGTCACCACGCCGACAAACGGCAGTTCACGGAAGGCGTAAGCCACGTCCATGCCATAGCCGACGACGAAATAATCAGGACATTCAAAGCCGACATAATCGGCCTCCAGCTTCTCCTGGCGCTTCACGCTCTTGTCGAGAAGAACGGCGATGGAAACGTTGGCTGCGCCGCGCTCGTACATCAGGTCACGAGCGAATTGCAGCGTGCGGCCCGATTCGAGAATGTCGTCGATGAGCAGCACATCGCGCCCATGCACGTCACTGTCGATGTCCTTGATGATCTTCACACCCTGCGAGACCGTACCCTTGCCATAGCTCGACAGGGTGATGAACTCGACCTCCGGCGCCAGCCCGGCATGATGCAGCGAGCGGATGAGATCGGCCGCGAAGATGAAGGAGCCCTTGAGAATGGAGATGACCAGCAGGTCCCGCGTCGGCCCCTTGGCGATTTCGTCCGCCAATTCGTCGTTGCGCTTGGCAATCGCCTCCGATGTGAACAGCGGCTCGATGACTTTACCACGAATGACAGGCATAAAAGGGCTCCGGGGAATGAAACGTCCCCATGCCTAGCATGAGCCAGTGGCTTCAGACACCCTTTGGCGCGAAGGAGATCGAGACTTCCTGACGTTTTCCACCGGGAGAGGGAATGCGAAGCGTGAATCGCGCCGTTTCGCCGGCAGCCAGCAGGCCGTCACCTAGGCTGATCGCCGACTGATTGATGGCGCCCGTATCCGACTTCATCCGCGCGATCAGCGCCGGCAGCGGCTGTGCCTCGCGCGAGCGGTTCTCGACATTGCCGGAAAGCTCCATGACACGAAGGCCATTCGAATCGATCGGCGATTGGTGGATATCCGTGATCACCAGGCCACCGCCATCCGCTGCGGCAAATGCGCCGAGGTTGAAGAAAGCGGCGACACCGAGTGTCAGCAGGAACGCGGCGCCCAGACCGGCAAGACCGTATTGAGGCAGCCTTGAGCGCGAAACTTCCGCCCCGGAGCGCGCTGCGGCGGCGCCCAGGCCGAAATTCTCCCGTGCGCTCGTCTGCGCCCGTCTTTGGTAGGAATGGCGGATGTTGTCGTTGATCGTCGCATGCGCCCGCGCCTTTGGCGAGGTGGACACCACCTCGAACTCGGCATCCTCGATATCGCGTGCGGCCGCTGCCCTCAGGCCCGTCCGCTGCAGCGACCGCTCCGGCGGGATAACATCATAGGCGACGCGCGCACTGTTGTCGGACTGGTACGGGGCCATGAGCAAAACCTCCCCGCCCGTGGACCGCAGTGTTGGACAAGCGGGCTCGGGCATTGAAACGAATCCCTATGAGACGTAAACGATAATGGTTAATGCTTCGCAAAATCGGGTGGGCCGGCGCTCTGCGCCGATCTGAAAACATCCATGCGGCGCGCCCTCTGGAAACGTCGATCAGGAACCGCAATCAGCCGTGATACATTTCGAAAATGTCGGATTGCGCTATGGTTTGGGGCCGGAAATCCTCCGGGACATCACCTTTGATATCCCGGCCAGCTCCTTCCAGTTTCTGACCGGCCCGTCAGGCGCCGGCAAGACAACATTGCTGAAGCTGCTGTTCCTGTCGCTCAAGCCGACACGCGGCCTCATTCGCATGTTCGACCGCGACATTGCCGCAATCCCCCGCGAAGACCTGCCCATGCTGCGCCGACGCATCGGCATCGTTTTCCAGGATTTCCAGTTGCTCGACCATCTCACGACCTACGAGAATGTGTCCCTGCCACTGCGCGTTCGCGGCAAGGAGGAGCATACCTATCGCAACGACGTCATCGAACTTCTGAAGTGGGTGGGTCTCGGCCAACGCATCAACGTCCTGCCGCCGGTCCTGTCGGGCGGCGAGAAGCAGCGTGCAGCCATCGCCCGTGCGCTTATGGACCGGCCGGAAATCCTGCTGGCCGACGAGCCGACGGGCAATGTCGATCCGCCGATGGCCCGCCGCCTGCTCGGTCTTTTCCGAGAGCTGAACCGGCAAGGCACCGCCGTGCTCATCGCCACACATGATTTCGCGCTGATGGACCAGGTCGATGCGCGCAGAATGATTCTCTCCGAAGGCCGATTGGAAATCTTCTCATGAGCGTCGCCGAGAAGAAACCAGCGCAGCCGCAGCGGAAAAGACCGAACGACGTCCAGACGCGTCCGCACGGGCCGATCGTGCCGTCGGCCAACGTGCAGGGCAGCGCACTGCTGGCCGTCATCGCCATCATGTCCTTTCTTGCTTGCCTGACGCTCGGCGGGGTCAGCATGGTGCGCGCCACGGCGGCGAGCTGGCAGAGCCAGATCTCGCGCGAGATCACCATCCAGATTAAGCCGGACGATGGCCTCGACATGGACAAGGCTCTGAATGATGCGCGCAACATCGCCTCCTCGTTCGTCGGCGTAACAAGTGCGACAATCATGGACAAGCAGGCCACGTCGCGCCTGCTCGAACCGTGGCTCGGCGCGAACCTTGACATCGATGAACTTCCCGTTCCCCGCCTCGTCATCGTCACGATCGACGAAAGCGCCCCGCCGGATTTCGCCGCCATGCGCGACGCGCTGTCCAAGAAAATTCCACAGGCCTCGCTCGACGATCACCGCACCTGGGTCAACCGGCTGGTTTCCATGGCCCGCACCACGGTCGCCATCGGCACCGGTGTGCTGATCCTCGTCTTTTCCGCCATGGTTCTGACCGTCATCTTCGCCACGCGCGGTGCGCTTTCCGGGAACCGGCACATCGTCGAGGTTCTGCATTTCGTCGGCGCGGAAGCCTCCTTCGTCGCCAACGAGTTCCAGAAGCACTTCCTTATCATCAGCCTCAAGGGGTCGGGCGCAGGCAGCGCACTCGCCGCGCTCTTCTTCATGATCGCGTCATGGTGGCAGTCCCGCTCCCTGGCGACGCCCGCCAGCGACCAGGCGACCGCGCTGTTCGGCACGTTTTCGGTCGGCTGGCTCGGCTATGTCGGGATCGCGATGACCATGATCCTGATTGCCGGTCTGACGACATTGACGGCACGACTCACGGTTATGCGGACCATCTATGAGATCGACCAGATTCGCTCCGATCCCGCCCGCAGCGACGGTTTGAACACATGACAGCAATCACCCGCCAGCCGCAATCTGAGTGTATGAAGTAGTCATGGCCCATGCGAACGTACGGACATCTCGGGACGGTCGAGGCGCGTGGCAACCCACGCGTCCGGTCCACCGCGTCTTCCTGCGCCGCCTGAGCTATGTCGTTCTCATCCTCGTCGGCCTGCTATTCGGCGGATTCCTGCGCTTTGCCGATACCGTGGCAGGCCTCACGCCGCCCGAAAAGCCGAAAGCCGACGCCGTGGTTGTGCTGACCGGCGGCACCCAGCGCATCGACCAGGCGGTCAATCTTCTGGAGACGGGCACCGGCCAGCGCCTGCTGATTTCGGGCGTGCATCCGGATACCTCGGCGGCCCGCATCCGCGAAATGACCCGAGCGCCGCAAAGCCTGTTCGTCTGCTGCGTCGATCTCGGCTACGATGCGATCGACACGGTCGGCAATGCGCTTGAAACCGCGAAATGGGTACGCGCGCACAGCTATCGCCGCGTCCTCGTCGTCACCAGCAACTACCACATGCCGCGCAGCCTTCTCGAACTGCACCGCATCGATCCCGAAACGCAATATGTCGGCTACCCGATCGTCTACACGGATCTGAAGTCGGAAAACTGGATGGCGATGCCCGAGGTCGTAAAGGCGATGATCTCGGAATACGTGAAGCTTGTCGGCGCTACGATCCGGGCCCATCTCTTCACGCCCGATACCTCAAGCCTGCGCAGCGGGAAAGGCGAGCGTTAGGGTCACAGCGGCCGACCGTTTTGAACTCGAATCCGTTACCAACAAAAGTGTTTTCCTTGCTTTTGTACAGAATGGTTTTCGTGTAGCTCTTGCCGCGGCATCCGTCCCTTGGGCGGGCGGGACATGTGTGGAAGCGGAAGACAAGAATGGTCCTCATCCGGTCAGTGATTTTCAACGTGCTGTTTTACATGATGTTCATCACCGAGATGATCATTTTCACGCCGATCTACTTCATCCTGCCGCGCAAGAAGGCCTACTTCGTCCCGAAGTTCTGGGCACGCTCGAACCTCTGGCTGATGAAGGTGATCGTCGGGACGCGCGTCGAGATCGAGGGGCTGGAGAACCTGCCCAAGGGTGCCTATATTTTCGCGCCGAAGCACCAGACCTTCTGGGACACATTCGCCTTCCTGCCACATATCGAAGATCCGCTTTACATCCTGAAACGCGAGCTTCTCTGGATCCCCGTCTTCGGCTGGTATGTCGCCAAGCAGCGCATGATTGGCATCAACCGCGCCGCACGTGGCAAGGCCATGGCCGAAGTCATGACCCGGACGCTCGATGAGATGAAGACCGGCCGCCAGCTCATCATCTACCCGGAAGGCACGCGCCGGCCGCCGGCTGCGGAGCCCGTTTACAAATACGGCATCGCCCGCCTCTATCGCGATCTGAAGATGCCGGTCGTGCCGGTTGTTCATCAGGCCGGGATATTCTGGCCCCGCCGATCCGTGCTGCGCCAGGGCGGCGTCATCAAGGCGCGCATTTTACCGCCCATCCAGCCCGGCATGGAGGAGAAGGCATTCTTCGAGCATCTGGTAAAGACGATGGAGGCGGCAAGCGACCAATGCCTGCTCGACACGGTCGCGGCCAATCCGCACCTGATCCTGCCGCAGACGGTGAAGAGGCGGCTCGCCGAACTTAAGGGCCAGTGATGGCCGGATTGGCTGCCTCGGCGTGGAGCAACACGCTCTCTAGCCAGTGATCACGGATGCCGAGTTCGCGCATATGCGTGACCGTGTTGCGGACATAGTCGAGATTGTCGCCGGATGCGCCAATGGCAGTCGCCACGATATCGGCTGCAGCTTCGGGACTTGAGGGACGCTCGAACTGTTCGTGCCGCGGATCGGCCACATAGATCAGCGTTCTGACCCAGCGTCCGTCGGTTAGGCGCGCCAGCGCGAAGCGCTCCAGATAGACATTGGTGACGAGTTCGCGCTCACGCAGATAGGCAATCACACCCTCGCGCTCTGCCTCTGAGACCCGGAAGGCCACGCCCTTGCAGCTGCCGCCCCGGTCAAGGCCCAGCACCAGACCCGGCCGCTCGCGCGTGCCGCGATGCACCCAGGAGCGGATGCAGAGCGAGCGCCGATAGCCATAGGCGCGGGCGATTTCCCGCTCCTCGAAAGGAAAGCCCGGCTTCCACATCAGCGAGCCGTAGCCAAAGACCCAAAAATCTTCCATATCGCGAACCACAATGGAGCAATTCCAGCAAAAGTGCTTCGCGGTTTTGCGTCCGGAATTGCGTAAAACAAGGAGCGGAACCGAAATCGCCCCGAGCGATTTTCTTCCACGCCTGTTCGATGATCAACACGGAGTGTTCCATGCCGACTTACAGCGAGCCCGTCAATCGCCGCCGCCTTTTTCCCTGGTGGGCCAAACTGCTCCTGCTTGTCGTTATCCTCTATGGCGCAGCCCTCTATGTCGCCGCGCATCAGGCCAAGGTCTATCTGAATGCAGTCGTCGCGCCGCCCGGCACGGGGGCTTCGGAGGATTGCGCCAGGCTCGACTTCAGCGGTCTGCCAACGCGTGTGTCAGCGGTCTGCGACACCGCCAAATTCATCGACCCGGTCAGCGGGCTGGATCTGAGCACCGGCTCGGTGCGCACCACGACCTTCGTGCATAATCCGCTGCATGCCACGTTCAACATTCAGAGCCCGGTCAAGGCGAAATTCCCGAATGGCCTGACCACGGACACCAACTGGCAGAGCCTCGATAGCGATATCGGTGGCGATCTCACCGGCATCACCTACGGTTCGGTCTTCATCGGAAAGATCGACAGCACGCTCACGCTGCCTGCAACGCCCGCCCCCTTGAAGATCACCAGTGACCGAGCGGAATTTCATGTTCGCCAGAACGGCCCGGACCTCGACATCGCGTCGCGCTCGGAAGGCTCGAAGCTCGAAACCGGGATCATCCCGGTCAACCTGCCGGCATTTTCCACCAGCCTCGAAGCGACGCTGGACGGGCGCGGAAATGTTCTCTCGGGCGGGCCCATCGTTCCCGGCGAAGCCATGCAGGGGGATATCAAGCGTCTCGCCATCGATTTCGGCAATAACGGAACGCTCGCCTTTTCAGGCCCGTTCCGGATCGCGGAAAACGGCCTGCTATCCGGCGACCTGACGATCGACGTCCAGAACTATGCGGCCCTGCAGGCAACGCTCAGCAAGAGCTTCCCGCAGGCGATCACCCTCATCGATACGGCTTCGATCCTGCTGAAAAGCCTGTCCGCCGACGGAAAGACCGGCCAGGTGACGCTGAACATACGCGACGGGCGCGTCTCGCTCGGCATCATCCCGCTCGGCTCTATTCCCCCGCTTTGAGCTCCGCAGATGCGCCGTTGCGGCCGAAGTTCGGCGCGGCCGTATCCTGGCCCGCCTCGATGATTGAGCGGCGGATAGCGCGCGTGCGGGTGAAGAGATCGAAAAGCTTATCGCCATCGCCCCAGCGGATCGCCCGCTGGAGGTAGGCGAGGTCTTCGGAAAACCGCGCCAGCATTTCCAGGATCGCATCCTTGTTGTGCAGGCAAACATCCCGCCACATCGTCGGGTCGGAAGCGGCCAGACGCGTGAAGTCGCGGAAGCCGGAGGCCGAATATTTGATGACTTCCGATTCCGTCACCGTCTCCAGATCGTCCGCTGTCCCGACGATATTGTAGGCAATGATATGCGGTAGATGCGACACGATGGCGAGCACCTTGTCGTGATGCACGGGATCCATTTCCTCGACCTTGGACCCGAGCGCATTCCAGAAGTCGCGAAGTCTGGCGATAGCGCCGGCGTCCGTGCCCGGAACTGGCGTCAGGATACACCAGCGGCCGACAAACAGTCCCGCAAACCCTGCATCCGGACCGGAATGCTCGGTGCCGGCTAGCGGATGGCCGGGAATGAAATGGACATATTCCGGCATATGCGGCTGCATCTGGGCAATGACGGACGCCTTGGTGGAGCCCACATCCGTGACCGTCGCGCCGGGCTTCAGCGAGCCCGCAATATGCTCGGCCACCGCGCCGGACGCGCCGACCGGCACCGAAACGATGACGAGATCGGCATCGCGCACGGCCTCCGCCGCATCCGCGACATAAGCGTCGCCAAGTTCCAGCTCTTCCGCCCGCTTGAGTGTCGCGGCGCTGCGCGAGGAGATTGTGACCTTGGTCGCCAACCCATGCGCCTTGATGTCCCGCGCAATCGACGAACCGATCAGGCCGATGCCGATCAGGGCAATGTTTTCGTAGATCTTCGTCACGTTATGCCTGCCTCATGAATTCGCCCAGCGCCTCGATGACACCGCGATTGGCCTCTTCGGTTCCGACCGTCATGCGCAACGCATTGGGCAGGCCGTAACCCGCGACGCCGCGCAAGATGTAACCACGCGCAGAGAGGAATGAATCCGCATCCGGCGCCCGCTTGCCTTGCGTGTCCGGGAAATGAAGGAGGACGAAATTGGCGACCGAAGGTGTCACCTTCAGCCCGATCGCCTCGAAGGCATGTGTCAGCTTTTCCAGCCAGAGCGAATTATGCGCCACCGCCTTTTCGACAAAGGCCTGATCACGCACGGCAGCCGCAGCGGCCGCAAGACCCGGCACCGTCATGTTGAACGGGCCACGCACACGGTTCAGCGCCGCCAGAATGTCCGCCGGCCCGTAGAGCCAGCCGACGCGCAGCGCAGCGAGCCCATATGCCTTCGAGAAGGTGCGGCACATCACGACATTGCGATTGGCCGAAACAAGCTCGACACCCGTCTCGTAGTCGTTGCGGCGAACATATTCGGCATAGGCCGCGTCCAGCACCAGAAGAACATGAGGCGGCAGGCCGGCATGCAGACGGCGGATATCTGACATGGGGATATAGGAGCCGGTCGGGTTGCCCGGATTGGCGATGAAGACCGCCCTGGTATTTTCCGTCACCGCTGCGAGGATATTGTCGACATTCACCCGGCAGTCGTCTTCCTTGACTGTCACCGGGGTTGCACCGGACGCCATGATCTGGATGCGATAGACGAGGAAGCCGTGTTCCGTGATGATGGCCTCGTCGCCAGCACCGAGATAGCAGCGGCAAATGAGGCCCAGCAGCTCGTCGGAGCCGGCACCACAGATGATATTGGCCGGGTTCAGCCCATGCACCGCGCCGATCGCCTCACGCAGTTCCGTCGCCTGCCCGTCCGGATAAAGCTCCAGATGGTCCGCCGCATGACGATAGGCCTCAATGGCAGCGGGGCTCGGCCCCAGAGGGGTCTCATTGGACGACAGCTTGAAGACACGGCCGGCAAAGCCTGCCCCATCCTTGCCCGGCACATAGGCCGAAATATCCATCACGCCGGGACGCGGAACGGGTGCGGATGCGGTCGTAGTCATGCGAAAAGCCCCTGAACTTGGCCTCAATTGGGAAGGTCAAGGCAATAGTGCGGAATGGCGTCGTTGTCGAGGGTCGGCATTTGGGACGGATCAGCGCATGCCTCCCCTCCCCTTTTGGGAGAAGGAGAAATCGCGCCTTCAATCCACCGCTACCCGCGTTGTCGGCACGCCCTGCGGCGCCAGCACCGGCACGAAGACGCGGCGCGATGCGCGGACGGCGACGGGCAGGCCCTGATAGAGCCGCTTATGCGCTTCGATGATGACGACGCCGGAGAAGGCGGGCCAGAGTTTGCGTCCCACCTTTTCCATGCCCTGCCACATTCCAAGCAGCGAGCGGCGGGCGGCCGGCGGGAAAAACAGCGCCTCGCTCATCGCACCTGGCGTGAAATTCGTCTCGCGCAGCAGCGCGATCAACTGGCTGCGCGAATAGGGCCGTCCCGTACCAAACGGGGTGTTGTCGAGCCGCGCCCAGAGCCCACGCCGGTTCGGCACCACGATGACGAGGCGGCCGCCGGGGGCGAGCACACGCCAGAGCTCCTTCAGTGTTTCTCGCGGGCTTTCGGCAAATTCCAGCGAATGGACCATGAGCACGCGATCAATGGCGGCATCCGGCAGCGGCAATTCCTCGTCGAACACCAGAGCAGCAGCAGACAAGCCGGGAATCGGCCAATTTACCGCGCCTTGCCCCGCCGGCATGAAGGCAAAGGTGCGTTCCGCGCCGGCCTTGAAACGATCAAGATACGGCAGCGCATAGCCCAGCCCCATCAACCGCTCGTCGGGCACATCCTGCCAGATCGCCGAGAGCGCCATGGTGATCGACTGCTCCGCCATCCGCCCGACGGGCGACAGATAGAATTCTCTGAGATCGACGATATCGGCATACATGGATCAATTGTTATCAGGAGACGGGTGGACATCAAGCCGCGAGCGACTAGATTCCAGATAAGGTCAACAACCGGGAAACCCAAATGACTGCGCTGGATATCGATCTCTTCTCCTGCCTCTCGGACAATTTTGGCGTCCTTATCCATGATCCGGAAACCGGTTTGACGGCGGCAATAGATGCCCCGGAAGAAGGCCCGATCCTGGAAGCGCTGGAACGACGCGGCTGGACGCTGAGCCATATCTTCATCACGCACCACCACCACGACCATGTGGGCGGCATCGCGCCACTCGCCGCGCGTTTCAAGCTCGACGTCATCGGTCCGGAAGGAGAAAAGGAAAAGATCGCCGGCCTCACCCATACCGTGGAGGACGGCGAGCGATTCGAATTCGCGGGCCATCCGGTCGAGGTCATCCTCACCCCCGGCCACACGCTCGGCCATATCTGCTACCACCTGCCTGAGGACAAGCTCCTCTTTTCCGCCGACACGCTCTTCGCCCTCGGCTGCGGCCGCGTCTTCGAAGGGACGATGGAGCAGATGCACAATTCGCTGCAGCGCCTCGGCCAGTTGCCGGACGACACGACGGTCTATTTCGGTCACGAGTATACGCTCTCGAACGCCCGCTATGCGCTGACGGTGGAGCCGGAAAATCCCGCACTTGTCGCCCGCGCGGAGGAGATCGCGGAGTTGCGCGAGAAGAACCGCTTCACCGCCCCAACCACTATTGCGCTGGAAAAGCTGACCAACCCCTTCCTGCGTGCCAGGTCGGCGGAAGAATTCGCCGAAATCCGCAAGGGCAAGGACAATTTCAAGTGAGCGCGGCGGACATGACGCCGGCAGACATCATTGCGGCCCTGAACATGCAGCGCCACCCGGAAGGCGGCTGGTATGCCGAGACCTTCCGCGACAGCCAGGGCGGCCCCCGCGGCCATTCCACGGCGATCTACTATCTGCTGGAAAGGGGCGAGCGCTCGCATTGGCACAAGGTGACGGATGCCAGCGAAGTCTGGCTCTATCATGCCGGCGCGCCGCTTATGCTTTCGCTCTCTGAAGACGGCAATTCGGTTGTCACGCATCGCCTTGGCCCCGACGTCGTCGTGGGCGAGCGGCCCCAGGTCATTGTGCCGGCCGGCTGGTGGCAATCGGCAGAGCCAACGGGCGGCTTCACGCTGGTGAGCTGCACGGTTGCGCCTGGCTTCACCTTCGAGAGCTTCGAAATGGCCCCGCCGGACTGGCAGCCGGCGCAATAGGAATTAGGCCTGCGCCCGGCGCCTGAAGATCATGTCCCGCGCGGCAATCACAGCTCCGACCGTGATCAGCAGGTCAGCGCCGGCGATTCGCCAGGATGGCTCGGCAAACCCGCCGAGGATCAGTGCTCCGGTCGAGAGCAGGGGCGCGGCGTAGCTGGCCGCCCCCAGCAACTGGATATCGCCCTTCTTCACCCCGTAATCCCAAGTGTAGAAGGCAAGTCCCACCGGAAAGAGGCCGAGGCCAACCACGGCCACCCATTGGCTGGTCGTTTCCGGCCAGACGGTCTGCTCCAGCACCAGATGGCTGATCAGCGACAGGAGCGACGTTGCCAGGCAAAAGGCCGTCACTGCATCGGTCGGCACCGAGCCGAACTTCCGCGACATCAGCGAGTAGGCCGCCCAAGTGAAGGCGCAGAGAAAGGCCATCATATAGCCGAGCGTATAGGCCCCATCAAAGGAGAGGCCATTGCGCGAGACGATGAGGAACGAGCCGGAAAGGCCCAGCACCGCGCCCACGACATGATGCAGCCGCAGCTTTTCACCCGGCAGCAGCGCGGAGCCAAGCACGATGAAGAGCGGCCAGAGATAGGCAATCAACCCCGCTTCCGCCGGCGGCGCGTTGCGAAGCGCCGTGAAATAGAGGAAGTGATAGCCGAAAAGCCCGGCGATCCCTGTCACCCAGACCGGCCATGGCTGGCGGAAGGCGGCGATGCGCGCGGGCTTGGCCGCCAGCATGACAAGGCCAGGAAGGCTGCCGATCAGAAAGGTCACGGCCGCAAGCTGGAAGGGCGGCATTTTGCCGGACGCCGCCGTCATCAGCGCCAGAAGCGACCACATGAGAATGGCGGTGAACCCGATCAGGGTCGCGCGGGATTTCATCGTTTCGTCTCCGGCCTCATGGCCGGGACAATCGGACCTCAGGCACCAAATCGGGTTGCAGCAATCTCCACAGATCCGAACCCGGTCGGCACGAGGATCTTCACCGGAGCATATACATCGGCAACCGGAGATTTGGCAAACCAGATCTCCATATCCTTGAGCTTGGCGACATATTCCATATCGCTCTTGCCCTTGCGATATCCGGCTTTCAGCCCGATCTTCAGGCCGCAGACATGCGCTTCGAGCTTCTCACGGCCGTTGCTGTAGGTCTTCACGCCCCTATCAGTGAGCTGGAAATCGGTCCGCGCCTCACCGTCGAAAACCGGGATGGTGGCCGCACATGGATTGGCGTCAGCCGGCAGGATCAGGCCCGAAAGCGGATCGACGGCGCGGGCGATATCGGCCGGCGTGATCGGCACCCAGTTTGCTGGCGGATTGAGCGGTGGTTGCGCCTGAAACGACTTCACACCACCGCCGGCGAATGACACCTCATAGACCTTGTGCGCGGTGCCCGCGACATAATCGGAGCGATAACTTTCCGCGATGAAGCGATCGCCGCTCAGCTTGCCGGACACGTTTGCCGAGCCTTCGACCCTCCTGAAGAGACGCGCAAGCCCCGTCGTCTTGAACTGGCCGTGAATCTGGAAAGCCTTGCCTGCAATCTCTGTCCGGAAGGAGGCCTTGGCGAGGCTGAGCCCCGAGAAGGTAATCGCGTAATCCGTCACATGATTGATCGTTGCCGCCGGCACCGCTGAATTCAGCGGTGCCGCGACGGCAAGCGCCGAGAGGGAAAGGACGGCCAGACGGGCCGGGCGAAAAAGCTTCATCACACGCTTCTGGTTCATCAGTTCAAACCGAAATGGGAGAAATATGATATCCGGGCGATCCTCTCACCGACCTGCTGAATGCCGGCTGAACGCCCCGCCCAGCATATTGCAGGCCGGAATTTCGGCGTTTTCATGAGGTTTGGCTTGACGTATGTCCGCCGTGTGACTATAGAACCGCAACTTTCCAATCACGGCCAGATGGAAAAAGCCGTTCCGGCAACGGAAACCTTTTGCCCGGCCGCACGAAAACATAGGGTGTAACCATGTCGCGCAGCTGCGAATTGACCGCCAAGGGCGTCCAGGTTGGCAACAACGTCAGCCATGCAAACAACAAGACGAAGCGCCGCTTCCTGCCGAACCTCGTCAACGTGACGCTGATTTCGGACGCACTCGGCCAGAGCTTCCGCCTGCGCGTTTCCGCTGCAGCACTGCGCTCTGTCGAGCATCGCGGTGGCCTTGATGCCTTCCTCGCCAAGGCAAATGAGAACGAACTCAGCATGCGCGCCCGCCTGCTGAAGCGCCAGATCGCCAAGAAGCTCGCTGAAGCTGCTTGATCGACTGAGCTTGAAATTCTGATGAAGGGCTTGGATGCACCGCATCCGAGCCTTTTCTCATGAATGAGACCTTTCGGCCTCTCCATTACATTTCCGTTCCTCCAACTGGTGGCATCACCCAGGATAAAAAAATGCTGATCGACAAGCGCACTCTGCCCTTCGTGGCCCTGATGACCCTCGTGGTCGTCTCTTCCAACTATCTCGTGCAGTTCCCGGTTCAGACCACGCTCTTCGGCATCAACCTCGCCGATCTCTTGACCTATGGGGCCTTCACCTATCCCTTCGCCTTCCTTGTCACCGACCTGACGAACCGCCAGTTCGGCCCGTCGGCCGCGCGCAAGGTGGTCGCCGTCGGCTTTGCCGTGGCGGTGGTCTTTTCCATCTTCGCCTCGACGCATCGCATCGCGATTGCATCCGGTACGGCCTATCTGGTTGGCCAGTTGCTCGACATCACGGTGTTCAACCGCCTGCGTCGTCTGTCATGGTGGAAGGCGCCGCTGATCGCGAGCCTGCTCGGCTCCGCCCTCGACACGATCATCTTCTTCTCGCTGGCCTTCGCACCGATCTTCGCCTTCATCGGCCCGAACGACGACTTCGCCATCGGCTGGGGCGCGATCCTCGGTATCTTCACCGCAGAAGCCCCGCGCTGGATCTCCTGGGCCATCGGCGACTTCTCCGTGAAGCTGCTGTCCGGTATCGTCCTCCTGCTGCCCTACGGCGCCTTCATCTCCGTGGTGAAACCCATGCCGGTCGAGCCCGCGAAGGCTTGATCCTCAGCTTCCGTCATACCGGGTCCGAGCCCGGCGTGACGGAAGAATTCAGGACCCGCCGAACGTACGTCTCCTCAATCCTGCAGCCTAAACTCCAGCATGATATTCTTCTGGAGGAACGAATTGTTGTTGTCGGAGACCAGGACCAGATGCGTCGAGCCATCAGCGGCGCGGAAAGCGTCCACGCCTTCCATATTGTCGATCTGATGGCTCATATCTGCCACCATCAGTTCCTCGCCGTCCACAGTCGCGTCCGGCTTGATATCGGCGGCATGGATCAACCGCAGCCGGATCGAAACACCCTGCAGAAGGTTGAAGCTGCGTTCCAGCAGCACGAGGTCGCCGCTCGGCAGAAAGGTTCCGTCGCTGATGTCAAAGACACCCTGCCGGCGGACAAAGAAGATACCCTTGCGCGGGCCTTCGAGCACGGCGGCGTAATTGTCACCCGCCGCATTCAGGCTCTCTTCGGCAACAATCACCGGCGAGCCGGCCAGAGGTCCATCCCGCGGGGCCACGACGACCGTTTCCAGGCTCTTGTTGGCCTTGAGCCGCGCATCCGGGATCAGCTTGGAAAGCGTCCGCTTCGGGGGCGAGGTCTCGAACCCCGGATCGGGATAGACATCGACGCGGTGAACCCGCTCGAAACTGACAAGCACTTCGCCGGACCCGAAGGCGAGGCTTTCCGCATCCATCTTTTCCTTGCGAGCATCCGGCTTTCCGGATTTGGCAAGCATGGGCGTGACGCTCACATCGGCGAGCCCGGCAAGACGGCCCGAAGCATCACGTGCAATCGCACCTGTAATCCAGTCGCCATTATCGATTACCCCGACAAAATGCGTCTGGTCCGGCCGCAAGCGAATGGACGACCAGCCGCCAAAATTCGGGTCCGCCGATTTCATCACCAGACCACCCAGAAATTCCAGTCGGCCAAACCGCGTCTGGTCCTTGTTCTGAGGATAGAACGCATCGATCTGGCTGCTTTCCACCACCAGAGGGGCGGCAAATGCCGCGGTGGGCATCGAGAGTATGGACGCAAGAATGATCCGTTTCAGTAGCGCCCTGCCCTGCCTCATGCGATCACACCTTTCCTTGTCTTTGTCTCCCCTTAAACCGACATCCCGACCTTGTCATCCGCAAGGCCATGCCGTGGACAAGCTTCACGGCGAAGACGCGGCGTTCCCGCAAGCCTCAAGCAAGCCGTGCGTGAATCAATGGGCGTGGCGCCAAGGGACGGGCGCGGACGGGGACAAGACAATGACGATCGACTTGATGGGGGATCTGACCAAGGTCCAGCCGAAAACACGCAATCAGGACATTGGCAGTGCCAACAAGGCGCTTGCCGACGAATTCCTGGAGTTCATGAAGAAATCGCCGATCGAGCGCCTGCGCGATCAATACCTGAAGGCGCACAATCTGACGGAGGACCAGCTGAAATCCATGCCGCTGGACCAGCGCCAGGCCCTTGAGGATGACATCACCCAATACATCAAGGATCAGCTGAACCTCGTCGAGGAGAAGAAGAATGCTGACAAGGCCATGACCTCAACCGGAAACGGATTGCAGGTCATGCTCGCCAAGATGCAGGCCGCATAAGACGACGTATCAACCGGCGCGGCGCATGCCGCGTCGGCTGCCGCCCGCTTCGCTTTCGTCGGCAAAGAGGGCCGCGAGCTGCTCTGTCATAGCACCGGCCAACTCGTCCGCATCCACGATGGTGACGGCCTTGCGGTAATAGCGCGTCACGTCGTGACCGATGCCGATGGCCAGAAGCTCGACCGGCGACCTCGTTTCGATCTGCTCGATCACCGCGCGCAGGTGGCGTTCCAGATAATTGCCCGGATTGACCGACAGCGTCGAATCGTCAACCGGCGCACCGTCGGAGATCATCATCAGAATGCGCCGCTGCTCGGGTCGCGCCAGAAGCCGGTTATGCGCCCAGATCAGCGCTTCGCCGTCGATGTTTTCTTTAAGCAGGCCTTCGCGCATCATCAGGCCGAGATTGGCCCGCGCACGCCGCCACGGCGTGGCGGCCGACTTATAGATGATGTGGCGCAGGTCATTGAGACGGCCGGGCGTCGCGGGCTTGCCGTCGGCCAGCCACTTCTCGCGTGACAGCCCACCCTTCCACGCCTTGGTGGTGAAGCCGAGGATCTCGACCTTCACGCCGCAGCGCTCCAGCGTGCGCGCCAGGATATCGGCGCAGGTCGCGGCGACCGTGATCGGTCGGCCGCGCATCGAGCCGGAATTGTCGATCAGCAGCGTCACGACCGTATCGCGGAACTTGGTGTCTCGCTCCTGCTTGAAAGAAAGCGGCTGCATCGGATCGATGACCAGGCGGACAAGCCGCGCAGGATCGAGATAGCCCTCTTCCAGATCGAAGTCCCAGGATCGGTTCTGCTGCGCCATCAGGCGACGCTGCAGCCGGTTGGCCAGCCGACCGACGGCGCCCTGCAGATGCGCCAGTTGCTTGTCAAGGAAGGCGCGCAGGCGCAGAAGCTCGGTTTCGTCGCAGAGTTCTTCCGCCGGGATTTCCTCGTCGAACTCCTGCGTGAAGACCTTGTAATCGACCTTCTCGTTGAAATCGTCGAAGGGGGTTGCCGGCCGCTTCATCTCGCCCGGAGTTTCGGAATCCTCGTCGCCGTCGTCGCTCATGTCGTCGTCGGAAATCTCCGCGCCGTCCATTTCGCCGTCGTCAAGCTGTTCTTCCGAGGTCTCGCTGTCTTCGGAAGGTGCGGCATCGTCGCCGGCCTCTTCCTCGACATTGTCCTGATTTTCCTCGTCGCTGCGCGGGCTGTCGTCCTCGGAGGAATTGTCCTCGTCGTCATTCTCTTCCGTGTCGTTGTCGCCGTAATTCTCGGCCATTTCCATCGACGTCAGAAGGTTGCGCACGAGCTTGGCGAAAGCCTGCTGGTCTTCGATCGCCGCCGGCAGCTTGTCGAGATCGACCGCGCCCTTCTCTTCCAGGAACTCGCGCCACAAATCGAGCACGGGACCGGCTTCCGCCGGCGTCTTGCGACCCGTCAGCCGCTCGCGCACCAGAAGGGCGACGGCGTCATGGATCGGCGCATCCTCGCGCCGCGTCACGGTACGGTAATTCGACTTCGCCAAACGGTCCGCGAGAACCGTATCCAGATTGTCGCCCATGCCGGCCATGCGGTTGGAGCCAATGGCCTCGACGCGCGCCTGCTCAACCGCGTCGAACACGGCCTTGGCATCCTCGCCCTGCGGCGACATGACGGCGTGAACCTTGGCGTTATGGCAGGCCTTGCGCAGCGCCATGGAGTCGCCGAGACCGCGCGTCATGGAGACGTCGTGGGCGGTCGGGCGCTTGGAAAGCTCGGGCAGGCGCATGCGGTCGCCGGCAAAGCCGGGCCGCTCGCTCGAAAACACGACCTCGATCTCCGGGCTGCCCGCAACCGCGCGGATACAGCCCGTGATCGCCTGCCGCAACGGCTCGGTATCAACCCCGCCGCCCGGTTTGGCCTTCGAATTGTCGCCTCTGCCTGCCATCGCTCTAGTTCTTTGTCTTTGCGCGTTTCCGGACGGAAAACCGCGTCACACTTTTCCTGGAAACGCTTTCAGGCCGTCAGCACGATATTGGCGGCACTTTCCTTGAGCTCGACGCCAAAGGCGCGCTGGTAATGCTCGGCCACCAGCGTCCGCTCGAGTTCGTCGCACTTGTTGAGGAAGGTGAGACGGAAGGCAAAGGCGACATCGCCGAAAATTTCCGCATTTTCCGCCCAGGTGATGACGGTACGCGGGCTCATGACGGTCGAGAGATCGCCGTTGATAAAGGACGCGCGCGTCAGATCTGCAACGCGGACCATCTTGGAGACGGTGTCGCGGCCGTTCTTCTCGCGGAAGCTCTTCACCTTGGCGAGAATGATGTCGACTTCCTGCTCATGCGGCAGATAGTTCAGCGTGGTGACGATCGACCAGCGGTCCATCTGCGCCTGGTTGATCTGCTGCGTGCCGTGATAGAGGCCCGTCGTGTCACCGAGGCCAACCGTGTTGGCGGTGGCGAACAGGCGGAAGGCGGGATGCGGACGGATCACGCGGCTCTGGTCGAGCAGGGTCAGGCGGCCGGAAGATTCCAGAACGCGCTGGATGACGAACATCACGTCCGGACGGCCAGCATCGTATTCGTCGAAGACGAGCGCCACATTGTGCTGGTAGGCCCAGGGCAGAATCCCGTCCTTGAATTCGGTGACCTGCTTGCCTTCCTTCAGGACAATCGCGTCCTTGCCGACGAGGTCGATACGGCTGACATGGCTGTCGAGGTTGACGCGGACGCAGGGCCAGTTGAGGCGGGCCGCAACCTGCTCGATATGGGTCGACTTGCCGGTGCCGTGATAGCCGGAAACCATGACGCGGCGGTTATGCGCAAAGCCTGCAAGAATCGCGAGCGTCGTTTCGCGGTCGAAGAGATAGTCCGGATCGAGATCGGGAACGTAGGGGTCGCCCTGGGAGTAGGCGGGAACCATCAGGTCGCTGTCGATGCCGAAAACCTTGCGAACCGAGACCTTGGTGTCGGGGAGGTTGGAAATTTCCAAATCGATCTTGCTCATTGCGTCTCCATCGCGGCGGACCCTGTCCGGCCGACCGCGCAAGGCCTTCCCTGGCGGCTTTGTTCAATCTTGTCCTATCTCAACGGGTTAGCAGAAACCCGCCTGCTTTAGCAACTGATAGGCCTGGACGACGGCGCGAAAACGCTCCTCCGATCCACGGTCGCCGCCATTTGCATCCGGATGATGCTTTTTGACAAGCTCTTTGTAGCGCGACTTGATGTCTTCCGGCGTCGCATTTGCGGCAAGCCCCAGCGTCTCGAAGGCCTTGCCTTCCAGCGGCTTGAGTTTTTTCACCCGCGGCTCGAAGCGAGGCCCGCGTCCGCGCCCCTGTTCGACAAAACCGAACGGGTCCTTCATGCGCGCCTGGGAAGCGGCAGACCCGGAGCGGGTCGTCCCTTGAGTCGGTCCATGTTTGGCGTTCTTGTTGACGCCCACGGTCCAGGTCGGGCGATGGCCGGTGATCGCCTCTTTCTGGTAGCGCGCGATCTCGGTGTCGGAGAGGCCGGAGAAGTAGTTGAAGCCCTTGTTGTATTTTTGGACGTGTTCGAAACAGAAGAGAAAATACTGCCCCTCCGCGTGACGCCCGACAGGCGCGCGGTGCTTTCCCGGTTCGTCACAGCCGTCCCACTGACAGGTGGGAGCGGAAGGCTCCGGCCTCGCCTGCGCATGCTTTCGCGTGCGGATGCGATCGAAATATTTGGAATCAAGTTTCATGAGGCGCTGAGTATGGGGTTTGAAAAGCCCCACAACAAGAATTGACAAGCAAGAATGTTGGTGGCCTTCTGGAACCCTTTTTCCCGCTTTGCAAGGGTAGATATGTCCGTTCAATCAGAGATAGAGCAACTGCTGGAAGCACACTTCCAGCCGGAACGCCTCGCTGTGATCAACGAAAGCGACCGCCATGCCGGCCATCGCCCACCCGAAGAGGGCAATGAGACCCACATGCGCGTGCGCATCGTGGCGCCGGCCTTTGTCGGCATGACCCGCGTCGCTCGACACCGCGCCATCAATGATGTGCTGAAGCCCGCCTTCGACAAAGGTCTGCATGCGCTTGCCATCGAGGCCGCAGCGCCCGGCGAGCCGACGAGATGGTGACGGCACGGTCTTTTGCTGGTAATGCGCAGCCAGCAATGTAAGACTGGTTCACATGAGAGACGACAAGACAGTGAGGGACAAGCGCGGTTATCACCACGGCAATCTGCGCGAGGCGCTGATCGAGGCCGCGTTGAAGCTCATCAACGAGCACGGTTCGGATGGCGTCACGCTGTCGGAGGCCGCGCGCCTTGCCGGTGTGAGTGCTGCCGCGCCCTATCGCCATTTCAAGGACCGCAACAGCCTGATGACGGCCGTGGCCGAACAGGGGTTCACCATGTTTGCCGAAGTCCTGGAAAAGGCCCGTGCCGCCACGCCGGCCAATCCAGTAAAGTCGCTGATGGCCATCGGCGAAGCCTATCTCGATTTCGCCCGCCGCGCGCCGGCGCACTATGCCGCCATGTTCGAGGCCGGCATTGCGCATGGCTCGACGCCGGACCTTGCCCGCGAGAGCGCCCGAGCCTTCAATGTCCTGCGCGAGGCTGCCACCGACATTCACGCCATCCTGCCCGCCGACCGGCGCGCGCCTGCCCTGATGATCGCGCTCCATATCTGGTCGCTCACCCACGGCGTCGCCTCGCTGTTTCTGCGCGGCGACAATGCGCGCCGCAACCTGCCGGTCAAGCCGGAGGAGCTGCTGGAATCCGGCGTCCTGATCTATCTAGACGGCCTTGGCTATTCGCCGCGCTGACCGCGCCCCGGCATCTCGCTTTCCAAATATTTTCGTGCCCTTCTTGACTTTCCTCCGTCCTCCGCCAATCTATGTGAATGTTATTAACATTAACACCAACGGAGGCAGCGATGAGCATCGCCACCAAACTGGATGAAGTTGGACGTCCCGCATGGATCGTGGCGATGATTGCCGGCTTCATCATCTTCTGGCCGATTGGCTTGGCCATTCTGGCTTTCACCATATGGAGTGGACGAATGGGTTGCAGATCTTACGCATATGCCGGCTATCGCGATGAACGCCGCGCATGGAAGGAAGCCTGGCGGGAACGCAAGCGCGAGATGCGCGCGATGTTCCGCTCCGAACGCAACCGCTTCGGCGGCGCGATGAGCACCGGCAACAGCGCCTTCGACGACTACAAGGCCGAAACGCTGCGCCGTCTCGAAGAAGAACAGGCCGAGTTCAACGAGTTCCTCGAAAACCTGCGCCGCTCCCGCGACAAGGCCGAATTCGAGCAGTTCATGCAGAGCCGCCGCAACGCGACGGCGCCGGCGACGACTGAGAACAACGGTTCGAACAACGTTCAGCCCTGGAACGACCAGTCCGGCAACGATACGCCGAACCTCTAAGTCCGGGTAGAATTGAAAGATTGACGGCGTCGCTCTTCCCAGCGGCGCCGTTTTCGCTTGTCGCCCTCACAGGAACAAATCGCGCGTACCCTGCGTTTGCCTTGCCGAATGCCGCAACGCCCGCGGCATCATCAGCGCAGCAGTGCGGAGGTATAGACTATGCTGAAATGGGCCCTGATTTTTCTCATCATTTCGGTCGTCGCCGGTCTTTTCGGCTTCACCGGTATTTCCGCGGCGGCAGGTGGCGTGGCGCGCATCCTGTTCTTCATCGCGATCGTGATCTTCCTGATCTTCGTCGTGCTTGCGATGCTCGGCATCGGCGCGGTGACCTGAGCCCCACCAGGTTAGCTCAGATATCGTCCTCGGCGGCGGGGCGGATGCGCAGCTTGGTGATCCGGTTGCGCTCCCGCTTCATCACGATGAAGCGCTTGCCGTAGAAGGTGAAGGCCTGCCGCTCGTCGGGGATGGATTTCGACTCATGGATGACGAGGCCGGCGATCGTTGTCGCCTCCTCATCCGGCAGATCCCAGTCCAGTGCGCGATTGAGATCGCGGATCGGCACGGAACCATCCACCACCATCGACCCGTCCGCCTCCTGGCGCACGCCCTGCATGTCGAGGTCGTATTCGTCGGAAATATCGCCGACGATCTCTTCGAGAATATCTTCCAGCGTCACCAGCCCCTGCACCTCGCCATATTCGTCGACGACGATCGCGAAATGGCCCTTGCGGCGGAGAAACGCGTTGAGCTGGTCTTCCAGGTTGGTGGTATCCGGCACGAACCAGGGCTTCTGCGACAGCTTCACGATATCGATTTTCGACGTGTCCGCATCGACATCCGCCATGGCGCGCAACAGGTCCTTGGCATGCAGCACGCCAATGATGTTGTCTGTCGAGCCACGCCAGATCGGCATCCGCGTATAGGGGCTGTCGAGAATGATGCGGACATTCACGTCCGGCGGATCATCCGCATTGATTGCTCGCATCGCCACGCGATGCACCATGATATCCGACACTTCCAGCTCGCCGAGATCGAGCACGCCGCCGAGACGGTCACGGTCGGCCTTCACCACCGAACCTTCCTTGTGGAGATAATCGACCGCACCGCGCAATTCCTCATGCGCCGTCAGCATGGGAGCCTCGCTCGAGAGCTTCACGCCGAAGAGTGCAAGAATGAAGCGAACCAGCCAGTTCACGGCCGCAGAGACTGGCCCCACGATCAGCACGAAGAGCCGGACCATCGGGGAAACGGCCAGCGCGAACCGGTCGGGCCCGGCAATCGCCCAGCTCTTCGGCAGCACTTCGGAAAAGACCACCACGATCGCCGACGTTACCAGAGTCGCGATCGCCACGCCGGAATCGCCGAAGACATCGAGAAACAGGCTCGTCATTAGCGAACCCGCCAGAATATTGACGATCGTGTTGCCGATCAGGAGCGCGCCGATCAGCCGGTCGCGCCGCTCGATCAGACGCGTGACGATCCCCGCGCGCATCTCGCCATTATGGGCCAGCGTATGCATGCGCGATTTCGACGTCGCCGTCAGTGCGGTCTCCGACCCGGAGAAAAATCCCGACAGCATAACCAGCGCAAGGATGCTGAGAATGCTGATCCAGTAGTTTCCCAGAAAGGTCAGGATCGCGTCGATCGTCATCTGGCGAGTTTCTCCTCCAGGAAACGAACGACTTCCGAGGCCGGAACATCGTCGGCGATAAAGGACTCGCCGATGCCGCGTGTCAGAATGAAGGTGAGCTTGCCGCCCTTGACCTTCTTGTCCTGCGCAATCGCGTCCATCAGTCGTTCCGCCGTGGGCATCTCGCCCGGAATTTCCTGCATGGTGGTCGGCAGGCCGACCTCCTTGAGGTGGCGAACGACCCGCGCCGCCGCATCCGGGCTCGCAAGGTTCATCCGCGCCGAAAATTCATGCGCCAGAACCATGCCGATGGCGACACCCTCGCCATGAACGAGGCGGGCGCTATCATATTGCGTGAAGGCCTCCAGCGCATGGCCGAACGTGTGGCCGAGATTGAGAAGCGCGCGCGCGCCATTCTCGCGTTCGTCAGCCGCCACGACATCGGCCTTCGCCTGACAGCTTGCCGCGACCGCTTCGATGCGAGCATCGCCGCCTGCAAAGACGTCCCGCCAGCTCTTCTCCAGCCACGCAAAGAAGTCCGGCTTGTCGATGAGGCCATATTTGGCCACTTCAGCATAGCCGGCACGGAATTCGCGCGGCGTGAGCGTGTCGAGGACATCGGTGTCGGCCAGCACGAGATCGGGCTGATGGAACACGCCGACAAGGTTCTTGCCGTGGCGCGTGTTGATCCCCGTCTTGCCACCGACAGAACTGTCGACCTGCGAGAGGAGCGAGGTCGGCACCTGGATAAAGCGTGAGCCACGCCTTACAATGCCGGCGGCAAAGCCCGTGAGGTCCCCGATCACCCCGCCACCCAGCGCAATGACGGCATCGCCACGCTCGATGCGGGCTTCCAGCACATGGTCCACGACGCGGATCAGATGCTCGAAGCTCTTCGTCTTCTCGCCGGCGGGAAGGATCAGCGACGTCGCGGCAAGACCGGACTGCGTCAGGCTTTCCATGAAAGCCGCAAGATACTGCGCGCCGACATTTTCATCGGTAATGACGGCGAGCTTGCGGCCCTTGAGACGGGACGAAATCTCGCGACCCGCCGACGAGATCAGGCCGGGTCCGATCAGGATGTCATAGGAACGGTCCCCGAGAGGAACCCGGACGGTACGCTTTGCTTCAGCCAGCATGATCGGCCTCTTGAATGGGTGCAGGCAGTGGATGGGCGGCAATCGCCTCCAGCACTTCCCGCATGATGATTTCCTTCCTGGCCTCGCGCGACATCACTTCGATATCGGCTTCGGCATAGATGGGATAGCGCGCGGCCATGAGATTGGCGAGTGTCTCGCGCGGATTGGCGGTTTTGAGCAGCGGACGATTGTCGCGCTTGGAGACGCGCACCCACAGCGTTTCCAGGTCGGCATTGATCCAGACGGTCAAGGCGCCCATGTCGCGGATGACGCGCCGTGTATTTTCGTTGATGAAGGCGCCGCCGCCGGTCGAAATGACACGCGGGCCGGTCTTCAGCAGGCGTTCGATGACGCGGGTCTCCAGCGCCCGGAATTCCGGCTCGCCGTAAGCCGCGAAAAGCTCGTTGATCGTCATCCGCGACACGCGCTCGATCTCGTGGTCGGAATCGACGAAGGGAAGCTCCAGCGCCTGCGCCGTGATCTTGCCGATGGCCGACTTGCCCGCTCCCATCAGGCCGACAAAGACAAGGTCGCGCTTGCCGAGCGCATGCCGCGCCCGCGCCACCACATCATCGTCTTGCGTCGTCTCGGACACGCCTCATCCTCAAGTCTTGCCGTCTATCCAGTTCCTATCGGCAAAAGCAAAGCGGGCGTCAAGTGCGGCTCGCCTTGTGTTACCCATGCGAAGGCCGCATATAGAAAATAGCTCGATTCGCTTGCGGGAAATCCGATGCCCACTCTGTTCCGCCTCATGCTCTGGTGCGCGATGATCGCCGGAACCGCCTATGCAATCCTTTATGTCCTGGCTTATGGCGTGCAACCGACGCCGCGCGAGGCTTATGTAAAGATCCCTTCCGAACGCGTTAACGCGCAGCCGGAGAGCCAGTAACATGGTGGACCTCTCCGGTGCCCACGTCGAAGCCTTTCTGGAAATGATGAGCGCCGAGCGCGGTGCAGCCCAGAACACGCTTGCCTCCTACAGGCGTGATCTCGACGATGCCCGCGCCTTCATGAAGCGGCGCGGCGTAGCGCTCACCGAAGCGGCCTCCGCCGATCTTTCCGCCTATCTGTCCGATCTCGCAGCCCAGGGCTTCGAAACCTCCTCGCAGGCTCGCAAGCTCTCGTCGTTGAGGCAGTTCTACAAGTTCCTCTATGCGGAAAACCTGCGCGGCGATGATCCGTCGGGGATTATCGACGCGCCAAAGAAAAACCGGCCGCTGCCGAAAATCCTGAACGAAGATACGGTCGGCAAGATGCTGACGCTGGCGGCGGAGGAAGCGCGTCGCCCCGGCCCCGGCCAGACCGATCGGCTGCGCATGGCGGCCCTTCTCGAACTTCTCTACGCGACCGGCATGCGCGTCAGCGAACTCGTCTCGTTACCCGCCCGCGTGCTGAATGGCGAAGGGCGCTTCCTGCTGATCAAGGGCAAGGGCAACAAGGAACGCATGGTGCCACTCTCGCGGCCGGCCATTGCCGCGCTCGACGCCTATGGAGCCGCACTGAAAGCGGAAGCCGCTGCCAAGGACGGGCCCGACAGTCCATGGCTCTTCCCGGCCCGCAGCAAGGAAGGCTATCTGCCGCGTCAGGTCTTTGCTCGCGACCTCAAGGCGCTGGCCGCCCGCGCCGGCGTGCCTGCCGCCGCCGTCTCGCCGCATGTGCTGCGCCACGCCTTTGCTAGCCACCTTCTGCAGAACGGCGCCGACCTGCGCGCCGTGCAGGAATTGCTGGGCCATTCCGACATTTCGACCACGCAAATCTACACACATGTGCTGGACGAACAGCTGCAGAAATTGGTCCACGAGCATCACCCCCTTGCAAAAAAGCCAAAAAGCGACGATTAGGGTCCGCGTAAACTGAAGCTGCCAGCGCTTGAAGCGCGGCTCACGCGTGCGCCAAGTCGCGACCGGAACGGATCAGATGCACAATTACCTCGACTTCGAGAAGCCGATCTCCGACCTGGAGGGCAAAATCATCGAGCTGAAAAAGCTCGCCGAACAGGACGATAGCGTCGATACTTCCGAAGAAATCCAGAAGCTGGAAGCCCGCGCCCATGAGGCGATGGTGGAAATCTATGCCAAGCTTTCCGCATGGCAGAAGACGCAGGTCGCCCGCCATCCGCAGCGCCCGCATTTCGTCGACTATATGGAAGCCCTCTTCGAGGACTTCACGCCGCTCGCCGGAGACCGCGCCTTTGCCGAAGACGCCGCCATCCAGGCCGGCCTTGCCCGCTTCCGCGGCCAGCCCGTCGCGCTGATCGGCCAGGAAAAGGGCAACGATACGAAGTCGCGCATCAAGCACAATTTCGGCAGCCCGCGTCCGGAAGGCTATCGCAAGGCGATCCGCGTGATGGAACTCGCCGATCGTTTCGGCCTGCCGATAGTGTCGTTGATCGACACCGCCGGCGCCTATCCGGGCGTTGACGCCGAAGAGCGCGGCCAGGCAGAAGCCATCGCCCGTTCGACGGAGATGTGCCTGAACGTGAAGGTGCCCGTCATCTGCATCGTGCTCGGCGAAGGCGGGTCAGGTGGCGCCATTGCCATTGCAACGGGTAACCGGGTCTACATGCTGGAACATGCGATCTACAGCGTGATCTCGCCTGAAGGTGCCGCCTCGATCCTATGGCGCGATTCTGCACGCGCCAAGGAAGCCGCGACCAGCATGAAAATCACCGCCGAAGACCTGAAGGGGCTGGGCATCATCGATGGCATCATTCCCGAACCCGTGGGCGGCGCACATCGCGATCCGGAAGCCGTGATTGCCGCAACGGGCGACGTGATTGCTCGTGCCTTGGCCGATCTCAAGGGCGTGAAAGACCTGCGCAAGCAGCGTCGCGAGAAGTTCCTGGCGATCGGCCGCAACCTCTAAAGAGTGGGCTCGAGGCCTTCCTCCACCGAGGTACCCAACAAAGATTGTCTGCCAGCTGGAAACATCCGATGTTTCAGCTGGCCACACTCTTTCCACATTTGCCCAAACTTCAACACATTTGGGCTGTTTGCAGTGGATAAGTTCGAATCCATCTTCCGGCGGTGCGTCCTGATAAGGTCCGCTTAACGAATTGTGAACTATAACAGGCTGCCGGAATTCTTACCCGGCTGTCAGGCGTCAGTTTATCGAGCGGTGAATATGCGGTTCAAAGCCTTTTTGATCATGGCCTTCGCGGCGACCATGCTTTCAGCTTGCCAGCAGGAAGACGTGCTGGATGTCTCGCGCCTTCAGGGCAAGCCGGAACTGCGCCTGTCCAACGCGACGCTGTCGCGCATGAAGGCGCTGAACATGGATCGCAATTCGCCGATCATGATCCGCATCTTCAAGGAAGAAGGCGTGATGGAGGTCTGGAAGGCCAATACCTCCAACCGCTATGCGCTCCTGAAAAGTTACCAGATCTGTGCCTGGTCCGGCATGCTCGGCCCGAAGACCAAGGAAGGCGACCGCCAGGCGCCGGAAGGCTTCTACGATATCACCAAGGCGCAGATGAACCCCAATTCGCGCTACTATCTCGCCTTCAACATCGGCTATCCGAACGCCTATGACCGCTCGCTGAACCGCGGCGGCACAAACCTGATGGTGCACGGCGCCTGCTCGTCCTCGGGCTGTTATTCGATGACCGATGCGCAGGTGCAGGAAATCTTCGCGCTCGCAAACGACGCCTTCGCCGGCGGCCAGCAGGCCTTCCAGATCCAGGCCCTGCCCTTCCGCATGACCGCCGACAACATGGCGCGCCATAAGAACAGCCCGAATATCGACTTCTGGAAGATGCTGAAGGTCGGCTACGACCAGTTCGAGATCAGCCACCGTCCGCCGGTCGTGAACGTCTGCAATCACACCTACGTCTTCAACCAGGTCGCGGCCCCCGGCCAGAGCTTCAATCCGTCGGGCGCCTGCCCGGCCACTTCGACCCCGCCGGAAATGGCACAGGCCTATGCGGCCTATCAGGCCAAGTACAATACGGATTACGCTGCGGCTGAAAAGAAATATGCCGGCTATATCTGGGATGAACCGACCGAAGCCCAGCGCAAGGCCGCCGTTGCCGATCTGAAGAAGAAGAGCACCGACCTCGCCTTCGCACCCACCGGCAACGGCCTGCAGGCCGGCAAGTTGGTCAAGCTCGAGGAGTTCCAGGCACTGGAACAGCAGCGCGCCCAGACCGAGGCCGACAAGGCGCTCGCCGCCGCTGCCATCAAGGCGGTCGAAAAGACAAAGCGCGCGCCGGTCCCGCAGGCCAATCCGCTCGCGCCCACCGCGCAGCCGACCACCGCCAGCGTCGCCTCCAACGTGCCGGAAAACCGGCCCTTCTGGAAGCTCTGGAACTGACCGGCATGTCCGGTCAGCCCAACGAAAAGCCATCTGACAAACCAGACCTGATCCTCGACCTCAAGGGCCTGAAATGCCCCTTGCCGGTCTTGCGCACCCGCAAGGCCCTGAAGCCCCTCGCCCGCGGCTCGATCATCGAAATCGAAACCACCGACCCCCTCGCCGGCCTCGACATCCCGCACATGTGCAATGAGGATGGCCACACACTTGTGGCCTCGGAGCGGACGGAGACGGGGCATCGGTTTCGGGTGCGGCGGGGTTAGGACGGCGACACAACAGATACCCGTCGTTTACACGAGGCGATTTTGCGCGCCCGCAAAAGACGGGCCATGCTATGCACCCTCTTTAACGCCCGTCGAAGCAAGTCCTCTCAAAAGCTCTCCTGGCTGCAGGTGTACCCACAACATATTCATCAGAGCGAGCACAGGCGCTTCACTTCATGCTACCCGAGAATATTATTCGTCAGATCCACAGGTTTTCGGTTCGCATGTCTCACGACATTTTGCGCCGGTTGAATCCGTATACACATAGCACGTGCTGTTCTTTCGTGTACCTTTTGGACAAGTATACGAATCTTGGTAAGAGCGTGAGACCGTGCACATATCCGCAACTTCAACGTTCTTTGTGAGATCTAATAGCGTCAAAGATGCAGCTTCAAGGTTAGCGGGAGCAACCATCGGTATGATAGTCACCGCAAAGAAAATTGAAATCGGATGCCTCATGCATGCCTCCATTTGATTGAGTATATTTTTACTACACACCAAATACGAGCATTAATCCACCCTGCAAATTTAGGGTATTTTCGGCAGGGGGCTCTAGCGGCCTCAACAAGCCAATTGGAAGGCGTCTTGGATTCTTGATGTGCCGAGTTGCTATCGGAGATCAAAAAGAGCGCTGCTACGCCCCAGAAATTCAATAAAGACGCGATATTTCGGCGGCCTCAAATGACGCATCGCGCTTTATTTCTCGAACCAAAATATGATGCTACGCATAACAATAGTGCGTAAACTTCTGACATGATTGACGCCTATCGAAAGATAGCATCACATCAAAACTTCATCCCCGGCACCGCCAGCGGATTGTCCGTCAGCGCCGCACGATCCGCACCACCGACCCGTGGTTTCCCGATGAACGCATCGAAGAGATCGCGCACGAAATCCTCCTCGAGGTCCTTGGTGATCAGCACCAGTCGCGTGCGCCGATCCTCGCCCGGCCATGCCTCCAGCCGCGCGGGCGGGTGGAGCGTCGATTGGGCGGCATGGAGAACAAGTGGCCGCGACGGATCGTCGGAGAGCATGACGATAGCCTTCATCCGCAAGAGCTTCTCGCCATGCGCCGAGCGCAGCAGGTCGACGAACATGGCAACGGCGTTGCGGTCAATCGGCTGATCGTGCACGATCGAGAAGGAGCGGATGCTGGCGTCGTGACGGTTCACGTCGTCGTGGCTGTGGTGCCCCTGTCCGTGACCGTTATGTGCATGGTGGTCGTGGTGGTGATGGCCATGCCCGCCATGGTGATCATGCTCGTGATGCGCATGATGCCCATGATCATGGTCCCGCGCCTTGTCCTCTTGTTCCAGCCAGCGCGCCACATCCGGGCTCTTGGCGGTCACGTCGAAATAGCCGGCCTGCAGCAGCTGAGCCTTGCCCGCCTCCTCGCCATCGGCATCGACGATCCGCGCATTCGGATTGACCGCCATCAGCCGCGCGACCAGCGCGTTGACGTCAGATGGCTCCGCCATCGTGGTCTTGGAGATCACCAGCCGGTCGGCCACGGCGGCCTGCCGGCGCGCCTCCTCGTGATTGTCGAGCGAACGCATGCCGTTCAGCGCATCAATGACCGTGACCACGCCGTCGAGATGGAAATTCTGCGCCAGCACCGGATTGCCGATCACCGATTGCAGCACCGGCACCGGATCGGCAAGCCCCGTCGTCTCGATGACCACGCGCGAGATCGGCTTCATCTGGCCCGTCTGCATCATGTCGATGAAGGAGGCGAGCGTGTCGACGAGCTCCCCGCGCACCGTGCAGCACAGGCACCCATCGGAGAGTTCCACCATCTGGTCGCCGGACGTTTCGACCAGCATATGGTCGATGCCGACATCGCCGAATTCGTTGATGATCACCGCGCAGTCGGAAAGCTGCCGATCCTTGAGCAGGCGGTTCAGCAGCGTCGATTTACCCGCGCCCAGAAAGCCGGTAATGATGGAAACGGGGATGCTTTTCACCGTTGCGGCCCGCCCTTATTGTTGCGACGGACGCGGCTTCGGGATCGGGATACGCTTGAGCTTCGGCCCGCCGTCACCCTGTTCGATGCCGTCGTCCTGCGGTGCACCCGGCTCCGGCGGCAGGAGATCGGCAACGACAAACCGCGGATCATGGTCCATCTCGTGCAGATAGGGCGACTTGAGCTTCATCTTGCCCTCTTCGTCGCGCCCCTCCGATCGCACCTTTGCGGCCTTCGGATTGCAGATCTCGTCCCGAACATCGGCCACCTGGTCGCGCGTTGCGCCATAGGGTGCAAGGGTTGAAAGCGTGTCGCTGCCCGTTTCCGGCTTGGTGAGGCCGAGTTGCATGAGATCGGCCGCCTGGTCGGCGCGGCCGCCCAGACTGTCAGCGCCGAGAACCACGGCCACGACCGTGCGGCCGCCGCGGGTGGCTGAACCGATCTGGTTGAAACCGGACGAGCAGATGAAGCCCGTCTTCATCCCGTCCGCGCCATCGAAGCGGCCGATCAGGAGATTATAGTTCGTGTATTTCTTGGTGCCGTTGATGAAGCCTTCCGTCGCGAAATAACCCGCATATTCCGGGAAATCGCGGCGCAGCGCGACCGTCAGCACAGCGAGATCGCGCGCGGTCGTATACTGGCCCGGCTGCGGCATGCCATTGGCATTGACGAAATGGCTGGAGAACATGCCGAGCCGCGCGGCCTCCGCATTCATCATCGAGACGAAATTGTCGTCCGAGCCGCCCACCGTTTCGCCGATCGCCATGGCAATGTCATTGGCGGACTTGACCAGCATGATCGTCAACGCCGTATTCATGGTCATGCGCGCGCCCGGCTTGAAATACATCTTGCTCGGCTTCTGCGCGGCGGCCTGCTTCGACATCACAACCGGTGTATCGAGCGTGATGCGACCGCTCTTCAGCGCCTTGAAGGTGACATAGGTGGTCATCAGCTTGGTCAGGGAAGCCGGATACCAGCGCTGGAAGGCATCCTGGTGATAGATCACCCGGCCGGTCGCCACGTCGACGACGATCTTCGGATTGGCGAGCGCCTCGGCGGGCAGCGCAACCGTTACCGCGAGAGCCAGCGCAACAGCACCACCCATGATCCTGCGCGCGTTGACGATCACTGCTCCGACCATTGCCATGTGAGAAACTCCCTGAAATGAACCTTCATCGCTCGAAACCCAGGGTCTATTACCCTATATGGACGGGACGAGGAAAGGCCATTGATTGATTTGGCCCGCCGGTCCAAGATCGGCGCGAGATTTGCTTGAACCCGCCGCATAACCACCAAAGAAGACAGGATTTCGACCATGCCGATTTTGAACCGCGCCGCAGAGCTTCAGGACGAAGTTGCCGGCTGGCGGAGGAAGCTGCACGAGAACCCGGAGCTTCTCTTCGACGTTCACGCCACCGCCGCTTTCGTTGCCGACAAGCTGAAGGAACTGGGCGTTGACGAGGTCGTGACCGGCCTTGGCCGCACCGGCGTTGTCGGCATCATCAAGGGCAAGGGCCCCGGCCGCACGATCGGGCTCCGCGCCGACATGGACGCGCTGCCGATCAACGAGCAGACGGGAAAGCCGTGGGCCTCGAAAACCCCCGGCAAGATGCATGCCTGCGGCCATGACGGCCACACGGCCATGCTGCTGGGTGCGGCAAAATATCTCGCCGAGACGCGTAACTTCATGGGGTCCGTGGCTGTGATCTTCCAGCCGGCTGAAGAAGGCGGCGGCGGCGGCGGCGAGATGGTGAAAGACGGCATGATGGAGCGCTTCGGCATTTCCGAAGTCTACGGCATGCACAATTTCCCCGGCGTTCCGGTCGGCGCCTTCGCGATCCGCAAGGGCGCGATCATGGCCTCGACCGACGAATTCATGATCACGGTGAAGGGCCTCGGCGGCCATGCCGCCATGCCGAACCGCGGCATCGACCCTGTCGTCATCGGGTCGCAGATCGTCATGGCGTTGCAGACCATCGCGTCGCGCAACGCCGACCCGCTGGAATCCGTCGTGGTCTCGGTCACCAAGTTCAATGCCGGCAATGCGCATAACGTCATCCCGAACGAGGCCAAGCTCGGCGGCACGGTGCGCACGCTGAAGAAGGAAATGCGCGATCTCGCCGAAAAGCGCCTCAAGGAAATCGCGCAAGGGATCGCCGCGGCGGCGGGCGGCAGGGCCGAAATCTGGTACGACCGCAATTATCCGGTGACCTATAACCACGATCTCGAGACCGAACATGCCATTGCTGCGGCGATCGAGATCGCCGGCGAGGCCAATGTCGAGAAGAACGTCAACGCCACGATGGGCGGCGAAGACTTCTCCTACATGCTTGAAGCCCGCCCTGGCGCCTTCATCATCATAGGCAACGGTGAAAGCGCCAGCCTCCACCACCCGGAATACGACTTCAACGACGAAATCATCCCCCACGGGATCTCGTATTGGGTGAAGCTGGCGGAAAGCCGGTTGGCGGGGTGAGGTCGCCTTGTCCTCTCCCCTTGTGGGAGAGGATAACTCGCCCCGAGAGGCGAAGCCGATTGGTTTGGGGAGCTTGGTGAGGGGTGTTTTTTTGCCGAGGTACAATCCAACCCCTCACCTGGGAAATCTAGCACTTAGCCAAAGCTAAGATGCTGGTTTTCTTGCCCCTTCCACAAGGGGAGAGGCCACATTCACCCCACATTCTCCGCGAACAGCTTCAGCGTTCGCTCCCAGGCAAGCTTGGCCGAAACCGGTTCATAAGCCGGGCGCGCATCGCAGCTGAAACCATGACCCGCCGGATAAATATAGACCGGCACTTCAGGCCGCTTCTGCTTCACGATCTCGGCCTTCTCGAGCGGGATCGACTGGTCCGTCTCGCCAAAGTGCACGATGGTCGGGCACTTGGGTGCCATGTCCGCCATGTCGGAGATCATACCGCCATAGTAACAGGAAGCGGCAGCGAGATCGTCGCGGCTAATGGCGGCGCCATAGGCCAGCGACCCGCCGAGGCAGTAACCGACGATGCCGACCTTGCCATACTGCGTCACCGCATCGACGGCAGCGCCGATGTCGAGCATCACGGCATCGCGGTCGAAACTCTGCATCATGGCAATTCCGGCCTGAACGTCTTCCGGGGTATAGCCACGTTCATAGCCCGGCGACTGCCGGTCGAAAATTGCAGGCGCAGCAGCCACATAGCCTTCCGCAGCATAGCGCTCGCAGACCGAGCGGATATGCGCATTGACCCCGAAAATCTCCTGGAGCACGACAATCGCACCCTTGGCCTTGCCATCGGGCATCGCGATATACATCTTAATGGTCTTCCCGTCGGAAGCGGTAATGTCCAGCCATTCCGTTTTCAAAGCACTCTCCATTTTTTCGCTGTTTGGCGGCCTTATGCTCTTCGCGCGTCGTTTTCGCAAAACCGCAGCATATTCGTGCGCGACGCGCGCTAACAAATCTGAGGAACAAGGCTGTTTCAAGTGAAGATGCGGTAACGAAACAGAACTTTGTGCATTTTTGTCACCGACAAAGTGGCACCCAAAAAGAGGAAACCCCCATGGATCAACCCAGGATCGAATTCAACGACGGCAAGACTATTCCGCAGATCGGCCTCGGCGTCTGGCAGACCCCGAATGCGGAAGCCGCACCCGCTGTGCGCAAGGCACTGGAAGTGGGCTATCGCCATGTCGACACCGCCGCGATCTACGAAAACGAGGAAGGCGTGGGCGAAGGCATTCGCCAGTCGGGCGTGGCCCGCGGCGACATCTTCCTGACGACCAAGCTCTGGAACGACCGCCAAAGCCACGATGCCGCACTGAAGGCCTTTGACGAGAGCCTGAAGCGGCTCGGCACCGATTATGTCGATCTCTTCCTCATTCACTGGCCCTCGCCCCATCGCGGTACCTATGTGGAAGCGTGGAAGGCTCTGGTGGAACTGAAGAAACAGGGCCGCGCTCGTTCCATCGGCGTCTCCAATTTCTGTGAAGAGCACCTAGAACGCATCATCGGCGAAACTGGCGAAACGCCGGTGCTGAACCAGATCGAACTGCATCCGGATTTCCAGCAGAAGAAACTGCGCGCCGTCCATGACCGCCTCGGCATGCGCACGCAGTCCTGGAGCCCGCTCGGTCAGGGCAAACTGCTCTCCAACCCGGACATCACCAAGGTCGCCCAGCGTCTCGGCAAATCGCCGGCGCAGGTCATCATCCGCTGGCATCTCGACAATGGCCTGATCGTCATCCCGAAATCGGTGACACCCTCGCGCATAGAGGAAAACTTCAAGGTCTTCGACTTCACGCTGGATGCCGACGCAAAGGCCGTTCTGAATGCGCTCGACGGCGACAATCGCGTCGGTCCGGACCCGATGACGGCAAAGTTCTAGGCGGCTAATAAGCCGACAAAGAAAAAAGGCCCGCTTCGAATGAAGCGGGCCTTTTTTGATGGGAACCCTGAATTCTGAAATCAGGCAGCGCCGACAGCGCGGCTCTTTTCGAAACGCTTGCGATCGTTCGAATCGAGGAACAGCTTGCGCAGGCGGATCGATTTCGGCGTGACTTCCATCAGCTCGTCGTCCTGGATCCAGGAGAGAGCGCGGTCGAGCGTCATGCGGATAGGCGGCGTCAGCTTCACGGCTTCATCCTTGCCGGCGGCGCGGATGTTGGTAAGCTGCTTGCCCTTCAGCACGTTGACCTCAAGGTCGTTGTCACGGCTGTGGATGCCGATGATCATGCCGGCATAAACCTTTTCGCCCGGCTCGATGATCATCGGGCCGCGATCTTCCAGATTGAACATGGCGTAAGCGACCGCTTCGCCCGAACCGTTCGACAGCAGCACGCCGTTGACGCGGCCGGCAATCGGGCCCTTGTAGGGCTGGTAGTCGTGGAACAGGCGGTTCATGATCGCCGTGCCGCGCGTATCCGTCAGCAGTTCCGACTGGTAGCCGATGAGGCCGCGGGTCGGTGCGAAGAAGACGAGGCGGACGCGATTGCCGCCGGACGGGCGCAGTTCGACCATTTCGGCCTTGCGCTCGGACATCTTCTGCACGACGACGCCCGAATGCTCTTCATCCACGTCGATAACGACTTCTTCGATCGGCTCCATCGTTTCGCCGGTCGTCTCGTCCTTGTGCATGACGACGCGCGGACGCGACACGGCAAGCTCGAAGCCTTCGCGGCGCATGGTTTCGATGAGAACGGCGAGCTGCAATTCGCCACGGCCGGACACGAAGAACGAATCCTTGCCTTCGGCTTCCTCGATCTTCAGCGCGACGTTGCCTTCAGCTTCCTTGAGCAGACGGTCGCGGATGACGCGGCTCGTGACCTTGTCACCTTCAGTGCCGGCGAGCGGCGAGTCGTTGACGAGGAACGACATCGTCACGGTCGGCGGGTCAATCGGCTGGGCATGCAGCGGCTCGGAAACGGACGGGTCGCAGAACGTGTCGGCAACCGTGCCCTTGGAGAGACCGGCAATTGCCACGATGTCGCCGGCATGGGCTTCATCGATCGCCGTGCGCTCGATGCCGCGGAAGGCGAGGATCTTGGAGATACGGCCGTTTTCGATCAGCTTGCCGTCCTGGCCCAGAACCTTCACGGCCTGGTTCGGCTTGATCGAGCCGGAATGGATACGGCCGGTGATGATGCGGCCGAGGAAGGGGTTGGCTTCCAGGATCGTGCCGATCATGCGGAACGCGCCGTCTTCGTCGCCGACGCTCGGCTTCGGAACGTGCTTCAGCACGAGATCGAGCAACGGCGCCAGACCTTCGTCCTTCGGGCCTTCCGGGTTGACGTTCATCCAGCCGTCGCGGCCCGAACCGTACATGATCGGGAAGTCGAGCTGTTCGTCGGTGGCGTCGAGGTTTGCAAAGAGGTCGAACACCTCGTTGATCACTTCCTCATGACGGCCGTCCGGACGGTCGATCTTGTTGATCGCGACGATGGGCTTCAGACCAACCTTCAGCGCCTTGCCGACGACGAACTTGGTCTGCGGCATCGGGCCTTCCGAGGCGTCAACGAGAACGATCGCGCCATCCACCATCGAGAGAATGCGTTCCACTTCACCGCCGAAGTCGGCGTGGCCGGGGGTGTCGACGATGTTGATGCGAACACCCTTCCACTCGACCGACGTCGCCTTGGCAAGAATGGTGATGCCGCGTTCCTTTTCGAGGTCGTTGCTGTCCATCACGCGCTCTGCAACGCGCTGGTTTTCGCGGAACGAACCCGACTGTTTCAGAAGCTCGTCGACAAGCGTGGTCTTGCCATGGTCAACGTGCGCGATAATCGCGATATTGCGAATTTCCATCGTCTTTAAATCTCTGAGGCTTGGGCGCGGCAAATATGCGGGGAGGACAGCGCCAGTTACTTTTGGGGCGCTCATACCTTTTTTTTTGCGTTTGCGAAAGGGGGGTGGCAGGAATTGGAGTCGACGGCCTGGGCCTGGCTCTCCGCTCGTGGCGGAGGACGCGACCGCAGCTCACCAACGCCTCCTCGGGCGCACCCCCAAAATCTGTTCACGCCGAATTGGTACCGGAACGTATGTCGCCTGGCATCGTCAAAACCGGGTCAGCAATCTGGAGTTCAGGCTTCGGCTGTCTCTCGAACGTCATCGAGAAGAAAATGCACGATCACATAGCGTTTTGTGTAATGCTGGCCGCTGTCGGATATGTCTTCCACACTTCCACCGTCTAAAGGATGCCAATCGCGATAATGCGGATTGGATGTGATCAGTGTGATGGCCTTGCCCAACAAATTTCCGGAAAGGCGATAGCGCGTCTCGGCAAGGGGCCATATTTTTTCGAAATCCTCCTGGCTGATACGCGCTTTCAAAGCCCTCCGCGTGATTGCCTTCCGAGGCGAAGCATCATCCGGCGTCAGGGGTTTTATGGAAATGCCGACCTCTTCCGCATCGTTCAAGAGAAAGGCAAATTCGTCTGGCCACATCCGTCTCACGTATCGCTCCTCCCAAAGCTGTCCGTCCGTCAACAATAGGATTGTAACGGTAATGCGGTGGGAGGCAATGCGCTTGTGCACCGGGTCGAAAAATACGGCGGCTGAGCCGCCGCCCGGCTCAGCAGTAAAGCTCGGTCCCCACCAGCTGAGCGTCCGTGTAGCGGGTTCCATGCGCGAAACCGACGGGAAGCAACGTCTCTATTTCGGCGAGCTCGGAGACCCCTAGCCGGATGTCGACCGCCTGCGCCAGCTCTTCCAGATGGCCGGGCGAGCGCGTGCCGGGGATCGGGATGATGTGATCGCCCTGCGCCAGCGTCCAGGCGACTGCCAAGGCCGACGTGTTCCAGCCATGGTCGCGGGCATAGGTGCGGAAGCGCTCGATGCGGGCATTGTTGCGGACGTAATTATCGCCCGTGAAGCGCGGATTGGTCCTGCGGAAATCACTCTCCCCCATCTTCGCGGGATCGGGCGCACGGTCGGCGAAGACGCCGCGTCCGACTGGCGAGAAGGCGACGAAGGCGGTGCCTAGGCGCTCGCAAGCCTGCACGAGGCCGAGATCTGGCAGCCGGGTCCAGAGCGAATATTCGTTCTGCACCGCCATGATGGGATGCACGGCGCTTGCCCGCTCGAGTGTGGAAGGCGCAATTTCGGAAAGGCCGATGCCACCGATCTTGCCCTCCACGACCAGCTCCGCCATGAAGCCCACCGCATCCTCGATCGGCACTTCCGTGTCGCGGCGATGAAGGTAGTAAAGCGGGATATGATCGACGCCGAGCCGCGTGAGCGACGTTTCCAGCGCCTCGCGGATATAGGTGCGCTTGTTGCTGAAGCTGCGCACCGGCTGCGTGACGATCCCGCATTTGGAGGCGATGGTGAAACTGTGCGGATTTTGCCGGATGAAGTCTCCTATCAGCGTCTCGGAAAGACCCGTCCCGTAAACGATGGCCGTATCGAGATGGGTGACACCGAGATCAAGCGCCTTTTTCAGCGTGGCAAAACTCTCCTCGCGATCCGTCGGCCCATACATGCCGCCGAAACTCATGCAGCCAAGGCCCACCGCCCCGACATCCGGTCCGTTCTTGCCCAGTTTGCGCGTCTTCATCGGTTTTGCTCCTTCGATCTTCACATCCATGCATATCAAGCGCCGGCCGGGGTGCAAGCCGTTCGAACGGATTTTGCGACTTGCGCGCGCCGGGACGATGATGAAGATGACACCGACATCGGAGAGACAAGAAGGACGAGGAGCACCGAGATGCAGGCTGGAAAAGACCGCAATGGCTGAACGCACTGGCCCCTCCACCCGCGCCGATTACCGCGCCTTCCGCACCATCCAGACGCGCTGGATGGATAACGACATTTACGGCCATATGAATAATGTCGTGCATTATTCGCTCTTCGATACGGCCGTGAACGGCTGGCTGATCGAGGCAGGGCTGCTGGACATCAAGGCGGGGACGGAAGTGGGGCTCGTGGTCGAAACCGGCTGCCGCTATCATGCCGAGATGATGTTTCCGGATGTGATTTCCGCTGGCATCCGCGTTGCCCGCATTGGTTCCTCCTCGGTGCGCTATGAGGTCGGCCTCTTCCGCAACGACGAGAACCAGGCCAGCGCCGAAGGCTTCTTCATTCATGTCTATGTCGACCGCGCATCGCGCCGGCCGAAGGCGTTGAGCGAGACCATGCGCGCCGGACTTGAAACGATCGCTGCCTGAACGGGATCAGCCCTCCACACCCGGCCATTTCTGCTGCTGCAGATCTGCAAGCAGCCATTGTGCCGCCTTGCCGAGCGGCGTGTCGCGGCGATGGGTCGTATAAAGCGGCAGGAGCCCGGGCAGGATGCCCGTGTCCTCGATGTGCAGACGAACAAGCCGCCCCTGCTTGAGATGATCCGCCACCAGATGATGCGGCATGTTGCACCAGCCGAAGCCACCGAGCAGAAACTCCAGCCGGCGGCCTATATCCACAAAGCGCCAGACCCGCGGGCTGACCACGCTGAAGCTCGGACCCGCCTGCTGCGTCGGATCGGTGAGGATCAGCTGGACATGTTCGGCCAGCACCTCACGATCGACCGGCGGCTTGGCATGCGCCAGCGTATGCGACGGCGAGACGACCGGCACCAGTGACACCGATGTGAGGGGATAAGCCTGCATGTCCTGCGACATCAACGGGATGAGCGCGCAGATCGCAATCGCGGCGGTTCCGTCTCGGACGCGGCGTTCCGCGCTCCAGAGCCCCTCGGTGAAGATGGAGACGGCCAGATCGGGAAAGGTCTTCTGCAGGCGGGAAAGGCTGTTCAGGACCGGCGGAGTCGGCACCATGCTGTCGATGGCAATGCCGAGCTCTGGTTCCAGCCCCGCCGACATGGAGCTTGCCATGCGGGAAAATTGGTCTGCCTGACGCAGAACCAGCCGTGCCTGGGCCGCAAGAACCCGCCCTGCCTCCGTCATCTTCGGCACCTTGCCGCTGCGATCAAACAATTGAACTTGCTGGATGTTCTCCAGAGACTGCACGGCATGACTGATGGCCGATTGCACCCGGCGAAGCTTCCGCCCGGCAGCTGAAAAGCTGCCCGTATCCTGAATGGTGACCAGCACCTGCAACTGGTCGAGCGTCAAGGCGTTCAGCATGATCCATCTCCAATTTAGATGGATAATATCGAAATTCAATCTCTTCTTCAAATGGATGAGGCGCGTTAGGTTTCCGCATCTTCTCAAGGCAAGGAATTGAAACGTGGAAACTGTTGCAAAGGCCGGTTGGTCCGGCAAGACGATCACCCTCTGGGTGTTGCGGATCCTCGCGGGAGCAATCTTTCTCGCGGCCTCCTTCATGAAACTCTCGGGCCAGCAACAGATGGTCGATGAATTCGCCATCATCGGGCTTGGCCAGGGCTTCCGCTACGTCACGGGCCTCCTGGAACTGGTCGGCGGCGTCGCCGTTCTCATCCCGCGCTTCTCGCCGCTGGGGGCCCTGTTGCTGCTCTGCGTAGACGCCGGCGCGTTTGTCACGCAGATCGCCATTCTGCACATGGACTGGATCCACACGATTGTCATCGGCGCGCTCCTCGTCGCCGTGATCGCTCTGCAGCGCCCTGCCCTCAAGGCGCTGATCGGCCGCTGACCGGCCACCCTCCCCACAAAACTGGTGTGAAAAACCCGGCCGAAACAAATTCGGCCGGGTTTCTTTCATGCAAAAGTGAAAAGACCCCGCCGCAGGGATTGGCGGGGTCCGTTAAAGTCACGCCGGCATGAACGAGCCGAACGTGACCTCCGTGTCGATGACCCTGACCATGGCGCCGCGGGAGTGCGAATAGACATCGCTCGTCCCCGTGACCTGGAAGCCCAGCTTGTTCTGGACCTTCAGCGAAGCCGGATTGTCAGCGATGGCGCCAGCAAACAGCGTCTCGCCCATCATCCGCCCGAAGAAGCCCTCGATGATCGCGCCGACAGCCTCGGTCATATAGCCGTCGCCCCAATGAGAGGGCGACAGCCAGTAGCCAAGGTGCCAGCCGGTGCGGTCGCCCGCTTCCCGCCATTCGATGGTGATGCAGCCTTCCAGCGCACCGCCGTCGAAGGTGATGGCATAGGCCCAGCCATTGAACTCGCCAGCGTCCCAGAGCCGGATCCAGTCCAGCGCATCGTCGCTGGCATAGGGAACCGGAACCGAGGTCAGCATGCGGACGACCCGGATATCCTGCATGGCGGCGGCAATCCGATACTGGTCCTCCGGCTTCAGCTTGCGCAGCGTCAGCCGCGGTGTGCGGATGGTCGGCTGAGAGGCGAAGTCGAGGCTGCGGACCGGAGCCGACGCGTGCCTGTGGCTCCGCTGCGGAAGTGCGAGCGCGCTCATCTCGAACCTCCCCAGCTTCTCAACGACATCCAAGTCCGCCGGTCGAGCCGGTACCATTCGACGGGAACAGGCCCGCCCATGGCCAAAGCCGAAACCATGCCCGTGCCCTGGAACTGGAACCCGCACTTGTGGATGACCCGCCGGGACGCGACGTTGACAACACGGCAACGCGCGTCGATCGTCTCGATCGGCCCGGAGCGGAAAGCCATGTCGACGAGAACCTGCGCGGCCTCCGTCGCATAGCCCTGGTTCCAGAACGGCTCGCCCAGCCAGTAGCCGATCTCGGCGCGACCCGGATCGCTCGCATCCTGCTCGATCCCGCAGCAACCTAAAAATCGACCGTCATCCGCCTTGGTAATGGCATAGACGGCCTTGCCAATCCCGCCATTGGCGGCGCGGCCGACAAAGGCTCGGGCATCGGCCACCGTATAGGGGTGGGGCATACGCGAAACCATCGTAGCGACTTTGGCATTGTTGGCGAGATGGGCAAGGGCGTCGATGTCGTCAATGTGGGGAGCGCGCAGAACAAGCCGCTCGGATAACAGGACGGGGGACGCGCTTAACGCTCTCGGCGGTTCTGGCCGCTCTAACGGGGACCGGGATGGCCCCTCTCTCAACAACTCGCTTTGCATCGGTTCAGTCCTTTCTGAGACAAAAGAAAAAGGGGAGTTGGGTATCGCCCCATCTCCCCTTTTCTGTCTCTGGCCTGAACCTGTTTCCAGGGTGCGCCAGCCGGGTCGATGAGACGCCGGCTGTTTTAAAGCGCTACCGGCTTATTCCGCTGCTTCTGCCGCTTTCGGCATCACGGACACGTACGTGCGGCCGTTGGCTTTCGTACGGAAGTTCACATTGCCGGCGGTAAGCGCAAAAATCGTATGATCCTTGCCGAGGCCGACATTGTCACCAATGTGCCACTGCGTACCGCGCTGACGCACGATAATGTTGCCTGCAACGACGGCTTCGCCGCCGAACTTCTTCACGCCAAGGCGCTTGGACTGCGAGTCGCGACCGTTGCGCGAGGAGCCGCCAGCTTTTTTGTGTGCCATGGGAGTTCTCCTTTAAACCTAGTTCTTACTTGCCGGCCGCGATGTCCAGGATACGGACAGTCGTCTGATGCTGGCGATGACCACGGGTGCGCTTGGAATTCTGCCGGCGGCGCTTCTTGAAGGCGATGACCTTCTTGGCGCGACCCTGCTCGACAACTTCCGCCGTCACGACAGCGCCTGCCACAACGGGAGCGCCGATCTTCGTGCCAACCATGAGAACTTCGGTGAATTCGATCTTGGCGCCTGCTTCGCCTTCCAGCTTTTCAACTGTCAGAACGTCGTTGGCGGCCACGCGGTACTGCTTACCGCCGGTCTTGATGACTGCGAACATTTTTTAACCTTTCATGTCCGTTCCGGCTCTTCCCACACAAATCGCGCAGGCGGCCGTCTTTTTATCAGTCGATTGAGCAGGAATTCCAAAGCCTTGCGACCTTGCATCCCCTGCCGGTGAAACCCGCATGTCCTGCGGGCGCAAACGGCGGACGGAGTCCATGCCATTTGACCGTCGCGGGATACGTGAAGGCTCGATGACTGTCAACCCAAAGCCCAATGATTTCTTGCATTTTCGCTCTTGCCAGCCCATCTATCTCTCGCTATGAGACAGCCCGCGCGTCAAACCGCGCCGACCAGACATGCGGAGAGGTGGCAGAGTGGTCGAATGCACCGCACTCGAAATGCGGCATACCTTCACGGGTATCGTGGGTTCAAATCCCACCCTCTCCGCCATTCTCCGGACGCTCTCTTTCACATTGGCCTAAAGCAATCTGGCGTTAAGCCTTGCCCTCATTCGTATGGCTTCCAGAAGCACGTCGCGACATTAGGTGTGTCCAAGAGGAAGGCGCTGAGCGGAACAATGGATCTTGCGGAACCGGGCACACATCAGCCGTGCCCCGCCTCCCGGCGTCGCCAGGTAGCAGGTGGCGTGCCGATGGAACGCTTGAACTCTCGGCTGAAATGATAGACGTCACAGAAGCCGCACAGTTCGGCGACTTCCGCGACTGCAACATCGCTGTCGGTAATAAGTCCCTGTGCGCGGGTCAATCGTTCGCGCAGGAGCCATTGATGAGGGCTCGTCCGGAGATGTTTGCGAAATAATCGGCGCAGGTGTGAAGGGCTGAGATGCGTGAGCGCGGATAGGGCGTCGCTATCCCAACTCTTTCTGATGTCACCGCGCATTGCCGAAAGCGCGAGCCGCAGCGGTTCGGGCAATGCCCCATGTCGATCGCCCCGGATCGCGCCGTCGAGAATGGAAAGAAACTCGCCGACAAGATGATTGAGCCGGAATTCGAGCCCCGAGCCGCCGGTGTGCATGGCGGCGAAGAGCCGTTCGAACCAGTTCCGCAGCGGCAATTCATCCTCGATTTTTGCCAATGACACCGCTTCACCAAACATCTTGCTGCGCAGGAGCGGCATGTTTGGTCCGTCGAAACGAAACCACAGCAGGGTCCAGGGATCGTCTGGGTCGGCATGATGAGCATGAGGCTGCTCGTTGGCGATCCATGCCAGTTCGCCAGCCCGAACGGCGATTTTTTGCCCCATCGTTTCCACGAAACCCGTCCCGGAGACGCAAAACAGGACATCCTGGCCGACATGGCGGTCGCGAACGACACGATAGTCTGGGGCAGCGGCCATCTTGCCCGCCCTTAGGATACTGAACGCAGCCTGCCCCCATCCCGCCTCTGGGACGAAGTGTAGACTTTCCAGAACGGACACACTTTTCTCCATGCGCGTATTATACAAAAAAACTGGCTGCTTTGTCCATTTAGATCGTTTCCAAAATGACTAATCTCAATTTCAAGGATGCTTGTGTGTCGGGTCAGGCCGGCCCCCGCCGCATAGCATCCGTGGAGGTTGCCAGGAGGATGGCAACCGGGAACCGATCTTATGGAGACCAAAATGCTGACGATGACTGAAGCGGAAGCAGCGGCCTATGCACGCGATGGATATATTATCCGCAAGGGACTGCTGAGCTCGAATGAAGTAAGCACCTTCCGGGAGCGCGCCAGAGCGCAGCTCGAAGCCGAGAACAAGTCCGGAGCCGTGATGGCCAAGGGCGACAAGGAAGGCAAGACCACCCTGCTCAAAATGTGGACGAAGGCGGAGGACGATCAATACGGCTTCCTCGCCCGCGACGAGCGCATGGTCGATCTCGCCGAAGACGCTGTCGGCAAGCCGATCTACCTTTACAGCCACAAGATGACGATGAAGCAGCCGAACGAGGGCGGTGCCTGGGAATGGCATCAGGACTTCGGCTACTGGTACAATTATGGCTGCCTCGCACCCGAAATGATGAGCATCTATGTCGCGCTCGACAAGGCAACCAAGGAGAACGGCTGCCTTCAGGTCCTGAAGGGCACGCATAAGCTCGGCCGTCTCAACCACATCCGCGAGAACGACCAGACGAATGTCGAGCAGGAACATCTTGAGGCTGCACTCAAGCGATACGAGCACATTTACGTCGAGATGGAGGAAGGCGACGCGCTGATCTTCGACGGAAACCTGCTACATCGCTCCGACGCAAATCGTTCCGATACCTATCGCTGGGGATATATCTGCTCGTACAACGCCGTGGAAAACGCGCCGTTCAAGCGGGTTCGGGAATACGGGAATTACGAAGCCCTTCAGAAGGTTCCTGCGGGCACCTTCATGACGCTGCCCGAAAAGGCGGCCTGACAAGCATCGCTCCGGCGGCCGGGAGGTCGGCCGCCGGACGATTTATGCACACCCGAAGAGGACGGGTTTTGACGAGGAGAACGATCAGGCACGGCGAAACGTCGGCAGGGTCGATCAAGGGAGGAATTCTGATGGCCGAAACGGTCAGAACCGGCGCGCGCGCGCCTGGCATCGACCGACTTGGTTTCGCACGGCTCCTCAGGGCGCGCGAAGCCGGTGTCTTCATTGCACTGCTGGTGCTCTGTCTTTTCCTGTCGTTCGCAACGGACGGCTTCCTGACATCGTTGAACCTGCTCAATGTCGGCCGACAGATTTCTCTGCTCGGCATTATGGCCGTTGGCATGACCTTCGTCCTGATCTCGGGTGAAGTGGACCTGTCGGTCGGCTCAAACTATGCCCTGTCCGGGCTGGCAAGCGGCATGGCCATCATTGCCGGCTTTGGGCTGATACCCGCTTTGGCTCTCGGCCTTGCCGTTGGCGCGGCTATCGGCCTCATCAATGGTCTCTTGTCGACCTATGGCCGCCTGCCCTCGCTGATTGCCACGCTGGGCATGCTGAGCATGGTGCGCGGAACGGCCCTGATCGTCACCAACGGCCAGCCGGTCACGGTCAATCTGCGCAACGGCGCTCTGCCGGACGTTCTCGCAGCCTTCACCAAGATGGGGCAAGGCTATCTGTTCGGGACCATCCCGATGCAGCTCGTCTTTTTTGTCGTCGTCGCTGCCATTGCGTGGTTCATCCTGTCCTACACCAATTTCGGGTTTCGGATCTTCGCGGTCGGCGGCAGCGCCAAGGCAGCCCGCGTCTCCGGCATTTCCGTCAACACGGTCAAGATCTGGGCCTTTGTCCTGATGGGGCTTCTGGCTGCGCTGGCAGGTATCCTCGGTCTTGCCTTCCTGCCCAGCAGCCAGGCGGGCCGCACCGGGCTTGGGCTCGAATTGGACGTTATCGCCGCGACGATCGTCGGCGGCGCTTCGCTTTCGGGCGGTGAAGGAACCATCCTGGGCACGATCCTGGGCGTGCTGATCATCGGCGTCATGCGCAACGGTCTTGTGCTCATGGGAGTGTCGCCCTTTGTTCAGGAACTGATGATCGGCCTGGTGATCATCATCGCGGTCGGAATAGACAAATGGACCTCGCGTAAAGCGGGTTGAAGCAATCAATAAAGATAATTTTGGAGGAGAGCAGTCATGAAATTTCGCAATATACTTCTCGCAGCAACCATCGCGTTGCTGCCCCTCGCAGCACATGCCGAACAGAAACTGGCCGACTTCAAGCTTGCCGATCGGATCAAAGCAAAGATAGATGCCGGCAAGACGCTGGACTTCTTTGTCTCCTACCACGACGTGTCGAACGAATTCGCGCCCTTCATGAAGGCCGGCGTGGAACGCGCCGCCAAGGACGATAAGGTCAATGCGCAGTTCATCGGTCCCGTCGGCTCGGATGCAGACGGCCAGATCAGCGAAATCGAAACCCTGATGGGCAAGATGGACGGCTTGGCCATTTCCTCCGTCTCCACGGATGCGCTGGCACCGGTGATCGACCGCGTTCTGGCCGCCGGTATTCCCGTGGTTACGTTCAACACGGACAATCCCAACAGCAAGCGGCTGGCTTTCGCTGGTCAGGATCTGGTCAAATCCGGTGTCGAGGCCGGCAAACTGATGGCGAAGGTGCTTGGTGGCAAGGGCAAGGTGATGATCACCACGATCGATGCCGCAGCCCAATGGTCGCTGGACCGCGAAAAGGGCGCGCGCGAAGGCCTGTCGGCGTCTCCGGACATCAAGATCGTCAACACGCTGAACACGGGCACCGACCCGCAGAAAATCTATTCGGCGATCGAAAACGCCATGCTGGCAGATCCTTCCATCAACGGGATTCTCTCGCTGGAATGCTGCTCTACGCCTGCGGCCGGCACCTGGGTTGAGCGGAACGGCAAGACGGGTCAGGTCAAGGTCGTCGGTTTCGATCTTCTCGACCAGACCGTCGAACTCGTAGGCTCCGGCAACATCCAGGCGACCATCGACCAGGCCCCCGAAAAGCAAGGCTTTGCGGCTGTCGATCTGCTGGCGAAGTTCCTGAAAGGGCAGCCGATCGACAACGTCGATACCGGCGTCGGTATCTACACGAAGGACAATATTGGCGAGGTCGCCAAGAAGAAATAATCCGATCCGAAACCGGCCGCCGACGCCCATGCGTCGGCGGCTTTCATGGCAGGGCGGAAATGATACAGGAACAAGACAATATCGTCGAAGTCGTCGGCGTCTCGAAGCAGTTTCCCGGCGTGCTCGCCCTCAAGGACGTGTCGCTGGAATTCCGCCGTGGCGAAGTTCATGCCGTCATCGGTGAAAATGGCGCTGGCAAGTCCACGCTCATGCACATCCTCGCAGGCGATCTTCAGCCAAGCCAGGGCGAATTGCGCATAGACGGGAAACCGGTCCGATTGCGTTCTGCGCTGGACAGCCGCGCAGCCGGCATCGTGGTTGTCTATCAGGAACTCGCGCTCTGTCCGACGATGAGCGTCGCCGAAAACATCATGATGTCGACGCTGGCCGCCGACAGCGCGGTCTCACTCGTTCCACGAGCACGGATGCGCAAGGAGGCTCGCGCGGCCCTTGCGCGACTGGGCATGGGCGGGCTCGATCCGGACACCAAGGTTTCGCGGCTCTCCATCGCCGAAAAACAGCTTGTGGAAATTGCCGGAGCCGTGCGCCAGAATGCGCGCGTGCTGGTTCTGGACGAGCCAAACTCCGCCCTTTCCGTCCGCGAAAGCGAACGCCTCTTCGACGTGGTGCGCCAGTTGCGTTCCGAAGGCGTGACCGTGATTTATGTTTCCCATCATCTCAAGGAAGTGCTGGCGATTGCTGACCGCGTGAGCGTGATGCGCGATGGTCGGAAGATTGAGACGCTGGACAATCAGGACCTTTCAGAGGCGCGTCTCATTCGCGGTATGGTCGGCCGGGATCTGGGCACCGCGCGCCCCTATGCTCTCGATGCCCCCCCGCCCACGGAAACTCTTGCTCTCTCCGTCAGGCACTTAAGTGCTGCCGGGCTCGAGGATATCAGCTTCGACGTGCAGGCTGGAGAAATCCTCGGCATCGGAGGCCTGCCGGATTCGGGCAAGGACGGACTGGGCGAGGCCCTCTTCGGGCTGGTGGAACGCAGTGGCGAGGTCCTGGTCGAAGGCAAACCGCTGAGCGCGCACAATCCGATGGCAGCCATTCGCAGCGGCATGTCCTTCGTGCCCGCAGACCGGCGAGGCGCAAGCGGCCTCTTGGCGATGAGCGTTTCCGACAACGTCGTCTCTGCATCCCTGCCCCGATTTTCCATGGCGGGTGTATTGCGCCGCGGCGCAATCCGGCGCGAAGCACGCGCACAGGTCGCCCGACTCGACGCCCGCATCTCGCATCTCTCGCAAAAGCTCGGAACCCTATCTGGCGGAAATCAGCAGAAAATCATTCTGGGACGCAGTCTCGTGACCAATCCGCGTGTCCTCATTCTGCACGAGCCGACGCGCGGCATCGATGTTGGCGCAAAGGCCGAAATCTATTCCATCCTGCGCGGGATTGCCGCCGAGGGTGTCGCCGTGGTGATGATCTCGTCGGAAATCCCGGAGCTGATCATGAATACGTCACGCGTGCTCGTCATGCGCGGCGGGCGGATCTCGGGCGATCTCTCGGGCACCGGGATCAATGAAGAAACAATTTTGGCACGGGCGATGACATCGTGAGTAATGACATGACCAGAAAACCGGAAGTGACTGTCGTCGGCTCCTTTGCCGTCGGCCTGACCATGCGCGCTCCCAAACTGCCCATCTTCGGCGAGACCATGCTCGGCACGGATTTCGACATGGGGCCGGGAGGCAAAGGCTCCAACCAGGCCGTCGCAACCTCGCGCCTCGGGGCCAATTCCTCGCTGCTAGCCATCATCGGCGAGGACAAGCTCGCCGGGATCGCAACGGATCTTTATGCGGCAGAGGGGGTCGATACGTCGCTGCTCACCGTCAGCAAGACCCGGGCGACCGGCGTCGGCTTTATCATCCTCAACGATAAGGGTGAGAACTTCATCATCCTGGACATGGGCGCGAACGAGGAGATGGACGCCACAGCCGTCGATCGCGGCGAACAGCGTATTGCGGCAAGCGACGTGGTCATGACCGTTTTGGAAATTCCCACAGCCGCCGCCATCCGCGCCATGGAACTGGGACGCCGTCATGGCGCCAAGACGATCCTCAATCCCGCTCCCGCTCGCGCCTTGCCGGACGGCATTTTTGCACATGTGGACTACCTGACGCCGAACGAGAGCGAATTGCGCATCTTGCTCGGACTTCCGGCTGACGACCCGCGCTCGTCGCGGGAACTGGCCGGCGAGCTTCGTCGCCGCGGTGTGCGCAATGTCGTCGTGACGCTGGGGCGCACAGGCGCGCTCATCCTCACCGATGAGCTGGATATCATGGTGCCGGCCATTCCCGTCGATGTGGTCGATACGACCGGGGCGGGCGATGCCTTCAATTCCGGTTTCGCTGTCGCTCTCGCAGAAGGCCGCGACATCGTCGATGCGGTGCGTTTCGGCGTCTGCTGCGGCGGGCTCGCCTGCACGGCGCTCGGCGTTATTTCCGGGCTGCCAGACCGCGCCCGCGCCGATGCCCTTTTCGAAGAAGCCAAGAAAACCGTTTGGAAGGAAAGAACGTGAACCGGAACCGACTTCTCAATGCCGAGCTTTCGCATGCCATCGCTTCCATGGGCCATGGCGACCTGATGATCATCTGCGACGCAGGTTTTCCCATCCCCTCGACCGCCTGGCGGATCGACCTTGCGATCTCACAGGACGTGCCGGACCTTGAGACGGTGATGACACCAATCGCTGAGAACTTCATTGCGGAAAAGGTCTCCTTCGCCGAGGAAGTGAAGGTCCACAACAAGCCGCTGCTGGAGAAGATCGAGCGCATCTTCGCAGGGGCTGATTTCGAACCCATTCCACATGCGCAGATCCTGAGCGAGATGGCCGCCAAGGCCAAGGTCATCGTCCGCACCGGCGCTTTCGACCCGTGGGGGAATATCCTGCTTTACTCCGGCGTAGACGTGCCCAAGTGGTTCAACAAGCCAGGCGTGGTCGCACCCGATTATTACGCGCGGAAGCTCTGATGGCGCGGATCTTCGATTTCGGCGGCCGTGAGGTCGAGCGCCGGCAGACGGTCGCCAGTCTTCGGGCGCTTAAAGGGACAGGCCACCACGCAACACAGGTGACGGCTGAAACCGCCGAAGAGGCCGCCGCCGCGGAGGCTGCCGGGATCGACATGGTCGTGTGCCGCGCCGCAAACGTGGCGCGGGTGCGGGAGGGCTCCAAGGCCGTCTTCGTCACGGCCGCCCTCGGCTTTGCAGATGTGATCACCGCAGACGATATTCTCAAGAGCGCTTTCGCAGCCGTGACTTCCGGTGCGGATGCCGTTCTGTGCAGCCGCGGCGTCGGCACCGTCAAGATGCTGGCGGACGAGCAGATCCCGGTCATGGGCCACCTCGGCCTGGTCCCGCGCAAATCCACATGGCTTGGCTCCGTTCGCGCGGTCGGCAAGACCGCGAAAGAAGCAATCGAACTCTTCGACCGATTCAGACGTCTGGAAGACGCAGGCGCTTTTGCTGTCGAATGCGAAGTGATCGCGGCTCCGGTCATGGCCGAAATCAATCGCCGAACGGGCCTCGTCACCATCTCGCTGGGCTCAGGGCCAGAGGCAGACGTAGTTTTCCTCTTCACCGCCGATATCTGCGGAGAAGCTTCGCGTCTCCCACGCCACGCACAGGCTTTCGGCAATATCGCCCCCTTGCAGGAGGCCGTGCGTTCGGAGCGCAGGCAGGCTCTGTCGGCTTTCCGCGCTGCCGTCCAGTCGGGCGCGTTTCCCGGCCCGGATAACGACGCCACCATGCCCGACGCCGAAATCGCAGCCTTCAAGACCATGCTCTCCTGAAGAGCGTGCGGGCCTGCTGTGCAAGACGCATACGGTCCGGTCTCGAAACGCTCAGGGGGCTCGACACGGCACGCCCAGATCTCACACCTAGAGAACGCCTCTGGTTTCGACGCTGCTTCCGGTGAGTTGCTTTCGGACGTAAAACCCGTTCGGGATCGCCTCCTGGACCAGGGGCACGTGCGAAATCAGGCCGACGGCGCGGTTCTCGCTGACCAGCGTGCTGAGAACCTGCAAAACGGTGTCGAGCGTCCCGGCGCCGTTCTCGGTATCGAGACTGCCGAACCCTTCGTCGATGAAGATCGTATCGAGACGCACCTTGCCGCTGGCACTTTCGACAACGTCGGCCAGTCCCAGAGCGAGCGCCAGCGCCGCAATAAAAGTCTCGCCGCCCGAAAGCGTCGCCGTGGCGCGCGCCTTGCCGGTATGACTGTCGAAGGCCTGGATGCCGAGACCACGACGTCCGCGCCCACTCCCCTCCAGATCGCGTTCCAACCGGTAGCGATGCGACGTCATGGGTCCGAGCCGCATATTGGCGGCCGCCAGTACCTGATCGAACATCGCCCCGATGGCAAAGGTCTCCAGATCGAGCTTCTGTGGATTGTCGCCATTGACCAGCGCCGCAAGGTTCCGCAAGGGGCCGGAAGCGGCCTCCGCCTCATCGAGCTTGCGCAGCGCATCGGCCAGTTCGTCTCGGAGCTTTCGGCGATGATCGAGGAGATGTTGCGCCCCCGATCGGGCGTCGACGGCCGCGCCGAGGCGCCGCTCCGCGTCGTCCCTGTCGCTTTCCAGCACCGTCAGATCTGGAGGCTCAAGACCCGCGACCAGTTCAGCCGCCTTCCTGGCAGTCTCTTCCGCCAGCGCGCGCTTCCGCCGATAGGCTTCGATGCGAGCGCGATCGGTTTCGATCGCATCAAAAAAGCCCTTCAGCCGATGATATTCGTCGTCGTCCAGCTCCAGCTCAGTAAGCCGATGCTGAAATATCGAGAAAGACCGCGCGTGACGCTCTGTAGCGGATTCGAATGCCGCAGCCGCCGCCTCGACATCCTTCTCGGCAGCAAGCGCCAGTTCCCGGGTCGTTGTCGCGGCCCTTTCCGCCTGTTCGCGTGCCCTCATGCGGCGTGCCACGTCCATGTTCACGCGCGCCTGCCGGTCGGCAAGAGCCGGCTTGCTGCGTAAGTCTTCGGGCACATCGGAAAGCATTTCTTCGAGCTTCGCCCGGAAAACGGCGACGTCTCTCGAGGCACGGTTCCGGTCGTCACGAAGGCGCATCTGCTCGGTTTCGAATCCTTCGAGTTCGAGGCGCAGGCGTTCGGTCTCGCCTTCGAGACCTGTGATATCGGCTTCGGAGCCCAGGGCCGACAACGCGGCCTCGGCCGCTTGAACCTGAACGCGCAGGACCTGAACCGTATCGTCGGGTCTGGCAAGCCCCGACAAACGATCCCGGCGCTCGGTCAGAACACTCCTGACCGCAGCCAGAGCATGCTCCGTGGCGCGCGTTGCGGCACTGGCGTCGGCGAAAGCGCGCTTCGTCTCCCGGAATGCGTGATCGAGCCCGGAATGCTCCGCCGAACCGTTGGCAGGCATCGGATGATCGGTCGCGCCACATACGGGACAAGGCTCGCCCGGCGAAAGTCGGGAAGCAAGATGCAGGGCCTGAACCTCGGCAAGCGCCTGTTCCGCCGCCTCGAAGGCTAGCTGTGCGCTCTTCTCGACATCGCGTGCGGCCGCATGTGCGGCGCCCTTTGTCTGTGCATCCACACTCGCGGTCGCAACATCCCTTTCGGCACGCTCGAATATCTCCGCCGCACTCAATGAGGCGCGCAGCGTGGTGAGACGCAGCGTGATTTCCTGTCTCTGCGTCTCGCTTTCGCGGGCGCGCTTCAAGGAACCCGTGAGCGTGTCGCGCCGCGCAACGAAAGTGGCGATCTGCTTGTCCACGGCCAGGCAGGCCTCGTTCGCCTTGCGCTCCGCCTTGATGGCTTCGGCCAGAGAGGCCGCCACGGTATCCGCTCTTTCAAGCGTAAGCGTATATCGACCAAGAGCGTCCAGCTCCTGCCGCAGCATCTCGATGTCCGCCGACCGCGCGACTTCCGCGCTCAACGCATCAGCCGCCAATCTTTCCTCCGCCTTGGCGCGGACCAATGCCTCGACGGCGGCATTGCGCTTTGTCTCGGCAAGACGCAAATCAACGACGCCGTTGCTGACCGCGTTTTCTGCATCGAGCAGAATGCGGGCGCGCTCGGTTCGGGCGACGCGGGCGCCCAGCGCATCCATCTCTTCCTGACCGGCCAGCAAGTCGGCAAGACGAACGCGCGCGTCCTCGGCATCGGCAAATTGACGGGCCACGGCCCGCGCCTGCTCCAACCTTGCCATCGCGCTCGTCCATTGTTCGCGCAACGCACTTTCGGCCTCGCGCAGCCTGGCGCAATTCTCCTCAGCCTCGGCAATACCTTCGGCGAGCGCATCCGTGCTTTCGAAACCTTCCGCTGCGAGCCTCTTGGAGCAGAGTTCCCGTTCCGCGACGACGTGACGCTCGGCGTCTGCCGCATCTGCCTTCAGCCTGTTGGTCAGGTTGCGGTAAAGCGAGACGTCGAAAAGATCGCGCAGGATGTCCAGTCGCTCCTTCGTCTTCGCAGCCAGAAACTTTTCAAACCGCCCCTGCGGCAGCAGGACGATCTGCCGGAACTGCCCGGCCCCGTAGCCCAGAAGCTCAGAAACGGCCGCATCGACCACGCCGACCTTCTTCTCGGCGATGATCTTGCCGCGCCCGCCCTCGGTGATCGCATCGAGAGCGAGACCCGTGGCGTCGAAGAGAAAGGCTTCGTGCGCGCTGCGGGTTTCACCGTCGCCGCGCTGCTTCGGCCGCATCTGTTCCGGGCGACGCAGCACGACGAATTGCCGCTCGCCGATCTCGAAGACGAATTCGACCTCCGTCTGAAGGGAAGCATCGGCATGATCGGAGCGCAACGAGGCGGGGTCCTGATCGTCCTTCGCGGCCTCCCCGAAGAGCGCGAAGGTCATGGCGCTGAAGATGGTCGATTTGCCGGAGCCAGTCTGTCCGTAGATACCGAAAAGTCCAGCGCCCACAGCCTCGCGGAAATCCAGAACGACACGATCCGCATAGGGCCCGAAGGCCTGCATCGTCAGCCGGAGCGGTCTCATGCCAGTTCCTCCCCACGGCGCAGATCGTCCAGCACACCCGTGACAATTGTCCGCTCGTTTTCGGACATCGCATCCTCCCGGACGAAGGCGAGAAAATCGCCGATGACATCCAGAGGATCGACCACGATCGTTCGGCCCTGCCCAAGCGCCTTGATCTCCGGAGCGCGCCGGTCCCGTTCATATCTGAGTTCGCACGCGTTAGGAAAAAGGACGCGCAGCCGCTTCATCGCGTCGATCACCGGAACATCATCGGTGAGGACAACCTTGATAAAGTCCGCCGACGGCTCGGCAAGGAGCAGTTCCGCATGCTTGCCCTTCAGGCTGCGGACACCGCGCAGGGGCCTGAAGGCAATCTCTTCAATCGTCACATGACCGGTCCCGTCGATATCCACGAGGCTCATCGACTTCGGCGCGCCCGCTTCATCGAACCCGAAGGCGAGCGGCGAGCCGGAATAGCGGATATGCGGTACCCCGACAGCCTGCGGCCGGTGCAAATGGCCGAGGGCGACATAATGCGCGCCTGCAAAGATTTCCGGCGAAACCGTCTCCACGCCGCCAACTCGCGCGAGCGGCCTTTCGCTTTCACCGGCCGTTCCGCCAGCCACGAATGCATGCGCGACGACGATCCAGCGCGCGTCCTTCGGCACATTGCGCCGCGCCGCAGCGACCTGCGCCGACAGGACATCCTCAGGCGTCGACATTGTTTCGTCGGCAAAACATTCGCGCGCCGCATATTCGTACGAGAAGGGCAGAGCGGAGAAAGCCACGCTACCGTGTTCATCTTGGAGCACCAGCGCCTTCTCATTCGCACTGACGGCCCCGCGGATCAACGCGCGCCTTGCGTCCGGCATCACCGACATGGCGGAAATGCGATCGGACGAATCGTGATTGCCGGCGATCATAACGACAGCCGCGCTGGTCTCCTGCGCCACCCGTGCCAGAAACGCGTTGAACTGCCGGACCGCACTCGCCGGCGGAGCGGCGCGATCATAGATGTCACCCGCGATGACGAGAACATCGGCGCGATGTTCCTTGAGCGCCTGGACAATCTGCCCCACCACCTCCCCTTGATCGTCGTCCAGCGAAATGCCGGCGAACTGACGTCCCAGGTGCAAATCGGCTGTGTGGAGGATTTTCATGCGTTGCAATCCGTATCGATGCCGGGACGGCTCGTCAGGCCAGGATGTTGACCGCGCGCGCCGCGACCAGAGCCAGCGTCAGCAGCGAGACGGCGGCCTCCGCCATAGTCAGAAGCTTCGCCCGCGCAGAAAGCGGCATGGTGTCCGTCGGGGAGAATGCCGTGGCATTGGTGAAGGCGACAAAGAGATAGTCGATGAAGCCCGGCGACCAGTCCTTGTAGGGAGGGTCCTTCAGCGACATCTGCGGAAACAGGAAATCCGCACCCTGTCTTGCCGTCATGCCCCGGCTGGCCGGTCCGCCGCGATCGATGCTCCAGAACCAGAGCGCAAAGGCGATGATGTTGGTGCACCAGATGTTCATGGCGTCGATGAGAAGAATCTGTCCCGAGCCCGCGTGACCCGACAGAAGGGATTTGAGCAGGAAATAAAGGGCGACGAAATTGACCAGCGTCACGAGAATGGTCAGCACGAGGGCGATGCGCCGGATCATGCGGCGGCCATGCGCGATCAGATGGAAATGCGCTTCGGTGGAGGCGTGCCGCGCCTTGTTCTGCGCCCAGGCGGTCACGACAGAAAGTGGCGCCAACAACAGCAATTCTATGGCTGGGGCAAGCCATCGCGACCAAAGCGCGAAGTCGTTGACCAGCAACAACTGCAGCATGGCAATGACGAGAATGGCCCCCCGCGCCATCCAGAAATCGGCGGCCTGCGTGTGCAGGACATGATGACGGTGGTTTTGATGTGTCGTCTCGGAGGCTGTCATGAAGAGACCTTTGGGGTCGCGATCCGAAGGGACCGGATCGCGCTTCGGGATGAATAGACGTTTGCGCGCGACGATGGAAGCGGAAGCTTCCTGTGTAAACCCACTGGACAATATCCGGCATCAATTATATTGGTTCCCGTTATATGGGAACCAATACATAATGACCGAGACCCGCCCCCTCTCAGACTCCAGGATCATCATGGATGGCCTGCGGCGCATCGTGCAGGCCCTGAGAAAGGCTTCGCCCGAGGCCGGCGCAGACCGCGAGGTCACCACCGCGCAGGCGTTTCTGCTCAGAACATTGCAGGCGAATGAAGGCGCCTCGGTGAACGAACTGGCGACCCTGTCCCGCACGCATCAAAGCAGTGTGTCGGAAGTGGTTGCCCGACTGGAAGGGAAGGGGCTGGTGGATCGCCGCCACTCCAAAGCGGATCGCCGCCGCGTCGAATTGCGTCTGACCGCGGCGGGTGTCGAACTCGTCAACCGGCGAGGTAAAACCCCGCAGGAGGAGATGCTGGCGGCCATCGATGCCCTGCCGGCCGAAACACGGACGGCGCTGGCCAAGGGGTTGCACGCGCTCGCCGCAGCCGTATCGCCGACCGGCGAAACGCCGCCGCTGTTTTTTGAAGAAAAGGATGCATGATGAGCGCGCACGACGTCGAAAAGGCCTCCACGACCCCGGGACTGCCGCTGACGGCGGGTCTCGCGCCGCTCATTGAAAAGGTTGACGTCAAGCGCCATCCCCGAGCCCTCGACCGCCGCAGCCTGCTGATCTGCCTCTATTGCATGGGCATCGCAGCGGTCGTCGCCGTGGTCGCGCGACTTCTCGTGCTGCTCATCGGCCTGATCACCAACCTTGCCTTCTATGGCCGCATCGCAACCGACATGGTTTCCCCGGTCGGCAACGCGCTGGACCTCTGGGTCATCGTGGTTCCGGTAGCCGGCTCGCTCATTATCGGCCTGATGGCCCGTTACGGCGCCAAGGCCATTCGCGGCCACGGCATCCCGGAGGCGATGGAACAGGTCCTGACCAATGACAGCCGCATCCCGCTGCGCATGACCTTTCTGAAGCCGCTCTCGGCCGCGATCTCCATCGGCACCGGCGGCCCCTTTGGCGCGGAAGGCCCGATCATCGCCACCGGCGGCGCGCTCGGCTCGGTCTTCGGACAGAAGATCCATGTCTCGGCAGAAGAGCGCAAGGTGCTGCTGGCCGCCGGTGCCGCCGCCGGCATGACGGCCATTTTCGCCACACCCTTCGCCGCCGTGATGCTGGCGATCGAACTTCTGGTCTTCGAATTCCGCCCGCGCTCCTTCGTGCCGCTGATGCTGGCCGCGATCACTGCCTATCTCGTGCGCCCCTTCCTGTTCGGCAGCGATGCTGTCTTCCATGTCCCGCAGTTTCTACCCGCAAGCCCGGCCGAACTCATTTCCTATGCCACCGAAGGCCTTCTGATCGGTCTGATCTCGATCGTGATCGTCAAGGCGGTCTACGCCATCGAGGACCTGTTCGAGAAGCTGCCGCTGCACTGGATGTGGTGGCCGGCCATCGGCGGGCTTGCCGTCGGCATCATCGGCTATTTTGCGCCTGCCACGATGGGCGTCGGCTATGACAATATCGACCACATTCTCAGCGGCAACTTCGTCGGTGTGGCACTCGCCACCTTCTGCCTGTTGAAATTCGCCTCCTGGTCGCTGGCGCTCGGCAGCGGCACCTCCGGCGGCACGCTCGCGCCGCTATTGACCATCGGTGGCGCGCTCGGCGTCATGATCGGCGAGGCATTGTCATCGCTGCGCATGGCCGTCGATCTGCGCATGGCAGCCCTTGTCGGCATGGCCGCCTGCTTTGCGGGCTCGTCGCGCGCCCTCTTCGCCTCAATTCTTTTCGCGATGGAAATCAGCCAGCAGTTCAACGCGCTGATGCCGCTCATCGCGGGCTGCGTCGCCGCCTACCTCGTCTCTGCCGCAACCATGCGCACGACGATCATGACCGAAAAGCTCGCCCGTCGGGGCACGCATGTGCCTTCCGATTACGTGGCGCATCGCCCGTAAAGAGCGACGCGCGTCACATCACGCCATCGCCACCACAAAGGCGGGCATGGCCTCGCCCTTCTCGGCAAGAGACTTGAACCGCCGCGCCGTATCCAGCGCCTCGCGGATCGTCACGTCCATGTCGAGATAGCGGTAGGTCCCGAGCCTTCCGGCAAAGGTGACGCCCGCCTCGGCCTTGGCCTTTTCGACATAATGCGCCAGCAGCGCCTTCTCCTCGACAAGGCGGATCGGATAATACGGCGTGTCGCCCGGCTCACAGGCGCGGGCAAATTCGCGATAGCAGACCGAGCCCTCGTGGCTTTCCCACGGCGCGAAATGCTTGTGCTCGGTGATGCGCGTGTAGGGCACGGCTGCCTCGCCGTAGTTCATCACCGCGCAGCCCTGATAATCGCCCTTGAATGTGAAGCGCTCGAAATCGAGCGTCCGATATCCGAGCCGCCCGTCTTCATAGTCAAAATAACCATCGAGCGGCCCGCTATAGAAGACGTGGCCGTAATCGCCCGCCTGCTTGCGATGGAATGTCGTGCCGAGATGCAGCTTGATCCCCGGATGGTCAAGAATGCGCTCCACCATTGCTGTATAGCCATTTTCCGGCATGCCCTGGAAGCGATGGAAGAAATAGTTGTCGTCGTAGTTGAACCGCACCGGCAGGCGCTTCAGGATCGAGGCTGGCAGGTCCGACGGGGCGCAGCCCCATTGCTTGCGCGTGTAGCCCTCGAAAAACGCCTCATAAAGTGCTCGCCCGACAAAGCGCAGCGCCTGTTCCTCGAAGGTCTGCGGATCGGTAATGGAGGTGTCAGCCTGCTCTTCGATGAAAGCCTTCGCCTCATCCGGCCGAAAGGTCTTGCCGAAGAACTGGTTGATCGTATGCAGGTTGACCGGAAGCGAAAAGACCTGGCCACCCACCGTGGTCTTTACCCGGTTCTTGTATGGCAGGAAGGTCTCGTAGCGGTTGACGTAATCCCACACTTCCGCATCGTCGGTGTGGAAGATATGCGGCCCATAGACATGCACCAGCACGCCCGTCTCGCCATCCCGCTCGGTAAAGCAGTTCCCGGCAATGTGGCTGCGGCTGTCGAAGACGTCGACCTCATAACCCGCTTCAGCCAGATCGCGCGCGATCACCCCGCCGGTCAACCCCGCTCCAACGGCGGCGATCCTCCCCTTCGGCCCCGTCATCGGCGCGCCGCCGCGTCCGCGGTCCAGAGCCTCTCGTCGAAGGGAATGGGCGCGAAGTCATGAAGCGCCGCAAGCCTGTCGAGATATTGCGCCCGATAGGTCGCATCGTCCTGGTAGACGAGATTGGCCTGCACCAGTTCCGCGCCGATCTCGTAATAGACATCCATGTTGCGCAGATCCGGCACCGGCGTCTCGCCACGTTCGGCCTCGCCTTGCATTTCCCAATAGATGTCCTCGAGCCGGCGCGCGAGGCCCGGCATGTCGCGCAGCACGCTCGTCTCGCGGTTGGCGGCCAACTGGTCACGCACGGCCTGCAGCGCCTTGGGATCGCGGCCGAAGGAGATCGCCCGCGCCACGTAATCTGCCGGACCGGTGCAGATCAGATCGGGCAGACCCGCCGCATGCACGATCGAATGGCAGAAGCGCGCCGCAAAGGTCTTGCCCGGGAAGGTCAGCACCGGCAGGCCGACGGTCAAGGCATCCGCCGCCGTCGAATGCGCGCCATAGGGGAACGTATCGAGGAAGAGATCCGCGACGCCGACGCGGGCGAGATGCTGTGCATTGCCGGCCTTGGGCGCGAAGATGATCCGCTCCGGCTCGATGCCGTTCGCCTTGGCGAGATCGCGCAGGCGCTGATCGACACTGTCGCCGCCCGTCAGGATCCAGAGCACGCTTTTCGGAACGGAGGAGAGGATCTGCATCCACTGGCCGAACGTCGCCTCGGTGATCTTCTGCATGCCGTTGAAGCAGGCATAGACGAAGGCCTTTTCCGGCAAGCCCGCCTCCTTGCGCGAGGGCTTGGCCGCAATCAGCCGCTTGCGGTCCACTGGCTGGGTGCAGGGAATATATTTGACCGTTTCCGAGTAATAGATGCGGTTTTCCTCCGGCACGACCAGTTCGTCGGTGATCATGTACTGATGGAACGGGCTCGCCATGGATCCCGGATAGCCGCAGAAATTGACGATGACCGGCGCCGGACGATAGGCGAAGATGCGCGTGCGCGCATGCTTCGTATAGCCGTTGACGTCGATGAGAATGTCGATGTCGTCGCTCGCAATCAGCCGCGCCGCATCCTCGTCCGTCAACTGCCCGATCTCGCGCCAGCAGTCGACCGCCGCCTTCATGCGGTTCTGCGTCGGATCGTTGACGACGGGGTCGCCGCAATAATAGGCGTAGATCTCGACACGTTCCTTGTCATGCAGCTCCAGCACTTCCCGCAGCGCGAAACCGACCGCATGGTCGCGCAGGTCCGAGGACACATAGCCCACGCGCAGCCGCGCGCCCGTGCCCACCTTGCGCGCCACCGACTTGCGCGGATGCCCGCTCGTGTCCGGACGGCCGACCAGCGACTTGTTGTAGCGATAGGCCTTGGCCAGCTGGAAAATCGGATCGTCCGAATAGCTGCCGAGCGACAGCGGCGACAACGCATCGATCAACTGCCGCAGCGACACATGATCGGAGGGCGTCAGGATCGGCCATTTGCAGAGACGCTGCCGGATGGCGCTCCAGTGCTGGCCGGTTTCCAGCTTGTCCGGGCGAAGCTCGATCGCCTGCCACATATAGGGTTCGGCCTCTTCCATCAGGCCGGCATTTTCCATCACGCGGCCGATATGCTGCAGCACCATGACGCGATGCAACACCTTGTCGGGAGAGACCTCCGCCGTCAGGTCGATGAAGCTGCGCCACTGGTTGATCGCCAGCACGCCGAGCCCTGCATCCTCATAGGCGCGGCCGAGATTGATCTGCGCATGGCCGAACTTCGGATCGAGCTTGATCGCCATCCGCAACGCATGGATAGAGCCGGTCAGGTCGCCGGCCTGACGCACGGTGACCGCATAGTTGAAATAGACGAGATGCAGCAGCGGATGTGCCTCGTTATAGGCAAGCCAGGCCTTGTAGACCTCGATCGCTTCCGCCGGCGCCCCGGCGGCAGACCGCGCTTCCGCATAGCCGAAGAGATCCGTCACCGAGAGCCGCTGCAGACGCGCCATCTCGATCATGTTGGCGAATGCGGCTGCCGCATCGTTTCCCTGCATTTGGCCTTCGGTCATGCTTCCCCCAGATCCCTTCATCGCGCGTGACCCTTGCCGGGTCCTCAACACCATGAATAGCGGCAGGAGCTTGCCTTAAGCCTGCCTCGGCAAGGGGGGCGAGCGCCCGTGCACGAAAGCAAAACGGGCGGATGCATGGCACCCGCCCGTCGATATTCGTGTTTCAGATCGGTCGATCAGATCGCCTGGTAGGCAACGACCACGGCCGAGACCTGGTCGTCGAGCATGGCCTGGATCTGCGAGGTCTTCAGCGCCTGCAGCTGGGTGCTCGACAGATGCGCGATATCGGTCGTGGACAAACCGGTGATCGCCGTCGTGCTGATGGCTGCGATATCCGCCGTGGTGAAGGTGGCGATATCGGCGGTGCTGAAGGCCGCGATCTGGCTGGACCGGAGCGCTGCGACCTGCGCGGAGGTCAGCGCATCGGCCTGCCCCGTCGAGAGGGCAGTGATCTGAGCGCTCGTGAGACCCGCAATGCCGGCGGTGCTCAGCGCCGCAATCTGCGTCGTCGTCAGCGCCGCAACGTCGGTGGTCGTCATCGCACCGACCTGCACGGAGGTCAGCGCGCCGACTTGCGCCGTCGTCAGGGCACCGAGCTGGGCTGTGGTGAGCGAAGCCACCTGACCCGTCGTCAGTGAACCGACCTGTCCCGTGGACAGGGCAGCAACCTGAGCCGTGGACAACGTTGCGAAGCCCGCAGTCGTCATGCCGGTGATCGCCTTGGTGCTGATGGCCGCGACTTCCGCAGTCGTCATCGCGGCAATATCCGCAGTCACGAAGGCTGCGATCTGGCTCGAACCCAGGGCCGCAACCTGGCCTGTCGACAAGGCGGCAACCTGGCCCGTCGTCAGGGCGCCGATCTGGGCGGACGTGACGCTTGCAAGCGAAGCCGGCTTGATGGCACCGAGCTGCGTGGTCGTCAGAGCGGCCACGTTGTCGGTGCTGAGCGCCGCCACCTGGTTGGTGGTCAAGGCGCCGAGCTGAGCGGTCGTGACGACGGCAACCTGCGTTGTCGTCATGGCATGAACCTGCCCGGTCGTCAGGGCGGCGACCTGTGTTGTTGTGATGGCTGCGACCTGGCCTGTGGAGAGTGTCGCGAAGTTTGTGGTTGAGAGGCCTGCGAGCGCCTTGGCGTCAAGAGCCGCGACATTGGCGGTCGTCAGCACGGCGAGGTTGGCCGAGGAGATGGCGGCCATCTGGGTCGAGGTGAGTGCACCGGCCTGCCCCGTGGTGAGGGCTGCGACCTGACCGGTGGTGAGAGCACCGACCTGGGCCGAGGTGAGGCCGGAGATCGCGGTCGACTTTACCGCGGCCAGCTGACCGGTGGTCAGGGCGGCCACATCCGTCGTGTTCATCGCGGCAAGCTGGGTCGAGCTCAGCGCCCCCATCTGCGTCGTGGTCACCACGGCAAGCTGTGCCGTCGTCAGCGCACCGATCTGGGCGGTCGTCAGAGCCCCGACCTGTGCGGTCGTCAGCGCTGCGATCTGGCCCGTGGAGAGCGTCGCGAAGTTGGTGGACGAGATGCCGCTGATCGCCTTCGTGCTGATGGCGGCAACGTCACCCGTGGACATGGCAGCAAGGTCTGCCGAGCTCATGGCGCCGATCTGCGTGGCGCTGAGGGCACCCACAGCCACCGTCGAGAGAGCGCCGACCTGCGCCGTCGTCAGAACACCGACCTGTGCGGTGGTGAGACCGGAGATCGCCGCCGTGCTGATCGCGGCCAGCTGACCGGTGGTCAGGGCTGCGACATCCGTCGTGGTCATTGCGCCCAGCTGCGTCGAGCTCAGCGCCGCCATCTGCGTCGTCGTGACCACGGCAAGCTGGGCCGTCGTCAGAGAGGCGACCTGACCCGTCGTCAGGGCACCGACCTGCGTCGAGGTGAGCGCTGCGACCTGACCGGTGGAGAGTGTGGCGAAGTTGGTGGAGGAGAGGCCTGCAATCGCCTTGGTGCTCAGCGCGGCCACATTGCCTGTCGTCAGAACCGCAAGGTTGGCCGAGGAGATCGCCGCCATCTGCGTCGAGGTCAGTGCACCGGCCTGACCCGAGGTCAGAGCGGCCACCTGGCCTGTCGTCAGAGCACCGACCTGCGTCGAGGTGAGACCGGAGATCGCGGTCGACTTGACCGCGGCAAACTGCGTCGTCGAAAGAGCGGCCACATCCGTCGTGGTCATTGCGGCAAGCTGCGTCGAACTCAGCGCGCCGATCTGCGTCGTCGTGACCACGGCAAGCTGGGCGGTCGTCAGAGCGCCGACCTGACCCGTCGTCAGGGCACCGACCTGCGTCGACGTCAGAGCGGCCACCTGACCGGTGGAGAGTGTGGCGAAGTTGGTGGAGGAAAGACCCGCAATCGCCTTGGTGCTCAGCGCGGCCACATTGCCTGTCGTCAGAACCGCAAGGTTGGCCGACGAGATCGCCGCCATCTGCGTCGAGGTGAGCGCACCGGCCTGACCCGAGGTCAGAGCGGCCACTTGACCCGTTGTCAGAGCACCGACCTGGGCCGAGGTGAGGCCGGAGATCGCATCGGACTTCACCGCTGCCAGCTGACCGGTGGTCAGGGCTGCGACATCCGTCGTGTTCATCGCGGCAAGCTGTGTCGAGCTCAGCGCCGCCATCTGGCCAGTCGTGACCACGGCAAGCTGGGCCGTCGTCAGAGAGGCGACCTGACCCGTCGTCAGCGCACCGACCTGCGTCGACGTCAGAGCGGCCACCTGACCGGTCGAGAGCGTGGCAAAGTTGGCGGTTGAGAGACCTGCAAGTGCCTTGGCATCGAGAGCCGCGACATTGGCGGTCGTCAGCACGGCGAGGTTGGCCGAGGAGATGGCGGCCATCTGCGTCGAGGTGAGCGCTGCAGCCTGACCGGTCGTCAGCGCAGCGACCTGACCCGTCGTCAGAGCGCCGACCTGGGCCGATGTGAGGCCCGAGATCGCGGTCGACTTCACCGCTGCCAACTGACCCGTCGTCAGCGCAGCCACGTCCGTCGTGGTCATCGCGGCAACCTGAGCCGAGCTCAGCGCGCCCATCTGTGTCGTCGTCACCACGGCAAGCTGCGCCGTTGTCAGAGCACCCACCTGGGCCGTCGTCAAAGCGCCAACCTGTGTCGTCGTCAGGGCTGCGATCATACCGGTCGAGAGTGTGGCAAAATTGGCCGAGGAAAGACCCGCAATCGCCTTCGTGCTGAGCGCTGCGACATTGCCGGTCGTCATCACGGCAAGGTTCGCGGACGAGATGGACGCAAGCTGCGTCGAGGTGAGCGCACTCGCCTGACCCGTCGTCATGGCTGCAACCTGGCCCGTCGTCAGAGCACCGACCTGCGAAGAGGTCAGGCCCGAAATGGCGGTCGACTTGACGGCGGCAAACTGCGTCGTCGAAAGAGCGGCCACGTCCGTCGTGGTCATCGCCGCCAACTGGCCGGATGACAGCGCACCCATTTGTCCGGTGGTCACAGCCGCGAGCTGGGCCGTGGTCAGAGAGGCGACCTGCCCGGTCGTCAGGGC
>UBMP01000012.1 GCA_900466575.1 Hyphomicrobiales bacterium | reverse complement strand
TCCCCCCTTGTGGGGGAGATGCCGGCAGGCAGAGGGGGTCTTCGCCCCAAACTCGACACTCACTGCTGGAAATTCGCCGGCACCAGCAGCAGAATCTCCAGATCCCGCTCTGGATAGAACTCCGTCTTCTGCATCTCGAAGGTCGTGGCGCCCGTCTTCTTGATACCCTCGCCGCAGAGGCTGATGAGGTTTTCGGGCTTGCCCTTATCCACAGTCAGCGTGAACTTTCCGATGGGGCCGGCCCAGTTGTTGCCGGTCATCAGGATGTAGGAAATCCAGTTCTCGACATAGAGCGGGCCCTTCCCCGCCTGGTTGGACTTCCAGCTCTTCTGGGCGACCTTTACCATGTTGTCATCGAGGCAATAGCGCTTGACGTAGTCGTCCCACTGCTCGCCCTTCGGCTGGCCGTTTTCATCGAGATAGGTCACGTCCACCGTGCCGCCGACGCTGGTCTTGTAGCTGTGCTTGACGATCACATCCTTGCCCGCCGGATAGACGGTCTTCCACCAGTAGACGGAATTCAGCGTCCAGTTCGAAGTCGGATGATCCTTCATGCCCTTGCCGTCGTCCCATTGATCGACGCGCACGAGGCCGAGCGTGACCAGTTCCGCCAGCTTGTCAGCGGGCAGCTTTTCAAGTGCTTCGGTCGAGGCTTGCGAATTGGGAATGAGCGGGATGTTCAGAGCCTTCAGCCGGTCCGTCAGGTCGACGCCGTGGACCAGCGCCTTTTGCTGCAGTTCCGGCTTGATGTCCTTGCCGTCCTGATTGACCGTGAAGCCGAGGAAGTTGTCGCCGGCATCGTAGTCGATCGCGACATTGACTTCGAGGCCGCTCTCGAGGTTCGGCATCGGAAAGGCGACCAGCGCTTCGATGTCCTTGGTCGCCTTGTTGTGGAAGCGGTATTCGACCGTGACCTTTTCCGGAGACACGTAGAGCTTTTCCTCCGCCATCTCGATATCGTCGGTCTGGACGAATTCGAGGCCGCCGGTCTTCATCTGCGCGGTCGAGTCGTTCGCGAGCGCCGGGGCGGCAATCGCTGTGAAAGCAAGCGCCGCCAGAGCGCAAAGAGTTTGCACCGTCTTCGTCATGTCCGTCTGTCCCCTCAAGTCCCGGACAGACGATAAGCACGGCGCGCGTATTCCGGCAAGAGATCAGGCGGCGTTGCTTTGCGGGTCCGTCCACCGGCCGTTGGAGAGCCTGAAGCGCCCGACCATTTCGCGCAGATGCGAGGCCTCGTTGGCGAGACCCGTGGTCGCGGCGTCGGTGCGCTCCACCATGGAGACATTCTGCTGGGTGACATGGTCCAGCGTGCCGAGCGCACGGTTGACGGCATCGAGGCTCGTCGACTGCTCGCCGCTTGCCTTGGTGATGGCATCCATCAGTTCATTGATCGAAACGATGTGCCGACTGATCATGTTCAGCGCCTCGCCCGTGTCACGGACATGGGCGACGCCGCCGGCGACCTCGCGGGACGAATTCTCGATCAGCGTCTTGATCTCGCGCGCTGCATCGGCCGAACGGCCAGCCAGCGCCCGGACCTCCTGCGCCACAACCGCAAAGCCCTTGCCGGCATCGCCTGCACGGGCTGCCTCGACACCGGCGTTCAGCGCGAGAAGGTTCGTCTGGAAGGCGATTTCGTCGATGACGCTGATGATGTTGGCGATCCTGGCAGAGGATTCCTCGATGCGGCCCATCGCCTCCTCGGCATTGGCCACGACCGTGCCCGACTTGTGGGCGCTGTCACTGGCCTGAGCGGCGACATTGCGCGCTTCCGCGACGCGCTTGGCAGAGGAAGCGACATGCTGGGTAATCTGCGCCAATGCTTCTGTCGTCTCGTCGAGCGAGGCGGCCTGACTTTCGGTGCGCTTCGACAATTCACCCACGCCCGAGGCGATTTCATTGCTGCCCTGATCGATGGAGCCGGCAGCATCGCGGATGGCGATCAGCGTTTCGCCGAGCTGGCGGACCGAGTCGTTGAAGTCCTTGCGCAACTCCTCGAATTCCGGCGCGAAACGCGTATCGAGGCTGACGGAGAGATCGCCTGAGGCAAGGCGCTTCAGGCCACCCGCAAGGCCGGATGTGGCAATTCGAAGTCGCTCGGCGGCATCGGCCTCGGCTTTTTCCTGGGCGGCCAGACGATCGGCCTCGGCGGTGAGGCGATGTTCCTCTGCCTCTTTCTCCAGCCGTTTGTTGGCGGCGGAGGCATCGCGGAAGACATCAAGCGAGCGGGCGAGCGCACCGATCTCGTCCTTGCGTCGGGCCATGCCGGTCGAGATGGAGAGATCGCCGGCGGCCAGGCGGCTGGTGAGGGCTGCAAGGCGGCGCAACGGCCGGAGCGTGGTCAGGCGCAGAAGCCCGAAAATCAGGATCAGCGTGACGCCGAGCGTGCCGAGGCCCGTCAGAATGCGGCCGGTGAGCCGCTGCTGCCAGGCGGCGAGATCGGGGGCGAGATCGACGGCGGCGCTGTAGACGCCCATTGTTTCTCCCGGCTGGATATCCATCATGCCGGTATGGCAGGTACCGCAACGCTCGTCAGCCGCACTGCCCTGCCCCAGAATGACCGGGCGGGAGAGGCGCAGCGTCGTGCCGTTCGCGACGGTGGTGGCGCGCTCCTGGGAGCCGAGAACCTTCCGGTCGAAATCGTCATGCGCGGGCAGTTGGCGATTGCCCTGCTGCTTCTGGAAATTCAGGATCTTTTCGCCCATGACGATCCAGATGCCGATCCCGGCGTTGGACTTGGAAAATTGCGCCATGGTGCCGTTCAGCGTCTCGACCGCCGGATCTCCATCCTCGATCTGGCCGCGATTGAGCATGGCCTGCACATGAACCGCTTCCAGCATGTCGAGCGCGGCATTGCCCCGCAGCTCGCCATTCGTCTCGATTCGACGCCTGTCCCCGGCGATATCGGTGCCCATCTTGATCGCCTCGCCGGTAATCAGCACGGCCGACACGCTCAAGAGGATCTGCGCCGTCAAGGGAAGTGCGCGAAGTCTGGACAACATGGACAAGCTCCAACCGCTCCGCGTCAGCAGCGAAGCCTTCATGATGATCCACACTAGTCGAAAATCCGTTAAGGTATGCTAAAATTCAAAATTGATATTTGTCAAAAATCACTATTTTTCAATGGTTTACTCTAGTATATTTCGGGCATTCCGGCGCATTACTAGCAAGCGGAGGAAACGGCACAGGTCCGATTTTCCTTGCGTTGTTTCAAAGTGCAGGCCAAGACGACGACATGACAACAAGTGATCAACAGCGGCTCGACCAGATGCTCGTCGCGCAGGGGCATTTCGCGACCCGATCGCGCGCCCGCGACGCGATTGCGCGCGGCACCGTGCGCATCGACGGCAAGCCGGTGACCAAGCCGGGCCAGGCTGTTTCAGTCTCTGCGGCCGTCGAAATCGATGATCCCGCACAGGCCTATGTGTCGCGCGCAGCGCTGAAGCTGATTGCCGCGCTCGACCATTTCTCGCTGTCCCCGGACGGGCTCGACTGTCTCGATATCGGAGCATCGACCGGCGGCTTTACGCAGGTTCTGCTGGAACACGGCGCGCGACATGTCACGGCGGTCGATGTCGGACATGACCAGATGCATCCCAGCCTTGTTGGCCATGCCCGCATCGCCAATCTGGAAGGGCTGAATGCGCGGGATCTGGACGCCACCCATCTCGGCGGCCGGACCATCGGCGCGATCGTTTCCGATGTTTCCTTCATCTCGCTGAAGCTTGCCCTGCCGCCGGCGCTTTCGCTGGCCGCATCCGGAGCGTTCTGCGTTCTGCTGGTCAAGCCGCAATTCGAGGCGGGCCGCGAGGCGATCGGCAAGGGGGGCATTCTCAAGGACCCATCGGCCGGTGAGAGGATCGCCGCCGAAATGGCGGAGTGGCTGGAAACGCGGCCCGGCTGGTCGGCCATCGGCATCACCGCGTCGCCCATTGCCGGCGGCGACGGAAATCACGAATATCTGCTTGGAGGGCGCAAGGCGTGAGCGCAATCACTCTCGACATCACGCGGCTGGGCGCCGAAGGCGACGGCATTGCCGACACGGCGAATGGTCCGGTCTACGTGCCGTTTGCCCATCCGGGCGACCGGCTGAAGGCGGCGGTGGAAAAATCGCAAGGCACGATCATGGCGCTGACCGAACCGTCGCCAGACCGCATTGCGCCGGTCTGTCGACACTTCGGGCCTGACGGCGAAAACGGTGCCTGTGGCGGCTGTTCGCTGCAGCATGTGGACCCGGCGCTCTATGCCGCGTTCAAGCGCGGGCTCGTCGTTAATGCGCTGAAATCCAAGGGCATCGATGTCGAGGTGGGGGCATTGGTTGCCGCGCATCCCGGCGAGCGGCGCCGCGCGGTCTTTGCGGCGCGCAAGACCGAGAAGGAATTGCTTCTGGGCTTCAATCAGGCCGGTAGCCACCACATTGTCAACATTTCCGAATGTCCCGTGCTGAAGCCCTCCATCGTGGCACGGCTCAACGATATCCGCATCGTAGGCCGGGCGCTGGCACCCAACGCCGAGCCGTTTCGTCTGGGCGTACTGGAAACGCTGACCGGGCTGGATATTGCGGCCGACGGCTTGCCGAAACTATCGGACAAGCAGCGGCAGGCTGCGATCGAGATCATCCTCAGGCTGCGCGGCATTGCCCGCGTCAGTCTCGATGGCGAAATCCTGATCGAGCCGGCTCGTCCGGTCGTGCGGTTCGGCGCGATCGAGGCCAGCCCACCTGCGGGGGGCTTCACGCAGGCAACCGTCGAGGCCGAGGAAGCCATGGCCGCGCTCGTCGGCGACATCGTCGGCAAGGCCAAGGCGGTGGCCGATCTCTTTGCCGGGTCCGGCACGTTTGCGCTCCGACTGGCCGAAAAGTCGAAGGTTCATGCCGTCGAGGGCGATCAGCGGGCGATGGCCGCTCTGGAACATGCCGCGCGCAACCGGCAGGGCCTGAAGCCCGTGACCACCGAACGGCGGGATCTCTTCCGCCGGCCGATGATGGCGAGCGAACTGAAGAATTTCGACGCCGTGGTGTTCGATCCGCCGCGCGCAGGCGCAGAATCTCAATCAAAGGAACTGGCGCGTTCAACAGTTCGTAAAATTGCCGCGGTAAGCTGCAATGCTCAGACGCTTGCACGGGATCTTTCGATCCTTGTCTCGGGGGGCTATCGTGTCGTTGCCGTCACGCCGATCGATCAGTTTCTCTGGTCGCCGCATGTAGAAATCGTGGCTGCATTGGAGCGGCCCAAGAAATAGAGTAGGGTTGTCGTATTTATGGTCGATCAGGTGGCAGGTATAGTGAAAGAAGAAACGCCGAAGAAGCGGCGAATGAGAACATCACGCATCTTGAGAAAGATCGCCGACGACACGACCAATGAGCGTATTTCAATCCGCTACCTGCTGGAAACGCTGGGAGACCGTGCGATCGGCGCGCTGATGCTGGTCTTCGCCTTCCCCAACGTCATGCCGACGCCACCCGGCACATCGGCCATTCTCGGCGCGCCGCTGGTCTTTCTCGCCGCGCAGCTGACCTTCGGCATGAAACCATGGCTTCCGGCCGTGATCGCCGACCGGTCCATGGCACGTGCGGATTTCGCGGCCATCATCAACAAGGCGCATCCCTGGCTCACCTGGGCGGAGCGGCTCCTGAAGATGCGCATTTCCTTCCTTACCGAACCGCCTTTCGAGTATTTCGTAGGCCTGCTCTGCCTGATCCTGGCCGTCGTGCTGCTTCTGCCCGTGCCGTTCGGCAACATGCTGCCGGCGCTGTCGATCTGCATTTTCTGCTTCGGCATTCTCGGGCGCGACGGCGTCTGGACGCTGGCCGGCATCGTCTCGTTCGCCGTCTCGATGGTGATTGCCGGAGGCGTGATTTACGGCATGGTCAAGGCCGGGTTCTATTTCATCGAACGCGTGCTGCTGAACTGACAGGCCCGACACCCGCAGGCGAAAAACAAAATGGCGGCCCGGGCCGCCATTTCTGTTACTTCTTCCGGTTCATGAAGGCCTGGAAGGCCTGCATGGCTTCCTGAGATTTGAGCTGGTTGCCGAAATGCACGAGTTCTTCACTCATGCGGGCCTCGACTTCGCCAACCGAGCCCTTGAGCAGCTTGCGGGCGAGCGCGAGCGCCTTGGGCGGACGCGAGGCGAGACGCGCTGCGGCCTTGAGGGTTTCGGTTTCGACCTCGTCCTCGCCGACGATCTTCCAGACAAGACCGGCTTCACGCGCTTCCTCGCCCGAGAAGCCGATGCCGGCGGCGAACATGGCGAAAGCACGCTGATGGCCCATGATACGCGGGCCGATGAGCGACGAGGCCGCCTCCGGCACGAGAGCCAGATCGACGAAGGGCGTGCGGAATTCAGTGCGCGCCGTTGCAAAGGTCATGTCGCAATGCAGGTTCATTGTCGTACCGATGCCGATGGCGAGGCCATCGACGCCGGAGAGAAGCGACTTCTCGAAGCGAGCCAGTTCGAAGATGAAGCGGTTGACGTCGCGGCCCGCCTGCGGGTCCATGGCGATTGCCATGAAATCCGCCAGGTCGTTGCCGGAGGAAAAGCTACCCGGCACGCCGAAAATGACGACGGCGCGGACGCTCTCGTCCTTGTTGGCGTCCACCAGCGCATTAGCCATGGTGTCATACATGGCCCGCGTCAGCGCGTTCTTCTTGTCGGGGCGGTTCATGCGGATGACGAGAACGCCCCCATAGGCCTCGGGGCGCTCGATCAGGATATGGTCGGTCATGGCTCTCTCCCGGCCTGTCACGATGCGAGCAGCATGCGCGCGGCGGTCAGCGCATCCGCGCCATTGATGATCCGATCCTTGAGCGCGGCTGTCTCCGAGATCAGGTTTTCGGCGGCGAAGCGGCAGAGCGCGATGCGGCCCGTCTGCCGACCGTCGCCGGCGTCGACCAGACCGCCCTTGGCGAGATAGGCGCCGACAAGCGTCAGGCCCCAGAGGCGTTGATAGGCGGTTGCGCCCGCAGCGGCTTCCGCGGCCTTGCCGGCAGCGAGAGCCGAAAGCAGCCATTCGGAGGCCTCTTCCAGATCGGCGATCGAAGCGTCGAGCTTGTCGGCCGTCTTGCCGAAACCATCAAGATTGGAGCCGCGCACCTGCGCCGCGATCTCCTTCAGTTCGGCGACGAAACCACGCACCTGGTTGCCGCCCGACTGCGGCAGCTTGCGGCCGACAAGGTCACCGGCCTGGACGCCGTTCGTACCTTCATAGATCGGAGCGATGCGGATGTCGCGATAGTAGCGGGCCGCACCGGTTTCCTCAATGAAGCCCATGCCGCCATGAACCTGGATGCCATGGGAGGCGACTTCGACGCCCGCATCCGTCGGGAAGGACTTGGCGATGGGGGTCAGGAGATTGGCGCGCTCCTGCCAGTGTCGCTTCGCCTCGCCTTCCTCGAGCCGTGCCGCCATGTCGATGGCGAAGGCGCAGGCATAGGTGATGGCGCGCGACCCTTGAGTCAACGCCCGCATGGTGAGCAAAGTGCGGGCAATATCGGGATGTTCGATGATGGGGCTCATGCCCTCGCCCTTCCAGCCGGGAGCCCGACCCTGCAGGCGCTCGCGGGCATAAGCCGTGGCCTTCTGCGTGGCGACTTCGGAAATGCCCACGCCCTGCATTCCCACGCCCAGACGTTCGTTGTTCATCATCGTGAACATGGCGGCAAGGCCGTTGTTCTCCTCGCCGATCAGCCAGCCGACGGCGCCAGCTTCATCGCCGAACTTGCCGTCGCCGAAAATCATCGTGCAGGTGGGCGAGCCGTGAATGCCGAGCTTGTGTTCGATGGAGTGGCAATGCAGGTCATTGCGGGCACCGAGCGAGCCGTCGTCGTTGACGAAGAACTTCGGCACGAGGAAGAGCGAGATGCCCTTGGAGCCCCTCGGCGCATCCGGAAGGCGCGCCAGTACGAGATGGACGATATTGTCGGTGAAGTCGTGCTCGCCATAGGTGATGAAGATCTTCTGGCCGAAGATGCGATAGGTGCCGTCGGGACGGCGCTCGGCGCGCGTCTTCATGCCGCCGAGATCGGTGCCGGCGCCAGGCTCGGTGAGGTTCATCGAGCCCATCCATTCGCCCGAAACCATTTTCGGCAGGTATTTCTGCTTGAGCGCGTCGCTCGCATGCGCATTGAGCGCCTCAATGGCGCCGATCGTCAGCGCCGGGCCGAGCGTGAAGGCCATGGAGCAGGAATTCCACATTTCGAGCGTCGCCATGTAGAGCGACTGCGGCAGGTGCTGTCCGCCGAATTCTTCGGGACATGCAAGCGAGTTCCAGCCGCCTTCGGCCCAACGCTTGTAAAGGTCGGCCCAGCCATCCGGCGTCCTGACCACGCCATCCACCAGGCGCGCGCCCTGTTTGTCGCCGCCGTCTGCAAGAGGTGCGACCTCTTCTTCGGCAAATCGTCCGGCCTCGGTCAGAATCGCATCCAGAAGATCCTCGCTCAAATCCCCGAGCAGACCCTGATCCATGGCATCGGCGACACCCGCCACATGCTTGAGGGTAAACGCGATTTCTTCAACAGGCGCCTTGTACATCGATATCCTCCCGACAATTTTCGCGCCCATAGATCAAGGGCTGCGCTGGTTTGTCAATTCGTCCAATGGCTAGCGTATGTTTACGTAAACGTCAACGTCAAAGGCGATTTCGGCCGGCTGCCCTACGGTTCGACTGCGCACACCAGCCTCCCGAAGGTTCACTCCAGTCCTGAGCAATCTATGGTCAATAAAAGCTTAACCCAGTTGTGGCAAAATTCGGGTTGGTTGTGTGGCGGATTTGATGGACATGCCGGTTCTCAGATATTTCGACAGCAGCAAGATGAAGAAGAAGACACGGCTTCCCGTAGCCGTTCATTCGGAATTCCTGCGTACCGGACGTATCATCCGGCCTGAAGATACCTGGATCGAGGACGAGAAGCGCTATCTCAGCTATGACGAGGTCGCGACCATCACCGGCAAGCGGCTGGAGCGCGCCGGAGAGACGACGCATGAAAGGCTCAACGGCTTTCATCGCGCCATCCAGTTTCCCAAGCTGATCTTCCACCGTACGCTCGCCGCCACCCCGCATCTCGGCTATTGCCACGTGACGGCCTCCAGGACGAAATTCGCCGAATATGACGAGGTCACGTGGGGGTTCTATATCGCCAATTTCCTCGCCGACATCGGCACGTCCGAGTCCTTCTTCGAGCATATCAATCCGCGCCAGGGCCGGATGTATTTCGCGGTGGCCATGGCGACTGACAAGAGCGGCGACAAGCCGAAGCTTGCGATCAACACGGCCGTGCGGGGCAACGGGCTTCTCTTCCGCACCCACGATCCCAAGCAGGCCATGAAGAATGTGCTGATGCTGGGGGCCCGCAACGAGCAGCTGCGCGCCATCATCCGCGCCATCGGCTGATATTTTCGGGACCGTGCCGGCTCCAGCAACTCTGCCGTTGCGTTTCAACCGTCCGGACGTGTAGGGAACACGCCCAAGAAGGGTGCGCATGGCAACGATCTACAACATCGAGACACAAGCGGACGCCGCCATGGACGCGGCACTGAAGGCGCTTGCCCGCGAGGAGCCCGTGGCGATCCCGACCGAAACGGTCTACGGGCTCGCGGCGGATGCGACGAGCCCGTATGCGATTTCCGCGATCTACGAGAAGAAGGGCCGGCCGCGCTTCAACCCGCTGATCTGCCATGTCTCCGATCTTGCCATGGCCGAGCAGTATGGCGAGTTCGATCCCCTCTCCCGCAAGCTGGCGCTGGCATTCTGGCCGGGCCCGCTGACGCTGGTCGTGCCGCTGAAACCGGGAAGCGCCATTCATCCGCTGGCAACGGCGGGTCTTTCGACCGTGGGCTTGCGCGTTCCGGCAGGCTTCGCGGGAAAGCTGATTTCCCGCTTCGGCAAACCGCTCGCCGCTCCCAGCGCCAATACATCCGGTCGCATCAGCCCAACGTCGGCCATCGATGTGGAGGACGATTTGGGCCAGAAGCTGCGCGTTATTCTGGATGGCGGGCCGACGAAGGTCGGTGTCGAGTCGACGATCGTGAAATCAGACGAGAGTGGCGTTCACCTGCTCCGCCCCGGCGGGCTGTCGGTCGAAGATATCGAGCGCGTCATTGGCGGGCGGGTGCTGCGCGATGTCAGCCAGACGGCGGCCATCGAGGCGCCGGGGATGCTTGCCTCGCATTACGCGCCGGACGCCAAGGTGAGGCTGAATGCCAATCGGGTCTCGCTTGGCGAGGCGCTGATCAATTTCGGCGGGCAGAACGTCGTGGATGCCGACAAGGCCGTCGCGATCTTTGATCTGAGCGCCAGCGGCAACCTGCGCGAGGCAGCGGCCAATCTCTTCTCGACGCTGCGGGCCGCCGACCGGACGGGCGCTTTTTCGATTGCGATTGCGCCCGTGCCCATGACAGGATTGGGCGAAGCGATCAATGATCGCCTGATGCGCGCCGCTGCCCCGCGAGGAAAATGAGAATGCCATCCCCTGACCTGATCGACCGTTTCGCCGCCATCGTCGGAACCGGCAACGCGCTGAGCGCTGCCGCCGATGTGGAGCCCTATCTGACCGAAGGCCGCGGGCTTTATCATGGCGCGACGCCGCTAGTGCTCCGGCCCGGCTCGACGGAAGAAGTTGCGGCGATCCTGAAAATCGCCAGCGAAACGAAGACGCCCATCGTGCCCGTCAGCGGCGGCACCGGCCTTGTCGGCGGCGGCGTGCCGCGCGCGGAAGGGCACGATATCGTGCTTTCGCTGGCGCGGCTCAACCGGATTCGCGATGTCGATCCGGTCGCTAATGTCATCGCCGTCGATGGCGGCGTCATTCTGGGGGATGTCCACAAGGCCGCCGAGGCGGTGGACCGGCTTTTTCCGCTGTCGCTGGGTTCGGAGGGCTCGTGCCGGGTCGCGGGGAACCTCTCCACCAATGCCGGCGGCACGGCGGTGCTCGCCTATGGCAATATGCGCCAGCTGTGCCTCGGGCTCGAGGTCGTGCTGCCGACCGGCGAGATCTGGGACGGGATGCGGCGGCTCAAGAAGGACAATACGGGCTACGACCTGCGCGATCTCTTCATCGGCGCGGAAGGCACGCTTGGCGTCATCACCGGCGCGGTGCTGAAGCTCTTTCCGCGCCCGCGCGGCCATCAGGTGGCGTTTGTGGGCCTGAAGAGCCCTGCGGATGCGCTGAAGCTCTTTGAATCCGCTTCCGGCCTTTGCGGCACGGCGCTGACCGGGTTCGAGCTGATGCCGCGCATCGGCGTCGAGTTCACGACGAAGCATATTCCGAATGTCCGCGATCCGCTGACGAGCACTCATCCGTGGTATGCGCTGATCGACATCTCGACCTCGGATGCGGAGGAAACCGCCGAGCGGATGATCGGCACCCTCTTGGAAACGGCCTATGAGCGCGGACTGATCGACGATGCCGTCGTGGCCTCGTCCGAAGCCCAGCGCAAGGCGATCTGGCAGATGCGCGAGAGCATGTCGGATGCACAGAAGCCGGAGGGCGGATCGATCAAGCACGACGTTTCCGTGCCGGTGTCACAGGTGCCGGATTTCATGGCGGAGGCGGAAAAGGCGGTCATGGCGGCTGTTCCGGGCGCGCGCATCTGCGCCTTCGGGCATTTGGGCGATGGCAACATCCACTACAACATTTCCCAGCCGGTAGGCGCGGACAAGGCGGCCTATCTCGCCCGCTGGCGCGAGGTGAACGCCATTGTCCACGGCATCGTGCTCAAGCATGGCGGCTCGATTTCCGCCGAGCACGGCATCGGGCAGCTCAAGCGCGACGAACTCGCCAGCATCCGCAGCCCGATCGAGATGGACCTCATGCACAGGATCAAGGCCGCATTCGACCCCGCCGGCATCATGAACCCCGGCAAGGTGCTGCAATGAATACCAAGGTCGGCTTCAAGCTGCGCCTGACGCTGCCCGGCGACCATCCGCTCGGACCGGGCAAGGCGCAGCTGATGGAACTGATCAAGACTCACGGCTCGATCCGCTCGGCGGGTGCTGCCATGAACATGTCCTATCGTCGGGCCTGGCTGCTGGTCGACGAACTGAACGGCATGTTCCGCGAGCCGGTCGTGCTGAAGGTTCAGGGCGGCAAGCAGGGTGGCGGCGCGACGCTGACGCCCTTCGGCGAGGAATTGCTGGCGCGGTTTCGCAGCATGGAGAAGCGCGCAGAGAAGGCCATGGGTGGCGACCTTCAGTGGATCGAGGCGGCGCTTGGGGCGGCGGTGGTGAAGAAGGGCGAAGCGGAGGCGGCGGGCGGCGATTGATGCGCCGCATTGATCCACCGGCACCCCCTCTCTTGCGATTTCTAACACTTAGCTGAAGCTAAGATGTTGAAATCGCTTTCTCCCCCACCAGGGGGGAGATTGCAGCAAGCGGCGGCGGCGGCGTCCCCATCTCCCCCCGGGTGGGGGAGAAAGCAAAATCATGATTTAGCCAAAGGCTAAGTCATAGATTTTGCAAGTGAGGGGGTCTGCCGCGATCACGATATTCGCCCACATCCCCGGCACAAGTCTCTGTCCAAAAGTTCAATAATCGCGACGCGGGGAACGTGATAAGTGTTCCTGACATTTATCATGCAGCAAAGCCGGACACCCCCATGTCGAATATCGCCCTCGCCCCTTCCGACACCATCAAGCCCTGGCAGGTCATGGCTGCCGGGATGGCGGCGATGTTGCTGACAGTGGGGATTGCGCGTTTTGCCTACACGCCCATGCTGCCGCTGATGCAGGCGCAGACGGGCATGTCGCCCTTTGTCGGCGGGCTGCTCGCAACTGTCAATTATGCCGGCTACATGACCGGCGCCCTGCTGGCCTCGACACTTTCCGACCCGCGGCGGCGCTATCTGATCTACCGCGTAGGGCTCATCGCCGGCGTGATCGGGACCCTCGGCATGGGGCTGACGACGGAGGTCTGGGCGTGGCTTGCCCTGCGCTACATTGCCGGCGTCGGCGGGGCCTCGGGCATGCTGCTGGCGTCGGGCATGGTGCTCGCCTTTCTGGTGCGGCACGGGCGGCGGCCCGAGTTGGGGCTGCATTTCATCGGCCTTGCGATCGGCGTCATCCTGTCTGGTGCGCTTGTGATGGCCACAAACGGCTGGCTCGACTGGGCGGGACAATGGCAGGTCTTCGGAGCCGTCACGCTGGCGCTGTTGATCCCGGCATGGTTTTGGATGCCCGCGCCGGATGGCGCGGCGGCGAACCGTGCAGCCGGTGCCGCAAAGCTTCCGCATCCGGGTGCGTGGCTGCTCAACCTCTCCTATTTCTGCGCCGGTGTCGGCTTTGTCGTCAGCGCCACCTTCGTGGTTGCCGCGGCGGCAAAGGTGCCGCAGCTTTCGCATCTCGGGCCTTTCATCTGGATCGTCGTGGGGCTCGCTGCCATTCCGGCGACGCTCGCGTGGGACAGGCTGGCGCGGCGGATCGGCGACGTGCCGACGCTGATCGTGGCCTATGCGTTGCAGATCGTGGGGATTGTTCTGCCGGTCGTCAGCCATAGCGCCATCGCGGCCATCGGCGGCGCGATCCTTTTCGGGGCGACCTTCATGGGCATTGTGGCGCTCACCTTGGCGCTGGCGGGGAAACGCAACAAGGACAACCCTTCCGGCGCAATGGCGCGGCTGACGCTGTCCTATGGCGTCGCACAGATCGTCGCGCCCGCCATCGTCGGACGCATTGCCACGACGACGGGCAGCTATGACATCGGCATGATCATGGCGGGTGTCACAATGGCCGTCGGCATCCTCCTGCTCTGGGCCTATGGCCGGGTTTCCTGACGGCGAAACAGCCCCTGCGTGTCGATGGAGACGGACTTGAACAGGAGGCTTACCGGTTGCCCTTCCTCGAGCGCCATGCGCGCCGCCGAATGGCGCGTCACCTGCGCCAGAACGGCTTCGCCAGAACAATCGACCGTGACCCAGACGCTGCCTGCGCGCTCCGTCATGCCGAGCACGCGCCCTTCCAGTCGGTTGAGCGCAGAGAGGTTGCCGGGCTCGCCGATGCCAAGGATGATATCCTGGGCGGAGATGAAGACGCGGACGCGGTCGCCGGGTTCGGCGAGTCCCCGCTTCAGATAAATGCGCCCTGCCCGGCTTTCGGCAACCGTCAGGCCCTCGTCGTCCAGATGGTGGCTGATCGTGGCGCTGATGAAAGTGGCCGGCTCCATGTCGTCCGGCATTGGGCGCGCGCCGCCGAGAACCCCACCCGGCTCGCCTTCCGCCACGACGCGGCCTCCTTGCACCGATACGACACGGTTGGCAAGGCGGGCCACCTCTTCCATCGCGTGGCTGACATACAGGATAGGAATGCCGGTCTCGTCGCGAACATATTCGAGATGCGGTAAGATCTCGGCCTTGCGGGCCTGATCCAGCGCAGAGAGCGGCTCATCCATGATGAGAAGTGCCGGCGCGGAGAAGAGAGCGCGACCGATGGCGACGCGGCTTTTCTCGCCGCCGGAGAGGCCCGCGGGGCGACGGTCCAGCAAATGGCCGATGCCCAGCAGCTCGATCAGGCGGCCATCTGCGGCTTCGTCGGTGCGCATCGGGCGGAAATGACGGGCATACTGCAGGTTCTGCCGCACGGTCATATGCGGGAAGAGACGGCCCTCCTGGAAGACATAACCGATGCGGCGGCGGTCTGCGGAAAAGTAGATGTTCCGGTCGCTGTCGAACCAGGTCTCACCGTGGAAGGTGACACGGCCCGCCTCGGGCCGAATGAGGCCGGCGGCGATATTGGCGAGCGTCGTCTTTCCTGAACCCGAGGGACCGACCAGGGCTGTCAGGCCATCGCCGGCCGAGAAGGCCGCTTCAATCCGAAAATCCCCTTGCGCGTGGCGGATATCGATCTCAAGCATCGCGGCCCTCCGTGCGGGCCTGAACCCGGCGGGCCAGAAGTTCCGAGGCAAGCAGTGCGGCAAGTGACACGACGACGGAAATCAGCGTGAGCCGCATCGCACCGGCATCGCCACCCGGCACCTGCGTATAGCCGTATATCGCTGCGGCCAGCGTCTTCGTCTCGCCTGGGATGGCGGAGACGAAAGTGATGGTCGCGCCGAACTCGCCCATGGCCTTCGCGAAGGCAAGAATGGTTCCCGTCACGATGCCGGGCATGATCAGCGGCAGGGTGATCGTCCGGAAGACATTGAATGGGCTAGCACCCAGGGTGGAGGCTGCGGACTCGAGGCCCCGGTCAAGGCTTTCGATGGAGAGGCGGATTGCCCGCACCATCAGCGGAAAGCCCATGACGGCGGCGGCAAGGGCCGCGCCGGTCCAGCGAAAGGAGAGCACGATGCCGAAGACCTGATCAAGCACGCTGCCGATCGCGCCCTTGCGGCCGAAAAGGATGAGCAGGATATAACCCGTAACGACCGGCGGCAGGATCAAAGGCAGGTGGACCAGCCCATTGAGCACGCTCTTGCCGGGAAAGGATTTGCGCGCGAGCAGCCATGCGACTGCTATGCCGAAGGGGAGACTGGCGGCGCTTGCGACCACCGCCACCTTGAGGCTGATCGCCAACGCTATCCAATCGTCTTCAGACAATATCATCCTGTCGCCGTATGTCCGCGGTCACTTAGCGGACAATACCGTAAAGCCCTGGCCTGTGAAGCTGGCTTCTGCCTTCTTCGAATGGAGAAATTTCTGGAACTCGGCGGCGAGGGCCGGCGCGTTTTTCAGCTCCGCAACCGGATAGATGATCGGCTCGTGAGAGTTTTCCGGAAAGGTGCCGACGACCTTGACGCCAGTGTCCGCCTTGCTGTCGGTCATGTACACAATGCCGAGCGGAGCTTCGCCGCGCGAGACAAGGAGAAGAGCGGCCCGAACATTTTCGGCCTCGGCGAGCTTGTCCTTGACGCCATCCCATGCACCCAGGCTGATCAGCGCCTGCTTGGCATAGATGCCGGCCGGAACACTTTCGACGGCTCCGACAGCGAGGCGGCCCCCAGCAAGCGAGCCGGAGAGGTCAAAGCCCTTGCTGATCTCATAGGTCTTCGCCGAGTCCTTCGGCCCGACAAGAACCAGCGCGTTGCCGAGAAGGTTCTCGCGGCTGTCCTTCTTGATGAAATCGCCCTTGGCCAGATAGTCCATCCATTTGAGGTCGGCGGAAATGAAGAGATCGGCGGGCGCTCCCGCCTCGACCTGCTTGGCAAGCGCCGAGCTTGCGGCATAGGTCAAAACGACATCATTGCCCGTTTCGGCCTTCCAGTCCTTGGCAATCCCGTCCAGCGCGTTCTTCAGACTGGCGGCAGCGAAGACCTTGACCTCTCCAGCGACTGCGCCTGTGGCACTGAAAATGGAAAGCGCGAGAACGGTGGCTGTCAGTAGGCCGGCGGCAAAGTTGCGACGATGCATGAACATCTCCCAGATCGTTATGTCTCATTGGATATAACGACTCTCGGCGGAAATCAACCGCGCAGCCGGAGCCATGCGGAACCAGGGCTTATCCGAGCTTGAGCTGGGAGAGTGTGAAGAGCGTATCGGCGCTGAGCGTCGCGCTGCCGCTGCTCGAGGAAAGGATCGAGAGCGCCGAGGATGCGTTGCTCGTGGTGTTGTTCTGGATGTCGTAAAGCGCAGTGAACTTCTTGACCATGGCCGTGACCTTGTCCGGATCGGAGAGATCCTTCAGGTTCATTACCGACTTAACCTTCTCGGCCTGCGTGTCGATCGGCAGTGTCGAGAAGCCGTCGGGCAGGTTGTTGCTGGTCTTGAAGAACTGCAACAGCGCCTGATCGGCGAGAATGTCATAGGCGGACGTGATCGAGGGCGCCATGCGCTGGAAATAAAGCGCGAGACGCGTGCCGGCATTGTCGTTGCCGGCTTCGGTTTCCAGCGTCTGCTGATAATAGTTGTCCACGGTGGCAATCCGGGCGCGGCGATCCATGGCACCGGACTGGTCGAGCGTGGCGATCTTGCCCGTCTTGCTGTCGAAGTTGAAGGCACCTGCCATCTGCGCCCAGCGCTGGTCGGGCTGTGTGTTGGCAAAGCTCTTGGGGTCGCTGAGGTCGGAGGAGAAGACCTTCTTCAGGAAGTCCTTCGTCACCTTCGACGGATCCAACCCGTATGAGCCGACCATGACCTTGACCAGCTTGCTATCAGACAGAAGCTCGTCCACCGAGTCGACCCCCTGGATCGTCTTGGTGTAGTAGTTCATGTCATCGGTGGCCCCAGCCTTGGCCGCCTTGTTGTCATAGCGCGTCTGCATCTTGACGTAGTTCTGGGCCATCAGAGAGATTTCGGACTGCGACTGCGCCAGACGCGGGGCGGTGATCTTGCCGTCCTTGTCGAAATTATACTCCCTGGCGAGCGCCAGATAGCGCTTGTCGGAAAGCTGGTTCACATAGCTTTTCGGATCGTTGACGTCGCTTTCCAGCACCATGCGGATCTTGGCCTGCGACTCGTCCTGGGCGGACAGACCCACCGAATGCAGCGCGAAACTGTAGAGGGCAGAATTGTTGATGAGGTCGTCGACCTTCTTCACCTGACCGATATGCGCGCCATAATAGCTGTAGATGGTCGCATCGTTGGTGTCGTCGTCCTTGCTGTAATTGCCGATATAGCGGTTCTGCAGCTTGGATAGGTTGTCGCTGGTCATCGCAGCGCCGCCGGCCTTCACGTCGCCATTGGTATCGAAATTGAACATCTTGGCGATCGCCGTCCAGGTCGCCCCGCCCTGCTGGTTGGCGTAGTTGTTGGCGGTGGAGGTGTCGCTGGTGACGATGTTCTGGAATGTTGTCGCCAGCATGGTCGATGAAAGGCCGAGCGCCGTCTTGACCAGCGAGAACAGGCGATCGTTGCCGGTAATGTCGCTGACCTTCGTCACCTTCGCCATCTGGTCAGCCAGATAGGTGTTGTTCAGTTGCGCCGCGAGCGGCGTCACGTGGCTTGGAACCGTCGTGACATAGGTTTCGGTCGTCTTGCTGACCTGCGCCGCCGTCTGGGCCGGGACTCCGCTATCGAGGCCGCCGCTTGTGTTGAAACTGAACGAATTGCGCAGGTCCAGAGCCTTCTGCTTCAAAAGATAGCGCGCCGCAGTGTCCGTCGGCAGGCTGTTGACATAGCTCTTGCTGTCGCTGACGTCGCTCGTCAGGATTTTCTTGATGAAGTCGCGCGAGTAACTGTCGGGATCGAGGCCCACCGACTTCATCGCATAGGTATAGAGCTTGCTGTCGTTCATGAAGCCATCGACGGTCTTCACGGAAGCGATCGCCTTCTTGTAATAGGCGGTGTCCGAGGAGACGGCGGCTTCTTCCTGCGCCAGCTGGTCTTTATACGCCTGAACGGTCGTGTCCTTCTGCGCCGTGGTCTGCACGGCAGCCGTTGCCTTGCCGAACTGGAAGGCGTTGGCGAAGTCACGGTACTTCTGGTCGGAGAGGCGGTTGACGAAGCTCTGCGGGTCTGTGAGATCGCTTTCCAACACCTTCTTCATGAAGGCCTTGGCATAGGTCATGTCATCGAGCCCGTAGGCCGTCATGGCATAGGAATACAGGCGATAGTCGCCCATGAAGCCATCGACCGTGGTGACCTTGCCGATATTGGTGTTGAAATAGTCGGTCTCGCGCTTGGTCTGCCCCTCGGACGCGACGCGATTCAGGGACTTGGGCATGTCCCTGGCGATCAGGTCATAGCTGAGAAAGGTCGAAACCATCGGCGACTTCCGCGCGCGCATTTCCGGAGATCGAACCCTACACGAGAAACCTTGCCCAAACCTTTAAGGAGGAATGAACAAGGCGAGCGTTCGCGTTCACACTCCCTCAACCGTGTCGGGTTTGACTTCGATAACCATCTGGGAACGCAAAGATTTCTTAACCGCGAATATTAAGCCGGACGGAAGATCGGCCCGCTAACTTCACCCTACCAAGAGGGCAAAAGCCCCGGAAGAAGAGCCCCAGGCTCTCAAGGAAAACAGGGTGAAATGAACATGCGCAACGTAGCAATGGGCCCGATCTGGGCCGAGGCAACCTTTCGGCTCGATCCGAAACACTTGCCCCAGCAGGTGTCCTATTCTGGACAATCCAACGCCGGCGACGTCTCGATCACGCTTGATGAGCGTGGCGCGGTCCTGAAGAAGCTTCTTCCCGCAAGCGGCCTGCCGATTTCCTTCGCACTGCCTGCCCGCACCTTCCGCGGCGTCGCCGCCCGCGCCATCGACCATGGTGACGGTCGTGTCACGGTGACCCTTGAACTGCACCATGACGATCCGGACCTGAGCATTCCGCTGCTCGTGGCCCACGATCTCTGCGACATCGCCGCCGACTGGCGTTCCTGGGCCGATGCCTACAATATTCCGATGCTGATGGTGGAGGCCGATGGGGTTGCCCGTCCGCTCGAAGAGCACCTCACCAACATCGCCAACAAGAATTCGGCACCCCGCCGCCGGCACTCCTACTTTGCCGAGCGCCGCCCGCGCTTCCTGGTTCGCCGCTCGGTCGGCCAACTGGGCGTGACGATGAAAATCGAGGGCCGGGAAATCATCGCCCGGAACTAAAACCTAGGAAAAAGCATTCAAAGAGGACTCCAGTCACTCTTTTGGGCCGGCCTTTTACCCCTGAAGGTCGGCCCTCTTTATTTTTTGGTCAGGCGAAGGGGATCGAAACGATCAGCCCCAGGAAGATGATGGCCCCTACCTTGCTGTTGAACTTGAACAGCGCGAGGCATTGGACCGGATCATTGATGTTCAGCACCACGATCTGGTAGCCGAAGAGAAGCGCGGCGATCAGCAGCCCCGCATAGGCAACGAGCGGAACCGCGGCGAGCGCGAACGCCACCCCCAGCAGTATGACCGTCAGACCATAAAGCCCGACCAGCCAGGCCTTCGTCTGGTCGCCGAACAGGCGCGCGGTCGAACGCACACCGATCAGTGCATCGTCCTCCTTGTCCTGATGCGCATAGATCGTGTCATAACCGATCGTCCAGGCAATCGCCCCCGCATAGAGCACGACCGCCGCCAGCGACAGCGAGCCGAAGGCCGCCGCCCAGCCCATCAGCCCGCCCCAGGAGAAGGCAAGGCCGAGGAAGAATTGCGGCCAGTCGGTAAAGCGCTTGGCGAAGGGATAGATCGCCACCGTGGCCAGCGAGGCTACGCCGAGAAAGACAGTGAACCAGTTGAACTGCAGCAGCACAAGCAGACCGACAAGCGCCTGTGCCACAATGAACAGCTTCGCCTGTGTCCGCGTCACGCGGCCGGACGGGAGCGGGCGCGAGCGCGTGCGGGCGACCGCCATGTCGATCTCGTGGTCGACCAGATCGTTATAGGTGCAACCGGCACCGCGCATCGCAGCCGCGCCGATGAAGAACAGCACCAGATGCCATGCCAGAAGCCACGGACTTTCCGGAACGCCAACCGCAGCCTTGGAGGCCGCCGCCATCCCTGCCGACCAGAAACAGGGCCACATGAGAAGCTGCCAGCCGATCGGTCGGTCGAGCCGGGCGAGCTGCGCATAGGGCCAGGCAGCGCGCGGCAGCCAGCGGTAAACCCAATTATCGGGGGTCGCGTCGGCGACGCGGGATGTTGTCTGGTCGAGATCGGTCATGATGCTTTTGTTGGCAGCGGCGGGCCCGGGCGTCAAGAGTTGCGGGCGGCTTTGCCGGGAAAAGCGCTGCACCTGCTTGACGCAAGCCGCGGCCCCCCTTAACGCCTCGGCTGACGGTTCTTGGCGACGGAGGCTGACGATGAACGTGCTCTTGATCGGTTCGGGTGGACGCGAGCATGCGCTGGCATGGAAGATCTCGCAATCGCCGAAGCTGACGACACTCTATGCCGCGCCTGGCAATCCCGGCATCGCGGAGTGCGCGACCTGCGTGACGCTGGATGTCGAGGACCACGCCGCCGTCATTCAATTCTGCCGCGAAAAAACGATCCCCTTCGTCGTCGTCGGGCCGGAAGCCCCGCTCGTTGCCGGCCTCTCCGATGCGCTGCGCGCGGAAGGCATCGCCGTTTTCGGCCCCTCGTCTGCGGCTGCACAGCTTGAGGGCTCCAAGGGCTTCACCAAGGATCTCTGCGCCAAGTACAATATCCCGACCGGCGCCTATCAGCGCTTCAACAATGCGCCAAAGGCGAAAGCCTATGTGCGGGCGCAGGGCGCGCCGATTGTCGTCAAGGCCGACGGGCTTGCCGCGGGCAAGGGTGTCACGGTCGCCATGACCGTGGACGAGGCCTGCGCGGCGATCGACGACTGCTTCGAAGGTGCCTTTGGCGCTGCCGGCGCGGAAGTCGTGGTCGAGGCCTATCTCGATGGCGAGGAGGCCTCCTTCTTCTGCCTCTGCGATGGGAAGACGCTGCTGGCGCTCGCCTCCGCGCAGGACCACAAGCGCGTCGGCGACGGCGACACCGGGCCGAACACGGGCGGCATGGGCGCTTATTCCCCGGCCCCGGTGATGACGCCTGAGATCATCGAACGCACGATGAAGGAGATCATCGAGCCGACGATGCGCGGCATGGCCGCTGATGGGCATCCGTTTTCCGGCGTGTTCTTCGCTGGGCTGATGATCACGGCCAATGGGCCGGAGCTCATCGAATACAATGTCCGCTTCGGCGATCCGGAGTGCCAGGTTTTGATGATGCGTCTCAAGTCGGACCTGCTGGAACTGCTGCTGGCAACCGCCGAAGGCCGCCTTCACGACGTGAGCGCCGAATGGCGCGATGAGACGGCACTGGCCATCGTGATGGCCTCCAAGGGCTATCCGGGTTCCTATGAAAAGAACACGCCGATTGCCGCCCTGCCCGCACCAACCGATACGCAGCGCATCTTCCATGCCGGCACGGCGATGAAAGATGGTCAGCTGGTCGCGACCGGTGGGCGTGTGCTCAACGTGACCGCTTTCGGCCAGACAGTCACCGAAGCGCAGGCCAGCGCCTATGCGATGGCCGATCAGGTGAACTGGCCGAACGGCTTCATGCGCCGCGATATCGGCTGGCGCGCGGTGGCACGCGAAAATTAATCGCGCGTTAACTCTTTCTGCTGACCGGTTGTAAAGCTTGCGCTGCTACTCTTCGCCCATACAGCAAGGAGTTTGAGCATGCGTACGCTTCTGTTCGCAACGTTGATGGCCTCGGCAGCCCTGCCTGCCTATGCGTCCTCCGTCGAAAACGTGGCCACCGGCCAGGTCAACGATGACAGCATCCTGCGCATTACCTGCCCGGACTGCAAAACCGCCCCGGCACGCAAGACCGCCTATCAGGTCCCCGACCTTTCCGGCGTAGCCTCGATGCAGATCATCGACAAGGACGGCAAGCCGGAAGTGGTGCGTGTCGACAAGTTCATGGGCGGTTCGCCGGTCACGACCATGTCGAAAGCGCAAGCTCCGCTGATCGAAGAGATGAGCGCGATCGAAAAGAAGGCGCATGAAGCCAAGGTTGCGGCGCGTAACGCCGAGCTGCAGGCGATCGAAATGAAAGCGGCCACGAGGTTGCCGCCGGATGAGCGCGGCACGACCACCCTTGCCGGCATCGACCGCGAGGCCACGACCGCAGCCGTCGGCGCCGAGGCCTCTGCCTTTGACCCGAACAGCCTGACGCTCCGCCTGCGCTGACTTCCACCTTGTCGCCGATCTTCCCGAGGCCGCCCGCAAGGCGGCCTTTTCGTTTGACACGGATCGAGCCGCGCCCTATCCACGGCACCAAGGTTTCTTGCACCTGCCGCCCGCAATCCGGTGAAGCAAGCTGATCAAGGCAAACAAGTTCGAAACCACCCGACTTGTGGCAATGCGGGCCCCACTGGATACCGGGTGACAAAGCGAGCTTGCTGTCATGAATAACCCGAATTCCAATCCGTTTCTTCACGCGCCGATCGGTGTACTCTTCGTCCGCACCGCGCTGCCGATGATCCTTGTCATGGTCGTCAATGGGCTGTTTGCCGTTGTCGACGCCTTCTTTCTCGGCGTCTATGCCGGGGCCGATGCGCTGACTGCCGTGACGCTCACCTTCCCGATCTCCATGCTGATGATCGCGCTGACCACCATGGCCGGGGCCGGCATGGCGAGCCATGTGGCCCGCGCGCTCGGTGCCGGCGAGCGGGAGCGCGCGCAATCGGTCTTCCTCTCCGCGCACACGCTGGCGCTGGCCTTCTGGGCGGTTCTGGCCGTGCTCTTCGCGCTTCTCGGCTGGCGGGCGATCCTGCTCGCAGCGAACCATGATGCCGGTCTTGCCGAACAGGGCTGGCGCTTCATGGCGATCAGCATCTATGCCGCGCCCGTCACCTTTTTCCTCTCGCTGCAGGGCGATACGCTGCGCTCGGAGGGCAAGGCGGGGCTGATGGCGATGCTGGCGGTCGCCGCCACGCTTCTCAACATCCTGTTCAACTATGTGCTGATCGGCCGGCTGGGCTATGGCACCGCCGGCTCGGCGGCGGGCACGATTGCGGCGCAGGCGCTGGCGCTTGTCGTGGTGCTCGTCATCCGGCTTCGCGGCCGCCTGCCCCTGTCCTTCGTCGCACCGGCCGGCTTCCGCCCGACTGCCCATTGGGCGGAGATCATCCGACTCGGCCTGCCGCCGTCTCTCTCCTTCGTCGGGATCGCGCTGGCCTCCACCGTCATCATCGGCAGCGTGCAGGCGTGGGCGGGCGGGCATTATGCCGATACGATCGCCGCCTATGGGATCGTCGTACGCATCATGAGCTTCTGCTTCCTGCCGCTGCTCGGCCTGAACCTTGCCGCGCAAAGCATCGCCGGCAACAATTATGGCGCGGGGCTCTATGCCCGCTCCGACCGCACCGCGATCTTCGCGCTGGGAGCAGCGCTCGTCTACGCGGCGGTGCTGGAGACGGTTCTGGTGCTCTTCCCCGGCGCGGTCGGGCGGCTCTTCGTCGACAATCCGGCGGTCGTTGCGGAAGTGGCGCGGCTGCTGCCCTATGCGATGGCGACCTATGTCATCTATGCGCCAATGAATGTGCTGGCGGGCTATTTCCAGGCGCTGGGACAGGCGCGGATGGCGGGGCTGTTGAGCCTCACCAAGCCCTACCTCCTCACCGTGCCGCTGGTGCTCGCCCTGCCCTTTGCGGTGGGCGAGACGGGCATCTGGCTTGCCTCACCGATCGGCGATCTGGTGTTGCTGGCGATTGCGGGGCTGGCGCTTCGGCAGGTGGCGGGGAAGACGGGCGCACGGCTCGGGATATTCCACGCGGCGGCGTGACGTTCAGCGCTCGCGGATGAATTCCGCCAGCGCCTCGACTTCCTCATGCGAAAACACCGGCAGGCCGGCGGCGGCGAACAGTGCCGCCGTCACGCCCTCGCCCGCATGTTTCGCGCCGGAGAACGTGCCGTCATAGATCGCCCGCGATCCGCAGGAGGGGCTGCCGTCGATGAGAAGTGCGGCGACGCAGCCGGTCTGGCGGGCAAGGTCCAGCGCCGCCTTCGCACCATCCACATAGGCCGCCGTGACATCCGCCCCGGCACTGTCGAGCACGCGGGCGCGGCCGGCGAGAACATCCACGCCGCTCATGCCCCGCTCGATTTCGGCCGGCAGGCGCGGCGTATCGAAACCACCGGCGAGTTCGGGACAGATGGCCACGAGCCGGCCCTCTTTACGCCAGCGGGCGACATGCGGGTGATCGAGGGTTTTGGCCTGGCCGTCATAGCGGACGGGTTGGCCGTGGAGGCAGGCGCTGATGAGGATTTTCAATGGCTGCTCCTCTTTCATCGCCGCACCCCCTCTCTTGCAAAATCTATGACTTAGCCTTTGGCTAAGATCATGATTTTGCTTTCTCCCCCACCAAGGGGGAGACTGGAGCAAGCGGCGGCGTCATTCTCCCCATCTCCCCCTTGGTGGGGGAGAAAGCGATTTCAACATCTTAGCTTCAGCTAAGTGTTAGAAATCGCAAGAGAGGGGGTCTGACGTCAGCCGCCCCCCATCACCCCGAAATCTTCGAGAAATCCGCAACCGTGCCCGTGGCCTCGCGGATGAGCGCCAGCAGCGCCAGACGGTTGGCGCGCACAGCCGCGTTCTCGTCGTTGACCAGAACGTCGGTGAAGAAGCGGTCGACCGGGGCGCGGAGCTTGGACAGCGCTGCCATGGCGCCGCGGAAGTCCTCGCGCTTGACGGCCTCGTCGGCTTCCTGGCGGGCGAGCGCGACGGCGGCGAAGAGGGCCTTTTCGGCGTCCTGGTTGAACAGCGCCTCGTCCACGGAGGTCGCGACCTTCGTGCCCTTCTTCTCTTCGGCGGCGAGCAGCTGCGTGGCGCGCTTGGTGCCGGCGAGCAAGTTCTCGCCGTCTTCCGAGGTAATGAAGGCCGTCAGCGCCTCGGCGCGGCGGGCCACCATCAACAGATCGTCCGCATCGGGCGTCAGCACGGCGTCGATGATGTCATGACGCGCGCCGAGATCGCGGAGATAGACCTTCAGGCGGTCGTGGAAGAAAGAGAGGAGGTCGGCATCCTTGGCGACGGAGAGCAGCTTGAGCCGCACGCCCTTCTCCAGCAGCACCCGGATCACACCCAGCGCCGCACGACGCAGCGCATAGGGGTCCTTCGACCCCGTCGGCTTCTCGTCGATCGCCCAGAAGCCGACCAGCGTGTCGAGCTTGTCGGCGAGCGCCACCGTCACGGCGACCGGGTTGGTCGGCAGCGAGTCGGAGGGGCCGAGTGGCTTATAATGTTCTTCGATGGCGGCGGCGACGTCTGCGTCTTCGCCCTGCAGGAGCGCATATTTGCGGCCCATGAGACCCTGAAGCTCGGGGAACTCACCCACTGCCTCTGTGCGCAGGTCGGCTTTCGCCAGAACCACGGCGCGGTCGACCTTTGCCGGGTCAGCGCCGGTGATCTTAGCGAGTTCGGCCGCCAGTGCGCGGATGCGCGTGACGCGCTGCCCTTGAGTGCCCAGCTTGGCATGGAAGGTGACGCCGAGATGGTCGAGCTTGGCCATGCGCTGGTCGAGCGGCTTTTTCAGATCAAGGCCGAACTTGGCGGCGCTGGCCGTCAGGTCGCCGAGGTCGGGCATGTCCTTCTGGTCGCGCTTGTAGAAGTGTGCGGCATCCGAAAGCCTAGCGCGGACGACCTTGCCGTTGCCATGCATGATTTCCTTGCCGTCATCCTTGGCGGCGATGTTGGAGACCAGGATGAAGCGGTTGGCGAGCCCCTCCCCGCCCTGCGGACGGCAGACGAAGCACTTCTGGTTCGTCTTGATGGTCAGGCGGATGATTTCGGCGGGGATTTCGAGGAATTCCTCCTCGAACGTGCCCATCAGCACATGCGGATATTCCACAAGGCCGGAGACCTCCTCCAGCAGGCCCTCGTCCTCGACCAGTTCGAGGCCGGAGGCGAAGGCGAGGTTCTGGGCGTCCTGCAGGATGATCTGCTTGCGGCGCTCGGCATCAAGCACGACCTTCGCCTTTTCGAGGCTCGCGGCGTAATCGTCGAAGCGGCGGACGGTGATGGCCTGCGGGGCGTGGAAGCGGTGGCCATAGGTGACATTGCCGGCAACGATGCCATCGACCTCGAAGGGGATGACGACCGTTTCGTCATGTTCGGGGCCGAACATGCAGACGATGGATTGCAGCGGGCGCACCCAGCGAAGCGCACCCGGCTTGGCGGAGGCAGCACCGGAGCGCATCGACTTCGGCCAGGGGAAATTGCGGATGATCCCGGGCATGACGTCGGCGATGATCTCTTCCGCCGCGCGGCCGGGCTTCTGGATCACGGCGACGTAGAACTCGCCCTTCTTGGGGTCGGTCACCTTCTCGGCCTGATCGACGGACGTCAGGCCGGCCGAGCGGAGGAAACCTTCGATGGCCTGCGCGGGCGCATCCGTGCGCGGGCCCTTCTTTTCTTCCCGCGTATCGGCGGAGCGGGCCGTCAGCCCACGAATGTCGAGTGTCAGGCGGCGCGGCGTCCAGTATTCGCGCGCGCCCTCGTAGGTCAGACCCGCCTCGACCAGCGCATCGGTCACCAGCTTCTTCAGGTCGCCGGCAGCTTTTTTCTGCATGCGGGCGGGGATTTCCTCGGAGCGAAGTTCAAGCAGAAGGTCCGGCATGGTCTTGGCGCACAATCTTTAAAGGTTGTTTTTCAGTGCGCGGGACTTAGCAAGGCAAACGCGCCTTGTCACCTGCAAAGCGGTCAAAATCGGCACCTGCGCAGCCAATGGCACCCGTTCCGTACCCGCGAAAAAGCCGTGAATATTTCCTTTTCGAACCGCAATTCCGCCAAGAGACGATTTCACATTCCGCTCGTTAGTGCTCACGAACATAGGCCGTGCCTATCGGGCGGCCGGAAGGAGATCAGATGCACACGACCAAATTTTCCCGCGTGTCTGCGGTTGCCCTTATCATCGGCAGCATGGTTGCCGCACCGGCCTTCGCCGCCGGCAATGGTAACGCCGGAGGGAACGGCGCCGGTAACGGTGGCGGCAATGCCGGCGGCAACAGCGCCAGCCATTCGTCCAGCGACAATGCCGGCGGCAAGTCGGCGACGCCCGGTGCTGCCACCACGATGGACAAGTCGGCGGCCAAGCATACGGACATGGGCAAGGACAAATCGGCCGACAAGGGCGGCGCGTCAGACCTCGGCAAGCTGAATGGCTTCCTCCATGCTTCGCCCGAAGCGCTGCAGAAGGCCGCTCCGAACTCGGCCATCGGCCTCGTCACGCATGGCTATGCCGATGCGCTGAATTCCTATCTCGCCGGCGGGGCGGACGCCAAGACGCCGGCAGACGTTTACGCCGCGCTGGAAAAGGCCGCCAACAAGCCGCTGACCGCCACGACGATCAGCGCTGTTGACGCCAAGCTTGCCAAGACCGATCCGACGCTCGCGAAGGCCATTGCCGCGCATCCGGGCGGGGCGAAGGGTCTGGCGCAGGACATCGCCGCGGCGGGTCCGACCAAGAAGGCCACCGGGACGACGGCTCCGGCGCCGAAGAAGCCCGTGCAGTAAAAGCCGGCGTGGAATAAAGCTGCCCGCTGCTTTCGACCCCGAAGCGGCGGGCTTTTTGTGCCCAAATGGGCGCGGGGCTTACCAGCCGCCACCACCGCCACCGCCTCCCCCGCCACCGGAGGAGCCGCCGCCGCTGAAGCCGCCGGACGAGGAACTGGACGGGGCCGGAGCCGGCAGCGTCGACTGGATGGTGGACGCCATGGAATGCGAGAACCCACCGACGGAACCGGCAAAACCGCCATAGCTTCCGGCGGAATACCAGCCGGGCTGGTAGTTATCGATCTTTGCCGCCGCCAGCCACTTGTCGAATGTCTCGGTCCAGGGCTTTTCGACGCCGAGCGCCACGGCATAGGGCAGAAGCTTTTCGAAATGCTGCGGCGACATTTGCGGCGCGCCGGCCATGTTCATGCGATCCTTTTCGGCCAGCGTCAGATATTGGCGCAGGCCGTCGATGCCATCCATCATCTTCGCGCCCAGAGCGGTCGGCGCACCCATGATGAAGAAGGCGAGGATGTTCGCAATGACGATGCCGCCGAGGCCGACGATGACGGGGAGTTCGCCGTGCGACAGCAGCTCCTCGAACATCAACGAGACGAGCGAGCCGAGGGCCGTGAATGCGACGAGCCCGATGATCCCGAGAAAGATGATGTAAAAGATCTTGCGCCCCGCCGAGACGCTGGGCCGGAAGCCCTTGCCCAGCAAGCCGGCAAAAACGCCGAGAACGGCGGCCAGAATGATCGGTACGACGAGTAGCGCGATGTCATCGGACGAGAAGCGGCCGAAGGCGATAAGAGCGACGAAGCTGACGATGGACAGGATCACGCCGAGGACCACGTAACCGATATTGGCGTTGTAATATTTGCCACGATTTTCCCTAGTGATGGCATCCACGAAGGCCGCGCCCGCTGCCTGCACGGTCTCGCCATTGGCCTTGTCCAGCCGCAGCGTGCCACCGGCAGACACGACGCGGGCGAGGATCGCGGCCTCGCCTGCCGGCAGGGCCGCGCCACCTGTCTGACCGGTTGCCGTCAGGATGATGGAGGTCTTCAGGTCCTCGAGCTTCAGCTTGCCGGCCACGGCGAGATTGAGGGCTGCGGCAGAAAACGCCTTCCAGCCGCCATCGCCGAAGCCCTTGTTGTCGATATAGTTGACCAGCGCCGGCGAAATGCCGTCCGGGGCATCCCAGCGCGGCACGACGATGCCGCGCGGCGGGTCGCGTCCGACCTTCAGCCACGACCAGCCATACCAGCCCCACACAAGCACGAGCCCGATCAGCGCGATGAACGCGTTGCGATGATCCTTCAGCCACCACCAGCGCTCCTGGCTGGAGGTGGGCGCATCGATGGCGCCCTTCGGCAGGACGATATCGGCAGTCATACCGTCATTCGCATTCAGGCTGCGCGTGGCCTGGACATTGGCCGTCGAGCCACTCGCGCGGATCGTCGCATCGTGCCCGGTCGCTCCCCGTGGACCGGTATAGACCTGCAGGCGGATGGGCTTCACACCGCCGGGCAGATGGATATCGGCGCTGGCCTGGAGGATGGGGAATTTCCAGAAATTGCCCGTCACATTCCATGAGAATAGATCGGCATCCGTGCCATAACGGACCTGCCGGCTCGTCGTGTAGACGAATTCGTAGACGTGGCGGCCGGAGCTGACATAGGTGTCCTTGTCGCCGGCATAGATGCGGATGCCGTTGTCGATATATTCCGTCGAGTGCGGCTCGTCGCGCCCGTCGCGGCGCACCGCCGTCAGCGAGAAATCGACCTCGCCAAGGCTGCCATCGGGTTTGCGGAAGGTCAGAGGAAAATCGCGGAAGATACCGTGGCGGATGTCGCGGCCTTCGGCGTTGACCTCGATCTGTTCGGTGACTGTAACGAGGCCGCTCTTGTCGAGGGTCACATCCGCGTGGAAATTGCGGATGACCTCGGCGGCGGTGGCGGGGAGGAAAGACAGGAGCAGAAGCGCGACACCGATGGTCAGCTTCGCCATGAACCTCAGCATTCCTTCCCTCCTCCTAGTGCGGTTACCCCGGCTTGCGGTCGAACTTTACGCCGAGCGAGCCCAGCGCATCCCAGTAATTCGGATAGGTCTTGGCCACGCAGGACGGGTTTTCGATGGCGATGCCGGAGGTCTTGAGGCCCGCCAGCGCAAAGCTCATGGCGATGCGGTGGTCGGCGAAGGTGTCGATGAGCGCCGAAACCGTCTGGCCGGCCAGCGCCGGATCACCGGTGACAATCAGGTCGTCACCCTCCTCGCGGGCAAGGCCCGGACGGATGTTGTTGAGGCCCAGCGAGAGCGCGCGGATGCGGTCGCATTCCTTGACGCGCAGGTTCTCGATGCCGGTGAAGCGCACGGGCGTTTCATTGTAGGCGGCGAGCACGGCGAGCGTGGGAATGGCGTCCTGCATCTGGCTGCCGTCGATTTCGGTCGGCATATGCGGGAAGGCGGCGATCATGTCGTGGGAACGCGCATCCGGCTGGGAAAATTCGGTCGCGGCGACGCCGAGGTCGATATTGCCCTTGGTCAGCACTTCAGCGCCCCAGAGATAGGTGGCGGCGGAGGCGTCGGGCTCAATGAGATAATCGGCGGCGCGGTAGCCGGTCGGCGCGATGACCCAGCGGGCATTGCCCTCCTCGCGCACATCGGCCCCGAAGGCCGTCATGCAGGCGGTCGTCAGCGTGATATAGCCGCGCGCGCCGATGGCGGAGCCGGCAAGCTCGACCGTGAAGGGTTCGCGACCGCAGGCAGCGGCCATGAGGAGCGCGGAGACATATTGCGACGAGAGGCCGGCATCGATGGTGACGCGGTTGGCGGTGAAGCCACCCTTCGCGTCCACCGTCACGGGCGGGCAGCCTGTCGGGGCCTCGATCTCAACGCCGAGAGAGGCAAGCGAGGCGACCAGCGGGGCAATGGGGCGCTTGCGCATATGCTCGTCGCCATCGACCACGAAACGGCCGTTGAACATGGCAACCGCGGCCGTGAGGAAGCGCGTGGCCGTGCCGGCATTGCCGAGGAAAAGCGGCTTTTGCGGCGGGTTGAACGTCCCGGAGCTGGTGACGACGAAGGTCGTGGCGTCGGGCTCGTCCACCGTCACGCCCATCGCGCGCAGGGCTTCTGCCATATAAAGCGTGTCGTCGCTTTTCAGCGCGCCGGTCAGCCGGCTCGTGCCTTTCGCAAGGCCGGCGAGCAGCAGGGCGCGGTTGGTGATCGACTTGGAGCCGGGCGGCATCACCCGGCCGGTCAGCGCATGGGCCGGCGGGATGACGGTGAGCGTATCTTTGTTCATGTCTTATCGGTCTCGGCGGGAAGAAATCTCCCCCGCCCTTTATCAGAACTTGACCTGAGGAACAGCCCTGTCGGCCTCGTTGGTGATTTCGAAATAGGCCATTTTGACGAAGCCGAAGGCCTTGGCGACGAAATTGGACGGGACGCTCTCGACCTTGACGTTCAGTTCGCGGGCCGCGCCATTATAGTAGCGGCGCGCCATCTGCACTTCGCCTTCGATCGTTTCGAGCGAATTCTGCAATTCTGCGAAATTCTGGTTGGCCTTGAGGTCGGGATAGGCCTCGGCAAGCGCGATTACGCGGCCGAGCGCCTGGGAGAGCATGCCCTCAGCGACAGCACGTCCGGCGACATCACCCTGCGGCACGGCCTGCGCCTTGTTGCGCAGCTCGACGACCTCTTCGAGCGTCGACTTCTCATGGGCCGCATAGCCCTTCACCGTCTCGATGAGGTTGGGGATCAGATCGGCGCGGCGCTTGAGCTGCACATCGATGCCCGACCACGCCTCCTCCGCCATCTGGCGCGAGCGCACGAGACCGTTATAGACGATCACGGCATAAGCCGCGATCGCGACGATAATAATCAATGCATACATGGGTTTCCCTCTCCCCGGACTGCTAGCGGGAGATTAGCCGCGTGAGAGGGCAAAGTCATCTGGGATTTTGGCAGAGCTTCAATGGCGAGAGCGCAAGAAGCTAGTGCCCAGAAAAGCGGATCGAAGATCAGGCCACATCCTAGCCGGCAAGACGGGAAGCTGGTGGAGCATGGCGCAAAGCGGCAATGACGACATCGCGGGCAACGTCGTCCCATGTCCTGAAGGACGGGTGGTGCGACGCGATCGCGGCGCGAAGTGCCGCCGCTGTCTCCGGCTCAACCATGAGGCGGGAGATGGAGTCTGCCAGCCCTTCTGAATCGTCCGGATCGACATAAAGGGCCAGATCGCCGCATGCTTCCTTCAGCGCCGGCGCGGTGGAGGCGATAACGGGCGTTCCACACCAAAGAGCCTCCCCCGCCGGCAGACCCCAACCCTCCATCCGGCTCGGAATGATGAGGGCCAGAGCGCCCCGATAAAGACGGACGAGATCGGTCTGCGAAGGATTACCAATGAAGCGGATCTTGTCGCGGATGGGATCGAAATCCTTTCCTGCCACATAGTCGCGGATGCGCCTTCGGGCGGTGCCCGCGATCACGAAGTCGGGCACCGGGCGGCCCGATCTGTGAAGCGCCAGCAGTGCAGAAAATGTCAGTTCGATGTTCTTGTTTCCGAGGTTTGGGCCAACGGACAAAACGAAGGGCGTCTGCGGCAGTTCGAGCGCGGGAGGCTCTTTCCCTTCCGGGCAGAATTGCACGAGCGGAACGGCCTCCATAGGCGGCGTCGCGGGCAGGAGCCCTTGGGCAACAAAATGCTCGATCTCGTTCTTCGTGAAAACAGAATTCGTCAACACGGCAGCTGCGTTTTCGATGAGGAACCTGTTGTCGTTCAGAAAGTTGCGCGCGAAGCTTGAAAAGCGCCGCCGCTTATCCTTGTAGAGCGGCATCAGGTCGTGCAACAGCGGTACGACTGCGACTGACGGCTGATCCTTCAGGACAGTCCAGACGGGATCGACCAGCAATTTCGGGCGCGCCAGCGATATGAAGACGCCCGGCTTGAGTTCTACCGGTGCAAAGTACCGCGCATTGAAGTCCCATATTCGCCTGTTGCGACCTGCGCGAAAACGGTCCAGCCCCTGTAGAGCGGCCGTGAGAAGCGAAGATCTGTAGACTGTCCGCATCTTGGTCTGCGAGAATGCGGATGGAAAATCGAAGACGACCTCGCCGTCGGCGTCAATCCTGTGCGAGATCTTGAAAAAACGCCTGTAGGCGAAGGAATAGACGACGAAGCACGTCTGCGTCTCGAGCTGCGCCAAGGCCTTTCCGACTTCATGAACCGTGCGGGCGATGCCATAATACTGCGCGTTCTTGCCGCCGAATGCCATCAGCGCTTCAGTCATATCGAAGTAGACGTTGGAACGTTCAGACATGGCCGACCGCAGCGTCACGCCACGTCCTTCCAGTTCACCCCGCCGGCATCCGTCAGCAGGAACGCCTCGCCGCAGGCCTTGGCCAGCGTGCGGACGCGCAGGATGTACGACTGGCGTTCAGTCACCGAGATGACGCCGCGGGCGTCCAGCAGGTTGAAGACGTGGGAGGCCTTGATGCACTGGTCATAGGCCGGGAAGACGCATTTGTGCAGCCGAATATTGTCGCTGTCGCCCGGCGCACCGGCGGCCAGAAGCGCCTGGCATTCCTTTTCGGCGTCGATGAAGTGCCGGTGCAGCATTTCGGTGTTGGCGAATTCGAAATTGTGACGGGAATATTCCTGCTCGGCTTGCAGGAAAACATCGCCATAGCTGATCTTCTCATCGCCTTCGCGGCCGTTGAAGTTCAGGTCGTAGACATTGTCGACGCCCTGCACATACATGGCGAGACGTTCCAGACCATAGGTCAGTTCGCCGGCGACAGGGGCGCATTCGATGCCGCAGACCTGCTGGAAGTAGGTGAACTGCGAGACTTCCATGCCGTCGCACCAGCATTCCCAGCCGAGGCCCCAGGCGCCCAGCGTCGGGCTTTCCCAGTCGTCTTCCACGAAGCGGATATCGTGGATCAGCGGATCGAGACCAATGGCTTCGAGCGAGCCGAGATAAAGCTCCTGCAGGTTCGACGGGTTCGGTTTCAGGATGACCTGATACTGGTAATAGTGCTGCAGGCGATTGGGGTTCTCGCCATAGCGGCCGTCAGACGGACGGCGCGACGGCTGGACATAGGCGGCCTTCCAGGGCTTGGGGCCCAGCGCGCGCAAGGTCGTTGCGGGATGGAACGTACCCGCCCCCACTTCCATGTCGTAGGGCTGCAGCACGGCGCAACCCTTGTCAGCCCAATAATTGTGGAGCGTCAGGATCAGCGCCTGGAAGGAGCGCTTCGGGTCCATATGGGGAGCAAGTGTCGTGGTCATGTCGTCAGCCATAAGCCTTGAAAAACTGTTGGCTGTCGTTTGGCATATTATCGCCGACAGGGTCAAGCTTGAGACCAGGCATCCGGGGACAGTGCGGAGCTTCCGAGACTAAGAGCGGCATTGCATCCGTATCAGGCTGAGATAGACTTGCCTTCCTGACCTCTGGAGATCGACATGCGCCGCATTCTGCTTGCTCTTCCTCTCGCAGCCGCCTCTCTCGCTCCTGCCCATGCGGCGGGCGAGGCGAAGACAACCGAGGAATTGACCTGCTCGAGTATCGTGAAGGCCGGGGACACGGCCAAGACGATCGAGGCGCGCTTCAAGGGTGAAACGGCGATCGAGGAAACGGATGGCGCGGAAGGCGAGAAGGCCAAGGCGCTGACGCTTTTCGCCAAGGATCCCGCCCGAAAACTCTACATCTCCTTCTTCGACGACGAAATGACGAAGCTTGCGGCAATCGGTCCGGCGGCGGGTGCAACACACTGGACGATTGCCGGCCTGAAGCTCGGCTCCCCGCTCGCCGACGTCATCAAGGCGAATGGCGGCAAGTTCGAGATCAGCGGTTTCGAATGGGACTATGGCGGCTATGTCACCGATCTCAAGGGCGGCAAGCTTTCCTCTCTCGACGGCGGCTGCATGGTGACGGTGCGCTTCAATCCACCCGAGGGCAAGCCTGTTCCCCCTTCGCTCTCGGGCGAGAAAAGCATTCCTTCTTCCGACGCCAAACTTGCCAAGCTCAACCCGCTGGTCAGCGACATCCAGCTCGGATGGGCAGGAGAAGATGGAGGAAACGGCTCGGGCGACTGAGGCAAAAACGCCGCGCCTCCGGCTAAAATCGATTAAGCCCTCCGTCATATTAAGGTCGACGTACCAATTCGGCGCGAAACGTTCTTGTCAATTTTCAAGAGCGGCGCATAGTCCGACCTCAAACGGGCACAAAGTCCGATTGCGAACAATCCCGAAGGAAACATCCATTGAGCGCCGTCACAGAGAACGCGACGCCGTTGCAAGCGTCCAATACGTCCCCCAATCTGGCCAAGGCCGCCACTGGCCCGGCCATGGCAATCCTCATCATGATCAGCGTGTCCCACATGCTGAACGACCTGATGCAATCGGTCGTGCCGTCGGTTTATCCGATCCTCAAGGACAAGTTTAATCTATCCTATTCCGATGTCGGGCTGCTCACGTTCACCTGGCAGCTTACGGCTTCAATTCTCCAGCCGGGCGTCGGCTTCTATACGGACAAGCATCCGAAGCCCTTCAGTCTGGCGTTCGGCATGGGCTGCACGCTGATCGGCCTGCTGTTGATGGCCTTTGCGACCTCCTATCACCACCTGCTGATCGGCGTGGCCGCCATCGGCGTCGGTTCGTCGGTCTTCCATCCCGAATCCTCGCGCGTCGCACGCATGGCGTCCGGCGGTCGGCACGGGTTTGCACAATCGCTGTTCCAGGTCGGCGGCAATTTCGGCTCGGCCATCGGGCCGCTGCTCGCGATGCTTCTGGTCGTTCCCTTCGGCCAGCATGCAATCAGCTACTTCGGCATCTTCGCACTGGCGGGCATGGCGATCCTGACGCGGGTGGGCTTCTGGTACCGCGAGGAGCGTCGTTCGGCCAAGGGCAAGGCGGCGGTCGCGCATGAGTCGCCCGTCAGCCGCAGCGTGCTGATCCGCTCCATCGTCATTCTTTGCGCGCTGATCTTCTCGAAGTTCCTCTACATGGCGAGCCTGTCGAGCTACTACATCTTCTACACGATGCAGACGTTCAAGATCTCCACCTCCACGGCGCAGCTGCTGCTCTTCGTCTATCTGGGAGCTGTTGCTGCGGGCACGATTGCCGGCGGGCCGCTCGGCGACCGGTTCGGCCGTCGTCGCGTCATCTGGTTCTCGATCCTCGGCGTGCTGCCGTTTACGCTGCTGCTGCCGTTCGCGAACCTCACCTGGACCGTCATCCTGACGATCCCCATCGGCTTCATCCTGGCCTCGGCCTTCCCGGCCATCGTCGTCTATGCGCAGGAACTCGTTCCGGGCAAGCCGGGTACGATTGCGGGCCTGTTCTTCGGATTCGCGTTCGGGATGGGCGGGATTGGCGCCGCACTTCTGGGCGTGCTCGCCGACCATACGTCGATCGCCTTCGTCTATCAGGTCTGCTCGTTTCTGCCGGCCATCGGCCTGCTGGCGATCTTCCTGCCGGATGTGCGCCACAAGGCGCCCTGACAAGAGATCAGGTATCGTCTTTCTTGAGACGATACTCCCCCGTCACGGGATCCTTGACCAGGGTCCCGTGCGCGCCGTTTTCGACCTCGCGACGGCGCGCGTTGGCGTTCTCCGTCGCCTTGCGGGCATCGGCAACAAAACGCCTGAAGAAGATATAAACGCCTGCTGCAACGATCAGCAGGAAGAGCGCCTGGGGCATTGTGTCCTCACATCGGGGCAATCAAAGCCCGAACCGACCCCATAATGCCTTGTCTTCCGCCGTCTGCGCAAGAGCGGCTATCGCGCCCTCGCCAGCAGCCGAGCCGATATCCGAACCGACATTCACGCCCGGCACACGGCGGCCGAAGAGCGAGCGTTGACCGGAGACGAGCTCCAGCTTCACCTTGTCGCCGAAGTCACGGCGCAGCACCTCGCGTGCATGACCCAGGCCGTCGATGAGGCCCAGTTCCTTCGCCCGGATACCCGTCCAGAACAGGCCGGAGAATAGCGTCGGGTCATCTGCGAGCTTGGCGCCGCGACGCTGCTTGACCATGTCGATGAAAACCTGATGGATCTCCAGCTGCAGGGTTTTCAGATATTCGATATCGCCTTCCTTTTCAGGCTGGAACGGGTCCAGGATGGCCTTGTTCTCGCCGGCGGTATAGACGCGACGCTCGACGCCGATCTTCTTGAGAAGCTCCGGAAAGCCGAAACCGCCCGAGACGACGCCGATGGAGCCGACGATGGAAGTCTCGTCCGCAACGATGACGTCGCCCGCAAGAGCAATCATGTAGCCGCCGGAAGCGGCCACATCCTCTGCGAAGACATAGACCTTCTTGTTGTGTTCGGCGGCAAGATCGCGGATTCGGCGATAGATCAACCGCGACTGGACGGGCGAGCCGCCGGGTGAATTGACGACAATGGCAACTGCCGAGGATTTTCTAGATGAGAAAGCCTTTTCCAGCGCCGGTGCCACGCTTGCCAGATTGAGCGCGGGGCGAAACTGGCTCCCGCCGCTCATGATCGTTCCCTGCAGCCGGACCACCGGAACGACCGTCTCCTCCTTGCGGAAACGGGCGGGAAGATAGCGGCGGAAGAGGTCTTTCATGGATCAGCCTTCAATTGGATGTGCTGACACGAGATGTAGGGATCGGCAATCGAAACGCAATGGAGTGCGCAAAATTCAACGCTGATCCACTCTTCCACAGGCGGTACTCATACAGTCGCTACAAATGCCAGACCAGCCGACCGCGATGGAGGCGCGGCCTTGCGACCCCGCCTCCGCTACTCGTCATCAGTTCCTGATCTTGCCCTTTGCCTCGGAGCCGTCATCGAAAATGCAATAGCAGGGCTCGCCATTCTTCCCGGCATCGACCATGCACCAGTCTTCGTTAGCGCTGTCGGAGCCGATGACAATACAGCGCGACTGCTGCTTGGCTTCAGCGACAAGGGCGCTGCCCGAAAGGATCACGGAGGCGGCAAAAAGGGAGGTTGAGACACGGATCATAAATTTCATCTTCTTACACCTTTTGAAATCAGGCGCCGGTAGCAGGCGCGGCCGTTATTAAAATCGTCAATCTGGCCCGCGAATTTATGCGAACCTGCCAAATGCATAACAAATGGCGCGCGGAATACAAGCCGCGCCCGCGAGCCCTTCAAAGCGGAGACAAGCATCCGGATCGCGGGCTCTTCCTTCCTCGGATGGACCAGTGTGATTTCGAGCCCCCCGAACCGCTTGCCGCATGCCGCGATGATCTCGGCGACTGATTCGGGACGTGCAATCAGCGACAGTTCGCCGCCGGGTTTGAGGATCGCGCCGGCGGTTCTGATCCAGCTTTCGAACAGCCCTTCCGTCATGGCATGCGCATCCGCCTTCAGCGCATCCGGCGTGCGCCGGTCAGCGGCGGCATTGAAGGGCGGGTTCATGATCACGTTGTCGAAGGCCTCATCTTCCAGCCCCGCCGCCATCCGCGCCTTGCCCCGCAGGGTCACGTCAGCCTCGATGACCGAAACACGAGATGCAAGATGCGCATTTTCGGCAAGCGCCACCGTCTTGCGGGCAAAAGCCGCCATGTCGGGAGATCGCTCAACGAGAGTGACCTCGGCCTCGTCAAGACGGGATGCGACGGCAAGGCCGGCAGCGCCGGCGCCGGCGCCCAGATCAGCAACCTTCAGCCGGCCCTCGCCCGCCACCATCGCGGCAAGAAGCATGGCATCCATGCCCGAGCGGTGGCCTCCCGTTGCCGGCTGCACGACATGGAACTTTCCGAAATGAAAGGCGTCGATCGTCTCGCCGGTCACGTCGGCTTCCTGTCCCGGAGTTCCGCGCCGAGACCAGCGTCGTGGACGATGGCGCGCGCTTCCTCGATGCGATCACTATCGACCAGTACACGCCTTGGAATCGCCCCGATGGACCCATCGAGTATACTCATCGTCTGGTCGGCGACCATGCAGACGATGCCGGCATCGCGCATCAGGCTTTCCAGGAAGGAGATCAGGACCGGATCATTCGTCCGCACAAGCTCTTCCACGGTCCTTAATCTCCTTAAAAACTGGTAAGCGAGGCAATTCGCCTCTTGCCGCACCTTTGGCCCCTTCGCTATTGTCGAGTGACATAATAGCAGGAGTGCTGTCGTTGGGCGTCGTCATACCGCTTGAAGAAAACAAAAACAAACAGGCATCGGTCAAGCCGCTCGTCGACTTGACCAAGAGCGGCATGAACAGAGTGAACCAGCTGATCCTGTCGAAGGCCGGCTCGGATGTCGAAATGATTCCGGAAGTGGCAAACCACCTGATTTCCTCAGGCGGCAAGCGGCTTCGTCCCATGCTGACGCTGGCAGCTGCCGAACTCTGTGGCTATGTCGGCGAGAACCATATCCGCCTCGCGGCCTCCGTGGAATTCATGCACACCGCAACGCTTCTGCACGACGACGTGGTGGACGAGAGCGCCATGCGGCGCGGCAAATCGACAGCGCGGATGATCTGGGGCAACCAGGCGAGCGTGCTGGTCGGCGACTTCCTGCTCGGCCAGGCCTTCAAGATGATGGTCGACGCCGGCTCCATGGATGCGCTGGACGTGCTGGCCACGGCTGCGACGGTGATTGCCGAGGGCGAGGTCATGCAGCTTTCGGCCGCCAAGAACATGGAGACGACGGAAGACGATTATCTCGCCGTCATCCGCGCCAAGACTGCCGCGCTTTTTGCGGCAGCTGCCGAAGTCGGCCCGATCGTCGCCGGCGAAAACAAGGCCATGCGCAATGCGCTGAAATCCTACGGCATGAATCTGGGGCTCGCCTTCCAGCTCGTTGATGACGTGCTGGACTATGGCGGCACGACCGCCGAGCTCGGCAAGAACACGGGAGACGACTTCCGCGAAGGCAAGATCACGCTGCCGGTTATCCTTGCGTATCGGCGTGGTTCTGACGATGAGCGCGCCTTCTGGAAGCGCGCCATCGAGGAAGGTCAGTCGAGCGACGAGAATCTTGCGGTCGCCCTAGGCCTGATCAAGAAATATGGCAGTCTGGCCGATACGATCACGCGCGCGCGCCACTACGGAACGATCGCCCGCGATGCGCTCGCCCCGTTGCCGGATACGGCTCTGAAGGCGGCACTGCTCGAGGTCATCGATTTCTGTATCGAGCGCGTCAGCTGAGGCTGAAGGCCGGCTTCTCTCTCCACCGGCCGGCCCGCCGCCCGAAAGGGGACGGAATTTGTTGCGGCGCTGCTTCAAAAAAGCCATGCTCGCTTCGAATCATATGAGCGGCGATGCGGCCGCTGATGTCCGCGTCCGTGGACGTTGTTGAAAGGTTTCTTCATGCGGAAATTGTCACTTTCGGCTCTTCTTTGCAGCGCGGCGCTTGCGGCAGTTCTGGCCGGCGCAGGCGGCGCATGGGCCAAGTCGGCGGATACGCCCGCCAAGCCGGAAGTCGAGGTGAAGTTCGATCCGGGTTCGGTCGACAGTTTCTCCGGTGCGTACCTCGCCGCGTTTACCGCCGACAGCGACGGTGATCACAAGAACGCCATCGACCTTTATCGGGTCGCGCTCGATTTCGAGCCCAACAATCTGCAACTCCAGGAACGGTTGATGATCAACCTCTTCCTGAACGGCGATTTCGAAGAGGGCGTCAAGCTTGCCCAGACGCTCAAGAAGGATCCGGCTGTCGAGCGGGTGACCACGCTGTCGCTCGGCATCGACGCGATCCGCCAGAAGCAGTATTCCAAGGCACGCAAGGTTTTGGTTTACAAGGGGCCGAACGATCTCGACCGGTTGATGAACAGCCTTCTCGTCGCCTGGGCCGATTTCGGCGCCGGCAAGAAGAAGGAAGCGCTGGAAAGCGTGGTCAACCTGAACGGCCCGGACTGGTTCAAGATCTTCAAGAACTACCATGCGGGCGTGATGTCGGTTCTGGCCGGCGACAAGGATGGCGCGCGCAAATATCTCAGCGATGCGATCACCGACAAGGAAGGCGGCGCCGCGGCACAGGACGTGTTCGTGCGATCCGTCATCGCGCTGGCGAGCTTCGAAGCACAGGATGGCCAAAAGCAGAAGGCGCTGGATGCACTGGCCGCCGGCGAGGAACTGACCGGGCGCTATGCACCTTTCCAGACCGTGCGCGGCATGCTTGAAAAGGGCGAGCAGATCAAGCCGCAGATCGCTTCACCGGCGGACGGCGCGGGTGCCGTGCTCTTTTCCGTCGGCAGTGCGCTGAACCAGTCCGTCAGCGGCAATGTCGGCATGCGCGACAACGCTCAGGAAATCGTTGCCTTCTACCTGAACGCCGCGCTGGCGCTGGCACCTGACAGCGCGGATGTCATGATCCTTCTCGGCAACGTGGCCGATGGAGCGGGCAAGCCGGAAAAGGCGATCGAATATTACCGCAAGGTCGATCCCGCTTCGCCGATGCACCGCGTCTCGGAACTGCAGCTGGGGCTGGACCTCAGCCAGACGGGCAAGCCGGAGGAAGCCGAGCGGCATCTGAAGACCCTGATTGCGGAAGACCCGTCGGATTTCCGCTCCTATCTCGCGCTGGGTAGCGTTTACGCCGACAAGGAAAACTATGCGGCGATGGCATCGACATATGACGACGCGGTGAAGGCGATCGGCCCGAACCCGACGCGCGGACAGTGGGCGGTCTTCTATCAGCGCGGCATTGCCTATGAGCGACTGAAGAAATGGGCCGATGCCGAGCCGAATTTCAAGAAGGCGCTGGAGCTCTTCCCTGACCAGCCGCAGGTGCTGAACTATCTCGGTTACTCCTGGATCGACATGAACATGAACCTTGATGAGGGCATGGCCATGATCCGGAAGGCCGTGGAGCTTCGCCCCGACGACGGCTACATCGTTGATTCGCTCGGCTGGGCCTACTATCGCACTGGCAAGTATGAAGACGCCGCACGAGAACTGCAGCGTGCCGTGCAGCTGAAGGAAGGCGACGCTACGATCAACGACCACTATGGCGATGCGCTGTGGCGGGTTGGCCGGAAGCTGGAAGCCACGTTCCAATGGAACCGTGCGCTGATTGCCAAGCCGGAGCCCGATCTGGAAGCCAAGATCAGGGCGAAGCTGAAGGACGGCCTGCCCGACTTGAACGGCAAGACGCCGGCCGAAGCGGATGCCGAAAAGGCCATGCAGACACCCGCGCCCGACGCGCCCGGCAAGAAATCCTGACCGGGCGACCGAACAGGACTTTTCGCCATGGCTCTGACTGAAATCGCCCCGGCGAAGATCAATCTTGCGCTGCACGTCACCGGGCAGCGCGAGGATGGCTATCATCTGATCGAGACGGTCGTGACCTTCTCCGACGCCGGCGATGTCGTCACCGTGGACGCGGCGACGGAGGATTCGTTTTCGATGTCCGGCCGCTTTTCGCAGGGCCTTTCACGGGAAGCCGGCGGTTCGGACGGCAACCTCGCCCTGAGAGCGCGTGATGCCTTGCGCGAGGCACTGGCCGAAGAGGGACTGAGCGCGCCGCCTGTCGCTATCCATCTCGAAAAGAACCTGCCCGTCGCCTCGGGCATCGGTGGCGGCTCGGCCGATGCGGCCGCCACGCTACGCGCCTTGCTGCGCCACTGGCATGCGACGCCGGCTGCCGCGACGCTTGACAGGCTTGCCATCAAGCTCGGCGCGGACATCCCCATGTGCATGGTGGGCAAGCCGCTGATGGCGAGGGGCGTTGGCGAGAATATCGCACTGCTGCCGGGAATGCCGTCCTTCCACTGCATCATTGCCAATCCGCTGCAGCCGGTCTCAACGCCCCAGGTCTTCCAGCGGCTGACGGAGAAGAACAACGCCCCGATGGGCCCCCTGCCCGCGCTTACCGGCGCAGGCGACTGGCTTGCGTGGCTGCAAGGGCTACGCAACGACCTTGAGCCCCCGGCACGGCAGCTGCAGAGCCGGATCGCGGAGCTTTCGGGTCTCATGAAGGACACGGGTGCGGTGCTTGTCAGGATGTCCGGTTCGGGTGCAAGCTGCTTCGCGCTTTACGAGACCGAGGCGCAGGCAAGCGAAAGCCTGGAACGGCTGGCGACCGCGCGGCCGCAATGGTTCTTCATGCAGACGCGCACGGTGGGAACAGGAGAGATAGTCGATGCCCGGACCTGACGAGACACGGCCCTTCATCCCCGTCGGAATTGCCATTCTGACCGTCTCCGACACGCGAACGCTGGCCGACGACAAATCGGGCGATACGCTGCAGGCTCGTGTTCTGGAGGCCGGGCACAAGCTGATCGATCGCGCCATCGTCACCGATGACAAGGTGCTGATTCGCGAGCGCGTCGAAGCGTGGACGAAGCAGGACGAGATCGACGTGGTGATTACCACCGGCGGGACCGGCTTCACTGGAAGAGACGTGACCCCGGAAGCACTGGAGCCTCTTTTCGAGAAGCGCATGGACGGCTTCTCGGAGGTGTTCCACCGCATCTCCTACGACAAGATCGGAACCTCTACTATCCAGTCGCGCGCCACGGGCGGCGTCGCCAACGCAACCTTCATCTTCGTGCTGCCCGGCTCACCGGGGGCGTGCAAGGATGCCTGGGACGGAATTCTCAAGGGCCAGCTCGATTACCGCCACATGCCCTGCAATTTCGTGGAAATCATGCCGCGGCTGGATGAGCATCTGAAGCGCGGACAGTCCCGATAATCAGTCGGCCGCCGCATTCTCGCGCGCCGTCACCCAGGCCGGAATGATCTCGGAACGCAGCACCCGCTTCTTCAGGCCGCCGGCGAGTTTCTCCAGGTCAAAGCCGCTTCGGACGATGGCCATCGCCTGCCGCTTCGTCAGGATGACACCATTCTCCAGTGCCGGGCGTTTCCGTCCGATCCGCTTAAAGAGCGGCTTCCTGAATGTACGGGAATCGGAAAAGCGGGCGGGGTCACGGGTCACGGACGCGTATTCGAATATCTCTTCGATCCATCCGGGCTGGGGTCGGGCCCCGGGCTCGATGAGGAAAAGCCAATCGCCCCGCGCTGCATCCAGCACATCCTTCATGTCCCAATCGCCGTAATAGCGGCAGCCAGCGGCCTCGGCGAGCTTCTGGATGCCGTCGCTCGAACCCTTATCCAGGATCAGAACATCGGAGACGAGGCCCTCGACAGCACCGGACACCAGCGCATTCAGCGTATGCGCCGCCTCCGTCTCCTGATCTCTGCATTCCATGATAATCGTCAGCATAAAACCGATTTAACGCATTGCAGCATGAAATGCCACAATTCTGTCACCCACACGGTTTGCAAGTTTGTTCTTGTCTTGTTCTCTTTTTCGGGATAGGAATATAGTCATTGAAACGGCGAGCGAGTCTCGTCGCCTTCTTTGGATGCGCGTCGCGCTTTCCGGATATCGCATGCGATTTTCGGGCCGATGCGGAAGGAGTTTCCGATGGCAATTCGAACAGATTTTGCCGAGGGTGCATTCGCGCCCTCGCACAGGGCAGACATGGCCGAAGCACTGGCGAGCCAGTCCGGCGCGCGCGTCGACGTCAACCGCCGGCGCGGCCGCGCGGCAGCGCTCAACATGGCGGGCCGGTTCGAGGCATTGGAGCGGACCCGCACAGATGACGGTTGGGACATTCCGGAAGAGCTGCCGCCGTTCAAGACCGAGGTGCAGATCGAGAAGCCGCGCACGGCGCTGACGCGCAACGAGTCGCCCGACATCCCTTTCGACCGCTCTATCAACCCCTATCGCGGATGCGAGCATGGCTGCATCTATTGTTTCGCGCGGCCTTCTCATTCGTATATGGGTCTTTCAGCGGGGCTCGATTTCGAGGCAAAGCTGTTTGCCAAGCCGGATATCGCCAAGCTGCTGGAGCGCGAACTTTCCAAGCCCGGCTACAAGCCGCGCCCCATTGCCATCGGCACGAATACCGACCCCTATCAGCCGATCGAGAAGGAATGGCGGATCATGCGCCAGGTTCTCGAGGTGCTGGAGGCCGCGCATCATCCGGTGACTATCGTGACGAAGTCGGCGCTGGTGACCCGCGACATCGATATCTTGAGCCGCATGGCGAAAGATGGTCTTGCAAAGGTCGCACTCTCCGTCACGACTTTGGACCGCGCCCTGGCGCGAGCCATGGAGCCGCGCGCAGCCACGCCGGCCAAGCGGCTGGAAGCGATCAGGGAACTCTCGGAAGCCGGCATTCCAGTTGGTGCGATGATGGCACCTATCATTCCCGGCCTGACCGACCACGAGATCGAAAGGGTGCTGGACAGCGTGAAGACGGCCGGCGCACGCGAGGCGAATTACGTGCTGTTGCGCCTGCCTTTCGAGGTCAGCCCCCTCTTCCGCGACTGGCTTCTGCGCAATTATCCGGATCGCTATCGCCACGTCATGTCGCTGGTGCGCTCGATGCGTGACGGCAAGGATTATGACGCGGAATTCGGCAAGCGGATGAAGGGTGCCGGTCCCTATGCCTGGCAGATCCATCGCCGCTTCCAGATGGCCTGCAAGCGGCTGGGTCTCGACCAGCAGCGCCTGCCGCTGCGCGACGATCTCTTCGTGCCGCCCTCCGGGTCGGGCGTGCAACTCTCGCTGCTTTGAACTTTTCTGTTTCATGCAATTTTGAACGCGAAACCGAAGCCACTTTCGCCGGAATTGCTTTTTTTGAAGGCTCCAGTCGTCGCGATGGACCCCGCGTCGCGACAACTCCCCCGGCGGACCGCCTCTCCGCCGGGACTTGCGGGGAATCGGCGCGGCGTGCCAAAATCGCCGCATGATCAGACGCGTGCCCGCCGATTCCCCCACTCTTTTCGCTCTTCCTGAAGGCCCGGACTTTGCTTTCGAGGATATGGCGCGGCGTGAAGGGTTCAAGCTCATTGCGGGGGCCGACGAAGCCGGACGCGGGCCGCTTGCCGGACCCGTTGTTGCGGCCGCCGTCGTCTTCCATGACAGGCATACGCCGAAGGGACTCAACGATTCCAAGCAACTCAGCATGGCACAGCGCGAGCATCTGTTCGAAGAGATCATGGCAACCGCCACCGTTGCCGTAGCCTCTTCCAGCGCGCCGACGATTGACCGGATCGACATCCGCAAGGCAAGTCTCGACGCGATGCGCCGCGCGCTTCTGCTTCTGACTGTGACGCCGGACTTCGCACTGATCGACGGGCGCGATGTGCCGCCGGGGCTGCATTGCCGTGGCAAGGCCGTCGTCAAGGGCGACGCGCGCTCGCTTTCCATCGCCGCCGCTTCGATTGTTGCCAAGGTTACCCGAGACCGGATGATGGCGCGGGCTGGTCTGGTCTTTCCGGCCTATGGTTTCGAGCGCCACGCCGGTTATGCGACACCTGAACATCGCGCTGCCATCGACGATGTCGGAGGCTGCGTGCTCCATCGATGGAGCTTTCGACCGCTTCGCAAGGACGACCCCGGAGTCGCAGATCAGGAGAGCGACTGACGTTGCGCGCACGTCACCCCGGGCGCACAGGGCGGGCCGGCCCGACCCTGTCTCAGCACCCCTGCCGATCTGGCTCCCGTGGTAGCTTGCACCCCAAATGCAAAAAGGCCGGCACATGGCCGGCCTTTCCAAATATTGACCTGAACCGAGTGATCAGTTCAGGCGCGTGCGAACCTGCTCGATCGCGTTCTGGAAGAGCGCATCGCCGGTGGCGCCAGTTGCCTTTTCCGCAGCGACCTTCTGGGCGGCGGCGACGGCGATGTCTACCGCGGCAGCGCGAACGGCGCTGATCGCGTCGGTTTCGGCCTGCTTGATCTTCTGCTCGGACAGCTGGTTGCGGCGCGCCACATATTCTTCGGTCTTGCGCTTGGCTTCGTCGGCGAGCATCGCTGCTTCGCGCTTGGCGCTGGCGAGAATATGTTCTGCCTCGACTTCGGCTTCCTTGCGCTTGCGCTGATATTCAGCGAGCAGCGCCTGGGCTTCTTCGCGAAGGCGGGCGGCTTCGGCGAGCTGCGACTTGATTTCGTCAGCGCGCTTGTCGAGTGCCTTGCCGATCGTGCCCGGAACCTTGAGGTAAACCACGAGGCCGAGGAACAGAAGCAGCGAAACGAAGGCCCAGAGTGTTGCCCAATCTGTTGCGTTCATCGAAGAACCCTCCTCAGTTGCCTGCGGCCGACTTAACGGCGGCAGCGGCTTCCGCGCTCGTCAGCTCGACGCCAACGACCTGACGGACGATTTCGGTTACGGTTTCTTCGGCAATCGAACCGACCTCTGCGAGCGCCGCAGACTTGATCGAGGCGATGTGCTTTTCGGCAGCAGCGAGCTTTTCGGAAAGGCTTGCTTCAACAGCAGCGCGTTCCTTCTCGGCCTCGGCCTTGACGGCAGCGGCGGCTTCAGCAGCGATGCTGCCAGCCTTGGCGCGGGCGTCGGCGAGTTCCTTTTCGAAGGCAGCAACGGCTGCATCCGATTCAGCCTTCATGCGAGAGGCTTCGTCGAGGTCGCGCGCAATCCGGTCCTGGCGATCTTCAAGGATCGCGCCGATGCGAGGCGCAACCGCGCGGGAAATGATCAGGTAGAAAATCCCGAACGTAATCGCCAGCCAGAGGATCTGGGAGCCGAAATAGTGCGGGTTAAACGGCGGGAAACCCGCATCGTGGCCTGCTTCCGCGGGAACTTCCGTTCCGGCAGTATGCGCGTCCTGCGCTGCAGCTTCCGTTGACGCGGCAAAAGCCGATGTCACGAACATTGTCACCTCCAGGTGCGGATACGTCATGAAAAAAGGGCCACGATGTTCGCCGCGCGAAGCCCGTGGCCCTCTTTGGATCGAAGAGGTATCAGCCGAACAGGGCGAGCAGTGCAACGAGCAGCGAGAAGATGCCCAGAGCTTCCGTAACGGCGAAGCCGAAGATCAGGCGGCCGAACTGGCCGTCAGCAGCCGACGGGTTGCGCAGTGCGCCAGCGAGGTAGTTACCGAAGATGGTGCCGAGGCCGATGCCAGCGCCGCCCATGCCGAGGCAAGCGATACCAGCGCCGATGTACTTTGCTGCTTGAGGATCCATTTTCTACTCCTTGGAAATAGTTTTGTTGCGGCTTTAGACTGACGCCGATTTGGCGTCAACGTTTTTTTCCTTGTTTTCCTTAGTGTCCCGGATGCAGGGCGTCGTTGAGGTACATGCAGGTCAGCACCGCAAAGACGTAAGCCTGGAGGAAGGCCACAAGGAATTCGAGACCGGTCAGCGCGACTGCCATCAGAAGCGGCAGGACAGCGCCGGCGACGCCGATGGCGCCGAGCGAACCGAGCGAGAAGACGAAGCCCGCAAACACCTTCAGCGTAATGTGTCCGGCCAGCATGTTGGCGAAAAGACGAACCGAGAGGCTGATCGGGCGGGACAGGAACGAGATGACTTCGATGGCGATGACGAGCGGCAGAAGAACGCCCGGAACCCCGCTCGGAACGAAGAGGTTCAGGAAGTGGAGGCCGTGCTTGTAGAAGCCGTAGACGACCACGAGGCCGATCACGAGGATCGCCAGCGCGAAAGTAACGATGATGTGGCTGGTGATCGTGAAGAAGTACGGGATCATCCCGAGAAGGTTCGCGACCAGAATGAACATGAAGAGCGAAAAGACCAGCGGGAAGAACTTCATCCCGTGGCTGCCCGCGCCGTCGCGCAGCATGTTGGCGACGAATTCATAGCTCATTTCGGCAACCGACTGCGCGCGGCCCGGAACAAGCGCGCGGCTGGAGGTCGTGAAATAGAGGAATGCAGCGGCCGCGATGACCGTAATCGCCATGAAGAGCGAGGAGTTGGTGAACGAAAGGTTCAGCCCGCCCATATCGATGTGAAAGAGTTCCTTCAGGTGGAACTGGTGGATCGGATCAACCTTGTCAGCTGCAGACACAGTCAAGTCTCTTTCGTTCTGTCGCAATCCATTGGGATCGCGTCTTTCCATCATCATTGCCGCGAGCCGTGGCCCGGGCGTTTCATTTCTTATCGTCGCCACGCTTGCGGGGCTGGGGCGTCGCCACCATGCCAAGCGCGCGCATCACATTCAGCACCGCCGCGCAGAAACCGAGCAGGAGGAACACAATCATCCCCCACGGCCCGGTCCCGGCCAGCGTATCAACGAGATAGCCGATCAACGCGCCCGCGATGATGCCCGCGACAAATTCACTGGAAACCTTGATTGCCTGGGAATATGCGCTCTTGTCCGCGCCCCTGGCCTTGTCCCCTGCCCTGTCAGCGGCCGTCTTTCGCTCTGCGAGGCGCTCGCCCAGATCGTTCAAGCGCCGGTCGAGACCGTCTTCCCCGTCGTCCATCCCTGCGCCCTCCACGGTCCTATTGTGCTGCGATCCTGCGGTGATCGCGCCAACACGGCAGTTTTGCGGCGCCAGTATGGCCCGTTCCTCAATTCGCGCGCAACATAGTTTTGTGAACCCGTCTAGTCAAGGCTGACAGGGATTGAACTCTCAAAGAGTTTCGGTAGTAAAATCAATACGTTGCAAATGTGCGACGAAAGTTATGTCAATTCGACTGCAATAAAGGGGTCAAAAGGCCGCAGTCGAGGGGCTGGAAGCCTAGCTCCAGCCGCCGTAACGCGTGCGATAGAAGATGTGGTCTCCAATCCGCGCGACCCGTTTCATGGTGCGCGCCCAGGCGGGATGAACATAGGTGGCGTGGTAATGCGTGGCGGAGCCCACTTCCGGCAGCCATATCTTTCCAGCCGTCACCGCCATGGCAACATCCTTGGCGATCTTCCAGCTGTCGCGGTTGAGGATGCGGTCGAGGAAGTTGTCGCAGGCAAAGGAGAACTGGCAGCGGTTCTTCCAGCTTTCGTTCTGGTAGACGACGCCGCAGATTGTCTTCGGATAGGCCGGGTTGCGGACGCGATTGAGGATGACCTGCGCAACCGCCGCCTGCCCCTTGATCTCCTCGCCGCGCGCTTCAAAATAGATACCGCGCGTCAGGCAGTCCTGCTCTTCCTCGTTGAAGACGACCGGCGGCAGCGGGGTCGCAGCCCAGGCGTGGTCCTTCGGGCCGATTTCGGGGATGAAGCGTCCGTCGTCGGCGTCCTTGTTCAGGATCGAATCGAAGGGGGAGACGCGGGCATAGTCCGGTCCGGAACTCGCATAGGCCGTCGCCAACACATCGGCGCGGCTGTTGTTCACCAGGCTGGCGATTTCGGTCGGCACCGTCTGGTCAACGACCTGAGGCGCCTTCTTGACATAGAACGTGCCGGCAATCTGCAGCTCCTTGCCGGTAATCTTCGGCTTGACGAAGGCGAGCTGCTTGTCGAACTTGGTCAGCGGCGCGAAGTTGAAGCTCGTGCGGTCGATAATGGAGCCGGCGGTGAAGGCCTTCGGCGGGGCGACCGGAATGATCGCGAGGATTCGAGACTTCTTCAGGCTGCGGGTCACGCGGGCCTCGTCGGGCGTTCCGCCCTCACCCTTGGCCTCGTCGCGCAGCGCCACCTTCGTGCCGTCGGGCATGGACAGCCCGCCACCGGCGGCGATGGCACTCGTTTTCATCGGGTCCTTGAAAACAACATCGGCCTGCTGGATCGAGCCGGCAGGCGAGCGGGTCAGCAGCATGTTGGCGCCGCCGCTATTGATGCCGGCCAGATAGGCGGCAATGTCAGATCGCCCCGTTTCCGTAGGCAGCGCCATATGGGCGGCAAGCCCAAAGGCGGCGATCGTGACAATCTTGCGGTTCACAAAGCCGCTGGCGCCAAGCGCAATCGCATTCACACGCACGCACGCAACTCCAAACTGCATTCTTCGTTGCAGCTGAAAATGCATTATTAACCTTGATACTTGGTTAACATGCCCAACGCGCGCAGTTGTGCCCGCAAGCGCTCTGCAATGCAAGCGTCAGATAACGACCTGGGAACCCAGTTCGACGACGCGGTTGGACGGCAGACGGAAGTAATCCGACGGACGCGTCGCGGTGTTGGCAAGACCGATGAAGAGCTTGTCCTGCCAGAGCGGCATGCCACCATCGGGGCTTGCCAGAAGCTGCCGGCGGCCGAGATAGAACGAGGTCGACATGATCTCGAACTTCATGCCCTCCTTGCGGATGCGGCCGAGCGTCTTGGTGATGTCCGGCATCTCCATGAAGCCGAAGCGGACTTCCAGGCTCGTGAAGCGGTCCGAGAGGTGCGAAAGCGAGTAACGGACTTCCTCCGGCACATAGGGCTTGTTGGCCGTGCGCACGGAGAGGATGATGTTCTGTTTGTGCAAGACGTGATTGTGCTTGATGTTGTGCAGCAGCGTCGCCGGGGCAAAGCCGGGATCCGAGGTCAGGAAGATCGCCGTGCCGGGAACCGTCACCGGCGCATGGTCGCTTTCACGGCTCACCATCTCGATGAACTTGTCGATCGGGATATTGTTGGCCTTGGCTTTTTCCGCAAGGATGCGGCTGCCACGGCGCCACGTCCACATCACGATGACAATGCCGGCAGCGATCATGATCGGGACATAGCCGCCATCATGAATCTTGAAGAGGTTCGCGCCCAGGAAGACCATTTCGAGGAGGAGGAGCGGAAGCAGGCCGGCAATCGCGGCGGCAAGGCTCCAGTGCCACTGCTTGCGGACAAACTCGAAAGCCATGATCGTGGTGATCGTCATCGCACCCGTAACGGAGATGCCGTAAGCCGTGGCCAGCGCATCCGAGCTGCGGAAGCCCAGCACGAGCAGCACGACACCGAACATCAGAATGAGGTTCACGCCCGGCAGGAAGATCTGCCCGGTATGGGTCTCCGATGTATGCTGGATCTCCATACGCGGCAGGAAATTGAGGTGGATGGCCTGACGCACCAGCGAGAATGCGCCGGTGATGACCGCCTGGCTGGCGATGATGGTCGCGGCGGTGGCGAGAATGACCGCCGGCAACAGCGCCCATGACGGGAACATCAGGAAGAACGGGTTTTCAGCGGCTTCCGGGTGCTTCAGGATGAACGCGCCCTGGCCGAGATAGTTGAGCATCAGCGCAGGGAAGACGAGCGCGAACCAGGCGAGCTGGATCGGACGACGGCCAAAGTGACCGAGGTCGGCATAAAGCGCTTCGGCGCCGGTGACCGTCAGGAACACGGCACCCAGAACGACAATCCCGACCCATTTCTCATGAATGAGGAATGTCGCGGCGTGGTATGGGTTCAGTGCTGTGAAAATCGTCAGGTCGTCGGCGATGTGGTAGATGCCGATGACGCCCATGGCGAGGAACCAGATTGCCGTGATCGGACCGAAAAAGGCCGACACTGCCCCCGTTCCGCGCGACTGCACGAGGAAGAGCAGCACGAGGATCGTCAGCGACAGCGGCAGAACGAATTCCTTCATCTCCGGCGTGACGAGCTGCAGGCCTTCGACGGCCGACAGGACCGACAGCGCCGGCGTGATCATGGAGTCGCCGAGGAAAAGCGCGGACCCGGCAATGCCCATGAAGAAGAGTATGGCTGCGTGCCCGTTGGCCGTCTTCATCAGCAAGGCGAGCAGCGACAGCGTGCCGCCTTCGCCGCCGTTGTCGGCGCGGAGCAGGAAGAGCACGTATTTCAGCGTCACGATGATCGTGAGCGTCCACAGCATCAGCGAGATGATGCCGACGACTTCGAAGCGGTCGAGACCGTCAGCCGAAACCGGGCGCAGGGCTTCCTTGAAGGCGTAAAGCGGGCTCGTACCGATGTCGCCGTAAACGACGCCGACAGAGCCGAGTGCCAGAGACAGCAGACTCTTGAGGCCCGCGGGCTCCTGATTTTCATGTTCAAGCGAATTGCTCATGGTGAACCTTCACGCTCCAAGCTGTGACGCTCAGAGCCACCCTTTCCAACGGAAAAAGAAAAATGGAACGACTGCCGACACGACCATCACACACAACGCGAACGGATAGCCAAAGGTCCATTCGAGTTCCGGCATGATCTTGAAATTCATGCCGTAGATAGAAGCGGCCAGCGTCGGCGGCAGAAAGACGACGCTTGCGATCGAGAAGATCTTGATGATCGCGTTCTGCTCGAGATTGATGAAACCGAGCGATGCATCAAGAAGAAATGTGATGTTGCCGGACACGAAATTCGCATGTTCGGACAGCGACTGAACGTCCCGCGTGATGGTTCGGCAGAGTTCGCGTATGTCCTTGTCTTCCTGCAGAACCGGCAGGGCATAGAAGAATGTGAGCAGGCGATAGAGGGAGGCAAGACTGTCACGGGTCTTGGCGACCAGTCGCTGCTCCTCACCGATATGGAAGAGGATGGCCTGCGGAAACGCCCGACCCCGCTGGCCGGAGCGCGCATTCGGGGCAAAGACCTGACGCGAAATGCCGTCCACCTTGCGCTCGGCCGTTTCGAGAATCTCGGCGCTGCGATCACTGATCGTCTCCAGCAGCCGCGACAGGACCTTGAGGCCGGACCAGCGACCGTCGATGCAGCGGGAAAAGGCGCCGATGAACAGGCTGATCGACTTCGGCTCTTCATAGCGGATCGTGACGAGACGTCCCGCAGACAACACAAAGCCGACATCCACCAGTTCCGGCTGCTCGCTGTCTGCACGCCAGACGATGGAGGCCGTCATATAGATGGCGTCATTCTCCGAATAGAGACGGCTCGACGGCTCGATGTCCTTCAGCTCGTCGCGCGTCGGCACGGCAATGCCGAGAACGTGCTCCACCAGCGTCTCTTCATCGCGCGTCGGGCAATGAAGATCGATCCAGACGACATCGTCCGGACAGACATCAATCGGCTCTGCGGCTGCAAGAGGCCGTGCGCTGCCATCAGCGCGGTAAAGCATGATCATGAAACGGGATGGTCCCTGCCAATATGAAACGTCGTGTGCGGTGTTATCGTCAGGCCCGAAAGCCGCGTCCGCTGTCCTAAGGATTTTTCCTTACGTTCATTTCAATTACGCGGAGGCAGAGAGTGTCTCTCTGTACACCCTGGCAATGCCCCTGCTGCGCTGCATTCAAATCACAGGCCGGTTAAGATTCCAAGCGGAAATTTGACGAAAATCCGGCTTTTCAAAGATGCGCACCTGTGGCGTTCGGTCGCTGGGCCAGCCTGTAGCACCCTGCCTCATTCAAAGCTGATGTCCGGAAAAGCCGGAGCTGCGCGGCCCTCGATGCCTTCCCACAGCTTGCGGGCAATCTCACGATAGGCCCTGGCGTGCGGCCCGTCCGGGTGGCTCACCACGACCGGTGTGCCAGCATCGGAATTCATCCGGATTTCCATGTCGAGCGGAATTTCCCCGAGGAAAGGCGCGCCGATCTTTTCCGCCTCTGCCTTAGCCCCGCCATGACCGAAGATGTCATGGCTCGTTCCGCAATTCGGACAAACGAAATGGCTCATGTTTTCAACGATGCCGAGGATCGGAACCTCGACCTTGTTGAACATGTTGACCGCCTTGCGGGCGTCGATCAACGCCAGATCCTGCGGCGTCGAAACAATGACCGCACCGGCGAGCGCCGCCTGCTGGGCAAGGGTCAACTGGACGTCGCCGGTGCCCGGCGGCATGTCGATGACCAGCACGTCGAGGTCTCCCCAGGCGACTTCGCGGAGCATCTGCAGCAGCGCCGACTGGATCATCGGGCCGCGCCAGATCATGGCTGTGCCCTCATCCACCAGGAAGCCCATCGACATGACCTTCATGCCATAGTTTTCCATCGGCCGGATCCGGCCATCGACCTGCTGCGGGCGGCCGGAAATCTTCATGAGGCGCGGCAGCGAGGGGCCGTAGATGTCGGCATCGAGCACGGCCGCACGCAGGCCATTGGCCTGCAAGGCGAGCGCGAGATTGACCGCCGTCGTCGATTTGCCGACGCCGCCCTTGCCCGAAGCAACCGCCACGATTGCGCCGATGCCGGGAATGGCCTGTTTGGCGACCGCGCGCGGCTGGGCATGGGCATGGCCGTGGGCGGGACGCTGCGCCTGCGGCGGTGCCGTTGGAGCGCCCGCCTTGCGGTCCGCGGTCAGCACGACGGTGGCTGCGCTGATGCCGGGAACGGATGAGGCAAGCGCCGCCGCCTGCTCGCGCAAGGGCTCAAGGCTATTGGCGGATTCGGATGGGACCGAGATGGAGAAATAGGCCTTGCCCTGGGACACGAAGACGTCCGACACCAGCCCGAGGCTGACGATATCCTTGCCTGCGCCCGGCATCTGCAGCGTTTTCAGCTTGTCGAGGACCTTGGCTGAAAGTTCTGCCGACATCGCATTCTCCTTGCAATCGCTGGCGTGCCCGCCCTGATGACGGCTCGCGTTCCACGGCCTCATTTAGGGCAGGAGCGGCCTCACGGCAAGAAGGGGTCGCGGGTGACGGACCGAGGGTCGCGCGCGCCGCGCATCTCCGGGCAATCCAGGAGTTGAATATCCTGGCCGTCGCGGACCACACGATCAACCATGTAAAGCGGCCTGCCCTTGCTTTGCTGAACAAGCCGACCGACGTATTCGCCGAGGATGCCCAACGTGATCAGCTGGACCGCGCTGAAGACCGTGATGGCAACCATGGTGCTCGACCAGCCGGTGACGGCCCAGCCGGCTTCGAAGCTATAGAATGTGTAGACGAGCAGACCGAGTGCGATGAAGGCCGTGATCACGCCCGCCCAGGATGCAATCCGCAGCGGACGCGCAGAAAAGCCCGTGATGGCGTCAAGCGCCAGACGCAGAAGCTTGGAATAGGAATATTTGGTCGTTCCGGCGTGACGTTCATCGCGCTCATACACGATCGGGACCTGACGACCACCGATCCAGCTGATCATGCCGCGCAGGAAGCGGTCGCGCTCGGGCATGGACAGGAGAAGCTCGGCGACGCGGCGCGTCATCAGCCGGAAATCGCCCGTATCCGAGGGAATGTCGACGCTCGCGAGCCAGCGCAGAAGACGATAGAAAACGGCGGCCGTCGTCAGCTTCATCCAGCTTTCGCCCTTGCGCACGCCGCGCTGGCCGTAAACCACGTCCGCACCCCGGTCCATCATCTCCATCATGTCCGAAAGCAGCTCCGGCGGGTCCTGCAGATCCGCGTCGATGAGCAGTATGCGCGCGCCACGCGACGAGGCAATGCCTGCGGTCGAAGCGAGCTCATGACCGTGGTTTCGCATCAGCCGGACACCGACGATCTCGGGGTGCTGGCGCGACATCGCCTCGATCTTCGACCAGGTCGCATCGCGGGAACCGTCATCGATCAGAACAAGTTCGAAACTGCCCTCGGCAGCCGAACGGCCGGCGGCAAGCGCGCGGCGGACAAATTCCTCGATGACTTCCTCTTCATTGTAGCAGGGCGCAACAATGGAGACTTTCAGCGGGGTGTCGATTGAACTCATGGCGCTTTCCGTTGATTGCCGCGCTTTATATAGGCACCGCAAGCGAACCTACAAATGTCATTACCGTAAGCCGGCCACGGATATCCACGTAAATCTGAGGTTGGTCCTCGTCAACGGATCAGTCCGATCCTCAGGGCTTTCGCCACGGCCTGCGTACGGTTGGAGGTTCCCAGCTTCTTGGCGGCGCGGTTGAGGTAATGGTTGACCGAATGTTCGGACACACCCAAAACCTCTGAAATTTCGGCGCTTGTGCGCCCCGCCGAGGTCAGGATCAGGCATTCCACCTCTCGTTCGCTGAGCTCCTCCGATGGCTTTTCGTCGGCATATTGAAGCTGCGAGATCCGCTCGTAAAGCAATGTCGAAATCATCGACAGCTGCAGCATTTCGCTGATTTCCGCCGGCTCCCGATCGCCGGAAAGGACAACAGCGGCGCGGTTTCCCAGCACATCATGAACCGGGAAATAGGCGCCCCGCGTCATGTTGAAGTTCGTGAACATCTCCACCGCCTTGCCGACGGCCCCCTGCCGCTCGCCCTCCGGAATGCTCGTCATATCGAAGCGAAAGGGCGTGACCGATTTCTTCAGGCGCTCCAGGATGGGACTGCGCTTCAAGAGGCCGTTCTCATCGTAGCGGCTGACAAGTTCCGCGGGCCAACTGCAGATGATCGACAGCGCGGAAAGCGTGATGTCCTCGAGATCGCGCGGCATGCGCATGACCATGAAAGCACGCCAGCCGAAATCAGCCGTCACGCGCTTGAGCGCACGAAACACGTCAAACTGGGTTTTCAGTTCGGAGAACTCCAGCTCGAATCTGGCTCCGGCTTTCCACAATTCAGCGATATCTCGCTCTGTGAACAACGTTTGTCGCAAGACAATACCTTTCACTGGGCTCATCATCCCTGCAGATGAAGATCATGCAAATCAGAGCGCCATCGACATCGAAACGATAGAAGAAGTCAATCGACCAATTTCTGAATTAGCACATCATTAAATTGATACAAGCCAATTCAGCTTCGACTTCAAACTCAAGTGATCCGCCTCTCTGCGGACATGCACTTCTCTTTGTTTTCACTTATTTTTTCCAGGCGATCACGTGACGGATCGCATGGCCGCCGGCCCCAGACGGGCGAACAATTCGAACTCGATTTGCCTCGCCGTTTCGGAAAGATCGCTGCGCCACGAATCAAGTCTTTCCCTGCTGGCTCGATAAGCCGGTGCCGTGATGGAAACGCCGCAAATCTTGTCACCCGCTTCAATTCCCACGGCAATACAGCAAATTCCGGGCTCGTGTTCCTCGAGGTCGTAGGCTACACCATCCCGACGTACGATCCTCAACGCGGCCAGCAATTGATCACTGTTGCTTATAGTTGTCGGTGTAAATTGCCTGAAGCTTATCTTCGGCAGCAAATCCGCAAGAACCTTGTCATCAAGCCGCGCCAGGGCGGCCTTTCCAATGCCCGTACAATAAACGGGCGAAACCGCGCCCACATGCGAATGCATGCGAACGTTCTGAAGCGCCTCGACCTTGTCGAGATAAGAAATTTCCGCTCCGGTCAGCATGCCAAAATGCACAGTCTCGCCAACCTTCTCCCGCAGCGCCTCCAGATGTGGGCGCGCGATCGTCCGGATATCGTTTCGTGCCCAGGCGACCGAGGCGAAATGCATGAGGCGCAGGCCAAGGCTATAGCGCCCGTCGGTGCGGTTCTCGAGCAATCCCTCGTCCAGCATCTGGTGCAGACGCCGATGCAGCGTGCCGCGCGGCTCCCCCGTCGCGGCCAGAATATCCGAAAAACGAAGCGGCGACGGCGAACCGGCGACCACGTCGAGGATGGCGATGACTTTCCCCAGGGTTCCGGTATCGTGGACACTCACGCCATCATCCTCGTGTTCGGCCTCGAAAGCACTTGACGTCCATCAGGATAAACCCGATTATTCCGCATAGTCAAACATAGTTCCACATAATGGAACAGATGGCCACGGTTTCCGCGCCCTCAGCAACGGACCTTCACGCTGGCCAGGGAGGATCAATGCAGGCCGATCGCGTGCAATATGCCTGCTTGCGGGACGCGCCGGTTCTGGTCACCGGCGGCGCGAGCGGCATCGGCGCCAGCTTGGTGGAAGGCTTCGTCCGGCAGGGCGCCCGCGTCGCCTTCATCGACATCGACGGCGCAGCAGGCGCGGTACTCGTTGCCCAACTGCGCAATGCCGGCCACCCGCCGCTGTTCATCCAGGCGGACCTGTCGCTCGTGGCCGACGCGCAGGCTGCCGTGCGCAAGGCTGCAGACTTGCTGGGCGGCCTCCAGGTTCTCGTCAACAACGCCGCCCGCGACGACCGCCATGATCCGGCGACCATCAGCGAGGCACAGTGGGACGCGAGCCAGGCGGTCAATCTGAAGCCGCTCATGTTCGTCACGCAGGCTGCTGCGCCCTATCTGGAGAAGGCCGGCGGCGCCGCAATCGTGAATTTCTCTTCCATTGCCTATCTGCTCAACATGGGCGACCTGCCAGCTTATGGCGCAGCCAAGGCCGGTATCATCGGGCTGACGAAGACTCTGGCCGGCCGCTTCGGCCCCGCCGGCATTCGCGTCAACGCGATCCTGCCCGGCATGGTGGTGACCGAGCGTCAGAAGAAACTCTGGCTGACGGATGAAGGCGTCGCCAGTTTCGTGGCCGACAGGCAATGCCTGAAGCGACCGCTGGAGGCGACAGACCTCGTCGGCCCCTGCCTGTTCCTTGCCTCGTCGCAATCGGCTGCGATGACGGCCCAATCCATGATCGTCGACGGAGGCGTTTTCTGATGCGTGAGCCCAATCTGATTGCTGTCGACTGGGGAACTTCCTCCTTCCGGCTCTGGGTTCTCGACCAGGATGCCAACGTGCTTTCCGAAAGCCGCGGCGGCGACGGCATGCTGTTTGCAGCACGCGAGGGGTTCGGCAACGTGCTGCTGCGTCATCTGAAAGCCGCGAAAGCACCGGCGGACAGGCCCATTCTCATTTGCGGCATGGCCGGCGCGCGCGGCGGCTGGGCGGAAGCCGGCTATGTGGAAACGCCGGCGGAACTGACCGCGATCAGCCGGGGCGCGATTGCGGCGCCCGGCATCAAGCGCGATATCCGCATTCTGCCCGGCCTTTGCCAGCGGCTTACCGGCCGTCCCGACGTGATGCGCGGCGAGGAAACGCAACTGCTCGGCGCGGCCGGCGCGCTCAGCGAGCGCTCGCTCGTCTGCATGCCGGGAACCCATTCGAAATGGGTGACCATTGATGAAGGGCGCGTCGAGAGCTTCTCGACCTATATGACCGGCGAACTCTACGACGCGATCAGCAAGCACACGATCTTGGCAGCGCCTGACAAGACAGCGCCGGAAGGGGCGGACAGCGCCTCCTTCAAGGATGCCGTCCGGGCCGCGTACGCCCAGCCGGGGCGGGTCACCAGCCAGTTGTTTGCCGCCCGCTCGGGCCAGCTTCTGAACGGCGCCACGCCGGCAGCGGCGCTGGCCCATATCTCCGGGACCTTGATCGGAGCGGAAATCGGCGGAGCGACGGGGAGCGACAACAGGCACAAGATCCGGCTTGTGGCCTCCGGGGCGATGCGAACCTTGTATGAAAGCGCATTGAGAGCGGTCGAAATCGCCCATGAAAGCATTGATGCGGATGACGCCGTCCGCAAGGGGCTGGCGACAGCCGCGAACCAGATCTGGTCCTGATTAATTCCATCTGTCATTCTAGGAGTGAAGGCACATGCCCGTCCCCGTTCCGTTTCCGCCCATCCGCTATCCGCTGGTCGCAATCCTGCGCGGTCTCAAGCCGGAGGAGGCACAGGACATTGTCGGCGCGCTTCTCGACGAAGGATTCGAGGCGATCGAGATTCCGCTGAACTCGCCGGACCCCTTCAAGTCGATCGAGATTGCCGCGCGCCGTGCGCCCGCCTCGGCGCTCATCGGGGCTGGCACCGTGCTGACGGTCGGCGAAGTCAACCAATTGCTGGACGCCGGCGGACGCCTTTTCGTCAGCCCCAATGTCGATGTACCGGTGCTGACACGCGCGGTCGATCTCGGCATGGTCACGCTGCCGGGCGTCTTCACGGCAACGGAAGCGCTGGCGGCCGCCCGCGCCGGCGCCACCGGCCTGAAGTTCTTCCCGGCTTCCGTGCTGGGTCCGGACGGGATCAACGCGATCCGCGCCGTGCTGCCGGCCGACCTGATGATTGCCGCCGTCGGCGGCGTGTCGGACAAGAACTTCAGCGAATATGCCAAGGCGGGGATCAAGGCCTTCGGTCTTGGCTCCAGCATCTACAAGTCCGGCATGAAGGCCGCCGAGGTGCAGTTGCGCGCTCGTGCGACGATTGCCGCCTATGATGCCGTTTTTGGAGGTGCCGCATGAAGACGTATGAATTCCAGGGACAAGCCCTTTGCAAGACCAATCTCCATCTCGGCGAAGGCCCCACCTATGACCGGGCGACCGATACGGCCTACTGGTTCAACATCGTCGACAGCGAGCTGCACGCACTGGAGCTTTCAACGGGGACGAAGCAGGTGCATCGCCTGCCCGCCATGTGCTCTGTCCTCGCCCGTATCGACGACAAGCGTCAGGCGCTCGTCTCGGAGAACGGCCTCTATATCCGCGACCGCGCGACCGGTGCGATGGAGCTCGCCCTTGAGATCGAGGCGGACAAGCCGAATATGCGTTCCAATGATGGCCGCGTGCATCAGAGCGGCGCGCTCTGGTTCGGCACGATGACCAAGACCGGCGAAGGCCGCGTCGGCGCGGGCGCGATCTACCACGTGGCGGGACGCAAAGTGACGAAGCTTTTTTCCGGCATCTCCATCCCGAACAGCATCTGCTTCTCGCCGGACGGCGCGACGGCCTATTTCGTGGACACGATGGAAAACGTCATCAAGAGTGTGTCGGTCGATCCGAAGACGGGGCTGCCGGCGGGCGAGCCGAGAGTATTCTCGGACGAGCGCGAAGCCGGCGGCGCGGCCGATGGCGCGGTCTGCGATGCCGACGGAAATGTCTGGAGCGCGCATTGGGATGGCGGCAGCGTCCACCAGTTCGATCCATCCGGCCGCAAGCTTGCGGTCTACAAGCTGCCCACGTCGCAAACCTCCTGCCCCGCCTTCATCGGCCAGAATGCCGACCGGCTGATGGTCACCAGCGCGTCGGAAGGCATGGACGCGGACCGGCTCGCCGCAGAGCCGCAGGCCGGCTTCACCTTCGATCTAGGCATCAAGGTCAACGGCCGTTTCGAGCCTGACTTCAAGTGGGACTGAGACTGCTCAACGCATCGAGGACGACCCGGATTGAGGGGACGTCCTTGATGTCGGAATGAACCGTCATCCAGACCTCGCGATAGAAAGGCTCGGCATCCGGTTCGGCAGCCCGCAGCATCGGATCGTTGACAGCTAGGAAGTCGGGCAGCATCGCCAGGCCGCAGCCGAGCCGGGCAAGCGCTGCCTGCATGTCCAGGGTGCTGGCCCGCAGCGCATATCCTGAAGCACCCGAACGCGCCTTCAGCCAGCGCTGCTGGGGTGCCGCATCCATGGCCTCGTCATAGGCGATGAACTCCCAGGTGCTTGCCGCGCGGTCGCGCAGATAATCGGAACTCCCATAAAGCCGCATGGCGAAGCTGTCGATGCGCCGGACCGTAAACTCGCCCTTTTCCGGGCGTTGCAGGCGAATGGCGATATCGGCCTCGCGCCGTTCCAGCGAGACGTAGCGCGTTTCGCCGATGATGCGGAGCCGGAGACCCGGATGCCGGGCACGCACGCTCGCAAGCGGCTGCATGAGACGGGCCGCGGCGTAGCTTGGCGGGACGCTGAGTGTCACCTCGCCTTCGACGCCGCCGTCGGCTTTGCGGATATGGGCAAGGCCATCCGCCTCGGCCTCCATGCGCAGGGCAATGCTGGCGACGCGCTCGCCCTCTGCCGTCAGCGTCAATTGCCGGCCACGACGATCCACCAGCCGCAAACCCATGGCTTCTTCCAGTGCCGCAACCCGGCGCGCAACTGTAGCATGCTCGACGCCCAGCTGACGCGCCGCGCCGGAGAGCGATCCCGCCGAAGCCAGCGCGAGGAAGTGACGCAAGTCCTGCCAATCCGTCATCTGTGAATTTTCTCCCGGATACTGTGCAAAAATCGGGAATTTTCTCCCATGTGATCCTGTGAAAAATTCGTGGTGAACGCAACGGGGCAGCTTCGGAAAACATGCCACGCGTCACCTCCGAACCGCCGAGAACTGAAGAGAGAGATGGTCATGGATATCCAGATCGAGATCCGGGTGCAGGGCGCTGCCGATGTGCTGAGCGTCAAGACCTGCGAAGCGAAGGAACCCGGCCCCGGCGAAATCCGGGTGAGACAGCACGCGATCGGCGTCAACTTCGTCGACATCTATCATCGCAGCGGCCTTTACGCCCTCCCGAGCCTTCCAATCGTGCCGGGCGTCGAAGGTGCCGGCATCGTGGAGGCGGTTGGCGATGGCGTAACAACTGTGAATGTCGGCGATCGCATCGTCTATGCGGGCCTCCCACTTGGGGCCTATGCCAGCGTTCGGCTGCTGCCGGCCTGGCGGGCGATCCGCCTGCCGGAATCCGTGTCGTTCGAGCTGGCGGCTGGTTCGATGCTGCGCGGGCTGACGGTCGCCATGCTGACCAGTCGCGTCTTCCCGCTCTCGGGCGGGCACACGATCCTCGTCCATGCCGGTGCCGGCGGGCTCGGGCAATATCTCACGCGCTGGTCAAAGCGATTGGGGGCGACCGTCATTGCCACGGTCGGCAGCGCGGAGAAGGCGGAGATTTCAAGGAATGCCGGCGCGGATCATGTCATCGTCGGACGCAACGCAGACTATGTGACCGAGGTCCTGGCGCTCACCGGCGGCAAAGGGGCCGACTTCATCGTCGACGGCGTTGGTGGCGAGGGCCTGGTGCGGAATTTCGAGGCCATCCGGCCGTTCGGCATCGTGGCCAGCGTCGGTCAGCCGGCAGGGCCGATACCGCCAGTTCCGGTGGCCGCGCTCAGTGGACGGGCTGCTGCGCTGGCCCGCCCCAGCGTCATCGCCTTCATCAGCGACCCGGAGGCCTATGCCAGGGCGGCTGCTTCCGTCTTTCACATGATGACACAAGGCGTGACCGCGTCGATCGGCGGGACCTATCCCCTCGCCGAAGCGTACCGGGCGCATGAGGATATGGAGGCCGGCAAGACGAACGGCAGTCTCCTGCTCATCCCCTAACGGACATCAGCCGGTCGTCGGAGCGGGCCGCGGTCTCAACCTGCCAAAGGGGAAGACGGCGACGATAAGCCCGATGAACACGAGCACCATTCCGGCAAGGCGAACAGGGCCGAACTGTTCGCCGAGCAGCAGGGCCGCCGAGACGATGCCAACGATGGGCACGAGCAGTGAGAAGGGCGCGACCTGGGCTGCGGGGTAAAGCTTCAGCAGATAGGCCCACATGCCATAACCGATATTGGTGGACACGATGGCGATGTAAGCGACCGCACCGACGCCGGCCCAACCCATGTGGAGGAAGGCCGTCTCGATCGCCTGCGGTCCTTCAAAAAGATAAGACAATGCCAGCAGCGGCAGCGGCGGGACGATGCTGAGCCATGTGACCATGGCGAACATATCGACCTTTCCCGCGCCGCGCAGCGCGACATTGCCGATTGCCCAGCAGAGTGCAGCACCGAGACAGAGGATCAGGCCGGCCAGTGTCACGCCTCCCCCGCCGGCCGTCGTGGCGATCGCCGCCAGGCCAAGAAAAGCGATGCCCGTGCCGCCAATCTGGCGGAGGCTGATCCTTTCTCCCAGGACCAACGCCGCCATCGGACCGGTGAGGAAGGCCTGCGACTGGATGACAACTGAAGCAAGGCCCGCCGGCATGCCAACCTTCATGCTGATGAAGAGAAGCGCGAACTGACCGGTGAAGAGCACCAGGCCGATGAAGACGAAGCGCGGCCACGGCACGGGCGGGCGCGGGATGAAGACAGCCGGCAGGGCCGCGACCGCGAAGCGCAATGCCGCCAGAAGAAGCGGCGGCATCGTGCCAAGCCCCACCTCAATGATCACGAAATTGATGCCCCAGGCGACGACGACCAAAAGCGCCAGAAGAATTTCACGAGGCCGCATTGCTGCTCTCCGGTTACGGCAGGAATGCTTTTCCCTTACGCCCTTTCATGACATAAATGAAACAAGTTTCACTGAATTCAGATATGAACATGATTGATAACAAGCCATTCGACCTCAATCTGCTGCGCGTGTTCAAGACGCTGATGGAGGAACTCAGCGCCACCCGCACGGCCGAACGGCTCGGGGTCAGCCAGGCGGCTGTCAGCGCATCCCTCAAACGTTTGCGAACGGCTTATAACGATCCGCTGTTTGAGCGGACGCAGCGCGGACTTGCGCCCACCCCGCGCGCCGTGGTGATCGCGCAGCAGGTGGAAGCGGCTCTTCTCATGGTTTCCGAGACGCTGGGCACCGATGAAGGTACCGGATCGGAACGGCCCTCGGTGGTGCGCCTGGGACTTTCCGATGATTTCGAGGTCGCCTTCGGCAATCGGCTCGTCGATGCGATCCACCGCGCACTTCCAGACATCCGGCTGGTGTTTCGGCAGACGAACAGTCTGATGGCTGTGGAGGCGCTCAACGCACGCGACATCGACCTGGCCATCACCGCCGGCGGCTTCAGCGATAGCCGCATCCGGCATCGTTCGCTGGGTTCATCGCATTATCTCGCCGTCTTCGATCCCGCAGTCCGCGGCGGCAGCGCGGCGCTGACGGCTGAAGAATATGTCGAGACCGAGCATGTGCTCATCTCCTATTCCGGCCTCACCGGCGTGACGGACGATGTTCTGGCTGAACATGGCCGGCGGCGGAAAATCCGCGCGGCGACGACCCATTTTTCCGCCCTTCCCTTTCTGATCGCCGACACGGATGCCGTGGCGACCCTTCCGAGTCATGCGGCGCTGGCAATCTCGCGGATCTGCAGACTATCGGTCTGCGAAACACCCTTTCCCTTTCCCCGCTATGCGTTCGGGCTGAGCTGGCGGTTCGATGCGCTGAGGGACCGGTCGATCCGCGCGGTTCGCGACATTATCGTGTCCCGCTTTGCCGAATGGACGGAGTGAACGCCGCACAAAAATGCCGGGGCAGCTGCCTGCCCCGGCTTAATATTCCCTTCATTAATTGAAGGTGCTGAAAACTCAGGCTGCAGCGGAAGCCGGCAGCGGAACTTCTGCGATCGTCTGCAGAACGCGCGATGCGATCTGGTAGGGGTCCCCTTGCGAGTTCGGACGACGGTCTTCGAGGTAGCCGCGATAGTCGTTCTTCACGAAGGAGTGCGGAACGCGGATCGAAGCACCACGGTCGGCAACGCCGTAAGAGAACTTGTTCCACGGAGCCGTTTCGTGCTTGCCGGTCAGGCGCTTGTCGTTGTCCGGACCGTACACGTCGATGTGCTCCTTCCAGTTCTTGGCGAACTGGGCCATGAGCGCTTCGAAATAGGCCTTGCCGCCAACTTCGCGCATGTACTTGGTGGAGAAGTTGCAGTGCATGCCCGAGCCGTTCCAGTCGGTGTCGCCGAGCGGCTTGCAGTGATATTCGACGTCGACGCCATACTTTTCGCAAACGCGCTCAAGCAGGTAACGAGCCATCCAGATTTCGTCGGCGGCGCGCTTGGAGCCCTTGCCGAAGATCTGGAATTCCCACTGGCCCTTGGCCACTTCGGCGTTGATGCCTTCGTGGTTGATGCCGGCTTCGAGGCAGATGTCGAGGTGTTCTTCAACGATTTCGCGAGCGATGTCGCCAACGTTCTTGTAGCCGACGCCGGTGTAGTACGGGCCCTGCGGAGCCGGGTAGCCCTGTTCCGGGAAGCCGAGCGGACGGCCGTCCTTGTAGAAGAAGTATTCCTGTTCGAAGCCGAACCATGCACCTTCGTCATCAAGGATCGTGGCGCGGGCGTTCGACGGGTGCGGCGTGACGCCATCGGGCATCATGACTTCGCACATGACAAGTGCACCGTTGGTGCGGACCGGATCGGGATAAACAGCGACAGGCTTCAGAACGCAATCCGAGCTATGGCCTTCAGCCTGCTGGGTGGACGAGCCGTCGAAACCCCAAAGCGGGAGCTGTTCGAGCGTCGGGAATTCGTCGAATTCCTTGATCTGTGTCTTGCCGCGCAGGTTCGGAACCGGCTTGTAACCATCGAGCCAGATATACTCGAGCTTAAACTTGGTCATTTGTGTTTCTCTCATCCTTGAAATGTGATCGGTCTTTTCAACCGCTACAGGTCAGGCTTCCGGCTTCATGCCGCCGCCACAGGCCGGTAATCCACATGCATGGACCGTGCCAAGTCAGTGAGCGCCGGCGCACAAATCCTCAAAAATCTCGCTTTCGCGGCGCAACAAAGCTGTCCCGGACGGGGGAATTTTGTGCTGCGTACGCGAAACAAATGATTCTCAAAGGCTTAGGAGAAGCCTCCAGAAGCGGGGAAATCGACCTAAAACCGCGATTAAAATTTCGCCACCATTTTTAAAATCGTTTCTACAGCCTAACAATGCACATTTTTTATGCAAAAGATTATTATTTTTGCAATTTTCGGATATTTCATGTGCATTCCGGTCTCGGATCGATTATATTCCCATCATACACCGGGTGATACCCACAACCGAACCGTGAAAGGCCAACACATGCATACGGAGCATCATCGCCAGTCTGCGACGATCTACATGTTCCCGCTGTCGCAGCGCCTTGCCCAGCGAGGCGGCGTCGGCAGTCAGGATATCGAGCGGATGAAGAACTACGTGGACTGCAGCTCGTCCTACCATCAGGACGCGATCAATGAAGAACTGCAGACCGCAACGCCCAGCGGCAAGCCCCATTCATGAGGCAGGCAGCAAGGACGTATGAAACCTGAGCCCGGCGTCCGCGTCGGGCTTTTGTTTTTTGGAGGAGAGGGTCGTGATCAGTTGCGACTAAACTGGCCGGTGAAGTCGATATATTTTTCGGCGAGGAACGTCTTGACCGCATTGCGGTCCATCGCCTTGCCATAGAAATAGCCCTGCGCCATGCCGCAGCCCAGCGCCTTGAGCTTCAGCGCCTCCGCAAAATCCTCGACCCCTTCCGCGACGACCTCCAGGCCCAGGCCTTCGCACATGGCAACGATTGCCCGGATAATGTGTTCGGCTGCGGGGTCCTGGGTGATGCGGCTGACGAAGGCACGATCGATCTTCAGCTTGTCGAAGCTGAAATCCATGAGGCGTCCGAGACTGGATTGACCGGTGCCGAAGTCGTCAAGCGAAATTCGGACGCCTTCCGCACGCAGATCGGCGATGATCTTGCCCGCGGTTTCCGGATCCGCCACGACGGCGGTCTCGGTGATTTCGAGTTCGAGCCGGCGTGGATCGAGGCCGACGCGATTGATAATCGACATCACATTCTGGCTGGTCCTGAGGTCTGTCAGCTGCGCGGACGAAAGATTGAAAGACAGGAAGAGATCATGCGGCCAGGCAACGGCGGCAGCGGCGGCCTTGCGCAACAGCGTCTCCGTCAGGATGTCGATGAAGCCGCGCTCTTCGGCCAGCGGAACGAAAACGGCCGGGGAGACGAAACCGAGATCGGCATCCGTCCAGCGCGCCAGCGCCTCGAAGCCGACCACTTCGTCGCCCGCCAAATTGACGATCGGCTGGAAATGCACATCGACCTCGTCCGCGATGATGGCATTGCGCAGCGCCTGCTCGATCTGGGTGGAGCGCCGCATCTCATCGGCAATCTCGCTCGAATACACGGTGACGCGACCGCTGCCCTTGCGCTTGGAACGATAGAGCGCGGTCTCCGCGCTCTTCAGCAGATCGGGAAAGTCCTCGCCGGCAAAGGGATAGACCGCGAAGCCGAAAGACGCCGAAAGACGCACGTGGCGGTCGCCAAGATCATAGGGGGCCGAGAGCACTTCCTTGAACATGGCGCCGATCCGTTCGGCGCCATGACGCTCGAACACCAGCGGAAGCACGAATGCGAATTCGTCGCTGCCCTGACGGGTGACGATCGCGCCGCCCGGCATGCAGGCGCTCAGACGGTGCGCGACCTGGCAGAGGATTTCGTCGCCGGCGTCACGGCCAAAGAGATCGTTGATCGGGCGGAAACCGTCGAGATTGGCAATTCCAATGGTGAAGGGGGCAGGATCGTCAGCGCGCTCGGCCGCCAGCTGGGTCACCTTCTCGCGCAGGCGATTTCGGTTCCCGAGCCCGGTCAACGGATCGGTGAAACTTGAAACCTGCTCGTTCTGCAGGATCATCTCTGCACCCGCAGATTTCACCAAAAAACCATCTCCTGGAAGTCCTTTACGCTCACAACATTGATCTTCATCATCTGGCGTCAAATTGATTAAAAAAAGGATAGCTTTTCACTATCACTTGTCGCGCTGACAGGTTTGCGAGACAAAAGCGTCCCATCCTCGAGACAGCTTGCTCATCAAGGAGATGTTCAGCCCGCCACAAGTTCTTCGTGGCGGTCGAGCAGGACGAGCATATGACGTCTATAGAGGGCTTCTATCGTCTCGACGGAAAGCGGCTTGACGATCGTCTCGTCCATGCCGGATGCAAGGCACTTCTCATGCTTTTCCTGCGAGACCCTGGGCATCACGCCAACGATCGATGCCCGACGGGCAGCGTTCTCTTCCGCATTGCGGATGCGTGCCGCAACCTCGCATCCGCTCATGTCCGGAAGCTCCAGGTCCATCAGCACGAGCGAAGGCCGCAGCATATCCCATAGACGCAAGGCCTCGCCACCGTCCCTTGCCAGTTCGTAGCTGATGCCCAGGCTGCCAAGAATCTGTGCGTAGACCTCCTGGTTGACCGGATTATCCTCCACGACGAGCAGATCCACGTCGAAGCCCGAATGGTCGGGAACACGACCCGGCTCAGGAAATTCCGGCAGGTAGTCGGGATCGATCTCGACCGACACTGATCGCGAGCGATGCGACACGGCTGCCGCGGCCTCTGCGACGGCGAAATGAACGGGTCGCGCCCGGCTGATCGGCAGCACCGTGATGTTCAGCGACGCCAGGGCCGCGACGCCAGCATCCGCATCGTCAGCCATGATCAGATCGACGGGCAGACCAACCTCATGGGCGGCATGAACGATATCGCGTGCTTCTTCGAGACTTGTCGCATGACAGGCGTCGAAACGGAAGGCATGCAGCGCCTCGTTCAACGCAGCGCCGAAGCGTTCATCGCTGCTGAGCAGGATCACTGTGCTGGCCCCGGCCGGTGTCGGCTCAAACGGGGTCTCGATGTCATCAAATAGCCGGTCCGGCTCTTTCCCCTCTGCCGGAATACCAGCCGTGTCGGGCGCGGTGTCGCTTCCGTCGCGAATGGCGGAGATCTGCTGCTTCAAGGTCACGACGAAATAGTTGCCGGGATTGCCAAGCCTGAAGCGTTGCGTGAGAAACAGGAGCTTTTCGCCGTCGCGCTCCTCGTAGTCGCGGCCGACGAAGGTCTTTCCGGAGGCGAGCACCTCCCGCACCTCTGCCGCGTGACGTTCCGCCTGCTCCGCGTCGGCGCCATCGACGAGCCGCCGGTCAAGAAGACTTTCGGGCGACACGCCATGAAGGCGCCCATAGGCCTTGTTCACCGCCACGTAATTGAGGTTGCGGTCGAGAACGAAGAGCATGGACGGCAGGTTGTCCAGGATTTCTTCCGTCAGGGCGACGCGTTCAAGATCGCTTCTCCAGCGATCTTCCATTTTGCGATGTGCGGAAACGTCACGCACCATCAGGATGCCCAGACCGTTTGCCAGCCGGCGCGTCGTCAGCGCCAGAACCCGGTCGCGACCCAGACGCGCCTCGTGTTCGCCGCGCTCGTGCCACATGGCGGCAATGCGTTCGGAAACCCATTTTTCCCGCGACAGATCCGGCTTGGAGGGAGGCAGGGCGGACCAGGGAGAAGCGCCGACTTCGAAGAGCGCAATCAGAAACGCCCGCAGGCTTGTGCCGGGCTTCAGGAATTCATCGGAAACGGGAAAGAAATTGCCGACATTCTTGCTCGAGGTCAGAATGTGGTCGCTTTTGGAAAAGACAAGTATGCCCGTGTCGAGCGCGTCTGTACACGTCTCGAACATGATGTTCGCAATGTCGCTGCCGATGGGCGCAACATGACCCATAAAGGACCTCTATACCCGCATGCAGGCATTGACTGGACTTTTCCCTGATCATGCCGGGTGCGATTGGAGCGTTTTCATCGCGGGCATCCTGAGGTACTCGTCCGGCAACGATGTACAGATACCCACCCATAAAGGGGGAAACACGCGCTCATTCCAATGGGATAGGACGATGGCAGCAAGTCCTTAAAGACGGTTTAATAAGTACGGCCATAAATCGACTGGCCCGAAATTAAGTCGGCCATACCATGCGCTTGCTGCTTTGGACTGGCGCGGTTTTGCGATATGAGCAGGCAACGTTTCCAATATCCACCGGCGATTCCCCTCGACCCATGGCAATCCGACAGCTTCCCGAGACGCTCATCAACCAGATCGCCGCCGGCGAGGTGATCGAACGTCCGGCGAGCGCCGCCAAGGAACTGATCGAAAACGCCATCGACGCCGGCGCATCGCGCATCGAGATCGCGACGGCCGGCGGCGGCAAGAGCCTCCTGCGCATCATCGACAACGGCTGCGGCATGGGACCTGCCGACCTTGAACTGGCCGTCCGGCGGCATTGCACGTCCAAGATTGACAGCGGGCTTGAGGATATCCGAACGCTCGGCTTTCGGGGCGAGGCACTCCCGTCCATCGGGTCCGTGGCACGCGTGCAGATCACCAGCCGGACGGATGGCGCGGATGCAGGATCCGAAATCCGCATCACCGGCGGCAAGGTCGAGCCCGTCCGCCCTGCGGGTGCGAACAAGGGAACGGTTGTCGAAGTGCGCGACCTGTTCTTCGCCACGCCCGCACGGCTGAAGTTCCTCAAGACCGAGAAGGCGGAAGCTGCCGCCGTGACGGAAGTCGTCAAGCGGATGGCGATCGCTTTTCCAGGCATCCGCTTTACGCTCTCGGGCCAAGACCGGACGACTCTTGAATTTGCGGGAGCCGGCGACGACCGGTTGACGCGCATCGCGCAGGTTCTCGGGCGCGAATTCAAGGACAATGCGATCGAGATCGACGCGGAACGGGAGGATGTGACACTTTCCGGCTTTGCGGGTCTGCCGACGTTCAACCGGGGCAACAGCGCACATCAATATCTCTTCGTGAATGGCCGCCCGGTGCAGGACCGGCAGCTGCTGTCGGCCCTGCGGGCAGCCTATGCCGAAACAGTGCCTTCGGGTCGACATCCTGTCGCAGTGCTCTGGCTGACGCTCGATCCGGCACTCGTGGACGTCAACGTCCATCCGGCGAAATCCGATGTGCGCTTCCGCGATCCCGGACTTGTGCGCGGACTGCTCATCGGCGCCATCCGCGAGGCGCTGCAGCGCGACGGCGCTCGTGCCTCGACAACCGGAGCAGCCGCCATGATGCAGGCCTTCCGCCCCGCCGGCCATGGCGGCGGATTCAGCGGCAGCGCAGCGTACCGCGCACCCAACGCCTCCTGGTCCCCACAGAACTCGCCGTTCCGACCCTTGCGCGAAGAACAGCCGGGCGGTTTCGCGGAAGCGCGACAGGCAGGCTTCGATGCCTTTGCGGCGCCCTCGGCGCGGACCGCGGAGCCGGAACGCGAGCCCTCCCCTGCCCCGCAGGCCCAGCCTACCGCTGCCGGGTTTCACCTGGGTGCGGCGCGCGCGCAGGTGCATGAGAACTATATCGTCGCTCAGACCGACGACGGGCTCGTCATTGTCGACCAGCATGCCGCGCATGAACGGCTTGTCTTCGAGGCCATGCGCGAGGCGATGCGGTCACGGCGCATCCCGTCTCAGGCTCTGCTGATCCCGGAGATCGTCGACCTCCCGGAGGAAGATTGCGACCGACTGATGCAGCACGCGCAAGCGCTGGACAATTTCGGCCTCGCCTATGAACGTTTCGGTCCCGGCGCTATTGCCGTTCGCGAGACGCCGGCGATGCTGGGTGAAATCGATGCGAACGGGCTGATCCGGCAACTGGCCGACGAAATTGCCGAGTGGGATACGGCCGACACTCTCGCATCGAAGCTCGATCATCTGGCGGCCACACTGTCCTGCCATGGGTCAGTGCGGTCCGGCAGACGGCTCCGGCCGGAAGAGATGAATGCGCTACTTCGCCAGATGGAGGCCACACCCGGTTCTGGCCAGTGCAATCACGGGCGGCCAACCTATATAGAGTTGAAGCTTTCCGACATCGAACGCTTGTTCGGCAGAAGCTGAAGCCTGTGGCGATTGTTCGTCCCCGCCAAGTCTGGTAAGGCGAAACGATGCGTGGGCGAAGCATTCTTGGCAAACTATTCAGGAGACAGCGGATGAACCGTTTTGAAGGACCCGGTGGGCGCGAGGCGCGCATCCGCTTTCTGGACGGCGATTTCCAGATTCTGTCGCCCGGCTCCTACGTAATCTGCGCGATCACCGGCAAACATATCCCGATCGACGAGATGAAATACTGGAGCGTTGCCCGCCAGGAAGCCTATTGCGATGCAGCCTCCTCGCTCGAGGCGGAAAAGCGGGCCGGCGCGCTTCCCAACCAGCATCGCTGAAATTACTTCGGCCTTCTCACAGAGAACTTGCGCTTTCGGAAATTGGTGAAAGCCTGCTCCACAATCAGAGCCGGGGCGGTGGGATCGTCGAACACCATCTCCACATCCAGCACGCCGAAATCCTCGACATGCCCACCGTGATGGCCTGACAGGCGCGCATGATCCTTGGCGGTTGTCACCAGCATCAACCCGTCGCGCTCCGCGTCTTCGACCAGCGCCCGGATTTCATCCTCGGCAAAGTGATGGTGATCGGGGAACGAGCGGGTGGCCACGACTTCAGCCCCGACATCGGCGAGGCTCTTGTAGAATTTCGTCGGATCGGCAATGCCGGCAAAGGCGAAGACGCGCTTGCCGGCGAACGCCTGCCCGTTCACCGGCGCAACCGCGGCCTCCAGAACCTGCCTGCCGGCACGCGCCATGCGGCGGATGAAGGGATCGGCCGCCGGGCCGCCGGAGACGGCAAGCAATGACGTGACATGACGCATTTGCTCCTTCAGCGGAGCGCGGACCGGGCCCGAGGGAACGACGAGGCCGTTGCCGATGCCGCGTTGTCCGTCCACAACGACGAGGGCATAGTCGATGGCGATGCGGGCGCTCTGGAATCCATCGTCCATGATGATGACGTCAGCGCCCTCGGCGATCAGCTTTTTCGCACCTTCCAGCCGGTTGCGGGCCACCACTGTCAGGCCGGCGCGGGCGAGCAACAACGGTTCGTCGCCGACATCGACGGCGCGATGGTGATGCGGATCGACGACGGTCGGCCTGGAGATGAGCCCGGAATAGCCGCGGCTCAGCAGGCCGGGCTTGTGGCCCAGCGCCGTGGCGGCCCTGGCGAGCGCGATGGCTGTGGGCGTCTTGCCAGCCCCGCCGACGGTGAAGTTGCCGACGCAGATGACCGGGCAATCGACCGGCGCACGCCGCGCCCGTCGCATGTTCCGGCCGGCAATCGCGCCATAGATGAGGCTTGCCGGTGAAAGCAGCGCCGCCTGCCAACCGATTTTCGTCCACCAGAAAGGCGGGGATTCGGAAACCATGGTCGCTCTCTCCCCCGCGTTTGCCGATCCCTCCACCAAAACCGCGATTCCCGCAGATTGGCAAGGTCCGCGTCTCAGATGATCGTTTCGATTTCAGTGATGTCGTTCAGGCAGTAATCGGAAAGCGGCCCCAGGCTCTCGCGCGTGCCCGTCCCGGTCAGTACGCCGATCGTCATGCCTGCGCCCGCATTGCGGCCCATCATCATGTCATGGCTGTTATCGCCGACGACGAGGATCTCGGCATGCTGCAGGCCCGCCACCTCGGCAAAGCCCCAGACCATGCCCGGTTCGGGCTTGCAGCCATAGCCGCTGTCATAGCCGGCGATGTAGTCGAGATAGGCGATGAAACCGAAGCGCTCGGCGGTGCGACGGATCGATACCTCGTTGTCGCTCGAGGCGACGCCCAGCTTCAGGCCGCGTGCCTTCAGCCGGCCGAAGAAGTCTTCCAGATCGGTCACGGGCACGGCATTCTGCGCCGCCTCGGCGAAGAGCCAGTCGAGGTCTTCCACCAACTGTCGGGCAGAGAGCTTGGCACCGGCGGCGACGAGACCCTCGGCAATCTCTTCCGTGTTGCCGGCCGCAAGCAGGCTATCGGCCTCGACATGGCCGGTCTCGGGGTCCATGCCGGTCGCGCGCAGGAGATGGTTGGCCAGCGCCTGGTCGCCCTCGGCCGCGAGGAGCGCGAGCTTCCGGTTCACCGGCGACCAGCTCTTGAAGTAGTCGATCAGCGTGCCGTCCTTGTCGAAGAGAATGCCGCCAATGGCCATGGGATCCGCGACCTCACTTCGAATCCAGCCGCGCCTTCATGGCGAGCGGGCTGATATAGGGTTCGAGGTTCTTCATCGTCGCGGTCAGCGCCCCCCGCATGCCCTGCACCGTATCAAATCCGGCTTCAATCATGGTGCGGCGGACGGCGTCATTGTTCATCAAATAGTGCACGCCCTTCGCCAGGATATCCTCGTCGCGGACAATCTTGGCGCTGCCATTGGCGGCAAGGCGCTGATAGCTGTCGCGGAAGTTCTGGACATTGCCGCCGGACAGAACCGCGCAGCCAATCGCGGCCGGCTCCATCGGGTTCTGCCCGCCTTCGGCATAGAGCGAGCGGCCGACAAAGGCGATTTCGGTAAGGCGCAGATAAAGCCCCATTTCGCCGATCGTATCGCCGAGGAGGATATCCGTATCGGACGTGATCGGGTCCTTGCGGGTGCGGCGGGCGACTTTCAGGCCCTGTTCGTTCAGTTCCTTCTCGATCTCGTCGGCGCGCTCGGGATGGCGGGGCACGATGATCGTCAGCAGGCCGTTGGCCGCCTTCAGGCGCTGGTGCACGCGACCGGCGGCCGCCTCTTCCTTGTCGAAGGTGGAGATGGCGGCCCACGTCTTGCGGGGACCGATCTGGCTCTTGTAGCGCGCCAGCGCCTCAGCCTCGAAAGGCAGCGAGTCGTTGTCCACCTTGAGGTTGCCCGATACCGTCACGGGCAGTGCGCCGAGTTCGGTATATTTCGCAGCGTCGGCCTCCGACTGTGCGATGACAAGCGCCAGGTTCCGGAAGATCTCTTCCGCCAGGCCCGAATAGCGTCGCCAGCGGGCGAAGGAACGATCGGAAAGGCGTCCATTGACGAGAATCTGAGGGATGTGGCGTTCGCCCAGTTCCATCAGCGTGACCGGCCAGATTTCCGATTCCGCGATGATGGCAAGGTCAGGCTTCCAATAGTCGAGGAAGCGGCCAACGGCGGGCTTGATGTCGAGCGGCACGAACTGGTGGATGACGCTCTCGTCGAGCCGTTCCCTTGCGACCTTGGCGGATGTCACCGTCCCCGTGGTCAGCACCACATGGATGTCGCGCTTGCGCACTTCGCGGATGAGGGGGATGACAGCCGTGGTCTCGCCGACACTTGCCGCATGAAACCAGACAAGCGGGCCAGCCGGACGGTCCCGACCGGGATGGCCGAAGCGCTCGCGGCGGCGCGCGGCGTCTTCCTTGCCCTTGGCCGAACGGACCGCGAGATAAGGCGTCAAAAGCGGAAAAAGCGCGAACCCCGCCCACTTATAGGCGGACAGTGCGAAACGCGCCATCGTATTTGGCATCCTGGTCCTTCCTGTCCGAGGGCCTTCGGCTGGTGTGAGCCGATGTCGGTAAGACAAAGGCCCAAGGATCGCCGCTAAGCGCCAATCCTTGTCGAATTCATGGCACGAGCCGTTGCGCGGTGATCAGTCCTTGTGCGCCGGATCGAGCAGCCGGTGCATGTGGACGATGAAGTAGCGCATGTGCGCATTGTCCACCGTCGACTGCGCCTTGCCGCGCCACGCGATGAGCGCAGACTGGTAATCAGGGAAGATGCCGACGATGTCGAGTTCCTTGAGATTCCGAAATTGCATTTCGCCGAGGTCCTTCAGTTCGCCGCCAAAGACGAGGTGAAGGAGCTGCTTACCGCCTGTTTCTTCAGACATGATGTCTCCTTGGATTGGTCCTGTTGCACAGGTTCCTCCGGGTAAGCGGTTTGCTAAATTTGGCGGCAAAGGTCAATGGCTGAAAGCGGCTTGTGCAGCGCTCGTTAACGCCCGAAGCGCCGTTTCATGCGCTGCGCAGAGCGCCGGGTGCGACACCGCCACGCCGTTATAGCCGAGAACGCGCCCGTCCAGGCTGGAAAGCCGACCGCCGGCGCGCTCCAGAATGAGTTCGGCGGCCGCCAGATCCCAGTCATGCGAGTGGGGATAGACAAGGGTCGCGTCAAGGCGTCCATCGGCGATCATGGCAAGCCGGTAGGCGAGCGACGGGATATGCTCGACGCGACGCGCGCGGGCCAGATAATCCGGCTTCAGCCGCCGAAAGGCTTCGGCCGGTGCGGCGATCGAAATGGCCTCGGCAGGTGCGCGGACCGAAATCGGAAAGCCGTTTTTCAGTGCCACGCCATCCAAGGCGGCGGTGAAGGTCTCGCCCAGTGCCGGGGCGACCAGAACGCCGGCGACAGGACGTCCGCGGTGAACGACGGCGGCACTCACGCACCAGGTGGAAAGCCCGTTCATGAAGGCGCGCGTGCCGTCGATGGGATCAATCACAAAAAGCGTTTCGAAGCCGAGCCGCGCTCCGTCATCTTCGGTCTCCTCCGACAGCCAGCCGTAGGACGGCCGCGCGAGACGCAGGCGGTCGATCAGGATATCGTTGGCGGCGTAGTCGGCGGCCGTGACGGGCGAGCGGCCCTCGTTCTTCCACCAGGTTTCGGGCGAATTGCGGAAATAGCCCATGGCGGCCTCGCCGGCCTCGGTCGCGGCAGAGACGAGCAGATCGAGATCGTCGTCCCACTGACCCGCGCCGCTCTCCGCCATCTTCTGCCGTCCCTTAGTTTCACCGCAATTCCGGACGCGAAACCGGCATCCACTTTCGCGGGAATTGCTCTTACTTGCCCGCCAACGTCATGTTCTCGATGGCGATCGTCGGTGCGGCCGTGCCGTAGCTGCGATCGATGTCGCTCGCCGGCGTCAGCGCCATGAACATGTCCTTCAGGTTCGAGGCGATCGTGACTTCCGAGACCGGGAAGGTCAATTCGCCATTCTCGATCCAGAAGCCGGATGCGCCACGACTATATTCGCCGGTGATCATGTTGACACCCTGACCGATGACTTCGGTGACGTAGAAGCCCGTGCCGATCGAACGAATGAGATCTTCCGGCGAGATATCGCCCGGCTCAAGCGCGAAATTCGTCGGGGCCGGCGTCACGCTGGAGCCGCCGCGCACGCCGCGTCCGTTGGTCGGCAGACCGAGTTCGCGGCCGGTCGAGGTGGAGAGGAACCAGTGCTTGAGCACGCCGTCCTCGATCATCGTCAGCTTCTCGCCCGTGACGCCTTCGCCATCGAAGGGACGCGAGGAGGAACCGCGCACGATCAGCGGATCGTCGGTGACGGAGAGGCCGGCCTTGAGGACCTGCTTGCCCATGCGGTCGCGCAGGAAGGACGTCTTGCGGGCAACGGAGGCGCCGTTAATCGCACCGGCGATATGACCGGCAATGCCGCGCGAAACGCGCGGATCGAAAATGACGGTCAGACCCTTTGCGGTCGGGACCTGACGCGGATTGAGACGCTTCACCGCCCGTTCGCCAGCGCGGCGGCCGACTTCGGACGGGTCTTCGAGTTCATCGTAGAAAAGTTCGCTCGAATAGTCGTAATCGCGCTCCATGCCGGTGCCTTCGCCGGCAATCACGCTGACCGAAAAGCCGAAGCGGCTGGCCTTATAGGCGCCGGAAAAACCATGCGAGGTCGCGAGCACCAGGCCGCCCATGCCGGCGGAGGCGCCAGCGCCGACAGAATTACTGACGCCCTTGACGGCCATCGCTGCGGCCTCAGCGGCCAGCGCCTTTTCCGTGAGGTCGGCGGCGGTGACTTCGGTCGCATCAAACAGATCGAGATCGGGGAAGGTGCGCGCGAGATCCTTCTCGTCGGCAAGGCAGGCGAATTTGTCTTCGGGCGACACCTTGGCCATGGCGACCGCGCGCTCGGCCAACGCCTTCAGGTCGAAGCCCGGATTGGCGGAGACGGTCGCCACCTTCTGGCCGACGAAGACGCGCAGGGAGAAGTCGTCGCTCTCTGACGATTCCGTGCCTTCGACCTTGCCGAGGCGCACGGAGACGGAGGAGGAGCGCGAGCGCATCACCACCGCGTCCGCCTTGTCGGCACCGGCGGCACGGGCGAGATCAATCAGCTCTGAAGCGCGGGAAAGGAGATTTTCCGAATCGGACGTCGATGACATGATTTGTCCTTTCTTTCAGGTCCATTTATTGTTCCCTACCTGATGCATCAAGCCCATCTGATGTCGATTCGCTCTTTCCGACCCTTTTCACGTCTGTCCGATGTAGGAATGCCATGACGAACGCCCACAGCCTGTTCGAGGAAGCACTGATTCTGCTGGGAGGCGCGGTTGTTGCTTCGCCGATTTTCAAGAAACTTGGTCTCGGAACCGTTCTCGGCTACCTGGCCGCCGGCGTGGTGATCGGGCCGGTCATGCATCTCATTCGCGGGGCGGAGGATATCCTGGGTGTTGCCGAACTCGGCGTCGTCTTTCTGCTCTTCGTCATCGGACTTGAGCTGAAGCCCTCGCGGCTCTGGCAGATGCGGAAGGATATTTTCGGGCTGGGAACGCTGCAGGTGGGCCTCAGCGGCGCCGTACTCTCGGCGATCTGCTTCTTGACAGGCCTTCTCGACTGGCAGGGTGCGCTTATTGCCGGCTTCGGACTCGCGCTCTCCTCGACGGCTTTTGCGCTTCAGATTCTGGAGGACAACGGCGACCGATCAACGAAGCATGGCCAGCGGACGTTTTCGCTGCTGCTCTTCCAGGACCTCGCCATCGTGCCGCTGCTGGCGCTGATCCCGCTTCTGGCCCGCCAGCAGGACGATGTGGCAGCACCCGACCGCTTGCAGAACTTCGCCATCGCCATCGGCGTGATCATCGCGGTTCTGGCGGCGGGACGCTATCTACTCAACCCGCTTTTTCAGGTGATCGCCCGCACCGGGGCAAGAGAGGCCATGATCGCGGCCGCCCTTTTCGTCGTGATGGCGGCGGCCGTCACGGTCGAGCTTGCGGGGCTTTCCATGGCCATGGGCTCCTTCCTTGCCGGCGTGATGCTGTCGGAATCGACCTTCCGGCATGAGCTGGAGGCCGACATCGAGCCGTTCCGCGGCATTCTGCTCGGCCTGTTCTTCATGGCGGTCGGCATGTCGCTCGATCTGCAGGTGATCGAGCAGAACTGGCTCCTCGTCCTGCTGGCCGTTCCGGCGGTCATGATCGTCAAGGCAGCGACGATCTATGCGGCCTGTCGCATCACCGGTTCGTCGCATAACGACGCGGTGAAGATCGGCGGCCTTCTGCAACAGGGCGGTGAATTCGGCTTCGTACTCTTTTCAGCTGCCACGGCCGCCTTCCTGTTTCCGGCCTCAACGGCATCGCTGCTGATTGCGACCGTGACGCTGACCATGGCGGCGACGCCCCTTGGCGTGGCGCTCGTTCCATTCCTCCTCAAGGATGGACCGGTCGAGGAACTGGACGAGGATTTCGAGGGCGCGGGCTCGGATGTCCTGATCATCGGTTTCTCGCGCTTCGGACAGGTCGCGGCCCAGGTGCTGCTGGCCAGCGGCCGCGACGTGACGATCATCGACCACTCCGCCGACCGTATCCGCCAGGCCGCGAATTTCGGCTTCCGCATCTATTTCGGCGACGGCACCCGCAAGGACGTGCTGCGCTCTGCCGGCGTGGAACGGGCAAAAATCGTCGCGGTCTGCACGCAGAAGATGGAAATCACCGACAAGATCGTCGATCTCGTTCTCGACGAGTTTCCGCAGACCCGGCTCTTCGTGCGCGCCTATGACCGGGTGCATCTTCTCTCGCTCCAGGCCCGCGGTATCGACTACGGCGAGCGCGAGACTTTCGAGGGGGGTCTGAAATTCGGCGCGAAAACGCTGGAAGGGTTGGGCGTCGATGAAACGTCGGCAGTGGAACTGGCAGACGAAACCCGCGAGCGCGATTATGCCCGTCTGGCGCTGCAGGCTTCCGAGGGAATCACGGCCGGCCGGGACCTGGTTTACTTCAAGCGTCCCGTCAGTCCCGAACCGCTGGTCAAGCCGCGCAAGCGCGAAGAGCAGGACTGAACTTTTCCACAATCAGGCCTTCTGGCGAAAGGCGATTTCGGCGTCGATCAGGCGCTTCACCTCATCCTTCACGCCATTCGCTGCTTCCAGAACCTCGCCGGCCCGCATGAAATCGAGCACACGGAAGCGGTTCACTTCCGGCCGCAGCAGAATATCCGGCGGATTGTTGCGCATCTTGGTGGCGATCAGTGACTGCATCATCAATTGCGAGGCGCCAAACAGGCTGTCGATGCGGTTGGGGATAGTGATGCCATCACCCTCCGGCGCGCCGACGACATCGACGCCGATGACGATGTCGGCCTTGCCGATAAGGCTTTCATAGGGCACCGGATCGAAGATGCCGCCGTCGATCATAACACGACCGCCCATCGTCACCGGCATGAAGAGCGCCGGGATTGCCGCGGAGGCAGCGAGCGCCGGGAAGAGATCTCCTTCACCCACCAACAGGCCGCACTGGCCGTAATAATCCGTCACCGTGACCTGCAGCGGAATGTCGAGCTGGCAGAAATCTTCCGGGACGGCATCGGGCAGGAAGGCGCGGAGGATGCGCTCCAGATTGAACTGGCCGAAGCGGAAGCCCTTGCGCATGTTTTCCGGGCGCAGCTTCCAGAGCCGGTTGATCACCTGATTGCGGTTGCCGACAGTCGCCAGCGTATATTCGCGGATCTCGCGGCCGGTCATGCCCGCCGCCCGGCCGGCACCCATGAGTGCGCCGATCGAGGAGCCGTTGATGGCGACCGGCTTCAGGCCGAGTTCGTCCAGCGCTTCGAGAACCGGAATATGCGCAATGCCGCGCGCGCCGCCGCCGCCGAGCGCCAGCGCAATCGTTGGCGAGGTCTGCTGGGCGACCTTTTCGCGGTCCTTGTCTTTCTTCTTCTTTTTCTTCTTGCTCTTGTCAGCCATCACGCGCCGAAACGATAAAAGTGCATCTTCGTATCTCCGAAGGCGCGCTCCTCGATAAACGTCAGGCCCTGCGGGATCACGGGCGCAACATCGGCTCGTTCCTCCAGAATGACCAGCGCACCGGGAACCAGCCAGCCGCCCTTGATGGCGGCCGCAATCGCCTTTTCGCCCAAACCCTTTCCATACGGTGGATCTGCGAAGAGAATATGAAAGGGCTCCATGGTGCCGACCACGCCGAGATCGGTCGCGTCCCGGCGGAAGATGCGGGCGCGGGACTGGAGCCCCAGCGTCTCGATGTTCTGGCGGAGCAGCCCCCTGCCCTCGACGCTCATCTCAACAAAGAGACCCTGCTGGCAGCCGCGCGAGATCGCCTCGAGGCCGACGGCACCCGTGCCGGCGAAAAGCTCTATGATCCGCGTCCTGTCGAGCGCTTGCGGGTAGCTATGCGCAAGAATGTTGAACAGGCTCTCACGCGTCCGGTCCGTGGTCGGGCGGATGTCGTTGGATTTGGGCGCAGCCAGAGCCCGGCCGCGAAATTCACCGCCAACGATGCGCATGGGTTACCCTTTTGGTTTTCCGCCGCCGCGCGGGCCGCCGGTCCGGCCACCCGAAGGCTTGCCGCCGAAACCCTTGCCGCCACCGGGCTTTCCACCACCCGGCTTGCCGCCAAAGCCCTTGCCGCCGCCGGGCTTGCCGCCACGTGCGCCAAAAGGCTTGTCTCCGGACGGCTTGCCAAAGGGCTTGCCACGGGGCTTGTCGCCGAAGGGACGATCAGCGGAATCACGGTCGGAGCGGGGTTTGCCGGAAAAGGCGCGGGCCGGACGGGCCTCATCACGGCCGCCTTCGCGGGGCTCGCGCGGGGGACGGTCGCCAAAGGGGCGGTCACCGAAGGAGCGTTCGCCACGCGGCTTATCGCTGCGCGGGCGATCGTCACGGGGACGATCGCCGAAGCCGCGCTTGCGGTCGCGGTCGCCTTCGCGCTTTTTATCGGCATCGCCGGTGGCGCGGATCCACTGGCCCTCTTCGTCGCGAACCTTCAGGACAGTCGGACGCACGACGCGGTCGGAGACGGTCGCCTCGGGCTTGCGGGCTTCCGGGCGCGGACCGCGCTTGGCTGCCACCTTGGCAACCTTGGCGGCTTCCTTTTCTCCGAGCGGCCGGGCACCCGGAGCCATCCAGACATTGGCATTGCGGGTATTGCGCGGCGGGATCTTCTTGTCGGAACGCTCCTCGCGGTCCCCGCCCTTGCGGTCGCCGCCACGAGCGGGCTTGGCGCCAAAGGGCTTGTCGCCGAAAGAACGGTCGCGCTGCGGGCGATCACCTCGATCGCCGCGATCGCTCCAGTCCGCACGGTCGCCACGCGGGGCACGATCCTGCTGGTCGCGCGGCTTGCGGGCTGCCGGACGGGCATCGTCCTCGTCCACGACGAGCGCACCGCTATGGTCGAAGATCGGGGCGTCGAAATTGGCCTTGGCCTCTTCGATCAGGCGCGGCCCAAGCTGGTCGCGCAGCATGCGGCCCTTGATTTCCATCACCTGGCCTTCCGGCAGGTTGCCGAGCTGGAAGGGGCCGTAGGAAATGCGGATCAGGCGGTTCACGTCGAGGCCGATGGCGCCGAGCACGTTCTTGATTTCGCGGTTCTTGCCTTCGCGCAGGCCCATGGTGATCCAGGCATTGTGGCCCTGCTCGCGGTCGAGGATCGCATCGATGCCGCCATAGAGCACGCCGTCAACGGCGATCCCGTCCTTCAACTGGTCAAGCTTGGCCTGATCGACCGAGCCGTGGGCGCGGACGCGATAGCGGCGCAGCCAGCCGGTCGAGGGCAGTTCGAGCACGCGAGCGAGGCCGCCATCGTTCGTCAGCAGCAGCAGGCCTTCGGTGTTGATGTCGAGGCGGCCGATCGACATGACGCGCGGCAGGCCCTCCGGCAGATTGTCGAACACGGTCGGACGACCTTCCGGATCGGCATTGGTGGTCACGAGGCCGGCGGGCTTGTGATAGAGCCACAAGCGCGTGCGCTCCGGACCACGAATGCGCTCGCCATCGACTTCGATATTGTCGGCATAGGTGGCGTTGACGGCCGGTGCCGTCAGCACTTCGCCGTTGAGGCGAATACGGCCTTCCATGATCATGCGCTCGACATCACGACGCGAAGCAACGCCAGCGCGGGCGAGAAGCTTCGAAATGCGCTCGGGCTCGAGGCCAGCGGTTTCAGTCGCGGGCTTCGGCGCAGAGCCGGCAAACTTGCCGTCGCTCTTCGGGCGATCCGGCTTGAAGGCGGGCTTACCACCGGGTTTGCCATAGGGCTTGTCGAAGGACCTGGGCTTGTCGCCCGGCTTTCCATAAGACCGGCCCTCGGACTTGCCGAAGCGCTTTTCGGAACCGCCCTCTTCGCTTTTCGCGAAGCTTTTACCGGCGGGTTTGCCATAGCGCTTCTCGGAGCCGCCTTCGGCGCTTTTGGCGAAGCTGCGGCCTTCGCCGGACTTGTTGAAGCCCTTGCCTGCCGGCTTGCCAAAGGGCTTTCCGCCCTTGCCGCCCTGACCGCCCGTGGCGGAATCTCGCTTGCCTGCGCCGCCGGCCGGCTTGCGGGCCGGGCGCTTCTTTTCGTCATCGAATGCCATGAGAGGCTGTCCACTTATTCTTGAGCCGCAAACAGGCTGTCTCGTGTCACCCGACACCCAAATCCGTGCTGAAAGCGCAACCGCTTTCGCTGGACTTGATCCTGAATTTGCCTATTCGTTTGGCGTCCCTTATCAGGTCGCAATCACGACGTTAAGAGGTTTCTCGCGTGAACGGGTCAAAACGCATCATGGACAGGGCGCTCACCGAGGCGCGAGCGGCTGCGGCGCGTGGCGAAGTGCCGGTCGGCGCGGTCATCGTGCTCGACGGGGAAGTGATCGCGAGCGCCGGCAACCGGACGCGCGAGCTGAACGATGTGACCGCGCATGCCGAAATTCTCGCGATCCGCGAGGCGTCGAGCAAGCTCGCGTCCGAACGGCTGATCGATGCCGATCTCTACGTAACATTGGAGCCCTGCGCCATGTGTGCTGCGGCGATCTCCTTTGCCCGCATCCGCCGGCTTTACTACGGGGCGGAAGACGAGAAAGGCGGCGGCGTGGACCATGGCGGCCGCTTCTATGCCCAGCCCACCTGCCACCATGCGCCGGAGGTCTATTCCGGCATTGCCGAGCAAGAGGCCGCTGCCATCCTCAAGGACTTTTTTGCCAACCGGCGTTGAGCCTCAGCCCCTGGTGAAGGCCTCAAGCTCTTCACCCGACAGGCGATAGCGGATCCATTCGCTTTGCGGCTTGGCACCCGTCGCATCGTAGGTGCGGATGGCGGGCGTGTTCCAGTCGAGCACGCTCCATTCGAAGCGGCCGTAGCCGTTCTCCAGCGCGAAATTGGCGAGATATTTCAGGATCATCGTGCCGAGACCCCTGCCCCGCGCCGGCGGCGTGACATAGAGGTCTTCGAGATAGATGCCGGGGCGCCCCTGCCAGGTGGAGAAAGTGTGGTACCAGAGTGCGAAGGCCAGCGGCTCGCCCTCCTCCTCGCAGATCAGCGCATCGACCGCCGCATCAGGCCCGAAGACGGTTTGCTCCAGTTGCTCGATACTCGTTTCCACCTGATCGGCGGCCTTCTCGAATTCGGCGAGCTCGCAGATGAAGCGAAAGATGGTCGGTGTGTCGGCAATCGTCGCCTTGCGGATCGTTGCGGGCATCGGGTGCTCCGGTTTTGTTGGGCCGGCGTCCTAGCGGCTGTTGCGGGAGAGGTTCGGGCCGCGCAGAGTGCCCCAGTGGCTGCAATTGCCGCCCTGCGCCGAAGAGCGCTCCAGTTCCGCATCGGCGGCGGCGAAGGCAGCCTCAATGAGAAAACCCGGCGCACATTCGACGCCGCCTGCCGACAGCGTCATCGGACGGACGCCGCTTTCGTCGAACGGCAACTGAAAGACCGAGACCGCCTTGCAAATCGAACCCAAGGCGAGCGAGGCAAGGATCGGCGTCGAACCGGGCATGAAGACTGCGAGGTCATGCTCGCCCACGCGACCGGCAAAGTCGGCCGGACGAAGCGTGCTCCGGACCGCGGCGGCGACTGCGAAGAGCGCTGCATCGGTCGCCGTGCCGCCCTGGCTCCTGCGCAGGCTGCCAAGGCCATCCACCCGCAGCATGACGAGCTGGCCGATATCCGGCTGCTTCGGCTGGTGCAGCATGCGCTCGCGGAAGACGTCTTCTGTCAGCAGGCGCGTCGCCGGATCATGGCTGCGTTCCCGCAGCAGGTCCATGTTGGTGGCGACGAGCTTCGTATTGACCTCGTCGAGTTCTTCCAGCGCGTCGCTGAGCCGGTCTTTCAGCCGGCGGGTCGTTTCGAATTGCCAGAACTGCACGGCACTTGCCGGAAAGGCGATGACAACCGGCAGAACCAGCGTCATGACCAATCCCGCACCTTCAAGACGACCGCCCATGAGCGGCACGACAAGATAGGAAATGGAGAAAGAAGCGACAAGCGACAGGATCGCCGCCAGCGCGGCGCGCGAGATCACAATCCGATAGATATCTGGCATACTCAAGCGCCCGCTTATTCACCTGAGTCGCATCTATGCCCAACAATGCGCGGGGCGGCAATTGCCGCGCGGGTTCCGGCCAAGAAAAAAGCCCGAAACCGTGAGGTTCCGGGCTTTCATCTCAACCGTTACGAGATCAGTCGAATACGTCCCACCACTTGCCCTTGGTCTGCTTGGCAGCGGCGGCCTCTTTCTTGCGCTCACGCTCCTTGACCTTTTCGGGCGTACCGAGATCGCTCAGTTCACTCTGGTCGACCTTGCGGTAGTCCAGCGGCGGATCGCTCAGGAAGCGGCGCTTGTCGGAATAGATGCCCTGCTCGATCTTGCGGCCCTCGCGATAGGCCTGACGCTGTTCGGCGAGCGACTTGTTGCCGTTTGCGGCGGACTGGCCCAGCAACGGCGAACGATAGCCTTGACCCTGCTGGTCGGCTTCCTCGCGCAGGCGCTGGCGGGTTTCTTCCGGGCTTTCGACCCATTTCGGATTGTTCTTGGAATCGGCAAGGGACGGCTGCGGGGCAGCCAGCTGATCCTTGCGGGCAGGCACGACCAGCTTCGGGTTCGGCTGGTAGGCGATCTTGTCGTTCTTGGTGTCGGGCGTGATGTCGAGAACGCTGCCGACATCGTCCACAAGATGCTCTGCGGCCGTCTTGTTGGTTCCGTAGGTCGGGCTGCTGATGCAGCCGGTCAGCGCGGTTACGGAAACCGTCACGCCAAGAATACCGACTGCTACTCGAAACCAAGAGGTCATGTTGCTGATTGTCCCTGATGCCTACAGCGTGAACTTGCACGCCTTTTACTACGGCCTATGACCGGAATTTAAAAGCCATTAACCGAAATTCCGGCCAATTTCGGGCGGAAAATACCGGATGGGTCGCAAAAAGGCAAACCTCATCCGGTATTTATACCAAAGTTCCGTCAAGCCTTGACGCCGAGCTCGCGAAGAGCGGCTGCATCGCGGGCGGAAACATCCGGATAATCCGGGTCGGACCCGACATCCTTCGTCACCTTCCAGGAGCGTGCGCACTTCTTGCCTTCGGCAAGCTTCGGCTCGACCGAGACGCCTGATACGTCGTCCAGACGGAAGGCATCCGCGGGGCCTGCCGAGCCATCCACCACGATATCCGAGGTGATGCAGATCTCGGCGAAATCCTCGTCCTTCAGGGCGTCCAGAAGCTCGGCATTCGTGACATGCACGACGGGAGCGGCCTCGAGCGACGAACCGATGCGCTTTTCGCGGCGCTCGATTTCGAGCGCGCCGGTGACCACCTTGCGGACTTCGCGGATCTTCGCCCACTTGGCGGCCAGCGCCTCGTTCTTCCAGTCGGCCGGGATTTCCGGGAACTGTTCGAGATGGACCGATTCGGCGTCCGGCTTGCGCGACAGCCATGCCTCTTCCATCGTGAAAGGCAGCATGGGCGCGAACCAGAGCACGAGGCTTTCGAACAGCTTGCGGATCACATGCAGGGCCGAACGACGGCGCAGCGACGACGGGGCGTCGCAGTAGAGCGCATCCTTGCGGACGTCGAAGTAGAAGGCGGAGAGCTCGACATTGGCGAAGTCCGACAGCGAGCGCACGACGCGCTTGAAGTCGAAATCGTCGTAGCCCTTGCGCACAATCTCATCCAGTTCGGCCAGACGATGCAGCATCAGCTTTTCGAGCGCCGGCAGATCGGCATAGGCAATCTCCTCGCCCTTGTCGTGGGCGAGCGTGCCGAGCATCCAGCGGATCGTGTTGCGGATCTTGCGGTAGCTGTCGATATTGGTCTGGATGATCGTCTTGCCGAGACGCTGGTCTTCCCAATAGTCGGTGTTCATGACCCAGAGGCGCAGGATATCCGCACCCGATTGCGCCATGACGTCCTGCGGGAAGACCTGGTTGCCGAGCGACTTCGACATCTTGCGGCCGTCTTCCGCCATCGTGAACCCGTGGGTGACGACGGCGTTATAGGGCGCGCGACCGCGCGTGGCGCAGCTTTCCAGCAGCGAGGAATGGAACCAGCCGCGATGCTGGTCGGAGCCTTCCAGATAGACATCGGCCGGCCATTTCAGGTCCGGGCGGTCTTCCAGCGTGAAGGTGTGCGTCGAGCCACTATCAAACCAGACGTCGAGAATGTCGCGGACCTGCTTCCACTCGGTCGGATCGTACTTGTTGCCGAGGAAACGCTCAGCGGCACCGGCGGCGAACCAGGCGTCGGCGCCTTCCTTCTCGAAGGCTTCGAGAATGCGGGCGTTGACTTCGTCATCCACCAGAACCGTGCCGTCTTCCTTGGCGAAGATGGCGATCGGCACGCCCCAGGCGCGCTGGCGGGAAAGGACCCAGTCCGGACGCTGCTCGATCATGCCGCGCAGACGGTTCTGGCCCATGGCCGGGACGAAGCGGGTCTGGTCGATGGCCGAGAGGGCGCGCGAACGCAGCGTGGAGCCGTCGCCCAGTTCCTTGTCCATATAGACGAACCATTGCGGCGTGTTGCGGAAGATGACCGGCTTCTTGGAGCGCCAGGAATGCGGATAGTCATGCTTGATGCGGCCGCGGGCGAAGAGATTGTTCGCATCGATCAGCGCCTTGATGACGCGATTGTTGGCGTCGCCCTTCTTGCCGTTGTCGTCCATGACGCGGGCGGGACCGCCCTCGGCCGACGGGCCGAAGCCCGGCGCATCCTCGGTGTAGAAGCCGGCGTCGTCGACGGTGAACGGGATCTTGGTGGAGATGCCGCGGGATTCGAGCAGACGGGCGCTCGCCATCCAGGCGTCAAAGTCTTCGCGGCCATGGCTGGGAGCCGTGTGAACGAAGCCCGTGCCGGCATCGTCGGTGACGTGATCGCCATCGAGGAGCGGAACGGGGAAGTCGTAGCCGAGGGCAGCGAGCGGGTGGGCGCAGGTGATGGCGGCGAGTTCATCGCCTTCGACATCGCGGATGAGGTTCAGTGTGACCTTGGCCTTGGCCGCGCATTCGTCGGCAAGGCGCTTGGCGAAGATCAGCTTTTCGCCGGGCTGCGGGCCAAAGTCGTTCGTCGCGGACGTGACTTCATAGAGGCCGTAGGCAAAGCGCGAAGAGAAGGAGATCGCGCGGTTGCCCGGGATGGTCCAGGGGGTGGTCGTCCAGATAACGACGAAGGCATCGGCAAAGTCACCTTGGCCATCGACGATCGGGAACTTCACCCAGATCGTGTCGCTCTCGACCTCGGCGTATTCCACTTCCGCCTCAGCCAGCGCCGTGCGTTCCACCACCGACCACATGATCGGCTTGGAGCCGCGATAGAGCTGGCCGGACTTGGCGATCTTCAGGAGTTCGCCGGCGATGCGGGACTCGGCGTGGTAGGCCATCGTCGTATAGGGGTTTTCGAAGTCGCCCTCGATGCCGAGACGCTTGAACTCGGCCGACTGCACGTCGATCCAGCCTTGGGCGAATTCGCGGCATTCGCGGCGGAATTCGTTGATGTCGACTTCGTCCTTGTTCTTGCCCTTGGCGCGATAGGCTTCCTCGATCTTCCATTCGATCGGCAGGCCGTGGCAGTCCCAGCCCGGAACATAGTTCGAGTCATAGCCGCGCATCTGGAACGAGCGGGTGATGACGTCCTTGAGGATCTTGTTCAGCGCGTGGCCGATATGGATGTTGCCGTTGGCGTAAGGAGGGCCGTCGTGGAGAACGAACTTTTCGCGGCCGGCGGCAGACGCGCGCAAGCGCTTGTAAAGCTCCATCTTCTGCCAGCGGGCGACGATTTCCGGCTCTTTCTGGGGCAGCCCGGCGCGCATCGGGAATTCCGTCTGCGGCAGATAGAGGGTCGAGGAATAGTCAACTTTTTCTTGGGGTTCGGTCATGGACGTCTGTCACTCATCGTGTAGCGCGTGGCCGGGTGCGGGAAAGGCCCACGCATGAAAACTGCGGGTGGTGTGAAAGTCTGGCGCGGGAGAGAAGCGCCGAAATCCCGGACCCCCGGGCAGGCTCGCGTCAGGAGCGCCTCAAAGGGCCGGGCCAATAATTCGGATAATCAAGTTCCACCGGCGCGGCATCATAGCGCGCGCTTTCTAGGCGTTTTTGACGGAAAATGAAAGGGGCGCGGATGAAGTTTGTTCGGCTGCACCCGGATCAGACGCACCGGTGAAAGCCTTCATCGGCGCGTCTACTGCCGCCACCTTCATCAGATCCGCTTCCTGTCGTAGAAGCATGGGCGGATCGAAGGCGACAATGCGATCACGCCCGGTGCTCTTGGCGACATAGAGTGCGCAATCAGCAGCCGCAAAGATGCGGTTGACATCGCCGCCGCTGCGGTCGAAGACCACAAAGCCGGCCGAGAAGGTCACGGCGAAACGCCGGCCTTCGCAGGACTGGATCACCTTCGAGCGGACCGACTGGCGCAAATCTTCCAGCAACTGCGCGGCCACGGCCGCGTCCTGACCCGGAAACAGGATGCCGAACTCCTCGCCCCCAAGACGGCCAAACAACGCAGTTTTGGGCAACGTGGTAGCAATGGCTGCGGCGACTGTTTCGAGCGCGACATCGCCCGCGAGGTGGCCATGCGTGTCATTGACGGACTTGAAGTGGTCAATATCGAGGATTGCCATGACACCGCCGCGATCCAAGACGCCTGACCACGCCTCGTAGAAAGCCCGGCGGTTCAGCGCGCCCGTCAAGGCGTCGCGGGTCGCGAGCTGGCGCTGCCGTTCGGTTGCACGCTCCAGCTTGACAATGAGCGTCATCAGATACGCTGCCATGTTGAGGACGAAAAGCGGCACTGCCGAGAGTTCAAGCCAGAGCGATTGCGGCTTGCCGTCCACGTATTGCACAGGAAAGAAGAAGGCCAAAGGCGCAACGATCGCGCAGCCGGCGGAATAGGCCACGAGCAGCAACGCTGCCGCCCGGCCAAAACGCATCTCGGCGGCGACGGATCCGCGCCAGACGGCGCGGGCACCCCACATCAGGCTGAACGCCGCGCCGAAATAGATGAGGTACCACCCGTCGTCATGCCCCCCGGAGCCGTACCGCACGAGAAACGTCGCCGTCGCGGTCGCAAGCGCCACGAGCAAAGGCCAGCGCCTTTGAGCACGCATGCCGTAGAGCTGCCGGTAACCGAGTGTTACGTAGCCAGTGGCCGCCGACAGCAGGAAACCGGCGCCAAAGGCTACCAGATCCAAGTGGATATATCTCCCCGCGCTCAGGATCAGCGTCCCGAAGAGCTGCATCAGGCTGGCATCGAACCAATAGCGCGATTCCGATCCCGGTTCGCCGGCCCACCAGGCAAGTCCCGTTACCACGCAGATGAACAGCATCATCGCGTTGACGACACTAATAACGGTTAATACGTCCAGCATTGCCCCGGCTTACCCCAGCATCCCCACAGGCAAACAACACTAAAATGATAAATACTATGTTTACAGGCACCCTGCTTCTCTGGCAGCCACCGCTCTCTGCTGTACAATCAAGCCTTTAGAACAACTTCAGATCAACGTCAGATTTTCTGTTGGCCCGCGGTCTTCGGGGTGGCGCCAAAGAAATCTGCGCGGATGATGGCACGGGCAATCACAATTCCTGTGAGCAGGGACGCGACGAAGATGAACGCGCCGCCATGTCCGAGGCCAAGAGCCGGGATCGCTGCGCCCGGGCAAAAGCCTGCAATGCCCCAGCCGATGCCAAAGACAGCCGAACCGCCGACAAGCCTGCCATCAATCTGCCTTGCCTTGGGCAGGACGAACGTCTCGCCGAAGATGGGCTTCTGACGGCGGCGGAAGATCAGGGCGTAGCCTGGTATGGCGACAGACAGCGCACCCGCCATCACGAAGATGAGGCTCGGGTCGAACGTCCCGGCAAGGTCAAAGAAGTTCAGCACCTTGGCCGGATTGCCCATGCCGGACAAGACAATGCCCAGCCCGAACAGCGCACCGATGAGAAACACCGTGACGTAGCGCATCAGAAGCCTCCGAAAACGTGGCGGATGAGATAAGTGGTGATGAAGGCGAAAACCATGAAGGTGACCGTTGCGACCGCCGAGCGCTTCGAGAAGCGCGCCAGTCCGCAGATCCCGTGACCCGAGGTGCAGCCCGAGCCGAAGGTGACGCCGATGCCGGTGACGACGCCACCAATGATCAGGGCGGCGAGCGGCACAGGAACGTCAAACTCAACCTTCACGCCGGAGACGGCCAGGACTGCCGGCGCGAGAATGGCGCCCGCCAGAAAGGTGGCCTTCCAGGCCCAGTCGCGGTCGAGCGGGGGCACGATGCCACCGAGGATTGCCGTCATGCCGGCAATCCGGCCCCAGAACAGCATCAGCGTCACGGCCGAGAGGCCAATCAGCAGACCGCCGGCAAAGGACAGGAGGGGTGTGAATTCGGTCATGGGAAAATCCACCAACTAGTTCGCAAGCCGGACAGCATAGACCCGTCCGGGCAAAAACACAGATTTCCCATTATGCCGGGAGCGCTTCAACGGAAACAGTTTTGCGCGGGCGGCCGATTTGCCAGCCGACCATTCCGCCCATCAGAAACAGAGCTTGAGATCGAGTTCGCTCAAGGGGCGGACACCGGAAAGCAGCGCCTTCGCCTCTTCCTTGTCACGCTTCATCTGTTCGACGAGTGGATCGAGGCCATCAAACTTCAGTTCCGGACGTTGGAAACCGAAGAAGGAGACCGACGCCACTTCGCCATAGAGATCGCCCTCGAAGTCGAACAGGAAGGTTTCCAGAAGGGCCCGGCCATTGCTGGTCACGGTCGGCCGGAAGCCATAGCTGGCGACGCCGTCATAGAGCCTGCCGTTGGGGCGGCGGTAGCGCACCGCATAGATACCGGGCTTCAGCGGATTTTCCAGCGGCAGTTCCATGTTGGCTGTCGGGAAGCCGAGCGTGCGACCAAGCTTCTGACCGTGGCACACTTCCGCTTGGACCGTGTACCGGAAGCCAAGAAGACCGGCAGCCTCGACAACGTCCCCATTCGAAAGCATGTCGCGAATGCGGGTCGAGGAGACGATATCCGTGTTTTCGTCGCGGAAGGCATCAACGAGGGTTACATCGAAACCATGGCGTTTGCCCGCTTCCATGAGGAAGGCCGGTCCGCCTTCCCTGCCCTTGCCGAAATGGAAATCGAATCCGGTCACGACATGCGAGGCATGCAGCCAATCCTGCAGGACGGAGGTCACGAACTCCTCCGCCGACCGCTGCGAAAAGTCGCGATCGAAGGGATATTCGACGACGGAACGGAAGCCCAGCAACTCGATCAGCCGCGCTTTCAAGGGTGCCGGCGTGATGCGGAAAAGCGGCCTTTCGGGGTTGAAGACGGTGCGCGGATGCGGCTCGAAGGTGAGGACAAGCGCCGGAACGCCGCGCTTTTCCGCCTCTTCCAGCGCGCGCCCGAGAACCGCCTGATGGCCGCGATGGACGCCATCAAAATTGCCGATCGCAATGACGCCGCCCTTTAACGTGTCGGGCAGAGGTTCGCGTTTCTCATTACGGTGGAACACAGTCATACGCTTCAAGCCAGCCTCGGCATCCACCATGTCGGCGATACCTGTTCGCGTTCGAAATAGTCGTGCATGGCCGCCTCGTCCGTGCAACCGGCATGGGCATATTCGCCCGCGTGAATACCGTCGCTGATATAAAGGAGATCGAAGCCGGCGGAAAGCGCCCCGCGCACATCGGTCGGCATGCCATCGCCGATCGCCAGCACGCGCGCCTTGTCAAAGTCGCCGCGCAAGGCTTTCGCCTCAGCCAGCGCCGCCTCGTAGATCGGCCGATGCGGTTTACCGGCAATGCGGGTCTGGCCGCCGAGTTCGTCATAAAGTGCCGCCATCGCGCCGGCACAGGGGATCAGCCGCTCGCCGCGCTCGACCACAAGATCGGGGTTGGCACAGATCAGGGGCACGTTCCGGTCGCGCCAGGCGGTCAGCATGCCGCGATAGTCTTCCGGCGTCTCCGTCTCGTCATCGAAAAAGCCGGTGCAGACGATGGCTTCGGCCTCGTTCTCACTGACACGCTGAACATCGAGCCCGTCAAGAAGCGGCAAATCACGGTCCGGTCCGAGAAGGAAGACGTGACGCGGGCCTTCGGAGATCAGCCGGCGCGTGACATCGCCGGAGGTGACGATGCTGTCGTAAGCCGTATCGAGCACACCGATGGCGCCAAGCTGTGTCTCGACGCCGGGGCGGGGGCGCGGGGAGTTGGTGACCAGAACCACGGTCGCGCCGTTTTCGCGTGCAGCGCTCAGCGCCATGCCGGCCAGCGGAAACGGATCGATACCATTGTGCAGGACGCCCCAGACATCGCAGAGGATCACGTCATATCGGGCGGAAATGTCCGCAAGTCCGCCAATCCGTTCGGCCATTCGTCAAACCTCATATATTTCCACCCGGTCAAATCGCAAACCGGTGATGACTTGGCAAGGGCCTATCGCTGCAGCGCGAAATATCCTCGGGAACAAAATCGGGTTTCGTTCATTGATGGCGCATCGGTTCAACATGTTTCATAAGGACATTGCCTTTGCAGAACAGAAACAGCTTCCTCTACGTGATCGTTGGCGCGCTCGTCGTCGTCGTTGTGGGCATGAGCGCCTATATCTATAACGAGAAGCAGAAAGAGGACACCGTTCAGCTGAAGATCGGCGAACAAGGCGTTTCCATCGAGAAGAAGTAGGCCGCAGCCGGAGTTGCCGGGCCTTTAACCTTCATCAAAAATTCGCGAAAATTTCGGAAGGGCTGTCCTTGACTCAAGGATGGCCCTTTCCTATTTCTGCCTCGCTAGCACTCGCCGAGTGCGAGTGCTAATAACATTCGGGTAGGTAACACACCTTCTCTGTCATTTGATCGAGGGATTCAAGAATGGCAAGCATCTCTTTCCGTCCGCTCCACGACCGCGTCGTTGTTCGTCGCGTCGAATCTGAAGAAAAGACCCGTGGCGGCATCATCATTCCGGACACCGCCAAGGAAAAGCCGGCTGAAGGCGAAATCGTCGCCGTCGGTTCGGGCGCCCGCAAGGACAATGGCGACGTTGTCGCTCTCGACGTCAAGGTCGGCGATCGCGTTCTGTTCGGCAAGTGGTCCGGCACTGAAGTCAAGGTGAACGGCGAAGACCTTCTGATCATGAAGGAAGCCGACATCATGGGCGTTATCGGCTGATCTAGCCGAAGCTCTTTCACCCTTTCCAGAAGTCTTGAAATTGGGCAAGAAGCCCGGGAGTTTTTCAAATGGCTGCTAAAGAAGTCAAATTCGGCCGCACCGCACGCGAGAAGATGCTGCGCGGCGTCGACATCCTCGCTGATGCCGTGAAGGTCACGCTCGGCCCGAAGGGTCGCAACGTTGTTATCGACAAGTCCTTCGGCGCTCCGCGCATCACCAAGGACGGCGTATCGGTCGCCAAGGAAATCGAACTCGAAGACAAGTTCGAAAACATGGGCGCCCAGATGGTCCGCGAAGTCGCTTCGAAGACCAACGACATCGCCGGCGACGGCACCACGACCGCAACGGTTCTCGCCCAGGCTATCGTTCGCGAAGGCCAGAAGGCTGTTGCTGCCGGCATGAACCCGATGGACCTGAAGCGCGGTATCGACCTCGCTGTTGCTGAAGTCGTGAAGGATCTCCAGGCCAAGGCCAAGAAGATCAACACGTCGGAAGAAGTTGCACAGGTCGGCACGATCTCCGCAAACGGCGACACGCAGGTTGGCCGCGACATCGCGGAAGCCATGCAGAAGGTCGGCAACGAAGGCGTCATCACGGTTGAAGAAGCCAAGACCGCCGAAACCGAACTCGAAGTCGTTGAAGGCATGCAGTTCGACCGCGGCTACCTGTCGCCCTACTTCGTCACCAACCCGGAAAAGATGGTCGCCGACCTCGAAGACGCCTTCATTCTCCTTCACGAGAAGAAGCTCTCGAACCTCCAGGCCATGCTCCCGGTTCTCGAAGCCGTCGTTCAGACCGGCAAGCCGCTCCTCATCATCGCTGAAGACGTCGAAGGCGAAGCGCTTGCTACGCTCGTCGTCAACAAGCTGCGTGGCGGCCTGAAGATTGCTGCCGTCAAGGCTCCGGGCTTCGGCGACCGCCGCAAGGCCATGCTGGAAGACATCGCCATCCTGACGGGCGGCACTGTCATCTCCGAAGACCTCGGCATCAAGCTCGAAAACGTCACGCTCGACATGCTCGGCCGTTCCAAGAAGGTTTCGATCTCCAAGGAAAACACGACGATCGTCGACGGCGCTGGCGCCAAGGCTGAAATCGAAGGCCGCGTTGCCCAGATCAAGGCCCAGATCGAAGAAACCTCTTCCGACTACGACCGCGAAAAGCTGCAGGAGCGTCTCGCCAAGCTCGCTGGCGGCGTTGCCGTCATCCGCGTTGGCGGTGCAACGGAAGTCGAAGTGAAGGAACGCAAGGACCGCATCGACGACGCGCTGAACGCAACGCGCGCTGCTGTCCAGGAAGGCATCGTCCCCGGCGGCGGTACCGCCCTGCTGCGTTCGTCCACGAAGATCTCGGTCAAGGGTGCAAATGACGACCAGGAAGCCGGCATCAACATCGTTCGCCGCGCTCTCCAGTCGCTGGTTCGCCAGATCGCTGAAAACGCAGGCGACGAAGCCTCGATCGTTGTCGGCAAGATCCTCGACAAGGACAACGACAACTTCGGCTACAACGCTCAGACGTCTGAATATGGCGACATGATCGCCATGGGCATCGTCGACCCGGTCAAGGTTGTCCGCACCGCGCTCCAGAACGCTGCTTCGGTTGCCTCGCTCCTCATCACGACGGAAGCGATGATTGCCGAACTGCCGAAGAAGGATAGCCCGGCTATGCCTGGCGGCATGGGCGGCATGGGCGGCATGGACATGATGTGATCCATCTCTGAAAAGAGATTGGACGAAAGGGCGACCTTCGGGTCGCCCTTTTGCGTTTGTGGCCCGCCCATGTTCCTTGTGCTTCAGCGCGCGAATGATCTACCTTGGTTCAGCGCGTCAAGCGCGCTGAACTGCCGGCATGGACATGATGTGATCCATCTCTGAAAAGAGATCGGACGAAAGAGCGGCCTTCGGGTCGCCCTTTTGGATTTTCGGGCTACTTCTGGTTCTCACAAATCAGTGGCAGTGGCAGGAACGCCGAGCGCCGCAGGGGCTGGTCTGACGCATGCCCCAACACGACAATTCTTTCGAAAAGTCCTGGAATTGGCGGTTGCAGCCTAAAATTCCCCATCGAAAATGTCCCGTATCAGGACAGAATTGCCCTCATTTTCCCAAATTTAACTGTTTTACCATCTTTAATTGCTTCATTAGATTCTAATTGAAACAAATAGTGTGGTGCAAAGCCGGACACAGGCACTCCGGAGCGCACACGACCCGGTTGAACACGCGGAACAACTGCGGCGGACAATCGGGCCTCGCTGGAATGCCCGGACATGTTCTTGCCTAAGACCGGGTGACTGCAGATATCAGATCTGCGATCAATCCATTTAATTATGTCGGGAGAATTCCCAGTGTTCAAGATCGCAAGGTCCACCTCCCCCCACTCGCAAGGGGTCGGCAAGGATGACCTGCCGATGTTATCGCAGTTCTGCATCTCGGAAGCCTGGTCGGGTGATTTGTCGACGGGTTTGCTGAAACTTGGCGATCGTGCAGTTTCCCTGCATGGGCTGGATAGCGGCGAATGCGGCCTGCTGAACCTCGTGCGCCGCTACGACCCGAACGACCGCGCCAAGTTGCTCGAACTTTTCGAGCAGGCGACGACGCATTCCTCGTCTTTCTGCTTTTCGACGACGATACACAATCCACTGAACGGTCGACGTCAGCCGTTGTTCTGCATCGGCGAATCGAGCGGTCTGGAGCGCAAATATTCCGGCACGATCTACGGTGTCTTCCTGTTCCCGCATTTTACGCTAAATCAGGACGGCCCGGCCTTTACGCCTCACCAGTAAATACTGAAAAGCGGATGACCGGGCCCTGCGGCCCGGTCGTAGCAAGAGAAAGCGATCGCGCCTGATCAGGCCGGACGGGCCGGAATGTTGAAGGCCTTGACCATGGCCGGGCGCGTGAGCCCGCGGTCCATCCACGCCTTGACCGCCGGGAAGCTGTCGATCCCGACCAGTTCGCCGGCCTCATAGAACCCTGTCAGGGCGCGCAGCCACGGCAGGCTGGCAATATCGGCAATCGTGTATTCTCCGCCCATGATCCAGTCGCGGCCCGTCAGGCGCTTGTCAAGCACGCCCAGAAGGCGCTTGGCTTCGCCGACATAACGCTCACGCGGACGCGGATCTTCGATCTCCTTGCCGGCGAATTTGGTGAAGAAGCCAAGCTGACCGAACATCGGGCCCACGCCCCCCATCTGGAAATGCAGCCAGCTGATCGTCTCCCACTTCAGCGTCGGATCTGCGGGAAGGAACTTCCCCGTTTTTTCCGCAAGATAGTGAAGAATTGCACCGGATTCGAACAGTCCGAGCGGCTTGCCGCCCGGACCATGCGGATCGATGATCGCGGGGATCTTGTTATTGGGATTGAGCGAGAGGAATTCCGGCGTCATCTGATCATTCTTGCCGAAATCAACGAGATGAGGCTCGTAAGCGAGACCTGTCTCCTCGAGCATAGCCGAGACCTTGATGCCGTTTGGCGTGGGAAGCGAATAAAGCTGAATAGCGTCCGGATTGGTGGCAGGCCAACGCTTGGTAATCGGGAAATCGGCAAGGCTCGTCATGGGTGTCTCCTCGGGGATGTTCTTGAACTGTGACGTGGCGGGTGGCGCAATGTGGAACCAGCAGCCGCAAAATTCAATCTCTGCTCACAAAAGTTTGATGGGGTTTTTGTTCAATATTATTGAACAATCCGTATTATATTTTCCATGTTTCGAGTAACAATCGAAACTGTTATCAGGGGTTCAATTTTTAACAAAAGGCACCCCCCATGAACAACTACATCAGCCTTCTGGCGCGCGTTCTCCTCTCGATCATCTTCATCATCTCGGGCTTCAGCAAGATCACCGGCTATGCCGGAACGGCTGCCTACATGGAGGCCATGCATGTGCCCGGCTTTCTTCTCCCGCTGGTCATCCTGACCGAATTCGGTGGCGGTCTCGCCATTCTCTTCGGCTTCCAGACGAAGATCGTAGCGTTCCTGCTTGCAGGCTTCTGCATCGTTTCGGGCGTTCTCTTCCACCTGATGGCCATCACGCATGACCCGGCTCAGGCGATGGCTGACATGAACCAGCAGATCAACTTCATGAAGAACCTGGCAATGGCCGGTGGCTTCCTCGCCCTGATGACGTCTGGCGCCGGCCGCTTCTCCATCGACGGCTTCCGGTCCGCCGCCTGATCGAAGCCTCGCTCCTCAAAGACCCCGTCAAGAAAAACCCGCCGGAGCGATCCGGCGGGTTTTTTCATGTCTAGAAAAAAGCGTGTCTTCAGAGTGCCGCGCGGACGGCGGAAATGATCTTCGCGACCGTCTCGTTGCCCTCATGCTCCGGCTTGCGGGCGCGAACCAGGCAGGCTTCGGACTTCAGGATCACGCCGTCGGAGAGGATCTTCAGGTGGTTGGCGCGCAGCGTCGAGCCCGTGGAGGTGATATCGACGATGATATCCGCCTGCCCTGCCGCGGGCGCGCCTTCGGTGGCGCCGAGGCTCTCGACGATGCGATAGAGCTGGATACCATGCGTGGCGGAGAAATGCTGCTGCGTCAGCCGCCAGTATTTGGTGGCGATCTCCAGCCGGCGGCCATGGCGGGCGCGGAATTCGGCGGCGACATCGCCGAGATCGGCCATGGTGTCGACATCGAGCCAGATTTCCGGCACCGCGACGATGACGTCCGCATGGCCGAAGCCGAGGCGGGCGGCAAATTCAACGCGCGCGTCGACCTCCGCCCATTCCTCGCGCATCAGATCTTCGCCCGTCACGCCAAAATCGACGAGGCCGCTGCCGACTTCGCGGGAAATCTCAGAGGCGGAGAGGAAGGCGATCTCGACATCGTCCCAGCCTTCGACGCGGCCGCGATAGGAGCGGTCATTGCCGACGCTGACAATGTTCATGCCGGCGCGGGCGAAGATGGCCGAGGCATCTTCCTTCATCCGGCCCTTGGAGGGCAGCGCAATGGTGATCATGCTGCAGCTCCCTTCGAGAGTTCAATCCGATCGAGCCAGAGCGAGAAGCCGACCGCCGGAATGTGATCCTTTGCGCCCAGCAGCGTCAGCATACGGTCGTAGCGACCGCCGCCGGCGAGCACCGCCGGCTTGCCTGCCTCGGCGATCTCGAAGACGAGGCCGGTATAATAGTCCAGCGGGCGGCCGAAGGCGGCGCGATAGGTGATCGCCTTGAGATCGACGCCGGCATTGGCGAGCGCTGCGGCGCGGGCGTCGAAACGCGACAGCGCACCGTCAAGCTTGAGCCCCGCCGCATCGGCAAAGCCGGCGAGCGCTGCGGCAGCATCGGCAAAGGGCAGGTCGAGCGAGAGGAATTCTTCCAGCACGTCGAGCGCCTTCGGGTTGAGACGGGTGGCGGCCAGCGCGCGCTTTTCGGCAAGGCGGTTAGCGATTTCGCGGGGCGTGCGGCTGGCATTCGTCAGATAGCCGGTCGCATGCATCGTCTCTTCGACATGGGCGGCGAGCGCGTCGAGATTGCCGGAGGCCAGCATCGCCTCGATATCGGCAGCCAACGGCTGGGCGGGTTGCGGTTCGGCGAGCTCGCCCAGCAGCATTTCGATCTGCATGGCGTTGCCGAAGGCATGGATCAAGCGCTTCTGCCAACCGGTCGGCAGGCCGAGCGCCTTGACGACAGCCTCGAAGACGGACTGGTCGCCGAGCGTGGCTGTGAATGTCCGCCCGGGCAGCGCCAGCGTCAGGCTCGCGAAGGCGTCCGATATGGCGCGGGCATCGGCGCTCGCGACATCGCGGTCGCCGAGGTCTTCGATGCCGGCCTGGTAGAACTCATTGGCTCCTTCGCGGCGCTGGCGGAAGACCTGGCCGAGATAGGCATAGCGCTTCGGCGTGCCGGTGGCGCTCTCTATATGTTGGAGGCAGACCGGAATGGTGAATTCCGGACGCAGGCAGAGGCTCGCGCCGGTGTCGCTCTCGGTGAGAAAGATGCGGCGGCGCAGATCCTCGCCCGCCATATCGAGAAAGGGCGCGGCCGGCTGGATCACCGGCGTTTCGATGCGGCTCGTGCCCCGCTTTTCGAAGAGCGCGATCAGGTCTGGCGCGAAGGTGGGGAGCTTGGCGACGGGCATTACGCACGTCCTTTTTGTGTGCGGAGCGAGGATGCAAGACCCCCTCTGGCTGCCGCCATCTCCCCCACAAGGGGGGAGACGGATGGGGCACCCGCCACGAGAGCATCTACCCTTGGCAACTTGCGGATTCCTGCCATTGAAGACCGATGGCGGCCACCACGAGTCGTCTCCCCCCTTGTGGGGGAGATGGCCGGCAGGCCAGAGGGGGTCTTTGCGATCTCCGCCACGCCCGACATCACTTGCCGCGCGCCCTGTCTTCCGCCTGCGCCGCCAGGATTTCCTTGACCTTGGCGACCAGCTCGGCTTCCGGCACCAGGACCTGCGCGACGCGGGCTTCGCGCCATTCGGTGTTGTCGGTGATCTCGCCGGAGAGGCGCTTGCCCTCGATCAGGTCCTTGATCTGCACTTCGCCGTTGGCGCGCTCGTCGCCGCCCTGAATGATGGCGATGGGGCAATTGCGGCGGTCGGCATATTTCAGCTGGTTGCCGAATTTCTTCCAGTTGCCCTGGTACATTTCGGCGCGAATGCCTTCGTTGCGCAGCGCCTGGGTGAAGCGCTGGTAGCGCCCCATGGCCTCCGCATCGCCATCCATGACGGTGACGAGAACGGGTGCGACGACCTCGTCCGCTCCCAGCTTGCCGAGGTTCTTCAGCGCCGTCATCAGGCGCGAAACGCCGATGGAGAAACCGGTCGCCGGAACCGGCTGGCCCATGAAGCGGGAGACGAGCCCATCGTAACGACCGCCACCGCCGACCGAGCCGAAGACAACCTTCTCGCCCTTTTCATTGGTGACGTCGAAGGTGAGTTCGGCTTCGTAGACGGGGCCGGTGTAGTATTCGAGGCCGCGGACCACTGAGGGGTCGATCTTGATGCGATCGGGGCCGTAACCTGCACTCTTAATGATCGAATCTATAAGATCGAGTTCTTTAAAGCCTTCGTTGTAAGCTTGGCTCTCATTCAATGCGGCGCTGATTTCTGCTGCACGCTCCGACTTGCCACCTTCAAGAAACGGTTGCCGCAAGATGACCGCGATCAGGTACTCGATGCTAATTGGATCTAGCCCAGCGCCCTTAGTGAAGTCGCCGCTCTCGTCTTTACGACCTGCGCCGAGCAGAAGACGCACGCCTTCCGGGCCGAACTTATCCAGCTTATCAATGGCGCGGAGCACCGTAAGCCGCTGCCCCGCCTTGTCGTCTCCTCCAAGCCCAATCGCCTCAAGCACCCCATCCAGCACCTTGCGGTTATTCACCCGGATCACATAATCCCCGCGCTTGATGCCAAGCGCTTCGAGCGTGTCGGCCATCATCATACACATTTCGGCATCGGCCTGGACGCCGGGCGCGCCGACGGTGTCGGCGTCGAACTGCATGAACTGGCGGAAACGGCCGGGGCCGGGCTTTTCGTTGCGGAAGACGTAGCCGGCGCGGTAGGTGCGGTAGGGAAGCTGGATGTCCTGGAAGTTCTCGGCCACATGGCGGGCGAGCGGCGCGGTGAGATCGTAGCGCAGCGACATCCACTGCTCATCGTCATCCTGCAGCGAGAAGACGCCTTCATTGGGGCGGTCGCTGTCGGGCAGGAACTTGCCGAGCGCATCGGTATATTCGAAGAGCGGCGTTTCGACCGGGTCGAAGCCATAGCGCTCATAGACCTCGCGGATTTTCGCGGTCATCTCGTTGACGGCGCGGATATCGGCGGCCTCGCGGTCGACAAAGCCACGCGGCAGCCGGGCCTTCAGCTTTTGGGGCTTTTTCTTGTTGTCGCTCATGGGTCTGCCTGCGCTTTTCTTCACCGGGAAATGTGGCGGTGTCTTAGAGGATCGAGCGCCTTGCGGCAAGCCTTGCGAGACTGGCGATGAAGGTGCAAAATGCTATTGTTTAACGTGTTTGAGTGAGTTTGCTGCGCCGATAGCCGAGATCGACTGTTTGGCTGCCTACATCGTCAGAAGAATGATCCTCGAAGCCCTCCATTTCACGGCTGCCCTCGCCGTCTCCTCGCGGCGGAAGCCGCGCGAGATTGCCGGCTCCGTTGGCCTGTGGTCGCGGGCGCGGCGATGCGCAAAGGCTTGGGCGCCGCATGAGGAGAATTGTCAGGCCTTTGTCGAGGAGAAGGTGGGGCAGCTCATTGAGCGGCGGCATGTTGCCGTGCTGGGGTCGGGGCTGCTGCGTGATGTGCCGCTCGAATTCCTCGCGAAGTCGTTTCAGACGGTCACGCTTTACGATCTGGTGCACCTGCCCTCGGCGCGGATGAAGGTCCGGGGGGGCAGGCGGGCGAATGTGCGCCTTGTGGAACGCGACCTTTCCGGCGGGCTGGAGTTTTTGAAAACCGATGACGCGCCCGATCTCGTGATTTCCGCCTGCCTTCTCTCGCAGATGGCGCTGCATGCGCGCAACCCTGCTTCTACCGTGCGCCGGCATCTGGCCGATCTGCTCGGCGGGCCTTGGGTACCATGTCTGATCACGGACACGGGGTATGAAGTCCGCAATGTAAAAGGTGAGGTTATCGGGACCGGCGACCTATTGGGCGGCGAGCCCCCTCCTCCGGCATTTCGGGCCTGGGACTGGACGGTCGCCCCGTTTGGCGAGGCTGCCCGAGAGACGGAGACGGTGCATCGGGTGATTGCGGTTTGAGGACCGGGCGGATAGGTTTTGCGGGTGAACGAAGACCCCCTCTGGCCTGCCGGCCATCTCTCCCGCAAGGGGGAGATGACTCGTGGCGCGCCGCTTGCCCATCTTGGCTGTAGCGACTTAGTCAGCATCTCGATGCACGGAAGTCAGGCGGGCACAACGGCCACTCTCCCTCCCCTTTGTGGGGAGGGTTGGGGAGGGGTCTATAAACACGGGAGACGAAACGATGAGCCCGCAGGCCATTACCACAATCGGGTTCGATGCCGACGACACGCTCTGGCAGAATGAGCAATTCTTCCGTTTCACGGAAGCGCAGTTCGGCGAGATGCTTTCGGATTATGCGGAAGCCGAGCATATCTCGACGCATCTCCTGGAGGTGGAGAAGCGAAACCTCGGGCAATACGGGTTTGGCATCAAGGGCTTCACGCTCTCCATGATCGAGACGGCGATCGAGATCACCGAAGGCAAGGTGCCGGCGGCGACGATCGAGAAAATCCTGAGCGTCGGACGCGAGATGCTGTCGCATCCGGTTGAGACGCTGCCGCATGTGCAGGAGACTCTGGAGGCGCTGGCGAGCGACTACCGGCTGGTGCTGATCACCAAGGGCGACCTGTTCGATCAGGAGCGCAAACTCGCGCAATCGGGCCTTGGCGATTTCTTCGCGCAGGTGGAGATCGTCTCGGACAAGTCCGCCACCACCTATCGCCGCATCTTCCATAAAGCCATCGGTGGGCCGGAGCGGGCGGTGATGGTCGGCAATTCGCTGAAATCCGATATCGTGCCGGCGATTGCGGCGGGGAGTTGGGGCGTCTACGTTCCGCATCCGCTGACCTGGGCCTATGAACATGTGGAGCCGCCGCGCGATGCGCCGCGCTTCCGCGAAATCCCGGATCTGAGCCATCTGATCCCGCTGATCGAGACGTTTGACTGAGGCCGCCATGCGCACGTTCGATGAAATCTGGACCATCGCCTCCGGCCGCAAGGGCGGTGATGCGGCGTTGCAGGCGCAGCTTTCAAAGCCGAAGTCGGTGGAGGAACTGCAGGCGACGCCGGACGACCGCTATCTGGCGCTCGCCACGAAATGCATCTTTCAGGCCGGCTTCAACTGGAAGGTCGTCGAGGCCATGTGGCCGGGTTTCGAGGCGGCCTTCGAGGGCTTCGATATCGGGCATTGCCTGATGCTGCATGACGAGGATTTCGGACGGCTGGTATCAGACACCCGGATCGTGCGCCACGGGCCAAAAATCCGTGCGGTGCAGGAGAATGCGCGCTTCTTCGCCGATCTTGCGGAGGAGCATGGCTCGGTCGGCGCGTTTCTAGCCGGCTGGCCGTCAGCCGATTATATCGGCCTTCTGGAGGTCTTGAAGAAGCGCGGCACGCGGCTGGGCGGCAATACGGGGCAGTATTTCCTGCGCTTTGCCGGCGTCGACAGTTTCATCCTGTCGCAGAGCGTGACGAACCGGCTGATCGCGGAAGGGATTGTCGACAAGGCACCCGGCTCGAAGAAGGAGAAAGAGGCGGTGCAGGCGGCCTTCAACACGTGGAAGGCGGAATCGGGCCGATCGCTCAACGAGATCAGCCGTGTGCTCGGGATGAGCATTGATTGAGGGCCGGAACTCATTTCGTCCGCTTGAATTCCAGCACGAAATGCGAGCCCAGCCCACGCCGGGGCGCCTGCTTGGCGAAAAAGGGGCGGATCAGCAGGTCCATGTCCCGTTCGGCATCGGCAAAGATATGGGCCGGAAGCCGGCGGCTGTCGGAGGAATAGAGCGCGTCCTCCGCATTGGGATCGTTGAGATCGAAGATGACGAGATAGGTGAAGCGGGCAGCAGACGCCGTCATGTTGATGGTCATTTCTGCGCCGGCCGGCACCTTCATCCGATATGCAATGGCCTTGCCGTCGCGTGTCCAGCCGGATGTCGTGAGATGCCCGTCGCTCGGCAGCGTCAGGTTGACCAGCTTTTCGCCGCGATAAAGCTCGGGCTCCACGGCGGCAGCGGGCTTGACCGCCCATAGAAGCGCCATCAAGGCGACGGGAACGATCCTCATGGGCGCACGAATGCCTTTCGCTGTTGCTCGACTTCCGCGCGGCAGCAGCAGCCTTCGATATGGTCGTTGACCATGCCCATGGCCTGCATGAATGCATACACGGTCGTCGGCCCGACAAAGGTCCATCCGCGCTTCTTCAGATCCTTGGAAAGCCTGACGGAAGCAGGTGTTGTCGGATTGGCGCGCAAGGTGGCGAGATCGAAAACGGCCGGGCGCTCTTCCGGTTTCGGTTCCCATGACCAGAAATAGCGGGCGAGCGACCCGAACTCGTCGCGCAAGGCGACGGCGCGGCGGGCATTGTTGATGGTGGAGACGATCTTGCCACGATGGCGGATGATGCCGGCATCCTGCACGAGGCGTTCGATATCGACATCGCCGAACAGCGCGACCTTTTCGAAATCGAAGCCGGCAAAGGCGGCACGGAAATTCTCGCGCTTGCGCAATATGGTCAGCCAGGAGAGGCCGGACTGGAAACCTTCCAGGCAGATCTTCTCGAAAAGCCGATTGTCACTCGTGACCGGGCGGCCCCATTCGGCGTCGTGATAGGCGATGTAATCCGGCAGGTTCCCGTGCCAGAAGCAGCGATCCTGCCCGTCCGGACCCTCGATGATGCCTTCAATCGCCACCTGCATGCCCCTCTTCTTGCGGATTCATCCTGGGTTAACGGTCTTTTCTAACAGGGCGCTAACCCTGACGAGAGCTTTCCGGAAAGCGAAGCATTTTCATGAACGGCCATTTACCATTCAAACGCGCATTTGCGGCACTCTCAAGCCCAACCGCCAGTTTTCAGCTCAATGGCATTTTGTAGCGAGTCCGTCCATGATGAAAAAGCTCCTCGTCCTTTCCTCGGTTGCCGCCGCGCTTGTCTTTACCGCGCATGGCGCATCTGCCGACCAGCGTTATCGCGTTGTCGCGCCGGTGACGGTTGATGACAATCTGACGAAGCCGTGGGTCAACCAATTGAGCAGCGGCAAGCAGGCCAAGGGACGCACTGTCCCGGTCTCCACGTCGCAGACCCGCATCAGCGGTGCGCCGATGGCGCCGCAGCCCGTCTACATCACCCGGCCGGCACGCCAACCGCTGTTCGGGCCGTCGGTCATCAATGCACCGGCCGATCCGGGTGCGGGTGCTGTCAACGTCAGCTATCAGAAGATTCAACGGCCCGCCGCAACCAGGCTCGACCCGATGTTCCTGCCTCAGCAGGTTGCCTATGACGGCAAGGAAAAGGCCGGCACGATCGTCATCGATACGAACAACCGCTTCCTCTATCTCGTCGGCGAGAACGGCCAGGCGCGCCGCTACGGCGTGGGCGTCGGTAAGCCCGGCTTCGAATGGGCCGGCAAGCACAAGATCACCCGCAAGGCCGAGTGGCCGGACTGGACGCCGCCGAAGGAAATGATCTCGCGCGAAGCCAAAAAGGGTCACATCCTGCCCGCCCATATGGAAGGCGGCGAGGAAAATCCGCTCGGTGCGCGCGCCATGTATCTCGGCTCCACCGAGTACCGAATCCACGGCACGAATGCCCCCTGGACCATCGGTTATGCGGTCTCTTCCGGCTGCATCCGCATGCGGAATGAAGACGTCGTCGACCTCTATGGTCGGGTCAAGGTCGGGCAGACCGTCATCGTCAAATAAGAATAAAAGCGACCGGGTCGAAAGACCCAGAAAAATTGGGCTTCCGTTGATGCAACGGAGGCCCTTTTTATGCGTTCTTAACAAATGCAAGGCCTATTTTAGCCTTGCCAACCGCGAAATCTGCGATAGCTTCGCATTCATAGAATTGGGGAATTCAACATGTCCAGGATCAAGTATCTGGTCGGCGCGCTTCTCGCAGCCGCCGTCGTCATTCCAGCGGCTTCCGCAAACGCGGAAACCAAGCACCGCAAGGCGCAGCAGAGCGAAGACGTCATCTATCTCAAGCAGATCAACCGTGAGGTGCCCGAGAAGTTCAAGCGCCACGTCGTGCACCTGGCGACGAGTGAACGTCCCGGCACGATCATCGTCGATACGAACAACAAGTTCCTCTATTACGTGCTCGATGGATCGAGCGCGATCCGATACGGCATCGGCGTCGGCCGTGAAGGCTTCGGCTGGTCGGGCGTCGTGAAGGTCGCCCGCAAGGCGGAATGGCCGGAATGGATCCCGCCGAAGGAAATGATCGCCCGCGAAGCAAAGAAGGGGCACTACCTGCCGGCCCGCATGGATGGCGGCAAGGACAACCCGCTTGGCGCGCGCGCCCTCTATCTCTTCGGCAAGGCCGGGGATTCCGGCTACCGCATACACGGCACCAACCAGCCGTGGTCGATCGGTCTGAACCTGTCCTCCGGCTGCATCCGCATGATGAACGAGGACGTGACGGACCTTTACAAGCGCGCGCCGGTCGGCACCAAGGTCATCGTCATCGGCCCCGGCAACAAGCAGGGCAATATCGTGCTGGAAGACCGCGGTACGGATATCCTGAAGACGCTGTTCACAGCGCTCGGCGGCTGATCGCTGGTATAAAGCTTTCGTTTTTCGACCGCGCGCGAGTTCAGCTTGCGCGCGGTTTTGTTCTCTTTCACCGCGCAACTCCGGATTAGCTTAAGCCCGTTCAGAAGGCCATCACCCATAAGCCTCCGCCAGCAATTCCACCGTATGGCGGATCGGGATGCGCGTGCCCGTGCCGATCTGGGTCATGCAGCCGATATTGCCGGTGGCGATGAGATCGGGCCTGGTCGCCTCGATATTCTTGACCTTGCGAGCCTTGAGTTCGGCTGAAATCTCCGGCTGCAGCATGTTATAGGTGCCGGCGGAGCCGCAGCAGAGATGGCCTTCGGCCGGTTCCTTTACCTTGTAGCCGGCCTTTTGCAGAAGAAGCTTCGGCAGCATGGTGATCTTCTGGCCGTGCTGCATCGAGCAGGCGGAGTGATAGGCCACCGTGCGGCCATTGGCCGGCAATTGCGGCAGGTCTAGGGTGGAGAGATATTCGGTGATGTCCTTGGCGAGCGACGCTACGCGGGCGGCCTTGGCCGCATAGGCGGGGTCGCGGGCGAGCATGTGGCCGTAATCCTTGACCGTCGTGCCGCAGCCGGAGGCCGTGATGATGATGGCGTCCAGCCCGCCCTTTTCGATCTCCCGGCTCCAGGCGTCGATCGTCCGGCGTGCCGAGGCGAGCGCCTGCTCCTCGCGGCCCATGTGATGGGTCAGCGAACCGCAGCAGGTTTCGCCCTCAGCAATAACGACCTCGACGCCGAGACTGTTCAGAAGCTTGATCGTCGCTTCGTTGATCTCCGGCTTCAGCACCGGCTGGGCGCAGCCGGACAGCATGGCGACGCGAGCGCGTGGCGTCCCCTTAGGCGCATAGCGTCCCGCTTCGGCAAAACTGCTTTTCGGCGGCACGTGATGGGGCGCGAGGTCGAGCATATGACCGAAGGCGCGGATGAGCGGCAGTTTCTTCATTAGTCCTGCGAAAGGCTGGCCGAACTTTGCGGCCTTCAGGGCCAGCCGGAAGCGGCCCGGATAAGGCAGAACCCAAGCCAGCACGCCCCGCGCGAGCCGGTCGGCGAGCGGCCGGTCATAGGTCTTCTCGACATGCTCGCGCGCGAGGTCGATCAGGTGCATGTAGTCGACGCCCGACGGACAGGTCGAGGTGCAGGAGAGGCAGGACAGACAGCGGTCGACATGCAGCGCCGTCTCGGCATCGGCATCGCGGCCGTTCTCGAACATGTCCTTGATCAGATAGATGCGCCCGCGCGGGCTGTCGAGCTCGTTGCCAAGCGTGACATAGGTCGGACAGGTGGCCGTGCAGAGCCCGCAATGCACGCATTTGCGCACGATGCTTTCCGCCTCGGCGGTCTTCGGGTCGGCAAGCTGGGCGAGCGTGAAATTGGTCTGCACGGTAACATCTGTCCTTGATTGATTAGAGCAGCCAGCTTTGCGGGTTCGAAATCGGTTCGCCGCGGCTGACCTGCTGCAGGCCGATGACGCAACGGACGATGGACCAGACGGCGGTGGCGATGAAGCCGAGAATGCCGATGAACAGGAAGGTCAGGATCAGCGAAATGAGGCTGTAGAGGCAGCCGATCCAGAAGGTGCGGATGGCATAGGTGTAATGGCTGTCATAAATGCCGCCGACCTTACCGCGATTGATATAGGCAAAGACGAGGCCAACCAGCGGCGTGATGCCGATCACAAAGCCGGCAAGATAGAGCACATAGACCAGTTGCACATTGCCCTTGCCGGGCTCGAGATAGCCGGACGCGTCCGGCGTGTTGTTTTGCAGATCAGACATTGTATGTCCCCTTTGAGATCGCGAGCGGCATCACCCCATCCGCCCCGGATTGAAAATACCCTTCGGATCGAGCTTAGCCTTCACGGCAGCAGAAAGCACCGCGACGCCCTTCTCCTGCGGCTCAAAGGCTGATGTTACAGCCCGAACCTGCTCCCGAGCCCGGATCAGCGTCGCATGCCCGCCGCCCAGGCGCTTGAGATAGGCCCGGATCATGTCAGCTTCGCCGTCGCCCTCCATCTGCATCCAGACGAGGCCGCCCTGCCAGTCGAAGAAGGCGTTGACACCGGTTTCGAGGCGGAGCGCTGCCAGCAATTGATGGCCGGCGGAGGGCGCGCAGGAGATGCGCCAGAGCGGCTTGCAGGAGCCGTCTTCGGAGAAAGGCGTGACATCGCGGATTTCGCGCCAGATCTGCTGGCTGTCGCCCTGGTCGATCTGGCTCACCGCGCCATAGCGTTGCAGGAAGGGCTTCAGGCGGTTGACGCGGTCGGCGACGGAGGCCTCGACGCCTTCGATGCGCAGCAGAGTGGCGGGGCCGTCGGGCAGACCGTTCTGGCCGAAAAGCCAGCGCACGCTTTCCGGCAGATGCGCCGCGCCGGAGACCTCGCAGGAGGTAGCAAGAGCGGCCGACATGGCGATGGCCGCTTCGGCATCGTTGAGACCGGAGACGACGACGGTGGCCTCGGCGCGCGGCACCGGCAGCACCTTGAAGGTGACTTCGGTGAGGAAGCCGAGCGTGCCGTAGGAGCCGGCGAGGAGCTTGACGAGGTCGAGGCCGGTGACGTTTTTCATCACGCGGCCGCCGGATTTCACGAGTTCGCCCGCGCCATTGACGAAGCGGATGCCGAGCAGGTTGTCGCGGGCAGCACCCGAGACAAAGCGGCGGGGGCCGGATGTGTTGGTGGCGAAGAGGCCGCCTATGGTCGGCACGCCTTCCGTGCCCATCATCATGCGATGGTCGGCGGGCTCAAAGGCCATCATCTGGCCGTTCTCGGCCAGTTCCGCCTCGATTTCGGCGACGGGCGTGCCCGCCAGCGCCGTCAGGGTCATTTCGGACGGGTTATAGGCCGTGATGCCCCGGAGGCGCTTCGAGGTGAAGGCCGCACCGTCGACCTTCTGGCCGAAGCCGGCGCGGGTGTTGCCGCCGGAAATGGCGAGCGCCCTGCCCGCTTGCGCGGCGTCGGCGATCATCGCGGCGGCATCGGCCTCGCTCTCGGGCTCGTAGATGTCTGCCATGTCAGGCGCGTCCTTCCAATGGGAAGACCTTGGAGGGATTGAGCAGCCAATCCGGGTCGAAGGCGGCGCGGACGGCCATCTGCTGGTCGAGATCGGCTTTCGAATATTGGTGGGTCATCAGGTCGCGTTTCTCGATGCCGACGCCGTGTTCGCCGGTCAGGCAGCCGCCGGCATCGACGCAGAGTTTCAGGATATCGTTGCCGGCCTCTTCGGCGCGGCGCGCCTCCTCCGGGTCGTTGATGTTGTAGAGGATCAGCGGATGCATGTTTCCATCGCCGGCATGGAAGACATTGGCGACGCGCAGACCGTGGCGGGCGACGATCTCGGCCGTGCCGCGCAGAACATTGGTGAGCTGCGACAGCGGCACGGTGCCGTCCATGCAGATATAGTCGGCAATTCGGCCGGTCGCGCCGAAGGCGGATTTGCGGCCCTTCCAGATAAGGGCGGCTTCCGTCGCTGACTGGCATTCCTTCACCGTCTTCACGCCATGGCGGCGGGCGATCTCGATGATGGCTTTGAGCATCGCGTCCATCTCGGCTTCGGACCCCTCGACCTCGACGATCAGCAGCGCCTCGACATCCAGCGGGTAACCGGCATGCGCAAAGGCCTCGCAGATTTCGATGGCCGGCTTGTCCATGAATTCAATGGCCACGGGAATGAGGCCGGCGGCGATGACATCGGTCACGCAGGCGCTCGCGCCTTCCGAGGTCTCGAAGCCGAAGAGCACAGGGCGCTGGCCTTCCGGCTTGGCGATCAGCCGCACGGTCGCTTCCGTGACGATGCCGAGCTGGCCTTCCGAGCCGCAGACGATGCCGAGCAGATCGTAGCCGCTGGCGTCGAGCGCCTTGCCACCCAGCTCGATCACCGTGCCGTCGAACATCACCATCTTGACGCCCAGCAGATTGTTGGTCGTCACGCCATATTTCAGGCAATGCGCGCCACCGGAATTCATGCCGATATTGCCGCCGATGGTGCAGGCAAGCTGCGAACTCGGGTCCGGCGCATAGAAGAAGCCATCCGCCGAAACGGCTTCCGAAATCGCCAGATTGGTCACGCCGGCCTGCACGCGGGCGCAGCGGTTGGGGTAGTCGACTTCCAGAATGCGGTTCATGCGGGTGAGCGCGATGACGACCGCATCTTCCTGCGGGATCGCGCCGCCGGAGAGCGACGTGCCCGCCCCGCGCGGCACGACCGGAACCTTGTATTTGGCGCAATATTTGAGAATGGCGGCAACCTCGTCCGTGGTGCGCGGCAGCGCGACGGCGAGCGGCATGCGGCGATAGGCGATGAAGCCGTCCGTTTCGAAGGGTTTCAGCTCACGCTCGGACGAAATGATCGTGCCGGGGGGCAGGAAATCGGCGAGGTCGGCAATGATTTGCTCGCGTCGCGACAGGATCGCCGGGTCCGGCGCCTTCAGGGCAATCGCTCCGCTCATGGTTTCCTCCCGCTTTGACTTGTGACGCGGAATCTAGCCCCTCGCCTGCCGCTTGCGCAAGCGCGGCGAAATGCTAATAACTTTTTCCCTCGAGGAGATAATCAGAACGATTTTCAACGGAGGAGCCATGACGCGGCTGGAGGATCTGGAGATATTCGCGCATGTGGCGCGCTCGTTGAGCATGTCGGCCGCGGGACGTGAACTCGGCCTCTCGCCGGCGGTCGTTTCCAAGCGGATCAAGCATCTAGAGGAGCGATTGGGGACGCGGCTTTTCCAGCGCACGACGCGGCAATTGTCACTGACGGAGTCAGGCCAAGGCTTCCTCATCCGCATTGAGGCGATCCTCGCCGGGATCGAGGATGCGGAAGCCTTCATCGCGGGTCGCACTGAGGAAGCGCGGGGCACACTGAAGATTTCCGCCCCCACCTCCTTCGGCCGGATGCATGTCGCGCCGCATCTGAAGCCCTTCATGCAAGCCAATGCAGGGATCACGATCAACCTGACGCTTTCGGATGAGTTCATCGATCTCGTCGCCGGGGGGTACGATCTTGCGATCCGCATCGGCGAACTCACCGATTCCAGCCTCGTCGCCCGACGGCTTGCGCCGGTGCGCCGGCTGCTCTGCGCCAGCCCCGACTATGTTGCCGCGCATGGGATGCCACAAACGTTGACCGATCTCGACCGGCATATCTGCCTGGCCCCGCACAACAACGATACGTGGCGGCTGGAAGGGCCGGATGGGCCGGTGATCTATCGACCGCAGGGGCCGCTTGTGACCAATTCGTCGGAAGTCATTCGGGAGGCCGTCATTGCCGGGCTCGGCATCGCGCTGCGCTCCACCTGGGATGTCGGTCCGGAGTTGAAAAGTGGCAAGCTCGTGCCGGTTTTGCCCTTCCTCGAAGCGCCGAAGAATGTGGCGCTTTCTGCGGTTTATCCCAGCCGGGAATTCCTGCCGGCCAAGGTCAGGCTGTTCATCGATTACCTCGCCGGGCTTTACGGCCCGAGACCTTATTGGGAGGGGTGACGCCGCCACTGCTTGGCAGTTCATAGCCGGATTGCTATCCATCGCCGGAAGAAGACCGCGAATCGCGGCTCAAACAACGGGGATTTCGATGGAAGGCGTGGAACTGCCCGAGCCGGGCGAAGGCGGCTCCGACCGCGGATTTTTCAATGCGATTGCGCTCGCCGTGGCTCTGCTTTCGGCCTTCATGGCAGTCAGCAAGATCAAGGACGACAATATCGTCCAGGCGATGCAGAAGGCGCAGGCCGAGTCGGTGGATCTGTGGAACGAGTATCAGGCCCGTCGTCAGCGCGAATTCGGTGTCGAACTCGCCATCGAGCAATTGAAGATCACACAGCCGGATACGCCTGATCGCGCCAAGGCTCTGGAAGCCTGGCAGAAGACCGCAGATCTCTACAAGTCACGCGCCCAGGAAGCCTCCGACAAGGCCAAGTCGCGGCAGGCGGATTATGATGCCGGCAACAATCGCGACGACATGTTCGATCTGTCCGATGCCATGCTTTCCGTCGCGCTGGCCCTCTTTGCCGTCACAGCTCTGGTCCGCCTGAAGTGGCTCTATGGCGTGGCCTCCGTCTTCGGGCTTGCGGGTGTGGTCTTCGGCGTTGGCGGCTTTAACAACTGGCTGGGCCTTCATGACAGCGTTCAGGTGCTGATCGGTTTTCTCAGCTGACCTTGGAGTGGTCGAAGAAGCGCATGGTCCCGCTCCCACCGCATTGTGATCAAAGGTTGAAGACCAGCATCCCCAACTCTCGTGAATGAACCGGGATTGTCGCAAAAATGTCGTACAAAACCGGACTGGCGCACCTATATTGGGTGAATCGATGCTTTCTAGATCAACTGTGAGGTCATCCAACAAATTGAACGTCGTTACACGCCTTGCGTCCGAAATCCGTCTGATGATGCGCCGTCCCGAGCGGCTGCAGTTTGCTGCCCTCTGCTACCGCAAGAAGGATGACAACAACGGTGTGGAGATCCTGCTGATCACCAGCCGCGGAACGGGTCGATGGGTCATTCCAAAGGGTTGGCCGATGAACGGCAAGCTCGCTCATGCGGTCGCCGAGCGCGAGGCCTATGAGGAGGCAGGTGTGAAGGGCAAGGCAGACGTTAAGCCTCTCGGGACATACAGCTACATGAAGGGTCTGGACTGCGGATTTGAAATTCCGTGCAAGGTGCAGGTTCATGCCCTCAAGGTCAGCGGCTTTGCCAATAACTACAAGGAAAAGGGCCAGCGCGAGATGGCCTGGTTCTCCTGCGAAGAGGCCGCGTCGCGAGTGGATGAAGCGGGTCTCAAGGCGCTTATCCGCGAATTCGAACAACACTCCATGTTCCGACCGTCAGCGAACGGTTGATCAACCACGGACCGCATGGTTCTACGTCATCTGACGGTTGCTCTCGGCACCATCGCCCGATAAATAGCGGGCGGGAGCGCGGACGACCCAGACGATCTGTCGTGCGCCACGTGAGCCATGGCAAGAAGACGGCAGGTACCGGGTCGATCGACGGTCGACAAGGACCTCGGCAAATTCACCTATCTTGAGGAAGCAGGCCAGTTCGTCGCCCGCGGCCTGGTGCGTCCGGCTGCAGGCCTGATCTTTCTCGTGCTTGCCGGCCTGCTCTCCAGCCTCTATGTCGGCAACAGCCCGGGTGCCATCGGCATCATCGCCGGCGCGACCCTCGGCGCTTACATGGCCATGAACATCGGCGCCAACGACGTGACCAACAACGTGGGTGCTGCGGTCGGCGCCAAGGCGATGACGATGGTCCAAGCCCTGGTGATTGCCGCCGTTTTCGATGCCGCGGGCGCATTGCTTGCTGGCGGCGAGGTCGTCAGGACGATCTCCAGCGGCATCGTGCAGGGCGGCTCCATGCCGAGCGGCGACGTGTTCATCTGGGTCATGCTCTCGGCCCTCCTGGCAGCGGCGCTGTCGGTCAATCTTGCCACCTGGCTGAATGCACCTGTCTCGACCACGCATGCGATCGTCGGCGGGGTCCTCGGCGCCGGCGTGGCGGCTGCCGGCTTTTCGGCCATATCCTGGAGCGCCATGCGGGAAATCACGCTGAGCTGGGTGCTCTCCCCCTTGATCAGTGGCGTGATTGCGGCTGGCTTTCTCGCCTTCATCTACGAGTTCATTGTTTATCGGCAGAACAAGATCGCGGCGGCCGTGACATGGCTTCCCGTCCTGCTCGGCGTCATGAGTGGTTCGTTTATGGCCTATCTTGCCTTCAAGGGGCTTGAGAATGTGGTCAACATCACGCTGAAAGAGGCACTTGCAGCCGGCCTTGTCATTGGCATTGCGACATGGGCCGCCTCTATCCCGGTGATCCGCCAGCGGGCCATCGGCCTTGAGAACCGCAACCTGTCGCTGCGCAAACTCTTTCGGTTGCCGCTTGTCTTCTCGGCAGCGCTGCTGTCCTTCGCGCATGGGGCCAATGACGTCTCGAACGCCATCGGCCCGCTCTCGGCCATTGTGCATGCGACCTCCTCCAGCGGTCTGACCGACACGGTCAGCATTCCGCTTTGGGTGATGACGATTGGCGCGTTCGGAATCTCGGCGGGGATTCTGCTCTTCGGGCCGAGGCTCATCCTGATCGTCGGCAAGCAGATTACGCGGCTCAATCCCATTCGCGCCTTTTGTGTCGCCATTTCCGCTGCGGTGACCGTGCTGGTCGCCTCGTGGTTCGGCCTACCTGTCAGTTCCACGCACATCGCCATCGGCAGCGTCTTCGGCGTCGGCTTCTTCCGCGAATGGTATATGCAGAACTCCAAGCGCCGTGCCGCCTATATCGCGATGCGGGCCGGCGAAAACGATGTCGTCAAGCCAAAGCGGAAGGCCACGCCGGAAGAAGCGCGGCGGCGCTATCTGGTGCGCCGATCACATTTCCTCACCATTATCGCAGCCTGGGTCGTCACCGTGCCCGTCGCAGCACTTCTCGCAGCCGCCATTTACAAAATGCTGGCGCTGCTCTCCGCGTAGGAATTCCCATGCGTGCCAACTTTCGTATGCAGCGTCTGTTTGTAGAAGCCGCCCTTTCGCCGGCAAGCGAGATCACCGCGAACGCCGATCAGTTCAACTATCTCTGCAACGTCCTCAGGATGGAAGACGGAGCGGAGGTCCTTCTGTTCAACGGCCGCGACGGCGAGTGGAAGGCGACGATCCACTATCCGAGCCGCAAGAAGATCGTGCTGAAACCGACAGAGCAGACACGTCCACAGCCGCCGCTTCCCGATCTGCATTACCTCTTCGCGCCGCTGAAGACGGGACGCATGGACTATCTCATCCAGAAGGCGGTCGAGATGGGCGCGGGGCTCATCCGGCCCGTGATCACCCAGCATGTGCAGGGCAAGATCCATTCGCTCGACAAGCTTGCCGCTTACGCGATGGAGGCGGCCGAGCAATGCGGCATACTGGCTGTGCCGGAGATTGTAGAGCCGATGAAACTGCAGGACCTTCTCGCCGTCTGGCCGAAGGACCGGCGGATCATCTATTGCGACGAGGGCGACGCAGGACAAAACCCGCTCCCGGTCCTGCAGGGGCTGAACGACAAGCATTATGCGCTGCTGATCGGACCCGAGGGCGGCTTTTCGGAAGAAGAGCGGACGTTGCTGCGCGGGCTGGATTTCGTCACGCCCATTCCGCTCGGCCCCCGTATTCTGAGGGCCGATACCGCTGCCGTGGCCGCACTTGCCATCATGCAGGTGACGGTCGGGGACTGGAACTGAGCAGGCGGCTGTCCTATATCCCTGACGGGACAAGCGGGTTCAGCAGAATTTGAAGCTCAGTGAAGGCTTTTTATTTGCAAAAGTCTGCTATTCCGTTCATGCAGCCTCATCCCGAACCCTCGTCCGAGGGTGATATCTAGAGACAGTTATATGGCGCGCGACACTTCCGATCACACCTCCATCGGCTCGATCGGCGACCTGACCGACTATCTGGCCAAGGGCTGCAAGCCGGAAGCGGATTTCCGGATCGGGACGGAGCACGAGAAGTTCGGCTTCTTCCGCGACAGTCATCAACCGGTTCCGTATTTCGGTTCGGCCAGCATCTCTGCGCTTCTGAAGGGCATGCAGGAGAAGCAGGGCTGGGATCCGATCATGGATGGCGAGAACATCATCGGACTTGCCGAACCGCATGGCATGGGCGCGATCTCCATCGAGCCCGGCGGCCAGTTCGAGCTTTCCGGTGCGCCGCTGGAAACCCTGCATCAGACGCATGACGAGGCGGCCGAGCATCTTGCGATCGTGAAGTCGATCGCCGACCCGATGAATATCCGCTTCCTTGGCATGGGCGGCAGCCCGAAGTGGTCGTTCGACGAGACGCCGAAAATGCCGAAGTCGCGCTACGCCATCATGACGCGCTACATGCCCAAGGTGGGCCGCCACGGTCTCGACATGATGTATCGCACCTGCACGATCCAGGTGAATCTCGACTTCTCGTCCGAAGACGACATGCGCCGCAAGATGCAGGTCTCGGTGAAGCTGCAATCGCTGGCGACGGCGCTGTTTGCCGCCTCGCCCTTCACCGAAGGCAAGCCGAACGGCTATCTCTCCTGGCGCGGCGAAATCTGGCGCGACACGGACAATGCACGCTCGGGTCTCCTGCCCTTCGTCTTCAAGCCGGACTTCGGCTTCGCCGATTATGTGAAGTGGGCGCTGGATGTGCCCATGTATTTCGTCGTGCGCGACGGCAAGTATCACGATTGCACCCATATAACGTTCCAGCAGGCACTCGACGGCGCGCTCAAGGGCGAGGTCGCCGAGTGGGAACCGAACATGGGCGACTGGGCAAACCACCTCTCCACCCTTTTCCCCGATGTCCGGCTGAAGCGCTTCCTTGAAATGCGTGGCGCCGATGGCGGGCCACTGTCGCGCATTGCCGCTTTGCCCGCGTTCTGGGTCGGGTTGCTCTACGACCGGCAGGCGCTTGCCGCTGCCGAGACGCTGACCCGCGACTGGACCTTCGAAGAAGTGCAGGCGCTGCGGGATGCGGTTCCGGTTCAGGGGCTCAACGCGCCGTTCCGTGGCGGCCGGCTTGCAGATGTCGCAAAGGACGTGCTCGCCATCAGCCGGCAGGGCCTGAAAAACCGTGCGCGTCTTAACGCGGCTGGTCAGGACGAAGCCCTCTATCTCGATCCGCTCGATGAGATGCTGGCCAAGGGCAAGGTTCTTGCCGAGGACATGCTCGCGGAGTACGAGGGCGCCTGGAAGAAAAATGTCGAGGCGGCCTTCGAGGCCTGGCAGTATTGACCGCGTGGCGCATCGCGCTCTGTATGCGCGGAAGGACGCGCAACGCTCAGGCCGAACCGCGAGTTCAATTTAGCAAAATTGCAATACGGTGAGGCTTCGGGAGTTTTCCTTCACGATTTCACCGATATAGTGATCCCCGCAACTCATTGAAGGGGATTCGCATGCTGCCGCTGTTTGACTTGATGATGCAGGCTCAAAACGGGAAGGCGCTCGAAGCCTTTTCCTCGCAATTCGGGCTTGCGCAAGAGCAGATGGCGAAGGCCATGGCTGCGCTGACCCCGGCCTTTTCCACGGGCCTGAAGCGCAACGCCGCCAACCCCTACGACTTCAGCGCCCTGATGTCCTCGCTGATGAGCGGCAATTATGCCAAGTACTTCGAGGATGTGAACGCGGCCTTCTCGCCGCAGGGGATCGCTGATGGCCAGAACTTCATGGGCACGATCTTCGGACCGGCCGAGGTTCAGAAGGCGATCGCCGAGCAGGCAGCCAAGGTGACGGGCGTCGGTCAGGACATGTTGCGGGCGATGATGCCGGCGATGGCCAGCGCGATGGCCGGCGGGCTCATCAAGGAGATGACGGGCCAGTACAAGACGATGGCCGACCAGTGGACGGCTTCCAACCCCATGATGGGCGCGATGACGCAATGGATGGAGGCTGCCGGCTTCCAGCCCAAGCCAAAGAAGCCGGAGCCGGTCGAAAACCCCTTTGTCCAGATGATGCAGATGATGATGGGTGGAGCGGCGGCCAAGCCCGCACCGCAACAGGCGGACCCCTTCGGCGCCGGCGCCTTCATGAAAATGATGCAGGACTTCATGACGTCGCCGAGCGCGGCACCAGCGGCGCCGAAAGCCGAGGCAAAACCCGAACCGGTCGAGATGCCGAAGTCAGTGGATCTCTCGCAATATTCCGAACTCGTGGGTTCGCTCTTCGACAGCGGGCTCGAGGTGCAGAAATCCTATCAGAGAAGCATGGAGCAGATTTTCGACGGCTACATGAAGGGCTTCAACGGCAACGGCTCCAGCTCGCCGAAATGAAAAAAGCCCGGCCGCTTTGGGAGCGGGGCCGGGCCAAGCGGCAGGGTCTATTGGCGGGACCCTGCGGGGAAAACTCGAGGCAACTTGTCTGCGAGGTTCGCGAACCCAAGGACGGTTCGCTCGAAAGCCGACAGGAACAAAGCGCTTTTCTCCTCTTTTCGTCTTGGTGAAAAGTGCTCTTTCCTTTGCATATGGTAAGGCTCGCAAATTTTTATTGATCAGTCCATCGAATGTTTTTAATGATTACCATCAACAACCTTGATGGAGTTGGCGATGGCTGCACCCCTTGATATCGACCAGTTGCAAACATTCGTTGCGATCGTGGACACGGGAAGCTTCACGAAAGCCGCAGATCGCGTCTTCAAGACGCAATCGGCGGTTTCGATGCAGATGCGCCGTCTGGAGGAACGGCTGAGCAAGCAGCTGTTCATCAAGGACGGTCGCGGTAACAAATTGACCCCCGAAGGCGAGCGCCTGCTGATCTTTGCCCGCCGCATGCTGCGGCTGAACAACGAAGCGATTGCTGCCTTTGATGATAATCGCCTCGAAGGCAGCCTGCGCATCGGGACACCCGACGACTATGCCGACCGCTATATGCCCGAGATCATCAGCCGGTTTGCGCGGACCAATCCCGGCGTAGAACTGAATATCATCTGCGAATCCTCCGCCGACCTTGGCGAGAAGATGAAGCGGGGCGAGCTGGACGTCGCGCTGGTGACGCATAATCCGCGCGCCCGTGTCTCCGAAGTCGTGCGGACCGAACCGCTCTGCTGGGTCGCTTCGGCGAACCATCCGCTGCCGGACAATGCACCCGTGCCGCTGGCGCTCGGACGCACGGACTGCCAGTGGCGGCAGGCTGCCTGCACGGCACTCGATTCGATCGGCCGCGACTATCACATCCTGTTCACGAGCTGGTCCTCCACCGTCGTCGCGGCTGCGGTTCTGGCGGGCATGGCCGTCTCGGTGCAGCCCGAATCGGCTCTGCGGACGGGAATGAAAGTCCTGAGCCAGCAGGATGGGTTTCCCGCACTTGCGCCCATCCAGATCGGCATCATGAAACGACCGGGCGTCGCGCCATCGCTGATGAACGCCATCACCAGCCATATCGCCGCCTGTCTCGACAACATCACGCCGGCGACTTTCGGCGCGGAGATCAGCGAAGACTTCAAGGCTGCGGCAAAGCTTCCCTATCTCGTGGCGGTGAATTCCGGATCGAGCTGGTGATGAACTCTCGATGAATGGGAGGTTCGGCTCTGGTTCAGTCAGTCAAGGCTAATTTCGGAACAATCGCTTTCGACGGCGATTGATGAGGGCGGCTCCAGCGAATGGAGCTGCTCACAACCGAAATTCCAGCAACAGACAAAATGAACCGGAGAACGCCCATGACTTCGCTTTTCACCAAGGCCGCCTTTGCAGCTTTGATCGGCCTTGGCGCCATCGCCACCGTCCCTTCCATCGCCGCCGCCCGTGACGTTGGCGTGCGCGTGGAGGTTCGCGATGGATACCATCGGGATCGCCCTCGTGCCGAGCCGATGCGAGCCTGCACCAACCGCGAAGCCGTGGGGCGGGCGATGCAGTCCGGCCTGCGTGGTGCAGCCGTCGTCGACCGCTCCCCGAACCGGATAACCCTTGAAGGCAAGCGTGGATACCGGATGGACCGTATGGTCGTCGCCAACCGCCCGGGTTGCCCCATCATCCGCCGCTGATCTTTTCCAGCCACTGAATGCAAAACGCCGGCCTCATGGCCGGCGTTCGTGTCTGCGGTCTCGACTGACGCCGATCAATCGTAGGTGGCGTCCTTGCCGTCGAAATAGATGTTATCGGCCTTGCAGATATCGATGGAGGTCGGATCGCCCTTGATCTCGGAACCATCGGTCGCAGCCCAAGCGACGACAAAGACGATATCGCAATCGCCATCGTAATCGAATTTCATGTTGGCGGTCTCGTTGCCGTTCAATTCGAAGTTCATCCAGTTGTTGCTGAGCGAACCGTCCTTGCCCTGAACGTAGAAGCCGTTGATGACGTAATCGGACTTGTTATGAATCTTGAATTCCATGCCGGCCGAGAAGGCCGACGAAGCAGACATTGCACAGGCAAGCGCAGCTGCAGCTACCACTTTAAGAATCTTCATTGTTTATCCCCGGACAAGGCGCGTCCCATCGCGCTCACGCGCAGCGATCTATGCAAGAAAACACATATCTTGTCCTGAAATTTCTTTGGGATGGTTAAGCTTCGAAAGGCTTATCATCTGAATAGAAGGCAGAAACAAAAAAGGCGGGCAAGATGCCCGCCTTTCCATTGTCCGTTGCTTGCAGCCCTTAAGCGAGATCGAAACGATCTGCGTTCATAACCTTGTTCCAGGCGGCCACGAAGTCGTTCACGAACTTCGAACCCGAGTCGGCCTCACCGTAGACTTCCGCCAGAGCGCGCAGCTGCGAGTTCGAGCCGAACACGAGGTCGGCGCGGGTCGCGGTCCACTTGATCTTGCCGGTCTTGCGATCGCGACCGTCAAAGACGTCCGCGGCTTCCGACTGCGGGAACCACGCCGTGCTCATATCGAGGATGTTCACGAAGAAGTCGGTCGTCAGGGCACCGACGCGGTCGGTGAAGACGCCGTGCTTCGTGCCACCGAAGTTGGCACCGAGAACGCGCATGCCGCCGACGAGAACCGTCATTTCCGGCGCGGTCAGAGTGAGCAGCTGTGCCTTGTCGATCAGCAGTTCTTCCGTCGAGATGGTGAAGGCCGTCTTCTGATAGTTGCGGAAACCATCGGCCTGCGGCTCCAGGAACTGGAAGGATTCCGCATCCGTCTGTTCGGCGGAGGCGTCCGTGCGGCCCGGCGTGAACGGCACTTCGACTTCGAAGCCCGCGTCACGTGCAGCCTTTTCGACGGCAGCAGCACCACCGAGCACGATGATGTCGGCAAGCGACACCTTCTTGCCGCCAGCGGCGGAAGCATTGAATGCCGAACGGACGGCTTCGAGCTTCGACAGGACGGTGGCAAGCTTGGCCGGCTCGTTGACGGCCCAATCCTTCTGCGGAGCAAGACGGATGCGGGCGCCGTTGGCACCGCCGCGCTTGTCCGAACCACGGAAGGTCGAGGCAGACGACCAGGCGGTGTAGACGAGTTCGGAAACGGTGAGACCGCTTTCGAGGATCTTCGCCTTCAGCGCCTTGATGTCGGCAGCATCGATCAGCGGGTGATCGACTGCCGGGATCGGGTCCTGCCAGATCAGGTCTTCAGCCGGGACTTCCGGACCGATATAACGCGACTTCGGTCCCATGTCGCGGTGGGTCAGCTTGAACCAGGCGCGGGCAAAGGCGTCGGCGAACTGGTCCGGGTTTTCCTGGAAGCGCTTGGAGATCGGGCCGTAGATCGGGTCCATGCGCATCGCCATGTCGGCGGTGGTCATGATGATGCGGTGGGTCTTCTCGCCGGTTTCCGGATCGGGCGCGAAGTCTTCCGGCTTCAGGTCCTTCGGCGTCCACTGCCATGCACCGGCCGGGCTCTTCACGAGTTCCCATTCATAGCCAAAGAGAACGTCGAAATAGGCGTTGTCCCACTTGATCGGGTTCGGGGTCCATGCGCCTTCGATGCCGGACGTGATAGCGTCGCGACCCTTGCCGCTACCATAGCTGGAGAGCCAGCCGAGACCGAGGGCTTCGATCGGGGCGGCTTCCGGCTCCGGGCCGACATGGCTGGCGGAGCCTGCACCATGGGTCTTGCCGAACGTGTGGCCGCCGGCGGTGAGCGCGACGGTTTCTTCGTCGTTCATGGCCATGCGAGCGAAGGTCTCGCGGATGTCGCGGCCGGAGGCGATCGGGTCGGGCTTGCCGTCCGGGCCTTCCGGGTTGACGTAGATGAGGCCCATCTGCACGGCAGCCAGCGGGTTTTCCAGCTCGCGGTCGCCAGTGTAGCGGCTGTTGGCCTTGTCGCTGGTGGCGAGCCATTCGGTTTCGGCGCCCCAGTAGACATCTTCTTCCGGTTCCCAGACATCGGCGCGGCCACCGGCGAAACCGAAGGTCTTGAAGCCCATGGATTCCAGCGCGACGTTGCCGGCCAGGATCATCAGGTCGGCCCAGGAAATGTTCTTGCCGTATTTCTTCTTGATCGGCCACAGCAGGCGGCGGGCCTTGTCGAGGTTGGCGTTATCCGGCCAGGAGTTGAGCGGCGCGAAACGCTGCTGGCCCGTGCCTGCGCCCCCGCGGCCGTCGCCGGTGCGGTAGGTGCCGGCAGAGTGCCAGGCCATGCGGATGAAGAGACCGCCGTAATGACCGTAGTCTGCCGGCCACCAATCCTGGCTGTCGGTCATCAGCGCCGTCAGGTCCTGTTTCAGCGCGGCGTAATCGACCGACTTGAAGGCCTTGGCGTAATCGAAATCCTTACCGAGCGGATCGGAGAGGGCGGAATTCTGGTGCAGGATGCGCAGGTTGAGCTGGTTGGGCCACCAATCGCTGTTGGAGCGCATGCTCACGCTTGTCGTGCCGTGCATCACGGGACATTTGCCTGTTTTGTCAACCTTCGCGTCCATGGACGTTTTCTCCGTGTTTCAAGTCTCAATGTTTATCTTGTCGCGGGGTTTTGAAACATTGATGACGTTGCGTCATCGCCGAACAGCGCGCCAACCCCCTGTCATGCGGGTTGCGGCCGGTCCGTTTTCTCCATCCCTCAAGTCACGTTCTTTTTGCCGGTACGAGCCGGACACATAGGCAATTTTGCACCAATTTCTTATAGTCTCCAATTGTATTTATTGAAATTTTCGATAAGAAAAACCTATGATGATTACCATCCGTCAAATGCGCTATTTCGAAGCCCTCGCCACCACCGGCCATTTCGGCAAGGCGGCGGACATGGTCAATGTCAGCCAGCCTGCCCTCTCCGCGCAGATCGCCGAGATGGAGGCAGCATTGGGCGTCAAACTGGTCGAGCGCTCGCGCGCCGGGACCTATCTGACAGAGGAAGGCGAAGGACTGCTCCCGGAAATCCGCTCGATCCTTTCGGGTGTCGACCGCCTGCATGACCGCGCGCGGCAAGCGCGTGCCACGCTCGAAGGCAGGCTGCGCCTCGGCATCATCCCGACCGTTGCTCCTTATCTCGTGCCGCGGCTGATCCCGTTGCTGAAGGCGGATTATCCGGATCTCAATCTCGAAATGCGCGAGGCGATCACGCGGCAATGTCTGGAAGAATTGCAGGCCGGAAGGCTGGATTGCGCGCTGATCGCGCTGCCGGCAGATGCAGGCAATGTCGAGAGCCTTCCGCTCTTCCGCGACCACTTCCTTGTCGCCAGCGCCGATAACGAGACTGATATCTTGATGTCCCCGCTGAGCGTCGACGAGGTGGATGTGGAGCGGCTTCTTCTGCTCGACGAGGGCCATTGCCTGCGCGAACAGGCGCTCGCCGTCTGCGGCACGGGCTCGGGCCGGCGCGTGTCGAATTTCGGCGCGACCTCCATGACGACGCTGCTGCAGATGGTGAGCCACGGCATGGGGATCACGCTGATCCCGGAAATCGCCGTGAAAGACGAGGCCGACCGCAACCGGATGCGGGTCGTGCGCATGGCCGAGCCTCAGCCCTATCGCGAAATCGGCCTCATCTGGCGCAAGGGCAGCGCCATGCGGCGCAAGGACTTCGAGGCCTTCGGAGAGGTTTGCCATCGGGCGGCCCGACAGCTCCTCAGCGCTGACGAGCCGGCAACCGGCGCACCTCCCGCCTTCCGGCGCTGAAGGTTAACCGAGCTTCTGCTTCAGGAAGGCGATCGTGCGGCCCCAGGCGAGATCTGCAGCCTGCTTGTTGTAGCGGGCGGCAGAGGTATCGTTGTTGAAGGCGTGGTTGACGCCGTCGTAGATGTAAATCTGGAAGTCCTTGCCAGAGTCCGTCAGCGCCTTCCTGTAGGCTTCGATGCCGGCATTGATGCGCTCGTCGAGACCTGCATAGTGCAGCAGAAGGGCCGCCTTGATCTTCGGGACATCCTCGAATTTCGGCTGCTGGCCATAATAGGCGACCGCTGCCTTCAGGTCCGGCGAATTCACCGCCGTCTGGTTGGCGAGCCCGCCGCCCCAGCAGAAGCCGACGACGCCGACCTTGCCGGTCGTGTCGGGCGCACTTTCCAGATATTTCACGGCAGCAACGGAGTTGGCCGTCGCATCCTCCGGCTTGAGCGCCGAGATCATCTCGCGCGCCTTGTCCTCGTCGGTCGGCGTGCCGCCCGCCGGAGAGAGATAATCCGGCGCCAGCGCCTCGAAGCCTTCGAGCGCGATACGGCGTGCGATGTCCTTGATGTGCGGGTTCAGTCCGCGGTTCTCGTGGATGACGATCACAGCGGGAAGCTTGCCGGTCGCGTTGGCGGGACGCACCTTGTAGGCCTTCATCTCGCCGGTCGCGCCGGGAAACGTGATGTCCTCTGCCTTCACGCGACTGTCGTCGGGCGCCACTATCTCGGCCTTCGCCTGATTGGCGGCCAGCAGCGGCGCAACGGCAGCAGCGGTTGCCGCCGAACCGGTCAGCGCCGTCAGTTTGCGCATGAAGTCGCGTCGGTCGAGCGTCAGATGCGTATATTCGTCATAGGCGTTGATCATCGCCTGCGTGACTTTCGGGCCCTGCGTGACTTCTGAAGTTTCGTCTGTTTTGGAGTTCTGATCGGGTTTCGTCATGTCGTCGGTCTCCTCTGATCGATGGATGGCGTCCCCATACCTGCGCGGATATTTTTACGTCTATCGTGCACCGGCGGACCTGAGGTGGCCAAACACAAAGTCGTGAATTGACCGAACGCAAAAGCCGCGCAGACCGTTCCCAGCCTGCGCGGCTTTCAGGTGTGACAGGATATCAATGCATGTCGAGGACGATGCGGCCGTCGATACCGCCCTTTTCCATCGTCTCGAAGATAGCGTTGATATTCTCCAGCTTGTCCCAGGAAAAGTGCGAAGCAACCTTTCCTTCACCGGCGAATTCCAGCGATTCTTCAAGGTCCTGTCGGGTGCCGACGATGGAGCCGCGCACCGTGATGCGCTTCAGAACGGTGTCGAAGACCGGCAGACTGATGAAGCCCGGCGGCAGACCGACCAGCGCCATGGTGCCGTGCGAGCGCAGCAGGTGGAAAGCCTGTTCCATCGCCTTGGGCGAAACTGCGGTCACCAGCGCCCCGTGAACGCCATGAGCCGCGAACTCCGCCACGGCCTTCTCATCGCGTGCATCAATGGTGACATCGGCGCCGAGCTTCTTCGCCAGCGCCAGCTTTTCCGGGAAGATATCGGCCGCAGCGACATGCATGCCCATGGCCTTGGCATATTGCACGGCCATGTGGCCGAGGCCGCCAATGCCCGAGATGAGCACCCATTCGCCGGGCTTCACTTCGGTTTCCTTCAGCCCCTTGTAGACCGTCACGCCAGCGCAAAGGACCGGGGCGGCGGGGCCGAACTCGAGGTTGGCGGGCAGCAGGCCGACGTAATCCGGATCGGCGAGACCATATTGGGCGAAACTGCCATTGACCGAATAGCCGGTATTCTTTTGCGAACCGCAGAGCGTTTCCCAGCCGGTTCGGCAATGCGGGCAATAACCGCAGGCCGTATGTAGCCACGGCACGCCGACGCGGTCGCCTTCCTTGACGCGGGTGACGCCCTTGCCGAGCGCAGCGACGAAGCCGACACCCTCATGGCCCGGAATGAAGGGCGGATTGGGCTTCACCGGCCAGTCACCACGGGCCGCATGCAGGTCCGTGTGGCAAACGCCGGTGGCCTCGAACTTGACGAGGATCTGCCCTTCGCCCGGTGTGGGGACTGGCATTTCTTCTATGACAAGAGGGGATTTGAAGTCGCGAACGACCGCTGCTTTCATGGTCATCGTCATGGCGTGCTCCTAGGGGCTGAATGGAGCCCCATAAGAGGGAACTGCGGATGACGGCGCATTGATCAATATCAACCGCAGGAGGTGACTTCCTGCGGTTGCTTGCAGAGGCTTCGCCCGCCGGCGAAAAACCGATTACTGGGGAAGCTGTCGCTCGGCCAGGGAGTGGAGCTGCTGCCAGTCCCGCTCCATCTGGAAAGACCGAAGCTTGAGCTCGGTCTTCGCCATTTCCCTGAGTTTATTGGCAAATTTGCTGCGATCGAGCGTCAGATGCGTGTATTCGTAGTAGGCGTCGATCACTTCTTGATTCACATGCTGCGATGTCATGATCTTGCTCCTCGTCTCCATTAACTTTTGTTAACGTGATCCCGGGCAAAATTGTGACGGTCGCAGATCGACCTCGAATAAACTTATTCCATGTACCAGCCGTGGCTGGCAACGATGGATTGCCCGGTCAGTGCATTGGTCTCGAACCCGGCGAAGAAGTAAGCGACTTCCGCTATATCTTCGACGGTCGTGAATTCGGCATCTACGGTCTGTCCAAGCATGACCTTCGAGACCACTTCCTCCTCCGAAATCCCCAACTCCTTCGCTTGTTCCGGAATTTGTTTTTCGACGAGCGGAGTGCGGACGAAACCGGGGCAGATGACGTTGGCGCGCACGCCGAACTTGCCGCCTTCCTTGGCGACCACGCGAGCGAGCCCCAGGAGGCCGTGCTTGGCGGTAACATAGGCCGACTTCAGCGGCGAGGCTTCCTTCGAATGGACGGAGCCCATGTAGATGATCGCCCCGCCCTTCTGCGCCTTCATGTGCGGCATGCAGGCCTTGGTGGTCAGAAATGCGCCGTCGAGATGGATCGCCAGCATCTTCTTCCAGTCGGCAAAGGCGAAATCCTCGATCTTGTTCACGATCTGGATGCCGGCATTGGACACGAGGACGTCAACGCGGCCCCATTTGCCGATCGTGGCAGCGACGCCCGCATTCACGGCCTCTTCGTTCGTAACGTCCATTTCGACCGCGAACGCATCGCCGGGACCGATGGCTCTGAGTTCGGACGCCGCCTTTTCAGCCGCATCGGCCTTAAGGTCGGCGATCACCACCTTGGCGCCTGCAGCGACATAGCGCTTGGCGATTGCATAACCGATGCCACCTGCCGAACCGGTGACGATGCAAACCTTGTCCTTCATATTCATCGTAGTGCTCCCTTGTGTGGATCGTTCTTGTTTCCGCAAGTCCCGACGCGAAGCCGCTTACGCACATACGCCGCCGTTGCTCGGCTCATTTCGCGTTGGCAATGCGACGGCGGTCGATGGTCTTGAAGCCGTCTTCCGGGATGCGGCGGTTGATCCACTGGCGGCAGGCCAGGGTCTCCCGCGCATCATCGTAGCCGGCGCGCCAGTGATCTTCCATGGTAATGCGCGAGAACTCGAAGTCCATGGTGCTGGTCTCATAGCCGCGCCGCTGGTAGATGAGATGAACGACGGTTGTACCGCCACCATCCTGCTTGCCGAGCAGATACTGCACGTCGGGATCATTCGCGAGTTCCGGCGGCACCTTTTCGAGGACACGCTTCAGAGCCTTGCGCATTTTCTCCTGTTCGCGGGCAATCTCGGTGTTGAGGCGCGTGCGGCTGGAGAAGCGGATTTCCTTTTCGCGCGCGGCGGCCTCCAGCATATCGCGCGGCATGTGGCCGGATGCGCTGAAGAGGTCGACCTGGAAGACGCAGATGTCATCCTTGTGATCGCGGCGGTCCATGATCCACTGCAGCGGGGTGTTGGAGACGAGGCCGCCGTCCCAATAGTGCTTGCCCTCGATTTCGACCGGCGGAAAGCCGGGAGGCAGCGCGCCGGAGGCCGCGACGTGGAGCGCATTGATTCCGCCGCGATTTTTCATCTGCGCACTATCGAAATAGTGGAAGTTTGCGCTTTCAATCTCGACCGCACCCACGCTGAGGCGAGTCGGTCCGCGATTGATCAGATCGAAATCGATCAGGCTTTCCAGCGTCGCGATGAGGGGCGACGTGTCGTAGAAGGCGATCGGTGCATTGCCGCTCAGAAGCGTTATCGGGTTCGGCAGGCGCGGCTTGTAGAAGCCATTCACACCAAAAGTCGCCGCCCAGGAAGCGGAGAACTCATTAAAGAAACGGCGCAGCAAGGGCTCCTCCCCGATGGGGATCGTGCGCGGGCCGGACGTCACCAGTTCCCAGAAGCTGCGCAGGTTCTCCACCCGCCTCTCTTCCGGACTGCCGGCGATGATCGCGGAGTTGATCGCACCGATGGATATGCCGGCAACCCATTCGGGTCGAATGCCCGCGTCATGCAGCGCTTCATATGCGCCCGCCTGATACGCGCCCAACGCGCCGCCGCCTTGAAATACAATGATCTTCTTGTCTGAAAGGATGGACACCGGAATGAGATCTCATTGCAATTTGTCAAAAGATGAACAATTGCTAGCACCATTGTGCAGCGCACACAAATGACAAAGTGGTAAGTCAGCCTTATTGACCGGAGATGACGGCCGCAAAGGGCGAAATCAGGATATTCGGCCAGGCACCACCGGCGAAGAACCGGGTTGCGGGAGCACTGACGCCTGCCGCGGGGCCAAGCGTTCCCGAAACCGCCAGGCTGCTGTTCTTGTAAGGAATGACGCCCGTGAGGTCGAGATCGCCGGACGCGCTCTTGAAGCTCGCCGTGTTGAGTTCGGCAATGCCATTGTCGATGACGGCCGCCATCTGGAATGTATCGAAGCGCAGCGGCGTGGCGGAGGCGAGCGAAAGATCGAAGAAGCGCTTTTGCGATGCCAGTTCACGGAAGACCGCCGGGTCGAACCCCACCAGCTTGCCCGCACCGCCGCTCACCTTGATGGAACCGTTCGTCTCGGTATGGCCGGAAGGCGCCAGGGGCAATCTGGAGCTAAGATCGATCTCCAGGCTGCCGGTTGCCTGCGGCCATGGCCCCGAAAGACCCAGTATACCGGGAATCGCGCCCAGATCGACATTGCGCGCCTGGGCCTGAAGCTTGCAGAGCGGCCCCTTTTCCCGATCATCATCCACCGAGATGTCTGCGGAAACGTTGCCATTGGCCACCTGGCCCGAGGCGATGGCAAAAGAGGCGTGACCTTCGCTCACGCGGACGCCTGCCGCCATGTCGGACACCGTCAGCGCACCCAGAGCCGCCTTGTTGGCAGAAAGCCGCAGGTCGATCTGGAAATCGCGCAGGAATGACGTGTCGAACTTGAGCGGCATGTCGGCCAGATTGACGGCGGAGGGAACGAAGGAAGTCAGAAACGCGCCGGCATCGAAATTATCAAAGGCCAAGGTTCCCGACAGGAAGGGAGGCACGCCACGCTTCGTCCAACCGACGGAAACGATGCCGGTTGCCTGGTAGTTCGTCATCTGGAGCTTGAGATCGGAAAACGTGAATTTCATGCCTTCCGACACCATGGAGGCCCTCAGGTCCACCACTTTCAGCTTGTCGAGAACCGGATAATGGAGACCAACCCAGGTCGCCGCAGTTCCGAGATCCGAGGCAGACGCGTCGATCGATCCGCTGACGAAACTCTGCTCGCCGATATTGGCGGTGCCTGCAAAACTCGCGTCGAGATCATCCGAGACGAGTTTGAACGAGAGGCCCGAATTGTCGCCCGACATCAGCTTCTCCGGATCCGTCAGAGAGCCGGAAAGCGCCAGCGACCGATCGTCCGCTTCGGCGGTCAGATCAAAGGAGAGTGTCCCCGACAGGGTGGAGAATTCCAGCGAGCCGGCAACATCCTCGAACTTCGCCCCAAGTCCGTCCTGCTGGCGAAATTCAAATGCGCCGCCGACGAGCCTGATGTGCCCCATATGCAGGTCATCCAGGGTTGAATGACCGCCGTCCTTGACGGTCGAGGGCTTCTCCCACGCGAAGGTACCGGTCGTGCTGCGCGAGACTTTGAAAACCGGGCGGGTAAGCGTGACGGAGCCGAATTGCGGGCTTCCGGACAAGGCGGACACAACGTCGAAGCGGCCGGAGATGACATCGGCATGAAAAACGGTCTCGGCGCTTCCCGCGCCCGGCCGGACCACGTCGACATTCTCCAGCGTTATGACCGGCGATGGCCAGAAGGAAACCGATGTATCGCCCTTCACCAGAAATTCCAGGCCTGTTTGACGCCGGACGGCTTCGTGGATTTGCTGGCGTAGCATGCCCGAGGAAACGAAGAGGGAGCCCATAAGCCTTTGCCCACCGGCAAAAACCACCAGAACGATCGCGGCCAGCACCACGATCCGCCACGTCAGGACGGCGCGCAAGGTTGACCCAACATGATGTAATCGATCAGGAAACAGCCTGGGCATACTCGAATACTCGTTCCGCCCGAGACGTCTCCAGGCGAATGCGCCAAAGGGGATAAACCCTTGGCGACCAGAATGCAAATCAGTGTGACAGCAGCCGTGGAGGACCTTTATTTCCGCAATGCAACATGTTTTAAGAGCCAACCGGATATTTGGAGGAACGATATGGCGACCGAACACCCCCTCTGGCAACCGTCTCCTGCTCAGGTCGAAGCGAGCCCGATGACGGAATTCATGCGCTTCTGCGAGAAGCGCGCCGGATCGGCCTTCGCCGATTATGACGGTTTCCATCAATGGTCGATCACCGAGCGCGGCCCGTTCTGGAATGCGGTCTGGGACTATTGCGCGATCGTCGGCGAAAAGGGCGCGACAGCCCTTTCGGACAATGGACATATGCTGGAGGCCCGCTTCTTTCCTGATGCAAAGCTGAATTTTGCCGAGAACCTGCTGAAGGAAAAAGGCAGCAGCGACGCGCTTGTCTTCCGCGGCGAGGACAAGGTTTCCTACCGGTGGTCCTGGGATGAATTGCATCAGAGGGTTTCGCAACTCCAGCAGGCGATGAAAGCCATGGGCATCACCGCGGGCGACCGCGTGGCGGCCATGATGCCGAACATGCCGGAAACCTATGCGCTGATGCTGGCCGTGACGTCGCTGGGCGCTATCTGGTCCTCCTGCTCGCCCGATTTCGGCGAACAGGGCGTGCTGGACCGTTTCGGCCAGATCGGGCCGAAACTCTTCATCGCCTGCGACGCTTATTGGTATAACGGCAAGAAACAGGATGTCGCCGACAAGGTGCGCACCGTTTCGGCCAAGCTGAATGTTCCGGTTCTTGTCGTCCACTATGCGGGCGACGCAGATGCGCTGGCCGCATCGCTGTCCGATGGGCGCACCTTCGCGCAGTTCATCGCGCCCTTCGCCGCAAAGCCGGTCGAATTCACGCGGATGCCCTTCTCGCATCCCGTCTACATTCTCTTCTCCTCCGGCACGACGGGCGTTCCGAAGTGCATCGTCCATTCGGCTGGCGGCACGCTGATCCAGCACCTGAAGGAACAGGCCTTCCATTGCGGATTGAAGAAGGGCGACAAGCTCTTCTATTTCACCACATGCGGCTGGATGATGTGGAACTGGCTGGCCTCCGGTCTCGCCATCGGCGCGACGCTCTGCCTCTTCGACGGTTCGCCCTTCTATCCCGACGGCAATGTGCTCTTCGACTTCGCGCAGGATGAAAAGTTCGCAGTCTTCGGTACGTCGGCCAAGTATATCGACGCGGTGCGCAAGGGCGGCTTCGTGCCGAAGAACACGCATGACCTGTCGAGCCTCCGCCTGCTGACCTCGACAGGCTCGCCGCTGTCACCGGAAGGCTTCGAGTTCGTCTACGAAGGGATCAAGCCGGATGTGCATCTGGCCTCCATTTCGGGGGGAACGGACATCGTCTCCTGCTTCGTACTGGGCAATCCGGTGAAAGCCGTATGGGAGGGTGAAATCCAGGGACCGGGCCTCGGCATGGCGGTCGATGTCTGGAACGATGACGGGCAACCGGTGAAAGGCGAGAAGGGCGAACTGGTCTGCACCAAGGCTTTCCCCTGCATGCCGGTCATGTTCTGGAACGACGAGGGTGGCGCGAAATACAAGGCTGCCTATTTCGAACGTTTCGACAATATCTGGTGCCATGGCGACTTTGCCGAATGGACTGCGCATGGCGGCCTCATCATCCATGGCCGCTCGGACGCGACACTCAATCCGGGCGGCGTGCGTATCGGCACGGCGGAGATCTACAATCAGGTCGAGCAGCTTCCCGAAGTCATCGAGGCGATCTGCATCGGGCAGGACTGGGACGATGACGTCCGCGTCATTCTTTTTGTGCGCACGGCTGAAGGCGTGGCTTTCGATGACGATCTGATCAAGAAGATCAAGACCAAGATCCGCACCGGCGCCTCTCCGCGCCACGTACCAGCCAAGGTCATCCAGGTCGCCGACATCCCGCGCACCAAGTCCGGAAAGATCGTCGAACTGGCCGTGCGCGAGGTGGTTCATGGCCGCCCGGTGAAGAACAAGGAAGCGCTGGCCAACCCAGAGGCGCTGGAACTGTTCGCCGGACTGGAAGAGCTGAAGAGCTGAGCCGAGTCTCGTCTCTCCGGCAAGGAAGGGGCGCTACCGCCCCTTCTCCAGCAATCGGGACACGACAATCACCGGCACCAGCCCTGCCAGAATGATGATCACCGAGGGGACGGAGGCATCGGCGACCTGGGAGCGGGAGGCATCTTCGTAGACCAGCGTCGCCAGCGTGTTGAAGTTGAACGGGCGCAACAGGATCGTGGCGGATAGTTCCTTCGAGGTCTCGATGAAGACGAGAAGCGCGGCGGTCAGCGTGGCCGGTCGCATCATCGGCATGAGCACTTCCCGCAGCGCCCCACCCCGGGTACGACCGAGCGTGCGGGCGGCCCAGTCGAGATTGGGCGAGAGCTTGTCGAAACCAGCGGCCACATTGCCTTCCGCCATGGTGAGGAAGCGCACTGCGCTGGCGTAGACGATGGCAAAGCCTGTGCCCGAGAGCAGGAGACCGGCCGAAACGCCGAAGAGCGATTTCGTCAGCGACGAGAGTGCATTGTCGAAGCCGGCAAGCGGGATCAGGACGCCGATCGCCAACACCGTGCCGGGCACGCCGTAGCCGAATGAGGCGAGACGGTTCGCCATGCGCACCACGCGCGTGCCGCCGTGACGGATCGAATAGGCGAGCACGAAGCCTGCCAGCGTCGCAACGACCGCAGCGCCGGCCGAGACCACGACCGTATGCCCCAGTGCCGAGAGCAGAACCGGCGAAGCGAAGGCACCCAGCCGCTTCACTGCATAGCCCGCCATGATCCAGGCCGGAATGAAGAAGCCGACAAGTGGCGGGGCTGCGCAGATCACGATTGCGAGAAGGCGCATCGGGCCTTTCAGCGTGATGCGGGTGACATTCTGCGCTGAAGCCGGCTTGGAGCCGGCAAAGCGCTGGCGTCCGCGCGCATGGCGTTCGATGAACGAGAGAAGAATGACGATAGCCAGCATGACCAGTGCGATCTGGGCAGCACCTGCCAGATCGTTGCGGTTGAGCCATGTTTCGTAGATGGAGAAGGTCAGCGTCTTGACGCCGAGATATTCGACCGCGCCGATATCGTTCAGCGTTTCCATGATGACCAGCGTCAGGCCGACGACAATGGCGGGACGTGCCATCGGCAATTGGACGCGGAAGAAGGTGCGCAACGGCCCTGCCCCCAGCGTGCGCGCCACTTCCGCGGCATTGCGCCCCTGCATCAGGAACATCGTGCGCGCCGTCAGGAAGATATAGGGATAGAGCACCGAGCCGAGAACAAAGGCTGCCCCGCTTGTCGTGCGGATGTCCGGCGACCAGTAGTCGCGGGCGGAGCGCAGGCCCGTCAATGTGCGGATCGCAGTTTGCAGCGGGCCGCTGTAATCGAAGAATTCGCCGAAGGCATAGGCGGAGAGATAGGCTGGCATGGCGAGCGGCAGGACCAGCGCCACGGTCAGGATTCGCCGCAGCGGGAATTCGCAAGCCGATGTCAGCCAGGCCGTTGCCACGCCGGTCACGAGTGTGCAGGCACCGACCTCGATCAACAACAACGCGGTTGTGGATGCAGAACGCGGGATGACATTGGCAATGAGATGCGGCCAGGCGGAGAAGCTGCCGGAGAGAGCGATCCAGATGATGGCGATGATCGGGAGCACGGCAGCAAGCGCGACAAGGATGGCAGCGAAACGCAGCAGGCGGCCCTCGCCTGCCTTTGCCACGCGCGCATTGCTTGCCGTTCCGACACTGATCTCTGCCTGCATCTCGCCGTCCCCGTCGTCGTCCCTCGATACCGGCGGGCCGGGGACGATGCAAGACTCGAGGGCGGCAGACACGTTTTCGCTACGGCTTTTCCGCAGTTTCAGGCAGAAGGCGACAGCTTCAGCCCCGACGTGTTGTCAGTTCGCCAGAACGCGCTGTGACGGGAACGAAATCTCGACCAGCGTGCCCTCATTCGGCGTCGAGCTGACGGAGAAGGTTGCGCGGTTGGCTTCGGTCATTGCCTTGGTGAGCGGCAGGCCGAGACCTGTGCCCTCGCCGCGCTGCCGGGCAGCACCGGAGGGGGCCTGCTTGAAGGGCTTCATCGCCTGTTCCAGCTCTTCGCGGGTCATCCCGATACCTGTATCACGGATGCGCAGCATGACGCAGCCATTCGGCTCGTAGGAGGTCGAGACGACGATCTGGCCGCCCGACGGCGTAAACTTGATGGCATTGGCCAGAATGTTGATGAGGATCTGCTTGACCGAGCGGGTATCGGCGACGACGTCCGGTACATTTTCCGAGAGCGCGGTGCGGACGATCACGCGTTGCGTGTTGGCCTGCGGCTGCAGGAGCGAAATCGCCTCCATGACGGTGGCATTGAGGCGCACGGCGGTGAAATCGAGATCCATCTCGCCCGCCTCGATCTTGGAAATATCGAGCAGGTCGTTGACGATATCGAGCACATGACGGCCGGACCGGCTGATGTCGTTGGCATATTCGATATAGCGCTGGTTGCCGATCGGGCCGAAGCGCTCGTTCGACATCATTTCGGAAAAACCGATGATGGCGTTGAGCGGCGTGCGGATTTCATGGCTCACCTTGGCCAGGAAATCGCTCTTGTGCGCATTGGCCGTTTCGGCGGCGCGCTTGGCGTTCTTCAACTCGTCCTCGGTGCGCTTCCACTGCGTGATATCGCGGATGACGGCGCAATAGCTGGCGGACGAGGACAGCCGGCCGAGCGTCATGAACAGCGGCAGGCGACCGCCGGAGGCTTCGCGCCCGATGACCTCGCGGCCGTCGTTGAGCACGCTCGCAACGCCATGACCCGCGAGACCTGCGAGATAATCGGCCACGGCCCGCTGGCTTTCATGCGCAAAGAGCATGGCAAACGGCTTGCCGCGCACTTCCGCCTCGTCATAGTTGAAGAGCGCGGAAGCTGATCGGTTCATCGAGCGGATTTCGCCCTCGCCCGAAATCACCACGACACCATCGGTCGCCGTTTCGAGAATGGAGCGCAATTCGCCGACTTCGGCGCGCAGGCTGGCGAGCTCGCCAGATGCGGCTGGATTAATGTCCGCAACAGGCTCAGCAGCAGCCGGGGCTGTCTCTTCTGGCTTCGCAGGAACCGGAACTGAAGGCATGGGGTTCAGCGCGAGCAGGAGTGCCGCGCGCCCCTCCCAGCGAACCGACTGCAACTTGGCGGCGACGGCGACGCGCTCGCCATTCGCCTGCACGAGGATCATGCCGGGGCCGTCGGGGTTCATGCTCTCATCGCGCTCGAGCAGCGCATCAATGCCGCCACGCGCTTCAAGATCGCGCAAAGTGCGATCGCCAGTGAGGCGGAAGAATTCCGGGTTGGCGTAAATCAGCCTGTCGGCAACATGCACCAGCATCGCCATGGGCAATTGCTGCGCCACGAGCGTCGTCAGCCCGTCGCCTTCCGAGCGGAAAGACTTGATGGCCGCGAGATCGTCCTTCAAATCCTCTGCCGCCTGCTCTTCGCTCGTCTTTACCAGACGCAGCAAGGGCGGGTTGTCGCTGGACAAGACCGAGGACCGCATCGGCGATTTTTCACGCGGCGCCTTGCTGGCCGGCGCTTCGTCCGGCTTGCCGTCAACGGGATCATCGATGCGACCGCCGAGCTTGCGGGCAATTTCGCGAAAAGCCGCCTGCTCGTCGGATGAGAGCGTCTCGGGCAGCGTGCTCTGACGGCGCTCCTCAAAGCGGATGACCTTGTCTGAATAGCGCCGCATCGGCGTCTCTTCGAACTTCAGGGCCGGCGGTTCGTCGCGCGGCTCCTGAGGGCTTGGCAGAGCGCCCTCGGCTGTAGACGACTGCTCGCTCGGCTCAGCCGCCGGCGTGAGCAATTTGAGGCCTGTTTCATTGGCATCTTCGATAACGTCGCCAACACGCACGATACCGAATCCGCGGAAGCCTTCGAACTGATGATCGCGGGAATAGGTGGGCAGTGCGGCAAGATCGACCGGCACTTTCAGCGCAAGGCCTTCGATGGGCCAATAGACGGTTCGGCCTGACCAGGTGTTGCGCTTGGCCAGCAGGGCTGCGATCCGGCCTTCGGGATCCAGCCCGAAGCGGGCCGCGACCTCGTCAAAGGATTTGCCGTCGATATCAGCGGCAAGCGGACCAACGGCCCCGGCGAGTTCCGGCGAGACATCGTGGAAGAAGCCTTCAGCGTCAATGCGCCAGATGAAACGGGCGGGACGGCTTTCGCGGTCAAAGGCGAAGACTGCGGGCTCGGTTGCGGCGGGTACAGCAGGCTCGGAAAGGGGGGCCGTGGTCGTCTCCTGGACTACCGTGTCTCCCTCAACTGCGGGGGCAACTGCAGGCACGGGCTCCGCAATCTCCTCGCCGATGACGAACAGCAGGTTCAGGGCCGGCTGAACCGACAGTTGGACAATTGCCGCCGGGTAAACCGACTCCCCGATATGTACAGGCCGCTTGAGAACATGGCCCGGCTTGCCGCGCACACCCTCCTGCAGCATGGAGATGACATGGACCGGCAGCGCCAGCGGGCCGAACCCTTCCGTCGCAGACAGGACCTCGCCGCTCTCGCCGATCACTGCAACATGGGTTTCGGGATCATCGAAGCCTTCAATCAGGCGGCGGGCGACATCCCGGACGGCATGAGAGCGAACGCCTGTCGGCGCGGCGAACAGGACGGCCATCTCGTTGCCGACGACAATCTTCTCGACGCTCGCCTGAACCGTGATCCGTTCAAATCCGGACGAGACGCGCATAAGAAAGCTGCGCGGGCCGAAGGGCGCGCCGAGCTGGCCGGCGGTCGTCGTCATCTGCCGCCACGCGAGATCGCGGATGTCCGGCCCCTGGTCGATGAAATCGTAAATCGAAGCATTACCAAACATGCGCGCACCCGCGCCATTGGCCCACAGAACGCCCGACAGGTCTTCCGTGAAGACAACAAGAGCCTCTCCGCGCGCAAAGCGTTCGCGAACCTTTTCGTGAACTGCGATGTCGATGAATGGATACTGGCTCATGGGTACTCACACTTACGAACCCGGCGGACCCCCGCCGCCAAGTCTTAACAGATTATTAATAGCCTCGCAGCCCGGCAGGGTCTACAAAAACAGCCTTTTCCTCCCACGCTATCACGCGGCAGGGTTAATTTGTGTGCGCCGCACAATCATGTTGCAATGCACAATAAGCGATGCTATATACTTGGGCATCAACAAAGCTGGCGCCTCAAGAGAGGGCCAAACCCCAAGGAGCGCATATCATGGCTACCCCGAAACTCGACGACGTTTTCTCGTTCTCGTCCTTCGACCCGTCCAAGTTTTCCGAGTCTTTCCGCGAGCTTGCTGAAAAGAGCGTTAACCAGTCCAAGGATGCTTTCGCCAAGGTGAAGGAAGCGTCCGAAGATGCGACAAAGACGATCGAAGCCACGCTTGAAAAGGCGCAGGCCGGCACCGTCGAACTCGGCCTCAAGGCTATCGACGCCGTTCGCAGCAATGCCGAAAGCACGTTCTCCCACATGGAAGCTCTTCTCGGCGTGAAGTCGGTTTCCGAACTCCTCGAGCTGCAGACCGCCTTCGCCCGCAAGCAGGCTGAAGTTGCCGTCGAGCAGATCAAGTCGATGCAGGAAACCTCGCGCAAGGTTGCCGAAGAGGTCTCACAGCCGTCGAAGGAAGCCGCCCAGAAGGTCGCTTCGATCTTCAAGGCTGCCTGATTTTTCAGGGCTTTCCGATGAAAAGGCCGGCATTGTCCGGCCTTTTTTATGTTTTTCATGCGGATTGTGCTTGAAAAAAAATCCCGACGCCCGTATGTGAGCGTCACACGCCTTTGAAGACGTGCCTCATGCGGTTGTAGCTCAGTTGGTTAGAGCGCAGGATTGTGGCTCCTGAGGTCGGAGGTTCGAGACCCCCCAACCGTACCACTCACTACTCTTCCTCTCCCAATTTGCTTCTCTTCAGAGGAAAATCGCGCGGTCAGCCTCGACGATTTCCTGCAGGAAGCTGACGACGGCCCGCACACGGGCCAGTTCGCGCGCACTTTCATGAATGATCGTCCAATAGGTCCGCTTCAGCGAGATCTCGGGCAGGATGCGGACAAGGCTCTCGTCGTTGCGCGCAATATAATCATGCAGAATGCCGATGCCTGCGCCCGAGCGCACGGCCTCCGTCTGCCCGATCGCTGACGAGATTTCGAAGGAAGTGTCGACGCCCTTGAAGACCTCATGCGCGAAATTCAGCGACGGGGTGAACAGCAGATCCTCCACATAGCCAATCAGCCGATGCGCCTTCAGCGCCTCGATATCCGCCGGCGTGCCATTCGCCTGCAGATAGGCGCGCGAGGCGTAGATGCCGAGCGTGTAGTCGGTGAGCTTGGCGGAGATCAGCCGGCCTTCGACCGGGCGTTCTATGGTAATGGCGATATCCGCCTCGCGCTGCGAAAGCGAAAATGCACGGGGAACCGGAACGAGCTGCACCTTGAGCGCCGGATGACGGGCAATCAGCGCGCCGAGGCGCGGCGCGAGAAACGAGACGCCGAAGCCATCGGGCGCACCGATCCGGACGGTGCCGGCAAGGGCTGCATCGACATTGCCGACATTGGCTTGTGCGGCGAGCATTTCGGTTTCCATGCGCTCGGCGGCGTGAAGGAAGATTTCGCCCTCCGGCGTCAGTTCGCAACCATTGGTGCGGCGCACCAGAAGGCGGGTCTGCAAGGCCTCTTCGAGCGCGCTGACGCGGCGGCCAACGGTTGCGTGGTTGACGCCCAGCGTGCGCGCGGCGGATAAAATCTGCCCTGCCCGCGCCACCGCCAAAAATATGCGGACATCGTCCCAGTTCATCGAAATGTCATTCCCAACACCGAATCCGGCCTGTTCTCATGAACTTATCGTGGCCGAGCGCGTTCCATTAGTCAAAGACAGCTATTGCACCCGCGCCACAACGTCTTTGTTATGCCGCTTGCCCCCGGTTTGCACAGCTGGGCCGATTGCAATAGGCCGGGCCACCTGATACGTTTGGTTAATTACATAGGTGCGTGTAGATGTATGCGGCGTGTGGGCAGGCTTGCAGCTCCCATTTCGCAAACGGGGAAGTCTTACGCGCAGAGCTTTGGCGGAACCGTCGGCGGCATTGGCCGATGAACGAGGACAAGGCGACCTTGCAGGCGGGGCGCGCAGCAGACCAGGAACCGCGACGGTTGGTCCGTCAGGATTTGGGGCATTCATGATTTCCAATTTTTCACTTCTCAGAAAGCGAAAAGGCAGCGGCGGCGGCGAGGGAGATGGTGACATGCCTGAACCAGTGCGGAGCGATGTGCCCATGATCCGTGAAAAGAACGAAGAAACCGAACGTTCCGAGCCTGTGGATACCGTCGAGGCCGTTCGCGCGCTCGGCACCTACCACGAGGGTCTGCGCAACCGCAGCGAGACGGCGCTCAACTCGCTGAAATCGCTGCGCAGCGCTGCGGAAGAAATGGAAGGCCTGTTCACGGAGTTCGGCGAAATTGCCCGCCAGCTACACCTGAACAAGCGCGAACTTTCGGAAATCAAGACCGCCTATGTCTCGTCGCGCAAGCTGAACGAAGAATTGCGCGCCAAGCTGTCCTCCTCGCAGGCCTCGCTTCTGCGCCTGCAGAGCCAGCTGGATGAGATCTCCTCCGAGCGCGATCTTCTCCTGCGCATGCGCAACGAGCTTTCGGATGCGCACAAGTCCGACCAGATCGCCATGCGCGAGGCAGACGCCCGCGCCAAGGTTCTCGAAAACGAAATGAGCGCGATGCGCACGACGATCGAGAACCTGACGGAAAAGGCCGATCATCTTTCGGTCATTGTCGGGGAAAACGAAAAGCAGCTGCATGAACTGCGCGAGGAGCGCAAACTCCTGCAGTCGAGTGTCGACTTCGAAGTCGCCGAGCGTATTCGCTTCTCCAAGCTGCATGACGAGGTCGTCACCAGCATGCAGTCGCAGCGCCGCGCCCTGAGTTCGGCCACGGACGAACTCGACAAGGCCCGCGACCGCGTGATGAAGCTGGAAGCCCGTCAGTCGGAGCTTCTCGGCGAGCGCGAAGAGCTGCAGGCGAGCTTGCAGACGGCCGAAACGCTGCGCGAGACCGACGCCAAGAACTACGAAATTCGCCTGGAAGCGCTGACCTCGCGTGCGCGTCTGGCCGAGCATCTGCTCGAAAAGGCCCGTGACGAACAGCGCTCGAACTTCCGCGACCAGACGGCGCAGGCCGAGACGCAGCGCCACATGCGCCGCCTCGAGTCCGAAGTGGAAGCCCTCAAGCAGGAGCTTCAGGACACGGCACGCCGCAACAAGGAACTGGAAAAGTCGGAAACGCAGCTTCAGGCCCGCGTCGAAGAACTCGGCATCCAGCTTCGCGGCCATGTGCGTTCTTCCGAGCAGTCGTCCGAGAAGATCCGCATGCAGCAGGAAGTCATCGAGGCGCTGCACAAGCGCCACGCCGAATACCTGCAGCAGGTCGAGGAACAGGGCCGCAAGCTCAACGAGCAGCTGGAAAACGAACGCGCAGACCGGACCTATCTGGAAGGCGCGCTGAATTCCGCCCGCCGCGAGCGCAACTTCCTGCAGAGCCAGCTCATCAAGATCAAGGGCAAGCCGGAAGAACAGCCGGCCGGTCTCACGCTCGACTTCGAACCGGATGCTCAGGAAAGCGAGTTCAACGAAGACGGCTCGCCGCGCAGCAGCGCCACCGTCGAGGAGCTTCGTCCGCGCAATCGCCCGCGTCCTGTCGATCAGCAGCGCGACGGCGAATAAGCTTTAGTCGCTCTCGACAGAGCATCCCAAAACGAGCCCCGTTGCGATGCTGCGGGGCTTTTTTATTGCTACATGCCGTTGTGCAAATTTGCACATCGGATGCGGAAACCATGCGGTTGCTCTCGACAAAATCCGGTGTCACTATGCCTCAAAATTTTCCAAGGAGGAAACCATGAAGGAAATCGGTCATTACATCGACGGCAAGCACGTTGCCGGCAAGAGCGGTCGCTTTGCAGACGTCTTCAATCCGGCCACCGGCGAAGTGCAGGCCCGCGTCGCGCTCGCGACGGAAGCCGAGCTTGCAGCCGCCGTTGCCAGCGCCAAGGCTGCACAGCCAGCCTGGGCCGCAACCAACCCGCAGCGCCGCGCCCGCGTCTTCATGAAGTTCGTCGACCTTCTCAACCAGAATATGGACGAAATCGCCGAAATGCTGTCGCGCGAGCATGGCAAGACGATCGAGGACGCCAAGGGCGACGTGATCCGCGGTCTTGAAGTCTGCGAATTCGTCATCGGCATTCCGCACCTGCAGAAGGGCGAGTTCACCGAGGGCGCCGGCCCGGGCATCGACATGTATTCCATGCGCCAGCCGGTCGGCATCGGCGCGGGCATCACGCCGTTCAACTTCCCGGCCATGATCCCGATGTGGATGTTTGCCCCGGCCATCGCCACCGGCAACGCTTTCATCCTGAAGCCGTCCGAGCGGGATCCGTCCGTGCCGCTGCGTCTCGCCGAACTGATGATCGAGGCCGGTCTTCCGGCGGGCGTTCTGAACGTTGTCAACGGTGACAAGGCCGCCGTCGATGCGATCCTGACGAACCCCGATATCAGCGCCGTGACCTTCGTCGGCTCCACGCCGATCGCCCGCTATGTCTATGGCACGGCGGCGATGAACGGCAAGCGCGCGCAGTGCTTCGGCGGCGCCAAGAACCACATGATCATCATGCCGGACGCCGACATGGACCAGGCCGTCAATGCCCTCATGGGCGCTGGCTATGGCTCGGCTGGCGAGCGCTGCATGGCGATCTCCGTTGCCGTTCCGGTCGGCGAAGAGACCGCCAACCGTCTCATCGAAAAGCTGATCCCCAAGGTCGAGTCGCTGCGCATCGGCCCCTATACGGATGACAAGGCCGACATGGGCCCGGTCGTCACCAAGGAGGCCCAGGCCAAGATCAAGGGTCTCATCTCGCGCGGTGTCGAAGAAGGCGCCAAGCTCGTCGTCGACGGTCGCGATTTCAAGCTGCAGGGCTATGAAAACGGCTTCTTCGTCGGCGGCACGCTGTTCGACAACGTCACGCCTGAAATGGATATCTACAAGACGGAAATCTTCGGACCGGTTCTCTCGGTCGTTCGCGCCAAGAACTATGAAGACGCCCTGTCGCTGCCGATGAAGCACGAATACGGCAACGGCACCGCGATCTTCACCCGCGACGGCGATGCCGCGCGCGATTTCGCCTCGCGCATCAATATCGGCATGGTCGGCATCAACGTGCCGGTTCCGGTTCCGCTCGCCTACCACTCCTTCGGCGGCTGGAAGGCCTCGTCCTTCGGCGACCTGAACCAGCACGGCCCGGACTCGATCAAGTTCTGGACCCGCACCAAGACCATCACCTCGCGCTGGCCGTCGGGCATCAAGGATGGTGCAGAATTCTCCATGCCGACGATGAAGTAAGCATCGGCACGTATAAAATGCAAAAGGCCGGGTCATGCACCCGGCCTTTCTGTTTGGGGCGCCATTCATTCAGTGAAATCTGCTGAAGACCAGCGCTGCATTGACGCCGCCGAAACCAAAGGCGTTTGACAAGACATGTTCGACTTGCGCCTCTCTTGCCCCGTTTGCCAGAAGATCAAAGTCTTCGGCTTCCGTCACCGGGTTTTCGATGTTCAAGCTCGGCGGGAGCATCTGGTTTTGCAGCGCCAGAACCGAATAGATCGCCTCTATAGCCCCGGCAGCACCCAGCATGTGTCCTGTGGCGGACTTGGTGGAGCCGAGGGGAACAGATCGCGACGCCGAGCCGAATAAATGTGTCAGGGCGGCTAGCTCTGCCGCATCGCCGACAGGGGTCGATGTCGCGTGTGCGTTAATGTAGCCAAGCGCGTCCGCTTCTATATCCGCCATGGACAAGGCCATCTCCATGGCGCGGCGTGCTTCGCGCCCGTCGGGCCAGCCTGCAGTCACATGATGCGCATCCGTCGTTGTCCCATAGCCAGACAGGACCGCGAGCGGGCGTGCACCCCGCCGCTCGGCATGCGAAAGCCGCTCGATCACCAGCATGGCTGCACCTTCCGCGAGTACGAAGCCATCATGGTCCCGGTCGAACGGCCGAGAAGCCTGCTGCGGTTGATCATTGAAATTGAACGACAAGGCCTTTGCTGCCGTAAATCCGCCGATGGATACGGGATCGACACAGGCCTCGGCACCGCCGCAAAGCGCTATGTCCACCTCACCCAAGCGGATCATGCGCATGGCGTCGCCAATGGCCTGCGCGGAGGCGGCGCAGGCCGTCGTCGGGGCGGACGACGGTCCATTGAACCCATAGCGGATCGACACCTGACCTGCTGCCAGATTAGGGAGGAAAGAGGGTACGACGAAGGGAGAGAGCCGTCTTGCGCCCTCCAGACGGATCGTCTCAACCGCTGCGGTGATGGCCGGTACACCGCCCACGCCCGTTGCAATCAGGGTCGCAGTTCTGCGCTTTTCTTCGGGGCGCTCCGGCATCCAGTTGGCCTGCAAAAGCGCCTCATGTGCCGCCGCTAAGGCGTATTGGATGAAGAGGTCGTTACGCCGCAAGTCGCGTGGGGCCAACACGGCCTCCGGATCAAAACCCGCGCCGTCTTCATCGATAGAGGGAACGAGTCCGGCGATGGCGCATTTCCAGCCCGAAGTTTCAAAACGCGTGTTTGCCCGGATGCCGCTTTGCCCGGCGAGAAGCCTCTCCCAATTTACAGTTACACCCACCCCCAAGGGAGAGACAGCACCCATCCCGGTCACGACAATAGGCTCATTCATACGTTTTCCTTTCGTGTAGATGCACTGTGCATATACACTTTATGACCTGCGGACAAGGCCTTTCGGGAAAGCTAGAACTTCATGAAGTGTTTCGAAATGCGGATATAGGCGTCGGCATCCCTTTCCGAAAAGCCGGCGATAATCCCCTTCTGAGCCTGCTGCCATTCCTCAAGCAGTTGATCCAGAAGGCTATTGCCACTCTCCGTCAGCGCGCAAATACGTGCGTTTCCCGCTGCCTGGGCTATGCGCCTGACCAGCCCCTTTTTCTCAAGCAGATCGAGATTGCGTGTCAGGCTCGTGCGATCCAGAGAAATGCGCTCGGCAAGATTTTTCACCGGTTCGTCAGGATTGAAACGGATCGCTGCCAGCAGGGAGAATTGCTGCACGGTGACGCCGAAGGGCTTGAACCGGGCATCCGCGACACGCGTGAGCGCGCGCGCAGCCGCGATAGTATTCAGAACAAGGCACTGTGAGAGAGCTTCAGGCATCGACATGAAGCGCAACATGCCGGCTGCGGCGCTCCTGTGTCAACACGCGAACGGACGCCCCCGCTGCCTCAAGGCGATCGACCACAAACAAAAAGGCCGGGTCATGGACTCGGCCTTTTGTTTTCCGATCTGTTGCTGACGCGGCGGCTTACTTCGCCGGGCCGTCGTTCAGGCCAACCTTGTCGACCAGTTCGGAGGCCTGCTTGCGGTATTTGGCGATGTCGGTCAGCGCCAGCTTGTCCGGGTGGATTTCGCCGAAGGACTTCACGACCGCAGACGGCTCGGCACCCGGCAGGACCGGATATTCGAAGACCTGTTCGGCATAGATCTGCTGGGCTTCCCTGGACGACAGGAATTCCATCAGCTTGATGGCATTTTCCTTGTCGGGAGCATATTTGGCGAGCGCCATGCCGGAGACGTTCACATGCGTGCCGCGATCCTTGGCATTCGGGAAGAGCACCTTGATGGCGCCGGCCCATTCCTTCTGCTCGGGCTCCTTCGTGTCGGTTAGCATCAGACCGACATAATAGGTGTTGCCGAGTGCGAGATCGCATTCGCCGGCCCAGATTGCCTTGGCCTGGCTGCGGTCGTTGCCATCCGGCTTGCGAACGAGATTGTTTTTCAGGCCTGTCAGCCACTTCTCGGTCGCCTCCGCACCGTTATGCGCAATCATCGAAGCGATCAGGCCGATATTGTAGGAGTGCTGGCCATCCCGCATGCAGATCTTGCCCTTCCACTTCGGGTCGGCGAGCTCTTCATAAGTAATTTCATCCTGCGCAACACGCTCCTTGGATGCGTAGACGACGCGACCGCGCGTGGTAAGGCCGAACCAATCGCCATCCGGGTCGCGGAAACTGGCCGGGATGTTGGCCTCGATCTTCGCGTCCTTCACCGGCTGCACGACGCCGCCTTCCTTGGCTTCGGTCAGGCGGGCAATATCCACCGTCAGGATGACGTCGGCCGGCGAATTTTCGCCTTCTGCCTTAATCCGCTCGACAAGGCCCTTGTCCAGGAACAGAACGTTGGTCGTAATGCCGGTTTGCTTGGTGAAGGCATCGAGAACCGGCTTGATCAGATCCGGCTGACGATAGGAATAGATATTGACCTCGCCATCGGCGAATGCAGGGAGAGCGGTCCCGGCAAGCAGGGCAGCGGCAAGAACGCAATTCTTCACAACGTTCGACAAGGATACCTCCAGTATCTATGTGGATAATTTTTGTCATCTTTTAGGGCGACCCACAGGGCTCGTCAATACGAAGGCGAAATATGAGTGGCCCGTTCATATTTTGGAATTGTTCCAAACTGCAAACAGGTCTATAACGACCACCATCGACTGATCGAGGTTTTCGGATGCGGCTTACCAAACAGACCAACTACGCGGTGCGGATGCTGATGTATTGCGCGGCGAATGCCGACAATCTCAGCCGCATTCCCGAGATCGCCAAGGCTTATGGTGTCTCCGAACTGTTCCTGTTCAAGATCCTGCAGCCTCTGCACAAGGCAGGCATCGTGGAAACGGTGCGTGGCCGCAATGGCGGTATCCGCCTGGGTCGCCCCGCCGAGAAGATCAGCCTGTTCGACGTGGTGAAGGTGACCGAGGATAATTTCTCGATGGCCGAGTGCTTTGATTCCGATGTGACGGAATGCCCTCTCGTCGATAGTTGCGGGCTGAACTCGGCGCTGCGCAAGGCGCTGAATGCCTTCTTCGAGGTCCTGGCACAGTATTCGATCCACGACCTGGTCGTTGCCCGTCCGCAGATCAATTTCCTGCTCGGACTTGAAGAGATGCCGGCCAAGGTCAGCGCTACTGCCTGATGCCGCCAGGGCAATTTGCTCGGACGCTGAGTCGCGGGCTTGCTTTAAAAAAAAGCAATAGTTGGAATCGCCGATTGCAACGACGTCAATTTCAGGTTGATTGATAAACGGGGCGTCGAATCCAATGACGGATCAACCTGACGGTTTCTTGCGGGCGCGGGAAGCCTATAGGGTTTTTGCGTTGTTGACCGCAGTGAGATGGCTTCCTGTATTTGTGTGCGCATTCACATGGTTCAAGGACGGGCTTTTTGACGCTGCAATTGAAAAATCAATGTCCCGGCAATTATCAGAATGAGCTTGCCAAAGCGGTCAACCGTGTGGACTTCTTCCGCATATTCCATTCCATGGCTTTGCGAGCAGGTTTCGAGCATTTCTGCCTGATGCGGCTTTTTGCCGATGTGCCGGCACCGACGCTCTCCACCCAGCTTGAGCTGCATGACCTGCCGGCGGGGCTCGCCGAGGCCTATGACGGACGCTATGCCTTCTCCGAGTCCGGCCTGTTCAAGATGCTGCAGGAGACCACGCTTCCGACCTACTGGATCGACGCCGACGGTACCCAGGATGAACTGATGCGGCAGATGGGATTCGAGCTGGCGCTCTGCATTCCAGTGCAGGGGCTGAACGGTAGCCGGCATGCGATCATCTTCCTGGGCGACCGCGACGTTCCGAACATGGAGCTTCTGCACGCAATCTATTACGACGCGGCTTACGCATTCGACTTCTATTTCCGGGAAATCCTCGCAAACAAGAAGGGCATGGGCCTCACGCCGCGCGAACTGGAGATCCTGAAGTGGATCTCGCACGGCAAGACGGCCGGCGAGATCGCTCTGATCGTGTCCGTTTCCGAGCACACGGTAAATTCTCATACCGCAACGATCCTGAAAAAGCTCGATGTGGTAAACCGAACCCAGATGGTGGCCAAAGCAATCCGGGAGCAGATCATCCCCTAATCACTAGATTGACCAGAACGGATTCAGCGTTTGGCAATTTATATAGTCTTTGAATTTGCGTGGCCTGATCGTGTTGACATTTGCGACACCAAGGCCGAACAGATGATTGCCTGAGAGGCGAAACGGAGTGGCGAGGTTAATGGCGACTGTCGTCAATATCATGCTCATCGACGACGACCCGGCGGAGGAATTGATCTTTCGGGCCCAGATGAAGAAAGTCGTGAATTACGACATCAACATGCTGTACGCAGCATGTATCGACGAAGCCGTGGCCATGTTCGGCAAGGGTGCGGCCGTTGACATTGTCCTTCTCGACAACCGTCTGGGGCCAGGTGAAGATTTTCGTGAAAGCGTTCCGCGCCTTCGCCAGAGTGGTTATATCGGCCCGATCGGCGTGATCTCTTCGTCGCTGACGGATCCCTATTTCCAGTCCTTTGCCGAATACGGAGCGGACTTCCGCATCGACAAGGCCGAATTCGATCCGACCGCCATCAGCTTCCTCATCCAGGAATACGCCCCGCGATAAGCCTATGGCAGGATCGGGGGCCACGCGCCGATAATCCTGCCCTTGGAAAAGAGCTGTATTTCGCCGAATTGCCAAAGCACGGCCTCACTCTGGGTGGGGCGGAAGAATACGAGATCATCGTCTTGCAGATCGCAAGCCTCCGGCAGCGACATGAACTGCTGGTTCGATGAGTGACCCCATAGCCTGCTTTCCCGCATACCCTTTGGAAAGACCGGCTTTGCCAACCAGTGCCCGCCATAGAGAAAGCAGCCCCTTTTTCCAAACAGACCCAGCGTCTGAAAGAGTGACGTCATCCACCGCGGACCGGGCAGCATGGCGTCCACCACCTTCAGAGCGGGCGTAGCGATGAAGACCGCCGGCTTCAGGCTTGCGAGCGGCGGCACATCGAAATCCGTCGGCTTCACGAAAGCCGAGCCGACCGAGAGTTCTGTCGCAACGCCGGGGTCGGCATAGGTCAGCACCGTCTTGCTGCCGCCGCTGTTGATGATCTGGCGGCAGCCGGGAGGGAGCGCCTCTGCGAAGGCCGCGAGCCTCGCCCTGACCGCCCTGCTCTCGGCGGCAGAACCGCCAGCAAAGCCCGGGATCGCGGGGATGTGGGCCTCATAACCCATGATACCCTCCAGCGTCAGCGACCCGGATTGCAGCGCCGCTCCCGCCGCCGCCGTCACAGACGCGGGCGTGGTCAGTCCGCCACGATGCATCCCGACATCGACTTCCAGGGCAACGCGAAAGCCAACCTTCTCGGAGGTGGCCAGTGCCGCCAATTGTTCGACGCGGGCAACCCCATCGGCGAGCAGGACGGTGCGCGCGGCAAAGTCGGCAATCGCATCAGGCGGCAATTCGGCGAGAAAGGCGCGGAGGGCTGCTGTCGGTATCGGCTTGCCGAAGAGAATGTCCACATCCGGAAATGCCTCCAGAACCGCACGTGTCACCGGCAGATCGAAGCTCATCACCCGTCGGGTGCCCAGCTTGTCCATGACACGCGCAAGCAGTGGAATCGATGGCAATGACTTGTCCACGACGCGCAGCGCCACATGGGGTGGTACTCCCGAGCGGACAGCCTCGAGATTGGCATCAAGCCGGTCCAGGTCAAGCACCAGTGTTGGGCGGTGCCGGCGGGCATCCCGAAGCGCTGTTGAAAGCGCGCGGAAGTAGACATCGTCGCTCATGTCTCGACGCCCAGGATCTTTGCCAGGTAAGGCGAGATGAAACGGTTTTCGGGATCGATGTCGCGTCGCACCTCCATCGCGTCCTTGAAGCGCGGATAAAGCGCCGCGAAATCCTGCGCTGTGAGGCTATGCATCTTGCCCCAATGCGGCCGGCCGTCACACCGGCGAAAGATCGGTTCCACGGCGCGGAAAAACGCGGTCGGGTCTTCTGCGGCATCGTGATGCACGGCAATCGAGCAGGTTTCACGGCGGTAAAAGGGGCTCAGCCAGGTTTCATCCGCCCTGACGGAGCGGATTTCGAGCGGAAAATAGACTTCGGGAAAGGCCCGCTCCATCAGCGTGACGATTTCGCCGAGTGCCTTTGCTCCTGCCTCGAATGGCAGGTGATATTCCATCTCGTTGAAGCGCGTCCGTCTTTCACTGACATAGGCCCCGAACCATACATCGACGAAATCCTCGGGCTCGACCTTGGCAAGGGCTGAGCCGATCAGCCTGCGACGCAGCCAGGGCAGTCGTTTCAGAGCGGTCCGCAGCATCTTCAGGGTCTTCAACCCATCTTCATCCTGCTCGGGCGGATGTGTACTGACCGGTCCCTCCGCGATGTCGTAGGTCAAATGCAGGGCATGGCTGGAAAACGGAATGAAGAAGAATTCGGCCGAGCGATGGGATTTCAGCAGTGTGTCAAAGTCCTGCAGGACTTCCGCGAGCGGCAGCGCGCGGCGGCGGCGGCGAAGGCGATAGGATGCCATGTTCTGCAACGTCACTTCGGTCATCGCCCCGAAGGCACCGAGGTTGACCCCGATTGCCTGGATCATCTCGCCTTGTGTGTCCGCGCTGAACTCACGGATCTGACCGCGCCCGTCGGCGAGGCGAACCTTGAGCAGCTGGGTGTGGTATGCCCCGAGGCCAAGTCCCGATCCGTGAGTGGCCGTGCCGAGGGCGCCGCCGATCGTCTGGCGATCGATGTCGCCCATGTTCGGCAACCCCTGCCCTGCCGAGTCCAGCAGATGGGTCAGTTGGCCGAGCGGCGTGCCAGCCCCGACAATGGCTGTCATTCTCTCCGAATCATGCGCCTTCAATCCGGAAAAGCCGCCAAGGTCGAGGATCGTCCCTTCGGAGGCAACGAGTGGCGTGAAGGAATGGCCGGAGCCCACGATGCGCACCGGGCCAGGGGCGGAGCGGATCACATCGCCGAGTTCCGCCTCGTCCGCCGGCCGGGCAATCCGGCGTGGCGTGGCTCGGACATTGCCAGACCAGTTCGACCAATTGGATGCTGCGGCCGTTTCCCTCATGTGACCCTTCCCTTTTCTCCCTGCACCCGGCGCAGGGAGAACGCATTGAGAATGACGAACAGAACAGATGCGGCAGCACTTGCCGCGGCGAAATAGGCGACGCCGACGGATGATCCCGTCTCGACGAAGGCGGACGCGCCGGCGGGCCCGAGCGCAGCCCCGAAAAGCTGAGCGGCCGGCACAACGAGCGCCGTATTGCGCGAGGCATCGGCATCCACTGCGATCCGGACCTGGAATGGCACGACAAACAGCCAGATGAAGCCGATACTCATGGCCAGACACCAGAAGACCAGAGCATGCGGATGCAGCGAGAGAGCGAGCGCGATGGCCAGTGCCGCAACGCCTGCGATGGCCAGAACCGGCCGAAAAGGTAACCGGGCCTCCAGGGCCGTCGATGTCACGGCGCCCAGAATCTGCACCACCAGGCTCACCGAGACCATGAGACCCACAATGTCGGCCGTGATGCCGGCATCGCCGCCGAGCGGCTCGAGAAATGCCCAGAGCGACCCGAGAAACATATAGAAGCTGAAGATCGAAAGCAGCGCGGTCAGGGGAGCCGGATGCCAGAGTCCAGAGGCCGACTGATCGGCGGGCTTTGGCAGCGCGCCATAACTTTCGGGCAGAAGGAAAATGATTGCCAGGCTGGCAAGGGAGATGATCGCCAGCGCCTCGAACCCGCCAACGGCACCCCAGCGGGACACGAACCACAGCGCCAGAAGAGCCGCTATACCGGCCTGCGCCAAAGTCTGCACGGAGACGAAATAGCCACCGATCCGCCCTGGATGACGCGAGCGCGCGATCAGTTCGACCGCAAAAGCGACAAGCCCGCCTTCGACGATTCCCGCAAGCCCGCGCGTGACGGTCACGGACGTCGGTCCATCCGTGGATGCCGTGGCATGGTTGCACATGGCTGTCAGGACAAGGAAAACGGCCGCCTTGGCGCGGATTGCACCGCTGCCGAGGAGAAAGGCGGAAAGCACCGAACCCACACCGATCGCCAGAATTTCGACGGTGGCGGCAAAGGCAAGCTGGTCGAAGTTGACGCGGCCCTCATTCAGGAGGGCGCCGAGCAAAATAGGCTGGAGACCGAGAATGAGAAGTCCAACCGAGCCGACCCACAGAGCCGCCCACATATTCGTCCGGGAGGGACTGCCGACCAGCCATTCCGCCTCCATTCGCCCTCACCTCCCAAAGCGCATCACGAGAAACTGATAGACTATCAGCTTTTGAAGCATGATAGTGTTGGCGGGTGTTTGTCAATCCGGAGTCGCAGATGAGAAGGCCGGCCAAAACATTGCGACGACAGCCGCGGCAGGACCGAAGTCGCGAGCGCGTGGACCTCATTCTTTCTACCGCGCAAAAGCTGATCGGGGAAAAGGGCTTGGTCGCGCTGGCAATGGTGGACATCGCTTCCGCAAGCAGCATGCCCCTGGCGAGCGTCTACCACTATTTTCCCAACCGCACGGCGGTGACTGCCGAGCTCTACAGGCGGTTCTCCGAACGATTTCAGCTGACGCTCAAGGATATTGTCGGGGCAATCCAGGACGCGCGGGGCATCCTGCGGGCGACCGAAGCGATCGTCGACGGCTACTTCGAGATGCTGAAAGACGAACCGGCGATACAGGATCTGCTCAATGCCGTTCAGGCGGACAAGGAAATGCGGAATCTCGACATTGCCCAAACGCGCGTGCAGGCTGCGGGTTTCTCGGCAAGGACCCAGCATCTGGTTGCCGAGCATCACCGCGAGAATTTCACACGCTCCGTCTATCTCCTTTTCCAGCTTGCCGGCGGGGCTGTGCGTCTCGCTCTTTTCCAGGGAGGAGAGGACGGAGAACGGATCGTCGCCGACTTCAAGCGGCTGATCCGTGCGCAGCTTGCAGAGTTTGACCTCAGATAGAAGATTATACTTGACTGTCCAGATGACCGGAAGATGCTGGATGGAAGGAGATTCGCCCTTGTGCAGAACCCCACTACCCTACCCGAACGATGCAGGTCTTCTGAGATGAACCTGGATCTGACAGACGAAAGCATCGATGCGGAGCTGAACCGCGCGATCAATCGGACCGACTTCTTTCGCGTCTTCCGAATGCTTGCCGATCGATACGGTTTCCTGTCCTTCGCCGTCTTCGAATTGACTGGCGTCAGGGTGGAGCCACGCCTGGACCGGATCTGCCTGCTGGCGGATCTGCCCCGGGGGCGCGGTAGCCTTGCCAACGTCTCCTCGGAGGAAAGCCAGGCCCTTCTCGGCCAGCTCGCCGGCCTGCGCAGGCCGGCCATCCTGCCGGAGCCGCCAGCCGCGCTGGCGCCCTACATGCCATGCCGGCGCGCGAACCTGATCCCGATGACAGCCTTGACCGGCGAACGTCTTGTCCTCGTGCTGGCTGATGATCTTGCTACGCGTCCGGAGGCGGAAGTCGCAGGCGCAATCTTCGATTTTCTTCAGGCTTTGGAAAAGCTGGCGGTGGCGGAGGGTCTGGATGCAGAAACCCCGCGTTTCCGGAGACGGGAGATCGAGGTCGTGGAATGGACGGCCGAGGGCAAGACATCGAGCGAAATTGCCCTAATTCTGGGACTATCGGAATATACCGTGAACGAATATATTGGCTCCGCAATGCGCAAACTCGATGCGCTCAATCGGATTCATCTTGTCACGAAGGCGATCAGGGTCGGAATCATTAGCTGATGGGAGACGGCGTGGACGAACAGCAGAAACGCATCGGCGTCCTTTTGATTGATGACGATCCAACCGAATACGAGATCATCCAGTACAAACTGAAGAAGGTCGAAAGCCACGATGTCGCCGTGGACTTCGTATCGACGCTGGACGACGGGTTGCAGAAGCTGGCCGAGCGTAGCTACGACATCATCCTGATCGACAACATGCTGCCGCCGCATAACGACTTCCGGCAAACCGTGCCGCTGATCCGCAAGGCGCGCTATATCGGCCCGATCGGGATCATCTCCAGCGATATTTCCAGCAACTATTTCCAGTCGTTCAGCGAATTCGGCGCCGACTTCCGCATGTCGAAACAGGAGGTCGATGCGCGCAGCCTGCGCTACATTTTCAATGAATTCACCCGGGACAACTCCTTGCCCTTCGACGACGAGGTGTGAGGCCCTGCATCTGGTTCAGCGAGGAGCCGCGGCGGGCCTCTTCCGGGTTGACGACGGCCTTCCAGCCGCCGTTCGCTGCATATTACGTGCTTGCGTCGTCTATCCTGCCATGGCCCGGCAGCTTTCGGCACATTGCCGGCACGTTTCGACACAGTCCTCCATGCCGCCGACACGCTCGCAATCGGCCGCACATTGCTCGCAGATTTCCGCGCATTCCCGACAGGTATGGCGATGATGCTCCGTGCCGATGAGCATGAAGTGTGCCGATGTGCGGCAGATTTCCGCGCAGGCCATCATCAACCTGAAATGCGCCGGTTCCGTATGCTGCCCGCCGGCTTCGAGGCAATGGTTCATCGCGGCGTGAAGGCAGGTGCTGTAACAGCGCAGACAAGCCTCCACGCATGCGCGCAGTTTCGGTTCCATCTCGTTCATGGTCACTTCTCCTTAAAGATGCCGACGCTTCAATCTTCGTTGACGCTCGGCAGGTGCTCCTCCACCTGCTTGCGCTGGGTGTCCGAGAGTGGCGCGATGTGGTCCTGCCAGTATTTCTCGGCCTCCGGTTCATCCGGTTCCCACTTGCGCGTGTCCGCTATGTTGTCGTCCAGGATGGCACGACGTCGACCGCCCAGACGCAGATAGGCCATAGCAAGTTCGTGGCTTCGGGTTTCCACACCCTCGTCCAGGGCACCCTGCTGGCGCAGGCGTTTCTCGGCCTGTTGCGCTGCATCCTCTCTGTCTCGTGCGGCCTCGCCCGCGCCAGACCGGGCGTCATCGCTGCCGCTCACCGGAGCGACGTCGTCTTGTTTGGCTGTCGGCATCATCTGTCTCCTGACCATTCTGGCTGCGCCACTCGTCGGTCGCCCTAACAGCACCAGCCCGGGATGGTTCCCTGGCAGTACAGGTGGAAGGTCTTCCAGCCTCTGTTCCAGACTTGAAGAGGCGCCTGCCTCAGGACGTCAATTTTGGGGCGGGTCCGGTCTGATTGTGTTTTGCGGCCCACTGTGCTTTCAATGTGGAAGCAAGGCAGGTTCATCTTGAGACCGCCGATGGGTGCAACGGACTGCAGATCGGGAAGCATGCTGGCCGAGGGGAGTGTCATCAGCTACGTGGCGAGTGATCCGCTGGAGGCGGAGCACTACATGACGCATACGTTCTGCAGCCATCGGTTGGAGGCTCTGTCCGGCAACCGCGTCGGCATGCGACATATGGGTCTGTCCATCCCGACCGGTGCGTTCAACAGCCTCGAATACGGCACCGACATCGAAGTTCGCTCAGACGGGTTCGACCGGTTCTACATGCTGGAAATGCCGCTCACCGGCGGTGTCGAAATATCCTATGGGGCAGACGACATCCGCTCCAGCCCGGGCAAGGCGCTGCTTCTGTCGCCGGGACCGAAGTTCCGTTCCCGCTGGCGCGCGAACACACGGCAATGGATGCTGCAGATCGAAGCGGAGCGGATGGAAGAGCGGTTCACCCGCCTCACACACCGCAATATCAATGACATGCCGGTGTTCAATCCGGTTGTCGATCTCCGCACCAGCCATGGCCGGCAGCTCGTTTCGATGTTCAATGCACTTGCACGGGATTTTGCGGTACCCGAGCAGGCCGATATCATCCGCCGCGATGCACTGACCAACCGCATCGTTGACCTTCTCATCGGCAATATCCCCTTTGTGAAGGGCGGCACCGTGGTGCCCGAGCGCGTGACGGCAACGCCGCGGCATGTGAAGCGCGCGCTGGAACTCTTCCATGCACGCTTCGGAGAGCGGCTCTCCATTCCCGACATCGCGGAGGAAATGGGGGTTTCCGAGCGCGCGCTCTATGAAGGCTTCCAGCGGTTCTACCAGACCAGCCCCTATGACATGCTGACCCGTATTCGAATGGAAAAGGCACGCAGCCTGATCAGGACGGAAGGCCTGACCGTGGCCGAGGCGGCAAGTCGGGCGGGCTTCCGGCATCTGGGCCGGTTCTCCTCCGCCTACCGCGATTTCTTTGGCGTGCTGCCCTCGGCGGATGCCGCGAACCGCCACTGAGCGACCCCACTATCCACATCCTGCAGAATTGTCTTTCGACCGCCCGGTTCGGTGCATCTTCGGACATGACAATTCGATGACCTTGTTTCATCTTCCTCCCGTCGCCGCCACATAGAGCGATGCATATGGAATGATGAAAGACATGCCGACGGAAACCGCCACATCAAGACGAGACGCGCGATTTGCCGCGCTAACCGGAAAGTCGCTGTTGAGCTGCTATTTTCCGCTGGGCGATCCGGCCGTTCCCGTGGAACTCCTGGACACCTACGCCGGAGAAGGCGTCGATGTGATCGAGATCGGCATGACCTCGGCCGAACCGTTTCTGGATGGCGCCGATGTCCGCGCCTCGATGGCGCGCGCCGATCGCGCCTCCTGGCGCCGCGATCTCGATGCGGTGTTCGACCGGCTTTCACGGTTTCGCGATCCACCGCGCACGCTTCTGATGACTTACGCCGATGAAGCGCATCCGGCCTTTGCCGATAGCGGTCTCTGGCGCGGGCTCGATAGCCTTCTCGTAGTTGCCCACGAAGGCGATCCGCTGGCTGCAAGGCTGGAAAACTCTGCGGTCGCGGCAGGCGTTTCGCCGTCTGCGTTCCTGCCCCTGCCGCTGAGCGCCGACGGCATGGCGCGAGCGCGGCAGGCTGAATTCTATGTCATGCTACAATCGAATGACGGCCCGACCGGGCCGCGCAAGGATGTCGATCCCGGCAATGCCGCAAGGATTGCCAGCCTCAGGGCGGCCGGCGTCACGGCCCCCATCCTTCTCGGCTTCGGCATCTCCAACGGCGCGCAGGCCCGAGAAGCCTGCGATCTCGATGCCGATGGCGTCGTGGTTGGCTCGCAGGTGCTGCGCGCCGCCCTTTCAGGGTCGGACGAACTCCAGGCGCTGCTTCACGACCTGAGGAGCGGCCTCGATGCGTGACGATGCCTATGTGATCGGGTTCGATATCGGTTCGACCGCCGTCAAGGCCGGGCTCTTCACGCTTGCCGGCGACGTGGTCGATCACTGGAGCCGCAATTACCCAACCGCCCGGCCTGGCCCCGGCCTCGTCGAACAGAACCCGCAGGACTGGCTGGACGGCGTGCGCGATGCCATCGACGGGCTTCTCGTCGGGCGCGACCCCGAACGCGTCGTCGCCGTCGGGCTTTGCAGCCAGGTCAACACCGACGTCTTCGTCGACGCAAATGGCGAGCCGCTGGCCCCCGCCATCGTCTGGCAGGACGTGCGTGCTGCCCGCGAAGCGGAAGCGCTCGATCGCGCCATTTCGCCGGCCGACAAGCAGGCCTGGTGGGGCGCGGAGATGCCTGTGGGCGCGAGCCATGCGCTCGCCAAGATGATGTGGTTCCAGAAGCATCATCCCGACCTCTGGGAGAAGACGCGTTACGTGCTGTCGCCGAAGGACTATTGCCTTCTTCGGCTGACCGGCGCGGCGGTTGCGGACCCCATCGCCTCCTTCGGCCATGTCGGCCTCGACCTCACCTATATCGAGCCACTGATTTCGCGGGTCGATGGGGCCGCCGAGCGATTGCCACCGCTGCGTTTCTTTACCGACATCGCCGGCGAGATGCAGCTCGGCAGCCATGCACGGCGGGTGCCCGTGACCGTCGGCACCATGGATGCCTGGGGCAACCTCTTCGGCTGCGGCGTCTTCAAACCCGGCCAGGGCATGTATGTCAGCGGCACCAGCGAAATCCTGGCGCTGGCCGGATCGCAGCGCATCGGCGCGCCGGGCGTCGTCACCTTCGCGACAGTGGATGGTCTTGTCGTCAATGCCGGTCCGACGCAGAGCGGGGCGGATTCGCTGCGCTGGTGGAGCAACACGGTCGGAATCGAGCCGGGCGATGTTGCCGAACTGGCCGGCAAGGCAGATCGCGACGGCCGGCCCGTTCTCTTCCTGCCGCATCTGGAGGGCGAGCGCGCACCGCTCTGGGATGCCGACATTCGCGGCTCCTTCATCGGGCTCGACAGCCGCACCGGCGGACCGGAATTCGCGCTGGCCGTCATGGAAGGCGTCGCGCTCTCGGCACGGCATCTCTTCAATGCGCTGACGGAGGCCGCCGGCTACCGGCCGGACTGGCTGCTCTATGGCGGTGGTGGCGCGCGCTCCGATCTCTGGAGCCAGATCCGCGCGGATTGCCTCGGCGTGCCGCTGCACCGTTTCAGCTATAATGACGTCGGGTGCCTCGGCGCCGCCATCATGGCCGCCGTCGGCGTCGGCGCGTTCCAGACCATTGCCGAGGCCGTGCCGGCCATGACCTCGGTGCAGACGATTTTCGAACCCGATCCCAAGCGAAAGCAGCGTTACGACCGCATGTTCGAGGCCTATCTGAAGGCCATCGACGCGCTGAAGCCGCTCGGGATCATCGAGACGGGCGAGCCGCACCGCTAAAGCGCTCAGGAAATGAACCAACAAGACGAGAGGAACAGTCCCATGAAATCCATCAGAATGACCCTTGCAGCGCTGGCGCTGTCGCTGGCCGGCTCCACCGCCGCCTTCGCCACAGACGTGACCATTCTCACGCCCTATATCAGCTCCATCCCGACCAACGAGATGGCGCAGAGCTTCAAGGCCGAAGGCGAGAAGCGCGGCTGGAAGGTGACGATCATCGACACCCGCAACGATTTCGGCCAGCTCGCCTCGCGCATGGAAGACACGGTGAACGCCAAAGCGAACGCCATCGTGCTCATCTCGACCGATCCGGGCCAGGTGGGCGATCAGGTGGACATGGCCGCCAAGGCCGGCATCCCGGTGATCTCACTCGACGGGTCGAAGCGCGCCAACGTCGCCGTCAACGTGACGTCGAACAATTTCGAGCTCGGCACGCAGCTCTCTGAGGCGCTGTTCAAGGCGATGGGCGGCAAGGGCAATATCGTGAAGTTCTTCCATTCCGCCCATCCGGGCGTGCACCAGCGCGAACTCGGCCTGGACGCCACGCTGAAGAAATACCCGGACATCAAGGTGATTGCCGACCACTTCGTAAAGGTTCCCGGCCCGGTCGATGATGGCCGCGTTGCGATGGAAAACATCCTGCGCCAGCACGGCGACAAGATCGACGGCGTCTGGGCCGCCTTCGACGATCCGGGCATCGGCGCCGAACTGGCAACCGAATCCGAACTGCCGAAGTCCAAGCTCATCATCATGGGCATCGACGGCAACGCGCAGGCGGTCGACATGATCAAGTCCTGCACGCATTACAAGGCGACCTTCCGTCAGGACTTCCCGAAGATGGCGACGCTGGGCGCCGAACAGCTCGACAAGATCCTGAAGGGCGGCAAGGCCGACAGCGACGAAATGTATGTTCCGGCTGTCATGATCACGCCGGAAACGCTCGGCGTGAAGTGCCCCTGAGCGAGATATCTGGCCGCTCCGCCTGAACGGGGCGGCCATCCCTCTTCACTGGAATTATGACCATGTTGCTCAGCATCAAGGCGCTTGAAAAGCGCTATGGCGGCGCGCGCGCACTTGGCGGTGCCAATATCGAGGTCGCCGCCGGCTCCGTTCACGGCCTGCTCGGCGAAAACGGCGCGGGTAAGTCGACGCTGATCAAGACGCTGTCCGGCCTCGTGACGCCCGATGCCGGTGAGATTCTCATCGACGGGAAGCCCGCGAGCATCGAAAGCGTCCGCCATGCCGAAGAGCTCGGCTTCCGCTTCATCCATCAGGAACTGAGCCTCGTTCCGCATTTCACGGCGGTCGAGAACGCCTTTGTCGGCCGCGCCTATCCGAAACGCGGCCCCTTCATCGACCGGGCCGCGATGGCCCGCGCGATTGCGGAGACGGCCCGCGACATCGCTCCCGATCTGCCGCTCGACGTGCCTGCCGCACGGCTGACCACCGGGCAGAAGCAGCTGGTCGAAATCATCCGTGCGCTGATCGGCGAGCCAGCACGACTGGTCGTGATGGACGAACCGACGGCCTCGCTTTCCGATGGCGAGGCGCGCCGCCTGCACAAGGCTGTCCGCCGGCTGGCCGAGCGCGGGGTGGCCGTCATCTTCATCTCGCACCGGCTGGATGAGGTGATGGAGATCTGCGACCGCTATACCGTGCTGCGCAACGGCGTGACGGCGGGAGCGGGCGACGTTTCCGACATTGATCGCCCCGGCCTGGTGCGACTCATGTCGGGCCGTGAAGAGGCCGAGCTGATCGCCCGGCCGACACCGGCGAGAAGCCCGGTTGCGCTCAAGGTCTCCGATCTACCCTTCGGCGACCACGGTTCGCGCATCTCCTTCGAGATCAAGGCGGGGGAAATTCTCGGGCTTTACGGGCTTGTGGGTGCGGGACGTTCCTCGCTCATGAAGATCGTCTGGGGCGCGACGTCCCATCGCGAAGGCACGATCACGCTCGAAGGCCGGGCGTTGCGGCCGGGCCATATCGGCGACCGGATCGCTGCCGGCGGCGCCTATGTTCCGGAAGATCGCCGCCATGAGGGCCTGATCGTCAGCCGGACCATCGCGGAAAACCTCGCCATCGCCAATCTCAAGGCCGTGCGTGTTGCACCATCGCTGCCCTGGGTTGGCCTCGCCGCCCTGAGGCGGCGCGCCGAAGAGGTCAAGGCGGCGCTATCGGTCAAGATGGGCTCGGCCTTTGCCAAGCCGCTGACGCTTTCGGGCGGCAACCAGCAGAAGCTTCTCTTCGGCCGCTGGTTCGGCCGACCGATCCGCCTTCTCATCCTCGATGAGCCGACGCGCGGTGTCGATGTCGGCGCCAAGGCCGAAATTCACGCCGTCGCCCGCCGCTTTGCCGACGAGGGCGCGGCCGTCCTCATGACAACATCCGACATGGACGAACTGCTGGCGCTTGCCAACCGCGTCCTCGTTCTCGCCGGCGGCGAGATCACCGCCGAACTCTCCGGCTCCTCCCTCACGCCGGCGCGCATCATCGACGCCGCATTCCAACATCAGTCACGGAAAGACCCCGCAGCATGACCGGTTTCGTCAGACGTTTCGGCACGCTCGCCGCCCTCATCGCGATCATCATCGCCTTCTCCATCGCCTCGCCCGATGCTTTCGGCTCGCCGAGCAATCTCATCAACATCACGCAGCAGATGACGCTGCTCGCCATCGTCGCAATTGGCGCGACTGTCGTGATGGCGGTGGGCGAATTCGACCTTTCGACCGCGTCCATCGTCTCTTTCGGCGGCATTCTTGTCGTCTTCCTGTTCAAGGCCGGCGTCCCCGCCCCGCTTGCCTGCCTTGCCGTTCTGGCTGCCGCTGCCGTCTTCGGCGCGGTCTCCGGCTTCGTGGTCTCGCGCTTCGAAGTGCTTTCCTTCATCGCAACGCTTGCCGTCGGCACGATCATTGGCGGCATCACCTTCTGGCTTTGCGAGGGGGCGACGCTGTTCGGCGATATTCCGGGCGGCTTCCGCGATATCGGGCGCGGCACGATGCTCGGCCTGCCGACGCTGACCTGGTGGCTGATTGGCGTTGCCGCCTGCGCCTGGATCATCCTCGACAAGGTCGAGATCGGACGGCGGCTTTATGCTATCGGCGGCAACCGCGAGGCGGCGCGCCTTGCCGGCGTGCGCATCGTGCCCAACACGATGTTCGCCTTCATCGTCAGCGCCGTGCTCTCCGCGCTCGTCGGTATTCTGCTCACAGCCCGCATCGGCTCGGCCAATCCGACGGGTGGCGGAGGCTATCTGCTCTCGGCTTATGCCGCCGTCTTCCTCGGCATGACGGCGTTTCGCGAGGGCGAGGCCAACGTGCCCGGCACGCTGGTGGGTGCGGCCATCATCGCCGTCATCGGCAACGGGCTGACCATCCTCGGCGTCTCGACCTTCCTGCAGGACATCATCACCGGCACGATCATTCTGGCGGCTGTTCTCGTCCGCCGTGCCGGCAAGCAGGGAGCCTGACCATGGCGCGTGCATTGAAGGTCGAAAGCCGCCCCGGCCGTTACGGGTCCTTCGGCGGACAGTTCGTCGCCCCCGTTCTCCTGCCTGTGCTCGACCGGCTGGAAGCCGGTTTCCACAGTGCCTGGGGCGATCCGGCCTTTCACGCGGAACTGACGCATCTGCTGAACCGCTTCGTCGGCCGGCCGACGCCGCTCTTCGACATCCCGGCCTTTCCAAGCCGTCCGGGCGGTGCGCGCATCGTGCTGAAGCGCGATGACCTGACCTTCAACGGCGGCAATTATGCCAACTCGGCGGTGGGCCAATGCCTTCTCGCCCGCCGCATGGGCCTGTCGGCCGTCGTGACCGACACGGGGTCCGGCCAGAATGGTATTGCCACGGCCGCCGTGGCCGCCCGCTTCGGCATGCGCTGCACGATCTACATGGGCGCGCGCGATGCGGCAGCCCAGCCGCAGGCGGTCAAGAAGATGCGGCTTTTCGGCGCGAAGCTCGAAATTGTGGAAGATGCAGACCGCGCGCTGAGTTCGGCGACAAGTGCCGCCATCCGCCACTGGATGGGGCATTCCGATACCGATGCCTATGTCGCCGGCGCGCCGATCGGGCCGCATCCCTATCCGGAAATGGTCGCGGCCTTCCAACAGGTGATCGGCAAGGAAACGCGGCTGCAGCTGGTCGAAGGTGGCGTGCTGCCGTCAGCGGTGCTGTCGGCCGTCGGTGGGGGATCGTCGACCGTTGGCCTCTTCTCCTCCTTCGTCTCCGATCCCTCGATCCGGCTGATTGCCGTCGAGGCGGCCGGCTCGGGCGAAAGCGGTGCGCCGAATTCGGCGCGGCTTTCGCAGGGCCGGCGCGGCATCTTCCATGGCGCGGAGACGCTGGTTCTGGCTGACGCGGAGGGGCAGATTCTGGCGGCCAATTCCATTGCGCCGGGGCTCGCCTATCCGGGTTCCGCGCCGCAGCTGGCGGATCTCGTTTCGCGCGGCCGCGTCGAAACGATGACAGCAACCGACGCCGAGGCGCAGCGCGCGGTGCGGCGGCTCGCTGAAACAGAAGGCGTTCTCATCTGCCTGGAAGCCGGTCACGCTCTAGCCGCCGCCGAGCATGTGGCCCGGACCATGGAGCCGCATGAAGCCGTCGTCGTGATGACACCCTCTTCCGGCGACAAGGACATCGACATCCTCTGGCAGGACGCGTGACATGGCGAAACACAACCCGAAACGCATCAACCGCATCGACGCGATGTTCGCCCGGCTCAGGACGGAAAACCGCAAGGCCTTCGTGACCTTCACGGTCGCCTCCGATCCGAGCTTCGAGGAAAGCCTTGCACGGCTGAAAACTTTCGCCGCCTCGGGCATCGACCTGATCGAAATCGGTCACCCCTTCTCCGATCCCATTCTCGATGGTGCGACCATCCAGAAGGCGAACAGGCGCGCGCTCGCGGCCGGCGGCAATCTGCGTGTCACGCTCGACCTCTGCCGCGCCTTTCGCGAGACGGACGACCGCACGCCGCTGATCCTGATGGGTTATTCCAATCCCCTGGTTACGATGGGCTACGAGCGCTTCGCCGAAGCAGCGGCGGCGGCAGGGATCGACGGACTGATCGCCGCCGACTTTCCGTTGCGCGAGGCGGACGATCTCGTCAAGGCGCTGGCGAAACACGGGCTCTACATGATCCCGCTCGCCGCACCGACGCTGGAGGCGCGCGATTTCGCGGTCGAAAAGCCGGGAATCGGCGGATTTCTCTATTGCATTCCCGTCGTCGGGCCGACTGGTGGTCCCTCCGCATCAAAGGAGGTGATCGCCGAGGCCGTGGAACGCTGCCGGCGGCAGTCAAGCCTTCCGGTCATGGTGGGCTTTGGCGTGAAGACACCGGAACTCGCCGCCGATGTCGCCAAGGTGGCGGATGGCGTCATCGTCGCGACCGCGCTGATCGACCGGTTCCTGGAGATAGAACGGGACCTCGAGGGCGACATCAAGAGCTTTCAGGCACGCGTCGCCGATACACTCACCGACTATCGGCACGCCATCGACGCCGTGAAGAGTGCTTAGAGAGCTTCGCCCCGGAACCAAGAGGTGCCGCATTCAGAAACGCCATGGGCAAGGCAATCGGCAAACCGGAATGAAACGAGGCGGCTAATTCTGCCGTGATCGATCTCCTGCCCCAACGCAAGGGATGCCGGCCGAATTCAAGGCACGCGAGGCGCCATCTCTCGCGCCGAGCCGCCGAATTCCGACGTGATCAGCCTGCTGCAGTTTGCGACCATCTCGCCGAGACCCTCCACCCGCGCCTCCGAAATCCGGGATGACGGACCGGCAATCGATACGGCCGCGTGGACAATGCCAGCCTCGTCGTAAATGGGCGCCGCGATACAGCGCAACCCCAGGGAAAACTCCTCGTTGTCGACCGAAAATCCGCGTTGCCGGATTTTGCGCAGTTCGCTCTTCAGCGCATCGGGCGTGATGATTGTATGCTCGGTATAGCGCGTCATGCCGGTTTTCTGGATGATGGCGGCCACTTCATCGTCGCTCATGTGGGCGAGGATCATCTTTCCGGCAGCCGAGCGATGCATCTCCGCACCGCCGCCCGGCCGCGATATGGCGCGCACCATCTGCTGGCTCTGAACCTGCGCCATGCAGACGACCTCGGAGCCATCCAGCATGAAGAAATTGACCGTCTCGCCGGTCGAAAGCATCAGTCTGCGCATGAGCGGCACGGCAAGCGATACCATATCGCGCGATCGTGCAAAGGCGTTGCCGACGACAAAGGCCTGCACGCCGACGCTCCAGCACATGGTTGCCTGATCGAAACGAACAAACCTCTGGCGCTGCAATGTTGTGAGAATCCGATGTGCGCTGGACGGCGGTAGCCCGGCCTGGGCGGCGACTTCCTTGAGGGGAAGCCCGTCATCCGACTCTCCCAGACGCTCCAGAATCGATAGCGCGCGGTGGATGGACTGCACACTGCCGCTTTCCTTAGGCTCTTGATTTTGCATTGAATTCAATCTTCCGCTCAAATAATCGTGTTCCCCCGCGCCCCCATTTATTCCACATCGTGAAATTTATTCCAAGCCAACTTGCACAGGATTTAGTCACGCATAAGATATAGGCACAAACAAGGAGAGCACCATGCGCGTCGGCGTTCACAAGATCAGAATGAACAATCCAGGCGACGTGTCGGATTTGCAGCGCCTGATCGACGCGGGCGAAATCAAGGCTGAGGAGATCGTTGCGCTTATCGGCAAGACAGAGGGCAACGGTGGCGCAAATGACTTCACCCGCGGCTTCGCGACCCAGTCGCTTTCGCTTCTGCTCTCCGGTCTTCTCGGCATAAGCCCGGACGCGGTGACGAAGCGTATCGCCTTCGTCTGGTCCGGCGGGACGGAGGGCGTTCTCAGCCCGCACGCCACCGTCTTTACCCGCAGCAGCCAGTCGGAGCCGGCCGGAGAAAAGCGCCTTTCGATCGGCATTGCTGTCACACGCAACTTCGCGCCTGAAGAGGTCGGCACGATGGCCGAAGTTTACGAAGTGGCATCCGCGGTGCGGGCAGCCCTCGCCGATGCCGCCATCGAGGACGCGGGCGATGTCCATTATGTCCAGGTCAAGGGTCCGCTGCTGACACCCGCTGCCGTTGCGGATGCAGAGCGTCGCGGCGCCAAGCTGGTCACCAGCGATCCGAACGGCTCGAAACCCTATGCACGCGGCGCAACCGCTCTTGGTGTCGCCCTTGCACTCGGCGAAGTCGATGAGGCGGATTTGAGCGACGAGGTCATCGCCAAGCGCATGGATCTCTATTCCACCGTCGCCAATACATCGGCCGGCGGCGAACTGAGCAATTGCGAGATCATCCTGTTCGGCAACTCGGCAAAGGCAGGCGGGAGCCTGCGCATAGGCCATGGCATCTTGCGCGACGTGGCCGATGCGGAGGGCGTCAGGGCCGCCATTGCCAACGCAATGGGTGGGAGCACCGGACAGGCCGCGATCGATGTCAGCGCGGTCAAGGCCGTCTTTGCCAAGGCGGAAGCGCCGGTCGGCGGCATGTTGCGCGGCGCACGGACCACGATGCTCTCGGATGCCGATATCAATTACGAGCGTCATGCGCGGGCGGCACTGGGCGCGGTGATCACATCCGTGACCGGAGATCCGAGGATTTTCGTCTCCGGTGGCACGGAACACCAATGCAAGCCCGGCGAAGCACCCATTGCCGTGATCGTCGAAGTCTAGTCCTCCCAGACCCCCAAGCCGCCGGCAGGCATGGGGAAAGCATATGCGCCGGATTACTGAAGCAAGCTACAAAAACCAGACAGAGGGTTTATCGCCATGATGAAAATGATTTCAAGCCGCCGGCGGCTGTCGGCGGCCAGCGCTATACTCATGCTCTCGAGCGCCGCATTTGCGGGTTCCGCTCTTGCCGAAGACAAGGCCGCCATCCTGCTCCCCGGCAGCGCAAACGACCAGAGCTGGAACGCGCTCGGCTATGCGATCGTCAAGAGCCTCGAACCGCATGGCTTCAAGACGGCCTATACGGAAAACGTCGCCGATGCAGATGAAGCGGAGGCCGTTCGCGACTACGCCAACCAGGGCTACAAGATCGTGCTCGGACATTCCGGCCGTTTCGTTTCTGCGATGGAACAGGTCGCGCCCGATTTCCCGAAGACGCAGTTCATCGCCGTCAGCGGCAATGAGGGGGCCGCCCCCAACGTCATGTCGATCGACTACAACAACGCGCAGTTCGGCTGCCAGATCGGCCTGCTGGCCGCAAAGATGAGCAAGACGCACAAGGTCGGCGGCATCTACGGCCTTCAGGGCGTGCCGAACATCACCGCCCAGGCCGGTGCCTTCCGGCTGTGCGCGGCAAAGGCCGGGGCCGAAGTCACGATCCTTTACGTCAAGGACATGGAAGACGCCGCCGAGACCAAGGAAGCGGCCTTGTCGCTCATCGCCAAGGGCGCAGACGTGCTGACCGGCAAGCTGAACGCCGCTGAGGCCGGTCTCGTTCAGGCCGCCAAGGAAAAGCACGTCTACGTCACCGGCCGCGGTTTCGATCAGACTGCGATCGCGCCGGATCTGGTCCTGACGAACATCGTCGAAGACTGGCCGTCGATGATCGGCAGCGCCGCCGAGGACGTCAAGGCCGGCAAGCTGTTCGGCACCTTCGTGCAGTATGGCTATGACACGGGCAAGACGACCGGCGCCTCGCTGAAATACAGCGCCGACAAGGCCTATGGCCCGGCAGTTCCCGAGGCGGTCTCCAAGGAAGTCGATGCCATGGCCGCCGATTTTGCCTCCGGCAAACTCAAGGTGACCCCGACGGACCAGGACGCACGCAGCGGCAGCTAAGCCGCCGGACATAGCCGGAGCGCGGCGAACATCGCGCTCCGGTTCACATGATGTCGAGGATAGAATGGCAGCACTTCTGGAAATGCGCGGGATGGTGAAGACCTATGGTTCGCTCAGGGCGAACGATGGCGTCGATCTCGACGTGTTCGCGGGCGAAATCGTTGGACTCCTCGGCGAAAACGGCTCCGGCAAGAGCACCCTGATGAAGCTTCTTTTCGGCATGACCGAGCCGGATGCTGGGGGGATCGTCTTCAAGGGGCGAGAGCTTTCCGGACACCGCCCGCGCGAGGCGATGGCGGCCGGCATCGTGATGATCCATCAACATTTCATGCTGGTCGAAGCCATGACTGTGCTGGAGAACATCATGCTGGGATGGGAGGAGGCGGGAAAGTTGTTGCGCCGCGGAACCATCGCCGATCGTATCCGCGAGGCGAGCGAACGACTTGGCCTTGATCTCGACCCCGACGTGCGTGTGGCGGATCTGCCGCTTGGCCGGCGGCAGCGTATCGAAATTCTCAAGGCGGTACTGCGCGACGCGGATCTCTTGATCCTGGACGAGCCGACATCGAACCTGGCACCTTCCGAGATCAACGAACTGCTGAATATCCTGCGTCGCCTGCGCAGCGAAGGCAAAGGCATCGTTTTCATCACCCACAAGATGCCGGAGGTGATTGAGGTGTGCGACCGCGTGGTCGTGTTGCGCGCCGGCAAGGTTGCAGGCAAGGCGGGCATCGCGGGCGCCGACAAGGCAAGCCTCGCAGCAATGATGGTCGGTCGCGACGTCACAGCGCCACTCTCTGTTGAACCGAAAGCAGCCGGAGCGGTCCGCCTCGATATCCGGGCGCTCAAGGCGCAGGACCTTGGACCGCTCGATCTCCGCCTTCGCGGCGGGGAAATCCTCGGCATCGCGGGTGTCGATGGGAATGGTCAGTTGGAGCTGGCCGAGACGCTGGCAGGATTGCGTCCCGTGGAAAGCGGCGCGATTACGCTGGACGGCGCGGAGATCACGCACGCGACGGCGGCGCGGCGCACAGAGGCAGGTCTTGCCTACATGCCCGCCGACCGCTCGACCACCGCTCTCGTCAAAAGCATGACGATCGCCGAAAACCTCATGCTGCGCGACAGCCACAGGCAGCCCTTCAGCAAAGGCGGATTGCTTGACCGTGAAGCGACGCGCAAGGAGGCAAGATCGCTGATGGAACGGTTCGATATCCGCGCCCCATCCGAACAGACTCTCGCGGGCAGCCTCTCCGGCGGCAATCAGCAGAAGATCGTCATTGCGCGCGAGCTGGCACGCCAGCCGGCCGTTCTCGTAGCCCATCAGCCGACCTGGGGTCTCGATCCAGGTGCAACCAGGTTCGTTCTCGAGCGCATGATCGCCCTGCGGGATGCCGGATCGGCGGTCATCTACATTTCGTCGGAATTGGAAGAGGTTCTTGCCGTCGGCGACCGGATTGCGGTGCTCGCTGGCGGCCGCATCGCCGGTCTCGTCTCACGCGCGGAGGTCGACATGACCCGGATCGGTCTCTGGATGTCGGAGCGCGCGGCATGAACAAGCCAGCGAACACCGGTGCAGTTCAGCTGTCACGACTACCATTCACCTTTGCCCGCGATCACGTCATCTGGCGGATCGGCTTTGCTCTGGCCATGTCCCTTCTGTCGGCTGCCATCCTCATCCTTCTGTCGGGCAAGAACCCGCTGGAGGCTTTCTGGGCCATGCTTGCCGGCGCCTTCGGCTCACCTCATCAGATAGGGGTCGCGCTGAACCGGACGTCGCCCTATCTCTTTGCGGGTGCCGGATTGGCACTCTGCTTTCGCGCAGGCGTCATCAACATGGGCTCGGATGGGCAGATCGCCATGGGCGGTGTGGGGGCCTGCGCCGCTGTCCTCTTCTGGCCGGGTGAGGCCGGTCTTCTCGCCAGCATCGCCGCCTTGCTGGCAGCAGCCATTTGCGGCGGGCTTTGGGCGGGTGTTGCGACCGCAATCCATCTCGGCCGGCGCGTCCACGAGGTTCTGGCAACGCTGCTGCTGAATTTCGTCGCCCTGCTGCTGGTGCAGCTTCTTCTGTCAGGGGCACTTGGGCAGCCGGGCGCCGGGTTCCTGCAATCCCCGCTTATGCCGCGCGGGGTGTGGCTGCCGCGCGTGCCACAGTTCGATTTCCACATTGGCGTTCTGATCGCCGCCGGCCTGGCCGCCATCATATCCTTTGTCCTCTGGCGGACGCCGCTCGGTTTTGCAATCCGCGTCGCCGGGAAGTCGCGCCGCGCTGCGGCCTATGCCGGCCTTTCGGCGCCGGGCATCACATGGCGTGTCATGTTGATTTCCGGTGCGATGGCCGGTCTGGGCGGCGGAACCGAAATTCTCGGCCTGCATCATCGCCTCATCGAAGGCTTCTCCAGCGGCTTCGGCTTCAAGGCTGTGACGGTCGCACTCCTCGGCGCGCTCGAACCGGCCGTGACCATACCGGGAGCACTCTTTGTAGGCTTTCTGGAAGCCGGTGCTCAGGCCATGCAGAGACAGATCGGCGTGCCCTCCTCCCTGGTGACGGTGATCGAAGCCATCACCATGCTTTTCATCCTTGCAGCGACGGTGAGACGCACATGATAGACTTTCTCGAAGCCGCCATCCGCATTGCAACGCCACTCGTCTTCGCAGCGCTGGGCGGGATTCTCTCCGAACGCGCCGGGGTTTTTGCCGTGGGTCTTGAAGGCATGATGCTGACAGGCGCATTTGCGGCCGTCATCGGCACGTGGCTGACCGGGTTTTCGGCGGTAGGGATCATCTTCGCCATGGCCGGTGGCGGCTTGCTCGCCACTGTCGTCGCCATCGTCACCGTACGTCATCGCGCCGATAACATGGTCACCGGATTGACCAGCAACATCCTGGCCCTCGGCCTTACGACTTATCTGATGCGGATCCTGTCCGGCAGCGGCCGGCCGCTTGCCATTCATCTCGATCCCATCGGAGCGTGGCCGGTGCCCGTGCTTTCAAAAATTCCGGTTCTCGGTCCCATCGCTTTCAACCAGCCTCCCCTGACCTATCTCGCCGTCATCGGTTGCGCGGTTCTGTCTGTCTTCCTCTTCCGCAGCCAATGGGGTCTGAAGCTCTGCGCCACCGGCGAAAACCCCGAGGCCGTCTTTGCCGCGGGGGCAGATCCGCTGAACATTCGCATGACCGCGGTGATTGGCTGCGGCGCGATCGCGGGCATTGCCGGTGCGGTTCTCTCGCTGCAGCAGGTCGGCACGTTTACAGACGGCATGACAGGCGGGCGAGGCTATCTCGCGCTTGCCTCGCTCATTGTCGGACGCTGGAACCCCTGGGGCGCGGCACTTGCCTGCCTCGGTTTCGGCGCCGCGGAAGCGCTCGAATTGCGCCTTCAATCGCTGGGCGTTCCGTTGAGTTCCTATGTGATGCAGATGGCCCCCTATCTCATAGCCCTTGCCGTGCTGGCTGGGCTCGGACGGTCGAGCCGCCTGCCTGCCGCCATCGGGAAGCCTCTGTAAAATGAAAGGTCTTAAGGACATGCCGGAGGAGATCGGCGCATTGGCTGCAGCCTTGCGCAACGGTGAGCTGTCAGCGGTTGCCTTGCTGGAGCGCAGCCTTGCCCGCATTGAAGACCTGAATGGCAGCCTCAATGCCTTTGTCGCCGTCGATCGAGAGGGCGCCTATCTTGCAGCAGCAGAAAGCGATGCGCGGCTTGAGCGGGGGGAAGCACGGTCCGCGCTCGAAGGCATTCCGCTATCCATCAAGGACAATCTGCTGATGCGCGGCCTGCCCGCGACATGGGGAAGCCGTGCGCTGGCGGATTACGTGCCGGACCATGACGAATTGCCGGTCACCCGCCTGCGCGAGGCGGGTGCGGTTCTCCTCGGCAAGACCAATGTGCCGGAACTCACGCTCGAAGGTTATACTGCCAACGACCTCTTTGGCGTGACCCGAAACCCGCTGGATACCAAGCTGACACCGGGGGGGTCATCCGGCGGCGCGGTGGCGAGCGTTGCGGCAGGCCTCGTTCCGGCGGCGATCGGCACGGATGGCGGGGGCTCCATCCGCCGGCCCGCCAGCCATACCGGCCTCATCGGCTGGAAGCCGTCGACCGGACGCGTTGCGCGCGCCGCAGGGTTTCCGGCAATCCTGACCGACTTCGAAGTTGTCGGGACGATCACTCGCAACGTCGCCGATGCGCGCCTTCTGGATGCTGTGATGAGGGGACCGAACGTACGCGACCGGTCCTCGCTGGTCCTGCCCCCGCGCTCGCGCGCCGACGACAGGCCGCGTATTCTCTACATCGCACGTTTTGGCGACAGCCCGCTCGATCCGGAGATCGCCGCCGCGACCGATGCCTTCGCCCATGACCTTGCCAACGCTGGCGCTGTGGTGGAAAGTGGGGGCTGCTTCTTCGATCTGGAGATGACGAATCGTATCTGGCGCACCATCTCGCGAGCCGGGGTGGACTATTTGATGCGCTGGTGTCCGCCACTCACGGACCTCGCCGGTGCTTCGGTGAGGGCAATGGCCGAGGACGGACGCACGATCAACGGCGCCGACTATCTGGATGCGCTGGAAAGCGTCAGAGCGCTAAGGCAGCAGATGGTGGATGTGTTCAGCCGTTACGACCTCATCCTGATGCCGAGTGCCGCCGCCCTGCCCTGGCCTGCGGAAGATCCGTATCCGACCGTGATTGACGGCCAGCCCGCCGGTCCGCGTGACCATGCGGTCTATACCGGCTGGGTGAACATCGCCGGCCTTCCGGCGATCAGCCTTCCGATCGGCCACTCCGCAGACGGCCTGCCGATTGGCGCGCAATTGATCGGCGGCTTCGGCTGCGATGACGCCCTGCTCGAATTCGCGGACTCTTTGGTAATTTAGGTACGTTCAACGTACCGGATCAGCACCGATGAGAATCCGATGCTCTGCCGCCTCGTCAGGAGCTGAGTGGCATCCAATTTTGGGCGCCGATAAGGAAGCGACCGGCCTAGTCGATCCGCAGGCGAGCCCGGTGACGGCGACTCCGAAGCTGTAGATCAGCCTCCCAATGTGCCTCTCAAACCTGACGCTGCGCGCGATCTTCCACCCCCGTTGAAATAAACGGGCGGAAAAAGTAAATTTTACAGGAATTTAAGGCGAATGGCTGGGGAACCTGGATTCGAACCAGGACTAACGGAGTCAGAGTCCGTGGGTCTACCGTTAACCTATTCCCCAACAGCCTTGCTGCGGTCCAACTGTGTCCGACCGCTTCGGTGAGGCGGCTTATAACCAAAAGATCGGCCGGTGCAAATACCTGATGTGAAATTTTTTTGTCGAGCGGGTCTGCAGCGGGCTCCGTGAAAAACGTTTGGCGAAAAGGTCTGCCGCTGTTACAATCGGGACAACGAAACTTGAACAAGCCTGCTGCAACTCGAAGAGAGATTTTGCGCGGCGACATGGATATTGAACGTGGAAGACCCTTCGAACGGCTCTCAGCCGTCATTCGATGGGGCGTTCGACCGTACTGGCAGCCAGGGAAAGCCAAATTCCCGTCGTGGCAGACGCAGGCGTAGCGGCAAGAGCCGCGCGGCGTCAGCCCCGCAGGCAAAGAGCCAGCCGCCGGTGAAAGCCGGCGACGACGAACGTCCTGACAGCCTATCGAGTCCCGACAAAGCGTTGGGACGGGGCAATGATGGCACGCGAAAGCGCAAGCGTCGCCGAAAGAAGGGCGTCCAGGCGGGACAGCCTCATCACCAGCAGACCGCGCAGGCACAGCCGCAGGAAAGTCGTAACCCCGGCTCCAAGAAGAAACATCAGCGCAACCGCCGCTCCCTGCAGGGAAGGCCGTTGGCATCTCCCTCGGAGAGTGCCGCGCCGGCTGTCGTGCGAAGCCAGCCTGCACATGAAATCCGCCCTCAGCCGCTGGCGGAACGGGCCCATTCTGCACCGCCGCCTGGCGATCTCTATGCCGCGCTCGATCTCGGGACAAACAATTGCCGCCTGCTGATTGCGCAACCGACGCGACCGGGCCAGTTCCGAGTTGTCGATGCCTTTTCGCGCATTGTTCGGCTGGGCGAGGGTCTCGGCTCCAGCGGCAGGCTGTCCGAGGACGCCATGGAGCGCTCGGTCGAGGCACTGAAGATTTGTGCCTCCAAGCTTTCCACACGCAATATCCGCAAGCGCCGGCTGATTGCCACCGAGGCCTGCCGGGCGGCAGAGAACGGCGAGGAATTCCTTGCGCGGGTGACGGCCGAGACGGGGCTGGAGCTGGAAATCATCAATCGCGAGACGGAAGCCCGCCTTGCGGTCTCTGGCTGCTCGTCGCTGGTGGGGCGCGAGACACGCTCGGTCGTGCTCTTCGATATCGGCGGCGGCTCTTCGGAAATTGCGGTCATCAAGACTGGCGAGACCCGATCTGCGCGCCTTGCCAATCACATCACACACTGGACCTCGCTGCCCGTCGGCGTCGTTACGCTCTCCGAACGTCACGGCGGGCGCGATGTGACGCCGGCCGTCTTCGACGCGATGGTGCGCGAAGTAGAAGGGATGCTGGCTGCGTTCGAGAGCCCGGATGTCCGCGAACTGGCGGACGATCCGGATTCGGGGTTCCATCTGATTGGGACCTCCGGAACGGTGACGACACTCGCGGGTGTCCATCTCGGTTTGCAGAAATACGACCGCCGCAAGGTGGACGGTGTATGGCTCTCGGACGCCGAGGTGAGCGCCATGCAGGCGAAGCTTCTCTCGTGGGATTTTGCCGGGCGTGCTTCCAATCCCTGCATCGGGCCGGATCGCGCCGATCTGGTGCTGGCAGGCTGCGCTATTCTGGAAGCCATTCGCCGGCGCTGGCCCTCACCGCGCATGCGGGTCGCCGATCGCGGCCTGCGCGAAGGGCTCCTGACAGACATGATGGCCGATGATGGCGTCTGGCGGCGGCTGCGCCATCGCGGCGGCTTTTCGGCCTGGCGCGGCCGGCCGGGAGACAAGACATGACCAAACCACCGTCGACGCCGAACCGGACAGGCCGCAAGATCGGCCAGAAGGTGAAGAAGGGAAAGCTGAAGGCCTCCTCGCGCCGCTGGATCGAGCGCCATATCAACGACCCTTACGTCCAGCGGGCGAAGCTCGAGGGCTATCGCGCGCGGGCGGCCTTCAAGCTGCTCGAAATCGATGACAAGCACCAGATCCTCAAAGGCGCCAAGCGCATCATAGACCTGGGCTCCGCACCGGGCAGCTGGTCGCAGATCGCAGCCAAGGTGACGAATTCGACCGACAGCGACATCCGAGTCGCAGCTATCGATTTTCTTGAGATGGACCCGCTGCCGGGCGTCCATTTCGTGCAGATGGACTTTCTGCAGGATGAGGCCCCCCGCCTGCTGATGGAAGCCCTCGGCGGCGCGCCGGATCTCGTCGTCTCCGATATGGCCGCGCCCACGACCGGCCACAAGCGGACCGACCATCTGCGCACCATGCATCTGTGCGAAGTGGCGGCGCATTTCGCCATCGAAGTTCTGGCCGAAGGCGGGCATTTCCTGGCCAAGACATTCCAGGGCGGGACGGAAAACGACCTTTTGACACTTCTGAAGCAGAATTTCCGTCAGGTCATCCATGTGAAGCCCGGCGCATCGCGCGCGGAGTCCGTCGAGATGTTCTTGCTGGCCAAGGGCTTCAAGGGTCGGACCCAGGGCGAGGCAGAGGCAGAAGCCTGATGCTGCTTTACGTCACGGTCGGAACGAATGATCTGGCGAAAGCCGGGGTATTCTACGACGGTGTGCTGAATGAGTTGGGGTACGTGCGCCGCGAGACGGAAGATAATTCCATCGGTTACGCGCATCCCGATGACACGCGTTGCCGCTTCTGGGTGACGCGGCCCTATGATGAAAAACCCGCCAGTTTCGGCAACGGGGTCACGATCGCTCTGATGGCAGAGAGTCGCGATGCTGTTCAGCGTTTTCACGCTACAGCCTTGGCTCGAGGCGGCCTCAACGAAGGCGAACCCGGACTGCGCCCGTTTCACGCCTATTTTTACGCAGCATTTGCTCGCGACCTTGATGGCAACAAGATTGCGGCTGTCTGCGAGAAGCCAGAATAAGCTCACCCAGCCTGATACGCCCTGTGCCCTGACACATCCGCGCCCGCATCGCGCGGCAGGGGGACGATGAAGAACAGCGAGGCTGCCGAGAGCAGCGCCGTGACGCCAAAGGCCAGGTGGAAGGAGAAGAGCGAGAGCGTCTGCCCGCTCCACCATCCGCCCGTTTCAAGAATGAGACCGGCGACGGCAACACCGAGAGCGGTGGCGATCTGCTGGAAGACCGAGCTGATCGAGGTGGCCTGGCTGGCATCGTTTTCGGCGATCGACGTGAAGTTCAGGCTGTTCGACGAGGTGAACAGGAAGGAACGCGTGAAGCCTGCGAGATAGAGTGACAGGATAATCAGCCAGATCGGCGTCTCGGGCGTGAAGAAGACGGCGACGCCGATCATCGCGGCGCCACCGGCCGCAGCCATGATCATGGTATCGCGGAAGCCGCGGGCGGCCAACGCCCTGGTGGCGAGGAACTTGGTCGACATTGCGCCGAACGCACCGGCAAAGGTGATGAGGCCCGAGTGGAACGGGTTCAGCCCGAAGCCCATCTGCAGCATCAGAGGCATCAGGAATGGCTGGGCGCCGTTGGCAACACGGAAAATCGTTCCGCCGACGATCGAGAGCCGGAAGACGGGGTCGCGGAAGAGCTTCAGCGTCAGGATCGGGTTCGCCACACGCCGGGCGTGGCGGATATAGAGCACGAGCGTTACGATGCCGAGGGCAGTTGCGGCAACGCCGACCACCGGCGGCAGCGCGGGAAGGCTGATGACCGAGAGGCCGAAAACGATGCCGGCGGCGGCTATCCCGCTCAGGAAGAAGCCCGGCCAGTCGAGTTTGGGTGTCTCACGCGGCGGCACTTCGGGCAGATAGATCGAGGACAGCCAGATGCCGAGCAGACCGATCGGCACGTTGATCAGAAAGATCCAGTGCCAGGAGAAATAGGTGGTGATGAAACCGCCAAGCGGCGGGCCGGCCATGGGACCGACGAGACCGGGGATCGTGAGCCATGTCATGGCAGAGACGAACTCGCTCTTTGGCACGGCGCGCACCAGCACGAGGCGTCCGACGGGGGTCATCATCGACCCGCCGATGCCCTGCAGGAAGCGGGCGATGACGAATTCCGGCAGGCTCGATGACATGGAGCAAGCGACCGAACCGAGCACGAAGACGAGCAGCGCGATCCGGAAAATGTTCTTTGCGCCGAACTTGTCCGCCATCCAGCCGCTGATCGGAATAAAGACGCCGAGCGCGACGAGATAGGAAGTCAGCGCCAGCTTCAATGTGATGGGGCTGACGCCAATGTCGCTTGCAATCGCCGGAAGGGATGTGGCGATGACCGTAGAATCCATCATCTCCATGAAGAAGGCGAAGGCGAGGATAATGGGGACGATGCGAGGCATGGCGGAACCGGGAGGAAACGCGGGCGACAAATTTGCTGCCCATTTTGCTATTGTAAGGAATACATACTTTCCATAATCTCAGAGCTTCGTCTTGGATAGTGAATTCTTGGCAATCTTTTACAGCATAGCGAGATCACATTCCGGCAGGAACTCGTTCGCGAGCCGATCACGGTAGGCTTTGAGATTGGGTTCGGCCAAAATCGAGTCGCGAATCGGCCCTGGAAAGGCTCGGCCGGTGGCAGCATTGGCAAAGTCGAGGATCGTCGCGTCGGAGCCACACGGTCGGTCGGCGAGCAGATACGGCCTCTCGCCCAGCACGCTCGCAATCGCTCGCGCGTTTTCGGCAGAAAGACCATCGTTTTCCTGATCGCTCAGGCGCCCTGTGCCCTGCCCTTTCAGCGCCTTTCTGAGGCTACGGCGCACAAGAGGCGCGATCAGCGGACGCACCGGGGTGGGCAATCGGCCGAAGGCAGCCCTTTCCATGACCGCCCAACCGTCGGGGCGAATCCACCGGCGCTCAACGGCAATGAAATAGCTCGATTCCTCCAGCGTGCGTTCCGCGAGAAGGCCCAGCGCGAGGGCACGCTCGTCATAGCCACCGCTGAAGTCTGCGCCATGGGCCTCGACCAGATAGCGCTTGATGAAGCGCGAGTCGCAGACGACGCGTCCTCTGTCCTTAATGTAGGGCAGCTTCCCGCGTGGGGCGCTGGAGGCACCCGCAATGCCGTCGATCTTCGAAAGGGAGGCCGGCCATGCGCAGCAGGATCATGACCTTCATGACGAAGGGGCTGGGATCCGGTTGTTCCACGCCAGGCCCAAAACCGTAGAGCTTGATCATGCCGCATCCTTCGATGAGTAGATGCGGCATCCAAGCGTGCGACGCGGTCCATGTCCAGAGGTCCGCGCGCGTAAACAAACGGAATGCGAGAGCCGGGGTTCAATTCCCCGGGCTCACGCGCTCCATGGAACGGATGTATTCTCAAGCCGCCATGTCGGCAGCGACCTGATGCAGCGTCGCGGCCAGTCGCGACATGATTTCGTCGCCGTCGATCGCAATGCCGGCCGCGGCGAAGTCTCGGTTGAGTCGCTCGATCGCGCCGCCGCGCTGAATGATGTCTTCCGTAACCAACTCATTCGCATAGGCGTTCGGGTCGACGTGTCCGAGCTTTTCTGCCGCCCACAGGGCCAGCAACATCTTGCTTCGTGTATCGACGCGAAACTGCAGTTCACGCTCACGTGCATATTGGAGTTCAGAGGCATCGGCACGCATCTTCAGAGCATTCATATCGAGTTTCCCTAAAATAAGCCAAGACAATCAGTGGCTTCGTAGCCATGCGCTGACTGTGCACAGCTTCGATTGAAAATTTCTGAGAGCAAAACATCGCATTTTACCGAACATGTCGATTACGCCACAAAAGTGTACAACTTGGAGAAAATCCACAACCACAGCGGCTCGAAACGGGGCATTTGGAGAGTTCGGCCCGCACCGCTACCTGTGGATTGCGTTTTGCTATTCCCTTCCGGTCATGATCATGTTACGAGCCCTCGCCAACTTCCAGAAGAAATGGAAACCCAGCGGAGCCGCTCCCAAGCTGCCGCTGTTTTCGCATTTCGACAATTCGAAAGGAATTTGGCAGATGGCGCGCATCATTGAATCCGCTACCGGGCACGAAGCCCTCACCTTTGACGACGTTCTGTTGCAGCCCGGGCATTCGGAGATCATGCCCGGCCAGACGAACATTGCGACCCGCATCGCTTCCGACATCGAATTGAACCTGCCGATCCTGTCTTCGGCCATGGACACCGTGACGGAATCGCGCCTGGCAATCGCCATGGCGCAGGCGGGTGGCCTCGGGGTCATCCATCGGAACCTGTCGCCGGCCGCTCAGGCCGAAGAGGTCCGCCAGGTGAAGAAGTTCGAAAGCGGCATGGTCGTCAATCCGGTGACGATCGGCCCGAAGGCGAAGCTTGCCGAAGCGCTGGCGCTGATGAAGGCGCATGGCATTTCCGGCATTCCGGTCGTTGAAAACGGCGGCAATGGCGTCGCCGGCAAGCTGGTCGGCATTCTGACCAACCGCGACGTCCGCTTTGCCACCAACCCGGATCAGCCGGTCCATGAGTTGATGACGAAGGACAAGCTCATCACCGTGACGGAAAGCGTCGAACAGCTGGAAGCCAAGCGCCTGCTGCACAGCCACCGCATCGAAAAGCTGCTGGTCGTCGACAATGACGGACGCTGCGTCGGCCTCATCACGGTGAAGGATATCGAGAAATCGCAGCTGAACCCCAACGCAACGAAGGACCCGCAGGGCCGCCTTCGCGCCGCTGCCGCCATCTCTGTTGGCGACGATGCGCGCGAGCGTACCGAGCGGCTGTTGGACGCCGGCGTTGACGTGATCGTCATCGACACCGCGCATGGCCATTCGCAGAAGGTTCTCGATGCCGTCGGCATCGTGAAGAAGATGACCAATTCGGTCCGTATCATCGCCGGCAACGTGGCGACCGCGGGCGGCACCCGCGCGCTGATCGACGCCGGCGCCGACGCCGTCAAGGTCGGCATCGGCCCCGGCTCGATCTGCACGACGCGCATCGTCGCAGGTGTGGGCGTTCCGCAGCTCGCCGCCATCATGGCCGCGGTCGAGGAAGCCAACAAGTCGAACGTCCCGGTGATCGCCGATGGCGGTATCAAGTTCTCGGGCGATCTGGCCAAGGCGATTGCCTCGGGCGCGTCGGCCTGCATGATCGGCTCGCTGCTGGCCGGCACGGATGAAAGCCCGGGCGAGGTCTATCTCTACCAGGGCCGCTCCTTCAAGGCCTATCGCGGCATGGGATCTGTCGGCGCGATGGCGCGGGGCTCGGCTGACCGCTACTTCCAGGCGGAAGTGCGCGACACGCTGAAGCTGGTTCCGGAAGGCATCGAAGGCCAGGTTCCCTACAAGGGGCCGGTTTCTGGCGTGCTCCACCAGCTGGCCGGCGGCCTTCGCGCTGCCATGGGCTATGTCGGCGGCGTCGATCTGCCCGACTTCCAGAAGAAGGCAACCTTCGTCCGCATCTCCGGGGCAGGTCTGCGCGAAAGCCATGCCCATGACGTGACGATCACGCGCGAAAGCCCCAACTACCCGGGTGGCATGTGAGCTTTAGGCTCGGAGACAGCCTGAGATCGGACCCGTGGCTTTTGCTCACGGGCTTGATCTCGGCGGCGCTCCTCTTCTGGATTAACATGCATGACGCGGCAGAGTTTGCCGCGCTCACGCATGGGAGGACGATTCCGGATTCCGATTTCTCCTCCACGGCAGAAAGCCTTCTGGCGCTCAAGGACTATCTTGGTACGCGGCCCGAAGCGGCTGAGCTGCTGCGGAGCATGCATCTGCGGGCTGATCTTGTCTTGCCGGCAACGCTTGCCCTATTTCTCCTGCTGCTGATCCGCCGGCTTGTGCCAGGCGCCATCGTCTATGGCAGGCAGGCGAGCACCCTGCTGCCGATCATGATGGTGTTTCCGATCCTTTACGGATTTTCGGATTACGCCGAGAATGTCCTTTCCCTTCTGCTATTTCCACCAGCCGTGCCAACGCCCGCCACCGCGGCACTGCTGGCCGACGCGCTCAGCTGGGCGACACGGTTGAAGTTTCTGGCTGTGTCTATTTCCGGCGTCGTCGTCGCGCGCCTGCTCATCGCTCGGTTCGCCCCTTGAGCGGTGAAATATTTCCGGAAAATCCAAAATAAAGTTTCGAGCGAATACAGCCTCTTAATGGATAAATCCGCTGCATTTTCACGAATAATTCGTTCGGGCCATTGTAAAATTTCGAATAGGGCATATCTTAAGCACATCGAAAGTTGCTTGTGACGTCGGTAAGAGCATAGCTCCCGTCGAATTTCCTCTCAAATCATCGATCCAACTCGCGAGGTTTCGCGGGCTCCACAACGATTGCTTTGAAAGGAGATCGTTATGAACACAGGTACCGTAAAGTGGTTCAATTCCACCAAGGGTTTTGGCTTCATCCAGCCCGACAACGGCTCGACGGACGTTTTCGTCCACATCTCGGCTGTTGAACGCGCTGGCATGCGTTCGCTCACCGACGGCCAGAAGATCACGTACGACATCGTGCAGGACCGCAAGTCCGGCAAGAACTCGGCTGACAATCTTCGCGCAGCGTAATTCGTCATTCGCTGAGGCTGACCACGGATGTACTGGCAGCTTCGCTGAGTGACTGTGAGAGGTCGGGTTCACGCCCGGCCTTTTGTTTTTCTGGAGATTTCCATGTCGGAAGTTCGCTATGCCCCGGACGACATGGTCGTCCTGCACGCCCGCACGTTTCAAGGCGTTGCACAACAAGTCACCGTTCGCATCGTGGCCTGCCAGCCCGAGACACGCGGAACCGTGCGGTACCGCGTTCGTTTACCGAACGAGAATTTCGACCGGACCGTTGGCGACGAGGATATCGACTCGCTTGCATCGCCCGGAGCAGGCGTAAGTCCGCAGGCGACGGCCTTGCGTCCCAAGCTCGGCTCGAGCTGGATCAACGCGGCCACCATCCGCACCCGAAAATAGCAAAAGCACAAAAGAGGAGCCATCTTGCAAGTTATCGTCCGAGACAACAATGTCGAACAGGCGCTCCGCGTTCTGAAGAAGAAGCTGCAGCGCGAAGGCGTTTTCCGCGAAATGCGGGCCCGGAGTTCTTACGAGAAGCCATCGGAACGACGCGTCCGAGAAGCAGCCGAGGCTGTGCGCCGCCACAATAAACTGAAAAAGAAGCAATTGCAGCGCGAGGGTCTTTTGCCCGCGCCCAAAAAGGCCGCGCGCCCGCGCTGAGCCATCTGTTGCTCACATTCTCAGGAGGAATATCATGACTGCAACCAAGGATCAGTTCTTCAAGCCCGGCAAGATGTCGGCGCAGGACAAGGCCGCTGCCATCGATCACATGGCGCGGCAGATCATCGACAAGGAAGCCACCCAGCGCATCCAGAAGACCGAGCGCCTGCGCAAGCTGCGCGAAGCTCAGGAAGCGCTCGCGCCTGAGGCCCCTGCGGCCTCTGCCCCGCGCGCCAAGGCAAAGCGCGGCTGATCAAAACCAGCCGCGACTGAAAACTCACCCCTGTGCAAACGCCGCCTGTTCGTCGCGCTGGCGCTGCACCTCGCGGCGCTTGGTGATGATGGAGGCGGTGATCACGCCGATGGTCACGATCGTCACCAGAATGGTCGAGACCGCATTGATTTCAGGCGTGACGCCCAGGCGCACCTGGCTGTAGATCTTCATCGGCAGCGTCGTCGCTCCAGGGCCTGAGGCAAAACTCGAAATCACCAGATCGTCGAGCGAGAGCGTAAAGGCGAGCATCCAGCCCGAAACGACCGCCGGCGCGATGACCGGCAGCGTCACCTGCAGGAAGGTGCGCGTGGGCGTTGCCCCCAGATCCATCGCCGCTTCCTCGATCGACCGATCAAAACTCAACAGACGCGACTGTACGACCACGGCGACATAGCACATGGAGAATGTGATATGCGCCAGGATCACCGTGACGATGCCGCGGTCGAGATTGACCGCCACGAAAAAGAGCAGCAGCGACAGGCCGGTGATCACATCCGGCATGACCAGCGGCGCGAAGATCATCCCCGAAAAGAGAAACCGTCCGCGGAACTTGGTGTATCGCGTCAGCGCAAGCGCTGCGAGCGTCCCGAGCACGGTGGCAATGGTGGCGGATGTAAAGGCGACGCGCGCTGTCACCCAGGCCGCATCCTTCAGCGCCTGATTTTCCAGGAGCGAAGCATACCACCTGGTCGAGAAGCCACCCCATACGGTGACGAGCTTCGACTCGTTGAAGGAGTAGACGATCAGCAGCAGGATCGGCAAATAGAGAAAGCCGAAGCCGAGCGTGATCGAGAACTTGTTGAAAGAGGTCCAGCGGTTCATCGTCATTCTCCCTGAGCTTTGGCCTGGGCGTTCTGGAAGAGGGCAATCGGGATCACCAGAACCAGAAGCAGGACGATGGCGACGGCGGAGGAAACCGGCCAGTCGCGGTTGGAGAAGAACTCGGCCCAGAGCGTCTTGCCGATCATCAGCGTTTCGGAGCCGCCGAGCAGATCGGGGATCACGAACTCACCCGTTGCCGGAATGAAGACGAGGAGGAAACCTGCCACGACCCCCGGCAGCGACAGCGGGAACGTCACCTTCCAGAAGGCCTGGAACCGGGTGCAGCCCAGATCTTCGGCCGCCTCAATCAGTGTGCCATCGAGCTTTTCGAGCGCAGAGTAGAGCGGCAGCACCATGAAGGGCAGATAGGAATAGACGATGCCGATATAGACGGCGGTGTTCGTGTTGAGGATGATCAGCGGCTCATGGATGATACCGAGATAAAGCAGGATCTGGTTGAGGAAGCCCTCCGGCTTCAGGATCGCGATCCAGGCATAGACGCGGATCAGGAAGCTCGTCCAGAACGGCAGGATAACCAGCATGAGCAGTGTGGGCCGGATCGTGCGCGGTGCCTGTGCCATGGCATATGCGATCGGATAGCCGACAAGAAGCGTCAGCAAGGTCGAGAAGAAGGCGATGGTGACGCTGGAAATGTAGGCTTTCAGATAGAGAGAGTCCTGCGTCAGATAGAGGAAATTGTCGAGCGAGAGCTGGCTAAGGAAATCTTTCAACCCTTCCCAACCCGTGGCGATGTCGAAGACCGGGGTATAGGGCGGCATCGCGATCGCCGTCTGCGACATCGAGATGCGCAGGACGATGACGAAGGGAACCAGGAAAAAGATCAGCAACCATCCGAACGGTATGACGATGACCAGGCGATTGAAGATGCCGTTGACGAGCCTGACCATGATCTCAATCCTTCAAGAGCACGCCGGCATCGCCGTCGAAGGAAATCCAGACATCCTCGTCGTAGCCGAGCGGATTTTCCACCGAGCGCTGCGCGTTGAGGGACGAGGCCTTGACCGTCTGACCGTTGGGCAGCTTGACGATGTAGACCGTCATGTCGCCGAGATAGGCGATGTCCCACATCTCACCCTTGACGGAGTTGATACCTGCATCCGGAGGGACCTCGCGCGAGACGCGGATCTTTTCCGGGCGGATGGCAAATCCCCGTGCCGCGCCGCGCACATCCATGTTGCCGATGGGGGTGCGGATCGTAAATCCTTCGCCGACGGCGATATCCAGCATCCCGTTGGCTGAAGACGTGACGAGGCCGTCGAAAATATTCACGTCGCCGATGAAGTCCGCGACAAAGCGCGAATTGGGCGCCTCATAGATTTCGGCCGGCGTGGCCACCTGATTGACCTTGCCGGCGCTCATGACCGCGATGCGGTCGGCCATGGTCATGGCCTCTTCCTGGTCGTGAGTGACGATGACGAAGGTGAGGCCCAGATCCTGCTGCAGGTCCATGAGTTCGAACTGGGTTTCCTCGCGCAGCTTCTTGTCGAGCGCGCCCAGCGGCTCGTCGAGCAGCAGAACCTTCGGCCGCTTGGCCAGCGAGCGGGCGAGCGCCACGCGCTGACGCTGACCGCCGGAGAGCTGATGCGGCTTGCGGGTCGCAAATTTCTCGAGCTTCACGAGCTTCAGCATCTGGGCGACGCGTTCTGCGATCTCGTTCTTCGGCATGCCGTCCTGCTTGAGGCCGAAGGCAATGTTCTTCTCGACGGTCATATGCGGGAAGAGTGCATAGGACTGGAACATCATGTTGACCGGCCGGCGATAGGGCGGCGTGCCCGCCATGTTGACACCATCGAGGATGATTTCCCCGGAGGTCGGCTGCTCGAAGCCGGCAAGCATGCGCAGGAGCGTCGACTTTCCGCAGCCGGATGCGCCAAGCAACGCGAAAAATTCCCGGTGATAGATGTCCAGCGAGAGGTCGTCGACGGCGACGAAGGTGCCGAATTTCTTGGTCACGTTGCGGAAGGATATATACGGCTTGGCGCTCGGATCTGTCCACGGCGCAAAGGATCTGCGGATGCTGCCCAAAGACTTCATGATGTTCCCCGGATTGTGGATTTTCAAAAGGCTCTTGCCACCGGACGCCTCCCCTCTCCCCGAGGACACACCCGGCAATTGTCAGAGAAAAGGCCCGAGCAAGCCCGGGCCTTTTGTTCTTGGTTATTGACCGGTGACGACCTTGGTCCAGAGCCGGGTCTCGATCCGCTGCGTCTTCGGATCGAGCGGCGTCACGATGAAGAGCTTTTTCATCAGCTCCTCGTCCGGATAGATGTTCTTGTCTTCAAGGATGCTCTTGTCGACGAACTGCTGCGAGGCCTTGTTGCCATTCGCGTAGAAGACGAAGTTCGACGCCTTCGCAATGACCTCAGGCTTCATCATGTAGTTGAGGAAGGCATAAGCCGCGTCCTTGTGCGGCGCGTCGGCCGGCATTGCCATCATGTCGAACCACATCTGCGCGCCCTGCTTGGGGATCGAATAACCGATGTGAACACCATTCTTGGCTGCTTCCGCGCGGCTGGCAGCCTGGAAGATATCGCCGGAATAACCGAAGGCGATGCAGATATCGCCGTTGGCAAGACCGTTGATATATTCGGAGGAGTGGAACTTGCGGATGTTCGGGCGGGCGGTTTCGAGAAGTGCTGCCGCCTTTTCCAGATCCTTCTGGTCATGGCTGTCCGGCTTCAGGCCGAGATAGTTGAGGGCGGCCGGGAGGACGTCCTGCGGCGAATCCAGCACATTGATGCCGCAATCCTTGAACTTCGCCGCCACCTTCGGATCGAAGATCGCTTCAAGGCCCGGCATCTCATCGGAACCGAGGATCGCCTTCACCTTGTCCTTGTTGAAGCCGATGCCGTTCGTGCCCCACATGTAGTCGATGGCGTACTGGTTGCCCGGATCGTACTTGGCGACACGCTCGTTGATCATATCCCACATGTTGGAGATGTTCGGCAGCTTCGATTTATCGAGCTTCTGGAAGACGCCGGCCTGAATCTGGCGGGACAGGAAGTTGGCGGTCGGCACCACGATGTCATAACCCGTGCCGCCAGCGAGCAGCTTCGTCTCCAGGATTTCATTGGTGTCGAACGTATCGTAGACGACCTTGATGCCGGTTTCCTTGGTGAAATCTTCGAGGATTGCGGGGTCGATATAGTCGGACCAGTTGTAGATGTTGACGACCTTGTCCTCGGCCAGGGCCCCCGTCGCCAGCGCCGTCGTCATGGCAGCCGCAAACGCAATACGTGTCAGAATCGATGTCATCTCGTTCTCCTCTGGAGTTGAACCTGATTGCCCACCGGACGGCCGGGCGGGCTCAATGGCCTTGTTTTCTTTGGAGACTAGAAATGTTTTCTGCAGGCGACAAGGGGCTTTTTGCCTCTGGCATCAAAATTTGATCAAACGCAGCCTCACGCCTATTGAAAGTCAAAAATGCTCAGGCCCGTCACCATTTCATCTAGGCCGAGCGGCCTGGTGACCGGCGGTTCGGCGCGGGCAAGACAACCCTGACGCTCGCAGGTCCGGCAGGCGGGGCCAACGGCCACAGGGCCACCTGGCATATTGGCCACCGCCTGACCGTAGACGATCTCCTCGCGGAAAGAGATGTCGCAGCCAAGCAGAAGCGCCGTACGCCGAACACGCTCCGAAAAGGCGCCCTGCGGACCTTCCAGCGTGCGCGAGATGACGACGAATTCCGCGCCGTCCGGCATTTCGACGGCATCGACGAGGATCTGCGCCGGCTGGGCGAAGGCGGAGTGGATATTGAGCTTCGGACAGCGACCGCCGAAACGGACCTGCGGGAAGCCTTGCGCGCCGGCACGCCGGAAGCGGTTTCCGGCATTGTCGATTTCCAGCATGAAGAAGGGCACGCCGACAGCGCCCGGCTTTTGCAGCATGGTCAGGCGGTTTGCTGCCATCTCATAGGATACGCCGAAGCGGGAGCGCAGGACATCCACGTCATAGCGCGCCCGCTGGGCGGCGGCATGGAAGGCACCGTAGGGCATGAGCAGCGCGTGTGCGGCGTAGCGGGCCAGTTCAAAGCGGCCGATGCGGCGGGCTTCGTGCGACGAAAGGCCGAGCGTGTCGAGCTCGGCGAGCAGATCATCCTTCAACGCGATCTGCGCCACCTCCATCGCGACTTCTCGCAGTTGGTCGAAGGGCGAGAGCCGTTCAGAGAGGAACAGACGCATGGAGTGCCGGTCATAGCGCCGGCGCAGCCCTGGCATGGTGTGGACGGGGAGCGCCCGCACCACGATGCCGTGATTGGTCTTCAGCCAGGTCCGCAATGCCCCGCCGATATCGTCGGCCGGCTTGATCGCCTCATGGAAGCGCTCGGCGGCCTCATCGAGCCTTGCGAAATAATTGGGGCGGCGCTCGAAGAGTTCGCGCACCTCATCTGCCGGCAGACGCGCGGCGGAAAGGGCCGTTTCGTGACCCTCGCGCGCCAGAAGCTCGGCAAGGTCGGTGAGCCTTGCCGCCTGTTCGCGATAGGCGCGGTAAAGCTTGTTGAATGCCGCCGTCGAATTGGGCGCGGCCTCCGCCATTTCCACCAGCTCCTGATCGCCCGGAAGTTCTCCCGCCAGAAGCGGATCGGTGAAGATTTCGCGGAGTTGACTGACGCTGCCGGCGGCCTCGCCCTGCAGTTCGTCCAGATCGACCTTGTAGACCGAGGACAGTTTCAACAGCAGCTGCACGGTCAGCGGGCGCTGGTTGCGCTCGATGAGGTTCAGATAGGAAGGCGAGATTTCCAGCGCCTCGGCCATAGCCGTCTGCGTGAGCGACAAGGCATTGCGAATGCGGCGCACGCGAGGCCCCGCAAAGATCTTGTTTTCGGCCATCCCGCCCTCCCCTGTGACTGATTTTACAAAACCTGGTCAGGTTTTGACAAAGTGCCATATTTACAATTTTTACAAATTTACAGCAGACGCCTGTCAAAGACAAGACATCGTAACCTCTTTATCCGTCCGTTTTCGCTCATTTTTCTGGATGTTTTTGCGCTGCGGTGTAAAAACAGTCACATCAGATTTCGGCAAGCGAGACACCCAAGACGAGCGAGCCGAGTGGTTAGTCAAAGAACGGAGATACGTTATGACCGATTTTTACAATCTTGTTCCCTCGGCACCGCAGGGCCGTTTCGACAACATCGAGCGTCCTTACACGGCGGAAGACGTCAAGCGCCTGCGCGGCTCTGTTCAAATCAAGCACACGCTTGCCGAAATGGGCGCCAACCGCCTCTGGAAGCTGCTGCACGAAGAAAGCTTCATCAACGCACTCGGCGCTCTTTCGGGCAACCAGGCCATGCAGATGGTTCGCGCCGGCCTGAAGGCGATCTACCTCTCCGGCTGGCAGGTTGCCGCCGACGCCAACACGGCCTCCGCTATGTATCCGGACCAGTCGCTCTATCCGGCAAACGCCGCACCGGAGCTGGCCAAGCGCATCAACCGCACGCTGCAGCGCGCCGACCAGATCGAAACCTCGGAAGGCAAGGGCCTTTCGGTCGACACCTGGTTCGCCCCGATCGTTGCCGACGCTGAAGCCGGCTTCGGCGGCCCGCTCAACGCCTTCGAAATCATGAAGGCCTTCATCGAAGCAGGCGCTGCCGGCGTTCACTTCGAAGACCAGCTTGCTTCGGAAAAGAAGTGCGGCCATCTCGGCGGCAAGGTTCTGATCCCGACCGCTGCCCATATCCGCAACCTGAATGCGGCCCGCCTGGCAGCCGACGTCATGGGTGTTCCGACCCTCATCGTTGCCCGCACCGACGCTGAAGCTGCCAAGCTGCTCACCTCGGACATCGACGAGCGCGACCGTCCGTTCGTCGACTACGATGCAGGCCGCACGGCGGAAGGCTTCTACCAGGTCAAGAACGGCATCGAGCCCTGCATCGCCCGTGCGATTGCCTACGCTCCGAACTGCGACCTGATCTGGATGGAAACCGGCAAGCCGGATCTGGAACAGGCCCGCAAGTTTGCCGAAGCCGTGCACAAGGCGCACCCGGGCAAGATGCTCGCCTACAACTGCTCGCCGTCGTTCAACTGGAAGAAGAACCTCGACGATGCAACGATTGCGAAGTTCCAGAAGGAACTCGGCGCGATGGGCTACAAGTTCCAGTTCATCACGCTCGCCGGCTTCCACCAGCTGAACTTCGGCATGTACGAGCTGGCCCGTGGCTACAAGGACCGCCAGATGGCTGCCTATTCCGAACTGCAGCAGGCAGAGTTTGCAGCAGAAGCCAACGGCTACACGGCGACCAAGCACCAGCGCGAAGTCGGCACCGGCTACTTCGACGCCGTTTCGATCGCCATCACGGGCGGCAAGTCCTCGACGACCGCCATGAAGGAATCGACCGAGACCGAGCAGTTCCGCCCGGCCGCCGAGTAAAGCTCACTGCCCTCCCCTTAAGCGGGGAGGGCCACCAACCAGACAACCCATTCACAAACCCCTGCATAAAAGAGGAGAAATGCCATGAATGCCCCAGCTACCCGCGTCAAGGAACGTGCAGAAGAACAGTCCTCGGCCATGACTGCCGATCAGCAGGCCATGATCCGCATGGTTGCCAACGACCTGCACCGCCTGAACCAGTCCGTCATGAAAGCCGTCGATGCCGGCGTTTCGGTCGAACTCGTCCGCTCCGCCCGCCACCATGGCGGCGAAGGAAACTGGGGCGATCTCCTCATCCCGGTCATCGTGACCCAGGGCCGATAACGGCTCATCCCGGAATGACCTCCACTGCCCGGAAGCTCCCCGCTTCCGGGCAGTGGCATTTTCCGCAACCAACAGGTCCACAACCTCTCGCATACTCGCTTGACTATCGTCAGCGGCTCAGATGATCTGGGCGGGCGATATCAATCATACCTGGAGAGGGGACATTCATGAAGAACAAGCTTCTTGCGGAAGCATTCGGCACATTCTGGCTCGTGTTCGGGGGATGCGGGAGCGCCGTGCTGGCTGCAGGCTTTCCGCAACTCGGCATCGGCTTTCTCGGCGTTTCACTCGCCTTTGGCCTCACCGTCCTGACGATGGCCTATACCGTTGGCGGCATTTCCGGCGGGCATTTCAACCCGGCGGTTTCGGTCGGGCTGACCGTGGCGGGGAGGCTGCCGGTCTCGAATCTCATTCCCTACATCATCGCACAGGTCGTGGGGGCCATCATCGCGGCGGCAGCGCTTTACGTCGTCGCGACGGGCAAGGCGGGCGTCGATCTCGGCGGCTTTGCCGCCAACGGCTACGGCGAGCATTCGCCGGGCGGATACTCGATGCTCGCGGGCCTCGTTATCGAAATCATCCTGACCGCATTTTTCCTGATCATCATCCTGGGCTCGACCCACGGCCGCGCACCCGCCGGCTTTGCACCGATTGCAATCGGCCTGGCGCTGACACTGATCCATCTGATCTCCATCCCAGTGACTAACACGTCGGTCAATCCGGCCCGCTCGACCAGTCAGGCGTTGTTTGCCGGCGGCTGGGCGATCGGTCAGCTCTGGCTGTTCTGGGTTGCACCGATCGTCGGGGCGGTGATCGGTGCACTGATCTGGAAGGTGATCGGCGAGAAGGAATAGGACCTTAGGCGTCACTGCGGACGCCCAGTCCAAACTCCGATGCCTCAGCGGGGCCGGACAAGCTTCGACCAGAGGCTGACAAGCCCCGCCGGCACGTTCCACTCGGCACGATCATAGAACGCTTGTTCGGCCTTCGGGTCGTGACGTCTGATTTTCTGCGTCTTTATCAAAAGCAGGCTCAAGACCTGATCATACATGGTGATGCTCCCTTGCTGGTGGCATCACCTTTTTTATGCATCAGATTCCGGTTTACATAGAGGTCATTCCGGCAGATATCTTTCATTCATGAAAGACATCCCGTGGGACCTTTACCAGATTTTTCTCATCGTCGCCCGGCGCAAGGGGCTGGCGGGTGCGGCGACAGCGACGGGCTTGAGCCCGCCGACGCTGGGGCGTAAGATCCTGAATCTCGAAGAGCTTGCGGGCGAGAGCTACTTCCACCGCGCCCAGACCGGCTACAGCCTCACGTCGCGCGGCCAAGCTCTGTTCAACGAACTACAGGAGATGGAAGCGGCTGCGCGAAAGCTGCGCTACCACCTTGCCGAGGGACACGCGCCGGTGCGGCTCAGGATCGGTGCCGGAACCTGGAACACCGCCTTCATGATCGCCCATATCCAGACGCTCTGCACCGATGTCGATCCCTTCTATCTCGACTTTCATGCCGGGGAAGAAAGGACGCGGCTGGCGCATCGCGAAACGGATATCGGCTTTCGCGCCTTCGAACCGGAAGAGGCCAATCTGGCCATCCAGAAACTACCGCCGACGGCCTACGCCATTTACAAGGCGCGCGGTGCGCGCGTGCCGGACCATCGCTGGGTGGCCGTCCACGAGGCGAGTGCCTTGTCTACCTATCTCAAGTGGCCGCACCGGAACCGCTCCGAGGAAATTGTGTTCACCGTCAATCGCGCGGCGGAAATGCGGGATCTCATCGTGGCCGGCGCGGGCCTTGGCGTGCTCCCCTGCATCTGCGGCGACCGGGAACCGGGCCTGGAGCGCGTTCAGGCCCTGCCGGACGTGCAGCACGACCAATGGCTGGTGATGAACCGGGAGGATAGGCACAGACCGGAGATCCGCACGGTCATCAACCGGATCATCAAGTTGTTTCGCAACCATGCTGACCTGATCAGCGGACGTCGGAGCTCAGGCTGATTTGATTGTCGGGGTCGGACGCATCACGCGGCGCGTCCGACGTCCTCGCCCATGGACGATGGCATGTCGAGGCGGAAGCGGCCGACGAGCTTCATAAGTTCGTCCGCCTCCATGGCCAGTTGACGGGACATCGCGGTGGTTTCCTCAACCATCGCAGAGTTCGCCTGCGTCATCTGGTCCATCCGGTTGACGGTCGCATTCACTTCGTTCAGCGCAGAAGACTGGTCCTGTGCTGCCGTGGCGATCATGTTCATGTGCGACGAGATATCGGAAATCTGCCGGCTGATGTCGTTCAGCACCCCGCCTGTCTTCTGAACATGCCCCACACCGGTGGAGACTTCACGGGACGCCGTTTCGATGAGGCCCTTTATCTCCTTAGCAGCACCGGCGGAACGTTGCGCAAGCTCGCGGACCTCCATCGCCACGACGGCGAAACCCTTGCCGGCCTCGCCCGCACGCGCTGCTTCAATCCCGGCGTTGAGCGCCAGCAGGTTGGTCTGGAAAGCGATCTCGTCGATCACGTCGATGATCTGCTCGATCTTTTTCGACGCGCCCTCGATCCGGGACATGGCCGAGACGGCATCATTGACCACGACCACCGAGGCATCCGCATTGCTGCGGGCGTTGACGACGATGGTGTTGGCCTCGCGGGCACGGTCTGCGGAGTTGCGCACGGTTGCCGTAATCTCCTCGACGGCCGCGGCTGTTTCCTCCAGCGAGGCGGCTTGCGCTTCCGTCCGACGCGAGAGATCCCCTGCGGCACCCTGCATTGCGGAACCGTTTGCCTGTATGGTCAGCGCATTGTCCTGGATCTGCGAAAGCGTATCTCGAAGCGTTGTCAGGGAGGCATTGAAGTCGGCCCGCAGCCGGTCCAGAGAACCGAAGAATGGCGTGTCGATGGAGCGCGTCAGATCGCCATGAGCAAGACGATCGAGGCCAGAGGCCAGCGCGTTTACGGCAAAGCTGATCTGCTCTTCGCTCACACGCTTTTCATCATCGTTGCGGGCGCGTTCGGCGTCGATGGCGGCGCGGGCCTCGGCGTTCTCAGTTTCCATGCGCACCTTGGCCAGGGCATTTTCCTTGAACACGCCGAGCGCGCGCGCCATGTCGCCGATTTCGTCGACGCGCCCGTCGCCCATGATGCTGGTCTCCAGCTTGCCTTCGGCGAGCCGGCGCATCGCATTGGTGATCTGCCCGATCGGCCTCTTGAAGGTCAGCACGAGGCCAATGCCTGCGACAACAGCAACGAGAATCCCGATGAGCGTCGCGGAGACGGAAAGCACATTCGCATGCTCGCGCTCGTCGCTCGCAGAATTCTTCTGCGTCTCCGCAAAAGCGGTGAGATAGCCCCATATGACATCGACTTGTCGTGTCGCAGAGGCATAGACCCACATGCGCTTTCCGTCGAGATCCACAAGGGCAGCGCTGTCAGCTTCCATCTGCTTGAGAGCAGGCGGCAGGGAATCCATGAGATCGGCATAGAACTTCTCGGACTTCGCCGAGCCTTGCAGCGCCTCCAGATCCTTGTGGACGATCTGGAACTCCTGCACGAGGCGATCGCGATTTTCTTTCGTCGGGGCTCCGAGGAAGCGGGCGAGTTCGATCTGAATCGCGTACATCGACCCGGAAAGCCGGTGCGAATCCTGCAACATGGCCGAGGCGCGAACCTTTTCGCTTTCGAGACCCGACAAGCCGCGTATGGCCTTGATGGTATTGTCGGTATTGAACCCGTCCAGCGTTGCCGCGACAGCGCCAATGCGGGTGACGCCCTGGGCGATCCTGGGGAGGGTCGAATCGTCGATCGCACCGGCGCTCACGGTGCTGCTCAGCTCATCGACAACGGCTTTCAGTTCCGTCGCGACAGGTTTCTTGTCAGGCGACAACGCGGTGCCGAGCTTGCGAACCTGCTTGTTCAGATCGTTGATCTGACCGGCCACAAAGGCGAATTTCGCGTCGGCGCCGCCGGCTTTTTCATAGCCGGCCACAAAACCGTTGAGCGCGTGCATGATGTCGAGCACCCGGCCGGATTCGTAAAGAACGGACTTCGCGCCGCCTTCCTGCTGCTGAATATTGCGCTCCGAGTTCGCGCCCGCATCCGCCAGAACAACCTGTGCGCCGATAACACCCTTGAGCCTTTCGTCAAGCGACTGCCGGATGAGGATATCCTGCTGGTGCAGAGCCCAGAGATTGGCGACCTCCTTCTCCACGCTCGTTGTGACACTGATTGCGTTGGTCAGGTCAGAGACCCCCTCGGCCTCCGGGTCCATGCCGGAAAGCGTCTGTTGGAGCACCAGTTTCTGGTCCGCGATGCGTGTGGTCACGTCCTTGTAGGTCGCTTCGGTCGATTCGCCGAGAAAACGGTTCATGGCGGCGGAGACATCGCGGAAGCCGCTGAGCGACGTCATGACGCTGTTGGAAATCAGCAGGCGGCCTTGCAGAAGCTCGACCGCGTAGAGGCCCACGATACCGACGGCGGAAATGCTGACCACGAAGGGGAAGATGAAGACCAGAACCTTCGTCTGGATTCGGAAACGCGAGAGAATACTGTCGAAGCTCAAGATCCACCTCCCAAACGGAGGTGCCACTTTGTAAGCCTCCGCTTCTTTATCGGAAGCTAAAGGACAGGAACTAATAAATTTCTAAGAGGCGCTAAATCGTTTGAAAATTGATGAATATCAACACAAGTTGCTGTTGCAAACATCCCGGACCTCAAAGAGGCCGGTGCCGAGCATCAACACATGCGACTTCCCGGCGAGCAACCGTTACCCAATTGCTCCGGCGGGCTCAGATGGCGATCAGTACAACCGTCACCGCGACGAGGGCCAGCGCGGACGCGACCGTGATTTTCCAGACACGCTGGAGTTCCTGTTCGCGGTTAATCGCTTCAGCCTTGGCGACAGCCTTCGCTTTTCGAGCAGCCATATCGTTTTTCCCTTCCGGGGTCCTCGTCCCATGCACGTTTCGCATCGGATCAACCCCATGAACGAAGCATCGTCCTGCAGTGTTAAGAAGGCGTTACTTGGCCTTGGCAGTCAAGGGAAATTCGGCCGTTGGTTTCGCCAATCTTAACTATTTTGCGACAATGGCGCAGAATTCACACGGCGCTGCCGGCTGCATGCCCGGAGGCCCACGCCCACTGGAAATTATAGCCACCCAGCCAGCCTGTCACATCCACGCACTCCCCGATGAAATAGAGGCCGGGCACAGCCTTTGCCTCCATGGACTTCGAGTCGAGATCGCGGGTGTCGATGCCGCCCAGCGTGACCTCGGCCGTCCGATAACCTTCCGTCCCGGCGGGCTTGATCGCCCAATCCGAAACCGCATTAACCACACGGACCAGGACCTTGTCAGACATGTCGGCAAGATGGCCGGAAGCGCCGTGCTTGTCCGCCACGTATTTGGCAAGCCGGGCCGGAAGAAGGGTGGACATGACCGTGGACAGCGACTGACGGCCGTTTGCACCCCGCGCCAGCTTCAGCGCAGCGAGGACATCCACATCAGGCGCCATGCGGATTCGAATGGCATCGCCTTCACGCCAGACAGGAGATATCTGCAGGATCGCCGGGCCGGAGAGGCCGCGGTGCGTGAAGAGCATGGCTTCGCGGAACATCGTCTTGCCGCAGCGGACTTCCACCTCGCAGGAAAGTCCGGCGAGCTCCGAAAGCTCGGAAAGCAGCCCCGTTCCAGCGTGAAGGGAACGAGAGCAGGACGCGTTTCGGTAACGCGCAGGCCGAACTGTTCGGCGATCCTGTAGGCAAAGCCGGTAGCTCCCATTTTCGGGATTGATTTGCCGCCAGTCGCGACCACCAGGGCCGGCGCTTCGAGATTTCCTTCGGAGGTCGTCACGCGATAGTGCTCGCCGACCCGTTCGACGCCGACAATCTCGACGCCTTTGTGAAGTTCCACGCCGGTCGCAGCCATTTCGGCGAGCAGCATCGCGACGATTTCCTTCGCCGAACCATCACAGAAAAGCTGGCCGAGTGTCTTTTCATGCCAGGCAATGCCGTGTGCCTCAACCAGTTTCAGAAAATCCTGCGGCGTGTAGCGCGCGAGCGCCGATTTGCAGAAATGGGGATTGGCCGAATAGTAGTTCGACGGCCCGGCATCGCGATTGGTGAAGTTGCACCGTCCGCCGCCCGAGATGCGGATCTTTTCGCCCGGCGTTCGCGCGTGGTCGAGAACGACAGTACGCCGCCCGCGTTTTCCGGCCGCAATGGCCGCCATCATGCCTGCGGCGCCCGCGCCTATGACGATCACGTCGGAAACTTTGATCAAACTTCTTCCGCCCCCCTCGCCAAACCGCGCGGAGTGTTTAATATGGCAGTGCTGTAAAATCAAACACGGTGTCCAATGGCCGAAAAGAAGAAGTCTGCTCGCGCAACATCGTCCAATACTCCCTCACAAATCGGCAACCACGCCGCCATCGAGTCGCCTCGCGGCGTCAAGACATGGGCCCAGGCGGCCGCATGGCTTCGCGCGCGGGGCATCGAGGACGTGGAATGTATCACGCCTGACCTTGCCGGCGTTCCGCGCGGCAAAATGATGCCGACGTCGAAATTCACGTCCAATACATCGCTCGCGCTTCCCTCTGCGCTCTACCGTCACACGATCTCGGGCGAATACCCTGACGAAACGGAGAATTTCCGCTACGATTCCCGCGACAGCGATATCAAGCTTGTACCCGATCTTTCGACGTTGACCGTCGTGCCGTGGGAAACCGACCCCACGGCGCAGGTGATCTGCGATATTGCCGGCTCGACCGGCGACAAGGTGACCTACACGCCGCGCAACCTCCTGAAGCACATTGTCGAGCTTTATGCCGAGCAGGGCTGGAAGCCGGTCGTGGCACCGGAAATCGAATTCTACCTCGTCGCCAAGAACGACGATCCGGACTATCCGCTGCATCCGCCGTCAGGCCGGTCGGGCCGGTCCATCGTCGGCGGGCAGGCCTATTCGATCGCAGGCGTCAACGAATTCGACGAACTGGTGGACGACATCTACCACTATTCGGAGAAGCAGGGTCTCGAGATCGATACGCTGATCCACGAGGAAGGCCCGGCACAGCTTGAGATCAATCTGCGTCACGGCGATCCGGTGGAACTGGCCGACCAGGTTTTCCTCTTCAAGCGCACGATCCGCGAGGCTGCACTCAACCACGGCATCTATGCGACCTTCATGGCCAAGCCCATGCAGGGTCAGGCGGGCTCGGCCATGCATATCCACCAATCGGTGATCGACCTCAAGTCGGGGAAGAACATCTTCTCCAAGCCTGATGGCGAACCGTCGGAGGCCTTCTTCCACTTCATTGGCGGCATGCAGCGCTATATCCCACGCTCCATGGTCATGATGGCGCCTTACGTGAACTCCTATCGTCGGCTGACGCCGGACATGGCCGCACCACTCAACACCGCCTGGGGTTACGATAACCGCACAACAGCGTTCCGCGTGCCCGTTTCGGATGCAGCGGCACGGCGCGTGGAAAACCGCCTGCCCGGTTCGGACGCCAACCCGTATCTGGCGCTCGCAGCGTCGCTCGCTTGCGGCTATCTCGGCATGATGCAGAAGCTGAAGCCGACGGAGCCGACTGCGGAAACGGCCAATGAAGGCGCGATCGAGCTGCCGCGCGGCCTGCTGGAGGCCGTGTCGCTGCTGGAAAGCGAGCCGTCACTGCATGACGTCTTCTCGTCCGAATTCATCCACATTTACGCAGGCGTGAAGCGCGGCGAATTCGAGACGTTCATGCAGGTGATCAGCCCGTGGGAGCGAGAATTCCTGCTCCTGAACGTTTGATAACCGTGTGCCTCTTGAAAGGAGGCCGCATGGCCTCTTTCAGAGTGCGAGGACAACCTCTCCGCTTCATGGTCGATGACCCCCCTGAGACGCGCCGCGAAACCCTCCCCTGAATGCGAAATCAGACGCCTTTCCAGACGCTCACGCCGGTTGGTAAAGGCTGGCGCCGGCTGCAGTTTTACGCTTTTCCCCGACATGCACCGGCGCTATTGTCACTCTGCACCGCGCATTTTTTCGCGTCGCACACTAGCGTGATTAAATCGATTAGATTATATGTGCCTCCATCATTCTCCCAAGGACAAAGCTTCATGAGCAGCCAGATCATTCCCGTTGAGCCGTTCGATTACGTCGTCTTCGGCGGCACCGGCGACCTTGCAGAGCGCAAGCTTCTTCCCGCCCTTTACCATCGGCAGATGGCAGGCCAGTTTTCCGAGCCGACCCGCATCATCGGCGCTTCGCGCTCGGAGATGACCCATGACGAATATCGGAAATTTGCGACCGACGCGCTGAAGGAACATCTCAAGCCGAGCGAACTCGACAAGGACGAACTGGACAAGTTCTGCGCCCGCCTGTTTTACGTGGCGGTCGACGCCAAGGCCGACAAGGGCTGGGACAAACTGAAATCTCTGCTGGACGAAGCCAAGGAGCGCGTGCGCGCCTTCTATCTGGCCGTCGGCCCCGCCCTTTTCGGCGATTTTTCGGAAAAGATTCGCGACCACAAGCTGATCACCAAGCAGACGCGGATCGTCGTTGAAAAGCCGATCGGCCGCGACCTTGATTCCGCGCTGCAGCTCAACGACACGATCGGCAAGGTTTTCAAGGAAGAGCAGATCTTCCGCATCGACCACTATCTCGGCAAGGAAACGGTGCAGAACCTGATGGCACTGCGCTTTGCCAACGCGCTCTATGAGCCGCTGTGGAATGCCGAACACATCGACCATGTGCAGCTGACCGTTGCTGAATCCGTCGGGCTCGAAAGCCGCGCGGGTTATTATGACAAGGCCGGTGCGCTGCGCGACATGGTGCAGAACCATATGCTCCAGCTTCTCTGCCTTGTGGCCATGGAGCCTCCGTCGTCGATGGACCCGGAAGCCGTGCGCGACGAGAAGCTCAAGGTTTTGCGCTCGCTGAAGCCGATCACGGCCGCCAATGTCGAGAAGACGACCGTGCGCGGCCAGTACAAGGCCGGCGCCTCGGCCAACGGTCCGGTGAAGGGCTATCTCGAAGAGCTGGAAGGCGGCGTTTCCGAGACTGAAACCTTTGTCGCGCTCAAGGCCGAGATCGGCAACTGGCGCTGGGCCGGTGTTCCCTTCTATCTCCGCACCGGCAAGCGTCTCGTCACCCGCATGTCGGAAATCGTCATCACCTTCAAGCCGGTGCCGCACTCGATCTTCGATGAGGCGGCAGGGCGCATTTCCGCCAACCAGCTCGTCATCCGGCTTCAGCCGGACGAGGGCGTGAAGCAATGGCTGATGATCAAGGACCCCGGCCCGGGCGGCATGCGCCTGCGTCACGTCCCGCTGGACATGTCCTTCGCGCAGGCCTTCGAAGTGCGCAATCCGGACGCCTACGAGCGTCTGCTGCTCGACGTGATCCGCAACAACCAGACGCTCTTCATGCGCCGCGACGAGGTCGAAGCAGCATGGCGCTGGGTCGATCCGATCCTGAAGGCCTGGGACGAAACGGGGCAGAAGTGCCAGAGCTATACGGCCGGCACATGGGGCCCGAGCCAGGCGATCGCGCTCATCGAGCGGGACGGTCGCACTTGGCACGAGGGAGAATAAGATATGCCGTTCAGCCGCAAGGACTTCGAAAACGGCGCGGCTCTGGCGGAAGGTCTGGCGGCACGCGTCGCCAGCGCTCTTTCGGATGCCATCGCTGCACGGGGCGCCGCAAGCATCGCCGTCTCCGGCGGCTCGACGCCCAAGGCTTTCTTCAAAGTTCTTTCGGAGAAGGACATTGCCTGGAACAAGGTGACGATCACGCTCGTGGACGAGCGCTTCGTCCCCGCCGACAATCCGCGCTCGAACCACAAGCTGGCGAACGAATTCCTCTTGATCGGGAAGGCGGCGGCAGCGCGCTTCGTCCCGCTCTACCATCCGGCCGAGACAGCCGATGCGGCGGCGGCCGATGCGACGCGGGAGACGGCCAGCGTCGCAAACCCGTTCGACGTTGCGATCCTGGGCATGGGCAATGATGGCCATACAGCTTCCTTCTTCCCCGGCGGCAACCATCTCGCGGAAGCGCTGGACGCGAAGCGCCCGCGCGGCATCCTGACGATGGAAGCGGACGGGGCGGGCGAACCGCGCCTCACCTTCTCCTTCTCCGCTCTTCAGGATGCGCGGCTTCTGGCGCTGCATATAGAAGGCGCCGAAAAGGCCTCGGTTCTGGAAAAGGCATTGAGCGGCAGCGACGAGGCAGAGATGCCAATTCGCGCCGTGCTCAACCGTGCCGCATCTCCGGTCGAAATTTATTGGGCGCCCTGACCTTCCGGCAGGCGGCACCCATCAACCCGTAAAGACGAAAGGCAGGAAGCCCATGTCTGCGAACAGCAAGATTTCCGCCATCACGCAACGCATCGTCGAGCGTTCCAAACCGACGCGCGGGCTCTATCTGGAGCGCATTTCGGCCGCCGCGCAAAAGGGCGTGCACCGCTCGGTGCTGGGCTGCGCCAACCTCGCGCACGGCTTTGCAGTCTGTTCCCCCTCGGAGAAGGCGGCGCTGGCCGGCGACGTCGTGCCGAACCTCGGCATCATCACCGCCTATAACGACATGCTTTCCGCCCACCAGCCATTCGAGACCTATCCGGCGCTGATCCGCGAGGCGGCCCGCGAGGCCGGCGGCGTGGCGCAGGTGGCGGGCGGCGTGCCGGCCATGTGCGATGGCGTGACACAAGGCCAGCCGGGCATGGAGCTTTCGCTGTTCTCGCGCGACCTGATCGCGATGGCGGCCGGCGTCGGCCTGTCGCACAACATGTTCGATGCGGTCGTCTATCTCGGCGTCTGCGACAAGATCGTGCCCGGCCTCGCCATGGCCGCGCTCACCTTCGGCCACCTGCCGGCAATCTTCGTGCCCGCCGGCCCGATGACGTCCGGCCTGCCGAATGACGAGAAATCGCGCGTTCGCCAGCTCTATGCCGAGGGCAAGGTCGGTCGCGAGGAGCTGCTGGAGGCCGAATCCAAGTCCTATCACGGCCCCGGCACCTGCACCTTCTACGGCACGGCCAATTCCAACCAGATGCTGATGGAAATCATGGGTTTCCATATGCCCGGCGCGTCGTTCATCAATCCGGGCACGCCGCTGCGCGATGCGCTGACGAAGGAAGCCGCCAAGCGCGCGCTTGCGATCACTGCGCAGGGCAACGAATTCACGCCCGCCGGCGAGATGATCGATGAGCGTTCGATCGTGAACGGCGTTGTCGGCCTGCATGCCACGGGCGGCTCGACCAATCACACGCTGCACCTTCTGGCGATTGCCAAGGCGGCCGGCATCCAGCTGACCTGGGAAGACATTTCGGATCTTTCCGACGTTGTGCCTCTGCTCGCGCGCGTCTATCCGAACGGGCTTGCCGACGTGAACCATTTTCACGCGGCCGGCGGCATGGGCTTCCTGATCAAGGAACTGCTCAAAGAGGGCGTGTTGCATGATGACGTGCGCACCGTCTTCGGTCACGGGCTTGAGGCTTATACGATCGATCCGCGCCTCGGCGAGGACGGGACAGTCGTGCGCGAAAAGGCACCGGAGGTCAGCCACGACCCGAAGGTTCTGACCACGATCGACAAGCCGTTCCAGGCCAATGGTGGCTTGAAGATGCTGACCGGCAATCTCGGCAAGGCCGTCATCAAGATTTCCGCGGTCAAGCCGGAGCGTCACATCATCGAGGCGCCGGCGATCGTCTTCAACGACCAGGCCGAACTGCAGCAGGCATTCAAGGATGGCAAGCTGGAGCGCGACTTTATTGCCGTCGTCCGCTTCCAGGGTCCGAAGGCGAATGGCATGCCCGAGCTGCACAAGCTGACGCCGCCGCTTGGCGTTCTGCAGGATCGCGGCTTCAAGGTGGCACTCGTCACCGACGGCCGCATGTCGGGCGCATCCGGCAAGGTGCCGGCCGCCATCCACATGACGCCGGAAGCCGTCAGTGGCGGGGCGATTGCCAAGGTTCGCGATGGCGACATGATCCGGCTCGATGCTGTCAACGGTACCGTCGAGGTTCTCGTTGATGCGGCAGAGTTTGCCGCTCGTCCGATGGCGACCGCCGACCTCTCCGCCAATGAATTCGGCATGGGCCGCGAGCTCTTCGCACCCTTCCGGGCGATGGTGGGCGCAGCAGATCAGGGTGCCAGCGTCGTCTTCAACTAAGCCCGCTTGGTTTGGGAGGCGGTTTTCCGCGCCGGAAGGGGAGCGTCACGGGCGTGTCGCTTCTCCCTGTTATTCGGTGTGCTCCTTACGCCTGCGCATTGTGATCGACGAAGCGCTTGCCGAGCTTTCAACGGGCTGCCTGAACATGATTATCCGTGCCGCCACTGACGCCGATGTTGACGACATCATGAAGATCGAGCGGACGCCGGGCTTCGAGCAGTTCTTCGGCTGGTTCTCTGAAGGCGAGCATCGCGCGCATCTCATCGATCCAGACTGCCGTGTGCTGGTTCTCGTTGATGGCGATGTGATCGAGGGTTTCGCGATCCTGCGCGGGTTTGTGAGCGGCGAAGGCAGCATTCGCCTGAACCGGCTTGCGGCACGCAAGCCTGGAGGCGGCAGCGGACAGCAACTTCTCGACCACGCCAAGGCTCTCGCCTTTGCCGAACCCACAACGCATCGCCTCTGGCTGCGCGTGGCGGAGACGAACAGCCGGGCGCGGCATGTCTATGAGCGCAACGGTTTCGTGCTCGAAACCCGCCTGCCCGCGGGTGGAAAGTCCACCTCCGGCCAGCCGGTCGATATTGCGCTTTATGGGCTTTTGCGCGAGGTTTGGCAGTTCGAATTCGCTTGAGACTGCTACATGCTGACACGTCAGGCCACAGAGGCTGATATTCCCGCCATTATGGAGATCGAGCGAACGGAAGGCTTCGAGGCCTATGTCGGTCGCTCCGAACGTGCGCAGCACGAGGCGTTGATGGCGGCGGCGGATTGCCACTATGTCATGCTGGAAGATGAAGTGGGGCTGGCAGGTTTCGCCATTCTGCAAGGAGTGGGGGCGGCGAGCGGGCTCCTCTATCTCAAGCGCATCGCCATTCGTTCGCCGGGCAAGGGTCTAGGCAAGCGGTTCCTCGGCGAACTGATCAGGCTGTCCTTCGAGGAGTTTGGCGCGGAAAAGTTCTGGCTGGACGCCTTCGAGACCAATCAGCGCGCGCGGTATGTCTATGCCTCTTGCGGCTTGCAGCATGACGGGGTGCTACGCGAGCATTATCCGCTGGCGGATGGGACGCGAGCGAATCTGGTGGTGATGTCGATCTTGAAGCGGGAGTGGCTGACTGCTGAGGCTCAGCGGCAGTCCCAGCTGGCCGCACAGGCCGATGCCCGCGATCCCAAACTGCCTGAATTCATGGATGCAGCGCTGGCCGATATCGCCTCCGATATTTCAGAAAAGGACCGCTGACTCCCCCCTGTTCCGTCATCCTCGGGCTTGTCCAGAGGATCTGACCACGTCGACTAATCCATTGACGGAGCGGATAAATTTCCCGTGGGTAGATGCTCGGCACAGGGCCGAGCATGACGGCCCGGTTAGTGGCCCACCCTGCCCTCCTCTCACCGCCGATAGGTCTTCCCATTCCCATCGAACAGATGCAGCTTAGAGCCTTCCGCTGCCAGCCGGATTGTCTGGCCTTTGCGGATATCGACGATGCCCGGCAGCTTGGCGATGAGCGGTTCGCCGTCTGTCAGGTCTTCGAGGTAGAGAAGTGTGACTTCGCCCAACGCTTCGACGATGTCGACCGTGCCATCGAAGAGGTAATTATCGCCGGTCGTCAGCACCAGATCTTCCGGGCGGACGCCGAAGCTGGCGGCTTTGCCCTTTTCGCTCGCGGCCGTCGCGATCGGAACCGAGACCGTGCTGCCGCCGGGGAGCGAGACGCGGGTCTGGTCGCCAGCCTCATCGATCTTCACCGGCACGATATTCATGGCCGGAGAGCCGATGAACTGGGCAACGAAGAGATTGGCCGGACGCTCGTAAAGCTCCAGCGGCGGGCCGACCTGTTCGATATGGCCGGCGGAGAGAACCACGATACGGTCGGCAAGCGTCATGGCCTCGACCTGGTCATGGGTGACGTAGATCATCGTCGTATCGGCCATCTGCTCGTTGAGCTTGGCAATCTCGATGCGCGTGGCGACGCGGAGCGCTGCGTCGAGATTCGACAGGGGCTCGTCGAAGAGGAAAACTTTCGGGTTGCGGCAGATGGCCCGGCCGATGGCGACGCGCTGGCGCTGGCCGCCGGAGAGTGCCTTGGGCAGGCGTTCCAGATAGGGGCCGAGCTGGAGGATATCGGCGGCGGCGCGGACGCGGCGGTCGATCTCCTCCTTGCTTTCCTTGGCGATGCGCATGCCGAAGGCCATGTTGTCATAAACCGTCATATGCGGGTAGAGCGCGTAGGACTGGAAGACCATGGCGATGCCGCGCCGCGCCGGCGGGACCTCGTTGACGCGCTGGCCATCGATGATCATCTCGCCGCCGGTGATCTCTTCGAGACCGGCGATCATGCGGAGCAATGTCGACTTGCCGCAGCCCGAGGGGCCGACGAAGACGACGAACTCGCCCTGCTTGATTTCCAGATCGACGCCCTTGATGACGTCGATTGCGCCGTAGGACTTGCGGATGTCCTTCAGAACCACACCTGCCATGCCCTGTCCTCCCTCTTGATTATTGTACGCGGGCGAAGAATGCGCCCCAGGCCGGAAGCACGATCTGCTCTCCCGCCATGCTCGCCTCAAACCCATGACCTGTCAGAACGTCCAGGGCGCCGGCGGGCTTTGCCACCGTTTCCGGGCCCGACGACATGTTGAAGTAGCAGACGATCGTTTCGTTGCCGAACTTGCGTTCGAAGCCGAGAACCGGGCCGTCTTCCAGCGTGAAAGCAATCTCGCCCTTGGCGAATGCCGGGTGTTCCTTGCGGAAGGCCAGGAAGCGGGCATATTGTTTCATTACGGACGCATCGTCGGTGGCTTCAGCCGCGACGGAGAGCGGCAGATGCTCCGGCGGCACCGGCAGCCAGGGCTTGGCGGTCGAGAAGCCGCCGAAGTTCGAGCCATCCCAGACCATGGGCGTGCGGCAACCGTCGCGGCCCTTGAATTCCGGCCAGAACTGGATGCCATAGGGGTCCTGCAGGTCCTCGAACTGGAGGTCCGCTTCCGGCAGGCCGAGTTCTTCGCCCTGATAGATGCAGGCCGAGCCGCGCAGCGTCAGCAACAGGGCATTCAGCATTTTCGCGTAACCCTGCTTGTCAGAAATGCCCTCGCCCCAGCGCGTGATGTGGCGCACGACGTCATGGTTTGAGAACGCCCAGCAGGCCCAGCCTTCGGGGGCAGCGGTTTCGAAATTGCGCTGCACGTCGGCCACGAATTTCGGGTTCAGCTTTTCCGGCGCCAGGAATTCGAAGGCGTAGCACATCTGCATCTTGTCGCCGCCGGACGTGTATTCGCCGGCGATCTCGAGGCCGCGCTGGCTGTCACCGACTTCGCCGACGGCGGCGATGTCCTGATAGTCGTTCATGACGGCGCGCAGCCGCTTCAGGAATTCCAGGTTCTCCGGACGGTTCTTGTCGTAGAGATGTTCCTGGTGATTGTAGGGGTTCACGGCCGGTGCCGTGTTGGCGTTGCGGCGCTCGGGCGGCAGACCCGGATTGCTGCGCAATTCCTTGTCATGGAAATAGAAGTTGATCGTGTCGAGACGGAAACCGTCGACGCCGCGCTCCAGCCAGAAGCGGGCGACTTCGAGAAGCGCGTCCTGCACATCCGGATTGTGGAAGTTCAGGTCCGGCTGCGTGGTCAGGAAGTTGTGCAGAAAATACTGGCAGCGGCCCGGGTCCCAGGCCCAGGCGGAACCGCCGAAGATGGACAGCCAGTTGTTGGGCGGCGTGCCGTCATCCTTGGGATCGACCCAGACATACCAGTCGGACTTGGGATTATCCTTGCTCGCCGAGCTTTCGATAAACCAGGGATGCTGGTCGGAGGTGTGGGAGATGACGAGGTCGATCATCACGCGCAGATTGAGGCGATGCGCCTCGGCGATCATGGAATCGAAATCGGCGATCGTGCCGAAGATCGGGTCGATGTCGGTATAGTTCGAAACGTCGTAACCGAAATCCTTCATTGGCGACTTGAAGAAGGGCGAAATCCAGATCGCGTCCGCGCCAAGTTCGGCAATATGCGAGAGGCGTCCGGTAATGCCTTTCAGGTCGCCCACGCCGTCACCGTTACTGTCCTGATAGGAGCGCGGGTAGATCTGATAGATCACCGCGCCGCGCCACCAGTCTGCGTCGGGAACGAGATTGCCTCTGAGTGTCTGATTCATGAATGTCAGTCCGATTTCAAATTTAAACTATCTCAGCCACCCTTGACCGAGCCGGCAAGAAGGCCGCGCACGAGGTAGCGTTGCAGGGAGAAGAAGACGAGAAGCGGCACGAGGATCGACACGAAGGCCGAGGCCGAGAGGATTTCCCAGTTGCCGCCGCGCGAACCGAGGAGCGCATTGAGCGCGCCGGTCAGCACCAGCTTGTCCTTCTCGGTGCCGAGGAAGACCATGGCGACGAGAAGGTCGTTCCAGACCCAGAGGAACTGGAAAATGGCGAAGGAGGCGAGCGCCGGGAAGGAAAGCGGCAGGACGATCTTCGTGAAGATTTCGAAGTCGCCCGCGCCATCGACGCGCGCGCTTTCGATGATCTCCTTCGGCAGGCCGACGATGTAGTTGCGCAGAAGATAGATGGCGAGCGGCAGGCCGAAGGCCGTATGCGCGAGCCAGATGCCGGCATAGGTCTTCGAGGGAACGCCGAGGAAGGTGCCGACATCGTTATAGAGCCTGAGCAGCGGGATGAGCGACATCTGCAGCGGCACGACGATCAGGCCGACAACGGCAGCGAGCAGCAGGGTGCGGCCCTTGAAGCTCATCCATGAGAGCGCGTAAGCCGCGAAGGCTGCGACGAGGATCGGGATGACGGTTGCCGGAATTGCTACCGTCAGCGAGTTGACGAAGGACTGGCCAATCCCCTCGCCCGTCAGCACGTTGCGATAGTTGACCATCGTGAAAACGGGCGGCGTGGCGACAGCAAGATAGACGCGCCGGCCGGTATTGTCGTCCGTGAACGGCGCGGTGCTGGTATAGCGGTAAGCACCATCCGAATTGATGGTCAGCTTGATGCCGTCGCCGAGATCGGCTTCCGTTCCGGCCTTATAGGCCCGCGGCGCAACGGCCTTGGTGCCGAAAGCATTGACCGCGCCGCCCTTGCCTTCCAGCACGTTGCCGGAAATCACGTAGAGAGGGCCTTCCTGCTTCATGGCGTCGAGACCGCCGAGGCGTCCCGCCTCGTTGCGCTCTGACGATGAGAAGGCCGTCCACCAGCCGGACACCGTCAGCTGGTCTTTGTCGCGGAAGGACGAGACGAAGATGCCCAGCGTCGGCATGACCCAGAGCGCGACGACGACAAGAACGGTGATGTTGATGATCAGACGGGGAAGGCCGATGCGGGCCAGGCTTTTGCCGATGCTCATCTTAGCGCCCCTTCATCTCTTCGTTGGCACGACGGATGTTCCAGATCATGATCGGCGTGACGGCCAGCATGAGCACAACGGCAATGGCCGCACTGCGCCCGCTGTCGCCGCCGCCCTGGAACATCCAGCCGAACATGAGGTTGGCGAGGACTTCCGTGTTCCACTGACCGTTGGTCATGGTCAGCACGATATCGAAGACCTTGAGGACGAGAATGGTGATGGTGGTCCAGACGGTGGCGATCGTGCCCCAGATCTGCGGCACCATGATCTTCCAGAAGATCTGCCAGCCGCTGGCGCCATCGATGACGGCCGCCTCGATGGTTTCCTCCGGAATGCCACGGAGTGCTGCCGAGAGGATGACCATGGCAAAGCCGGTCTGGATCCAGATGAGGATGATCATCAGGAAGAAGTTGTTCCAGAAGGGAATGGCGAGCCAGACCTCTGGCTGACCGCCGAAATATTGTACGATGGCGTTGAGGATACCGATCTGGATCTGTCCTTCGCCGCGATAGTCGTAGATGAATTTCCAGATGACGGATGCGCCGACGAAGGAAATGGCCATCGGCATGAAGACGAGGCTTTTCGCAAAATTGCCCCAAGCCAGCCGGTCGGTCATCACGGCGATGACGAGGCCGAAGAAGGTGCAGGCGGCGGGCACAACAGCAAGCCAGAGGATGTTGTTGAAGATCGACTGGCGGAAGCCGGCATCGTTGACCGCCCAGAGATAGTTGGAGAAGCCCACAAATTCCTGCGCGTCGCGGCCGTAGAAGGACAGGATCAGCGTCGCGATCACCGGATAGATCAGATAGATCGTCAGCAGCAGGATCGCGGGCCCGAGAAACAGCCAGGGACGGATCATCGCCCGTCGGCGCAGATTGCGCGACGCAGTGACAACATCACCCTTGTCGGGGAGAGCCAGATCGAGAACGCGGTTGGTGAGGTAAAAGTAAGCTGCGGCGGCGAAGACGCCCACCACCATAACGATCAGAGCCGACACAATTTGCGACAGCATATTCCCCTCCCCCTCGTCAGGATCGTCCCGCATCAGATCCCAAGGCGGACCATCGGCCGATCATGCTTCTCTTATTCAGCCGCCGTCGAAAGGTTGCGCGGATCGAGCGGCGGCGTTGACATGTCTTGAAATATGCTCCTCTTGCGCAGCAAGAAATGCCTTCCGCCACCCAAAAGTTCCGCAATATGGAAGAAGGCGCCGGTTCAAAACCGGCGCCCTTGAGATGATTACTGCTTCAGGCCGTCCCAGGCCTTCTGGATCTGGTCTGCCACCTGGGCAGAGGACTTGCCGCTGACATAGTCGACCATGCCGGTCCAGAACGCGCCCGCGCCGATCTTGCCCGGCATGAGGTCCGAACCGTCGAAGCGGAAGGTCGTGGCGGAGGTCAGAACCTCGCCTTCCTTGCGCAGCGTATCGTTGGCGTAAGCTGCCGTGTTCACACCCTTGTAAGGCGTCAGGAAGCCGGACTGCGCCATCCAGACTTCATGGGCAATCGGCGTCTGCAGGAACTCGATGAAGGCGCGAGCGGCCTTGCTGTCCTTGGCGATGGCTACGAGCGTGCCGGCGCCTTCGACGGGCTTGCCGAGTTCCGGATGCGAGGCATAGGGCGGGAAGTAGAAGAAGTCCGCATCCTTGCCGAGCTTCGTTCCGTCGGGGAAGAAGGACGGAATGAAGGAAGCCTGCTTATGCAGGTAGCACTTCGGCGGAACGGTGAAGAGACCCTTCGGGCTGTCGCGGAAGTCGGTCGAGGCCACAGCCTTGGAGCCGCCGTCGACAAACTTGTCGTTCTTGGCGAACCAGCCGAACTCGTCGATTGCCTTTTCAACGATCGGGTCGTTGAACTTCAGTTCGTTCGTCGTCCACTTGTCGTAGTTTTCAGGCGTCGTCGTGCGCAGCATCAGGTCTTCGACCCAGTCGGTCGCAGGCCAGCCGGTTGCGCCACCGGAACCCAGCCCGATGCACCACGGCGTACCTCCGTCCTTGACGATCTTCTCGGTCAGCGCCTTCAGATCTTCCATGGTCGTCGGGACCTTGTATCCGGCTTCCTTGAAGTTTTCCGGAACGTACCAGACGAGCGACTTCAGGTCGGCCTTGTAAGGGAATGCGAAGAAGGCCTTCTTGCCATCCTTGCCCTTGTAGGTGCCGAGGTCGATCCAGGACTGGCCAGCGCCGTAGTTGTCCTTGATCCACTTCGTCGTGTCGTCACCCAGCGGCGTCAGGAAACCCTTGGAGGCGAGGTCGGCCAGGAGACCGGGCTGCGGGAGGATCGCGATATTCGGCGGAGAACCGGCCTGCGTGTCGATGACGATCTGCTGTTCGTAGTTTTCAGAGGAAGAATACTTGACCGTCACACCGGTCGCTTCGGAGAAATAGTTGAGAACGCTGGTGGCCAGCTTCTCGTCTTCGCCGCGCCAGGGGCCGAAGATCGTCAGCGTTTCGCCCTTCAGGTCGCCGTGTGCCTTCTTGAAGGCGTCGTAACTCGCCCAATTGAACTTCGAATCTTCGCCCGGCTTGAACTTCAGGTCTGCGGCCTGTGCAAAGCCGCCGGCAAGCGCGGCAACGGCCACACCCAAAAGCAACAGTTTCTTCATCTGATTTGCCTCCCTAGCAATCGGCCTTCCGGCCTCAAAAATCATCTGATTGAAAGCACTTTCCCAAAGCGCTTTGAGCGTCATTCTTCCCACCAATCTCCGCCCGGAGTCAAGTGGGTCCGTACAACTTTGGCTCTACTTCTCTGCCTGCTGCGGCGCAACAAGTACCTAACGCACTGCAAAACATGGTATTCACGTTTGATCAGCGGCAAATCTCGGGTTACATTACCACGCGCTTCAGGATGACGCACGTAGAATTATCCAAAGCGCTTTGAAGGACAGGAGGGGGATGTTCGGTGAATCTGAAGCAGCTTTCGGACAGGCTGGGGCTTTCGCAAACGACGGTGAGCCGCGCGCTGAACGGCTATCCCGAAGTCAGCGAGGCGACGCGCGAGCGCGTGCTCAAGGCCGCCCAGCAGACAGGCTACAAGCCGAACAAGGCAGCGCAGCGTCTGGCGACCGGAAAGGCCAAGTCGATCGGTCTCGTCATGCAGAGCGCGCCTGAGATCGGCGGCGATCCTCATTTCAGCGAGTTCCTGAGCGGACTTGCCGAGGAGGCCGTGAAGCACGACTTCCATTTCGTCATGGCGCCCGCCTCCCCTGACGACGAGGTCAATGCCATCAAACGGCTGATTGCCAGCGGCTATGTTGACGCAATCTTTCTGGCACATGTGGTGGATCCCGATCCACGGGTCGACCTGTTACGCAGCTCTTCCATCCCCTATCTCCTGCATGGCAGGGTCATGGGCGACACGCATGACTATCCCTATCTCGATGTCGACAATGAAGGGGCGTTCCACACCGCCGCAAAACTGCTTCTGCAGTTGGGGCACAAGCGCTTCGCGCTGCTGAACGGCATGGAGAGGTTCACTTTCGCCATGCGTCGCAAGATCGGGCTGGAAAACGCACTGGCCGATGCGGGGCTCACACTCTCGCCTGATCTGGTGCATCACAGCGTGATGAGTGACCAGGCGGGGTTCCGGGCAATGGAGCGGTTTCTGGCGCAGCCCGAGCGGCCGACCGCCGTGCTCTGTGCCAGCACGACGCTGGCGCTGGGAGCCGTGCGGGCGATCAGCAAGGCCGGGTTGAAGCTCGGCAAGGACATCTCGCTCATTGCCCACGACGACGTGCTTTCGACGCTGCGTCCGGAGAATTTCAGCGTGCCGTTAACGACGACGCGCTCCTCGCTCAGGGCGGCCGGCGCGCGGATCGGCCAGCGCCTCATAGGATCGCTCGGCGGGGCGAGCGAACTGCCTCAACAGGAATTGTGGGAAGCCGAGTTGATCGTCCGGGCGTCGACCGGGCCGGCCCCCACCTGAGGGCTGGTTCACAAGCAAGGTGAAGGCCGCTCACGGCGGCCTCGCAGACGTCAAATTTGTGGCTCGGCGGCCGGGTTACCGGCCGAAACTGTTGACCCGACGGCGGCGGCGCAGTTGCTCGGCAGTGATCCAGCGAACCTGATCACGCAGCGACTGCATGTCGGTCAGCACATCTTCAAGAGCCTCCTCCGACGGTTCTTGAATGGCCTTGTGGGCGTCCAGGCGAAGCTCGGCCATGCGCACCACGATGTTGCGGGCGGGCTTGAGTTCAACCTGTTCCGGTTCATCATTCGAACCTTCGGGCATGGCGTTCTGACGGCCGGTCTCGGGCCACATCCGCTCCAGCATGTCGATCTGCTCAAGAATGCCCCTCGGCACGACAGGAGCGGGTCTTGCGGGGATATCGATGGGTTGGCTTCTTGAGCGGAGTTCGCGGGCGGCACCCAGTGCGATTACCGAGGCTGCCATGAGAAGCGACAGGATGACGGCTTCAACCTGATAGAGCAGAACCGACGCTGCGGGGATCACGCGGGCTTTGGCGACAAGCGAGAAGCGGATTGGCGCATCTGCAGCCGTTGCGTTGGCCGGAGGCTGCACGGTGAGGTCTCGCGCAATGCGATTGGCGATCAGTGCGTCGAATGCGGGCGCACCGGTCCCGACGTCGATATCGATGACGGAGGCCCGATCAGACGGCGCGATCGCGATGCTGGCGGCGAGAAACTCTTCTGCCTTCCGGTCCCCGAACAGCCCGCTCTCGGCAAGATTGAGTTCTGCGCTGGTCTTGAGAAGGGAGGCCGGCGAGAGGATTGAGCGGCGCATCTGCGCAACGGCCTCTGCGGGAGCCACGACGTTCGACCCGCTTCCCGAGAGCGCCACCACCTGGGCCGGTGCAACTTCAGCCGAATTATGCCAGTCGATCAGAGCCGCGGTTGAAATACCAAGGAGTATGCAAAGGCCGGCGGCGCCCCACCTAGCAGGTGTGAGGTTCCGGCAGGCGGAGACTGCGTCGCCGATACCGAAAGTCCGAATTGAAATGCCGCCAACCATCCCTATGCCCCTGAAATGAACAACGAATTGATTAACGTTGTTAAACAAACAAGGGTAACAAATGGTTAACACGGCTGCTCGGTGCCTGCTATTGCAGAACTAAACAGCCGACTTTCGCAATCTCCACAGAACAAGACGTATAAATTCCATGTCCCGGAGAACTTACTACTTTAGATCATGCGAATTCATACAACGAGGTTTTCGCCGTGCAGGTACGGCTTGCCCAGAACACGTACGATGAAAGCCTGGCGGAGCGTGCGCCAGATGAAGAGCGGATTGCCGATGATGTAACGGCGCCAGAGCCGCTTGGGTTCGATCAGAAGCCTGAAAATCCATTCCAGGCGCATGCGCCGCAGGATGCGTGGCGCCCGCGGCACGGCCTGGCCGACAAAGTCGAAAAGCGCGCCCACGCACAGAACCAGCCGCGCGTGTTCCGGGCGGATATGGGTATCCACCCATTTCTCCTGCTTCGGGCTACCGAGGCCGACCATCAACACATCGAGCTTGAGGGAAGCGACACGGTCCGCCACCCTGCCCGAATCCGCCTCCTCGAAGTAACCGTCGGAGACGACAATAAACTCGTGCCACGGGGCGTGCCGCTTGAAATTGGCCGCGGCCTTTTCGGCGACCTCGGCCACGCCCCCGATCAGACCGATGCGCTTCGGGCGATCCATGTAGGTGAGCAATGCCGGCACGAAGTCGGTCCCGTTCAGATTAGCGGGAAACTTGTCGCCGTAGACAAAGGTGGCGGCGATATCAACGCCAATGCCGTCGGGCAGGATCATCTGCCGGGACAGGATATCGCGATATTCCGCATCCGCGTACATGATATTGGCATTGTTGGCATTGAGGAAGGAAATGACGGTCTGCCCCAGAGGCAGGGAAGCCATCTGATTGGCGAAAGCCAGTGCATCGGCATAGTTGAAGCAGGACACATCGAGGCCGAGGATTGCGCGACGGCTGACAGTTGCAGACTTGAGATGGGAAATGTGGTTCACGAGCGCGCCTCCCCGATCGGGGAACGACAGGCCAGGGGCGTGTAGCCCTCAGAACTCGGAACGGAGACATTACGCATTACATTCGCCTCAAACCACATCTTGCGGTGAGGCGAAGCTAGACAATTCCCCTAAAGACGATGCTAACGGGCATAGTCAATTTCGAGACATCCCATTTACGATTTGTTAGGAAAACGGTCGCCGCGGGTGTCAAACAGGGGCGCAATCTGCGCATTTGTGACACCTTATCAAACACTTAATTGATGTTAAGTTTTTGTTTGCCAATTCGCCACTTCTTCGCGCCGTTACCAAATCCTTAATGGCCTTCTGCAGCGGGTTTTTGGCCCTCTGTGCCATCCTTGGGCGCTTCGCCCTTCACGATGGATTCGCCGCTCTGGATCGTGCCCTTCTTCTGCGCCATGCTGGCGCGCAGATCCTCCTTGGACAAGTAGTCGATCTGCTCAATGAGCACGTCGAAGACGACTTCCTGGCCTAGACGCTTGTTGACAGCCTCCTTGATCATCTGCCGGAAGGCAACAACGTCAAAGCTGCTCCTGTGCTCAAGATCGATCATCCTGTCGCCGACGAGCGCCGTGTAAAGTTCGTCGGTGATCATCACGTCGAGGGGAATATGAATGGCAGCCACTTTGACCTTGTCGACCACATAGGAGAGGCGCGTCAGGAAATAGCCCTTGACCGCCCCACCCTCGATCACCGGCAGGCTCGTCAACTCGCCGCGCACGGTCTCTTCGGCCGCCTTGCGGGCTGCGGCGGCTTCATCGACCTTCGGTGCAAGTGCCATCTGCACGGAAAAATAGGTCGCGATCAGCGCAACGATCGCGACCCATATCCCGGAAATGACGAGCTTGAGCATGGACGGTCTCAGAACTCGCTATACTGGAAATGTTCCTGCTGGTAGGTGCCGTCATTCTCGGCATCGCGCGCGGCCCCTTTCAGGATTTCGGCGACAGCACGAACGGCTTCCATATGCGCCTGCACCTTGCGCGCGTTGGCGTTGAGCTTGGCCTTGAGGACCCGCATCTGTGTGGCGAACGAAGGCGGCACGAATTCAGGCTTCGTGTCGCGGAACAGCATCGTAAGCTCATAAAGGCATCGGCTCTTCTGCGCATTCGATGCCTTGATGTCGAATTGAGGATCGGCGCCGAGCCGGTCATTCTCATTATCAATGATCAATTCGAGCCGTCCCAGGACATTGGTGATGCGGGTATCGGCCGGGGTTGCTTCCAACATGTTCATCTTCGTCAGCCCTTCGTCTTGGCATCAGTGCCCGGCAACAGGTCCGCCAGGCCCACGCGCTGCTGCTGAGCTGCAATGGTCGATGCGATATTGTTGATGCGCCCGCTTTCCGCTGCATGATCCTTCGGCTTGAGCGCCTGATCATAAATGCCGCCGCGCATCATGTGGTCGGCAATCCCGATGCCACCGCGCTTGGCAATGGAGTTGGCGATCTGCTCTGCCGACATGCTCTTCCAGATATCGCCTGCCATGCCCTTGCCATAGACGTCTTCGCTGTCGTTCGGCATCATGTATTTCAGGAAGTTCTGCAGTACCATGGCTTCGAACTTGCGATAGGTTTCCGGCGTCTGGGATTCACCCGACACGGTTTTGGTATCAAGCGTGTGCGGGGCATTCGTGCGGTCGAGACGCATGCCGACGGCCTTGTCCAGACTTGCGACATCCGTCGCGAAACCCTGATCCTGACGCGTCAGCCGGGCGGCGGCGAGCGTTGCCGTCTGGGTTCTCAGCTTCTCTTGTGCCTCTTGCACACGTGTCGGGTCGGCCGCATTGACCACGTCCATCACGATATCGCTGGGGGGAGAAATTGCCATCGCTTGCCTCGCATTCATTTCGAAGCCGGGACATGTCAAAGCCCGGCGCAAAATAATCTTGCGATGCTATTATTCCCCGCCAAGCTTGCTGGAGGCTGGCGCGGGCATGGAGAGCCGCATTTCGATCAGATCGATGACCGCATTGTCCTCCCGCTCGCGGTCTTCGGCGGAGCGGGCATCCTTCCAGTTTTCTTCCAGCCGGTCACCCTTGGCCTTCTCCTTCAGGATCTGCTTTTCCTGGCTGTCCTGCAGGTCATCGAGGCGCTGGTCTTCACCGGAGAGACGGCCATATTGCGCGGCATATTGCGATTTCATGCCGGCATGGATCGGGTTGAAGGAGCCGATTGCTTCGATCGCCTCGTCCATCCGCTCCGAGAGCTCCTGCCGCCGCTGCGTGGTTTCCGCCAGTTCAAGCTCCGCGATGCGCTCCATGTGGCGCTGGACCGCCACGAGACGCTTCAATTTCGCCGCCCTGCCCTTGTCCGCCATGCCCGCCTCACACGCTGGAAAAGAGAGGTACGAAAGCGTCGGCAAATAGCCGGACGAGCGTCGCAATGCCGAAATAGAGCAAAATCAGGCCTCCGAAGACGATGAAGGGCTGCGATACGAAATAGACCGGCATCTGCGGAGCGAGCTTGTTGATGAACCCGACCGTCACGTTGAAGAGAAGCCCGTAGAGCACGAAGGGACTGGCAAGCCGTAGCATGATCATGAAGGTGGAGCTGAGCGTATTGGTCAGGGTCACGAGCGCCCTGCGGCTTTCAAAGACGCCCCCGATCGGCAGCGTCCTGTAGGAATCGGCGATCGCATGGATAATCACATGGTGGAAATCCAGCATGAACAGCAGGAGGAGACCAGCAAAGCTGATCATGATGGTGATCTCGTTTTCCGTACCGTCTTCGAGGATGTCGTTGGCGGGAGGCGCATTGAAGCCGGTCATCAGGGTCATGACCGTCCCCGTGAACTGCAGACCGAGCACGAAGAACCGCGCGACCATGCCGATGACCACGCCGATCAGCCCTTCGATGAAGACGATGGCGATGTAGGTCGTTTCGGGCTTGCTGGCCACCGCATAGACCGTGTCCCACAGCAGCGGCGTCAGCGCCATCGACACACCGAGCGCCACAAAGAGCCGAAGCTGCGAAGGCACGCGGGCGCTTGAGAAGCCGGGCAGGACGAGAAAGCAGCCACCCACCCGACAGAAGACCGCAAAGAGTGCAAGCACAGTCCCTTGCGGATCGTTGATCATGAGATAGAGCCCAGGATCTTGATTTCGATGCCCTTGGCGAGTTCCACGTGGGAGAGAACCGGAAGCGTCGCAAACAGCCGCTCGATGATCATGCGGACATAGGAGCGCGTTTCCGGCGACGTCACGAGGACGAAGGGCATGCCGCGATCGAGATATTCGCGTACCACTTGAGAAGCCTGTTCCGAGAACTCCTCGAGCTGGCGCGGATCGATGTCGAACTCGACGACTTCGCCCTTGGGGTCCCGCTTCAGCGCCTGGTGGAACACGAGGTCCCACTTGTTGCCGAGGCGCAGGACGCGAAGCACGCCGTTGTCTGCCAGATCGCCGCAAAGCTGCTGGGCCATGCGCACGCGGACATGCTCGACGATCTGCTCGGTCTTGCGGACATGCGGCGCGAGCTCCGCCACGGCTTCGAGGATCAGATGCAGGTTGCGGATCGATACCCGTTCGGCAAGCAGCAGCTTGAGTACCGCCTGCAGGCCCGAATAGGACATGTGCGAGGTGCAGATCTCATCCGCCAGCTTCTTGTATTCCGGATCGAGACGATCGATGAGGATCTTGACGTCCTTGTAGGAGAGAAGCTGCGGCAGGTTGTTGCGGATGACTTCGCTCAGGTGCGTGAGCACGACCGAGACGTTATCGATGGGGTGGAAACCTTCGCGCTTCAGCTCTTCCATGAAGGTTTCAAGGATCGAGACCGCCGGCATGCCGAAGGCGGGTTCGCGGATGTCGTCACCCGGAATCGACGGCTTGCGACCACCGCCGGTGATGACGAGAACTTCGCCGACGCGCAGCGAATTGGAGGCGACTGTCGTGCCGTGGATGCGGATCTGATAGGTCTTGTCGGGAATGGCGATGTCGTCGCTGACCTTGATTTCGGGAACGACAAAACCGTACTGGCTGGCGAATTTCTTGCGCATCTTGCCGACGCGGAAGGCCAGTTCCTGGTGCGCGCCGAGAAGACGTGTCGAAATCTGCTTGCCGAGGAGAAGTTCAATCTCGGCGGTCTTCAGGACGTTCTTGACCGAGTCGCTTTCGTTTTCCTTGACCTGACGGGCCTTCTTTTCCTCCGCCTCGCGGCGGAGACGGTTCTCGGCCTCGATCTGGCGGGGGATGACCCAGCTTCCGAACGCCATGACGCCGGAGAGGACCGCGAAGGGAAGGAAAGGCAGGCCCGGCATCACGGCCAGCAGAGCCATGAGGCCCGCGGCGACGGACAGAGCGCGCGGATAGCCGCTCAACTGGCTGATGACCGCCTTGTCGGTCGACCCCAGATTGCCGCCGCGCGACACCAGCATGCCGGCGGCGAGCGAAACGACGAGTGCCGGGATCTGCGCGACGAGACCGTCACCGACCGAAAGCTTGACGTAGACGTCAGCGGCCTGGCCGAGCGGCATTCCATGGCGGAAATAGCCGATGATGATACCGCCGAAAACGTTGATCGCGGTGATCAGCAGGCCTGCAACGGCGTCACCGCGCACGAATTTGGAGGCACCGTCCATCGCGCCGAAGAAGGAGCTTTCCTGCTCGAGTTCGCGGCGGCGGCTCTGCGCTTCCTTCTCGTCGATGATGCCGGCTGCAAGGTCGGCGTCGATCGACATCTGCTTGCCGGGGATGGCGTCGAGGGTGAAGCGCGCGCCGACTTCAGCGATACGCGTCGCACCCTTTGTGATGACGATGAAGTTGATGACGATGAGGATCAGGAAGACGATGACCCCGATCACGAAGTCGCCCGACATGACGATCTGTGCGAAACCCGCGATCACGCCGCCGGCTGCGTGCTCTCCCTCATTGCCATGGGAGAGGATCATGCGCGTCGTCGCGATGTTCAGCGACAGGCGCGTCATCGTCGCGATCAGCAGAATGGTCGGGAAGGACGAGAATTCAAGCGGCTTCTGGATCCAGAGCGAAACCATGAGGATCAGAATCGCCAGCGCCATGGAGAACGCGAGACCGATATCGATCATGAAAGCCGGGATCGGCAGGAACAGGATCGACAGCATGCCGACAATTCCGGCGGCAAAGCCGACATCGCTCAGGTTTGGTCCCGCCTTCGGGGTTGGAACGGATGTCGTAACTGCCATGCTTCGTCCGTCTCATCATGAGATAAAGCCGCACGTCTGCGCGTCATGACATCAGAGCGCCGCGCGTCCTTCAGGACCCACAAGGACGCTCTAACACTTTGAACCTACGCATCGTGCTTGACGAAAATCGAACCCGATTTTCGCGCCGATGCGATAGAGATAGGCAACGAAGCTTGCGCGAGGGGTGCATGAAGCACTGCCTGGTTCTAAAACCCGGACTGGATGCGCGAGAAGATCATGTTGGTGAAGATGGAAATCTGTGCGCCGATGAAGGGCGCCGACAGAGCGACGGTCGCCATCACAGCGAGGATCTTCGGAACGAAGGTCAGGGTCATTTCCTGGACCTGGGTCAGGGCCTGGATCAGCGCGATGACCACGCCGACAACCATGGCAGCCCCGACCGCCGGTCCTGCCGAAACGATGACCGTCCAGATTGCCGCCTGGACGATATCGAGTGCGTCTGCCTCGTTCATAGCATACTCAATTGCTTGTGCTGCTGGCAGCCGGAGCCGTGATCGTGACGCCGCTGTCGATGGTCATCTTTGAACCGGAATCGAGTGTCGCGGTCAACGTGACGGCACTGGTCGAGCTGTCGGTAGCCACATTGATGCTCTTCACGACGCCAGTATTTCCATCGGCATCAGTCACAGTCTTGCCGATAAGATTACCCGCCTGGCCGATCATGCTCTGCGAGATCAGCGTCGACAGGTTCGTGTTCATCTTCACCTGCTGCTCGACCTGGGAGAACGAGGCGAGCTGGGACATCTGCTCAGTCGTGTCCATCGGGCTCGTCGGATCCTGGTTCTGCAGCTCGGCCATGAACAGCTTGAGGAAGCTGTCATAATTCAGGCTCGCAGCCGACGCCGCCGAGGACCCCGAAGTGCCGGTTGCCGGCGTGCCGGCTGCCGCCTGTTGTGTTGCCGTTACCGCGCTGACCATGGTGCAATCTCCTTGCGGATCTGTTCGACCGCCGCCGGTGTCATTTCCTCGTTGTTGAGGATCTTCTCCTCGATCGGATAGAGCCCGCGAATTGCCTTCAGGGCGTCAAAGGCGCGGCCCGTCGAGACCATTCCGTCGATCCGCTTCAGCTCCGCCAGCACTTCTTCGTTCTGGAAGCAGGTGAGCAACATGGTGATCGACTTGCGGAACATCGCCATCGACTGCTGGCTGCCCTCCGGGTTGATCAGCATCATCTGGGCGATGAAATAGAGCTGCTTCAGGGGCGTCGTGGCCTGCTCCGGCTGGAGAACGTGGTTTTCCAGCAGGAAGGTGACGTCGTTGAGAAATTCGAGCGCAACCTTGCGATCGACGCGCAGCACCGCGCCATTGATGAAGATCCTTTCGCCGGATTTCAGCGATATTCGCAAAGTGCTTTTCATTTCAGTCCATCCCTGATGATGGTTGTGATTTCGACGATGCCCTGGAAGTTGTCGGACTCACGTTTGCGGATCTTTTCCGTCTCGTTGAGAATCCAGATGGCGATCGAGATCAGATTGGCTTTCAGTTCGGGTTCAAGCTGGTTATCCGGCAGGCAAAGGTCCTCTGTGAACCTGATCCACATCATCCGGGTATAATAGATCGCTTCCACGGCTTCATTGGAGTTGCGGCCACGCTGGGCTGCGGCGCGCATCAGTTCGATCGACCGATCGAGGACCTGACGTTCGCGTTCCTTGGCGTCGGCAACGCCGTCTTCCATGACCTCCGCGTAAGAAAACTGGTACATTTACATATCCTTCGTCACGAGAGGTAGTTCGCGAGGCTGAGCTTCTGGAGGCGCGACGTGAGCTGGTAGGATGCTTCCATCTGCGCGAGAAGATTATTGACTTTGGTGCTGGCCTCGTATGCATCCACCTCGTTCAAATTGTTGAAGGCGGTCTCCACGATGCCGACCTGTGCCGTGATGGTGTCGTTGGCCGTCTTGACCCGGGCTTCCGAAAGACCGAGCGCGGAGCGTTCTCCATCCACACCGGCGACGGCTTCCCCCATGTAGCTGATGGCTGTCTTGCTGATATATTGGCGGACGTCCGAGTTGACATCCGAGCCCAGCAGCTCCACGCCCATGACCGAGGCGAGCGCAAACTTGCGGAAGCCGTCATTGTTCGCATTGGTCGAACTTTGAACCGTCTCGGCCGTATTCACCCGCGAGGTCATGTTCGTGTCGGATGCCGTCGACCAGTCCGTTTCCCAGGTGTCCGCAGGGTTGCCCGCGGTGTACATCGGCGTCAGCGTGTTCTCCACGAAGTCCTGCATCTGAGCGACCGTGAAGTTCGACATCGAACCGATGCCATTGGCGGACATGTAGTTTGTCAGCGCGGTATTAAAGCTCGCCTTGGCGGCGGAGTCGGCGTCATAGGTCTTCAGCGGCTCATTGGCCGTATTGATCCCGGCAAAGAGGAATTCACCATTGGCCGATGTGTTGCCGGAGGCGATGAAAGCGTCCAGCTGGCTTTGCAGCGACTGCGTCGTGGTGTTGAGCAGCGTCTTGTCATCCGATCCGGACAGCGCGATCATCGAATTGAGCGAGGTCTGGATATTGTTCGACATGTTCGTCAAGGCGGACTGCGACGCCGAAAGACGTTGCGATACGATCGAATTGGAGTCGACGATCGAGTTCAGCCGGCTCTTTTCCGTCGTCAGGTTGACGCTTCGTCCGCTCTGATAACCGAGCGCTATGCCCTGGTCTGCGTAGGTGCCGGTCGAAACCTCGGTCTGCGCCTGCTGCAGCTGCGCCTGCGATGAGCTGACAGTCTGCCGCATCGAGTTCTGCATGGCGAGGTTGGAGGTGAACGAGATCCGCATCAGCCCTTACCTCACCGCGGCCATGAGGGACTGCAGCATGTCGTTGACCGTCGAGACGATCTTGGTCGAGGCCTTGTAGGACTGCTCGAGGTCGAGAAGCTTCGAGAGCTCCTCGTCGAGGCTGACGCCGGTGACGCTGAGGAGCGCCTGAGAAGCCGTCGAGGCGGCCGCCTTCTTGGTATCCTTTGAATCGGAAGCCTGGCTGCGATATTCCTCCAGCCAGCCGATCGAGGAGCTCGCATAGTCACTGACGCTGAGACTGGTGTTGAGATCCGTCGTCGCGTCGAAGGGCATCTTCGCCGTCAGGCCGGTGACGTAACCCTGCAACTGGGTTGCATAACCTGCAGCGCCGGTCGTGTTCGCGACATAGCTCGCCCCGTTGATGCCGCCGTCACGCAGAAGCGCCGCGTTGCCCCCCTGCGAGACATCGACGGCCGTGTTGACGGATATGGACGAAGACATCCCCGGCTGGACCGTGCCGGAGGCCGGAACGGTTCCGCCCGACCAAGTGAACAGACCCGGCATGTCGGGCAGACCGCTCCCCGTCTGGTCCTTTTCGGCAAATTGCGTGACGAGACCGCGGCTGATTTCGTCGAGCTGCGCCTGAAACTTCGGCGCGATCGTGTCACGAATCTGCAGATTGGCCTGAAGCGTGCCCATCGCGTCGGTGTTGCCGCCCGTACCCGCCTTCAGCGGCACACCGTCGATATAGACGGCATTGCCCGTCGTCGATGCATCGTAACCGGGCTGCGGGGCGAATATGATGTCGCGGGGCTTGGCCTCGAACAGCGTCGTGCCATCCGAGGTGTAAATCGCCATGTCCTTGTTGTCCCGGACGACGGTCTGCACACCGACAATCTCGGATATCTTGCCGAGAATCTGGTCGCGCTTGTCGAGTTCGTCGTTCACGTCCCGATTGGAGGCCGTGCCTGTCTTGACAGCATCGTTCACAGTCTGGAACTGGTTGAGAAGATCGCGCAGGCTCGTGACCTGCTGCTGGATATTCTCATCGGATTCGCGACGAAGCGTCTGCACGGCCTCGGAGGCCTGACTGAGCGAATTGGCGACGTCCTTCGCATCGGACACAACCGATTGCGCCAGCGTGGTGTTACCCGGAGAAGCCGCGAAGGACTGGAGGCTGCTTTCGAGCTTCGAGATGAAGGTCGAGGGCGACGTGGCGTAGCCATTGCCGCCCATGACGCCCTGCAACTGGTCGAGAGCGCCGGAAACGACGTTCTGTGCACTGAGAGCAGAGGTCGCGGTCAGATTGTGTCGCTGCAACAGCTCATCTTCGGACCGCGCCGTCGGGTTGAGCTTCGAGCCGTTGATCGTGGTGGTGAGCGTAGAGTCGCGGCGCGAATAATCCGCATTACCGGAATTCGAGATGTTCTTCGACACGACTGCCATCTGGGCAGACGTGTTGGAGAAAATGCTCGATGCCGTGTTAAGTGCGGATGACAGCCCCATGATGCTCTACGCCAACCTCCATCAACGCTTGAGGTTCACGAGGACATCCATCAGGTCGGATGCCGTCTGGAAAACCTTGGAATTGGCCGTGTAGCTGCGCTGCGATTCGATCATGTCGGTGAGCTGGGTCGCCACGTCGACGTTCGACTGTTCGAGCTGGTAGGCGTTGATCGTGCCGAAGTTGCTGTCGCCGGCAAAACCGACGACGACGGTGCCCGCCGCATCGCTCAGCGCGAAGGCATTGCCGGAGACGGGCGTCAGATTGTCCGGGCTCTGCACCTTGGCCATGGCAATCTGGTAGAGGTCCTTTGTCGTTCCGTTGGCGTAGACGGCCGAAATCTTGCCATCCTGACCGATAGAAACCGACGAAATCGTGCTCGGCGCATTGCCATCGACCTTGGCGCTTGAAACGCCGAACTTGTAGGCGAACTGCGTTGTCGTCGAAAGATCGAGCGTGACGTTCTCTCCGCCCGGGATCGGAATGGTGATCGACTTGTCCGACGAGGGGTCGAGCTTGCCGGTGGCCGGGTCGAAGACGAGATTGACCGCCGAAGTTTCCATCGGACCGCTGCTGTAGGGGAAGGAACCCGAGGTCGAACTGGCATCAGCGTGATTGAACGCAGTCACCTGCCAGGTGTTGTCCGCCGTCTTGGTGTAATAGAGATCGACCTGAACCGCATTACCAAGGCTGTCATAGGTCACGACTGATGTGGAGTTGGTGTACTTCACGTCGTCGACGGTGGAGGCCGGGTTCGAGCCGATGTCGCGCGGCGTCACGGGTGTCGTCACCGCCGTTGCGCGCGAATCGATGTTCGCATTCACGATACCGCTGGTCGACGGCGTTGCCTGGAGACCGCTCTGCGTCGCCTTGACCGGCACGAGACCCGAGAAGCCATTGACGATGGCGGCCGACCCGTCGGTCGAGGAATAGCCGAGCAGCGTAAAGCCGGAGGAGTTGACGAGTTCGCCCGAGGAATCGACCTTGAAGGAGCCGTCGCGTGTCAGGAAAATACTGCCCCCGGAATCCTTCACGACAAAGAAGCCGGAGCCCTTGATCGCGAGATCCGTGGCGGAGGTCGTGGAGGTCAGCGCACCTTGTTCGGAAATCGAATACGAGGTGATTGCGTTGACCGAACCGGAGGCATAGCTGCCGCCGGTCGATGAGAGAACGAGGTCAGAGAAGGAAACCGAAGATCCCTTGTAGCCGGTCGTGGACGAATTTGAAATATTGTCAGAAATGGATGACAGGCGACTTGCCTGCGCGTTCATACCAGACGAGCTGGTTCGCATCATTCCTTGAAGGCTCATATCGGATCCTCGTTTCCGTAGTCATTACAGAGTAGGAGGCGGGCCTTGCGTGAAACTGAGTGGTCGCTGACAACATGAGCGAACTATGGCCACTTGGCTTCATGCCGGCCAGCTTTCCAGGGGGGTTAGCTCCAGTCGATGCAGTACCCGAGGAAACGCTTGGAATCGATCGGGTCGAAGCCGAGCTTCTTGCGCAATTTCTTGCGCAGCTTGCTGATATGGCTTTCGACCACGTTCTCTTCGACGTCCTCGTCGAAAATGCCGTAGATCGCGCTGAAGATCTGCGTCTTCGAAACCCGGCGGCCACGATTGGCGACCAAGTATTCCAGAATGCGGCGCTCACGACGCGGCAGGGGGAAGACATCGCCTTCGATTTCCGGATCCCGCCCGTCCGAGAAAACTCGGATGGCGCCGATGTCGGTGTAGTTGGAGATGGCTTTCAGCCGACGGCGAATGGCCGCCGCACGGGCCAGAATTTCGCGCGGATGAACCGGCTTGCGAACAACATCGTCGACGCCGCAGTCGAAGAAGGCAAGCGTGGTTTCGAGAGAAGGCGAATCGCTGACCGCGATTACCGGTGCCGTGGACCGATCACGGATTGCACGAGGCAGCGAAAGTGCCTGCGATCCCTGACCGATCAGGAAGGCTTCGACCGCGTCGATATCGGTGTCCGCCGCCGTGTTGACCCATTCGCCGAATTCGCTCGGATCAAAGCCCGTGGAGGGCACGCCCTCTCGGCCAAATAGTGAAGTATATCCGTCTTTTACAAGCTCACGCTCATCAACCACGACGATCATTCGTCCGCCTCCGAATCAGTCTGGTGCCTCGATACGTCATCGATACGAATCGGGGGAATCAGGAACAACTGGATGAACTCAACTACGTGAATTTACAGTTGATTAAGGTCTGAGTGGCGATTTGCACTATATATAGTATGTCGCACTCGTTTATGCCGCTATCATCGCTTGGAAAAGTTAATGGATGGTTAACACGCGGCATTAAGGTTAATGAGAGTTCATATTCTTGCCGCAATGGGGGAATCCGCCAATCTTCCCGCCGTCACTAAATTTTTAGTTGTATCCAACACAAAATTTTGAGGCATTGGTAGTCCATTGTCCGTAGCCACTCGCGACCAGATTCGAGATCACACGGCAGACATATTGCTTCTGCGCGGGGTCGTTATTGGGGCCCGCGTGATAGCGCGCAACGGCCATTGTCCAGGTCTCATGACGAGCGTGAAGCTCCGCCAGGAACTTCGCGGCGTATTCCACATTGCGCGCCGGCTCCAACATTTGCGACGGCGATGCGAAGGCCTCACCGTGAAAATGGTGATTGATCTGCATGCAGCCGAGGTCAATCAGAACGGCTCCCTGACGGCGCGCCTGATCGAAAATGGCCAGCGCATCGTTGGGGCTCGTTGCGAAGACGGCCTTGCCTTCTATGTTGAGCGCCCAGGGCTGCAACGAACCTTTCTTGCCTGTTTCGGCAAGGCCGACGGAATACAATATCCCTTCCGGCACGCCGTATTTGGCGGCCGCGCGGTGGATTTCCTGTTCGCAAAGACCGGCCTGGCTCGGCTGGGCAGCCTGCGCCTCAGAGATAAACCTGGCCGGAGCGGGTAGTGTCGGAAGCAGGAGCGACACCATCAACAGCCACGTTCTTGTCATCGCCTTGCCAGTTTGTACTGAAGCCATTGTCCTGCTGCCTGCGATTATTGTCCTGTTCTCTACCCTGCTGCGCGAACTGGCCAGCGGAGCTGCCGTCCTGCATCTGCCCACCGCTCTGCTGGCCGGCAGAGGTCTGGGCAACCGTCTTGTCCGTGGTCGGCGCCGGCGACAGCTGCACGCTTACCTGGTCGACCGAGAAGCCCTGCGACTTCAACGACTGGATCAGGCCTTCCTTATCCTGGCTGAGCTGCTTGAACGCTTCTCCCGATTCCACGGACAGGTGGACCGTCAACTGGTCGCCGTGGAGCCTGAGTGTCGCGGTGACGTTGCCGAGCGACTCGGGCGTCATCTGGATCTTCAGCGTATTGACCGGCGTGGCGGTGCGTGGCTCCGGCGTCGCCGTGGCCGCTGCTGACGCCGCCTTCATCGTGGCCGCCCAGTCGCCGTCGCCGGTTACACCGGACATCACTGCCTGGGTGTTGGTGGACAGGCCTTCACCGCTGCCGACGAACCGGCGCGCATCAAGCACGGTAATGGCTTCGGGCTTTGCCGTCTCTCCGGCGCCCGAGGTCTTCGTGGTGTCATCTGTCGAGGCCGTACCGGATGCCTGCGCTCCGATGGCCGAGAGTGCCTTGGTGGCCTGCTCGTCGGATTTGGGCTTGCCCTGTTCCTGATGGTCGCCAGCCTGACCGCCGGCCGCGTTGACCGCGAGGGAAGCAGCTGCCAGCAAGGTGGCCGCATCCGCATTCGGACCTTTGGCCTCTGCGTTGGGGTCGGTCTTCTTGTCCTTTGCCGGCTCGTCCTTTTTGGCGGTCTCCTCGGGCTGCAGTTTCTTGTCCTGCCCCTTGGTGACCGTCTCTGCACCCAGCAGCTTCAAGGCGATGGCTGCAGCGTCCGCCTCTGCTTCAGTCGCCGCACCCGGCACCTGAATCTGCGCCTGTGCCTGGTTCGCATTGGATTTGTCGATCAGTTTCTGGATCTCGGCACCGACCTTGTCCTTGCCGTCCTTAGTCGACACAAGGTCATCGGCGTTTGCCGCCAGCTCTGCCTCTGCGGGCTGCCCCTCGGTCTTGCCTGTCTTCTTGCCCTTTGCGTCGGCGACGAGCGTGAAAATGGCGGTTTCGGCGCCTTGGGCAGATGTTGATTTCTTCTCACCAGGCTGCACAAAGGTCTTATCGGTCTTCCCCGTGGCCCTGGGATCCGCGTTCGACTGCTGATCTCCGTCGGCGGCCTCATGCGGATCGGCCGGCTCGTTATCGGTCTGGTTCGTATTGGCTGCCTTGTTGTAGACATCGCCAAAACTCGGACTTCCCGGCGTATCGGAGCCGGAGCGCGGAGATTGAGAGGACGGAGGATTGGGGCGCGGAGGGGCCGGCGCCACATACTGGTCGATCGCGTTCACTTTTCCCCCTTCTTCATCAACTCGTCGATGGCCTTCAACTGCGCCTGGCTGTCTGACAGGAACGTGTCGATGCCATCCTTGGCATCGGAGGCCTGTTTCGCCTTCGCTTCGCCGGGCTTTGCCTCGGCCATCTGGGCCGGAGGCTGCTTTTGCTCGGGCGGAGCCGCAGGCTTTGTCTCTGCCGGCTGGCCGGCTACCGGCTTCGCCTCGTTCGATGGCGCTTCACCGGTCCCGTGAGGCTCCGGCTTTGCCACTGTTTCATTCTCTGCTTTCGTTTTATCCGAAGGCGCTTGTGTCAGGCTTTCGAGCGTGGCGGGCCTCTCGACTTCCGACAGAACAAATGCACCCGCGTCACGCAGCCTGCGCTCGTCCGGTCCCAGGAGCTCATCCGGGATCTTCGCAAACGCGCTTTTCACCTCGGCGATGTCGGCAGTCGGGACGCTGGAGAGGTTGAGATAGAGCTGCGCAAGCTTTGCCGGATTGTCATCCCTGCCTTCAGAAAGCGCGAGCGCGTTTCCAGCGGCCCAGTGCGCAAAGTCGAAACGGCCTGTCACCGCAGCCTTGCGGGCGATGCGCAGATAGAGTTCCTGCTGTCGCGGCGCGTCGAGCCAGACAAGTGTCTGCGCGATGCGATCATTGCCGATCTTGTCGTAATGCGCATCAATGAGCGTCACGACCTGGTCGGCCACCTGTGCGGCATAAGGTGAATTGGGAAATCGCGAAAGATAAAGCCGGGCAAGGCGGATCGAGCTTTCGATATTGTCCTGTTTCACCGTGATGATGAGCGAGCGGCGTAGCGCCGCCTCTTCAACGATGGACCCCGGGATGGCCAGCCGCGCCCAGTCGAAATATTTCAGGGCAAGGTCCGGCTTCTTCTGCATGACGACGTTGGCGGCAACCAGCGCCAGATAGGGGCCGATCGCGGTCGTCTTGTATTCGGGAACGATCTCGTCAAGCGTCTTGTTGGCGGAGCCGCCCTTGCCGCCGAGGTACATGAGGAGCGCGTTGGTGAGTCGGGTATCGAAGTTCCCGCGTGCGTCGTGCGATATCAGCGTGTCCAGCGTCGATGGGTTGCCGCCGGACATGGCATAGATCATGGCCGCGTCGACGTTGCGAAGGTCGTTGAACTCATCAGGACCCGCGGTGCGCAGCCGGCGGTCGATCATCCCGATCATGAAGCGCTGCATCTCGACCGCCTTGATGTCGCCGGAAACGATCTTGTCCTGAACATCCTCGAGCGAGCGTACCAGCTTGTAGATGGGAAGGGTCGGATCGATGTCCTCCTGCTTCGCGTCCTCGGCGCGGGCAGAAAGCCCGATGCCGAGTGCCAAACATGTGGCGGCGAGAGTCAGGAAGCGAGCCACATCAGCCTCCGGTTACGGTCTTGCCCTCGAGCAGGATCTCGATCCGCCGGTTCGCGGGGCTGTACGGGTCGCTTGGAACTTTCAGGAAGCGATCGGCATAGCCGGTCACCTGGTTGACGCGTTTCTCATCAAGTCCGCCGCTGACCAGCATGTAATAGGCGCTGCGGGCGCGGTTGAGGGAAAGACCCCAGTTGTCGCCCGTGCCGCCCTTGTAGGGTCGGCCGTCCGTATGGCCCCGGATGACGATGCTGCCCTTGCCCTTCGCCAGCACCTTGCCGATGTCTTGCATGGCAAGCACAAGCTCACGGCTCGGCACGGCCGAACCCACGTCGAACATCGGCGTGCTCACCTGGTCGCTGACCGAGATCAACAGACCGCCTTCCGAGGGTTCAACCCGGATCGCGTCTGCAAGCTTGCCCACCGATGCGGGTAGCGTGTTCATGATCTGCTTCTTCAGGTCGCTGGCCGCCTTTGCGGCTGCCTGTGCCTCTGCCTTGTCCATCTGGCTCTGCGCAGACGCCATGTCGGATGGCTTTTCGGGCGTGTCCTGCTGTTCACCCGCCTTCGGCTTTGCATCGGCAGTTGCGCCCCCCTGATTGGTCGCATTCTTGTCTGCCGCGCTGCCGCCCTTGCCCTTTTCGGTGGTCTGCTGGTCGCCCGGAATGCCGCCCTTGCCGGCTTCCGTGCTGTCGGCTTCACCAGGGAGACCGCCCTTGCCGATCTCGTTGCCCTTGTCCTGTGCGGCAACCGCAGCGGCAGCCTGGTCCTTGCCGGCCTCGCCAGCATCCTTGCCCTTGCCCATCTTCGGATTCACCTGAACCTGCTTGGTCCAGAAATCCGGGTCAAAAGGGTCCTTGTAGGCGTCGCCGCCGTCCGCTCCGGTTGCAGGACCGGAAGCCGAAGCGCCGCCCTCTCCCTTGGTGCTGACATTGGCCTGATTGCCGACCTCCAGAACGATCTCGGAGATGACCGCATAGGGATTTTCGAAATAGTCCGCTTCGGAATAGCTGACCTTCTCCCCGGCCGTCGAACTCTTCTCCTTGCCGCTGTCGGCAGCGTCGCCCTGCGACTTCTCCTCGCCGTCGACCTTGGACTTTTCCTGCGTCGCCTCGCCCTCGGCCTGCTTGCCGGGCTTGGTGATCCCCTTGTCCGCAGGGCTGGAATCCGTCAGCTTGATCGGATTGAAATAGCTTGCCACAGCCGCCTTCGTTGCATCGTTTGCGGCGTTCACCAGCCACATGACAAGGAAGAAGGCCATCATGGCGGTCATGAAGTCGGCATAAGCGATCTTCCAAGCGCCACCGTGGTGGCCGTGGTCGCCGTGGCCGTGGCGCTTGATGATGATGATTTCGTTCTTGCCGTGATGGTGGCTTTCGTTCTCACTCATTTCATAAGCTCTTCAACGCTTTCGCACCATGCCGACAGGCGCGTCATGAGAACGGTATCGCCATGCTCCACGGAAAGATCCATGCCGGGTGCTTCGACGTTCTTGAAGTCAAGATCCAGCCCGACGAGACGCTCCCGAAGCTTGTCGGCGAGCGAAGCCGGTCCCTTGAGAACGAGTTCAATTCCACCTTCGCCGGCAAAGACGGTGCGCACGGTTTGCGCGAGGCTTTCCACGGCGCGGTCGGTCATGGCCGCATCAAGGATCGGCCGCAAAGCATTCATCACATGGAATGACAAGAGCTCCCGGACATCCGCAGCGATACGCGGAAGCGCGTCCGCCAACTGCTCGGCCATCTTATGCTCGTAGGCTGCAGCGATGTCGGCTTCCGCCTGCTTCTGCGAAGCGATCAACGCGTCGATCTGCTGCTGATGCATCGCCTGAAGCTCGGCCTGCATTTCGGCGCGCCCCTCCTCATGCGCCTCACGGCGCAACGCATCGAGATCGACCTGGGGCTCAGGCACAAAATCGAACTCGATTTCAGTGGGTTGCGCCAGTTCGAAGACGTCGGGCACGGAGGGTGGCGGGGCGCTGAAATCCTTGAGATATCTTGCGAGACCTGCGCTCATTGATCCGCTACTTCCCTGAAAACAAAACAACCGGCCGCTTCGAAGCGCGTCGCAAATCGCCGCATGCTCTGGTACGGCATCATGGTCACGATCGCAGTCGGTTCAGTCTTAGGGCATCAATCTTGTGCGAAGATGAAGATGTTGGGCCGCGTCAGGGCAATGAACGCGGCCCAACCTTCTACCATATGCCGATGACCGGCGGCACGGCAGAATTCCCAGCAATGTTTTCAAAAGGGACTTGCTATCCGACGGGCCGAAAATCCTTTTCAGCCCATAACGTCGGTGCATCAGTTGCCCGGGCCGGCGGCGCCATGCCACCAGCCAGACTGCTCTTACTTGAAGAGCGAAAGGATGTTCTGCGAGTTCGTGTTCGCAATCGACAGCGACTGGATGCCGAGCTGCTGCTGCGTCTGCAGCGCCTTGAGCTTGGTCGACTCCTGGTTCATGTCGGCATCAACGAGGCGTCCGACGCCCTTGTCGATCACGTTCATGAGGTCGGAGACGAAGTTGTTCTGCATGTCGATGCGCTTGTTGATCGCGCCGAGGTCGGAAGCAACCTTGGTCAGGCCCGTCAGCATCTGGTCGACGGCAGAGATCATGCCGTCGATATCCTCAGGCGGCGTACCCGTGGTCAGCTTGACTTCGGTGCCGCTCGCGGAGGTCGCGGACTTCGCATCGATGAGGAAGTAGGTCGCCGTCGTCGTGGCCGAGGTGCCAGCCTGCGGCTGCGTGACAGTGACGTCCTTGGTCAGCGCACCCAGATTGGCGTCGTTGGTATCGATGAGGATGGACTCGCTGGCATCGAAACTCAGTGTCGTGACGGCAACCGAGCCGGTTGTCGAACGATTGAACGACGCCACCATCTCCTTCGTGCCGGCCGGCGTCGTCGACGAATTGAACAGCCAGTTTTCGCCAGAGAACGAAGCCGACTGCGAAATGGACTGCAGCTGCGATTTCAGTTCGGCGAGTTCGGAATTGATCTTGGTCTTGTCGACGCCCGGTTCGCGTGCGGCGACCAGCTTCGCCTTGATATCCTCGATCACCGAGATCGAGGAGTCGAGTGCGGTATAGGCGGTGTCCGTCTTTGCGGCGCCGAGGCCGAGTGCGTCGGAGACGGTGGACAGCGCCTTGTTGTCCGAGCGCATGGTCGTTGCAATCGACCAGTATGCGGCGTTGTCGGACGCTGTCTGGACGCGATAGCCGGAGGAGATCTTGTTCTGGGTCTCTTCCAGGTTTCCGTCGATTGTGCGCAGGGTTTGGAGTGCCGCCATGGCGGCAGCATTGGTCATAATGCTTGTCATCGGTCATTGCCCCAATATGAAGTCGAGGGACATTCCGGAGTTAAGGATACCGGCAACGCAGGAATAGCATCATGCTCTGGCCCATTTTGCCCTGGGGCCTGTCCGCGTTCTTAACGAACTTTTAATGGAGACAAGGTTAACAAATCTTTAATGCCATTAGCAAGTTGTTAATTTTGCTGAAGAATGAATTACCGATCCGCGGCGTCGGCAATCTTTCTTTAACATATTCAAATAGTTAGATGGAATTGCCCAAAACGGAAAAAGCCGCACCACACGAAGTGGTACGGCTTCTCCAAGACCCTCTTGACCAAAGCGACCGTCTGTCTGCCCGCTCTGGGGGGACGGTGATTCGCTTCAGATTACCTGAAGAGCGACATGATGTTCTGACCAGCCGAGTTGGCGATCGACAGTGCCTGGATGCCCAGCTGCTGCTGCGTCTGCAGCGCCTTGAGCTTGGTCGACTCCTGGTTCATGTCGGCGTCAACGAGACGACCCACACCCTTGCCGATCACGTCCTGCAAATCCGCAACGAACGAGTTCTGCAACTGAATTCGGGTGGAGGTTGCACCGAGCGTCGAGGCAACGGATGTGACCGTCGTCAACATGCTGTCGACGGCAGAGATCATGCCTTCGATATCCTGGTCGCTCGTACCGCTCGTCAGCTTGACTTCCGAGCCGCTCGCCGACGTGGTCGAGTTGGCGTTGATGAGGAAGTAGGTCGCCGTCGTTGTGGCCGTCGAGTTGGCGATCGGCTGGTTGACCGTGATGTCCTTCGTCAGCTGGCCCTGCGATGCGGCGCCCGTATCGACGAGGATCGAGTTTGCTGCGTTGAACTTCAGCGTATTGACCGAGACGTTGCCCGTGGAATCACGGGTGAACGAGCCGACCATTTCCTTCGTGCCAGCGGTGCCGCTGGTGTTGTAGAGCCAGTTTTCGCCCGAGAACGAAGCGGACTTCGAAATCGAGGTCAGCTGCGACTTCAGTTCGGTGATTTCCGAGTTGATCTTGGTCTTGTCGACACCCGGTTCGCGAGCTGCAACCAGCTTTGCCTTGATCTCATCGATAACCGAGATCGAGGACGTCAGACCGGTGTAGGCCGTGTCGGTCTTGGCTGCAGCCAGACCCAGCGCGTCGCCGACGGTCGAAAGCGCCTTGTTGTCCGAGCGCATGGTCGTCGCGATCGACCAGTATGCGGCGTTATCGGAGGCGTTATTGACCCGGTAGCCCGACGAAATCGCGTTCTGCGTGTCGGACATGTTCTGGTCAATCGTGCGCAAGGTCTGCAATGCAGCCATTGCGGAAGTGTTCGTCATAATGCTCGTCATGTGTACTGCCCCTGTGTTTGACAGACTGGAATTTAAGGGGGGATCATGCCGGATCTATCTACGGCAACGTCGCTGCAGCATCATGCTCGATAACCAACTGTTAAGGTTAACGCGTCGTTTCAATAGCTCTAAGGAACACCATCATGGTTAATTAAGCTTAAATGACCGCTGTGCCCGACCTAGTAATTCTAACCATTCAGATTTTGGTGCAGAAATAAAAAGGGCCGCCCAACGGGCGGCCCTCTCTGGTTTGAGGGACGGGAAGCGGGCGCTCCCCCTTCCCTGATCGATGTCTTAACGGAAGAGCGACAGGACGCTCTGGCTGTCGGAGTTGGCGATCGACAGCGACTGGATGCCAAGCTGCTGCTGCGTCTGCAGCGCCTTGAGCTTGGTCGATTCCTGGTTCATGTCGGCGTCAACAAGGCGACCAACGCCCTTGCCGATCACGTCCTGCAGGTCAGCAACGAAGTTGTTCTGCAGCTGGATACGGCTGCTCGTCGCACCCAGCGTCGAGGCGACCGACGTCATGTTCGTCAACATGCTGTCGACGGCAGAGATCATGCCTTCGATATCCTGATCGCTCGTGCCGCTCGTCAGCTTGACTTCCGAACCGCCAGCCGATGTGGTGGACTTCGCGTCGATCAGGAAGTAGGTCGCCGTTGTGGTGGCGGTCGAGTTGGCGATCGGCTGGTTGACCGTGATGGCCTTGGTCAGCTGCCCGCCGCTTGCGGCGTTGGTATCGACCAGAACCGAGTTCGCAGCGTTGAATTTCAGCGTGTTGATCGCAACGTTGCCGGTGGCGTCACGGGTGAACGAGCCGACCATTTCCTTGGTGCCGGCGGTGCCGCTCGTGTTGTAGAGCCAGTTTTCGCCGGAGAACGAAGCAGACTTCGAAATCGAGGTCAGCTGCGACTTCAACTCGGTGATTTCGGAGTTGACCTTGGTCTTGTCGACACCCGGCTCGCGGGCGGCAACCAGCTTGGACTTGATTTCGTCAACGACGGAGATGGACGAATTGAGGCCGGTATAGGCGGTGTCGGTCTTTGCAGCGGCAAGGCCAAGCGCGTCGCCGACGGTCGAAAGCGCCTTGTTGTCCGAACGCATGGTGGTCGCGATCGACCAGTATGCGGCGTTGTCGGATGCCTTGGAAACGCGCAGACCGGAGGAGATCGCGTTTTGCGTGTCGTCCATCTGCGAGGAAATGCCACGGAGGGTCTGGAGCGCAGACATGGCTGCGCTGTTCGTCATAATGCTGGTCATGGGTTGTCCCTGAAACACAATACTCAAGAGGGACATGCCGGAGCGATCCGGCGGTGGCGGGGAAGGCTTCATGCGACCGTGGTTAACGGCCCCGCTGATGTCGATAATCAAACATCAAGCTTAACATATACTGAACGCGCTTCAGAAAGTTTCCGGAGGCCGGAAACGGAAGAGCCGCGCCCGGAGGCGCGGCTCTCTTTTCAACCGGGAACGGCTTTCGGTCGAATGATCAACGGAAGAGCGAGAGGACGCTCTGGCTGTCCGAGTTGGCGATAGACAGTGCCTGGATGCCAAGCTGCTGCTGCGTCTGCAGCGCCTTGAGCTTGGTCGATTCCTGGTTCATGTCGGCGTCGACGAGACGGCCAACGCCCTTCGAGATCACGTCCTGAAGGTTGTTGACGAAGTTGTCCTGCATCTGGATGCGGCTGTTGACGGCACCGAGCTTGGAAGCCGAGTCGGTGAGGTTCGTCAGCATGCTGTCGACGGCAGAGATCATGCCTTCGATATCCTGGTCGCTCGTACCGCTCGTCAGCTTGACTTCCGAACCGCCGGCCGACGTGGTCGAGTTGGCGTTGATGAGGAAGTACGTTGCCGTCGTGGTGGCGGTCGAGTTGGCGATCGGCTGGTTGACCGTGATGGCCTTGGTCAGCTGGCCGCCGCTGGCAGCGTTGGTATCGATCAGAACCGAGTTCGCAGCGTTGAACTTCAGTGTGTTGATCGAGACATTGCCGGTGGAGTCACGCGTGAACGAGCCGACCATTTCCTTCGTGCCGGCGGTGCCGCTGGTGTTGTAGAGCCAGTTTTCGCCCGAGAAGGAAGCCGACTTTGCAACAGAGGTCAGCTGGTTCTTCAGTTCGGTGATTTCCGAGTTGATCTTCGTCTTGTCGACACCCGGTTCGCGGGCGGCAACCAGCTTGGCCTTGATTTCATCAACGACGGAGATGGACGAGTCGAGACCGGTATAGGCGGTGTCGGTCTTTGCAGCGGCCAGGCCGAGCGCGTCCGAAACGGTGGAAAGCGCCTTGTTGTCCGAACGCATCGTGGTGGCAATCGACCAGTATGCGGCGTTGTCGGAAGCGCTGGATACGCGAAGACCGGAGGAGATCGCGCTCTGAGTGTCGTCCATCTGCGAGGAGATGCCGCGCAGCGTCTGCAACGCAGACATAGCTGCGCCGTTCGTCATAATGCTAGTCATTGGGATTGTCCCTTTACGCAAAACAAAAACAGGGACATACCGGATTGAAACTGTTACCGGCGACGACGGAATGGCGTCATGCCACCCGTGGATTTCTTACCCCTCCAGGCCCGTCGTACAGGCAGGACTATGCCGCCCCAGATATTACCGAAAACCTAATTTCGGGGTTTGGCGGCCGGACTCACCGAATCATATGAAACAGAGTCTTAACTGCCGTCACCCAGCGAGGCTCTGCGTCTCGCGATGAGGCGTATCCGGTCGGTATGTGCGCCAGGTACCGACTAGAGGAAGGAGCGCGTCAGGCTGCCTACCAGAAGGTTCCAGCCATCGATCAGCACGAAGAACAGGATTTTGAACGGCAGCGAGATCGAGGTCGGCGGGAGCATCATCATGCCCATCGCCATGGTAATCGTCGCAACAATGAGATCGATGACGAGGAACGGAAGCACGATCAGGAAACCGATTTCAAAACCGCGGCGGATTTCCGAGATCATGAAGGCCGGAACGATGACGCGCAGATCGACCTTTCCGTCCGTCTCCGTCGTCTGCCCTTTCTCGCGGGCGATATCGACGAAGAGCTTCAGGTCCTTGTCACGCGTATTGGCCATCATGAAATCGCGGAACGGACCGTAGATCTTCGGCAGTGCCTCGGTCTCCGTGATCTTGCTGTCCAGCATCGGCTTGATCCCGTCCTGCCAGGACTTATCGAAGACCGGGGTCATGACATAGAAGGTCATGAACAGCGCGAGGCTGGTCAGGATCATGTTGGAAGGCGTCGTCGCCAGACCCATGCCGGAGCGCAGGATCGAGAAGGCAATCACGAAGCGCGGGAAGCTCGTGACCATCACCAGGATTCCCGGCGCGATGGAGAGAACCGTCAGCAGCCCGAGCGTTCGGATGATCCATGACGCCACGGAACCGCTCACCGGTGCCTGCGTGAGGAAATCGGGGAGCTGCTGCGCAAAGCTTCCGGCGGGAAAAAGGACGATGAGCGTCGTGAAGAAGAGAAGCTTTTTCATTGCACCACAAACGTCCTGAACATCACGTCCTTCACACGACCCTCGGTTCTGAGCGACGCGCGCTCCTTGATGTCCTGCCTGAGATATTCGAACCCGCGGGCGCTCTGGATCTGCTGCAGTGAGACCGTGCGGATATAGGCCATGATGTCCTGGTGCACTTCCTCGGCGGTCTTCTCATCGGGTTTATCGCCAAAGAGCAGCGCGACCTCGAGACGTACCCAGCTCTGCGAGGGGTAGGCGAGGTTGCTGGTGATCGGCTCCAGCGCGACGACATTGTTTTCCTCGGTGGCAAGCTTGGGGACGCCGCCGCCCTCTTCTTTCTTGCCGCCCTTCTTTTCGCCGCCGCCCTCTGCCGCAGCGATGGCTGCCTGTTCGGCGGCCTTCTTGGCGATCTCGTCCTTCTTTTCCTGGGTTATGAACTTGTCCGAGATGCTCTTGCCCAGGAACCAGCCGCCGCCACCGGCAATCGCCGACAGCACGAGGACGATGACGATGGTGACCACCAGGCCACCACCCTTCTTCTTTCCACCTTCCTCGCCTTCGTCTTCCGGCGCTGCTTCCGCTTCTGCCATGGTCCTGCGTCCCTTCCGGTCCTTAGAATGGCGAGAAGAGATCGACGGCCTGCTGACCCCATGGCGGCTGCTGGACTTCTGTCAGGCGTCCACGGCCACCGTAGGAGATGCGGGCTTCGGCGATCCGTTCGTAAGAGATCTGGTTGTCGGCGTTCACGTCCTGCGGCCGGACGATACCGCCGACATTGAGGATGCGAAGCTCCTGGTTCACGCGCACTTCCTGCGACCCCGAAATGACCAGGTTGCCGTTTTCGAGAATGCCGGTCACGACGGCCGCCACAAGAAGCGTCAGCTTCTCGGATCGCTTGGTCGAACCCGAACCGGTCGAGGAGGTATCGGACCCGCCATTGATATTACCCGACAACGCCGGCGACACGGCGGCGCTCTTGGCCTGCAGTCCGAAATTCATGCTCTCGGAATTCTGTCGGCTGCGCTTCGTGTCATTGGCAAACGATGCGTTGTCGTTGATCTGGATGTTGACCGTCAGGATATCGCCGACCTTCAGGGCTCGGGAGTCCTTGAAGAGGGCCGCCTGGTTGTCGTTCCACAGCGAATAGCCGGAGGCCACCTGCTGCGGGCGCTTCGGATACAGGGCCATTTCCTGCGTCTGGCCATAGCGCAGGCCACTGCCGATCGGGCTCATGGCCGGCGCGCGGCCGATTTCGTTGACCGCCTGGCTTCCACATCCGGCCAAAGGCATCAGAAGAGCGAAAAGGGGAATGAGTTTCTTCATGATTAGCCTTTTTTCGCCGGAGCAGCCGCGGCGCTGGAGATCAGCCCCGTCAGTTTCGCTGCCTTGGCAGGGTCCATTTCGCTCAAGATCAATCCCGACTGGCGCGGCGTGAGCTTCATCAGTATGGCGGCTGCCACGTACACATCGACTTCTGCCAGCCTGGGGGCTGCGGCATCGGGCTTCATGTTCTTGTAGATGTCGACCAGGTCCTGGCGCGCCATCTCCATGAAGTCGTTCCGCTTCTTCAACCAGTCCTGATACTCGTTGCGACGCTCCTCGAGCGCCTGCAGGCGGACATCGACATCGGCCTTCAGCTTTTCGAGGTCCTGCTTCTGCATCAGGTAGCGGCGGTCGCGGGCGGGATCGACGACGTTCGAGCAATATTGTTGAATTTCGTCGATGCTGGCATTTGCCGGCGGGGCAGCCGGCGTGTCATTCGCCATGGCCGAGACCGTCGCCAGAAGAAAGACGGACGCGCCGAGCCGCCACACGGTTCTGCCTGCTTCCATTCCAAGCCCAGCCATCACTGCACCACCAGTTCGGCATTCAGCGCACCGGCGGACTTGATGCCCTGCAGGATGGCGATGACGCCGTCCGGCTTTACGCCGATGCTGTTGAGACCGGTGACGAGGCTCTTCAGATCAGGACCATTGAGGATTGCGACCGTGCCGCTGTCGGCGGTCGCCTTGATGTCCGTCTGCGGCTGGACCGCAGTCTGCCCCTGACTGAAGGGGTTCGGTTGCACGACCTGCGGTGTCTCGGTGACCTGCACGGTCAGCGTGCCGTAACTGACGGCCACCTTCGAAACCTTGACGTCCGCGCCGATCACGATCGTGCCGGTCCGTTCATTGACGACGACCTTGGCGGGCGTATCGGTTTCGACCGCGATATTTTCGATGTCGGCCATCAGACGGGCAAGGTCGGCCTGCTTCGGCTTGGCGACAGCCACCTCCTGCGAGTCCGTCGCCTCGGCAATCGGTCCGCCGAAACGGGCCTTGGCCCATGCATTGATCGCGTCGGAGATGCCAACGGCCGTGGTGAAATCCGGGTTACGCAGCTGAAGGACCAGGTTGACGCCGTCCTTGAAGCGCGATGGCAGGGGGCGCTCGATGATGGCTCCACCCGGAATCCGGCCGGAGGTCGGCACGCCCTGCGTCACCGATGCCGCAGCGCCATCGGCCGAGAAGCCGGACACGATGACCGAACCCTGCGCCACGGCGTAGATCTGCCCGTCCGCCCCGGTCAGCGAGGTCATGACGAGCGTCCCGCCGCGCAGGTTCGTGGCATCGCCCATGGAGGAAACCGTGATGTCGATGCGGCTGCCGGGGCTCGCAAACGGCGGCAGGGTCGCGGTCACCATGACGGCTGCGACGTTCTTGGTCCGGCTCTGCCCGCCCTGCGTCGAAATGCCGAGGTTCTGCAGCATCGCGCGCATGGACTGTTCGGTGAACGGCGCGGAGCGAAGGCTGTCACCTGTACCCTGCAGACCAACGATGAGACCATAGCCGATCAGCTGGTTGTCACGGCCTGCCTGCAGCGATGCAATGTCCTTGATGCGCGACGTGGCAAACGCGGCATGGCCGTCTGCGAGCAAAAGGCAGGCGGCGAACAGGACAACTGCAATATTGCGCATGCGTTTCATTTCGAGACCACCTGCACAATGCCCGGACTGAGGATGGTCCCGCTGACCGTCAGGCCGGAATCGGCGTTGCGGACGCGAATGAGTTCTCCAACGCTGCCATCCTGAAGCGGCATGCCAAGCGCCGTAATCTGCAGGGTGCCGTTGTTGTAGATCAGCCGGACCTGCTGACCGTGGGTGACGGCAAAGGGTTCGCGGAGCGAGGAAACGCTGATGGCGCGATCGGGAATAAGCGTGCTTTTGGTGATCATGCCCTCGACTTGCGAGAAGTCGGTCGCGAAATCGCCCGCGAAGTCCGGATTGGTGACCTCCACGCGTTTCACCTGGCCGGAGCTGATCACCTGGCCCGGATAGATGACCGCCGTCGGTACCATGGCGTAGCGCTTGCTGTCTTCCGTCGGGCCCGCGATCGCGGCGCATGCCGACGTCAGTGTCAGCAGGGAAGCGGAAACAAGTGTCTTCATGACATTGCGTTCTTGCAGTCGGCGCATCATGCCCAACCTCCAGCTTTTACCTCAGGTTCTTGCTGACCACGGAAGCCATGTCGTCGGCGGCCTGGATGACCTTGGAATTCATTTCGTAGGCGCGCTGAGCCGAGATGAGATCGGTGATTTCCTTCACCGGGTCCACGTTCGAGGCTTCCAGATAGTTCTGCTGCAGCTTGCCGAAGCCGGGATCGTTCGGGACACCAACGGTCGGATCGCCCGAGGCCGCCGTCTGCCGGAACAGGTTGTCGCCCATGGCGTCTAGGCCGGCATCGTTGATGAAGGTGGCAATCGTGATCTGGCCAAGCTGGGTTGCACTGGTATCGGTACCCAACATGGCGAAGACCTGCCCGGTATCGTTGATGGTGATGTTCTTAGCGTCGATCGGAACCGTGATATTCGGAATGACCTGAGCACCGGATAGCGTGACCAGCTGCCCTTGAGCATTCACGTTGAAGGCGCCATCGCGGGTGTAGACGGTGCTGCCGTCGGCGGCCTGAATCTGGAACCAGCCCTTGCCGACGATCGCGACGTCGAAGGGGTTGCTGGTCGAGGTCAGCTGGCCCTGTTCGTGCAGGTTGCGCACGGCAGCGGTCTTCACGCCGAGGCCGATATTGACGCCTTCCGGCACGATGGAGCCGTTGGCGGCATTGGAGATGCCGGCCTGACGCTCCGTCTGGTAGAGCAGGTCGGTGAACTCGGCACGCGCGCGCTTGAAGCCCGTCGTGTTGATGTTGGCAATGTTGTTCGAAATGACTTCGAGGTTTGTCTGCTGGGCATTCATGCCGGTTGCAGCTATGGAAAGAGCTCTCATCGGCGGTCCTCAGATTGGCATTTTCGTGATATCGAGATAGGCGGAGACGACCTTGTCGCGGATGGCGATGGCCGTCTGCAGGGAGCGGTCGGCGTTCATGACGGCGTCAACGACTTCGCGGGTCGACGCCTTGCCCTCAACACCCTTGTAGGACATGGTTTCGGCATTCTTCAGCTCGCCGAACATGTCGCTTGCCGTGTTTTTCAACACATCGACGAAGCTCGGACCGGCGACCTTTGATGCATCCTCGGCTGTCGTTGCCGCCTTGCTGGCAACACTCGACAGGCTCTGCACCAGCGAGGAAAGGGAGATGGGGTCTATCATGACGAGCTCCTCAAGAGGTCGATGGTCGAGCTGATCATGTCACGCGCCTGCTTGATCGCCTGAAGGTTGGCCTCATAGCTACGGTTTGCCTCGCGCATATCCGCCATTTCGATCAGGGGATTGACGTTCGGCATCTTGACATAGCCATCCTTGTTGGCCGCCGGATTGCCGGGGTCGAACTCGAGATTGAAGGCGCTGGGATCATCGAACACCTTCTGGATCTTGACCTCAGGCACGCCGGTTGCGCGGTTCACATGTTCAGCGAAGCTCACCATCTTGCGGCGATAGGGTTCGGAACCGGGCGTTTCGCCCGTCGAGCGGGTGTTGGCCAGGTTTTCCGACACGATGCGCAGACGCGTCGATTGCGCGTCCATACCGGAGGCGGAAATCTTCAGACTTGCGGAAAGCGGGTCAACGATCATCCTGATTATCTCCTGACGACCATGAGCATCATCTTGTTCAGCGCCTTCACCAGGCCGGTGTTCAGGTCGTAATCCTGGCGTGCCTCATTCGCCTTGATCATTTCCTGCGCCAGACCGACATTGTTACCGGACGCGCTGATCTTGCCCGATTTGTCATCCACCTGCCGGATGTTCATCGTCTGCTGGCTTGCATCGGCAAAATGCATCGGGTTGGTGGAGGCGAGGCTCACGGTGTCGCTGCCACGCGAGGTCGCCGCATCGAGATATTCGGTGAAGGGAACGATATCCTTGGCCTTGAAGCCAGGCGTGTCGGCGTTGGCGACATTCGTGGAAATCACGCTCTGGCGGACAGACAGCCACTGCGCCTGCTGCGAGGCGAGTTGAAAAAACTGTATAGGCTGCATCGCCCGCTCCGTACATTCCAGCTAATCATGGCTATGAGACAGAGGGTAGAATTCTAAACTTGCGTGGGACTTGCTCTTGCCGGACGACCGGCGTCATGCGGCTCCTTCGCGCCTTCCCAAAGGTCAGTTCACCCGCAGGATACTGCCGGTAGAGGTCGTCAGAACCCACTGCCCGGCCTGCTGCTCAATGGAAACGAGCTTGCTGTTATCGGGCAGAACCTCGCCCACGCCGACCATATAAATGCCGCTTGCGTCTTCGACGAGCGCGCGGCCACCTGCGACATGCAGAAGGCGAAAGCTTCCGACCGCGGAGGGCATGGGTTGGTCGAGCCCGTCGGCGTCCCGCCTCGCCTTCTTCACGTACCCATCCTCGCCCGGCACGGTGGCGGTCGTGATGTCATCCAATCCCGGCGGGACCTGCATGGCGAGCGCCGGAGGACGCTGATTGATGTTGATGCTGGCCGAAGGTGAAACGGAAAAGACGGGGCGCGGCGCATAGACGGGGAGATCGCGTCGCATGTTCTGAACCATATCGCCATACTTGGGAGCGAACTGTTCATAGTTGAAGAAGACGTACCAGGGGAAGAAGGCAGCAAACACCGCCAGCGCAACGCCCGTTGCGGACAGGGCCATATCGACGCGGTCCATCGCGTCTGTTGAAGGCGGCAACTCCTTGTGCATCCTGATCGGCTCCCCATCCTCGATCATGTGTCAGTTCCTTCGAGCGTTAGCGGGTTGGGCCTGCGGCATGGCCGCATTGCGCAACGCCGCAGCCAGGTCTGCGAAGGCGTCCGGCGACGGACGATCCCCCGGCGACTGCTTGAGCATTTCGTAGATGACGGGTACCTGCCGGACCGCCATGTCCACTTCCGGATCGGAACCGGCGCGATAGCCGCCGATGAGGCGCAGGTCGCTCGTTTCCTCGTATTTGTGAATGAGTGATTTCAGGCGCGAAACCAGCTTTTCCTCGTCCGGCGTCCACGCCTTGCGGGCGAGACGGGAGATCGAAGCGAGCGGATTGATGGGCGGATATCGCCCCTCCTCCGCCAGCGAGCGTTCCATGACGATATGACCGTCAAGAATACCGCGGGTGGAATCGGCGATAGGATCGTTGTGATTGTCGCCATCGACGAGGATGGAGATGATCGCCGTGATCGTTCCCTTGCCTTCCTCACCCGGTCCGGCTCGTTCGAGAAGGCGCGGAAGCTCGGTGAACACGGAAGCGGGATAGCCGCGTGCGACCGGCGGCTCGCCGGAGGCGACCGCGACTTCACGGATGGCGTGGGCAAATCGCGTCACGCTGTCGACGATAAGCAGCACGTTGTCGCCGTTGTCGCGGAACTGCTCGGCAATGGTGATCGCCGATAGCGGCGCCATCTTGCGCAACATCGGGCTCTCATCGCTGGTTGCGACGATCGCAACCGATTTGCGCAGATTATCGCCCAGCGTATCCTCGATGAATTCCCGCACTTCACGACCGCGTTCGCCGACAAGGGCAATCACGACACGATCGAAGGAGTCTGCGCGCGCCAGCATGGACAACAACGTGGACTTGCCGACGCCGGAACCGGCGAAGATGCCGAGACGCTGGCCGAGGCAGAGCGGCGAGAAGATGTCGATCGCCTTGACACCTGTCTTGAAGCCCGTTTCCACCCGCGAACGCAGCATCGAGGGCGGGGCATTGGCCGAGATCGGACGCCGCACCGGCCCCTGGATCATCGGCCCCAATCCGTCGATCGGATCGCCGAGCGCATTGATGGTCCGGCCGCACCAACTCGGATCGGGTGCCAGGCGGAAGGCACCCTTGCGCAGGACAACATCGCCGATGCCGATGGGTTCACCTGGTTCAATCGGGCAGACGAAGACCGAGTCCGGCTCGACGCGAACCACTTCGCCCAGATGAACTCCCTTTGCAGTCGTGTGGGCGACGAAGTCGCCGAGGCGGACATGTTTTGAAAGGCCGGTCACGGTATAATGGCCTGCTGCGATGGTCTCGACGCGGCCGCCCGGCGCGGACAGCTGTTCGGGCGCCGCATAGCGGGCCGCGACGCGCGACAGCGCCTCCAGTCTCGATGCAGCACCGCGGTCGCTTGCCCCTTCCATCATCCGGCCAAGCTCCGAACGAACACTCCGGCTGCGGAGTGCCGCAATTGCAGACGGTCAGAAGGCTGCGTGCTCCGCCTCATGACTTCGACCCGAGGCTCTTGATGGCTTCCTCCAGCGAACTCTCGTTCTTCTGCATGGAAGCCGAAATATCTTCGAAGTTGCGCTGAACCATGATGAGGCGCGTCATCTCCTGGACGGGATTGGCGTTGGACTCCTCGACGAAGCCCTGCACCACGCCTGCGTCGATCCGGTCAACGACGGCCTGCGAACCGCCGGCCGGGATGAAGGCCGAGCCACCGACGCGCTGGTAGCCATTGTTCATGTTGGCTTCGAACAGGCCGAGCACGGCTGCCCGCTGCCCGTCGATCTGGAGCGAGCCGTCATTGCCGAGCGACACCTTGCCGCCTCGCGTCGCGATCTGGATTGGCGCTCCGCCGGCATCAAGGACCGGATAGCCCTGGACCGTCACCAGTCCGCCGCTCGGCGTGAGAGAAAACCGGCCATCGCGGGTGAGTGCGGGGCCGGATGGAGTCTGCACCTGGAAATAGGCATTGCCGCGAATGGCAAAGTCGAACGAGTTGCCCGTCGGTGTCAGTGCGCCGTTCTTCTCGGACAGGAACTCCTTGCCCGGATCGACGTAGTGAACATCGGTGCCGCCGCTGCGCTGAAGCACATCCTGGAATTTGATCTCCGTGGCGCGGAAACCGACCGTGTTCAGGTTCGCCACGTTGTCGGCCAGTGTCGAAAGGCGCTGTTCAAGCGCGACCTGGGACGACAGTGACACGTATATGCCGGTTTCCATGAAGGTTCCAGATGTGCGGGAGGATCGGAATTTGCGGCCAATGTGCGGCGCTCGCCTTGCGCGAGGCTTTATCCGTTACCACGCATGTTCGTCCGGTCGATAAAGAAGCGGCGTGGTTATCTCTGCCAGCCTCACGCAAGGGAAAATTCATACCAGAGTGTTCGAATGTCGTTTTCGACGGGAGTATTCTGGCATGAACATGATCATCGGTCTGGTCGTGACCTTCGGCTGCGTGTTCGGCGGCTACATGGCTGCGGGCGGACATTTCGGCGTTCTTGTCCAGCCGTATGAGCTCCTCGAAATCATCGGGGCAGCCGTCGGGGGCTTCATCGTCGCAAACCCGATGAAAGTCATCAAGGACACCGGAAAGGCGCTCGGCGAAGCGCTCGGGAACAAGGTTCCAAAAGAACGCAATTATCTCGACATGCTCGGCGTGCTCTATGCCCTGATGCGCGATCTGCGCACAAAATCGCGCAACGAGATCGAAGCTCATATCGACAATCCGGAAGAATCCTCGATCTTCCAGGCCGCCCCTACTGTGCTGGCCAACCACGAACTGACGGCTTTCATCTGCGACTACGTGCGCCTCATCATCATCGGCAATGCACGAAGCCACGAAATCGAAGCGTTGATGGACGAAGAAATCAACACGATCGAGCATGACAAGCTGAAGCCGCACAACGCGCTCAACGGCATGGGCGACGCCATGCCCGCCATCGGTATCGTCGCGGCCGTTCTCGGCATTATTCACACCATGGGCGCCATCAGCGAGCCGCCGGAAGTGCTCGGCGAACTCATCGCTGCCGCTCTCGTGGGCACGTTCGCAGGTATCTTGATTTCCTACTGTATTCTCCAGCCGATCTCGGCCTCGGTGAAGGTTGTGCGCGAGAAGCAGAACCGCATGTATGTCATCGTCAAGCAGACCCTGCTTGCCTACATGAATGGCTCCGTTCCGCAGGTGGCTCTTGAATACGGCCGCAAGACGATCTCGGCCAAGGAGCGTCCGTCCATCGACGCGGTCGAACAGGAAATGATGAACCCGGGCGGCGGCGGTGACGCGAAGGCGGCATAATGTCTGAAGCGGAAGAAACCACAGCATCTCCAGAGGACGCCGCCCCGGCGGAATCTCAGGCGTTCGATGCGACCCTGCTTGCCAGGATGACGGGTGAACTCGGCGATGCGGCGAGCCTCGATCGCATCTGCTCCGAATTGTCTGCGGCCTATATCGAATATCTTCCAGACATCTTCCACAGCGAGACGGGCTTCAAGATCGAGATCCGCTTCGCTTCGATGAAGACGGGCCTGAAGGAAGAGCTGCTGGCGGGTCTGGGCCAGACCGTTGCGCTTTGCGATGCCTCCCTGCGCGGCTGGTGCCCCGAATTCACCATGGGCTGCGGCAGCGCCTTCGTCATGACGCTGGTGGAAGCCATGCTCGGCGCTCCGCCGGAACTGATCGAACCGCCGACGGAACGTATCCTGTCCAAGATCGAGCTCGACCTGACGGAAATGATCTTCGCCAAGGTCGCCAACGTGCTGCGCACCGCGGTCGCGACGGGTGGCAATTTCGAGCCAGTTCTCGCAAATCCCTACAACGCCGGCGATCGTCCGAAGCCGCCGGAGGGATATCGCGACCCGAATGCGGCGCTGATCAGTTTCATCATCACCTTCGGGAGGACGGAATCGCTGATCCATGTCGCCGTCCCACAGCGAAATCTTCTGAAGACCAAGGTCACGACCGCGAAATCCGCAGCTGCCGGACGCGCCAAGAAGGAATGGACCGACCAGATCAAGGAACAGGTCCAGCGCTCGCAGGTGTCCGTCGAGGCACGGATCAACCTGCAGGCCCAGACGCTCGGCATCATCAGCAAGCTTCAGGTTGGCGACGTCATCCCGTTCGAAGATCTGGGCGACGTCAAGGTCCAGGTCAACGCCAACGGCAAGGAACTCTATTTCGGCGAGTTCGGCCGCAGCGGCGCCCGCTACACGGTGCGTGTAACGGATACATATTCGACCGAAAGCGACCTTCTCGAACATCTTATCGGCTGATTCAGGCGACGTTTTCAGCGGATCGCTTTCGCTGCGTCGACACCGTGATCTGCGCGGAAGTTTCCAAGCGAGTCGATCTCGCCACACCGGCGATAAATTCCCCGCAAACGATTGGTTTCGCGCAAGCGAAGCAATCGTTTTTAAAGAAGAATCAGCTAATGATTCTCGGTAGTCGCGTCGACATGACGGCAGATGCGAAATCTTTGACATGTATGCGCCTGCGGGTGACCCTCCGGTCACGCTTGGCGCAAGTTTGAACTGGAATAACTCGGGCATGGCAAAACAGACGACGAAGACCGGAGAAGCACCCGCCGAGGATGATATCCTCGCGAATTTCTCGTCTGATGCTGCGCCCGACCTCGACGCTGGCCTTGACGACCAGATCGACAGCCTGCGCGGCGTGCTGAAAAGCGATGCCGAAGGCGGCCTGCCCGACCTTGGCGATGGCGGCGGCTTTGATTTCGACGCCTCTGCGGGTGGCGGCATGGGTGATGCGGACCTGTCGCAATTCGGTGGCGGCTTCGGTGGCGGCATGGATGCAGGCTTCGGCGGCGGCTCCTCGAGCCACACGACCGGCAGCGCGCTGCATGCCAATCTCGATCTCATCATGGACATTCCGATCGACGTGCAGATCGTGCTGGGAAACAGCCACATGCATGTCGCGACGCTCATGAACCTGACCGAGGGCGCCACGATCGCACTCGACCGCAAGATCGGTGATCCGGTGGAAGTCGTCGTCAACGGTCGCCAGATCGGTCGCGGCGAGATCACGGTTCTCGATGAGGACAACACCCGCTTTGGCATTCGAATGATCGAAGTCAAGGCGATCAAACGGTAGGGCGTCTCAGGCGGGATTGCCCGCCTTTAGCGCGCTGCCTCATAGTTTTCATGTAATTGCGGACACGACGGGGTTCGGTTCGGAATTGCTCCAGACTGCAGGTGCCGGAAAGCCATGATGGATTTCGAGGATTTTGAGGAACAGGTTTCCCACAAGCCGCTGACTCCGCCCGAAAAGGCGGCGGCCGTCCTCCTGTCGATGGGCAAGGGCGTCGCAAGCAAGCTTCTGAAATTCTTCACCCAGCACGAATTGCAGGTCATCATTCGCGCCGCGCAGAACCTGCGCAGCATCCCGCCCCATGAATTGATTGCGCTGACGAACGAGTTCGAGGACTTGTTCACGGAAGGCGCGGGCCTCATGGACAACGCCAAGGCGATGGAAAGCATCCTTGAGGAAGGCCTGACGCCGGAAGAGGTCGACAACCTGCTCGGCCGCCGCGCCACCTTCCAGGGCATTGAAGCGGCCTCCATCTGGGACGAACTCGGCGAAACCGATCCGCTCTTCGTCGCGAACTTCCTCGAAAAGGAACATCCGCAGACCGCCGCCTACATCCTCTCCATGGTTCCGTCGAGCTTCGGCGCCAAGGTGTTGATGGAGCTCAGCGAAGAGCGCCGCGCCGACGTCATCAACCGTACGGTCAACCTGAAGCAGGTCAGCCCGAAGGCGGCCGAGATCATCGAGAACCGCGTCGTCGAACTCATGCGCGCGATGGACGCGGAGAAGAACGCCACCGGCACGGTCAAGGTTGCGGAACTGATGAACGAGCTGGAGAAGGAGCAGGTCGAACAGCTTCTCGGTGCGCTCGAATCGCTCAGCAAGGAAGCAGCCGAAAAGGTTCGTCCGCGCATCTTCCTCTTCGAAGACCTGCTCACCATGCCGCAGCGCAGCCGCGTCACCCTGTTCAACGACATCTCGGCCGACGTCATCACGATGGCGCTGCGCGGGTCGCCGATGGATATCCGCGAGGCCGTCCTTTCCGCCATCGGCGCACGCCAGCGCCGCATGATCGAATCCGATCTTGGCTCGGGAACGACGGGCATAAACCCGCGCGACATCGCAGTCGCCCGCCGGTCGATCGCGCAGGAAGCCATTCGCCTTGCAAACAACAACCAGATCGAACTGAAGGAAAAGGGCGAATCGTCGGCTGCGGCCTGACGCTTTCCTTCCTTCAATCTTGCCATGGCGCATGCTTCGTGCGTGCGGGCCTGGTTATTGCCTGTCGTTCCCGCAAAGCCGCTAAAGCCTGTTCACTCCGCAATTGCGAACGCAAAACCGCTGCGCACTTTTGCTGGAATCGCTCTATATACGTTCGCTCGACCTGCTTGAGGGCTGATCCATGGCCGATGATGAAGACAAGGACAGCAAAACAGAAGACCCGACAGAGAAGCGAAAACAGGATGCCCTTGAAGAAGGCAATGTCCCGTTTTCGCGAGAGCTGACGGCCTTTGCCTCAACGGTTGCCATCTATGTCTTTGTCGTCTTCTTCGTCGCCGACGGCTCGCTCAGCGTCGCCGGCAGCTTGAAGGATATTTTCGAGCAGGCCGATCAATGGCGGTTCGAATCAAGACCCGACGTGATTTCGCTGTTCTACCGGCTGGGCTGGAACGCCGGGGCGGTCGTGTTGCCCGCGCTTGTGCTCATCATGGGTTTCGGCGTGGCTTCATCGGTTCTCCAGAACATGCCAAGCCCGGTTCTTGATCGCATCGCTCCGAAACTCTCCCGTATTTCGCTCAGTGCCGGCATCGGCCGCATGTTCAGCCTGCAGACGCTGGTCGAGTTCGGCAAGTCGCTGATCAAGGTGATTGCGGTTTCAATCGTCGTCATATTTGCGCTGAAAGACGAGTTCTTCGGCTCGCTCACCCTGATGTTCTCGGACCCTTCGCTTCTGTTCAAACGGATGATGGAGGACATGCGCACCATTCTGATTGTCATTCTGTTCGCCACGGCCATTGTGGGCCTCGGCGACTTCTTCTGGACGCGCCGCGAGTGGTTCGAAAACCTGAAGATGACGAAGCAGGAGGTCAAAGAGGAGTTCAAGCAGGCGCAGGGCGACCCGGTCATGAAGGCCAAGCAGCGCTCGTTCGCCCGAACCCTCCTGCGCCGCCGGATGATGGCCAATGTGCCGCGCGCCACGCTGGTCGTGGCGAACCCGACCCATTACGCGGTCGCCCTTCGCTATGTTCGCGAAGAAAACGAAGCCCCGATCGTCGTTGCCAAGGGACAGGACCTGATCGCATTGCGCATCCGCGAGATGGCAGAGCAAAACAACATTCCCGTTTTTGAAGACCCGCCTCTGGCGCGCTCAATGTTTGCGCAAGTCTCGGTGGATAGTGTCATCCCACCGGTGTTTTACAAGGCCGTGGCCGAACTCATTCACCGCGTCTACTCGAAGCAGAACAAGTCCAGACAAATCAAGCGTGGCTAATGAGAAGAAATCCATTTTCTGAACAGCGCGAGCAAATTCTGGCCGAGGCAATCCGCCCGGTAGCCTCCGAACTGCGACTGGTGGATGCCGCAGATCTGATTTCGCTCCTGAAATTCGAGCATTACGGCAGCCTTGCCGATCTCGTCTCGTCAGCCGCGGAGCTTTATTTCCATCCCGGCACCGTAAAACTGGGTGTCGGCGGCAATTATCGGCTGGAATGGGATAGCGAGCCCGAAGTCGAGCTGGATCTGGAGATCAAGCCGCAGGGCGTGACGATCTACGCAAAGCTGGCGCTCAGCAAGAACCACGCCGGCGTCGAGATCAATCACATCGACTTCAAAAATCCTGCCCCGAATCCGGAAGAAAACACTGTCTTCCTGCGCGACGCGCTGGCCAATTCGCGTTATCATACCGGCCAAAGGGCTGCGATGGCGGGCTGACCGCCACAACTTTGGTCCTTCAACTTGCTTAACCCGTCCCCAGGCGTGCTTCGTCACATTTTCAATTGATGTAGCCGAGCCGGATCGCCTTGGCGATCGCCTGGATACGATTGACGGAGTCGAGCTTGGTCGTCGCCGTTCCCAGATAGGCATTGACCGTGTGGACGGAGAGGCCGAGCTTTTCGGCGATCTCTTCGCTCGTGTGCCCGTCGCCCGCCATCTGCAGGCAGGCGATTTCGCGCTCCGACAGCATTTCTGCAGGCTGGCCGCGCCGCTCTTCATATTGCAGCTGCCGCGCCAGCGCACTCGTCACCTGCATATGGGTCTCAAGGATCGTTTCGCTCGTGAGGTCCAGATAGGTGGAGGTGAAGACGGCAAATCCATTGCCGGATGCACCGAGTCGAACGGGAAAGGCGATGCCTGCAAACGGAAGGGTGCGGCCGCGCAGACGCGTCACGAACGTGTCGAAGTCCACCGTCTCCGACGTCGAGCTGTCATCCCGTCCATTCCAGAGCAGCGGCAGGATCGAAACGTCCAGATGCTCGACCATTGCATCGCCATAGAGGTCGAGCACCGCCTGGGCGCCGGTGCTCCCCGTCGGGAAATTGTCGGCCAGAAGCTTGATCGAGCGTTTCGACGATATGCCCGAACCGGAAACGCGAAAGACGGCAAAATTTCGGGCGTTCAATTGTCTCTGCAGAGCCGACATCTGCTGGATGAGGTCGGCCCCCTTTCGACCGCGAGCCTTTGCCGCACCCAACGTGTCCGGTTCGAACCGTTCATGAAGTTGTGGCATCAGATTTCCTCGATTGGTCCAGCGGGAGCGTGCGCTTCTGGTTTTGCCCTAGACAAGATTGTTCCGCACGGCATAGGCGATGGCCTCCGAGCGGTTCTTGGTGGCTGTCTTGCGCATCACGCTCGTGATGTAGTTGTTGATCGTGTTCTTCGAAATTCCGAGAATCATGGCGATTTCGTCGCTCGTCTTGCCCTCGGCTATCCAATAAATGCATTCCAGCTCGCGCTCGGTCAGGTCCATTTCACGGTCCATATTCACCTTGCGGGCCGTTCTCATACTCAGAATATAGCCGGCGAGCAGCCCGGCCTCCATGACACGCTGGCTCGAATGGGCCGTATTGTCGGGCATCAGGAATAGCAGAATGTAGCGCGAGCGGCCTGCGTTGAACACCAGAGAGCAATATTGCCGGCTCACGCCGTCCGGAAGGACGGCATCATGCGGAAAAACCGCAAAAGCAGGCTGGAGCGCTGCCAGGCACTTTTCAAATTCGTTCGAGCGATGATAGCTCGCGTGCAATTCCTCATCGATCTGGCGCACCAGATCAAACGGCCAATTGGAAGACAGCACGTTGTCGAGACGCTGGTCACTGACCATGTCATAGCGCGCGACGAGATATGCATAGGCGCCGCAATAGTCGGTGACGAGACCAAACGGGGTCGAAAGCCTGAGATCATCCGTCGCGCGGGCAAGACGAGTCACAAGGAACTCCCGGCTCATCATCCGCCGGGCCCCTTCTGATCGGTCAATCGTCTGACCGACAGGAGTGACATCCCTTTGACTCATTACATCCCCAATGCCTCGCAAGACAGCGTATTCAATTTGCCGGGCGCACCTTGCAACCGGTCACATCGAATCATTGAAGTGTATCGCCAGCCGGGTCGGGGGGACACACACAAAATTCAGGGACGAGGCACTATCACCAGTCTGTTGTACGGGAGGTAGAAGAAAAGTCGTCTATGTCGCAAATTGGAAACAGGGCGTCACGCCGCCCTGTCCACTGCCCACTTGCGGAGGATCTTCGCCGCACGCTCTTCGCTGATCTCGACCATGCGGGCGAGGCGACGTTCCGGACCTTCCTTGACCCGACGATTGAAGCCACCCTCTTCGTCGTCGCCGGCGGTGAGCAGGTCTTCCGTGCTGTCGAAACCAAAGTCTGAGCCGAAGCCTTCCATCAGCGTTGCGCCGGGACCATCCACGCCGGACGGAGCAAAATCGGGAAGCTCGAGACCCAGCGAATCCGACTGGCCTTCGATCACCCCGCCCGGTGCACCGGCAGCACCGGCCACGACCAGCCCTGTGCCCATCGACTTGGCGAGCGGGCGGAAGCCGAGCCATACGATCAGGAAGGCGACCACGATGAAGGCGAGTGAATTGATGATGCCGGCGAGATTGCGCGACAGGATTTCCGTAATCCCCGGGCCGGATGCAGCCGCATCGGCGATCAGCTGGTTCTCGAGGAAGTCCATGACCGTGACGTTGATTTCATCGCCGCGCTTCGGGTCTATGCCAGCTGCGGCCGTCACGACCTTCTGCATCTCGGCCACATAGGCATCGATCTTGGCCTGGTCCACCGGCTCGCCGACGAGCTTGGCGACGCGGGCCTTGTTGACGACGACGGCAACAGAGAGCTTGTCGACCGAATAACTGTTGCGGACAGTCGCCACCGTCTTGCTGTTGATCTCGTAGTTGGTCGTCTCTTCCTTCTTTTCCTGCTCGTCGTTTTGAGAGGGGCCGCCCTTGTTGGCGCCGGCGGCAGTCCCTTGAGGAATGTTCTGCTGTACAGTGGTCGCGCCGTTGTTATCGCTCTGCTGCGACTTCTGGTTCTCCTTGGTCGTGCGGACCGAGCGCTCAACCTTGGAGTCGGGATCAAACGTGGTTTCCTGTGTCTGCTGAGCATCCGTATTCAGCTTCGCAACGACGCTTGCGCGGAAGTTGTCGATGCCCAGGAAGGGCGAGAGCGCCTTGTCGATATTGGCCTCGATCTGAGACTGGACCTGAAGTTCGGTATTGAGCGAGCGGTTGGCAGCCGTGTTCGAATAGTCGTCGCCGGAGGCGAGCAACTGGCCGGTCGAATCGAGGATCGTCACGTCATCGGGGCTCAGTCCCGGAACGGATGAGGCGACAAGGTGGCGGATTGACATCGCTGCCTTGCGGCCTGCCTGCGCGCCCGCACGTACCATGACGGAGGCGGTTGGCTTCTGCGTGCCTTCGCGGAACGAGCCCTGATCGGCCAGAACAATATGAACACGGGCGGCGGAAATTCCCTGGATCTGCTGGATCGTGCGGGCTATTTCGCCTTCCAGCGCGCGGACCTTGGTGATCTGCTGCATGAAGGACGTAAGGCCCAGCGAGCCAACCTTGTCGAAAAGCTCGTAACCCGAATTGGCGCTGTTCGGGAGGCCCTGCTCGGCGAGCATAAGGCGCGCCTGCGCCGTCTGGCCGACCTTGACCTTGATGCTCGTGCCATCGGTGCCCTGTTCAAAGGCAATGCCGGCGCCCGCCAGCGCAAGGCTGATCTGGCTCACGTCGCTGGCGTCGAGCCCGACGTAAAGCGTCTCCATGGACGGCTTGTTCAAGTAATAGGTTGCGCCAAGGATCAGAGCGACCGTGAGTACGCCGACACCGGCAAGCGCTGCAAGACGGCCGGGTCCCAGCCCCGCAAGATTCTTGCCGATTGCCAAAAGCTGATTCAACAGATTCATTCTGTTCCGCACCCATCATGGACTTCCGGCGGGACTTCGCCTGAGCCTTGGGCCCGCGAAAAACTTCCCTGAAACGGCACGAACAGAGATTCGTACCGCAGCATTTTGCCGTGGTCCAAGATTAGGAATCGAAACTTGCGCGAACTTGTCGGATGCCAGAGCTATCGCGAGGACTAACGATCAGAAGAATTCGAAGTCGCCGGATGCCTTGTTGATCGGCTGTGAATGGCCGTGTCGGGCAGATGCGTTGCTGAGCGCCTTCTGCATATCCGCCAGCTTGACGAGGCTGAGTGCGACTGTCGTGTCGACAAGCCAATTTTCCGGGATTCCGGAGGTGATCGTGTCGATGAATTCGGCGAGGCCACGTGTCTTTTGCACTGCAAGGTCAATGCCCTGCAGGACCTTGATGCGGTCGGCCTCGTTGAGCACACCCGGATGTTCCGTGTTGGCGATCGTCGGCTCGATGCGTTCGATCAGATAGGCGACATCGTGCAATTCCGACACGATCCGCATCAGTACTTCCGGGAGGGCTTCGTCTACTTGCATCTGAGAGATTTCCTTATCGAGACGCATCCGCCCCCCCAATACCAAATTTAGAAGAATTCGACCGACGTATCGACCGCCGGTTTCGGCGCCGGCGCGACCGGACGTGTTTCGAGTGCGACGGTGCGCTGTGTTTCGACCCCGGTCAGCGCGTGCTGGCGTGCGCGGCCCGAGACGGGCCAGAATTCCAGCTTGCGTCCGTGTTCGCCCCCCGTCGACGAACCGACAACGCTGATGCCTTCATCCCTAAGGAAGCGCGCCGCAAACTCTGCGTTCTGCGCTCCCACGTTGGAGAAACTGGCGATGGTCTTTGCCCCACCAAAGATCTTCGCTTCCATGCGGTCCTTGCGTGCACCCTGCTTCAACAGCCCGTTGATCAGAAGCTCCATGAGGTGCACGCCGTAGCGCGTGGCATCTCCGCCGGCGGCCAACGCTTCCGTGCTGCCGGGCAGAAGAAAATGGTTCATACCCCCGACGCCCGCGGCAGGATCGCGAATACACGCCGCCACGCACGAGCCCAGGATCGTCGTGATGACGACGTTCGGGTCGTTGGAGACCTTGTATTCACCCTGGATGATATTGATCCGGCGCGGCGGGAGCTCAAGATTCATTTTAGCGATCCAAATACGGCCTCAATGGCGGCCTTCATCTTTTCAATGGTGAACGGCTTTGCGAGCACGTTGTTGGCGCCCAATTGCGCCGCCTTCTGCACCAGAGCGCGGTCACCCTGCGCCGTGAGCATGATAAATGCCGCCTTCTTCGTGGCCGGATTGGTGCGCACGGCCTGGAGAAACCCGAGCCCGTCCATCTTCGGCATGTTGAAGTCGGAGATCACCAGATGATGGGGAGCCTGGGACATGATCTTGTATCCCTGCTCGCCGTCGCCAGCGACCGTGATCTGCTTGAAGCCAAGCTGCGTGAGCGCGTCGCTCAGGAGCAGACGGCTTGTCACCTGATCGTCGACGATCAGAACTTTGATCTTCTCTGCAATAGACATTATTCGCTTCCTTCTTTCCGGGCTGCTGTCATTTTCAAGATTTCCTCGCCGATGTGCCCGAGCGGCAATTGTCGTTCGACCGCTCCTAATTCGTGGGCAACTCTTGGCATTCCGTAAACGACGCAGGATTTTTCGTCCTGGCCGATCGTTCTTGCCCCAGCGTAGCGCATCTTGAGCAGACCAGCCGCACCATCGCGGCCCATACCTGTCAAAATTACGCCAACGGCATTGCGCCCGGCCAGCTCGGCCACGGAGTCGAACAGGACATCGACGGAGGGACGATGGCCATTGACGGGCGCGGTTTCCAGCAGCCGGCAGGCCGGCGCGCTGGCATTGACGACCTGCAGATGCCGCTCTCCGCCCGGTGCAAGATAGATCTTGCCGATCTCGAGGCGGGCGCCGTCACGGGCCTCCTCGACAACGGGAGCGCAGAGGCGGTTCAGCCGTTCGGCAAAACTCTTGGTGAAAGTCGGCGGCATGTGCTGTGTGATCACCGTCGGCGGGCAGTTGACCGGGAAATTCTGCAGCACGGTGATCAGCGCCTCGACGCCACCGGTCGAGGATCCGATCGCCACGATCTTGCGTCCGACGCGATAGGCGTTTTCGCTGTTGATGTTGGCGGGCAGCTCGCGCCGCGGAGCGGCAACCGGGCCGCCGTAGCGGTATTTCGAGCGTGCGGCGGCCTTCACCTTTTCGGCGAGGTCGTGGAACGGACGCGGCTCGCCCGGCACCGGCTTGCCGATACAGTCGAACGCACCGATCTCAAGGGCCGCCAGCGTCGCATCCGCGCCGCGATGGGTCAGGGAGGATACCATGATGACCGGCATCGGCCGCAACGTCATGATCTTCTCGAGGAAATCGAGCCCGTTCATCTCGGGCATTTCGATATCCAGCGTTACAACATCGGGATTGAGGCGCTTGATGGCCTCGCGGGCTTCCATCGCATCGCCGGCCTGGCCAACGACGTCGACATCGGGATCGGAACTGAGGATGGCCGAAATCAGCCCACGCATGGTGGGCGAGTCATCGACGACCAGAACTCGGGCCGGCGCGCTCATGCAGGCCTCCTGGCAGCTGCGCCCTGCAGCTTGTAGGTCGTGATGCCGATGTTGTCGAAGCGGTTCTTGGCATCGCCGGTCACGCGCTCGGAATGGCCGATATAGAGATGGCCGCCGGGCAGCAGCTGATCGGAGAAGCGTGACCAGATGCGCGTCTGTGTCGGCTCGTCAAAATAGATGACGACGTTGCGGCAGAAGATGACGTCGAACTTGCCCTTGAACGGCCAGTCGGTCATCAGGTTCAGCTCGTTGAACGTGATCAGGCGCTTGACGCGATCGTCGATCTTCCATTTCTGGCGCGCGCCGTTTTCGACCGGCTTGAACCACTGCCGGCGCATGTCGGCGCTCACGGTTTCCAGCGCGTTCTGGTCATAGGCGCCTTCGCGAGCGATGGCGAGGATCTTGGGGTCGATGTCGGTGGCAAGGATCTTCAGATCGTAATCCGCCGCGTTCGGCATCATCGACAGAATGGTCAGCGCGATCGAATAAGGCTCTTGGCCGTCCGAGCAGGCAGCCGACCAGATGCGGACGCGACCGCCGGCCTTGGCACGGGCAAACAGGTCCGGCATGACCTCGTCGCGCAGGTGCTCGAAATGGTGGTTCTCGCGGAAAAAGCGGGTGAAATTGGTCGTGAGGTAGGACAGCATTTCGCGCCGCTCGCCAGCACCTTCCGGCGAGGCGACGAGATTGCAATATTCACGGAAGCTGCGCAGCCCGAGCTTGCGGATATGCTTCGACAGACGCGAATAGACGAGCGAGGCCTTGGTCTCGTTCAGGAAAATACCGGCGTCGGCGTAGATCATCGCAGCAATATCGGCAAGGTCCCGCCGGGTCAGCGGAAACTCGCCGTTCGCGAGGAACTCGTCGCCCGGCAGTTTCGGATCTATCGCAAGGGTACTCGTCATGCAGCTTCGCTTTCGTTACCCTGGACAAGCGCATCGAGCTCGAGCAGGCAGATCATACGGCCTTCCACGGCGATGATCCCGCGTGCAAACGCACGCACGAACTCCGCGGAGACCTCGGGTATCGGCTGAATATTGTCGTCGGTGATGCTCAGGATGTCCGAGACAGCATCGACGAGCAGACCGACGATCTTCTCGCCAATCTGCACCACGATAATGACGTGCCGAGGGTTCGGCTCCGCCGGTTTCATCCCGAGGCGCAGGGAGAGATCAATGATCGGCAGCACGGCGCCACGAAGGTTGATCACGCCCATCATGTAGTGTGGCGAATGCGGCATCGGTGTCGCCTTCGTCCAGCCACGGATTTCGCGAACGATCATGATGTTCACGCAAAATTCCTGATCGCCAATGCGGAAAGCGATCAGCTCCCGGGCACCCTTGGTCAGATTTTTTGCACCAATCGTCATGTCAGAACTCGTCTCTCACACAATCGAACTCAGCTTGCAGCCGCCAATGCGCCATCACCGCCCAGCGCCTGTCCGCGCGAGGCTGCGACCACCGCATCCACGTCCAGGATGAGCGCCACGCGGCCATCGCCGAGGATGGTTGCGGCGGCGATACCCGGAACATGGGTGTAGTTGGCTTCAAGGCTCTTGATGACGACCTGGCGCTGGCCCTGGATCGCATCGACCATGAGGGCACGCTGGCCGCCGCTTTCGGATTCCACCAGAAGCGCCACGCCGTCGGTCGGATTGGCCTGCATGGAGCGGAAGTTCAGGATGCGGCCGACATCGACGAGCGGGCAGAAGCTGTCGCGGATCGAGATGAGCCGCTGGCTTGCACCGAAGGAGTGGATGGCGGAGGCCTCCGGCTGCAGCGTCTCGACGATGGCCGTCAACGGGACCACCAGCGTCTGGCCGGCTACCGTGACCACCATGCCGTCGAGGACGGCGAGCGTGAGCGGCAAGCTCATGGTGAAGGTCGAGCCCTGACCGGGGCGCGAGGAGATGTTGATGCGGCCGCCGAGCGCCTGGATGGAGCGCTTGACCACGTCCATGCCCACGCCGCGACCCGATACGTCGGTGATCTTGTCGGCAGTGGAGAAGCCCGGATGGAAGATCAGGTTGTCGATCTCTTCATCCGAAAGGTTGGTTTCAGACGTGATGAGGTCGTTGTCGATCGCCTTCTGGCGCACCTTCTCGCGATTGATGCCGGCGCCGTCGTCCGAAAGCTCGATGACGATGCGGCCCGAGCGATGTTTGGCCGAGAGCTTGACCGTGCCTTCCGGGTTCTTGCCGAGTGCTGCGCGCTTTTCCGGCATTTCCAGGCCGTGGTCGACGGCGTTGCGGATCATGTGCGTCAGCGGCTCGGCGAGTTTGTCGATGACGGTCTTGTCCACTTCGGTATTCTCGCCTTCGGTGACGAGGCGGACAGACTTGCCGACCATGTCGGCGACTTCGCGAACGATACGCGACATGCGCTGGAAGACCGGCTTCACAGGCTGCGCGCGGATGGCCATCACGCTGTCCTGGATTTCGCGGGTCAGCTGCTGCAGCTCTTCTAGACCGGTGTTGATCGTGGTCGCGCCGGAGGTCTCGTTGGCAATCACGCTCTGCGAGAGCATCGCCTGATTGATGACGAGTTCGCCGACGAGGTTGATCAGGCGGTCGACGCGGTCCAGATCGACGCGGATCGTCGGATTGGCGCCACCGGAGCCCGAGGATTCAGCATTGCCGGCAGCGGCTGCGGCGGCAGGCTTTGCGACGGCGGCCTGGGCGGCAGGCGCTGCCTGCTGTGTCGTGGCGGCCATGCTGATGACGGAGGTCGCGACCTTCGCGGCTTCGATCGCGGCAGCGACTTCTTCGTGATGATCTGCGTGATCTTCGTGATGATCGTGGTCTTCCTCGATATCGTCGAGGGCCGAAAGATCAAAGGGAACCGGCTGCATCGGCAGCTCTTCGTCCTCTTCGCCTTCAGTTGCCACTTCGTGGACCTTGACCTCGAGGTCGCAATCCCATTCGGCAAATTCAAAGACCGAGCGGACGCCTTCTTCACCCTTTTCGGTGCGGATCGAGATCTTCCAGAAGAAATAGGCGCCTTCCGGGTCCATCTGATCGAGCGGCGGCAGGGCGTCCATGTCGCAATAGATGCTCATCTCGCCGATGCGCGACAGGTCACGCAAGAGGAGGGTCGCTTCATTGCCCTTGGAATAGAGCTCCGGACGCGGCTTGAAGACGACGTCGCAGAGCGGAATTTCCATCGCCGGGGCTTCGGCCTCTTCCCCGCCGAAATCATCGAAGGAGAAGGGTATCGGCTGGAAGCCGCTCTCGTCCGTGGGCGCTGCGGCAACCGGCTTGGGAGCGGCGGCGACCGGCTTGGGCGCTGGCGGGGCAACGGGCGTCGGAACTTCGGCGGTCGGGGCTGGCACCTGACCGTTTGCCAAAGCTTCGAGTTCCTTCACAAGAACGCTGGTGCGAGACGGGTCCACCGTTCCACCATCACGGGATGCGGCGGTGAGGTCGGCGAGTACGTCAGCCGACTTCAGCATCGTCTTCAGCACTTCCGGCCCGGGATCGAGCTTGTTGGATCGAACGCAATCAAGCGTGGTCTCGAACACATGGGCGAAGGCCACAAGGTCATCAAGACCAAATGCACCGGCGCCGCCCTTGATCGAGTGAACGGCGCGGAAAACAGCGTTGACTGTTTCCGGATCACGATCGCCGTCATTCATCTTCAGAAGACCCGATTCCAGTTCGGCGAGCTGCTCCTCGCACTCCTGGAAAAAGATCTCTTTGATTTCGTTCATATCCATTGGAGTATCCCGGGTAGGCGGTTAGGCCGTTACGCGCTCAATTGCATCAATCAGCTTGGTCGGGTCGAACGGTTTTACGATCCAGCCGGTCGCGCCGGCCTGGCGGGCGCGGTTCTTCTTTTCCGCGTCGCTTTCGGTCGTGAGGACCAGGATCGGGATCGCGCGGAACCTGTCGTTCTTGCGCACGCCTTCGATGAAGCCGAAGCCATCGAGGCGCGGCATGTTGATGTCCGTCACGATGACGTCCGGATTGCAATCTTCAAGGACTTCGAGCCCTTCGATGCCGTCCTCGGCCTGGATCGTTTCGAATCCGGCATTGTTCAGCGTCACGAGAAGCATGTTCCGGATCGTTCTGGAATCATCAACCGTAAGAACTTTCTTTTTCATTTCACGTAGTCTCCTATGCCAGCAGGGGCTCGATATTGATGCCAATCAATTGCATCGTCTTGGTGAAGGTGTCGGAGACTTTCGAAAACTTGAAAGTCATCTTGTCCTCGTCCCAGTTCTTCTTTGCAGCCATGAGAACCTGGACGCATTGCGCGCCCACGCGTTCCACTCCGGACGCATCGATCATCAGGTCGCTGCCACGCAGCGCCATCAGCTTGCCATGCAGCGCCGTGGCCTCGTTCAGATCGAGGACCGGAGCCAGGTTCAGACTTTTCGCGGCGGCCGGTTTCTTGCTAGCCATTCGGTTGTCCTTCATTGCGCAACAAAGTTCGGTTTTCGTCAGCCATGCATGCGGGCGGGGCTGTCATGCGGCTCATCGTCCACCTCCCAGGCCGGCAAGATATGACGGCTGCGAGAGGCGGGGCTGGTCGTCGTCGCGGCCGCCCAGATCAACGGTCGGCTGGCGCTTCGGCTGCGGCGAGGAGCGGCGTTCGGGTTCACGTGTTGCCACGCGGAACGAACGGATGGTGTCGCCGAGCTCGAGAATGACGGTATGAAGGTCGTCGGATTTGGTCCGCGAGCTCAGCGCGATTTCCGCGCCACGCGAGGCTTCGCGACGGACCTCCGCGAAAGCCGCCATGGAGTGATCAAGGCCCCGCGCATGCTCGCCGGATTCGCGCGCGATACCGGTGACAGCGGCGCTGATGTCCTGGACCTGGCGAACGATGTCGCCGATCGCCGTCTGCGTACGACCCACCATCTGCACGCCGGAATCGACCTGCGATTTGGTTTCGCTGACCAACGTCTTGATCTGACGTGCCGCATCGGCAGACCGCTGTGCGAGCGCGCGCACTTCCTGCGCGACAACTGCAAAACCGCGGCCAGAATCGCCGGCGCGGGCAGCTTCGATGCCGGCATTGAGCGCGAGCAAATTGGTCTGGAAGGCGATGTCGTCGATGACGCCGATGATCTCGCCGATCTTTTCAGCCGAGGCCTCGATATCGGCCATGGCGGCAATCGCTTCGCCGACGATCTCGCCGCTGCGTTCGACCGCGACGCGGGTCTCGCCCACATGGCGTTCGGCCGCGACGGAGCGCTCGGCATTGCGGCTCACGCCTTCGGTGAGGTCCTTCAACCCGCTCACGCCAAGATCGATCCGGCGCGCGCAGTCGGCAGCGACTTCAGCCGCCTGCTGCGACAGCGACGTGACGTTCTCTGCCAATTCGTAACCCCGGCGGTTACGGACGTTGGTTGCGTCGATTTCCTCGCGCAGACGATCCAATGCCTCATTGAAGCGCTGCGTCAGGTCTGCATAGCTTTCCGGCCCGTCGGTGCTCAGGCGAACGGTGAGATCTTTGTTCGCCAACGCCTCGACGGTGTCGGCAAAGAGCGCGACGGTCGAGGTCTCGATTTCCTCGCGCTGTTCCTTGAGCGCCTGCTTGTGACCAAGACGCAGCTCGTTGAAGCGCAAGGACACGGCAATTTCCAGATCGACCATGACGAGACGTACGATCGACTTGACCAGAGACTCTGCTTCCTGGGCACTTGCATGTTTGCGGCCGAACCATGTCTTCGGCCAGCGGGCGGCGAGCGCGCCCGCAATCATCTGTTCCAGAACGACGGAGTGGCCCGCGATGTGCCAGCGTGGATCAAGCCCCATGCGGCCTTCGGCGTCGGAAAGCACCTTGACGCGCTCGGCATAGAGACTGTCGAAGCGGGCATCCGACAGGACCGCCCAATGTGACGACATGAGGCTGTGCAACCGGTCGATCTGGCGGTCGCTTTCGAATTGCGCGGAAGCCTCGGGAGAGGACTGATAGCGCTCGAACAGCGCCTTGAGACCCTTTTCGATCTCGGGAAGGAGACTGTCACGATGCTTGCGGAGGAAGTCGGTCTGCTCGGCCTCGAGACCGGCAAAGCGCAACCGTTCGAACAGGCTGCCTGCCTGCTGGCGCTGCGTCCGATCGTTTTGAGCCCCGTTTTCCAAATCACGTCCCACTGAACACCCGGTAAGGCGATCAACCGTCACGATCTCGAAAGACCTTTTCCTGCCCGGCGGCCGCGAAGTATGTACCCGCGTCCGGCTGGCGGCATGACAAATGCCGATCAACCCCAATCACATGCCGGATCAACCCCGGCGCAGCGGAAAAGCATCATGCCCGGAACCCCCATTTCGCCTCTTCATTCAACGGCAGAGCATCTCGCTCACGTCAAATTTGCAGGTCGCCAGTCGCCAAGGTTTTGCCCCTTGTTCGACCCAAACAGTTGTCCCACTCCGGCCCGTCTTAATCTTTATGGTTAATTCCTTGCCTGAAGGTTAATTTGGGGCCGTGAACTCCTAAATTGGACGCGTGCACGTATTCGCCTCGCTAGAACTAGTAGCCGGAAATTAAGGGAGGTTAACGCAAGCCGAGGCTGGCGTCGGCCTCACTGACCATCGCTTGAGCCCACCTTGAAGGCATGCTTGGCGCCGCAAGACAGGCCATGGCAGCCGCGTCCCTGCCCCCTTCGCCCCGCGAGCGGAAACTGGCGGCATTGCGCTGTCTCCCAGGTGGCGGATGTCCCTTCGCACGGCTTGACGAACCCGTCGTGGGCAGCGACATTCGCCGCCGCATCCCTTCGCCCCGTTATCGTCGGCGCAACATCCCGAACGAGTTGATTTCATGACAAAACTGATTGTTTTCACCGACCTGCATATGGTCCCGGAAGGCGAGACCATCATCGGACTCGATCCGTTCAAACGGCTGGAAACGGGGATCGACCACGTCAACACCTATCATCCGGACGCCGACGGTGTCATCGTGACCGGCGATCTTGCCCACCACGGCGACATCGCCTCCTACGCACGCCTGAAGACACTTCTCGACCGGTTGACGCCGCCGCTGACGCTCGCCATCGGCAATCACGACAACCGCGAGAATTTCCTGTCGATCTTCACCGACACGGCAACGGACGAGCACGGCTTCGTGCAGCGCGCGCTCGATTTTGCCGACTGCCGCGCGCTCGTCCTCGATTCTCTCTTCGCGCCGCCTTACGAATATCCGATCACGCATGCCGGTTTTCTCTGCAACAAGCGCATGCGCTGGCTCGAAACCGAATTGGAATCTGCCAAGGAGGCTGGCAAACCGGTTCTCATCTTCCTGCACCATCCGCCGCATAAGACCGGCTTTACCGGAATGGACCTCATCAAGCTGATCAATGAAGGCGATTTCTACGATCTCATCGAGAGTCACGGGAATGTCCGCCACATCTTCGCCGGCCATGTCCACCGCACTATCAACGGCTCGCATCGCGGCATTCCCTACTCCATCTTCAAGAGCCCGGTGCACCAGCAGCCGATGCCTTTCGACATGCCCGACGCCTCGCTCTCGGTCGATGAGCCGGCCGCCTATGGGATCGTCGTGACGACGGAGCACGGGCTGCAGGTGCATAACGAGGACTACGAGATCGCCAAGCGCGATCCTTCGCCCGCCAAGTACTGACGTCTTGCTGCGCTGCAGCACTTGGCGATTGACGGATCAGCACTTACATTTCTCCAGCCGAATGCCTCGGCGTGGAGACAGACATGGTGATGGACGCTGCCCGTCTGGCGCTGGCAAACCTATTCGCGCAGGAGACGCGCGGGGTGTTCTGGAAGGTGCTTGGACTCACTCTTCTGGCCCTGGCGGTTCTGTGGATCGTCATCCGCAATGTCTTCATCTGGCTGGCGCTGCCGTGGATCGACCAGTTCGTGCCCGGCATTCCCGACTGGGCCGGCTGGCTCGGCTTCGTCTTCGGCATTCTCGCCAGCATCGGACTGGCGCTGGGGCTTGCCTTGCTGATTTCACCGGTGACGGCGGTCATCGCCGGCTTCTTCCTCGATGACGTCGCCGAAGTGGTCGAGAAGCGGGATTATCCAAACGATGCGCCGGGTGTTGCCATGCCGCTGGGAGAATCGCTCGTCTCCGCCGTCCGCTTTCTCGGCATCGTGATTGTCGGCAACATCATCGCGCTGTTCCTGCTGCTCATTCCCGGCGTGAACCTCATCGCATTCTTCCTCGTGAACGGCTATCTGCTGGGCAGGGAATTCTTCGAGTTTGCCGCCATGCGCTTCCGCTCGCCACAAGCGGCGCGGGATTTCCGCTCCAAGCATTGGCAGACTGTGCTGCTCGGCGGATTTGCAATCGCGCTGTTTCTCGCGATCCCGATCCTCAACCTGCTGACGCCGCTGTTTGCGGCCGGGCTGATGGTGCATCTGCACAAGATGCTGTCGGCGCGCGATCCGGCGTTCAGATAACAGGCTCGTCGGAGAATTGCGGCGGGAGTTCCTTCAGCTCCGCCGGCACCGCATTGGTCTTTTCCGCCGACTTGCAGATATCGGCAATGACGCAGGTCTGACATTCGGGCTTGCGCGCCTTGCAGGTATAGCGCCCGTGCAGGATCAGCCAGTGGTGCGCGTGGAAAAGGTATTCGTCCGGGATGACCTTGAGCAGGTTTTCCTCGACCTCGTCCGGCGTCTTGCCGGGCGCCAAACCAAGCCGATTGGCGATGCGAAAGACATGCGTGTCCACCGCCATGGTCGGAATGCCGAAAGCCATGGACATGACGACATTGGCCGTCTTGCGGCCCACACCCGGCAGCGTGATCAGCTCTTCGCGCGTCTTCGGCACCTCGCCGCCGAAATCATCGATGAGCTTCTGCGACAGCGCAATCACGTTCTTTGCCTTGTTGCGATAAAGCCCGATGGTCTTGATGTAATCGCGGACCTTTTCCTCGCCGAGATCGAGCATCTTCTGCGGCGTATCGGCGACTGCAAAGAGCGCCCGCGTCGCCTTGTTGACGCCGGCATCGGTCGCCTGTGCCGAGAGGGCTACGGCGACGACCAGCGTGAACGGATTCACATGCTCCAGTTCGCCCTTAGGCTCCGGCCGCTGGACGGAAAAGCGGCGAAAGATTTCGTGCAGTTCATCCTGCGTATAGGCCGTCTTCACCCGTTTGGCGCGACCCTTTGTCCGGCTTGACGATTGCGAATTCTTCTTTCCGTTTTTCATGCTTCCCCTATAATCACGCGCCATGAGCGATGGCAACGGCACGATGGGCCTGAAAGAGGGCTTGAGCGAGCGCCCGGTTTACGAAACCGAGCTGGTTCCGCATCGATCGCTGGGCCGCAAAGGCTTCCGCATCCTCTTCGCCATCACCGGCGCATTGAGCCTTGTCCACATCCTCTTCTTCCTGACGGTCGGCGCATGGCCGATCATGCTCTTCTTCGGCCTCGACTTCGTGTTGCTCTACGGCGCCTTCTGGCTGAACTATCGCGCGGCACGTGCCCGCGAACAGATCCGCCTCTCCCGCCTTGACCTCACCATCCGCAGGATCGAGCCCAACGGCCATATCCGAGAGGCGCGCTACAATCCGTTCTGGGCAAAACTCAAGATCGCCCGCCATCCCGAGATCGGTATCACCTCGATGCGGGTTGCCGGACAGGGACGTGAGACGCCGTTCGGTGATTTTCTCTATCCGGATGCCCGCGAGCGACTGGCGAGCGAGCTGACCCAGGCGCTGGCGACGGTCAAGCAGCGGATTTAGGCTGAACCCCGGCAGACGAGGGCCGTGTTTGCACATTGGCGGGCGTGAGGAGCCCACGATAGGCGACAATCAAGCCGAACAGCGGCGCTGAAATTTCTACGTCGAAGCAGAACTGGCCGTCTTTTTCGGTTTCGAAGCTTTTTCCCGACGGAAGAAGGAACCCCGGGAGGGGCAGGCCCAACATGCGCCACCGCCTTGGAATGAAGAAGAGGCGGTCGCCCTCCTTCACCAGCGCCAGGGCAACGGAAATCAGGCCGAAGCGTTCGATCAGCAGCTGATCCTCCCTGCCCTGCCCGAGCGACTGGGTGGAAGAGAACATTCTGCCACCAAAACTGCGCGTCCAGCGCTCAACACCGTCTGCAGACATGCGGGAGACGCGGACCAGCACCTGGTCGGTCGCCTGCGGAAAACCAAACAGGGCGGCAAGGGCGCGAGCGAAGAGGCGGTTGCCACGACGGACGCTGGCGGTGCCCTGCCATGCCTGTTCGCCTTCGTCAGCATGGATTTCCTGCACGCGCGGCGGCAGATCGTTGAAGACCGCACCGAGTAACTGCCGGTAGATCGGTGCGCCAGGCATCTCCTCGCGAAAGCCCGTGTGGATGGTCCTGTTCGCGAAGAGCTTGTCATAGTCGGCCAGATCGAGAGCCCGTGTCGCCGCGCGGGCACCGGGGTTCGGACGACGGCCAATCTGCAGGCCGCGGACGATCCCCTCTATGGCCATCGAAGGGATATAGGGACCATCATCACCCTCGGCGAGCAGATGCCAGCTCATCGTCTTTGGCTTGCCGTTTTCGATGCCTTGGACCTCTACATACATGCCGCCGCGATGCTCTCCGAACCGCAGGCGGTTCAGCACGGCGTAAAAAAGCGGCGACAGGGGCTCCAGCGATGGAAGCCGGAGACGCGACCGCGCCTTTGCCAGAAGATTGAGCAGGCGGTGAAGGATTTCCGGCACCGGACCGGCGCCCATCCAGATATCTGTCATGGACGGATGCTCGGGCGGCAGAACCTGCAAATCCGGAACATCGACCAGGGAAAAGCGGATGTTGCGCAACGGCATTCGGCCGGGAACCGCGACCGTGAAACGCCGGCTTTCCGCAAGGCCGACGCCGAAGCTCGCTTTGCCGTCTCGCCTCAACTTGACCGGCGCGCCGGCGTAGCCGACGACCGCGCGCATGACATTCAGACCTATCCCGGCATAGGGCGATGGAGCGATGCCGCCTTCGACGCTGCGGATTTCCATGGACTGCGCGAAGTGACGCAAGACGGCGGACGTCAGGACCGGAAAGCTGCTGACACCGGAGAGGACAAAGATGCCCGCCGCCTTTGCCGCTTCATCGAACTGGCGGACGCCGAAGACAAAATCTGCGGCATCGGCGAAATCGAGATAGTCGACCCGCGCCGCGATGCAGGCCTCGATGACACTGTACCGGTTGCCGCCATAGTCCTGAAACGGTCCGGAGGCATCGACCAGAAGATCAGGCGCGTGAGCGCGCAGTGCGGCGGCTATTGCCTTGCGGTCGACCGCAAGCGGCCGCGTCTTCGCCCGACCCCGATAGGCCGCACAGAAGGCTTCGGCGCGGGAGAGGCTGCGCCCGCAGATGAGCAGTTCGAGTTCGACACAATCGGCCAGCAATTCCGCCAGCCGTCCACCGAACACGCCATAACCGCCGAGGATCATCATTTTCATGAGGGAGGATGCCCCTTTTTATCCGGGAAAGTCGGGAATTTGCGCTTGGCGCGGTTCAAAGGATCCGGTCCCGATAGGCGGGAGGGGCAAGCCAGCATTCGGCGCGCTTGCCGAACAATCGGTAGCGATTGCGCGCAATCCAGCGATAGACGGGATCGCGCAAAATGGCCGGCACAAGGCGAAAGACCCCCAAGAGCCGCCAGGGATAACCCAGCCCCTCATAGATGCTGAGAACCGCATCGCTGTCCTGACGGACCGTGTCGCCATTCACGACGAGAATACTGACGGGATCGTTCGGGTCCATGCCATGTGCACGATAAAGCGCGCTGCCCACCTCGCCCTGCATGGAGGCCAGCCGGAAATGTCCGGTGGCGTCGTGCTTGAGGACGAACTGGGCGTTCGCCGAACAGAGCACGCATTCCGCATCGAAGAGAATGATCGGCCCGTCAAACGGCGGCGTGCTGACTGCCATGTGTTTTCACTCCGAACCTCTTTGACGGCCTTGGCAAGAACCTGTCTCCGATCAAGAAAGACACCGCCTGGAATTGCCGGCATCTTCGCTACAACTTTCAAGACCATACACCCAGTCGGATTGCAAAACGCCTGACAAAAAGCCGCAGAATATGTTTTTCCGCGCGCGGCCGGGCAAGAAACGGGTGGAGAGCCTTGCCGAACGGCAGTATCGATAGGGCAAGGAGACACGCCATGACACTCGCCCAATTCGACACCGCCCTTGCCCGCGACATCACGCCGGAAGACACCGATTACGACACGGTCTGCCGCGTGATCGAACTCCTGACGGAAGACTATCAGGCGCAGCCGTCGCTGGAGACGATTGCAGGCGAGCTCGGCCAGTCGCCGACCCAATTGCAGAAGACCTTTACCCGCTGGGCCGGCTTGTCGCCCAAGGCCTTCCTGCAGGCCGTGACGCTGGACCACGCCAAGCGGCTGCTGGGCCGCGAGGGTCTGCCGCTGCTCGATACGTCGCTGGAGGTGGGGCTTTCCGGCCCGAGCCGCCTGCACGATCTCTTCGTGACGCATGAGGCCATGTCGCCGGGCGAATGGAAGGCGAAGGGCGCGGGGCTCGAAATCCGCTATGGCTTCCACCCCTCGCCGTTCGGCATCGCGCTCGTCATGGTGACGCCGCGCGGACTATCCGGCCTTGCCTTTTCCGACGAGGGCGGCGAGCGGGAGGCCTTCGAGGACATGGCCCGGCGCTGGCCGAATGCGCGCTATGTCGAGGACAGCGCCGCCACCGCGCCCTATGCCGCGCGCATCTTCGACGCCAAACGCTGGCGGCAGGAAGAGCCTCTGCGCGTCGTCCTCATCGGCACGGACTTCCAGATCCGCGTTTGGGAACAGCTCCTGAAAATCCCCATAGGCCGCGCCGTCACCTATTCCTCCATCGCCGGCAATATAGGCCAACCGACCGCCAGCCGCGCGGTGGGGGCGGCTGTGGGGGCAAACCCGATCTCCTTTGTGGTGCCGTGTCATCGGGCGCTGGGCAAATCCGGGGCGCTGACGGGGTATCACTGGGGGCTGACGCGGAAGCGGGCGATGCTGGGTTGGGAGGCGGGGAAGGGATGAGGGGCTTCCCGACACTCCCTTCAGAAGGCCTCGCCTGCCCAATCCTCATGTGAATGGCGAATACGAATGATCAGAATGCTGTGGTCCAATTCTTCGCGATAGACAATCAGATGCGCCCGAAAGGGATGGATGCGAACAGGCGGAGTAATTTCAGGCCTCAGTCTGGCCATTTGCGGGTATTGTGCAAGCAACTCGAAGACCGAAAAAAGTTCATTATGATACTTACGCGCCTGCGCTACGCCGAAGAGCAAAGCGCCGTTGCGCGCGATGTCGAGGATGTCATTTTCAGCTTCGACAGAAAGACGGAAGCCGATTTTCATTGATCAGCGAGCCTCGCCGCTGCTCTTGAGGGCAGCTTCGAAAAGTTCGTCGCGAGTCCGCTCGCCGATGCCGCTAGCCAATCCTTCATCGACAAAGCGCTGCATCGCGGAGATCTTGTCAGAACGCTCCTGATCCTTGCGGATCAGGTCACGCACATAATCGCTGGCATTGGCGTAGCGCCCCGATTGAGCCTGCCCTTCGACCCATTCCTTCATCGGATCGGGCAGAGACACATTCATCGTTGCCATAGGAGAATCCTCACCTCAGCTAATTGGGAGCGAAGATGACATATCTTGGCAAAGATTGGCAAGATATCTCCGACGGGCGCGCAGGAAAGGGACGAGGATTCCTCGTTTCCTTCACTCCCCCGGAACGATACTGATTTCGAGTTTCGCGCCAGTAGCCTCCGCGTAACGTCGCAGAGTGGCAAGCGTTGGCGATATGCTGCCGGATTCCAGACGGGCGATGGCGGATTGCGTGGTGCCGGTCTTCCTGGCGAGTTCTGCTTGCGACAGCTTCGCGCTCAGCCGTGCCTGAATCAAGGCTTCAATGACCTTGTATTCCGCGTCCGCCTTTGCATATTCGCTGGCGAATTCAGCGTCCTGCATCAAGCGGTCTTTGAGTGCGGCAAGCTTTGTCACGACAACACCTCTTTCATCCGGTTTCTCGCGATGTCGAGCGCTTTTGACGGCGTCTTTTGCGACTTCTTCACAAAGACATGAAGAATGACGACCTTCCGACCCGTCGTTGTCACATAGAGGCCTCGGGCTATGCCCCCTGAAGCCTTGGCTCTCAGTTCCCACAGCTTGCCCTCAATGTGTTTGGCATGAGGCGCGTGAAGGTTTTCGAGACCAAGCGTTTCAACCATCTCCAGAAGACGGATCAAACGAGCCTGAAAACCTTTTGGCAGGGCTTCAATCTCGCCATCCGCCAACTGGTGGGTTGTCAACACTCCATCGCATATGCGCTATATAGCACATATGCGATAAATTTCAAACGATCTTCAATGCGCCCCGGACATATCGCCCAGCACTTCCTTCGAAGCCACCGTCGAGTCCGCGTTCAGCTTGTAGACCATCGGGACGCCGGTCGCGAGGTTGACGCCGAGGATCTTGGTGGTGTCAAGGCGGTCGAGGACCATCAGGAGGGAGCGGAGCGAGTTGCCGTGGGCTGCGACCAGAACCTTTTCGCCGCGCAGGACGCGGGGGAGGATTTCGGTCATGTAATAGGGCCAGACGCGGGCGCCGGTGTCCTTCAGGCTTTCGCCGCCCGGCGGGGGAATGTCGTAGGAGCGGCGCCAGATATGGACCTGTTCTTCGCCCCACTTGGCGCGGGCATCGTCCTTGTTGAGACCGGAGAGGTCGCCGTAGTCGCGTTCGTTGAGCGCCTGATCTTTGATCACTTCAAGGTTCGGCTGGCCGACGCCGTCGAGGATGATCTTGCAGGTCTTCTGCGCGCGGGTGAGGTCCGAGGTGAAGGCGATGTCGAACTTGATGCCGTAATCGGCGAGCGCCTTGGCGCCGGCGGTGGCTTCCTGAACGCCGAGTTCGGTCAGGTCCGGGTCGCGCCAGCCGGTGAACAGGTTCTTCAGGTTCCATTCGCTCTGGCCGTGACGGACCAGTACAAGCGTTCCACTCATCGTCGTCTTCCTCACAAAAGATCGGCCCGCGAAAGCGAGCCGTTTTAAAAATCAGTCAGCGGACAGCCCGAGCACGTCGAGCGTCGAATAAAGGCCGGGCTTCTTGTCGCGCGCCCAAAGCGCCGACTTCAGCGCGCCGGAGGCAAACAGCGAGCGGTCGGTGGCGCGGTGCGACAGCGTGATCATCTCGCTTTCACTGGCAAACATCACCGAATGGTCGCCGATGACGCCGCCGCCACGCAGCGTGGCAAAGCCGATCGTGCCTTCTTCGCGCGGACCGGTGATGCCATCGCGCACCTTGACCGCCTTGTCCCTGAGATCGACGCCCCTGCCCTTGGCCGCCTCGCGGCCGAGCAGATAGGCGGTGCCGGAGGGCGCGTCGACCTTGTGCTTGTGGTGCATTTCGAGAACTTCGATATCCCAGCCGGCGGCATCCAGCGCCTTGGCGGCCTGACGGACCAGAACGCCGAGCAGATTGACGCCGAGGCTCATATTGCCGGACTTGACGATGCGGGCATGGCGGGCTGCAGCGGCGATCTTCTTCTCGTCCTCTTCCGACAAGCCGGTCGTGCCGATGACGTGGACGATGCGCGCCTGCGCCGTCAGTTCCGCGAAGTCGCAGGTCGCGGCGGGCGTGGTGAAATCGATGACGCCATCTGCGGCCACGAAAGCCTTCAGTGGATCGTCGGTCACGGGGACGCCCAGATGTCCGAGGCCGGCGATCTCGCCGATATCCTTGCCGAGCGCGAAGGAGCCAGGGCGTTCGATGGCGCCGGAGAGCGTGACGCCGGGCATGGCGTGAATGGCTTTGACCAGCGTCTGTCCCATGCGGCCCGCCGCACCGACAACCACCAGCCGCATATCCATTCCGTCTTCCATGATAGGTCCGTCCCTTGATCGTTTCCTGTTCTATAACCAGCGAAGCTGCGGTTGACCAGTCAACAAAAAGTGGATCAGCCGCGCCAGTGGCGGCCGTCGGATGCGAGCCCGAACCGGGCCGGCGCCCTGGCGTAGTCGGCAAGACCCGATAGGGCAGCCTGGGGATGGGTAACGACGTAGGTCGGCATCTGTTGCATCATAGCGGTGTGGGGAGCCTTGTCCTCGAAACCGGCGCGGAAGGCGGGGCCTTTGAGCGCCGGTATGATCTTCTGCGAGATGCCGCCTGCGAGGAACACGCCGCCCTTGGCCATGAAGATCAGCGCGACGTCGCCCGCGACGCGGCCGAGATAGGTCGAAAAGAGTTCCAGCGTTTCGGCGGCAGCCTTGTCCGGCGTTCCGGAGAGGGCTGCGGTCGAGACGTCAGCCGGGGTCGTCAGGGTCGGCTGGATGCCGTCAACCTTGCAGACTGCATGATAGATGTTGACGAGGCCGCGGCCGCAGAGAAGCTGCTCGGCGGAAATGCGGCCTTCGATCGGCTCATAATGCGGGAAAAGCTGGTAGTCGCGGTCGCTGCGCGGGCCGACATCGATATGCCCGCCCTCGCCCGGAACCGGGATCCAGGCATGCTGGGCATGAACAAGACCGGCAACGCCGAGGCCGGTGCCGGGGCCGAGAACAGCGCGCGAGGCGGACGGAAGGCTCGCGCCACCGCCGATCTGCTCGCGATCATTGTCGCCCAGAGAGGCAATCGCCAGCGCCTGCGCCTCGAAATCGTTGATCACGAGAATGTCGCTGAAGCCGAGGTCAGAGATCATTTCCTTGGGCTTGACCACCCATGGGCAATTCGTCAGCGGGATTTCATCGCCCTGGATGGGGCCGGCAATGGCAAGGATGGCCGAGCGCGGCTGGACGGAGGTCTTGTCGAGAACCGAAGCCTGGATAGCTTCGTTCATCGTCGCGAAATCGGCCGTGTGGACGTTCGGGAAGAATTTCGGCTGCGCATAGGCATCGACCAGAAGCGCGAAACGGGCATTGGTGCCACCAATATCGCCGATCAGGATCGGGAACGGAAGGGAGGCGTCGTGGTCGCTCGGTCTGGCCATGTCTTCAAGTCTCGTCATATCCCGGCAGGCGGGTCAGATTTTATCGATCAGCAGTTCGGCGGTCGCGCGGTTCAGCGCCATCGGCACATCGTAAACGGTCGCAAGCCGCGTCAGCGCCTTGACATCTACATCATGCGGCAGGGGCGTCAAAGGATCGGTGAAGAAAATCAGCACGGAAATCTCGCCCGTGGCAATCAGCGCACCGATTTGCTGGTCGCCGCCGAGCGGGCCACTCTTCAACCGCGTCAGATTGAGGTCGGGGCAGACCTCCAGAATGCGGCCACCGGTCGTACCCGTCGCCACCAGCCGATGATGCTGGAGGATCTCGACATGGCGGGCGGCAAAATCCGCCATCTCGGCCTTTTTCTGATCATGTGCAATGAGTGCTATCGCCCGATCGTTCGCCATGAAAGCTCCTGCATGATCGAAATTTAAATCGGTTTAGGCATTACAGGAGCGGCGGGCGCTTGAAAAGCCCCGACGCCTCGCGCGGGGATCAATGAACGGGCCGCACACGCGGCACCGGCACCTTGTCCGGCAGGGCGATCCAGGGAGCAGCCGCGGGGCTTGCAGGCGCTGGATCGGCCACCGTGGCCACCGCCTCGGGATCGGCCGGCATGGCCGCCGTTGCGGCCGATGGTGGCGACGTCAGCTTTTCCTGATAGGCGGCAAGCGTCGTGATCGGCGTGCCGACGCTGGAGTCAGCCGAGGCAAGCGGCGCATAAGGCAGACCCATATTATCGTCGCCGCGCTTGGAGGAGGATGAAAGCACAGCCTGACAGGCCGGCGGCAGGTCGCCCACCGTCATGACGCGCGGTTTCGGCGGAGGCTTGATTGGTGAGGTCGGCTTTCTGGCGGGTCTCGGCGCAAACCATGCGGCCAGATCCTTGCCGCAGCCATCGCCCGGCTGAATCTCCGGCTGCGCCTTGCAATTCGCAACGCCGGGCGGGCAGTAGAGCCGGACATGGAAATGGGAATCGTGGCCGCCGATGGGGCGGACCTTGCCCATGAAGGTGCGGTCACCATTCCAGGTTTCACAGAGCTTCTTCTTGATCGCCGGATTGACGAAAACGCGCTGTACCTGCGGATAGCTGGCCGCGCGCATGATCAACCGGGCCTGGCCTTCGCTCCAGTTGCGATTGTCGATGGTGAGATATTCACCCTTTTTCAGCATGGAGACAGCGGAGAGCTGTTCGCGCTGCTGGCCCGTCAGCCGCTGGCGCGGCATCGGCGATAGCCAGATATCGGCGTCCAGCCCGATCTGGTGCGAGGCATGGCCGTTGACCATCGGACCGCCACGCGGCTGGGAGATATCTCCGATGAGCAGACCCGGCCAGCCATCCTTGGCGGCCGCATCGCGCGAAAATTGCTGGATGAAGGAGATCATCTGCGGCTGACCCCAGCGGCGATTGCGCTCCAGCCGCATGACCTGCCAGTTCGGCCCGTCATAGGGCAATTGCACGGCGCCCGCCTGGCAACCTTTGGCGTAGAAGCCTATGGGCTGGGACTCCTGCGTAGAGCCGAGCGTCATTGCCCCGAACGTCGCCTTGGCCGGACGGTTGTCGCTGGCAAGAGCCGCATCGATTGCGACGGTGGCGAGCGTGACGGCAAGGAGGGCGACGGATCGGAATAGCTTCATGCACGAGGTCCTGCGACGATTTCCAGAATAGCGAAGGTCGATCCTGAAATTGATTTGCGGCAATTCTACCGACATTCGAGCATTAGATGAATCCCCTTGCGCCAAACCGTCGCGCAGCAAAGGAAGGCAGGCCTATATTTTGACCTGATTTGCTCTATGTTTGCGGGTCACGACGATTCAGGGAGACAAACTGCATGCTCAACGGCGGCTTGAAACGCGCAATCCTCGGCCTTGCCGGCCTGTTGGCCATCGCGGCGTTTTCACCTCCAGTCGTTCTGGCGCAGGACAAGGCTCCCGAGAAGGTCTGGCGCAACGCGCTCACCCTCTTTGGAACGCCGAAATATGGGCCTGACTTCAAGCATTTCGACTATGTGAATGCCGATGCGCCGAAGGGCGGCGAGTTGCGGCTTTCGGTCGAAGGCACGTTCGACAGCTTCAATCCGCTGATTGACAAGGGGGCCGCCGCCGATGGGATGGAGCGGGTCTACGAGACACTGATGACATCGTCCATGGACGAGATCATGACCTCCTATGGTCTGCTGGCGGAGGCGATTTCTTATCCCGACGACTATTCCTCCGTCAGCTTCAAGCTGCGCCCGGAGGCCAAGTGGGCGGATGGCGAACCGGTGACGCCGGAAGACGTGATCTTCAGCTTCGAGAGCGCCAAGGCCAACAGCGTGCGCCTTGCCAACTATTATCGCCACGTCAAATCCGCCGAGAAGAGTGGCGAGCGCGAAGTGACCTTCACCTTCGACCAGAAGGGCAATCGCGAACTTCCCGAAATCGTCGGCCAGCTTTCCATTCTCCCGAAGCACTGGTGGCAGGGCAAGGATGCGAACGGCAATCCGCGTGATATCTCAAAGAGCACACTGGAACTGCCCATGGGCTCCGGGCCGTACAAGGTTGCATCCATGCAGCCTGGCGCGACCATCCGCTATGAGCTGCGCAAGGACTATTGGGGCGCAACAATGCCGATCAATATCGGCGTGCATAATTTTGGTGTGACGACGTATGTCTATTTCACCGATCCGGAGGCGGAGTTCCAGGCATTCAAGGCCGGCGATGTCGATTATTACCGCGAGGCCAGCGCAAGCCGCTGGGCGACGCGCTACGACTTCGACGCCGTGAAGGATGGCCGTATCATTCGCGAGGCGCTGCCAAATCCGTTCCGCGCCACCGGGATCATGCAGGCGCTGGTGCCGAATATGCGCCGCGACATGTTCAAGGACGCCCGCGTTCGCGACGCATTGAACTATGCGCTCGACTTCGAGGATCTGAACAAGAACCTCGCCTATGGCGGGCTGAAGCGTGTCGACAGCTTCTTCTGGGGCACGGAGCTTGCCTCCTCCGGCCTGCCGAAGGGCCGGGAACTCGATATTCTCAACGGGTTGAAGGACAAGGTTCCACCCGAGGTCTTCACGACCCCCTATGCCAATCCGGTGAATGGCGATCCGCAGAAGGTGCGCGACAACCTGAAGAAGTCGATCGCGCTGTTCAAGGCGGCGGGATACGAGCTCAAGGGCAACCGCATGGTCGATACCAAGACCGGCAAGCCCATGAGCTTCGAAATCCTGTTGAGCAGCCCGTCGCTCGTGCGCTCGATCCAGCCGTTCGTCAACAGCCTCGCCAAGATCGGCGTCACGGCGACGCTGCGCACTGTCGATACGTCGCAATATATCAACCGCATCCGCAGCTTCGACTATGACATGATCTGGTATGTCTGGGGCGAGTCCATGAATCCCGGCAACGAGCAGCGGAACTACTGGGGTTCCGAGAGCGCCAATACGCCCGGTTCGCAAAACTATGCCGGCATTGCCGATCCGGCCGTCGACCAGCTGATCGACATGATTACCAGCGCCAAGGACCGCGACGAGCAGGTGGCTGCCATTCACGCGATGGACCGCGTGCTTCTCGCCAATCATTACGTCGTGCCGCTTTTCTATTCGGGCGAGGAAAAGATCGCCTACTGGAAGAAGCTCTCGCATCCGAAGGATCTGCCGACCTACAGCACCGGATTCCCCAGCATCTGGTGGTCGACCGACGCGGCCAAGAAATAGGTGCTTGCGTTTCGGCAGCACAGGCATTCCAACTGCAAATGTCGCGATTCGAGCGCGACGGACGGCCCGAAACACATATGACGCACGGAGATCGCCGATAGAATGGGCGCCTATATCCTACGCCGCCTCCTCCTGATCATCCCGACCATTGTCGGCATCATGGCGATTTCCTTTGCCGTCGTGCAGTTCGCACCCGGCGGACCGGTCGAGCAGGCAATTGCCGATCTGACAGGCCAGGGAAAGGGTGCGGAAGACCGGCTTTCCGGCGGCGGCGATTTCGGCAGCCAGAACATGGCGGGCGCCGATCTCGATTCCAAATATCGCGGCGCGCAGGGGCTCGATCCGGACCTCGTCAAGCGGCTTGAGAAACAGTTTGGTTTCGACAAGCCGCCGCTCGAGCGCTTCGGCAAGATGATGTGGGACTATATCCGCTTCGATTTCGGCGAGAGCTTCTTTTCGAACGAGAAGGTGCTGAACCTGATCAAGGACCGCTTGCCCGTCTCGGCTTCGCTCGGCGTCTGGATCCTGATCTTCTCCTATCTCATTTCCATCCCGCTCGGCATCAAGAAGGCGATCTCGGACGGCTCCGCCTTCGACGTCTGGACGTCAGGTGTGATCATCATCGGTTATGCCGTGCCGAGTTTCCTCTTCGGCATCCTGCTGATCGTGCTCTTCGCGGGCGGGTCCTTCTATGACTGGTTCCCCTTGCGAGGCCTCGTCTCCGACAATTTCGACCAGCTCACATGGTATCAGAAGATCGGCGACTATTTCTGGCATCTGACGCTGCCGCTGATCTCACTCGCACTCTCGGCCTTCGCGACGACGACCTTGCTGACGAAAAACTCGTTCATCGACGAGATCCGCAAGCAATATGTGGTGACGGCGCGCGCCAAGGGGCTCACCGACCGGCAGGTGCTTTATCGCCACGTCTTCCGCAACGCCATGCTGATCATCATTGCCGGCTTTCCGGGCGCCTTCATCTCGGCCTTCTTCACCGGCTCGCTGCTGATCGAGAACATCTTCTCGCTCGACGGGCTGGGGCGGCTCGGCTATTTCGCCGTCGTCAAGCGCGACTATCCGATCGTCTTCGCAACGCTCTTCATCTTCTCGCTGATCGGCCTCGTCGTCGGCCTCATTTCCGACCTGCTCTATACCTGGGTGGATCCGCGCATCGACTTTGAAAAGAGGGATGTCTGATATGGTCGACACGCCCGCAAGCATCTCGATTGTCGCCGCACCGCCAAAGCGGCCGTTCCTCTCGCCCGCCAACAAGCGGCGCTGGCAGAATTTCAAGGCCAACCGGCGCGGCTACTGGTCTTTCTGGATCTTCATGGTGATCTTCGTCTTGAGCCTCGGGGCCGAGCTGATCGCCAACGACAAGCCGCTGATCGTCTCCTACAAGGGCGAGATCCTGTTTCCCGTTCTGGTGAACTATCCGGAAGAGAAGTTCGGCGGGTTCCTCGCGACGACCGATTACAAATCGACGGACATCTCCAGCGAGATCAACGCGAACGGCTGGATGATCTGGCCGCCGATCCGCTACTCCTACAATTCGGTCAATTCCTATGTGCCGCATTCGGCACCGACCGCGCCCTTCTGGCTGATGAGCAAGGACGAGCGCTGCTCGGCCTATCCGCAGGGCGTCAACGATCCCGGCTGTATCATCGGCAACATGAACTGGCTTGGCACCGACGATCAGGCGCGCGACGTGCTGGCGCGGCTGATTTACGGCTTCCGCATCTCCGTTCTCTTCGGTCTGGCGCTGACCATTGCCTCGGCTGTCATCGGCGTGACGGCGGGCGCGGTGCAGGGCTATTTCGGTGGCTGGACGGACCTTCTGATGCAGCGCTTCATCGAGATCTGGTCGTCCATGCCGGTGCTCTATATCCTGCTCATCATCGCCGCGATCCTGCCGCCGGGCTTCTTCGTGCTGCTCGGAATCATGCTGCTTTTCTCCTGGACCGCCTTTGTCGGCGTGGTGCGGGCGGAATTCCTGCGCGCGCGCAATTTCGAATATGTCCGCGCCGCCCGCGCGCTCGGCGTCGGCAACGGCACGATCATGTTCCGCCATCTCCTGCCAAACGCGATGGTGGCAACGCTGACCTTTCTGCCCTTCATCCTCTCCGGCTCGATCTCCACGCTGACCTCGCTCGACTTCCTCGGCTTCGGCATGCCACCCGGCTCGCCGTCATTGGGAGAGATGATCGCGCAGGGCAAGAACAACCTCCAGGCCCCCTGGCTCGGCATCATGGCCTTCATCACCATGTCGGTGATGCTGTCGCTGCTGATCTTCATCGGCGAAGCGGTGCGCGATGCGTTCGATCCGCGCAAGGCGGTGTGAGGATGGGAATATGCTCAAACCACGAATGGGGAAATTCGAATGACTGATCCCCTCCTCTCCGTCCGCAATCTGCAGGTCGCCTTTCACCAGGGCGGGGTGACGTCGCTTGCCGTCAAGGGTGTGTCCTTCGACATCCATCCCGGCGAGGTGGTCGCACTGGTCGGCGAATCCGGTTCCGGCAAGTCGGTGACGGCGAATTCGGTGCTGAAGCTGCTGCCCTATCCGGCCGCCAGCCATCCATCTGGTGAAATCCTCTTCAAGGGCCGCGACCTGATGAAGGCGAGCGATGCGGAACTGCGTGCCGTGCGTGGGAACGACATCACCATGATCTTCCAGGAGCCGATGACCTCGCTCAATCCGCTACATTCGATCGAGCGGCAGATCGGCGAAATCCTTGAGCTGCATCAGGGGATGCGCGGCGACAAGGCAAGAGCGCGAACGCTGGAGCTTCTGAACCAGGTGGGCATCCGCGAGCCGGAAAAGCGGCTGAAGGCGTTTCCGCACGAGCTTTCCGGCGGCCAGCGCCAGCGCGTAATGATCGCGATGGCACTCGCCAACAGGCCGGATATCCTGATTGCCGACGAGCCGACCACGGCGCTCGACGTCACCGTGCAAGCGCAGATTCTCGAACTGCTGGCCAAACTGAAGCGCGATCATGGCATGGCCATGCTCTTCATCACCCACGATCTCGGCATCGTGCGGCGCTTTGCCGACAAGGTCTGCGTCATGCGTCATGGTGAGATCGTCGAGGCGGGGCCAACGGCGGAAATCTTTGCCCACCCGCAGCACGACTACACGAAGCACCTGCTCGCTGCCGAGCCGAAGGGCCGGCCGCCGCAGACGGATCTCAGCCAGCCCATCGTCATGGAAGCGGAAGACGTGCGCGTCTGGTTCCCGATCAAGACCGGTTTCCTGCGCAAGGTCACGGATCACGTAAAGGCGGTGGACGGGATCAATGTGACGCTGCGGGCCGGACAGACGCTCGGCGTTGTCGGCGAGTCCGGGTCCGGCAAGACGACGCTGGGTCTCGCGCTGACGCGGCTCATCTCGTCCAAGGGGCGGATCAGCTTCGTGGGCCAGGATATTGCGGCCTATTCGTTCAAGGCGATGAAGCCGCTGCGCAACCGCATGCAGGTCGTCTTCCAGGACCCCTACGGCTCGCTGTCGCCGCGAATGAACATTGCCGATATCGTGGCCGAGGGTCTCGCGATCCACGAACCGGGTCTCTCCTTCGAGGAGCGCGACCGCCGCGTGGCGGAGGTTCTGGAAGAAGTCGGGCTGGATGCGTCTACCCGCTGGCGTTATCCGCACGAGTTTTCCGGCGGCCAGCGGCAGCGCATCGCCATCGCCCGCGCGATGATCCTCAAGCCCCGCTTCGTCATGCTGGACGAGCCGACCTCCGCGCTCGACATGAGCGTGCAGGCGCAGGTGGTCGAGCTGCTGCGGAAGCTGCAGAAGGACCATAACCTCGCCTATCTCTTCATCAGCCACGACCTGAAGGTCGTCCGCGCGCTTGCCAACGACATTATCGTCATGCGCGCCGGCAAGGTGGTTGAACAGGGTCCGGCCGAACAGGTGATTGGCGCGCCGGCAGAAGACTATACGAAGGCGCTGATGGCCGCCGCCTTCGATCTGAAAGCGATCCGCAGCGAAGCGGTCGGACAGTGAGTGCGCATGAAAAGCCCCATCATCGTTGACCTGAAATTTTCCCCGGATGCGGTCGCGGGGGCGCTTTCCGGGGCCTTTCCAGGCCGCGAGGTCATCAACATGGCCGACCCTGCCAATTCCGGTCGCGACCTCTCCGGCATCGATTATGCGCTGGTCTGGAAACAGGACCCGGCGCTTTTCGAGCGGGCGAAAGATGTGAAGGCAATCTTTTCAGGTGGGGCGGGCGTCGATCATATCCTGCGTGTCGGCGGGCTACCGGAGCAAGTGCCACTGGTGCGCTTCGTCGACCGCAGCCTGACGGACCGGATGAGCGAGTGGGTCGTATTGCAATGCCTCACGCATCTGCGCCAGATGCCTGCCTATCTTCGCGCGCAGGCGAAGCGTCATTGGGAGGAGTTGGCGCAGCCGGAGGCGCGCGACGTGACCGTCGGTGTCATGGGGCTCGGCGTGCTGGGACAGGATGCGGCGCGCAAGCTGAAAATCATGGGCTTTCATGTCATCGGCTGGTCGCGCAGCGCCAAGGCGATTGAAGGCATGCAGACTTTTGACGGCGATGGACTAGGCGATTTTCTCGCCCAGACCGACATTCTCGTCGGCCTGCTTCCGCTGACGGCTGAGACGCGTGGGATCTACGACAAGGCCCTATTCGCGAAGCTCAAGCAGGGTGGCGCGCTCGGCAAGCCGGTCTTCATCAATGCCGGACGCGGTGGGAGCCAAGTCGAAGCTGATATTCTGGCTGCGCTCCATGACGGGACTCTCGGCGGCGCTTCGCTCGACGTGTTCGAGACAGAGCCGCTCGCGCCGGAAAGTCTACTCTGGACGCAGCCGAATGTGATCATCACCCCGCATGCGGCGGCGGCATCCGATGTCGTGGCGCTGATGCGGCATGTGGAGGGGCAGATCGCGCGGCACGAAACGGGACTTCCGCTGGAGCACGTGGTTGACCGCACCCTCGGATACTGATGCCTGATCAGGGACGCCGGCATATCGTCGGCGCGCCGTAGAGATAGCCGATCCGCTCCACCGCGGCCTTGAGCCCTTCGCGGGCGACGCTCATCGTGTGGCCGTTGGCGTGGATCATCGTTTCTTCGTCTTCCATGATGGCGACGTGGCCCTTCCAGAAGACAAGATCGCCGCGGCGGAGTTGATCAAAGCCGATCTCCTCGCCAAGACCTGCGGCCTGCATGTCGCTATCGCGTGGCGCGCTCTTGCCGGACATCATCATGGCGAGTTGTACAAGGCCGGAGCAATCGATGCCGAAGGCCGATTTGCCGCCCCAGAGATAGGGCGTTTCCAGGAGCCGGGCAGCGATGGCGACATAGTCGTCGCCGACCGTCGTCCCAATCCGCGCGCAATGGGCAGCAATCACCGCGCCACCGCTCGCGAGGGTCAGATAGCGCGTGCCCCGCGTTTCCGCTTCGCCGACAATCGCGACGCGGCTTCCCATGGAAAGGGCTTGTCGGCGCGGACGCTTCATATCGGGCTCGGGATAGACGAACGTGCGGGGTTGGGTGATCCAGAACGTCGCTTGTTGAGCCGACGCAACAAGTTCCGTCTCGGCCATATAGCCGACATAGCCGTCGGTCTCGGCTTGCACCCACGCCCAGCCATCGCGGCGTTCGAAGATGCGTACCGGCTCGCCCAAGAGAAGCTGCGTGTCGATACCGGCGCTCTGGTCAGGCCTTGGCCGAAGATCGGCAACCGGCGTCGCGACCGTGCCGCCCTCGCCTTCGATAAAGTGCCGCGCCTCCACCTTGCCTTCAAGCCGCGCGTCGGCGAGGTCGGGGCGGAAGGCGTTGAGCCGTTTGTCGAGCGTCACGGGGTTTCCAATCAGTAAGGGAGCTGGCGGGCCTCTGCGATCACGACATCGCCGAGTTTCTCGAGATAAAGCGCGCCGGCTACCGTACGCTTGATGATGACGTTGCGGCGGTCCTGATCGTCGCGCACACGATCAACGAGACCCATTGCGCCCATCGTGTCGAGTGCGCGGGTGATAACGGGCTTGGTCACGTTCAAGGTCGCGGCAAGCCCTCGCACGGTATGCGGCGGCGGTACGAGATAGATCTGCAAGAGGATCGCCATTTGCCGAAGCGTCAGGTCATGAGCTTCCGACCGCACCTGCGACAGCGAGACGGCATGCCACAGACCCAAGGCCTGCGAGGGGTTCAATTCAAGCGGCAAGTTCGGCTCCGCGACCGTTTCGGTTCCGTATCATTGTGAGGGCAAAGCCGTCGTTTTGCAAGACAGCACGGTGTGTGTACAAAAACGGCCGATGCCTGCCACAAGTTTTCCGCATTGCAGCATCACTGATCAGCGCCGGGAGGGGAACCCCACGTCATCGGGTATCATCTGCAACCCGTTGAAAGCCCTATGATAAGGAGTTTCCATGTCCGTCAATACAACCCAATCCCTCTGGGACCGGCCGCATGGCTACGGCCTTGTCAGCCGTGTGCTGCATTGGCTGATGGCCGCTCTCTTCGCCGTGCAGTTCGTGTCGGCAATCTTTCATCTGGTCGATCGGCAGCTGCCCCTGACGAAGGCGATCTGGAGCGTCCACTACTCGATTGGCCTGACGCTTTTCATCCTGGTGATCATCCGCGCCGTCTGGGGTGTGATGAACCTGCGCACCCGCCCTCTGCATGGCCATGGCCTGCTCGGCCTTGCCTCGCTTGTCGGGCATCTGGCCCTTTATGCGCTCATGATCTTCGTCCCGGGCGTTGCTCTCGTTCGCGCCTATGGTGGCGGGAGAGGCTTCTCGGCATTTGGTGTGCAGATCTTCCAACCCGGCGCCAGCGATGAAGCAATGGTGGCCCCGGCTCACCTGCTCCACGGGCCTGCGGGATGGGCACTGCTGGCACTCGTTGCCGGACATATCGTGATGGTCTTCGTTCACAAGCACCTGTGGCAGGAAGACGTTCTGGGCCGTATGACACGTGGTCGCCAGGATGACGCACGCATCCGCAGGCCGGCTGCAACAGGCCGCCCCGTCGAGCAGAACTGACCGCCGATCCTGCAACTCCCGGAGAGCCCAGTGGCGCGTCTCCTGGAGTTGTCATTTACGCCCGCAATTCCGGACGGAAAACCGCCCGGCACTTTTCCTGGAATTGCTTTTACTTCACCCGCTTGCGGATGTGGTGATAGATCGCGCGGATCGCCTGCGCCTCGCCGCCCAGCGGGGCATGCGGGCGATCCTTCGGCGACCAGCCGAAGATATCGAAATGTGCCCAGCTTTCGGTCTCGGTGACGAAACGCTTGAGGAAGAGCGCTGCCGTGATCGCGCCCGCCATGCCGCCCGAGGGGGCATTGGTGAGGTCGGCGATCTTGGTGGAGAGATCGCTCTCATAGCCGGGGTAAAGCGGCAGCCTCCACAGCGGATCGTCATTCTCGAGCGCTGAGTCCGCCAGGTCATGCGCGAGGTCTTCGTCGTCGGTGAAGAAGGGCGGCAGGTCGGGACCGAGCGCCACGCGCGCCGCCCCAGTCAGCGTCGCCATGTCGATCAGGAGAGCGGGCTTCTCCTCGTCCGCATACGCAAGTGCGTCGGCCAGAATCAGCCGACCCTCGGCATCCGTGTTGTCGATCTGGACCGTCAGGCCCTTGCGGCTGCGATAGATGTCGCCGGGGCGGAAGGCGTTGCCGGCGATGGAATTCTCGACCACCGGTACGATGACGCGCAGGTCAACCTTCAGATGAGCATCCATGATCATCAAGGCCAGGCCAAGCACGTTGGCCGCGCCGCCCATGTCCTTCTTCATCAAAAGCATGGAAGAAGACGGCTTGATATCAAGGCCCCCGGTGTCGAAGCAGACGCCCTTTCCGACCAGCGTCACCTTCGGTGCGCCCTTCTCGCCCCAGCGCATTTCAAGAAGCCGTGGTGCTTCGGCAGCGGCGCGTCCGACCGCGTGGATCAAGGGGAAATTCTTCTTCAGCAGGTCTTCGCCGCTCACGACGGAGACCTGGGCGTCATAGTGGCCCGCAAGATCGCGGAAGACCTTTTCCAGCGCGTTCGGACCCATGTCGTTTGTGGGCGTATTGATGAGATCGCGGGCGAGAAACACCCCGGCCACCTGCCGCTTGATGTCGGTCGCGTTGGCATCCTTTGGAATGAGAAGCGTCGCGCCCGGCGGCTTTGGCTTCAGATAGGTCTCGAAGCGGTAGCTTCCGAGACCGAAGCCAAGGGCAATGCGATTGGCCGTCAGCGGTGCGGTTTCCACATGCCATTCGCCCTCGGGCAAAGCACGTGCGAGGTGGCCGGTCATGAAAGGTGTGACGGCGGGATTCTTGCCCAGGCCGAAGAGCGCGCCGCCGAGCGACCCGTCCGCAGACGGCACTAGGAGGACGGAGCCATTGTTGGCCTTGAAACCGGATTTGCGCGCCCATTCCAGCGCTGTCGCTTCGATCGCGCCGATTTCAATATGCGCGGGCGTCACGGCAAAGACAGGAAGTGTCTTTCCGAGCTTGCTGTTGAAGGGGCTGTGGCGCTTGATGAACTGGAATGGGGCCATCTGTTCTCGTCTCTTTTCCCGAATGCAGAGAGTCATTCCGGCGACTGCGGATCGCCGGATGCTCCTTCTATTTCTTTGGTGCAATTCCGGACGGTCCCGCGTCGTCCTGTCTTCTGAATTGCCCCCGTTGCGCGTTGTACGACCAGGATAAGTCTTTCGTCCGCTCCTCGCCATCGGCAGTCTTCCGGGCGCGGGAATCAGAAATGTTAACGCTCTGTTAGGGTTAACAGACTATTGCTGGTGTCAAGGTTGCGCCGCAGTTTTCAGTATGCCCTTCGGCCGGTGCAAAAAACCAGATTTCAGGGCAGCGCCATGACCACATCCACCATCTTCCGGTTCCGCAGCAGCAAGTTGCTGGCGGGCGCCTGTCTCCTTGCGGGAGCGCTTTCGCTGCAGTCCTGCACCACCTCGGGCTCGACCGACAACATCAAGACCGGCTCGATCCCGACAGGCCTGTCCAAGCCCGTGACCGAGATGAATGCGACGGAGCTGAACACTGCGGCAAGCAGGATCGGCGACGCCTATGCCAAGAACCCGAATGACCGGGACGCCGGTCTGAACTATGCCAACCTTTTGCGCATGACCGGCAAGAACGATCAGGCGCTCGCCGTCATGCAGCAGGTCGTCATCCGGCATCCCAACGACACCGAGGTTCTGGCTGCCTATGGCAAGGCACAGGCCGCCGCGGGCCAGCTTGATGCGGCGCTGGAAACAATCTCGCGCGCCGAACGTCCGGACCTTCCCGACTGGCGCCTGAAATCGGCGCAGGGCGCCATCCTCGATCAGCTTGGCCGTTCCACCGAGGCGCGGGCCCGCTATCGCGAAGCGCTCGACCTCAAGCCGAACGATCCATCGGTCCTATCCAATCTCGGCATGTCCTATGTGCTGACCAAAGATCTGAAATCCGCCGAGACCTATCTTCGCCAGGCCGCAGCGCAGCCCGGCGCCGACAGTTCGGTGCGCCAGAACCTGGCCCTCGTCGTTGGCCTGCAGGGCCGCTATCCGGAAGCCGAGAAGATCGCACGCCAGGAACTCTCCCCCACCCAGGCTGAAGCGAATGTGAAATATCTTCGTTCGATGATGAGCCAGCAGCCGACCTGGAACGCACTGAAGAGCCAGGGCTGAACCGGGTGCGCTTAAACCAATTCTGAGCTTATCGCTCCCATGATGAAAAAGGCGCCCCGGTTTTCGGAGCGCCTTTTTCATTGTGTCGATTGTCCACGGATCTCGATGGCGATGGGCGAGCCGGATCAGCGTGTCGTCTGTTCCTGCGACGTGCCGCTCATCTGGTCGCTGACCCGGATGCCTGCAGGGCCGAGGATCACGGCAATGAGGACCGGCAGGAAGAACAGGATCATCGGGACCGTCAGCTTCGGCGGGAGGGCTGCGGCCTTCTTCTCCGCCTCGTTCATACGCGTATCGCGGCTCTCCTGAGCGAGGGTGCGCAGGGCCTGGGCAACCGGCGTACCATAGCGTTCTGCCTGTATGAGTGCCTGCGTCGTCGATTTCACAGCATCGAGCTGCGTGCGGTTCGCGAGGTTTTCATAAGCGCTGCGGCGATCCTGCAGATAGGACAGTTCGGCGGTGGTCAAGACGATTTCTTCGGCCAGTTCAGGCGACTGAACACCGATTTCGTCGGCCACGCGACGCATCGAAGCTTCGACCGATACCCCCGATTCCACGCAGATCAGGAGTAGGTCAAGTGCGTCGGGCCAGGCTCTGCGGATGGAAGCCTGCCGCTTGCCCATCTTGTTGCTGATGAAAATGATCGGCGCATAGAAGCCGAGATAGGCAATGACGAGATTGGCGAGAAGCCGCATTGTCAGCGCCTGATCCGACAGGTTGTCGAGGACGAAAATCCAGAAGGCGCCCGCAAGCCCGAAGACGAAAGGCAGGATCAGACGGGCGAAGAGATAGGTGTTGAGCGCGTTCTGAGACCGATAGCCGGCGGCGCGCAGCTTGTTGATGGTAGCGTCATCCACCAGCGCTTTGCGCAGGTTGAGCCGCTCGACGATGTTGCGGACATTCTTGTTGTCCTTGCCGCGCAGGCTCGCCTTGGATTGCAGGGCCGTATTCATGCGGGCGCGTTCGCGAGCGCGTAGCTGTTCGCGTTCGGTGGCCACAGTCTTCATGCGCTTCTGCAGGTCGCCGCGCTCGAAATAGGGCTCGGCCACCACGTAGAGCGTGCCAAACACAGCAAGACCAATCAACACGGCAAAGATGAACCCCGGGCTGGCGACTGTGGAGGCGAGATCGTAAAGCATTTTGATCGTCCTTGTGGCGGATCCTGCGCCGGTCGGTTCAAGCAATCCCGGAAAACGCGTGTGGCAGTCGTTCGACGGGTATTGCTTCAGGAAAAGGTCAGATATCGAAATTGATCATCTTGCGCATGACAAACACGCCGATCGACATCCAGACGCCGGAGGCGAGCAGAATCAGGTGCCCGCGCGGGTCGGAGAACAGCGGCTTGATGTAATCAGGCGAGGTGATCGACACGAGCGTGGCCACGATGAAGGGCAAGGCGCCGATAATGGCTGCAGACGCCTTGGCCTCCATGGACAACGCCTGCACCTTGCCGAGCATCTTCTTGCGGTCGCGCAGAACGCGGCTCAGATTGCCGAGCGCTTCCGAGAGGTTACCGCCCGCCTGAGCCTGAATGCCGATGACGATGGCGAAGAACTTCACCTCCTGAAGCGGGATTGTCGCATTCATTCGCGCGCAGGCATCGGCGATCGACATGCCCATCTGCTGGGCTTCCACGACACGGCGGAACTCGCTCTTGACGGGTTCCTGGCCTTCCATGGCGATGAGGCGCACGGCGTCGTTGAGCGGCAGACCCGATTTAATCGAGCGGACCATAATGTCCAGCGAGTTCGGAAACTCGCCGAGGAATTTCTTCATGCGGCGCTTGAACAGAAAACCGAGGATGAAGCGCGGCGCGCCAATCCCCATCACGAAGGCAAGTGCGAAGACACCGAGCTGCGCGTTGGAAAACGGCAGCATGTCGAATGCAGGCGCGTTGGACATGTCAGCGGTCATGACGAAACCGACAACGAGCGTCGCGACGGCCATCAGTGCACTGCCGATGTAGAATTGCGTGTCGGTGATGGCCAGACCCGCCTGCTGCAGACGGACCTTGAGCGTCGGTGCATCGACCTTTTTGTTTTGCTCCTGCTTCTTTTCCAGTTCGCTCAGCGAATCCTGGATCGACTTCCGGCGCTTCGTGGCTTCCTGCATCCGGTCGCGCGCGGCCTTGACCTTGACCGTATCGGTCTCTGCCGCCTTGACCTTCTTGTAGCGGCTGGTCGTCTTCTGCTGGGCTTCGATTTCCGAGAAGAGGACGCCGTATGCCACGGCTGCCGCCGCAACGGCGGCGAGGCCGATGATCGCCAGAACCATGGGATCAAAACCGAACATTACGCGTGCTCCCGGTTGTCACTCTTCATCTTGCTTTCCGTATCGCCGCGTCGCCTGCTCTCAGGCAGCGCCGGCCTTGTCTTCCATGGCATCAAGGGCAGCCGCGAGGCGCTTCTCTTCGCCGTAATAGCGAGCGCGGTCCCAGAAATTCGGGCGGCCGATCCCGGTGGAACGGTGACGGCCGATGATCCGTCCATTGGCGTCTTCGCCCTCGATTTCGTAACGCACGAGATCCTGCGTCACGATCACGTCGCCTTCCATGCCGACCACTTCGGTGATGTGGGTGATGCGGCGGGAGCCGTCACGCAGACGCGTGGCCTGGATGATGATGTCGACCGACCCGGCGACGATTTCGCGCACGGTCTTGGCCGGCAACGTGAAGCCGCCCATGGCAATCATGGACTCGATACGGTTCAGGCATTCGCGCGGGCTGTTTGAGTGGATCGTGCCCATCGAACCATCGTGACCGGTGTTCATCGCCTGAAGAAGATCGAAGACTTCCGGTCCGCGCACTTCGCCGACGATGATGCGTTCGGGACGCATACGCAGGCAGTTCTTCACGAGATCGCGCATGGTGATCTCGCCCTCGCCTTCGATATTCGGCGGGCGGGTTTCGAGGCGCACCACATGCGGCTGCTGCAGCTGAAGTTCGGCCGAGTCTTCGCAGGTGATGATGCGCTCATGCGTATCGATATAGCGCGTCAGGCAGTTCAGCAGCGTCGTCTTACCGGAGCCGGTGCCGCCGGAGACGATAATGTTGCAGCGGACGCGGCCGATGATCTGCAGCACCTGCGCACCTTCCGGCGTGATCGAACCGAAGCGCACGAGCTGATCAAGTGTTAGCTTGTCCTTCTTGAACTTACGAATGGTGAGCGCGGGACCGTCGATGGCGAGCGGCGGCGCAATGACGTTCACGCGCGAGCCATCGGGCAAGCGCGCGTCGCAGATGGGGCTGGATTCATCGACGCGGCGGCCGACCTGGCTGACGATGCGCTGGCAGACGGAAAGAAGCTGGCCGTTGTCGCGGAAACGGATGTCGCTCTCCTGCACCTTGCCTTCGACTTCGATGAAGGTCTGCCCGGCGCCGTTGACCATGATGTCGGCAATGTCGTCGCGGGCGAGAAGCGGCTCGAGCGGGCCGAAGCCCAGAACGTCGTTACAGATATCCTCGAGCAGTTCCTCCTGCTCGGCGATCGACATCGCGAAATTCTTGATCGTGATGATATCGTTGACGATGTCGCGGATTTCCTCACGTGCGCTCTCGTTGTCCAGCTTTGCAAGCTGTGACAGGTCGATCGTATCGATGAGCGCGGAGAAGACCTGGCTCTTCGTGTCGTAATATTCGGAATTGCGGGTCGTGCGGCGACGCGCCGGCGGTTCGGGTGCCAGCGGCGGCGGCGTGGCAGCGGCGCGCATGGGTGCCGGTGCCGGTTCCGGAGCCTTCATGGCCGGCTCCGGGGCAGCAACCATCACCTGCGGCTCGGGGGCGGCAGGCGCATAGGTCTTCGGCGCGGAAGGAGCAGATCCTCCCGAGAAGCCGGATTTTCCGAAGCCGTCATTTCCCTTTTTGCCGAACATCAATCAGATCCAGTCTTTTTCATGCTTTGCTTTTGGAGCGGTTGAGCAGTGCAAGCATCTTGGCGAGGCTGCTGCCCTTCTGCCGTTTCACCGTCGTGCGGCCGGTAACCACATGGGCGACCTGCGAGAAGGTCTCGGCAACCGGCGCCTTGGGGTCGATCTCTGCAATCATGCGGCCGCTGTTGGCGGCATTGCCGAAAAGCTGCACATCGAAGGGGATGACCGCGATCGGCTGGACACCCAGCGGGTCGACGAAATCAGCCGGCGAGATCTCGGCGCGCTTCGGCATTCCCGCCTGGTTGATGATCAGGTGGGGCAGCTTGTCGTTCGGGCGCAGCTTCTTCAGCGCGTCGAACATGTTCTTGGCGTTGCGCAGGTTGGCGAGGTCCGGCACGGCCGTGATCACCACTTCATCGACGCCGGAAAGCAGCATGCGCGTCCAGTCGTTCCAGGCGTGCGGCAGGTCGAGGACCGTGACCGGGGCCGAACGAGACAGGACTTCCAGGACCGGCTGGAAGGCGTCGCGACCGAAATCATAGGCGCGGTCGAGCATCGAAGGCGCTGCGAGCAGCGAGAGGTTGTCGGTGCACTTGGCCAACAGGCGATCCAGGAAGATCTCGTCGAGACGATCCGGCGAATAAACCGCTTCCGACATGCCCATGGCGGGGTCCTGGTCGAAATTGATATTCGCCGTGCCGAACGGCAGGTCGAGATCGGCGAGGATGGTCTCCGTGGCAAACAGGCTGGAAATGCCGAAGGCCGCGTTGTGCGCAATGGTCGAGGAACCGACGCCACCCTTCGCGCCGATGAAGGCAATGCTGCGTCCCAGGGGTTCGGCCTCGGGATCGACGAAAATCGACGCGACCGATGAGAGGATGTCGGGAAGGTTGACCGGGTAGACGAGATATTCGGAAATGCCGTTTCGCATCAGCTCACGATAGAGACCGATATCGTTCTGGCGGCCGACGATGATCACCTTGGTCGACGGATCGCACACTTCTGCAAGCGGGCCGAGCTCTTCGAACAGGCGGTCGCCGCCGAGTCCGGTTTCCAGGATGATCAGGTTCGGCGTCGCGGCACTGGCAAACATGCTTGCCGCAGCCGCGATGCTGCCCTGATTGATCTTGAACGTGACCTTTGCCATACGCCGATCTCGGCTGCAGCGGTCCATCAGCCGAAGCACTTCCTCGCTTTCGCAAAAGGCATGGATCGAGATGCGCGGCAGCGGCCGGATCTGATCGATCTCGGCGCCTTCGGACGGGCGCTCTTCAAGCTGGTCGTCGATGGCGACGGGCTCGATTCCGTATTCAACTGTACTCATGGGTGCTGTCTCTCCGGTAACCGATCACGCCCGATCATTGGCTCGGGATGGTGATGCTCGTGTCCTTGCCAAGGTCAGAGCCGCTGGTGCGATAGGTATCAATGACGTTTGCACGGCGCTGTGCGTCGATCGGAGTCGAGGCACGCGGGTCGAACAGATCCTTGGGATTTGCCACCTGAGCCGCCAGATTGTTCTGGTTGGCGCAGCCGAAATTGTACCAGTTCTTGTTGGAGAACGAATTCTCCATCAGATCCTCCGGCCATTGGCCGCACTGATCCGTCATGGCCGTCAGCGCGACAAAGCTAAGCTTCAACGGGGCGGAGACGCCAGGCTCGGCCTGATAGCCGGTGACGATGATACGGCGTTGGTCGACGCCTTCCGAGGCCAGCTGCTTGCGCACCTGGGGAACCACGGCGCGGGCGGCGCGGGCGTTGATCGAGCCCGATGGGACCGCGATCTGGATCACGCCGGACGAGTTGCTCTTGTAATTCTGTCCGAAGCCCCGGATCGTATCCTCGATGCCTCGGCTCAGCTTGACGTCGCCCGTGGCCACGGGAATGTCGATCGAGTGCTCCGCTTCCGCCATCTTGATGGGGTGACGCACGCGATAATCGTTCTCGATGGAAGACGTCGTGAGATCACCGTCCGGGCGCAGGTTGCCGCATCCGGCAAGCGCGACCGTCGAGGCTGCAAGCGCGACGAATGTCAGAGTTCTGAGCGCGGGCATCACCAGAGCTTCCCTTTTGATCGTGTGAAGGCGTTTTTCGTTCAACTGGTCCATCGTCCCGCCCCTCATTTGTAGATGAAACCGACATTGCCGTGGTAGCGCTGACCGCCTGCGGGATCGACCTTCGTGCCGTAGACCTTGTTGACACTGTTCAGGAAGAATGTCGCCGCGTCGTTTTCGGGAATGAAGTTGTCATCCGGGCGCGCGAGCTTGTCGGGTGAGACAGGCCGTACCAGATAAGGCGTTGCGATGATGACAAGCTCGGTCTCGTTGCGCTGGAAGTCCTTCGACCGGAACATCGTGCCGAGGATCGGGATCTTGGCGAGCGCCGGATTGCCGCTGAAGGCCTGGCGAACATCGTCGCTGACGAGACCGGCAATCATGATCGAGCCGCCGGAGGGAAGTTCGACACTCGTGGAGGCCTGACGGCGACGGATGCCGAGGTGGGTGATGCCAGCGACACCGATGCCGCCGGCCGTCGAATAATTGCCTTCATAGGTCGGCTCGGAAACTTCCGTCTCGAGCTTCAGGCTGATGCGGCCCGCAGACAACACGACGGGCAGGAAGTTGAGAGAGATGCCGTACTGGCTCGTTTCCGAAGTCCGCGAGACGCTCGGATCCGATGTGACGACAACGCCGGATGGCGTAACAGTCGTGGTTCCCTTGGAAATGTCCTGGCCACTGGCCATGTTGAACGAGCCGCCAACGTAGAATTTTGCGACCTCGCCGGAAATTGCTGTGAGGCTGGGTTCGGCAAGCGTCCGCATGACGCCGGCCTGCTCCATGGCGTTGATGTAAGCGGCGAGGCTGACGCCGCCGCCGACGGGACCGCCAATGGCGCCTGCCGCGAGCTGCCCCAACGAAGCTCCAAGATTCGACGGGTTGTAGTAGGTCATGGAGCCATTTGAACCGGTGACAGAACCACTGATACCGAGTTGCTTGATGACCTGGCGGCTGACTTCAGCCACCGTGACCTTGAGCGTCACCTGGTCCTCGCCCTGGATGGTCAGCAGGTTGACGATCTGCGACTGCTGGCGGTCTTCGGCGAAGATCGCGACGCTTGACGACGTGCCGGTGCCGGTCGCGGTCTGGTTGCGGGTGGTCGCTTCACCGCCCTTGACGAAAATTTCGGCGAGCTTGGAAGCCTGTGCGGCATCCTGAGGCGTGCGCACCGAGCCGGTCAGCACGATGTTGTCCGAGATGATTTCGACTTTGATGTCGGAGTCCGGCAGGAAGCGGCGCAGGTTGGTTTCGAGCTGCGAGATGTCGCGCTCGACCTGGATGTCCAGGCTGACGAGTTCCTTGCCGTCCGCACCAAAGACGAAGACGTTGGTCTGGCCGACTGCCTTGCCGAAGAGATAGAGGCGGCGCGAAGTGCGGGTGACAGCATCTGCCAGCGACGGATCCGCAACGAGAATGTCGTGCGCATCAGCGGGAAGTTCGACCACCAGCGCCTTGTTAAGGCCAAGCTTGAGGTGCTTTTTCACGCCCGGCCCGGCTTGAGAAATCGTCACCAGAGATTCGCTGGCAGCAAAGGCCGCCGATCCTTGCTCGCCGCCGAGCGGAATCGGAAGAATCCCGGTCAGAGCGAGAGTGAAGCAGAGCCCGCCAATCGTGGTCTTGCGGATGTCTTGCATGATAGGTCTCACTGTATGCTCCCGCTCGTTCTTACTGGCTGGTCGAAATAGCGCCGGACTTGATGATCTGGATTCCCGGTGAACCGTCGCCGTTGCCCAGGAGGTGTTCGGATGCCGAGGTGTCGGGCTCGCTGGAGTCGGCGACCGAGCGAAGCGCCAGCGTCAGACGGTCGGCGATCTGCTGGGCGACCGCGATGACGCGCGCCTGATCCGGGGTCAACTCGAGCGTGGCTGTCGAACCGACTGCCGTCTGCTTGCCGTCCGGTCCCTGCTGAAGCTGCTGGTCGATTGCCAGAACGCGGATGTTGCTGAGGATCGTCTCCGTCTGGAACGACGTTTGCTGCGTGCCTTTGCGGACCATGATCACGTCGACGCGGTCGTTCGGCAGGATGAAGCCGCCGGCGCTGGTCGAAACGCTGATTTCCGTGGCGATCGCGCGCTTGCCGGCCGGCAGGATGGACGACATCGTGCGGTTGCTCGCATCGACGATCTTTTCAAGGCGAACCGGCTCGTTGGCGAAGATCGGTAGGCGAACGATTGCGCCGTTCAGGTCCGCCATCGCCGTTTCGCGGTTCTTCTTGGTAATGAAGCCGGGGGCCACGGCCGTTTCAGGCCATGCGATCCAAGTCATGCTGTCCGCGTTCAAACGCGCGCCGGTGGCGAGATTGGTCTTTGCCACGAGCACGTCAACCGTCGCTTCCTTGACCATCCGCGGTTGCGCCGCCTGGATCTCTACGACCTTCTGGCCGCCCATATTGAGTGCCAGATAACCGGCAAGGCCGGCCGCCACTGCGGCAACGGACAAAATAATCAGACGTGCTGGTTTCATGATCAATTCCTGGAGAATCCAACGAAGTGACCTCAATTGATCAGGAATTGGTGTAATTATGGTTAATGAATTTCTTAGCGAGAAGGTTAACCCATTCTAAACCCTGTCGGGTACAGACGCGCTTTGACGCAGCCTGACCCAGGGTGCCAGGCTGACGAGACTAAAGCGCATTGAAAAGCGTCTCGGGGGCTCCGGGCCCCTCCAACGGCAGTGAAACTGCGCGGCGGGTCAGAAGGTGTTGTGAAGCACCATCTGCATCAGCGGCGACGTCGGATATGCGACGAAGCCGCCGATCCCTATGGCGATGCCGTAGGGGATCTTCTTTTCTTGCAGCAGCGGGCGCGGAATGGGGAGACCGATGGCCGTGATGAGGTTTCTCTGGCTGCGGATCAGGAGTATCAGGATGGTCAGGGCGCCTCCGAAGACGGCGACATCGCCCATGAAGACCACCTGGCTGTCGTTGAACCCGAACCAGACGGCGCTTGCGGTCAGCACTTTCGCATCGCCGCCGCCCATCGTGTTCAGCGCAAAGAGAACGAAGACCACCGCAAAGACGCAAAGGCCTGCCAGAAGATGCCAACCGATCTCGACGAGGCCGATCCCGGCCAGAGGCGCGACGATCAGGAACGAGGCCAGCAGGATTACCGAGACCCGGTTCGGAATCGTCATGGTAAACAGATCGGAAAAGGCCGCAACGGCCATGCAAAGTGGGAAAATGACGAGGATGGCTGCTTGGATCATGACCTGGCGGTTTCCTGATGATCCGGCTCCGCCAATGCGCTGCGAAGCGTCATCGGAAAACCGGCCTTGCACGCCGGTCTCCCAGCCTCATGGGCAAGAGCGCGGCAAGGCATTGCGTTCATTCGAATTCGAGCCGCGCCGAAGTCTTCAACGAACGCGACGGGCACCACTGTGCAGCAAATCGCTTAAAAATATACAAACCTGCCTTCGGGGACGAAGGCAGGTTTGGAATCGACGGCACTCATGCGAACTGATCAGTTCGTGGTGTTGACCGTGTTTGCAATGGACGAGAACTTGTTGTTCAGTGCCGTGCCGAGCGAACGTGCGCCGGTGATGATTGCAACGCCGATGAGGGCAGCGATCAGACCGTATTCGATGGCAGTTGCACCAGATTCGTCCTTCATAAGACGGGTAAGAAGCTTGGTCATTAGGGGTCTCCTGAGTCACATCTCTTAAAAATTTTCGGCAGTACCGCCAACCGTTCCCGTTGATCGGATGCGATGAGACTATCCGGGCTTCCTTGAAATCGACTTAACGCTTATGCTTAACAATAGATGAATCCATTTTTGAACAGGGCCTGGTAAATAGACTTCGAATGCAATTCAAACAATTTTCAATATTAAGCTCTGCCAGATGACTGAAGCATCATCGGCAAGTGGTATTTCTTGCCGAGGGCCTGAGAAAACTGCGGCTGCGGGAATTTGGAGAAAGGCCGGGTGACGGGACATGGCGACGGGGGGGCGGTTGCAAGGCAACCACGATGCGCCAGCACGTCGTTATGGCAGACAGACTGTCATGCTTAACGTGAATTTTACGTTTACAGACGACAGTGTCTCAAAATCCATCGGGACATAGCCATGCCTGTTTTGAAATCCTCCCTTAGATTGAAGATGCTTTTCGCAGGTGTCGTCGTGCTCTTTTCGTCTGCAGGCGCAGCACTGGCGACGGATCAGAATGATGATCTCATTCGCGTCTTCATGAATCATGCGCGCGTGCTGAAACTCGACCGCGCAGTTGCCAAGGTCATCATCGGCAATTCGGACGTTGCGGACGCAACGGTGGCGGATTCCAAGACGATCGTCTTGACCGGGCGCAGCTTCGGCACGACCAATATTGTTCTGCTCGATTCCACCGGCAATGCGATCCTTGATGACAGGGTTCTTGTGTCGATCGATGAGGGGAACACGGTTCGTGTCTTCCGCCAGACGGAGCGCAGCGTCTATTCCTGCACACCCAACTGCGAAAAGAATTCGACGCCGAGCGGCAGCGCCGCAAGCCCGTCTGCAGCGGCAGCGCCCGCAACGTCGATGGCGCAGTAAAGAGGCAGCCTGGCTGGGCATGGTTTGACGGGAGACAGCCAGCTCATGCATCCTTGATGCCTCAGTTGACCGATCGACAAATAGTCTGGTTGGGTAGAAGTGGAGTGGGGCTTTTGTCCGCAGAAGGAAAAGCAGATCGAGCGACCCGACTGGGCCGGCTTTTCAAGTCGAGCGAAGGTGCGACTGCGATCGAGTTTGCGATTCTTGCCATCCCCTTCATGATGATCGTGTTTGCGACCTTCGAGACCTTCATCGCATTTACCGGAGAGCAGCTGGTTTCCAACGCCGTTGATACGATGGCGCGGCGCGTCCGAACAGGACAGATCACCTTTGGGCTGAGCCGCACCACGGACATGAACCGGACGCAGTTCCGGCAGGAATTCTGCAATCAGATTTCCGTGATGATCACCTGCTCCGCTACAGAGGCGGCGACACCAAACAAGCTCTGGATCGACCTTGAACAGGTCACGAACTTTTCCGACATCCCGACAAATGTGCCCCTGACGCCCACGAATGGCGGGAAGACCAGAGATCTCGATACATCCAAGATAAACTTCACACCGGGCGGCGCCGGCAAGATCAACATGTTTCGCGCCTACTACCGCTGGCCGATCACCACGGATCTGGTCCGGCCGTACATTTCCAACATCCAGCAGGAAGGCGCCACGAAGGGACAATTCCTGATCGTGGCCACCAGCGCTTTCCAGAACGAGAACTATCCGTGAGCGCCGTGGCTGTCATCGCGAGACTGAAAAAGCTGGCGCGCTCTGCCGCGACATCTCGCTTTGCCCGGGAGAAGGATGGGGTCGGTGCGGTCGAGTTCGCGCTGATCGTGCCCATCCTGCTTATCATCTATCTGATGTCCTTCGAAATCACGGTGGCCATCAGCATCACCCGCAAGACGACTCACGCCTCCTCGGACATCGCTGATCTCGTCACGCAGAGATCGTCCGTGGACAAGGCGTTTCTGTCGACGATGACGAATGTCGCCAAGGCAACGATTGCGCCCTATTCTTCCAACGGGGTGACGCTGAAGATCAGCGGCATCAGCATTGACGCCACATCGGTCGCCAGGATCGCCTGGTCGTGGCAATCGACAGGGGGCACGCCTTATGGGGTCGGCTCGGTAGCCCCGATCCCCTCGGACCTCGCGATACCCAATTCCTTCATCGTGCGTTCCGAGCTCAGCCTGCCCTATTCCCTGCTGCTTTATCTCCCAGGCATGAGCGGGACGCAGACAAACAACTTTACCATCAAAAAAGACTTCTATTATCGCCAGCGCGTCGGTAGCAACATCACCTGCTCCGATTGCTGAACGCGCCGGATCAGCAATTTCGCTGGTCTTTCGGCCATCCTCACCCTAAAATGCTGGCCAAAGCCATCGGCCGTCAACGTCCCTTATGATGACGTGACGAGGCCGACGATAAGCCGGGCGCCAGCGCCAGGTCGCCCCATCCCGAGCATTTCCGGTGAACAGACGATCATCATCAACGGTCCTGCTCTTTATTTATCTGCAATTCCGGGCGAAAACCGCTCACTGAATTTGCTCTGAACGTCTGGTAACCATGGCTCGCGCATTTCTCTTCGTTCTCGATTCCTTCGGCATAGGTGGCGCGCCGGATGCCGAAATATACGGCGACCTTGGAGCAAACACGCTCGGCCATATCGCCGAATTCTGCGCGCATGGCTGCGCCGATCGCAGGGGGCTTCGCGAGGGGCCGCTGGAACTGCCCAATCTCTCCGTTTTCGGGCTAATGCACGCCGCAAAGGCGGCCACGGGCCAGTTTCCCGCAGGCATGCCCATTCCTGAAAAAACCTATGGTATCCGGGGCGCCGCCAGCGAGATTTCGCGCGGCAAGGACACGCCGTCGGGCCATTGGGAAATCGCCGGTACACCCGTGATGTTCGACTGGGGCTATTTCCCCGCCGAGGGTGAAGCATTCCCTGAAAAGCTCGTGAGCCGCATCTGCAAGGCGGCCGATATTCCTGGCATCTTGGGCAATTGTCATGCCTCGGGCACCGATATCATCCGCCAGTATGGCGAAGAGCATATTCGAACCGGCAAGCCGATCTGCTACACGTCCTCAGACTCCGTCTTCCAGATCGCAGCTCACGAGACGCATTTCGGCCTCGACCGGCTGCTCAGCCTTTGCGAGACCGTGCGCAAGCTGGTCGATGAGTATAATATCGGCCGCGTGATTGCCCGCCCCTTTGTTGGTGAAACTGCTGAGACCTTCGAGCGCACCGGTAACCGGCGTGACTATTCAGTGCTGCCGCCGGAGCCGACATTGCTGGACCGACTGAAAAATGCAGGCCGCAAAGTACATGCCATCGGCAAGATCGCCGACATTTTCGCACATCAGGGCGTTTCGCAACTCTGGAAGGCGAACGGCAACATGGCGCTGTTCGACGCCACGCTCGAGGCCATGGACGAGGCCGGTGACGGCGATCTCGTCTTCACCAATTTCGTCGATTTCGACATGCTTTACGGCCATCGCCGCGATGTCGCCGGCTATGCTGCAGCGCTGGAGGAATTCGATAGCCGCCTGCCCGAGATCAACCGCAAGCTCCAGCGCGGCGACATGGTGATCATCACCGCCGATCACGGCTGCGATCCGACCTGGCGCGGCTCGGACCATACGCGTGAACGCGTGCCCGTTCTCGCCTACGGTCCCGGCATCAAGGCCCGCGAACTCGGCGTGCTGCCGACCTATGCCGATATCGGCGAGGCGATTGCGGCGCATCTGGGGATCGAGCCCGGCCGCCACGGGCGGAGCTTTCTGTGACATCGCCGCTGAAGAAAGCAGAACTGCACCTGCATCTCGAGGCCGGCGCGCCGATTGATCTCGTGCTCTCGCAGGCCGCGAAATACGGGGCCGACATGTCGCCCTTTATCCAGGCCGGCGCCTATGTCTGGCACGACTTCACGACTTTCCTGGGCTGCTACGATGCGGCCGCTTCGCTCTTCAAGAGCGAGGAGGATTTTGCGCTGCTGGCAGAAAGCTATCTGCTGGAGATTGCCGCGGCGGGAGCCATCTATGGCGAACTGTTCGTCTCGCCCGATCACGGCGTTTCGGCGGGTATGAGCGCGCGGGCTTATATCGCCGGCATTTCGGAGGGGATGAAGCGTGCCAAGGCGAAATCCGGGATCGAAAGCCGCATGGTTGTCATCGGCGTTCGTCATCTCGGGGCCGAGCGCGTGGAAGCGGCGGCGAAATTTGCCGTTGAGCGGCCGGACCCGTTGATCACGGGCTTCAACATGGCGGGCGAGGAGCGCTTCGGGAAGGTTGCCGACTTCACACGCGCCTTCGACATCGCCCGCGAGGCAGGGCTGGGCATCACCATTCATGCCGGTGAGCTGGCGGGCGCGGATAGTGTGCGCGACGCCATCGACCTCGTGCGCCCCACCCGCATCGGCCATGGCGTGCGCGCCATCGAGGACCTTGACCTCGTCCGTCGCATTGCCGATCTCGGCATCGCCCTGGAGGTCTGCCCCGGCTCGAACATCGCACTTCAGGTCTTCCCGGATTTCGAGAGCCATCCGCTTCGCACCTTCTTCGACATGGGCGTGAAGGTCACGCTCAACTCTGACGATCCACCCTATTTTCACACATCGCTGGCGAAGGAATACGAAATCGCGAGAACACGCATGGGGTTCTCGGAGGGGGAACTGAACCGGATGACCCGCACAGCTATCGAAGCCGCCTTCGTTGACGAGGACACAAGGGCGCGCCTACTTGCAATGATTTGAGGATTAAGGCCTGCAGCACGCGCGTTCAGCTTGCGGGAGGCGGGCATTCCGCTAAGACTGTTTGGGAATATCTAGAGACTGGAAGGCACAGATGAACGGCGTCACGGTTATTTCCCACCCCCTCGTGCAGCACAAGCTGACGATCATGCGCAAGAAGGAAACCTCGACGGCCAGCTTCCGCCGGCTGCTCCGGGAAATCTCGACGCTGCTGTGCTATGAAGTCACCCGCGATCTGGAGCTCACCACCGAGCGGATCGAAACGCCGCTGATGGAGATGGATGCCCCGCTTCTTGAAGGCAAGAAGCTGGTCTTCGCCTCGATCCTGCGCGCCGGCAACGGGTTGCTCGAAGGCATGCTGGAGCTCGTGCCCGCCGCCCGCGTTTCGCATATCGGGGTCTATCGCGACCATGAAACGCTGCAGCCGGTCGAATATTACTTCAAGGCCCCTGGCGATCTCGATGCCCGTCTCGTCATCGTGGTCGATCCGATGCTGGCCACCGGCAACTCCTCGATTGCAGCCGTCGACAAGCTGAAGGAGCGGGGCGCCAACAACATCCGCTTCCTCTGCCTGCTGGCAGCCCCGGAAGGCATCAAGAATTTCACCGAAGCCCATCCCGACGTACCGGTCTTCACCGCCGCCATCGACGATCATCTGAACGAGCTTGGGTATATCATGCCGGGCCTGGGTGATGCCGGCGACCGCATGTACGGCACGAAGTAAACCGCAGCTCACAACGCCCAAGTTTCGCCGCATTTCACGCCGCGTTAACCAGCCAATTCAAAATGGCCCGCCCGCACCTCGTACGGGCGGGCCATTTTTCGAATTTCATAACTTCTGTCAGGAATAGTCATCCCATTGCGAAGGCGGACAAGGAAGCTGCCGCGCAAAACAGGGATAAGAAGACAATGAACCGCTTTCTGTTTGTAGCAGCTGCGGCAGCGCTCTCTGCCGTCTATTTCGGGCAAGCCCACAAGACCTTTGAAGCCGCCGCCGTGACGGCACCGTCCCCCGGTGTGGACATGCAGGCAACGACCGCAGCCACGACCCCGGTTTCCGTCTCCGCCCCCGGGGAAGAGGCCATCAAGGCCGGCGCCGGCGGGCATTTCAACGCCAGTTTCCGGGTCAACGGTCGCGATGTCGACGGCCTCGTGGACACCGGCGCGACCTTTGTCGCCATCAACGAACAAACCGCCAAGCGCATCGGCATCAGCGGCTCCAGCCTCGACTATCGCTATGCCGTGACCACCGCCAACGGCACGACGCAGGCTGCCCATGTGACGCTCGACCGCCTCGAAGTCGGCTCGGTGCGCGTACGCGATGTCGATGCCTTCGTGCTGAAGGACAAGTCGCTCTCGGGCATGCTGGTCGGCATGAGCTTCATGAGCAAGCTCAAGTCCTATAAGGTTCAGGACGGCGTCCTCTACCTGAAGAACTGAGCAATTCCAGCAAAATGCGAGCCGGTTTCGGATCTGGAATTGGCAGAAACAGGTTCAGATTTTCTCGATGATGGCTGGTTGCCGATCATGTCCACCCTCGCCGATCGTGTAACTTGCCAGAAGCGCCTCACGCGCCTGTGCGGCGGAAGCTTCGTCACGGGCATGGACTCGGGCGATGATATCGCCTTGCTCAACCCGCGTTCCGAGCGGCAGCAAGTCGGTAAAGCCCACGGAATGATCGACGGCATCGCTCGGCAGGACCCGACCACCTCCGAGCGCAATGACGGCCATGCCGATCTCGCGAGCTTTGCACGCGGCTAACGTCCCCGCCTGCGGTGCCCGCACCACCGCTTCGACCTTCGCCTTGGACATATGGGCCCATGGACGCTCGACGAAATCGGCCGGGCCGCCGAGGCTTGCAATCATACGGCCAAAAGTCTCCAGGGCCCTGCCCGTGGTGATCGCCTCTTCGGCTTTTGCCCTGCCCTCCTCCGACGTCGCGACGACGCCAGCCGAAACCAGCATCTCCGCCGCAAGCGCCAGCGTCACCGTCTCGCTGCGCGTTCCGCGCTTGTCGCCTTTGAGGAATGCCAGTGCGTGCATGACCTCCAGCGCATTGCCGGCGCAATCGGCCAGCGGCTGGTTCATGTCGGTGATCAATGCCGATGTCTTCACGCCCGCGCCGTTCGCCACCTCCACCAGCGAACGGGCGAGCGTTCGCGCCTCCTCCAGATCGCTCATGAAGGCGCCGCTGCCGACCTTGACGTCGAGCACGAGGGTTTCAAGCCCGGCGGCGAGCTTCTTGGAAAGAATAGACGCGGTGATCAGCGGCACGCTGTCCACCGTCGCGGTCACGTCGCGGATGGCATAGAGCCGTTTGTCGGCGGGGGCGAGATCGCCGGTCTGGCCGATGATGGCGCATCCCGTCTCGCGCACGGTTTTGCGAAACAGTGCCTCGTCCGGCATGATGTTGTAGCCGGCAATGGATTCCAGCTTGTCGAGCGTGCCGCCGGTGTGGCCGAGGCCGCGTCCGGAAATCATGGGCACGGCCAGTCCCAGCGAGGCGACGATGGGCGCGAGCATCAGCGAGACATTGTCACCGACACCGCCAGTCGAATGCTTGTCGGCAATGGGGCGGCCGATATCCGACCAATTGAGCACGTCGCCGCTGTCACGCATGGCAAGCGTCAGCGCCACGGTCTCCTCACGGCGCATGCCCTTGAACCAGACGGCCATGGCAAAGGCCGCAACCTGCCCATCCGAGATTTCGCCCTTCGTGAAGCCCTCGACGAAACGGTCGATCTCCTCGCCCGTCAGCGTCTCGCCATTGCGTTTGCGGCGGATGGTCTCCTGCGGCAGCACGGACCCGCGCCTCAGTAGGCTGCGGTGTTTGGCTTGGCCGGCGTATCGCCGAGCGTCGCAAGGATATCGCCCAGCAGGCCGGAAGCACCGAAGCGGAAGGTCTCAGGCTTTGCCCAGCCGGCGCCCATGATCTCATCGGCCATGCCGAGATACAGTGCGGCATCGGCCACCGTGCGCACGCCGCCGGCGGGCTTGCAGCCTGCGGGCTTGCCCGAGGCCTTGATCTCTTCCAGCATGATGCGGGCCGCTTCCGGCGTCGCGTTGACGCGGACCTTGCCGGTCGAGGTCTTGATGAAATCGGCACCTTCCTTCAGCGCAATCGCCGAGGCCTCGCGGATGAGGGCTTCGTCTTCGAGATTGCCAGTTTCCAGGATGGTCTTGAGCTTGACCGGAGCCTTGCAGCGTTCGCGGATAGCGGCAATCATCAGCCGGGCGGACGCCTTCTGGCCGATCATGAACTCCTTGTAGGGGATGACGAGGTCGATCTCGTCCGCGCCATCGGCAATCGCCTGCTCGGTCTCACCGATGACCGTTTCCAGCGGCAATTCGCCGGAGGGAAAATTAACGACGGTGGCGATCTTGATGGGATTGCCGGCGCCTAAAATTTCCCGCGCCTGCGCGACAAACCGCGGCCATATGCAGATCGCGGCCGTATTGCCGAACTTGGTCTGCGCATCGGCGCAGAGCTTTTCAATCGCTTCCGGCGTGCAGTCGTCGTTGAGATTGGTGAGGTCGAGGCAGGCGAGCGCGCGTGTAGCGACGGCCTTGAGGTCGGTCGATGTCATGTCAGTTTTCTCCACCCGCGATCATGTCCTTCAGGATCGTTGCCAGCCGGGCTCCGCCGACAGGGGCCATGTCCTTGGTTTCATGATGTGACAGTTCATTGCCGGTCATGCCGGCGGCGTAGTTGGTGATGACGGAGGCGGCCGCGACCTTCATTCCGAGGAAGCGGGCGAGGATGACTTCCGGCACGGTCGACATGCCGACCGCATCCGCACCCATGATGCCCGCCATGCGGATTTCCGCCGGTGTCTCGAAGCTCGGACCGGAGAACCACATATAGACGCCGTTCTTGAGCGGCACGCCAGTCTTCATCGCCGCGCGCTCCATGTCTGCGGCCATGTCGGCGTCATAGGCATTGGTGAGCCCGACGAAACGGGCATCCGTTTCCTCACCGATCAACGGGTTGCGACCGGTGAAGTTAATGTGATCAGAGATGCGCATCACCGATCCGGGCGGCATGTCCTCGCGAAGAGAGCCCGCCGAATTGGTGAGGATGAGGTTGGTTACCCCGATGCCGTGCAGCACTTCCAGCGGCCGGCGCATCGCCGCTGCATCGCCCTTTTCGTAATAATGCACGCGGCCGGACAGCATGATCACCGGGACGCCGTTGAGCTTGCCCGCGACCAGTTCGCCGGCATGGCCGGAAACCGCGCTGACCGGGAAGGCATCGAGTTCGGAATAGGGAATGCGGGTGACCACATCGACCGCGTCCACGAGGCTGCCGAGGCCGGAGCCGAGTACGATGCCGTAACGCGGCAGCAGGCCGTCGAGCTTCGAGACCAGAAGGTCGATCGTCGCTCTCATCCAATCACCTCGGTCTCGAAACTGTGCGGCAGGAGTTCGTTCATGGTCATCGTCTTCTTCACGCCCGCCTCATCGCAGAGATAGATGCGCGTATTCACGCTCGCAAATTCCTTGATGCGCTGACGGCAGCCGCCGCAGGGCGGGCAGAGCGCCAGCTTCTCAGCGATAACGGCGATCTCCACAATTTGTTTCGCCCCACCCATGACCATGTGGCTGATGGCGGTCGTCTCGGCGCACCAGCCTTCCGGGAAGGCGAGGTTCTCGATATTGGCGCCGGCATAGATCTTTCCGTCCTCGGCACGAATGGCCGCGCCAACCGGGAATTTGGAATAGGGCGCATGGCAGAGCGCCATCGCTTTTTTTGCGGCTTCGTAGAGGTCTGCCGACATCTTAGCGCTCCTTCACATAGGGCACGCCCGACGCCTTGGGCGGCGAAGCCTTGCCGATGAAGCCCGCAAGGAGGATCACGGTCAGGATATAGGGCAGCGCCTGGATGGCCTGATCCGGAATGCTGCTCATGATCGGAAGTTCCGCGTTCTGGCTGTAGATCGACAGCGCATCGAGGAAGCCGAACAGGAGGCAGGTGAGCAGGATGTTCTTTGGCTTCCAGTTGGCAAAGACGAGGGCAGCGAGCGCGATAAAGCCGCGCCCGGCCGACATGTTCTTCACGAAACCGTTGGCCAGCGCCATCGAGAGATAGGCGCCGGCCAGACCGCAAAGCAGGCCGCCGCAGGTGACGGCGAGATAGCGCATGCGCACAACCGAGATGCCGGCCGTGTCGACTGCACCCGGATTTTCGCCGACTGCGCGCAGGCGCAGGCCGAAGCGCGTGCGGTAAAGCACCCACCAGGTGATCGGCACCATGGCGAAGGCGAAGTAGGTCAGCAAATAATGGCCTGACAAAAGATCCGAATAGACAGGTCCGAGAACAGGAACGTCGCGCACGGCGTCAGCACCCGGCAGCTTGTAGGTCGAGAGCCGCGCATCGGCGGAAAGGGCGGGCGTGCGGCCGCCTTGCTGAAACCAGGCCTGACCAAGAATGACGGTGGCGCCAGCGGCGATGAAGTTGATCGCGGTGCCGGAAACGACCTGGTCTCCGCGCTGGCTGATCGAGGCATAGCCGTGGACGAGCGACAGCGCGACGGAAACCAGCATGGCCGCGCCGATGCCGGTGATGGCCGAGCCGGTGACGGCGGCAGTCGCCGCGCCCGCAAAGGCGGCGGCGAGCATCTTGCCCTCAAGGCCGATATCGACCACGCCGGACCGCTCAGCATAGAGGCCCGCAAGCGCGGTCAGGATCAGCGGCACGGACACGCGGATGGTGGACTGAAGGAGAACGACGATCGTGTTGGTATCCATGGCTCAGGCCCCTGCTGCCGCTTCGCTGCGCGATTTGCCCAGCCGCGCGAAGAACGCGGTGATGGCGGGACGGAACATATGCTCAAGCGCGCCGGCAAACAGAATGACGAGACCCTGGATGACGACGATCATGTCGCGGGTGATTTCCGGCATGTCGAAGGAAAGCTCGGCGCCGCCCTGATAGAGCATGCCGAACAAAATGGCGGCGAGCACGATGCCGACCGGATGCGAACGGCCCATCAGCGCGACCGCGATCCCGACGAAGCCTGCGCCGGAGACGAAATCCTGCTGGATGCGATACTGGTCGCCCATGATAGGGTTGAGCGCCATCAGGCCCGCGAGAGCCCCGGAGATCAGCATGGCGATCACGATGATGCGCTTGCTCTTCATGCCGGCAAAGCGCGCGGCATGCGGCTGGAAGCCCATGGTGCGCATTTCGTAGCCGAGGCGCGTGCGCCAGATGAGTACCCAGACAACGAAGGCCGCAACCAGCGCCACTAGGAAGGAGAAGTTGAACGGAGCGCCGCCGATGTCGAGCCCGAAGATCGACAGCAGCCAGTCAAGCTTCGGCAATTGCCCGCCAGGCTCGAAGGTGCGCGACTGCGCCGCCATCTGGCCGAGCGGCTTGAAGACGTTCAAGAGCATGTAGAGCATCAGGTTCGATGCGATGTAGTTGAACATGATCGTGGTGATCACGATGTGGCTGCCGCGATAGGCCTGCAGCCAGGCCGGGATCAGCGCCCAGAGCGCTCCGAATGCCATCGAGCCAAGGCTTGCGAGCACGAAGACGAGATACCAGGGCATGCTCTGGTCGAATGTCAGACAGGCCGCTGCGACACCGATGCCGCCGACATAGGCCTGGCCTTCCACCCCGATATTGAAGAGGCCGGCATGGGCGGCGACCGCAACGGCAAGGCCGGTGAAGATGAAATAGGTGGCATAATAGAGCGTGAAACCGATGCCCTCACCCGAGCCGAAGGCGCCGGTGATCATGATGCGCGCGGCCTCCAGCGGATTTTCACCCACGAAGACCACAACAATGCCGGCCACGAGGAAGGCGACTGCAAGGTTCACCAGCGGAATGAGGGCATATTCCACCCAGCCCGGCAGTTTTGCGAAAGGGGTGCTCATTCGGCGGCCTCCAGCTTATTTTCCACGCCGGCCATCAACAGGCCGAGTTCGCCTTCGGAGGCATCCGGATTGCGCTCGCCGGCAATGCGACCGGCAAACATGACGATGATACGGTCGGACAGGGAACGGATTTCATCGAGCTCGACCGACACGAGAAGGATCGCCTTGCCCTGATCGCGCATCTCGATGATGCGCTTGTGAATGAACTCGATGGCGCCGACGTCCACGCCGCGCGTCGGCTGGCCGATGATCAGCACATCGGGGTTCCGCTCCATTTCGCGCGCCAGCACGATCTTCTGCTGGTTGCCGCCGGAGAAATTGGCGGTCTTGAGCCGCGGGTTCGGCGGACGGATATCGTATTGCTCGATCTTCTCCATCGCGTCCTTGCGGACGGCTTCGACATCGAGGAGGAAGGATTGACCGAACTTCCTGTCGCCGTGATAGCCGAGCATGGCGTTTTCGGCTTCTTCGAATTTCAGCACAAGGCCGGTGTGATGGCGGTCTTCCGGCACATGGGCGAGACCGCGTTTGCGCATGTCCGCCGGATCGCCGGGGCCGGTGACGTCTACCGGCTGGCCGCTCAGCGTGACCGTTCCGCTGGTGGCCGAACGCATGCCGGCAATTGCCTCCAGAAGCTCGGACTGCCCGTTGCCCGCGACGCCTGCGATGCCGACGATTTCGCCGGCCCGGACGTCGAAGGAGACGTTATCGACCATGGTCACGCCACGGCTGTCGCGGACCGTGAGGTTGCGGACCGAAAGCTTGACGTCGCCCGGACTGGCCTCACCCTTTTCGACGCGCAGAAGCACGCGGCGGCCGACCATCAATTCGGCGAGTTCTTCCACGCTCGTTTCGGCGGTCTTGCGGGTGGCGACCATTTCGCCACGGCGCATGACGGAGACCTCGTCGGTGATCGCCATGATCTCGCGCAGCTTGTGCGTGATGAGGATGACCGTCTTACCCTGTTCCTTGAGCTGGGCGAGGATGCGGAACAGGTGGTCGGCTTCGGCCGGGGTCAGCACGCCCGTCGGCTCGTCGAGGATGAGGATATCGGCCTTGCGATAGATGGCCTTGAGGATTTCGACGCGCTGCTGCACACCAACGGGAAGCTCCTCGATGATCGCATCGGGATCGACTTCCATCTCGTATTGCTCTTCGAGCCTCTTCAACTCGGCGCGCGCCTTGGTGATGCCCTTGGTCAGGATCGCGCTTTCCTCGGCGCCCAGCATGATATTCTCGAGCACCGAGAAGTTCTCCACGAGCATGAAATGCTGGTGGACCATGCCGATGCCAGCCGAAATCGCGGCCTTGGAATCCTTGATGTTGGCCTTCTGGCCGGAAATGAAAATCTCGCCGCTATCGGCCTGATAGAAGCCATAAAGGATAGACATCAGCGTCGACTTGCCGGCGCCGTTTTCGCCGATAATGCCGTGGATCGTCCCTTTGGCCACCTTGAGATTGATGTTCTTGTTGGCGTGGACCGCGCCGAAACGCTTGTCGATGCCCTTGAGTTCTATCGCAAAATCGCTCATGTCAAACCGTTTTCAGATGATGACCGGCCGCAACGGCATTGCTGTCAACGTTGACTGGCAAATTGCCGCTTGTAAAGCCCGGCCGAAAGCCGGGCGCTCTGGAGGACGACGAAGATGAGCCAGACGGAAGACCGCATTGCACGACTGGAAGAACATGCTGCGCATCAGGCAAGAACGATCGAGGAACTGTCCGGGGAAGTTGCCCGCCAGTGGAAGATTATCGATGCGCTGCAGGTCAAGCTCGACCGGCTGACGGAGCGCTTTCTGGCGCTGGAAGAAGCATCCGTAGAGGCCCATCCGATCAGCCGCCCGCCGCATTTCTGAGGCACTGTTCCGCCGAACGATCGGCTGCCACTCCTTGGCCAATGCCGGGCCATAAGCCCGATTTCCCCTGCCGTCTTGCTTTTCTTATCCGGCAAAAAGGCCGCCCTCCGGACAATCCGGGAGCGGCCTTCATGTCATCAACCGATCAATAGGGGCATTTTTCGTCCGTCATGTAGTCGTGGACCTGCACCTTGCCGGATTCGATATCTTCGCGCGCCTTCTTGACGGCGGCTTCCATTTCCGGGGTCACGAGCTTCTTGTTGTTGTCGTCCATGGCGACATCAACGCCCTTTTCCTTCAGGCCGAGCACGTCGACGCCAGCCTTGAAGTCACCCTTCTTGCCATCCATGAAGGAATTGTAGACGGCGACGTCCACGCGCTTCATCATCGAGGTCAGAACCTTGCCCGGCTGCAGGCCGTTCTGGTTGCTGTCCACACCGATACCGAGCTTGCCGGCATCTGCAGCGGCCTGAAGCACGCCAACGCCCGTGCCGCCGGCAGCGTGGTAAACCACGTCAGCGCCTTGCGAGATCTGCGACTTGGTGATTTCGCCGCCCTTGACCGGATCGTTCCATGCAGACGGGTCGGAGCCCGTATAGGCCTGGAGAACCTTCGCATCCGGCTTGACCGACTTCACGCCACCAGCATAACCGCAGGCGAAACGGTGGATAAGCGGGATGTCCATGCCGCCGACGAAGCCGACGGTGCCAGACTTGGCAGCCATGGCGGCCATGACGCCGGCGAGGTAGGAGCCTTCCTGTTCCTTGAAGACGATCGACTTGACGTTCGGGGCCTTCACGACGGTGTCGATCACGACAAACTGTGTCTTCGGGAATTCGGCAGCGACCTTGGTGATGGCTTCCGTCCAGCTGAAGCCGGCCGTCACGATCGGGTTGTCACCGTCCTTGGCAAACTTGCGAAGGGCCTGCTCGCGCTGGGCATCGTTGGAAATTTCGAACTCGCGGAACTTGGTGCCGGTTTCCTTGGTGAACTTCTCGGCGCCATGGAAGGCAGCTTCGTTGAACGACTTGTCGAACTTGCCTCCGAGGTCATAGATGATGGCAGGCTTGGCGTCTGCGGCCAGCACAGGTGCGGCCATGGCCGCCGTGGCCAGGAGACTGAGAGCGAGTTTCTTCATTTTTGAAAGCCCTGTTTTGTGATGTTTTCGGGTCTTTCCGCCGCCCTCCACTCAAGGCCGCGGAACGCCGGCCTCCCCTCTAGAAGGACCAAGCTCGCGGCATCCTTGCATGCCGAAAAACAAAATTCATCAAAAATTTCTCAACCGGTCAAAAAAGATTGGGTACGGAAGAGGCCCGAGAAAGCCGCACCCGTACCCTGTTCAGATTAGAAAACCCTCAATCAATAGCGCAGGTTACCCCGGTGCCGCGCAGGCCGCAGTAGCCACCGGGGTTTTTCGCCAGATACTGCTGGTGATAGTCCTCGGCGAGATAGAGCGGACCCGCCGGCGCGATCTCGGTGGTGATCTCGGCACGCACGCCGTTCTCCTTCAGCGCCTTCTGGAATGCATCGCGTGCATCAAAGGCCGCTTTCAGGTCTGCGTCGTCATAGGTGTAGATGGTCGAGCGGTAAGTCGTGCCGACATCATTGCCCTGACGCATGCCCTGGGTCGGATCATGCGCCTCGAAGAAGGATTTCAGCAACGTGTTGAGGCTCACCACCTTCGGGTCGTAGACGACCAGAACCACTTCGGCATGACCCGTCAGTCCCGTGACGGTTTCCTGGTAGGTCGGGTTGGGCGTGAAGCCACCGGCATAACCGGCCGCCGTGACCCACACGCCGGGGATCTTCCAGAAATGACGCTCGGCGCCCCAGAAGCAGCCCATGCCAAAAAGGATGCGCTTCATGCCGTCCGGATAGGGACCGGCGAGCGGGCGGCCGTTGACGAAATGGGTTTCAGACGTCGGGATCGGCTCAGGGCGGCCTGGAAGTGCACGCGCCGGATCCGGCATCACGGTTTTCTTGTTCATCAGATCGGTCAGGAACATGGTCATCTCCTTTACACGAGAAATCGGGACACGCCTTCACGGGGAGGCGGCATGAAAGACGCGACAAGGTGCTTTTCCAGACATTTCAGGCCGTGAAGCGACCCGCTGGCTTCTTGCGCTTGTAGCCCAGGATCCAGAAGATCAGCGCAAGCCCGAGAAACAGGGCGAAGGCCGGTTGGCCGAAGAGGCGCAGAACCATGTCCTGCAACTGGCTCCCATCCGGCAGGCCACCGACATAGGCTTCCGCTTTTTCGAAGGCCTTGGGCGCCACGAACTCCACCACCGTCAGCCCCGGCGTCATGACCGGCGCGTCAGCCGCGAAGGACTGGATCGTATCCGCCGTGCCGGCAACGACGGCCGCGGCTAGAAAGAATACGCTGAACAAGCGCAGCAGGAAGCGCATGACCTTCTATCTCATCCACAGTGGTTTTAATGTCTCATCCCGACCTGTCGTGTTCCGGTTGAATCACCTCCCGAACACGCGCTCAAGTCGGCCCACCTTATCGACTTGTCCCATAAATGGAAAGCGGGGCGCACAACGACAAGAGGCACCTCATCACGTCTTCGTCATCCGTCCGTCACAAGCGGCAACTTTTTCGGAAGAAAGCAGTTGATCCTTTCAATTCTATCGGTATATATCCGCCCGGCCTGCCGACGACACCTGTGTTGACGGCGCAAAGACCAGGGAATTACCGCGAGGGCAATCTCCCCGCATCCGCCGGATTAACCACGGCGGATCAAGGCAAGGACAGGTGGCCGAGTGGTTTAAGGCGCACGCCTGGAACGCGTGTGTACGTGAAAGCGTACCGAGGGTTCGAATCCCTCTCTGTCCGCCATTTATCTTCGAAATCACTTCATAATTTGAGATCGCATCAGAATCTGGCTCAATGCCGGGCACACTTGATCTTCGGCTGACTTCGCGTTTGTTGGAAAACGTCCGGCAGCTCAAGCATCAGAGAGCGGTCGACAAGGCAACGCGTGAATCGAGATCAAACGATGCCAGGGTTTCGCGCGGTTCGTCGCTGCCCTCACGGCGGCAGCCGAAATTGAGGCGCAGCAGTTCCGCAAGCCTCTCGTTGCCATCGATCAGGTCCGAGAGGAGAACCTTGTCCAGCGAGCGATAGAACGCATCGACTGCATTGCTGATGGCATCACGCAGCCAGCAGACGGCCACCAATGGACAGGTGTTGGAGGCGCTGAAGCATTCCGCGAAGGGCAGATCCGCCTCAAAGAGCCTGAAGACCGAACCGATATTGATGCTGGCGGGCGGGCGCATCAGTTGAAGGCCACCATTACGGCCGCGCGTCGCGTCAACAAAGCCATGATGGCCGAGCGTCCGGATGACCTGCGCGAGATGGTGCTCCGATGCATTGCACGCGGCGGCAATGTCGCTTTTGCGGACCGTGACATGCGGATTGACCGCGCAGAACATCAGCGTCCTGATCGCCAAATTGGTTCGCATCGTGATGCGCATCGTGCCCGTCCCCCCGGATGGCTGTGACTATCTGTCTTGAATACATCACATTTCAAAGCTGCGATTGATCTATGTCAGTCCGTGCCGTCCTTCGGTGAAACTTGATCCATGTCATTTCCTGATGGCACCTTTTGCGCAAAGACGCATGTGAGATACAAGTTTACCCGAGATGTCCCTGGTGCGTTCCAAATCAAAATCTGAAGACCCCGGCGGCGATCGGCTGAAGGAGATGGAGAAGAGCGCTGCAAACGGATTGACGCGCGCCGGGCTTCTGTCGGTTGTCGCTGCTCTTATCGTCCTGCCACAAAGCCTGCTGATCGGCGACAGTCTCGGCGCGCTCGTCACGGGGACGGCCCCTTTTCTGGCACCGCTTTACGCAGCGCTGGGTTATCTCGGCCTCGGCTTCCTGCGACACGGGCTGGATGCCTGGGGCGGTCATGTCGCGTTCCGCAGTGCACAGGCGGTTGTTGCGAGCGAACGATCGTCCCTGGCGGTGAGGCAAGGCCGCGTTTCCCCATTCTCCGACGCCGCATCATCCGGCGCGGGCGCAGCCCTCATCGGCGACAAGCTGGACATTCTGCTTGTTTATCTCACGCGCTATCACACCGCCGCCTTCAAGACGCGGGTTCTTCCGCTTGCGATCTTGCTCGCAACCGCCTTCATATCCTGGGCCGCGGCCCTTATCCTTCTTGTCTCCGGCCCTCTGATCCCGCTCTTCATGGCCCTGATCGGCTATGCCGCGCGCGACGCCAGCGAGAGGCATTTGAAGGAGACCGGTTCACTCAACGCGCTTCTTCTGGAACGGCTCAACGCCCTCGTCGACATCAAGGTACTGGATGGACGCAACACCATGGTCCGACAGTTCTTCGCCAGTGCCGATGCGTTGAAAGAGCGGACCATGGCGGTACTCCGCGTTGCCTTCCTCTCCTCCACGGTGCTCGAACTCTTTTCGGCGCTGGGCGTCGCCATGGTGGCGGTCTATGTCGGCTTCAGCCTGCTCGGCACGTTCAACTTCGGCACCTATGGCGCAGCCTTGACGCTGGCGCATGGCATCGTGCTTCTGCTTCTGGCCCCGGAATTCTTTGCGCCGTTGCGGGAGCTTGCGGCAGCGTGGCACGATCGCGCTGCGGCGCTGGCGGTCGCGGGCGAACTGGCCGAGATCGAGTCGCGAGAAACGATGAGCATCCTGGGCGAAGGGGAACAGGTCGCGGCGCTCGACGGTCCGGTTGGCATCTCAACGCGCGGCCTGGCCTTTGCTGCCGGAAAATCCGCCACGATCGTCTATCCCGATATCGACATCCGCGCCGGTGAAACGATCGCAATCACAGGCCCCAGCGGCGTCGGCAAAAGCACGCTGCTGGCGCTGATTGCAGGGCTCGCGCGGCCGGAACGAGGCCGGATCAATGTCTGCGGGGTCGATCTCGATGACGTGTCTGCCGATCCGTGGCGGATGCGTCTTTCCTGGGTTTCGCAGGTGCCTCATTTCGCCAATGCCAGCCTTCTTTCCAATATCACCGGATCTCGGGGGCAGCGAGATGAAGACCGGCTTGAGGCGGCGATCGCGGCCGCGTCGCTACGCCCGGTCGTCGCAGCGCTACCACAGGGGATTTTGACACGGCTTGGGGAAACCGGGAGCGGCCTCTCAGGCGGCGAAGCACGACGCGTCATGCTGGCGGGTGCCTTCTATGCCCAAGCCGACATCGTCCTGGCCGATGAACCTACTGCGGATCTTGATCCCGCGAATGCCCAAGCCGTCACCGAAAGCCTGCTGGCTTTGGCCCGCCAGGGAAAGACGCTGATCGTTGCGACCCACGATCGTCAGCTCGCCGACCGCATGGGGCGGGAAATCCGTTTGGGGGATGCGACATGAGACGGCTCGCGCGCATCTTCATCCGGGTCTGGCGACCGCATGCCGGCAAGCTCGCCCTCGGCAGCCTGTTTTCGGTGCTCGTTGTCTTCGCGGGAACCGCCCTGCTGGGCCTGTCTGGATGGTTCATCACGGCGACCGGAATTGCCGGATTGGCTGGCGCCGGCATCGCCTTCGATGTCTTCAGTCCGAGCGCGGCGATCCGCTTCCTGGCGCTGGGTCGGGCGGGTGCGCGCTATGGCGAACGTTTATTGACCCATGACGCGACGCTCGCCGGACTGGCAGAATTGCGCGGGCAATTGCTGGCCGCCATGACACGCGCACCGCTGCGCAAGCTCGCATCGCTCAACGGTTCGGAGCGGCTGAACCACCTCACGCTCGACGTGGACGCCCTGGACGGGCTGGCGCTGCGGCTGGTGATCCCGCTGCTTTCGGCCGGTTTGGTGCTTGGCGGCCTCCTTCTTGTCGTCTGGCGCATCGAAAGTGGTGCCGTCGCCGCGTGGCAGGGCGCCAGCCTTGTTCTCGGCTTTCTCCTCTCCGCGACCATGATGCTGAAGATCGCGCAACGCCCCTCACGCTTGGCGCACAAGGCTTTGCAGGCGGTGCGGCTTCGCTTCATCGATCTCATGCGGGGGCGGCCGGAACTGGCCGTCGCCGGGCGGCTCGCGGCGCAGACATCGGCAGTGACGGACGCACAGCACCGTCTCCAGATTGAGCAGGCAAGACTGGACCTGGCGGAACGGCTCTCCGGCGTTCTCCTTGGCATGGCGAGCACGCTCGCCGCCGCGGGAAGCCTCTATCTGGGCGTCCGACTGGCAGAGGCCAAGGCGATCGACCCGGCGCTTGCCGCGCTGGGCTTCTTCGGTGCGCTGGGGGCGGGGGAAATCATGGCGCCGCTGCATCGCGGCCTTTCCGAGCTTGGCCGCATTCTGGATGCGGCGCGCCGGGTCGACGCGCAAATGAGCGCCGATCAAGAGATGCCGCGTGGCTCCGTCATCGTGGATGCGCATATCACCGAAGAGCCGGCTCTTCGAATGGATGGTGTGCGATACACCCAGCCCGGGCGAACCATCCTGCAAGACTTCCATCTCTCCGTCAGGGCTGGCGAAACCGTTGCGCTCACAGGCCCCAGCGGCATCGGCAAATCGACCGCGCTGCTTCTGGCGATCGGACAGCTTCAATCTGATGCCGGCAGCGTGAAGATCCATGGATGCGACATTCGCACGTTGGATGACAACGGATTGTTCAGCCTTGCCACTCTTCTGCCACAGCGAAGCGCGTTGATGAGCGGATCGATCCTGGACGCGCTGAGGCTTGCCCGTGCGGATCTGGGGCCGGATGAGGCGTGGGACGTGCTGAAGGCCGTCAGTCTCGATGGTGTCATCGCCGCAAAGGGCGGGCTGGATTTCATGCTCGGCGAAAGTGGAGCGGGTCTGTCCGGCGGAGAGCGGCGGCGGCTGGCACTGGCGCGCGTGCTCCTCAGGCGGCCTCGCCTGCTGCTGCTCGACGAACCGACCGAAGGGCTGGATGACCAGACAGCCCACGATGTTCTCGCCGGCATTCGTCGCTATCTGCCGGAGGCCGCTATCCTGATGGCCTCGCACCGGCGGCCGGAGACAAGTTTTGCCGATCGCGTCGTGACTCTCCGATAAGCTGCGACCAAACAGCGCAAATGTGTATTTCCAATACACCTTATTGACCTCGATCAAGTCCACGGCCCGCCAGCTGCGCTAAGCATACGGTCATCACTATGTTTTTCCAGGCGAGAGCATCATGGATATCGGCATCGTCGAGCTGTCACGACTGCAATTTGCAATGACAGCGCTCTATCACTTCCTCTTCGTGCCTTTGACACTGGGATTGTCCGTCATCGTCGCCATCATGGAGACGGTCTATGTCATGACCGATCGGCCGATCTGGCGGCAGATGACGAAGTTCTGGGGTACGCTGTTCGGCATCAACTTCGTGTTGGGCGTGGCGACCGGCATCACCATGGAATTCCAGTTCGGCATGAACTGGAGCTATTACAGCCACTATGTCGGCGACATTTTCGGCGCGCCGCTCGCCATCGAGGGGCTGATGGCCTTCTTCCTGGAAGCGACCTTTGTCGGTCTCTTCTTCTTCGGCTGGGACCGGCTCTCCAAGCGTGCGCATCTCATCGTCGCCTGGCTTGTCGCCATCGGGTCGAACTTCTCGGCGCTCTGGATCCTGATCGCCAACGGCTGGATGCAGAACCCGGTGGGCGCCGCGTTCAACCCGCTGACGATGCGCATGGAAATGACCTCGTTCTTCGACGTCATGTTCAACGAGGTGGCGCAGGCAAAGTTCGTGCATACGGTATCGGCAGGCTATGTGACGGCCTCGGTCTTCGTGCTGGGCGTCTCTGCCTGGTATCTGCTGAAAGGGCGGCACACGGATCTGGCTCGCCGTTCGATCGCGATCGCGGCCTCCTTCGGCCTCGCGTCGGCGCTTTCGGTTGTCGTGCTTGGCGACGAGTCGGGCTATTCGGTCACGCTGTCGCAGAAGATGAAGCTCGCAGCCATCGAAGGCATGTGGGAAACGCAGCCAGCCCCCGCCTCCTTCACGCTTCTCGGTCTTCCCGACCAGCAGGCCCGTGAAACGCATTATGCAATCCACATTCCCTATGCGATGGGACTGATCGGCACCCGCTCGCTGACCCGCGAAATTCCGGGCATTGCCGATCTCGTCAAGCAGGCGGAGGCCCGCATCCGCTCCGGCATCGTCGCTTACAACGCGCTGATGGACTATCGCGCCAACAAGGGCAAGGTCGCCCCCGATGTGGCCGCGACCTTCGAGGAACACAGCAAGGACCTGGGCTTTGCCCTGCTCCTGAAGCGCTATGTCGATGATCCGCGTCAGGCGAGCGATGCGCAGATCGCGCTGGCCGCCAATGACACGGTGCCCACCGTCTGGCCGCTCTTCTGGGCCTTCCGCTTCATGGTGGCGCTCGGCTTCTCCTTCATTGCGCTGATGGTCTGGTTCTTCTGGATGTCGTCCTTCCGCAACATGCGCTTCCCGCGCGTCGCGCTGCGGCTGGCCGTCATCCTGATCCCGGCGCCCTGGATTGCCGCCGAACTCGGATGGTTCGTCGCCGAATTCGGGCGCCAGCCCTGGACCGTGGACGGCGTTCTGCCCACCGCTCTGTCTGCCTCCAGCCTGTCGGTGACAGACCTCGCCATCACGCTCGCCGGCTTCGTGCTCTTCTACAGCGTGCTCTTCGTCATCGAGATGGGGCTGATGGTGAAATACATTCGGAAAGGCCCGTATATCGACGTCCCCGAAACCGACCGCTGGCAATCCAATCACCGTGACAGGCTGACGGCCCCCTCGCCCTTTGGCCAGCAACCTGCGGAGTAACGATCATGATCCTCTTTGAACTTGTTCCCTTTGAAATCCTGCGGGTTGTGTGGTGGGTACTGCTCGGCGTTCTCCTCACCGGCTTCGCCCTCACCGACGGTTTCGATCTTGGCGTCGGTGCGCTCCTTCCCTTCGTCGGCAGAACCGACAGCGAGCGTCGCGTCGCCATCAACACGATCGGCCCGGTCTGGGAAGGCAATCAGGTCTGGTTCATCCTCGGCGGCGGCGCGATTTTTGCCGCATGGCCGCCGCTCTATGCCGTCAGCTTCTCCGGCTTCTATCTCGCCATGTTTGCCGTTCTTGCCGCCCTCATACTGCGCCCGGTCGGGTTCAAGTATCGTTCGAAGCGGGAAAGTGCGGCCTGGCGCAATGGCTGGGACTGGGCGCTGTTCGTCGGCGGCGCAGTGCCGGCGCTGATCTTCGGCGTCGCCATGGGCAATGTTCTGCAGGGCGTGCCCTTCCGCTTCAATGACGACCTGAAAATCTTCTATGACGGAACGTTCTTCGGCCTGCTCAATCCCTTCGCGCTGCTGACCGGGGTTGTCTCGGTTGCCATGCTGATCACCCATGGCGCTGCGTGGCTGCAGCTGAAGGCAGACGGTCCGGTGCGGGATCGCGCCCGCGCCATCGGCTCGGTTGCCGCCCTCGTCACCGTTGTAACCTATGTTCTGGCAGGGCTGTGGCTTGCCAAGGGCATCAGCGGGTATGCACTGGTCGGCCAGGTCATCAGCGACGGTCCCTCGAACCCGACCTTCAGCGAGACCGCGCGAACCGCAAGCTGGTTCGCCGCCTTTGCCGAACGTCCCTGGATTGCAGTCGCCCCCATCGTCGGCCTGCTCGGCTCGCTGCTCGCCTTCTACGGCCTGCGCGCCGGCAAAGACCTGATGACCATGCTCTATTCGAAGCTGGCCATCATCGGCATCATCTCGTCGGTTGGCCTGACGATGTTCCCCTACATCCTGCCGTCGTCGATCGATGCCAAGTCGTCGCTGACCGTCTGGAACGCCTCGTCGTCGCATCAGACGCTCTTCGTCATGCTGGTCGCCGCCGTGATCTTCGTTCCCATCATCCTTGCCTACACCGCTTGGGTCTACAAGGTCCTGTGGGGCAAGGTGACCGAAGCAGAAATCAACCGCAACCACGAAACCGTCTACTAAGAGGAGACACGACCATGTGGTACTTCGCCTGGCTTCTCGGCCTTCCGCTGGCCGCACTCTTTGCGGTCGTCAACGCCATGTGGCTGGAGATGCAACAGGACCGGCAGATGATGAATGGCGAGGGCAAGAAGGGGCAGCGCCGCTAAAGCGTGCGTGCCCGGGGCCAATCGCAGCCGACCTGATGAGGAGCTGCGCTTGGCCGTCCTCGGCGTCGTTGGGCCGCTATTCCCGCATCCAGGACCATCGCACGTCCTCAACTAATCCGGCGGCAAATCAAAGTTGACAGTTCGCGACGCCCTGCAGTAAGGAATCCTCACGGTAATGGATTCTGCCGGGCATTACGCCGAACCGCTTCCCTGACGAAGCTGATGACTCCTACTCAACGCGCAACACGCGAAGGAGTAGAGTCGTGTCTGGAATTCCTGTTTCACTTTCCTTGGCCTCGATCATGGACCTTGACGGAGCGTCGCTGTGATGACGCCCGCATCGGTTTTCGGTCTTCGTCTGCAGCAGGCCCGCAGCCTTGCGAAATGGATCGTCGTCGTGGTTCCGATGGCGGTTGCTGTCGGCTCGCTGGTCGCCTTCTTCCTCTGGAGCCTCGACAGGGCGACAGAGCTGCGGTTTTCATTGCCCTGGCTGATCTTCTGCATGCCGGTTGCCGGCTTTGCGATGGTCTGGGCCTATGGCCGGTTCGGCAAATCGGCCGAGGGCGGAAACAACCTGATCGTTGACCAGATCCACGAGCCCGGCGGCGGCGTGCCGCTGCGCATGGCCCCGTTCATCCTGATCACGACGGTTCTCACGCATCTGGTCGGCGGTTCGGCGGGGCGTGAGGGTACAGCCGTGCAGCTGGGCGGCAGTCTGGCCAGCGCGTTCGGCAAGCTCTTCAAACTGACGCCCGCAGACACGCGCATTCTCCTGATGGCAGGCATTGCTGCCGGCTTCGGCGCCGTCTTCGGCACACCGATTGCGGGTGCCGTGTTTGCGCTGGAAGTGCTGACCATCGGGCGCATGCAGTACGAGGCGCTGCTGCCCTCGCTTCTGGCCGCGGTGATCGCGGACTGGACCTGCCACGCGTGGGGCATCGGCCATGTACACTACGCGATTTCCTACCTGGGTGGCGCGGGCGAAGGTAACGGCTTCCATCTCGATCTTCTCCTGATGATCAAGGTGGTCGTTGCGGGCCTGGCCTTCGGCGTGGCGGCACATGTCTTTGCGGAATTGTCCCATGCCGCCTCGTCGGCCTACAAGGCGATCCTGCCTTACGCGCCACTTCGGCCCGTTCTTGCCAGCGTCATCCTGATCGGTCTCACCTATGCTCTGGGAACCCGCGAATATCTCGGTCTTGGCGTCTGGTCGCCCAACCCAGGCGACGTGACCATCCTCAGTTTCTTCCGCCCCGACCATGTCGACTATTGGAGTTGGGCGTGGAAAGGGCTGTTCACGATCGTCACCTTGAGCGCCGGCTTCAAAGGCGGCGAGGTGACGCCGCTGTTCTTCATCGGTGCAGCCCTCGGCAGTGCCCTGGCGGGCATTCTCGGCGCGCCGCCGGACCTGATGGCGGGCCTCGGCTTTGTCGCCGTGTTTGCCGGCGCCACCAACACGCCGCTCGCCTGCATGATCATGGGGATCGAGCTGTTCGGCGCGACGCACTCGGTCTACCTCGCGGTCGCCTGTTTCGTGGCCTATCTGTGCAGCGGACATTCCAGCATCTACCTGTCGCAGCGCATCGGCGTGCCGAAATCGGCCGCCGCCAATGACATCCCTCCCGACATTGCCGTCCGCCACGCCCGCGACATCAAGGGCGCAAGACTTGGCGACTTCATCGCAGGCGTCCACTTCAGCGCCATCAACGCCCCAGATAACTCACCGGAAAGGTCCCATACCATGACGCAAAGCCAGCTATCGTCGCGTGAAATCGGCATGGTTCGCATCTACATGAAGCCGCGCGAGAAGATGCCGGGCAAGGGCTCGTGGTTCTCGACCAAGCCGCTTTATCGCGAACTGGTGATGCAGGCCAAGGCCCACGGCATCATGAACGCCATCGCCCACCACACGCATTTCGGCTATTCCAACCATGGCAAGCTTCAGGATGACGGCTTCGAGATGCCCAATCCGGAACTCACCATGTGCGTCGAACTGATCTCCGAACGCCATACGCTTGAAGATTTCTGCAAGGCGCATAGCGATCTCCTGAAGCACAAGGTGATCATCTACAAGCATATTGAACACTGGGATGTCGGCGAGCAGCGCATCGTCGCCGACGAGGCCCTCAAGGCTCGCGCATCGTGAAGGACTTGCCGAATTCAGGGGCGTTCTCGGCCCTTCTGTCGGCGGCGTTTGGCCGGACCTGACCGTCGGCCTCTGCACAGCTTGGATGAACGTCGATGCTGCAAAAGGTGTCAGCACGGCTGCGCGAGCAGCCATGCGACTTCGTTCCGTGTAACGATGGTGCCGAACATCTCCGTGATGACATGAACGGTTCATCATTTCCCAACTGCGCCGTCGTCAGCGCAACCGGATCAGGCGCTGTAGCGATCAGCCGGCTTGCGGCTGGAGAGATGCGGCAGCATGGCAGCGCGCGCAGCCTCCCAGGCATCCCATTCAGACGCATCTTGCAGAGAAGGAATGGTGGCGAATTCGCCGCGATCGAGCCCGACAAGAGCGGCATCGACCAGATCGGCGGCGGACATTACCCATTCACTCGGCAGGTTGCTGGCAGGCAGCCCTGCGACGTCCCAGAATTCCGTGCCCGTCGCCCCGGGAAGGACGACCTGGACGTTGACGCCAGTGCCCTGCAGCTCCTTGCGAAGCGAATGGCTGAAGGCGAGGACGAAAGACTTGGTACCGCCATAAACGCCATTCAGCACTTCAGGGCCGATGGCGACGATGGACGAGATGTTAATGATCGTGCCCTTGCCGCGCGAGACAAAGCGCGGGACGGCGGCATAGGTTAGGCGCAGCGGCGCGGTGACATTGATGGCGACCATGGCCTGCATGTCCTCGACCTTGGCGCCGGCAAGCGGTGCGGCGCTGCCGAAGCCGGCATTATTGACGAGATGCGTGATCGTGTCGTCGGAAGCAATGACGGCTTCCACGGCCTTGAGCCCCTCCTCCGCCCCGAGATCAGCCACGATCGTGCGGACGGAAACGCCATAGCGCTCGGTCAGCTGCGTGGCGATGCCGGTCAGTCGGCCGGCATTACGGGCGACGAGGAGGAGATCGTGACCTCGGGCAGCAAAGCGGTCGGCATAGATCGCGCCGATGCCGGAGGATGCGCCGGTGATGAGAATGGTGCCGTTGGTGTTGGTCATTGTCCTGTCCTTTTGTCGTTTCGGGCGTTTCGTTCCCGTTGTTTCGATGACTGGAGATTAGCGCTGGACGGCGACGTCTCAAATGTCATATAAACGGCAAAATAGGACATGAGGGTTTCAACATTCGTCACATCGGCTTCATCATGGAGAATGGCTTCCAGGTCATGGGCATGGCCGCATTGACCGCCTTCGAGTTCGCCAATCAATCGCTCGGCTCGGACGTCTACAAGCTCACCGTCATGTCCGAGAAAGGCGGCATCATCCGCTCCTCGCTTGGCATCGGCATCGAGACGCAGCCGCTCACGGAATTTCCCGATACGCTGATGGTGGTGGGCGAGTTGGTGCCAAAGCCGAGTTCGCCGGCCTTGCGCGACTATATCAGACAGGCTGGCGAGCAATCGCGGCGGGTGGCCGGCGTGTGCACCGGCGCTTTTCTGCTCGCGGATGCAGGCCTCCTCGATGGACGCAGCGCCACCACGCATTGGGCGCATGCCCGCACGCTACAGGAGTGCTATCCGGATGTCATCGTCGACGAGGACCGGATCTTCATCCAGGACGGTTCGATCTGGACGTCTGCAGGCATGAGTTCGGCGATCGATCTCACGCTAGCACTCATCGAAGACGATCACAGTGCCGCGCTCTCGCGCGCGATTGCCCGTAAACTGGTGGTCTATCATCGGCGTCCGGGCGGGCAGTCGCAGTTCTCCGCCCTGCTCGAACTGGAGCCGCGCTCGGATCGCGTCCGCCGCGCGCTCATTCATGCGAAGGAACACTTGCGCAATCCGCTGACGGTTGAGGAACTCGCGGAGGCAGCAAGCCTCAGTCCGCGCCAGTTCAGCCGGCTTTTCCGCGAGGAAACCGGGCAATCGCCTGCAAAGGCCGTGGAGCGGCTGCGGCTTGAAGCGGCCAAGGCGATGCTGGAAGAAGGAAAGCATCCGCTCGAGATCGTGGCGCGAGACACCGGCTTTGCCGATCGCGACCGCATGCGCCGCGCCTTCCTGCGTTTCTTCGGCCAGCCGCCACAGAGTCTGCGTCGCAGCCTGAAGCTAATCGAAGGCGAGGACGACGAACTCGCTGCATGAAAGTCTCCGTCCGAAATTGACGCTTCTACGTCATTAAAGACATCGCCGAACAAGCCTATTCTCCTTTCATCGAAACAAGCCCGCCGGGCGATGAAAGGAACCGATCATGTCTCAGCAGTCTCCCATTCAATGGCTCGAAACCGCCCTTGGCCGGCTGGCCTATCGCATTGACGGTCCTGAAGGCGGCATTCCGCTCCTCCTCCTGCAACGTTTCCGCGGCACGATCGATGACTGGGATCCGGCCTTCATCGCCGCCATTTCCGCCGACCGCCGTGTGGTCCGTTTTGACAGCGCCGGCATCGGCCGCTCGGAAGGCCAGGTGCCGGACACCATTGCCGGCATGGCCGCCATCGCCGCCGAGATCGTAGCGCAGCTCAGCCTCACCCAGGTCGATGTGCTTGGCTGGTCGCTCGGCGGGGTCGTTGCGCAGCAATTCACGCTCGACTTTCCGCATCTCGTTCGCCGGCTGATCGTGGCCGGTTCCAGCCCGGGCCCGGTCGCCGATGGTCCGCAGCAGCATCCGCGGGTGCCGCAGGTGATGACCAAGAGCGAGAATGACGACCAGGATTTCCTTTTCCTCTTCTACCCCGAAACGGAAAGCGCCGTCGCCCACGGCCGCGCATCGCTGGCGCGCATAAGGGCGCAAGCCGACCTCGGGCCGAAGACCTCGGCGCTCGGCTTCATGGGCCAGGTCAAGGCGATCTCCACCTGGCCGGGCGTGCTGCATCGGGTCAACGAACTGCGGCTGCCGATTCTCGTCGCCAACGGCGCGCATGACGTGATGCTGCCGGCCTACCGGTCTTATGTCCTGTCGCAGCAGGCACCGGATGCCAAGCTGATCCTTTATCCGGATGCGGGCCACGCCTTCCTCTTCCAGGTGATCGACGATTTCGCACGCGAGATCGACCAGTTCCTGAGCTGAGTCCCGCAAACGCCTGATGGACACCATGGCGCGGCCCTGACGGGCTGCGCCAGCGGTCAAACCTTGCCGGAGAATTCCCATGTTGCAGAATGCTGCCTCCTCGCCTGCCCCGCTTGCTGCCTGCGCCACCGCGCCATCAGGCTCACTCTCCAAGGTCTACTTCCTCGCGCTCGGGACATTCGCGATCGGAACCGAAGGGTTCATGATCGCGCCGCTGCTGCCGACCATTGCCCATGACCTCAAGATGAGCCTTTCGGCCACGGCCATGCTGGTCGTGGTCTTCACGCTCGTCATGTCGCTGAGTTCGCCCATCACCACCGTGCTGACCGCACGCCTCCCGCGCCGGAACACGCTGCTGGTGGCGCTGACGCTCTTCACGGCGGGCAATTTCGTCGCCGCCTTCTCCGCCTCATTCGCGACGCTGATGATCGCCCGCATCCTGATGGCCGTGGCCTCGGGCCTCTACGTTCCCGGCGCGAATTCGCTGGCGGGGGTCATCGTCCCGGTCGAGAAGCGCGGCCGGGCGCTTGCCATTGTCAGCGGCGGCATGACCATTGCCATCGCGCTCGGTCTGCCGCTCGGCGCGGTGGTCGCGCAGGCCTTCAGCTGGCGCTCCACCTTTCTCATGGTCGCCGTCATGAGTCTCGTGGCGCTCGCCGGCATTGCCGCAGGCATCCGCAGAGATGCGGGCTCCGACATTCCGGTGGCCAGCCTCAGGCAGAGGGTTGGCGTCATCCGGCAGCCGGCAGTCCTTCGCTTCCTCGGCGTCACGCTTTTCTGGTCGATCGGCGCCTACACAGCCTATCCCTATATCGCGCCTTATCTCAACGCAGTACTGGGATTTGGAGCAGGCAGCATCGGCGCCACGGTTTCCATGTGGGGCTTCGCTGCAGCCATCGGCGTCACGACAGGCGGCAGACTGAATGACCGCTTCGGCTCGAACCGCGTCGTTCTCTGGTCGCTCATCTTGCTGGCGGCATCCTTTGTGGTGCTTGGCCTCGCAACCACCTTCACCCCGCGCCTCGCCCTCATCCCGGTGCTTGCCGCCGTGGCCGCCTGGGGCTTCAGTGTCTGGTCGTTCTTTCCGGCCCAAATGGCGCGCCTGATTGCCGCCGGCCCCTCCTCGCAGGCTTCCGTTGCGCTGGCACTCAATACGTCGACCATGTATCTCGGCTTTTCGATCGGTTCGGCCATGGGCGCAGGCGCCGTCAGCGCCGGCGCAATCTGGGGGATCGCGGCGATCGCGGCCGTCTCGGAAGGCTTGTCGATCTGGATGGACCGAAAGGCCAGGCAAAGCTGAACCGGGATCACTGTCGCCGACGTCCTTACTCGATCCATGTCGGGAGACCCGAAGCTTTGAAGACGTCGGGTCTCCCATGTTAAGAAAATCGGGCGGGCCTAACATGCGGCTCTCGAAGGGGTTCAATTCGGAAACGTCTTTCCGGCGTCAGGGGAAGGCAAGCTTCCCCATCTCACCCCTTGAAAACCTTGTCGACAAAAAATATACAGGAGACATCACGGCAATTTGGTAGCAGGCCAACATGAAAATCGCGATCATTGGAGCAGGCGTCATCGGGGTCTCGACGGGCCTGCAGCTGGCCGTGCGCGGCCACGATGTTACGATCTTCGATCGCGAAGGCGTTGCCTCCGCCACTTCGCAGGGCAATGCCGGCGCCTTTGCCTTCACCGATGTCGCGCCGCTCGCCACGCCGGGCGTCATGCGCAAGGCGCCGAAATGGCTGCTCGATCCGCTGGGGCCGCTCTCCATCCCGCCGGCTTATGCGCTCAATATTGCGCCCTGGTTGCTGCGCTTCTGGCGCGCCAGCTGGCCGGATCGCTATGAGGCAGCACTTGCCGCCCAGGTCTCGCTGATGACCCAATCGCGCAACGCGCTGGAGCGGCTGGCGAAGGACCACGGCATGGAGGCGCATCTCCGCCGCGAGGGCCAGTTGCAGCTCTATGAAGGCGCGGCGCAGTTCGAGGCGTCGCAATCCGAATGGCGCGAGCGCGAGCGTCACGGTGTGCGTTTCCGCCTCCTGAAAAGTCCGGCCGAGATCGCAGAAATCCAGCCGGGGATTGCGCCCCGCTTCACGCATGCGGGCTTCACCCCCGACTGGTCCAACGTCACCGACCCCAAGCTTTGGGTCGAGGAACTGGCGACGCGTTTCCGCGCGGCCGGCGGGCGCATCGAAATCGCGACCGTGCAGGCCGTGCGCCCGGCGGAGGGTGGAGTCTGGATCGAGGGTGGGCGGATCGACGGCATCTATGACCGCGCCGTAATTGCCGGCGGCGCTTGGTCGAAGTCCTTGACCGCGCAGCTCGGCGATGCCGTGCCTCTCGAAACCGAACGCGGCTACAACACGACGCTGCCGGCCGGCGCTTTCGATCTCAGGACCCATGTGACCTTCTCCAACCACGCCTTCGTGGTCAGCAAGATCGGCGAGGGCGTCCGCGTCGGCGGCGCGGTGGAGCTCGGCGGACTGAAGCTTGCGCCCAACATGAAGCGCGCCGAATTCCTGCTCGCCAAGGCCAAGACCTTCCTGCCGGGGTTGAAGACCGAAGGCGGTGTGCAGTGGATGGGCTTCCGGCCGTCCATGCCCGACAGCCTACCGGTCATCTCGCCCTCGTCGGCCACGCCTGCGATTGTCTACGCCTTTGGCCATGGACATCTGGGCCTGACGCAATCCGCGGGCACGGCGGAAGTCGCTGCCGATCTCGTCGAAGGCAAGGCCCCGGCCATCGACATGAAACCCTTCCGCGCCCAGCGCTTCTGAAACCTTTCGAGGATCACCATGGCGAACCACACGTTCCAATGCATCGACGGCCACACCTGCGGCAATCCGGTCCGCCTGGTCGCCGGCGGCGGCCCGCGTCTCGAAGGCGCGAACATGATCGAGAAGCGTGCACATTTCCTCGCCGAATATGACTGGATCCGCACCGGCCTCATGTTCGAGCCGCGCGGCCATGACATGATGTCCGGCTCGATCCTCTATCCGCCGACGCGCCCCGATTGCGATGTCGCCGTCCTCTTCATCGAGACTTCCGGCTGCTTGCCTATGTGCGGTCACGGCACGATCGGCACGGTGACGATGGCGATTGAAAACGGCCTCGTTACGCCGAAGGAGCCGGGCGTGCTGCGCCTCGATACGCCGGCCGGTCTGGTCGTCGCGACGTATAAACAGGAAGGCCGCTTCGTCGAGGAAGTGCGCCTTACCAATGTCGCCTCGTTCCTCTATGAAGAAGGCTTGACGGCGGAAGTCGAGGGTCTGGGCGAGGTGAAGGTGGATGTCGCCTATGGCGGCAATTTCTACGCCATCGTCGATCCGCAGGATTGCTTCCGCGACATCGCAGACTACACCGCCGGGGAACTGGTCGGCTATTCGCCGAAGCTGCGCAAGGCGCTGAACGAGAAATACCAGTTCGTCCACCCGGAAAACCCGGACATCAACGGCCTGCGTCATATCCTCTGGGCCGGCGCGCCGAAGCATCCGGAAGCCACCGCCCGCAACGCCGTCTTCTACGGCGAAAAAGCCATCGACCGCTCGCCCTGCGGCACCGGCACCTCGGCCCGCATGGCGCAATGGGCCGCCCAAGGCAAGCTGAAGGTCGGCGACGACTTCATCCATGAAAGCATCATCGGCTCGCTCTTCAAGGGCCGGGTAGAAGCTGCCGTCAAGGTCGGCAACCGCGAAGGCATCATCCCCTCCGTCGGCGGCTGGGCCCGCCAGACCGGCTTCAACACGATCTTCATTGATGATCGCGATCCCTATGCGCATGGGTTCACGGTGATCTGAGGGGCGGAGCAAAGACCCCCTCTGGCCTGCCGGCCATCTCCCCCACAAGGGGGGAGACGATGCGTGGCGTCTCGCTCGCCCTGAATTCAAGCTTGTTGGTCGCTGCACCCGAATGTGATGATGGCCCAACAGTCACTCTCCCTCCCCCTTGTGGGGAGGGTTGGGGTGGGGTCTTTAACCGCTCGAGATGCCGTTACAGGTAAGTTACCCACCCACCTGAGCAATCCAGTCGTTGAGATTGTAGTAATTCGTCACCCGTGCCACCTTGCCGTCGCGGATGTCGAAAAACGCGCCGGCGGGCAGCTTGTAGGTCTGGCCATTCGCCTCCGGCAGGCCCTCGTCGGTGGCAAGGTATTGACCATTGACCACGAATTCTGCGGATGCCCGCTTGCCATCCGCGCTTGTCATGATCACCATATCCGTCAGGTGTTCCTTGTAGCAGCGGTTCATGTGCGCCATGAAGTCTGCGAAGGCTTTTCTGCCCGTCTGGCGTTCGCCCTGGTTGATGTCATGGGCGACATCGTCGGTCAGCAGCGACAGGAAGCGGTCCATGTCGCCGGCATTGAAAGCGTCGTAATAGGCGGCAATGAGGTCGGCGGCGTGCATTCAAGGGAACTCCGGTTGTTCTATCGGATTGGGATATAGAGGAATCCCGGTGCGTATGAAAACCGGGTTCGCATTGGCAACGCAGTAAAAATTGAGAGACTGAACCGTTCGGTAGGGGAAGACGCCATGACGCTGACGATCAAGACTTTCTCCGGCCCGGCGGCCGTCCCCTATTTCGACGATGTGGCGCGGCTGCGCATCGAAGTGTTCCGCGCCTTTCCCTATCTCTACGAGGGCTCGAAGGACTATGAGCGGAAATATCTGTCCACCTATGCCCGCTCGCCGGGCTCGATCTTCGTGCTCGCCTTCGACGGCGACGAGGTCGTGGGCGCGGCGACAGGCACGCCCATGAAGGGCGAGACCCGCGAGGTGAAAGCGCCCTTCACGGTCTTCGGCTACAACACGGACTCCATCTTCTATTTTGGCGAATCCATACTTAAATCCGGCTATCGCGGCAGGGGGATCGGCGTGCGCTTCATTGAGGAGCGGGAGAACTTTGCGCGCAGCATCGGCGGCATGACGCATTGCACCTTCTGCGCTGTCGAGCGTCCGGAGGATCATCCGCGCCGCCCGGCGGACTACGTGCCGCTCGACGAGTTCTGGCGCAATCGCGGCTACCTGCCGCGTCCGGATTTGCGAACCACATTCAGCTGGCAGGATTTGGACGAGGCGGAAGAAAGCCCGAAGCCCATGTCCTTCTGGATTAAGGAACTCTAAGCTACCCGCATGAAAACGCCTGAATGCAAGGAATGCCGACCGCGATGGTGAAACTCGCCGCCTGCCAATATGCAATTGACCTCATCGAGACCTGGGACTCCTACGCCCACCACCTGACGACGCTGGTGGGTGAGCCTGCACGGCAGGGCGCGGAACTGGCGCTATTACCGGAATATGCCGCCATGGTTCTGGCCGGCCAGCTAGATGCCGAAACCCGCTCGGACCTTCATGGCTCCATTGCCGGCATCCAGCCGCTGATCCCGCGTTGGGTGGAACTCTGCGCCGAGATCGCCGCCAACCATAACATCCTGTTTTCGCCCGGCTCGGCCCCGGTACTTGATGCCGATGGCAAGTACCGCAACCGCGCCTTCCTCTTCGGTCCGCAAGGCCTGATCGGCGTGCAGGACAAGCAGATCATGACCCGCTTCGAGCGCGAGAAATGGTTCATCGCGGCGGGCGTTCATGGGCTGAGGACCTTCGACACGCCGATCGGCAGGCTCGGCATCCTGATCTGCTACGACAACGAATTCCCGATACTCGCCCGCAAGCTTGCCGAAGATGGCGCCGATCTCATCCTCGCGCCCTCCTGCACCGACACGCTCGCCGGCAGCTACCGCGTCCGCATCGGCGCGCAGGCGCGGGCGCTCGAAAACCAGATCGCCGTGCTTGCCTCGCCGACCGCCGGCAATGCACCTTGGTCGCCCGCCATGGACGAGAACAAGGGCCGCGCCGCGCTCTATGTGCCCCCGGATTACGGAATGCCGCCCTCGGGCATCTTCGCCGAAAGCTCGGAGGATGACGTTGCTGGCTCAAGCTGGCTGGTGGCGGAGATCGACATGCCCGAAGTGACCCGGCTGCGCAAGGAAGGGCAGGTTGCCACGCGCCGCGACTGGCCAGAGCAGTTCTGATGTCGGCAAATCCAGGGCTTGATGCAGGCCCGACTGCGGAATGGCTTCAGCTCAGATAGGCGGCGAGCTCCTCTGGCGTTCCCTGCGGGAAGGCCTGTCTCAGATAATCGAGAAACGCCGACACCCGGACGCTCAGCAGACGGCGTGACGGGTAGAGCGCCCAGAGCGCGACTTTTACCCCTTCGATATCGCCCCAAAGCGCGAGCCGCCCAGCAGCGAGATCGCCGTTGACCAGCGAAAGCGGCAGGCGCGCCACGCCGGCGCCCTTCAGGACGGCATCGCGCACCATCGTGTTGGCCGACATGGCCAATATCGGCATGACCGCAAGCTCGCGCGCTCCGTTCGGCGTCGTCAGCTTCCACGTGTCGGATTTGCGAACCACGCCCCGAACGATGGCCGGGACTTCAGCCCCGTCTGCGGGCCATGCAAAATCGAGCGGCGCCACGACGACCTGCCGGTCGTGCAGAAAGGGTCGGCCGACGAGATTGATGTCAGGCTCGGGATTGACGCGGATGACGAGGTCATAGGCCTCCTCGATCATGTCCACCGGTCGATCCTCGACCACGATTTCGACCCGCATGTCAGGATATTGCATCACAAAGCCCGCCGCGAGTTTGCCCAGCGCCGCTTGCGAGAACATCAGCGGTGCGCTGATGCGCAGACGTCCGCGCGGTGATTGTCCGCCGGAGGCGATGGAGGTTGCCGTCTCTTCCAGTTCGGTCAGCAATTGACTGGTGCGCTCGTAAAGCGCCCGGCCCTCTTCGGTCAGCTTGAGCTTCCGGGCGCCACGCTCGAAGAGCCGCAGTTCCAATCCCGCTTCGAGATCGGCCACGCGGCGCGACAAGGTGGCCTTGGGTCGCCCCGTCATGCGTGCTGCGTTGCCAAACCCGCCATGGCGGGCCACCAGATTGAAATCGGCCAGTGCAAGAAGATCCATTTGTTCCACCAGTGAGACGATGCGTCCAAATATACCAGCTATCGCAACGAATTTGGATCATTAAATTGAAGCGTGTCTTCCGGCAACCCGCCGTTACCTCCGTTTCAAGTTTCACACCACCTTTGCAGGAGAAGCAAAATGACCGACCTCTGGAGCCCTCTCAAACTGGCAACCTTCACGCTGCCGCACCGTCTCGCCATGGCGCCGATGACCCGCAGCCGCGCCAAACCCGACGGCACGCCGGGCGATCTCGCAGCAGAATATTACGGCCAGCGCGCCTCGCTCGGCCTGCTGATCAGCGAAGGCACGCAACCCTCTGATGACGGGCAGGGCTATCTCGCAACGCCGGGCATCTACACGGATGCGCATGTGGCCGGCTGGCGCAATGTTGCCGATGCCGTGCACGCCTCCGGCGGACGCCTGTTCATCCAGCTCATGCATGTCGGCCGGCGGTCGCATCCCGACAACACGCCGCATCACCGTCAACCGGTCGCGCCCTCGGCCATCGCGGCCGGAGAGGACATGTTCACGATGACGGGAATGCTGCCGGTGCCGGTCCCGCGCGCACTGGAAACGGACGAGGTCCGCCAGACGATCGCCGACTTCGCCCATGCGGCCAGGCGGGCGATTGAAGCCGGCGCCGATGGTGTCGAGATCCACGGCGCAAACGGCTATCTGGTACACCAGTTCCTGGCGCCTGACGCGAACCAACGGACGGACGTTTATGGCGGCTCCATGGAAAACCGGGCACGCTTTGCCCTCGACGTAGCCCGCGCCGTCGCGGATGCCATCGGCCCGGAAAAGACGGCGATCCGCCTCTCGCCGGGGGTCCCCACGGGCGGCATCGCGGAAGGCGAGACCAATGACGATCTCTATCGGCATCTGGCGGCTGAACTCGGCAAGATGAACCTTGCCTATCTCCATATCCTGCATGTGCGCAGCGATGCGTTTCTGGAGGAGATCCGCCACGCCTTCGGCGGTCCGCTGGTTCTGAACCGCCCCGGCCGACCACGCGATCAGATCGGCGCCGATGTCGCCGCAGGTCGTGCAGATATCGAGGCGCTCGGCTCCATGGCGCTTGCCAATCCCGATCTCGTGCAGCGCCTCAAAATCGGTGCGCCTCTCAACGAGCCGAACCGGGCCTTCTTCTACGCCGGCGGTGGGGCGGAAGGCTATACGGATTACCCGGTCATCAATGCCGCCTGAAGCCGAGGCCTGGCGAGTGGATGACACTGGCCAGGCTTTTCGCGCCCCCGCTGTCCGATGTTCCGGTATTAAGCGTCCGAAAGCGCTGCCCGCCGTGCGGCGAGATAGCGCGCTTCCGCCTCGCCGGGCCCCAGCGCCAGCGCCCGGTCGAAGGCAGCGCGGGCCGCCGCCATGTCGCCCGTGCGGACCAGCAGATCGCCCATCAACACTTGATAGGGCAGGAAATTTCCGAAACGCGCCGGCTCAAGATCGGCGATGGCCGTCAGCGCTGCCTCCGCTCCCTCGACCTCCGCCAGCGCCACCGCACGGTTGATCGTGACGATCGGATTGTCCTGAAGGGCCAGCAGCATGTCATAGGCCGAGAGCACGGACTTCCATGGCGGTGGGTCGTCGAGGCTCTTGCGGCCGCACCAGAGTGCATGGATCATCATGTTGAGAATGCGCGGCGCCGGGGAGCCGATGGACAGCGCCCGTCCGCAATAGCGCCGCGCATCGGCAATCAGCTCCGCAGACCAGCGCGCCGGGTCCTGCTCGGAAAGCGGGATCATGCTGCCATCCGCCGCAATCCTTGCCGGGCGTCGCGCTTCTGCAAAGCGGATGATCGCGGCCAGCGCCTGCACCTCGGCCTCCTCCGGCATCATCGAAGCAAGCAATGCCGTGAGCGCCAGCATTTCAGCCGCAAACCCGGCGTGGCGGCCGGAGCCCGCCGCATCCTCATGCGCCTTGGAATAGGCAACTTCGAGCGTCGAGAGAACCGCGCTGAGCCGCTCCGGCCAATGCTCCGGTCCGGGGACTTCGAAGCTCACGCCCGTCTCTCGGATTTTTCGCTTGGCCCGAACCAGCCGCTGCTGCAGGGCAATATCGTTCGTCAGGAAAGCCCGCGCAATCTCGGCAACGTCCAGCCCGCAGACGAGCCGAAGCGTCAGCGCCGCGCGGCTATCCGGAGCGACCGCCGGATGGCAGCAGATGAAGATAAGCCGCAGCCGTTCTTCCGGGATGATGGCCTCATCGGAAGTCATCAATTCCTCCGCATTGGGTTCCGGCTCCGGCGGTTCCTGCGCGAGGCTCTGGCGAACCTGCCGCCGCCGGACCATGTCGAGAGCGGCGCGTTCGGCGGTGCGGTAAAGCCAAGCGGACGGCGCATCCGGCGGACCGGAGACCGGCCAAATCTTTGCCGCCCGCGAGCAGGCCTCCGCAAAGGCCTCCTCGGCGAGGTCGAGGTCGCGGAACCGGGCAGCGAGCGCGGCAACGATACGCCCGCCCATCTCCCGGAATGCAACCTCAAGAGCCTCGCCGCCCATCGCCGCCCTTACCGCGTCATGCCCGGCGGAAGCGGGATCAGCGGCCGGATTTCGATCCCCCCGTCCCTGCCCAGCGGCACCTTCTTCGCCAGCGCAATGGCCGCGTCGAGATCGGGAACCTCGATCAGGTAATAGCCGCCAAGCTGCTCCTTCGTTTCGGCAAACGGGCCGTCATGGATGGTCTGCTGGCCATTTTCGGTCCGCACGGTGGTGGCAAAGGCAGTCCCCTTCAGGCCCGCCCCGCCGACGCGCGCCGCGCCCATTTCGCCAATAAAGCCGAAGTGCTTCGGCCCCACCTCGGCCATCATCGGTCCGTTCTTCTCCGGTCCGCCGAAAATCTCCTCATTCTCGTAAATCAGAAGCATGTACTGCATGAATTCCGCCCCTCCTTGGGCTCGCTTCGGCCCCACCCATCGGCGCCGTCGACAAAGAGACGCGCCACCCGATCGGGAATCGACATCACCGGTGAAAAAAATGCAATCATTTGTCTGGGACTTGCCCAAGCGCAGTGGCTCATATTACCGTTGATATCAACTAAAGGGCGGGAGGGGCTTCGCGTGCAAGACAAACCTTGGATGATCTGGACCGGGCGCGTCTTGAGCGCCCTCTTTGTACTCTTCATGTTGGGCGCGTCGGTTGCGCCGAAGCTGCTCGGCATGGCAGTCGCTGAGGAAACCCTGGCGGCGCTCGGCTGGCCGCATGGCTATGCGCTGATGATCGGGCTTATCGAGCTGGCCGGCACCGTTTTCTATGTCATCCCCGCGACCAGTCTGCTCGGCGCGATCATCATGACAGGCCTTTTCGGCGGTGCGATTGCCACGCAGGTGCGGGCGGAAAGTCCGCTCTTCTCGCATATCCTCTTCAGCTTCTATCTCGCCGCCTTCATGTGGGGCGGGCTGTGGTTGCGCGATGGGCGTATCCGCTCCATTCTGCCCTTCCGGCGCACAGTGGACGAAAATTGAACGTGCCTCGCGGTCATTAACCACGCAAACCCTTATAATTCCGCTTTTCCGGGGCTTGAGCCGCTGCTATATGCCCGGACCATGAGCACAGATTCGACCCGCATCCCCCTCGACCATATCCGCAACTTCTCCATCGTCGCCCATATCGACCATGGGAAATCGACGCTGGCCGACCGCCTGATCCAGACCTGCGGCGGCCTGGAAGCGCGCGAGATGTCGGAACAGGTTCTCGATAACATGGATATCGAGAAGGAACGCGGCATCACCATCAAGGCCCAGACGGTGCGTCTGAACTACAAGGCCAACAATGGCGAAGACTATGTGCTGAACCTCATCGACACGCCCGGCCACGTCGACTTCACTTATGAAGTCTCGCGCTCACTCTCGGCCTGCGAAGGCTCGTTGCTGGTGGTGGACGCGTCGCAAGGCGTGGAAGCCCAGACGCTCGCCAATGTCTATCAGGCGATCGACAACAACCACGAGATCGTCACGGTCCTCAACAAGGTCGACCTGCCGGCGGCAGAGCCGGACCGGGTGAAGGAGCAGATCGAGGAAGTGATCGGCATCGACGCCTCCGAAGCCGTACTGATTTCGGCCAAGACTGGCCTCGGCATTCCCGACGTTCTGGAAGCCATCGTGCACAAACTGCCACCGCCGAAGAGCGAGAAGGGTGTGGATGCACCGCTGAAGGCCCTGCTGGTCGACAGCTGGTACGACACCTATCTCGGCGTCATCGTTCTGGTGCGCATTCTCGACGGCGTGCTGCGCAAGGGCATGACCATCCGGATGATGGGCACGGACGCCAAGTATGGCGTCGAGCGCGTCGGCGTGATTACGCCCAAGATGGTCAATGTCGAGGAACTCGGCCCCGGCGAGATCGGCTTCATCACCGCCTCGATCAAGGAAGTGGCCGATACCCGCGTCGGCGATACGATCACCGAGGACAAGCGCCCGACCGACAAGGCCCTGCCGGGCTTCAAGCCGGCCCAGCCGGTGGTCTTCTGCGGTCTCTTCCCGGTCGATGCGGCCGACTTCGAAGACCTGCGCGCTGCCATGGGCAAGCTGCGCCTCAACGATGCGTCCTTCTCCTTCGAAATGGAATCGTCCGCAGCTCTTGGCTTCGGCTTCCGCTGCGGCTTCCTCGGCCTGCTGCATCTGGAAATCATCCAGGAACGCCTGGAGCGCGAGTTCAATCTCGATCTCGTCGCGACGGCCCCTTCGGTCGTCTACAAGATCAGGATGACCGACGGCACGGAGCGCGAGCTGCACAATCCGGCCGACATGCCGGATGTCGTCAAGATCGACGAAATCCACGAGCCGTGGATCAAGGCGACGATCATGACTCCGGACGAATATCTCGGCTCGATCCTCAAGCTCTGCCAGGACCGCCGCGGCATCCAGACCGACCTCTCCTATGTCGGCACCCGCGCCATGGTGTCCTATGAACTGCCGCTCAACGAAGTCGTCTTCGACTTCTACGACCGCCTGAAGTCGATCTCCAAGGGCTATGCCTCCTTCGACTACAATCTGGCTGACTATCGCGAAGGCGATCTCGTCAAGCTCAACATTCTGGTCAATGGCGACCCGGTCGATGCGCTTTCTATCCTCGTCCACCGCTCGGCGGCAGACCGCCGTGGCCGCGCCATGTGCGAGAAACTGAAGGAACTCATTCCGCCGCACATGTTCCAGATCCCGATCCAGGCCGCCATCGGCGGCAAGGTCATTGCCCGCGAAACCGTCCGGGCGCTGCGCAAGGACGTAACCGCCAAGTGCTACGGCGGCGACGCCACCCGCAAGCGCAAGCTTCTGGAAAAGCAGAAGGAAGGCAAGAAGCGCATGCGGCAGTTCGGCAAGGTCGAAATCCCGCAGGAGGCGTTTATTGCAGCGCTCAAGATGGAAGAGAACTGAGGCGGGGTTTCCCGCCTTTTTCGTATTCCGTGAACTTGCACGCGCACGCACCGTCGATCTCGGGGCGGCCCGATCGCATGCGGCCCTCCGATTTTTTTTGGGACGATTTTCGCCGAGCTGTCCTCTAATGTGCTGATTTGGAGCAATTTTCGCCGTTTTCGGGTCGAAAATCGCGCCCCGCGCAGCACGCATAGCACGTTTGCAACCTCGCGCAGGCGAGTTCGGCTGTAGAACAGCGGAGAAATAATTAGTCCCGCTGAATGTATCGGTCACTTTGGACGAAGGGGTCCGCAAACAGATTTTAGCATTACGCGAATTTTCAGAGAAAGCGAAATGCAGGTTATCGGTGCCTTTACGTAAGATTCCGCGTCACTTCTCCAAAATTAGGCGTCATATATTTATCAAAGAGCAAAGAATATCGCACCGCACAATGAAATGTTGCCGATTCATTTTCGCCGCGATTGAAATAGATATCGACACAAATCTGGACGTTAACGAAAAATTTAAGAACAAGGTTAACGAAGTGTAAAAATAGTTGTCAGCAGGAAGTCTTCTCCGGTATGGTGAAGCTGTCCTCATGTACGTTCCGCGGGGATAAATGATTATTCGTTGGGCATTTCAGGCTGGGATTTTCAGATGGCGGTCAACGACCTGGATTTCGTTCGTCACGAGACAGCAGAGTTAGTAGAGAGTTCAAATGCTGTTGTTGGCGTCGGGTTCGGACGCCAAGCGGTGCGGCGCGTCGACGAGAAGCCTGTTCAGTTTGCGATCAAGCGCGGCATGGACATCGCGATTTCCGCTTCCGCGCTGATCGTGCTGCTGCCATTACTGGTACTGATCGCTCTGGCCATTCGCCTGACCAGCAGAGGTCCGGCCCTGTTCTCACAGTTGCGCTGGGGCAAGGACTGCCAGAAGATCAGAGTCTACAAGTTCCGAACGATGTATGCCGATCTTTCGGATCACACCGGCGTCGACCAGACGCGGGCTGGCGATCACCGGATCACGCCGCTGGGTGCCGTCCTGCGCAAGACCAATCTGGATGAGCTTCCGCAGCTTCTCAACGTGCTGAAGGGCGATATGTCGCTCGTCGGCCCGCGACCGCATGCCATCGGCATGAAGGCGGCCGGGATGCTCTACGAGGAACTTGTGCCGGATTATCACAAGCGTCATCGCGTGCGACCCGGCATTACGGGCCTCGCCCAGATGCGGGGTCTGCGCGGGCCGACCATTCTCGCCAGCAAGTCGCGTGCGCGCGCTGCTGCCGACCTCTATTATGTCGATAACTATTCGTTGCTGCTCGATATCAGCATCCTCTATGGAACGCTGCGGAGCGAAGCCTTCGGAGGCTCGGGCTTCTAGAGCGTGTCCGGCCGACGTGCGTCAGCGGCGGTTTTGCGTGCGGATTGCCTGAATCAAAAATAGGGCAGTTCAGGTGATGCGGCTTTCACCGCAAACTCGCAAGACAGCCGCTCATTCTCTCTACCCGTTACTGGCAGACATCGATCCATTCGGCAGATGCCAGTTCCGCCATCCGCTGTGGCGAAATCCTGACAGCTGCGTTGATTGCGCCGGCTGCCGGAACGACTTCTTCATAGGTCTTCAAGGAGATGTCGCAATAGACCGGCATCGGATGCGGAAGACCGAAGGGGCAGACGCCGCCGACAGGATGCGATGTTTCGGCTTCCACCTCCTCGAGCGCCAGCATACGCGGCTTGCCGCCGAAAATCGCCTTGAACTTCTTGTTGTCGATCCGGGCGTCGCCGCGGGCCACAATGAGGATCACGCCTGCATCGGTGCGAAAGGCCAGCGTCTTGGCGATCTGGCCGGGCTCGACGCCGTGGCCTTCGGCAGCAAGCGCCACCGTTGCGGTGCTTGTCTCAAGCTCGATGACGGAAATGTCGGGTGCGTGGTCTGCAAAAAAGTCTTTGACGGACTGGATGCTCATGGAATGCGATCTTGCCTGGCCGATTGTGTCGGCCGGCAGTCTTTCCAAGTGATGACCATGAAGTCAATGCCTGCGGCCATGCGCTTCGGTCATCGCCGGACCGGCCACTGACTGGGGCGTGCGCTCGAAAGGTCGATCAGAACACGGGGTCTACCGGCGCCTTTCTGGCGGTATCCAGAGTGAAGAGAAGGAAAAACGCCGCCAGCGTGGAGGTGGCGATCAGCGTCGCGCTCATTCCAAGAACAATCATTGCTCATTCCTTTGATGACATCATCGTCACTTTGCACTCTGACAATATTATCGATCGCTTGTCTGTAGCTTGCGTGTTTTTCCCTGTTCAATACAGGTATGCTTACCTTTTAAACCTATTAACGAATTGTTAACGGCAGTACGTTGCGTCTTTAGCCATTTATTTTCTGTTTTCACAAGAACAGCCGGCTGCAACGCTTCCTTCTCCCACCGCATTCCAGAGCGGGCGTGCTCCGCCTGCCGTTCGGTCCGCTCAGGCGCCGAGGAAGATGAACGCCGGCCCTCTCTTCGAAACGGATTTGATTTACCGGAACGAAGACGCCCGCGATTTAATTGACATCATGATGTCAATATGACATTATAGAACCATGAGAAACGAAGCAGATACCAAATCCGCGGTCCTGACGGACCTCGTGCTCACCCTGTTCCGTGTGAACAACCTGACATTGACCTGGGGAGACCGACTCGTCGCTCCCCTGGGGCTGACGAGTGCGCGTTGGCAGATTCTCGGCGCGATCGTCTTTGCGGAACGACCGCAACCCGTGGCCTGGCTGGCGCGGGATCTGGGCGCCAGCCGGCAGAATGTCCAGCGTATCGTCAATGATCTGGAACGGGAGGGGGTCGTCGCCTTCGCGCCAAACCCGCACCATGCCCGAGCCCATCTTGTCATCCTGACCGCCAAGGGCCGTCAGATCTATGACGAAGCTTATGAGATCTATGCTCCCCTGACCGAAGCGCTGGGCGAAGGGATCGCCGTCGATGACCTCAAGACGGCTCGCCGCGTGCTTTTGGCGCTGAAGGTCAAACTCGAAGGACCCCTCGACGATGAAAAGCAAGTCTGACCGCTACGGCGCCGTCGCCATCACCCTCCACTGGCTGACAGCCATTCTCATCCCCGTCCTGCTGATTTCCGGCTTCCGGGCGGCTCAAAGCGTGGATCCGGCCGCCAAGGCCGCTATCCTCAGGTTCCACATACCGGTCGCCATCGCCGTTCTGGTTCTAACGCTGCTGCGACTGGCGTGGTGGTTCATGATCGATCGCCGGCCGGAGCATGTGGCCGGAACCAAGGTCTGGGAAGCCAGGCTGGCGAGCGCCATTCACTACACCCTTTACCTTATTGTCCTCGGCCTTCTCGTGACCGGGGTTGGCATCGTTCTCGACAGCGGCGCCGCGCCCGCCATCCTCGGTCGCCCGGGCGCGGTGCTGCCGAATTTCGAACTCTACCCGCCACGCTTTCTGCATGGCGCCTTGGCAAAACTGCTGATCGCGCTGGTGCTCACTCATGTCATTGCCGCGCTCTCGCACCACTTCATCCGTCGCGACGGCCTTCTGTGGCGCATGTGGTACGGCGGGTGACACCGATGTGCGAACCCAAGGCCGGCTGAAATGTCTTCAGGGCCGAAAAAGCGAGATGGAAATTTCGCGAAACGTCGCATACAAAACAAAAATTATCTACTTAATTTATAGACTAATATATATCATCCCGGTTGATGTGGCCTGCACCGAAACCAAAGCAGCCGGGCAACGAGACATGGACCTGATCGACCGCAAGATCGTAGCCGCCCTTCAAAATGACGCGACGCTTTCCGTTGCGCAGATCGCCGAGCAAGTGGCCCTGTCGCAGACGCCGTGCTGGAAGCGCATCCAGAAACTGGAGCAGAGCGGCGTCATCCTGCGCCGTGTCGCGCTGGTCTCCCCGGAGGCGGTCGGGCTTGGACTAACGGTCTTCGTCGCAATAGAGGCAGCGGACCATAGCCCCGCTTGGCGTAACAATTTCTCAGACACCATCGGTGCGATGCCGGAAGTGATGGAAATTCACCGCATGGCAGGCGAGATCGATTACATGCTGAAAGTCGCAGTCGCCGACATGGCGTCCTTTGACGCGTTTTATCGTCGCCTGACGGAGGCCGTGGCGCTGAAGAATGTCACGTCGCATTTCGCGATGGAGCGTATCAAGAGCACGACGGCGTATCCGGTGGACACGCTCAACCGCTGAACTCTCCCCTCTTTCGCCTTAAAGAAGATAAATTTTCTCTTAAAGGGGGTCGAAAGAGAATTTACAAAGTCTACAAACGTAATAGACTATCCTGTGTTAGAAGCAGCTCCACCCTGAAAGGGAGATGCCTTAATGACCAGACATTGGACGAATTCGCATATCAAGATGAGTCAGAATTTCAGCGGACCGGCCGCTAGGCGGGTCTTGGGCTGGATGGCATTCCTGGCTGCCTATGGCGTGGTTGCGGTTCTAGTTCTGAAGCCCGGTGCGTTTTTCTAAGGGTTGTGAAGCCGGGCGGCACCGAAGGATCGGTATCCGCTCCGCAAACCGCAATATCGTCAGGCAGCCGAGAAAATCGGCGGAGACCTGCGATGCACGAGTTCGAGACGAGAGTGATGACGGGCCGCGGAATGGCGCCTCCGGCGCGCCGCGAAACCTGTCGCGACAAGGATTTGCAGACCGATGCTCACCATGAAGGGCAAATATGGTTTGAAGGCGCTTCACTATCTGTCGGGCATCCCGGAAGGAACGGTCGCCCAGTCGGTGGAGATCGCCGAGACCTACGGCATGTCGAAGAAATTTCTCGACGCGATCCTCGCCGATTTGCGCAATGGCGGCTTTGTCGAGACGCGCAAGGGCCGCAGCGGCGGCTATCGTCTGGCACATCGTCCGGAAGACATCATGGTCGGCCATGCGTTGCGGGTTCTCGATGGGCCGCTGGCGCCGATCAGCTGCGCCAGCCGTACGGCCTATCAACGCTGCAGCGATTGTACCGACGAAGCGACATGCGCCGTGCGTCTGTCGATGCTGGAGGTCCGGGAGGCGATAGCTTCCGTGCTCGACACGAAGTCCCTGGCCGACATGCGGTCCATGGTGGAGGCGGCGCGCCTCGAACAAGACGAGTTTCTGGAAATATCCTGAGCGGGGCCATGCGGTTTCCGCTCCAACCCGGGAGGCGGAAATGACGCATCACATCGTAATCGCAGGCGGCGGAGCCAGCGGGGCCATCATGGCTGCCAATCTCTTCCGGCTGGGCGATGGCGCACTGCGCGTCACACTGGTCGAGGCGAGCGACGAGATCGGCAAGGGCCTGGCCTATTTGACGACAAACCCCTCGCATCTCTTTAACGTGCGCTCGGCACAGCTCAGCGCATTCTCCGGCTCGCCCGATCATTTCGATCGCTGGCTGGCGGTTCATTATCCCGAACTCACCCGCAACGGTCCCTTCGTACCGCGCAGCATTTATGGCGAATATCTGGAGGCAGCACTTCGCGAGACCGCGCCGGTCGGCAAGCTTCGCATCATCAGACAGGCCTGTGTCGGCATGCGCGAACTGGAGAACGGCGTCGAGGTAACGCTGGCCGACGGATCGTCTCTGCCTGCCCACTTTGCGATCGTGGCGACTGGCTTCGGTCTGAAACCCGAAAGCGAAGGACTTCTGTCCAACCCGTGGACCGATCCGCTTCCGGAAAACAGGGACGCGCGCGTGCTGGTCATCGGCACGGGCCTGACCATGGTCGATACGGTCCTGTCCCTGCTCGACAATGGACACAAGGGCAAGATTGTCGCCGTGTCGCGGCGGGGGCTCGTGTCGCAGCGTCACGCGCTGCATCGCCCGCTGCAGCTCTCCACAGCTGACATCCCGCTCGGCGCCAGCATTCATTATCTCAGCCGGTGGCTCACCGATCTTGTGCGCACGCATGTCAAGAATGGTGGCGACTGGCGCGACGTCATGGACGGCATGCGTCCGCATATCCAGACGGTCTGGAAGAACCTTCCGACGGAGTCGCGTCAGCGCTTCCTCCGACATGCCGCTGCCTTCTGGGACGTGCATCGCCACCGTATGCCGCCGGCCCAGGCGACGCGCATCGCCGCAGCGCTGGAAAGCGGCCAGCTCGAAATCGTCAAGGGCCGCTTCCTCTCCGCAGAGCGGCGGGGCGACCGGCTGTTTGCCAATGTCATGCGCCCCGGTTGGTACGAGCCGGGCCCGTTCAAGGCGGACATCATCTATGACTGCCGGGGCGTGCGCCGCCGCACGGATCAGGAGCTTAAGGGCCTCGTCGGCGCTCTGGTGGAAAGCGGCGCGGCACGGCTGGAAAAGCTGGGTCTCGGCCTGGAATTCGATCGCAACTGTGCCCTCGTCAACGCAAACGGGGATGCGTCCTCGCGCATCTTCGGCATCGGTCCGGTGACACTCGGCACATTCTGGGAATCGATTGCGGTGCCGGACATCCGCGAACAGGCGCGTCAGATTGCTGAGCGGATTACCTCAGGACGCCGCGACGTCACACGCAATTCCGTGGCCCGCCTCCCATAAATCCGCAATGCAAAAATCGTGATCGTTCATTGAAGCCGGGATCCGGAGAGGGTCCCGGCTCCATTGTTTTCAGGTCAGGCACCGCTCAAAACCGCGAAGAGAATTTCTATCGTGCGCGTTGCCTTCAGGAGTTCAGGACATCTCTCGCAGCCTCTGATTATGGAATGGACGGACACGCTTTCTCGGTATTAGTCTATTATTAATGTAGACATTATGTACAAAGGAGATGCGCATGTCCGCCGCTGTCATCGTGGGCCTTTCCGGCAGTTTCAGCACTCCCTCCAAGACGCGCGTCCTGACCGAAGAGGCCGTTCGTCGCGTGGCAACTCGGTTCGAAAAGAACTCCGAGGTCTACGATCTCGGTCAGTTCGGACCGGAACTCGGCCTCGCGCGCAGCTTTAATGATCTTGGCGAAGAAGCACGCAGCATCGTCGACCGGATCGTCCAGGCGAAGGCACTCGTAATCGCGAGTCCGGTCTACAAGGGCAGCTATCCCGGCCTCTTCAAGCATCTCTTCGACCTGATCGATCCAACGTGGCTCGCTGGCAAGCCGATCCTGTTGGCTGCAACGGGTGGCGGTGAAAAGCATGCCCTGATCATCGAGCACCAGCTGCGCCCGCTCTTCGCCTTCTTCGAAACACAGACGCTCGCAACGGGCGTATATGTGTCCGAACGCGATTTCGCCGAGGGTCGCCTCACCAACAGGGCGGTGCTGGACCGGCTCGACCGGGCGGTCGAGCAGTTCGCGCCCTTTCTGCGCGAACATCGCCAGCAGGAAAGAAGCTTTGCTCCGGCAAGCCACCTGCGCCTGCAGCAGCAGACAGCCGCGGCAGGCTTCTGAATTCACAATCCATAATCAGCGAGAAGCAGCGTCCGCGCGGAGAGGCGAGGCCTGTCGCAACCCTTTAAGCTCAGAAAGAGATGAAGATCATGACACGCAAGATCAGACTCGGTGCATTCCTTCCCGGCGGCGGCCAGCACATTGCCGCCTGGCGTCATCCCGACCAGCCGACGGACGGCGCAACCAGTTTCGAATTCCACAAGCAGCTGGCGCTGACGGCAGAACGCGGCCTCTTCGACGCCTATTTCCTCGCCGATGGACTGGCAATTGCCTTCGGGGGCGGCATCGAAGGCGGCAATGCCAAGGTGGCTGGCTTCGAACCCGTAACACTCTTCTCGGCGCTAGCGCCCCTCACGACCCATCTCGGCTTCATCGCCACGGCTTCCACGACCTATGAGGAGCCCTTTAATCTCGCCCGCAAATTCGCCTCGCTCGATCTCATCTCCGATGGTCGCGCCGGCTGGAACGTGGTGACGACGGCGACCGAATCCGCCGCGCAGAACTTCAACCTCGACCATCAGCATCCGCATGCCTTCCGCTACAAGCGCGCCGGCGAATTCGTTGAGGTGGTCAAGAAACTCTGGGACAGTTTCGAAGACGACGCCTTCATTCGCGACCGCGAGACCGGCCGCTTCTTCGACCCCAACAAGGTGCATTACACAAATCATCGCGGCGAGCATTTCAAGGTTCGCGGCCCGCTCAACGTCTCGCGCTCGCCCCAGGGCCATCCGGTGATCGTGCAGGCCGGCCAATCGGATGACGGTCGCGGGCTTGCGGCCCAGACGGCGGAGGTCATCTTCACCGCCCACCAGCACATCGAGACGGCGCAGGAATTCTATCGCGATATCAAGTCCCGTGCCCGTGGTCTTGGCCGCAATCCCGATCACGTATTGATCATGCCCGGCGTCTCGCCCTTCGTCGGTCGCACGCTGGACGAGGCGAAGGAGAAATACGAACGTCTCACCAGCCTCATCCTCGAAGAGGATGGCCTTGCTCTCATCAAGGGCCTCACCGGCGGTGAACTCGATCTGACGGGCGCCGATCTCGACGGCCCGCTGCCGCCGGCCCCGCCGACGGAAGGCATGAAGAGCCGTCAGGCGCTCATCCGCCAGATCGCCGACGAGAACAACTTCACCATCCGCCAGCTCTATCAATGGGTGGCCTCGGCACGCGGTCATTTCACCATCGTCGGCACGCCGGCAACGATCGCCGACACGCTGCAGGAATGGTTCGAAAACGAGGCCGCCGATGGCTTCAACATCCTGCCGCCGTGGCTGCCGACGGGCCTGAATGACTTCGTCGATCTGGTCATTCCGGAGCTTCAACGTCGCGGTCTCTTCCGTACGGAATACGAGGGCAGGACGCTGCGCGAAAATCTCGGCCTGCCTTTCCCGCAGAACCGCTGGACGCTGGCGCAAGGCGCCGTCCAGGCCGCCGAATAAACGACAGACACCAGACCAGAGGACATCCCCATGGCGCTCGATATCGAACAGTCCTATCCGCTGAACAACAGCCCGTCGAAAACGGGCAGACTGAGATCCGGGCAGGTCGGCCCCGCCTTCTCCACGGGCGTGCTCGGCCGGCTTGTCCGGGGCGGTGTACAGAACGTTGTCGTGCGTTATGGTTCCATCATCGCCCTCGCCGTCCTCTGGCAGGTATCGGCAACCGCCGGGTGGATCAACCCGGCGGTCATCCCGCCGCTTGACCGTATCTGGGACGCGCTGGTCAACGGCTTCGTCAACGGCCCGCTCTGGCGCGATGTCGCCATCAGCCTGCAACGCGCCGGCATCGCCTTTGCTGCGGCCGTTGCGCTTGGCATTCCGCTCGGCCTTTTCATGGGTGGAATACGGGTTGTCGAGCGCGCGCTCGACCCGATCCTGCAGCTGCTGCGCCAGACCTCGGCACTGGCACTCTATCCTGTCTTCATCCTGCTCTTAGGCCTCGGCGAAACCTCCAAGGTCTTCGTCATCTTCTGGGCGACGCTGTTTCCGATCCTGCTCGCCACAATCGGTGGCGTGAAACAGGCTGACCCCAAGCTCATCGAAATGGCCCGCGTCTATGGCGCGCGCCGCTCGCATATCTTTCGCAGCGTTGTCCTGCCCGGCGCCCTTCCGCAGATCTTCGTCGGCCTGCGCTTGAGCGCCACCACCGCGCTCCTGCTGCTGATCGCCGCCGAAATGATTGGCGCCAATAGCGGCCTCGGCTTCCAGGTGATGAACGCGCAATACAATTTCCAGATCCCGTTGATGTTCGGGGCAATCCTCTTGCTGGCGGCTCTGGGACTTGTCGCCAACAGTATCCTCGAAACCCTTCAGAAGCGACTGTGCCGCTGGGCTCCTGCAAAGGCCTGAACCGGCCCGAGACAGACCAGGCACCATCGCCAAACCCATTGATCAAGGAGAGAATCGTATGACCGCCATCAACCGCCGTCGCTTCAACGGCCTGGCTGCGCTTTCGGCCAGCCTCTTCCTTTCGACCCCGGCAAGCTTCGCCTTTGCCGCCGGTGCGGAAGACGTGAAGATCCGCTACCTCGCCAGCCAGGGCGGCCTCTCTGGCCACGAGCTTGCAGACGCACTCGGCTACTTCGACGGCACAGGAATCAAGATTGAGAATGTCGGCTATGCCCAGGGCGGTCCGGCTTCGCTTTTCGCTCTTGCATCCGGAAATGTCGAACTCGGCAGCGCCGCAACCTCCGCCGTGTTGAATTCGATCGCCGGCGGCAACGACTTTGTCGCGGCCTATCCGTCGAACGGCATCAACAAGGACACGGAAAGCATCTTCTATTCGCTGGAGGGAAGCCCGATCAAGTCGATCAAAGACCTCGCCGGCAAGACGATAGCGGTCAACACGCTGGGCGCCCATCTCGACTACACAGTGCGCGAGGCGCTGCATTCCGTCGGCCTGCCGGAAAACGCTGCCAAGCTTGTCGTCGTTCCCGGCCCGCAGCTGGAGCAGGTGCTGCGCTCCAGGCAGGTCGACGTGACCGCCTTCGGCTACTGGCAGAAGACCTTTGAGGGTGCCGCATTGAAGAATGGTGGACTGCAGAAGATTTTCGGCGATACCGACGTGCTCGGCGAAATCGCCGGGGGCTTCGTGGTCCTGCGCCGCGACTGGATCCACGCGCATCCCAAAGCCGCGAAGGTCTTTATCGAGCAATCCGAGCGCGCCGCAGATTATGCTCGAACGCACCCGGAAGAAACCAAGAAGATCATCGCAAAAGTTCTGACAGCGCGCGGCGAGAATGGCGACATCGCCCAGTACTTCACCGGATATGGCCTACGTCCCGGCGCCAAGGCGGTCGATCGCGACCTGCAGTTCTGGGTCGATATCTTCGTGCGCGAAGGTCAGATCAAGAAAGATCAGATCAAGGTCGAAAACGTGCTTTACACGCCGGAACGCTTTGCCAGCAACTGAGCTGGCTAGCCGCAGCGGCCGGTTCTGGAGGCCGGCCGCTGCTATCGCAATCGAGGTTTTATATGACGACCGCAACGCAAACGCTACGCGGAGAGGTGACTGTCCGCGACCTCTCCAAGACATTCAACATCAATGGCCGCGCGCTGAATGTGCTCAGCAGTGTCAACCTCCACATTCGCGGCGGCGAGTGCCTCGCGATCGTCGGGGCCAGCGGCTCCGGCAAAACGACGCTGCTGCGCATTCTCGCAGGTCTCGAGGAGGCTGATGAAGGCCGGGTTCTGATCGACGGCCAGCCCGTCCACGGCGTTGGCACCGAGCGGGCGGTCATCTTTCAGGAGCCGCGATTGCTTCCCTGGCGCACCGTCATCGAAAACGTCGCCTTCCCGCTGGAAGTGCGCGGTCTGTCGCGCGACGAGGCCCGAAAGCACGCTCGTCGCTACGTCCAGCTCGTGGGGCTGACGGACTTCGTCGAAGCCTACCCGTCACAGCTCTCGGGCGGCATGGCGCAGCGCGTCGGCATCGCCCGCGCGCTCGCCATCCAGCCGGAAATCCTGCTTCTTGACGAACCTCTGGGCGCGCTTGACGCCATGACCAAGCTTACCATGCAGGAAGAGCTGGCCCGCATTTGGCGCGAGGAAAAGGTCACCATGGTCATCGTTACCCACGACCTTGAGGAAGCCATCTACCTCGCTGACCGCGTTCTGGTATTGCCGAAGGAGAAGGGCGGGAGGATCAGGACGATCGAAGTCGATCTGCTAAGGCCGCGAAACCGCAGCGAAAGCGGGTTCGTGAAGCTGAGAGAGGAATTGCTGAGCGAATTCGGCCTGCATTGAAGGAGCCGCAGGGACCGAGCCGCTCACGACCTCAACGTTTCCGAAGGCATCATCAGTATTCACATCGGATGATGCTTCGTTAAAGCGAAGGGTCCACGACCGATCGGCATACGAGGGGCAGCTTCACAAGGACGGGTCTCGTCGGGCTATCGAACGCGAACGCGCGGTGAGGAACATCCTTTGCTCAAGCGGCATGATGGTCGCACCGTGCGGCCTCACAGAAAATCATACGGAATGAACCCGCGATCGTTCGGCTCGATGATCAGCTTGCGTTTCAGCGGCGGCACGGCGCGTTGATGGCAGTCGCGGCGTTCGCAGATGCGGCAGGAAATGCCGATCGGTTCAAAGGCCTGCGAGCGGCCGATGTCGAGATCGTCGGCATAGACGAGTTCGCCGGCATATTCGATCTGGCAACCCAGCGCGAGCGCGTGGCGCTGGACCGGTGCGCGGAAGCCGCCGGAGCGCTTGGAGACGGTCATGGCCAGGCAGAGATAGCGCGCGCCATCCGGGGTTTCGGCCAATTGGCGGATAACCCGGTCCGGCGTTTCGAAGGCGCGATGCACGTTCCACAAGGGACAGGCCGAGCCGAAACGGGCGAATTGCAGGCGCGTGGCGCTGTGACGTTTGGTGATCGTGCCAGCCTGATCGACGCGCGCGAAGAAGAAGGGCACGCCCTTGGCGCCCGGCCGTTGCAGGGTCGACAGGCGATGACAGACCTGCTCGAGGCTCGCACCGAAGCGGTCGCAGAGGAGTTCGAGATCGTAGCGCAGTTCCTTTGCCGCCGCTGCAAACGCGCCATAAGGCAGCATGACAGCGCCGGCGAAATAATTGGCAAGGCCGATGCGACAGATGGCGCCGGCATCGGCTGAGCGGAACTCGGCCTTGGCGATGATGGCGTCGATGACCTTCTGGTGCTCCAGGAGCGCGATCTGGTGGGCGATCTGGAAGGCGTTCGTCGCATTGTCGGCGCGCGGGTTCAGCGTCAGCACGCGGCCGACCGGATCGTAGCGCCTGACGGCCGGCTGGTCGCCACCGACGATGACGCGGACGCGATGCTTCTTCTCGATCGTATCGGCCATCTGGCGCACGCGGTTGCGCGGGCTCTCGCCCATGCCGGCGGCCAGCTTTTCAGCGGCGATGTCCAGCTCGTGGATATAGTTGTCGATATAGTGGAAGAAATCGCGCACCTCTTCATAAGGCGTGGGTTCGGTGGCCGCGGCGCGCGCGATGGTGTCGTCCAGCTCCGCCAGCTGCTCGCCGGCCCGGCGCAGCGCCTGATGCATGGACAGGAATGCATGGGCCACATCGGGCGCGCTCTGGATCACCAGTTTCAGATCCTGCACCGACGGCTGGGCGCCGGAAAAAAGCGGATCGGCAAAGGCCTCGCCGAGATCGGCAATCAGCCGGTCGCTGTCGTCCTGCGAGAGGCTGGCGATGTCGAGCGCGAATTGGGAGGCGAGTGCCAGAAGGACCGGGGCCGTGACATGCCGCTGGTTCGTTTCCAGCTGCGACAGGTAGCTCACCGAAATGCCCAGCTTGCCCGCAAGCCCCGCCTGGGTCAGACCGGCCTCGGCGCGGATGTCGCGAAGCTTGCGGCCGATGAAGAGCTTTTTTGCGCGCATGGTTTCACAACTTTGCAATTTGCAGATTTTTAATTTGATACTTTCACTTCATCGCATTTTCAATCCTTCCGGTCGCGGTATTTTACCGCTACCAATGAGGGAAATACGGAGGAGCAGAGATGCAGGACATCCTTGAAAAGCTCGAAGCGCGGCGCGCCGAGGCACGGCTTGGCGGCGGCCAGAAGCGGATCGATGCGCAGCATGGCAAGGGCAAACTGACGGCACGCGAGCGGCTGGATGTGCTGCTGGACGAAGGGTCCTTCGAGGAATACGACATGTACAAGGCGCATCGCTGCGCCGATTTCGGCATGGAGACCCAACAGTTTCCGGGCGATGGCGTCATCACCGGCTGGGGCACGATCAATGGCCGCCCGACCTATGTCTTCTCCCAGGATTTCACCGTCTTCGGCGGCTCGCTGTCCGAGACGCATGCCGAAAAGATCTGCAAGATCATGGATCTGGCCGTGCAGAACGGCGCGCCGGTCATCGGGCTGAACGATTCAGGCGGTGCACGCATCCAGGAAGGTGTCGCCTCGCTCGGCGGCTATGCGGAAGTGTTCTGGCGCAATGTGCAGGCCTCCGGCGTCATCCCGCAGATTTCCGTCATCATGGGGCCCTGCGCCGGCGGTGCGGTCTATTCGCCCGCCATGACCGACTTCATCTACATGGTGAAGGACACGTCCTACATGTTCGTGACCGGGCCGGATGTGGTGAAAACCGTCACCAATGAAATCGTCTCGGCGGAGGAGCTGGGTGGCGCCTCGACGCATACGAAAAAGTCCTCCGTCGCGGACGGCGCTTTCGAAAATGACGTCGAGGCGCTCATCGAAATCCGCCGCATGTTCGATTTCCTGCCGCTGTCGAGCCGCGAGAAACCGCCCGTGCTGCCGACCGCAGACCGCCCGGATCGCATCGAGATGGCGCTGGACACGATCATCCCGGACAATCCGAACAAGCCCTATGACATGCACGAGGTCATCGCGCGGGTCGCCGACGAGGCCGATTTCTTCGAAGTGCAGAAGGATCACGCCAAGAACATTCTCTGCGGCTTCATCCGTTTGAACGGCTCGACCGTCGGGGTCGTCGCCAACCAGCCGATGGTGCTCGCCGGCTGCCTCGATATCGACAGCGCCAAGAAGGCTGGCCGCTTCGTGCGCTTCTGCGATGCCTTCAACATTCCGATCCTGACGCTGGTCGACGTGCCCGGCTTCCTGCCCGGCACGGCGCAGGAATATGGTGGCATCATCAAGCATGGCGCGAAGCTGCTTTTCGCCTATGCGGAAGCCACCGTGCCGAAGGTGACGGTCATCACCCGCAAGGCCTATGGCGGCGCCTATGACGTGATGTCGTCCAAGCATATCCGCGCCGACGTCAACTACGCCTGGCCCACCGCCCAGATCGCCGTCATGGGCGCCAAGGGTGCCACCGAAATCCTCTACCGCTCGGAACTCGGCGACGCGGACAAGATCGCCGCCCGCACGAAGGAATACGAAGACAACTTCGCCAACCCCTTCAAGGCCGCCGAACGCGGCTTCATCGACGAGGTCATCATGCCGCATTCGACGCGCCGGCGCGTGATCCGGGCGTTTGAAATGCTGAAGACGAAGGAAGTCACGCAGCCGAAGAAGAAGCACGACAATATTCCGCTTTAACGAAAGGCAGGGGCTGCTATTTCAGGTGCCAGCCCCTAACTTTGATGGGTCGAATCCCCGTTTAAAAGGAATGATGTCATGACCGACAACACCAAATTCCCGCCCGAGAAGAACTTTCCCGCCGGCTATCAGCCGCCCAAGGTCTGGACCTGGGACAAGGGCAATGGCGGCGCGTTTGCGAGCATCAACCGGCCGGTTGCCGGGCCGACGCATGAGAAGGAATTGCCGGTCGGCAAGCATCCGCTGCAGCTTTATTCGCTGGGAACGCCGAATGGCGTGAAGGTGACGATCCTGCTGGAAGAGCTGCTCGCGGCCGGTCATTCGGGCGCGGAATATGATGCCTGGCTGATCAGGATCAACGATGGCGACCAGTTTGGTTCCGGCTTCGTTTCGGTCAATCCGAACTCCAAGATCCCGGCCATGATGGACCATGCGCCGGTCGACGGCGGCGCGCCGATCCGGCTGTTCGAGTCTGCCTCGATGATGACCTATCTCGCCGACAAGTTCGGCGCCTTCCTGCCGAAGGATGCGCGCAAGCGGGCGGAAGTGATGAACTGGCTGTTCTGGCAGATGGGTTCGGCACCCTTCCTCGGCGGCGGCTTCGGGCATTTTTATGAATATGCGCCGATCAAGATCCAGTATGCCATCGACCGCTACGCCATGGAGGTGAAGCGCCAGCTCGACGTGCTGAACCGCCAGCTCGCCGACAACGAATTCATCGCCGGCGCAGACTACTCCATTGCCGATATGGCGATCCTGCCGTGGTATGGCCGTCTGGCGGCCAAGGCTGCCTATAGCGATGCCGGCGATTTCCTGTCGGTGGACGAATACGAGCATGTGCAGCGCTGGCGCAAGCAGCTCTTCGCGCGCCCCGCCGTCGAGCGTGGCTCGATGGTCAACCGCGTGTTCGGCGAGCCGGCGATGCAGCTCCACGAGCGCCATGACGCCTCCGACTTCGACACGAAGACGCAAGACAAGATCGGGAAGGCTTAATCTCCATGGGCAAGCTTCCCGAAATGACCAAGCATCGCGGTTTCCCCTCAGGCCTGACGGGAACCGGCTGGCAATTCACCATCCGCCGCGCCAATCCGCGCGGCGTCACCAAGCTCTTCGAAAAGCCGCGTCCGATGACCGCCGACAAGACGGAGCCTTTGGCGGATGCGGCCTTTCTCCATGCGCTTTGGCACCATTTCGGTGAAGAGCCTTTCGAGCGCGGCAATCTCGATGCCGGCCGGCTCTCGCGCCTGTTCAAGCGCGAGGTCGTCCCTGCCGAGCATCCTTTCGATCCGGAGTCCTACACGGCGCTCCTGAAAATCAACATGAACGTCGCGCGGGCCAATTTCCCGCAGTCGTTCGACGACATATTCGAGGTCTAGACAGCATGTTCAAGAAGATCCTCATTGCCAATCGCGGCGAAATCGCCTGCCGCGTCATGAAGACGGCTCGAAAGATGGGCATCAGGACGGTGGCGGTCTATTCCGACGCCGACCGCGACGCCGAGCACGTCAAGATGGCGGATGAGGCTGTGCATATCGGCGCGCCGCCGGCGGCACAGAGCTATCTTCTGGCAGACAGGATCATCGAAGCGTGCAAGAAGACCGGGGCGGAAGCCGTCCATCCCGGTTACGGCTTCCTCTCCGAACGCGCCTCCTTCTGCGAGGCGCTGGAGAAGGAAGGCATTGTCTTCATCGGCCCGAAGGTGAAGGCCATCGAGGCGATGGGCGACAAGATCACCTCCAAGAAGATCGCGGCCGAAGCCGGCGTCTCGACCGTTCCCGGCTATATGGGCCTGATCGACGACGCCGAACATGCGGTGAAGATTTCGAAGGAAATCGGCTATCCGGTGATGATCAAGGCCTCGGCCGGCGGCGGCGGCAAGGGCATGCGCATTGCCTGGAACGACGAGGAAGCCCGCGAAGGCTTCGCCCGCTCCAAGTCGGAAGCGGCCTCTTCCTTCGGCGACGACCGCATCTTCATCGAGAAGTTCATCGTCGAGCCGCGCCATATCGAAATCCAGCTTCTCGGCGACGGCCATGGCAATGTCGTCTATTTGAACGAGCGCGAATGCTCGGTGCAGCGGCGCAACCAGAAGGTCGTGGAAGAGGCCCCCTCGCCCTTCCTCGATGAGAAGACGCGGAAAGCCATGGGCGAGCAGTCGGTCGCGCTGGCCAAGGCGGTCGACTACCAGAGCGCCGGGACGGTGGAATTCATCGTCGACAAGGATCGCAATTTCTACTTCCTCGAAATGAACACCCGCCTTCAGGTGGAGCATCCCGTAACGGAGCTGATCACCGGGCTCGATCTGGTCGAGCTGATGATCCGCGTCGCCGCCGGCGAGACGTTGCCGATTGCGCAGAAGGATGTGAAGATCAACGGCTGGGCGGTGGAAAGCCGGCTCTATGCCGAAGACCCCTATCGCAACTTCCTCCCCTCCATCGGCCGGCTGACGCGCTATCGTCCGCCGCAGGAGGAGACGAAGGGCGGTGTGACGGTGCGCAACGACACGGGCGTCACCGAGGGCTCGGAAATCTCGATGTATTACGACCCGATGATTGCCAAGCTCTGCACCCATGCGCCGACCCGGCTTGAGGCCGTGGACGCCATGGCCGATGCGCTGGACCGCTTCGAGGTGGAGGGCATCGGCCACAACCTGCCCTTCCTCTCCGCGCTCATGCAGCATCCGCGCTGGCGCGAAGGACGGCTCTCGACGGGCTTTATTGCGGAAGAATATCCGGAAGGTTTCGGCCCCGTTGCGCCGGATGCGGAGAGTGTCCACCGTTTCGCCGCCGCGGCCGTCGTGCTGTCTAAGATCGCCAGCGACCGCAACGCCCATATTTCCGGCAGCCGCTTCCCGACTGCCTCCGGCGACAAGAAGGTCGTGCTGGTCGCCGGCCACACGGTGAAGGCCGAGATTTCGCCTCTCTCCACCGGCATCGGCGTCAGTCTCGAAGGCGGGCCGGTGCAGCAGGTCGAAACGACATGGCAGCCGGGCAATCCGCTGGCCATCGTCGTGATCGAAGGCAAGCCGGTCGCCCTCAAGGTCCAGCCCGCGCCGGGCGGCTTCCGCATGCGCCAGCGCGGCATCGACGTGAAGGTTCAGGTTCTCTCGCCCCGCGTCGCGGAACTGGCCGCCCTCATGCCCGAAAAGGCCCCGCCGGACACGTCCAACCTGCTGCTCTGCCCCATGCCCGGCCTCATCACTTCCGTGCTGGTGAAGGAGGGCGACGAGGTGCAGGAAGGCCAGGCGCTGGCCATCGTCGAAGCGATGAAGATGGAAAACATGCTGCGGGCCGAGAAGCGCGCGAAGGTGTCGAAGGTTCTGGCGAAGCCGGGCGCGAGCCTGGCGGTGGACGATGTGATCATGGAGTTTGCGTGAGGCTTCGCCTCTTCCCTTGTGGGAGAGGCAGAAAAATCAGCGTCTTAGCTTTAGCTAAGCGCTAGATTTTTCAGGTGAGGGGGTCCGCGGCGGCCCAACCCCCTCTCTTGCGATTTCTGATGTTTAGCCTGCGGCTAAGCCATCGAAATCGCTTTCTCCCCCACAAAGGGGGAGATGGGCGGCGCGCGTTGATGAACGAACCCGAGGATCGAGGAGACGCCTCAAATGACGAAGACGATCAATTCTGCATGGCTCCCTCTCGCTTCAAAGGAACTCAAGGGCGCGGACCCATCGACGCTGAACAAGGAAATGCCCGAAGGCATCACCCTGAAGCCGCTCTACACGGCCGATGACCTGCCCGCCGACGCCGCCACCGCGCTCCCCGGCATCGCCCCGTTCACGCGCGGCGTACGTGCCACCATGTATGCGGGCCAGCCCTGGACGATCCGGCAATATGCGGGCTTCTCGACGGCGGAAGAGTCCAACGCCTTCTATCGCCGCAACCTCGCGGCCGGGCAGAAGGGCCTCTCCGTCGCCTTCGACCTCGCCACCCATCGCGGCTATGACAGCGATCACCCGCGCGTGGTCGGCGATGTCGGCAAGGCGGGCGTGGCGATCGACAGTGTCGAGGACATGAAGATCCTGTTCGACGGGATTCCGCTTGGCGAAATGAGCGTGTCCATGACCATGAACGGCGCGATCATTCCGGTGCTGGCCATGTTCATCGTCGCCGGCGAAGAACAGGGCGTGCCGCGCGCCAAGCTGACGGGCACGGTCCAGAACGACATTCTCAAGGAGTTCATGGTCCGCAACACCTATATCTACCCGCCGGAACCCTCGATGCGGATCGTGGCCGATATCATCGAGTTCACGGCAAAGGAGATGCCGAAGTTCAATTCCATCTCCATTTCCGGCTATCACATGCAGGAAGCCGGCGCGACGCTCAGCCAGGAACTCGCCTATACACTCGCCGACGGTATGGAATATGTCCGCGCGGCGATGAAGAAGGGGCTCGATGTCGACGACTTCGCCGGCCGGCTCTCCTTCTTCTTCTGCATCGGCATGAATATCTTCATGGAAGCCGCCAAGCTGCGCGCCGCGCGCCAGCTCTGGTCGAAGATCATGACGGATTTCGGCGCCAAGTCGGAACGCTCGAAGATGCTGCGCACGCATTGCCAGACGTCTGGCGTGTCGCTGACCGAGCAGGACCCCTATAACAACGTCGTCCGCACCGCCTATGAGGCGCTCGCCGCCGTGCTGGGCGGTACGCAATCGCTGCATACCAATTCCTTCGACGAGGCGATTGCGCTACCGACGGAGTTTTCCGCCCGCATCGCCCGCAACACGCAGCTCATCCTCCAGCATGAGACCGGCGTGACCAATGTCGTGGATCCGCTCGGCGGCTCCTATTATGTCGAGGCGCTGACGGCGCAGCTCGCCGAAGAGGCGTGGTCCATGATCCAGGAGGTCGAAAGCCTGGGTGGCATGACCAAGGCTGTCGAACAGGGCCTGCCGAAGATGCGCATTGAGGAAGCCGCCACGCGCAAGCAGGCGCGCATCGACCGGGGCGAGGACGTCATCGTCGGCGTCAACAAGTTCCGGCTGGAAAACGAGCCCTCGGTGGACATCCTCGAGATCGACAATGCGAAGGTTCGCGCGAGCCAGATCGCGCGCCTGACCCGCATCCGCGAAACACGCGACCCCAAGACGGTCGAGGCAGCACTCAAGGCGCTAGAAAAGGTTGCCGCCTCGGGTCAGGGCAATCTGCTCTCCGCCGCCGTGGAGGCAGCCCGCGCCCGCGCCTCGCTCGGCGAGATTTCCGATGCCATGGAGCGCGCCTTCTCGCGCCATCATGCCTCCACCCGCGTCATTTCCGGCGTCTATGCCGATGCCTATCAGGAAGATGCGGAATACAAGGCGATTCGTGCCAAGATCGAGGCCTTCAAGGCGGAGCGCGGCACGGAGCCGTCAATCCTCGTCGCCAAGATGGGCCAGGACGGCCACGATCGCGGCGCGAAGGTGATCGCCACCGCCTTTGCCGACATGGGCTTCCGGGTGGACCTTACCGACATGTTCGAAACGCCGACGGAAGTTGCCGATAAGGCAATCGGCAAAAAGGTGGACGTCATCGGCGTCTCCTCGCTCGCAGCGGGTCACAAGACGCTGATCCCGGAACTGATCGCCAAGCTCAAGGAAAAGGGCGCGGACGATATCATCGTCGTCGCCGGCGGCGTCATCCCGGAGCAGGACTACCAGTTCCTCCGCGATGCCGGTGTCGCCGAAATCTTCGGGCCCGGCTCGAATGTGATGGCGGCAGCCAATGCCGTGCTGGGGGATATTGCCGGGTTGCGGCGGAACCGCTGAGCGCCACATCTTTTGGAAGGCGGCATACCGTCCATCAGACAAGCGTCACATTACCGGAATATTAAATCTTCGGACCGGGATCGCCAGTTAGGAATTCATTCATCATAACTTTCGACGATGCGCCGCATATTCAGCGGGCGGTCCGTTGATTCGACTTGGGGTTGTGACATGAAGAAGCATCTGGCACTTCTGCTGGCGACGGGATTTGCCTGCGTCGGGACGTTATCAACGGCGATGGCCGGGGACGATTTTGCGCTGCGCGGCACGCGGAGCGACATTGTGAAGGCCAATAACCAGGTGACCCTCGATTTGAGCGGGGCCTATCTCGACTATCTGGAATCCAGCGGTTCCACACCGCTCGACAGCGAGCGCGGCTGGCAGCCGGGTCTCTCCCTCTCGGGCTCTATGATGGGCGACCTCGGCCTCTCGAACCTCTATCTCTATGGCAGTTTGTCGTGGAACAAGGGCAATAGCGACTATGTGGGCTCGTTCATCGGCGGCAACTATGGCGATCTGCGCCAGCGCGACAATGCCGAGATTTACAACGAGGATTTCCGCATCGGCAAAGGCTTCGAGGTCAGCGACGCGTTCATGCTGACACCCTATCTCGGACTTGGCGCTCGCCAGTGGCGTCGTGATGTCACCGGAGCGGGCGGTTATCGTGAGGACTATTCGCACGGTTATGTCGGCGGCGGTCTGCTGGCGCAGTATTCCCCGGCGCCGGGCTGGGTGCTGGGTGTCAACGGCCTCATCGGCTCGACCTTCGCAGCCAGCATGAAGACCACCGCAACGGCGGGCGGCGCGGCCATCACGCCGCAGACCTACAAGCTGGGCAATTCGGCGATCTATATGGTCGGCGCTTCGGTCGACCGCGCGATCACGGATACTATTCATGCGAATGTTTCGGTCGATTATACCAACTTCAATTATGGGCGCTCTGCCGTTTCGTCGATCGACAGCACATTCGAGCCGGACAGCCGGACATCCACCGTGGCGCTGAAGGTGGGTCTCGGCTTCGCGTTCTGACAACCGGCCGGTTCGCGCAAAGAGGCTATCGGTGGGCTCCGTAAGGGGCCCATCTTCCGTTTGAGCAGGACCATCTTGAAAACGGAAGCCCCAGCGGGCAGCCCTTGCCGGCATCAGGATCCATGGAGCAGGATATCAAGGCGCCTTCGGCATAGGCCTGCTTGTTAAACCGACAGCTTCGCGCGACGGTGCGGTTTCCGGGCTCGCGACGGCCAACGAATTCGATGGTCGCCTGCGACGCTGCAAGGGGCCGGCCTTCGTCGGCATGAGATGTTTGCGGTAACGCGACAACAATCACCGCCGGAGCGACGAGCAACCAGAGAAACGATCTGCGGCAGGGGCCGAGGAGCCGTTGCGTGATCGACCACCGCAGCTCCAAATGCCTGGTATGCTGCATATCACCTCTCCCTCTATCGCCGTCTTCCTGCTTTCGCCTTCCTGCCGCAGACTATGCTGCTCGCTTATGCGCTTCAACACGCCGGGGAAGTCTTGCGAGATATCTGCCCCGGTTTCCCTGAAGTCGGTTACAAACCCGCTTGACTCCACTATAGGAATCTATAATTCTCTTATAATGGAAAATTTGGCTGAAGATTTTGAAAAGTCGATCGGGCTGTCTCTGAAGACGCTGCGGCAGAATCGCACAATGACGCTCGATCAGCTTGCGACGGCCTCAGGCGTCAGCCGGGCCATGATCTCCAAGATCGAGCGAGGCGAGGCAAGTCCGACGGCGGCGCTGCTGGCGCGGCTGTTGGGGCCTCTCAAGGAAACCTTGTCGGGTTTCTTTGCGAACGCATCGGAGGCGCCCTCGCCCATGCGGCGCCTTGCCGAGCAGCCGGTGTGGCGCGATCCAGAGACAGGCTACGTCCGCCGCGCCGTGTCGCCGGCGGGATTTGCGATCGCCACCGATCTTGTCGATGTGACGCTCCCGACGGGTGCCCGCGCCGCCATGCCTCCCGTCCTCGCCGACCCTGCCGTGGAACAATATGTCTGGCTGCTTGAGGGCCGGCTCATCATGGAATGCGACGGGGCACGGCATGAGTTGGAGACGGGCGATTGCCTGCACATGACATTGAATCAAGGCACGGTGTTTGAAAATCCCGCCTCTGCACCCTGCCGTTACGCCGTGATCCTGAGAAAGAGCTGACCATGCCCGATATCCGCATTCTCGACAAAACCGCGACCCTTGCCGCGCTTCGAGACCTCAGCGACCTGTTTTCGGAAACGGTGCGCGGCGGCGCGTCCATGGGCTACATGCTGCCTTTCCCGCCTGAAGACGCCGAGATTTACTGGTGCGGCGTGGCCGAGGCAGTCGGGCGCGGCGATATCGTGCTGCTGGCCCTGGAGGAGGCGGGGCACGTCGTCGGTTCCGTTCAGATCGGCGTCGCCATGCCGCCGAACCAGCCTCATCGTGCCGACATCAAGAAACTGATGGTGCATCCGCATCAGCGCGGCCGGGGATTGTCGCGGCATCTGATGGATGCGGCGGAACGGGAGGCGGCGGCGCGCGGACGCAGCCTGCTCGTGCTGGATACGGCCACGGGCGAGCCGGCAGAGCAAATCTACGAACATCTGGGGTGGAGCCGGGCGGGGGTGATTCCCGGTTACGCGCTCTTCCCGGATGGCCGCCCTTGCGACACGACATTCTACCACAAGACGCTGACGCTATAATATAACCGAATTTTCGGTAAGACCGCGTTATAATTTAAATCGAATTAAATCAGTATTCTGATTTCGATTTCAAAAATTTATACCGGCAATCCGTTTGTGCCGGTCGCTTCTGCAGAGTGCGGAACGGTACGGGATCACCGGCGCTAAGCACTTCAATTCAAACCGCTTCCAAGTTTACCGCCGGGCCTGCGGCCTGTTGATGTGCGTGGGAAACACCGTCTCAGATTCGCGACAGAGTACCGGATTCGTGGTCAGCGGAGTTGCATGCTACACCGTTCCCTGCTTAAACCAAGTCGAACTGCGTTCAAAAATTTAAGACGGCAGGGGCGCCGTCCGAGAAGATGTTTCCAGCGCAGGGCAGGAGGACTTACGATGCTGATTGGTTCGCCACGGGAACGGCTTGAGGGAGAGGCGCGCGTCGCGATGACGCCTGACAGCGCCACCCAGCTACAGAAACTCGGATATCAATGCGTGATCGAAAGCGGGGCGGGCAAGTCCGCCGGCTTTTCCGATGACCTTTATCGCGCCGCGGGCGTGACGGTGGTCGACACGGCCGATGCGCTCTATGCGCAGGCCGACGTGATCGCCAAGGTGCGCCCGCCGCTCGCCGACGAAGTTTCCAAACTCGCCCCCGGCAAGACGCTGATCTCCTTCTTCTATCCCGCGCAGAACAAGGACCTGCTGGAGCAGGCCAAGAGCACGGGCGCGAATGTGATCGCCATGGACATGGTGCCGCGCATTTCGCGCGCCCAGAAGATGGATGCGCTGTCCTCCATGGCCAATATCGCCGGCTATCGCGCGGTGATCGAGGCCGGCAACAATTTCGGCCGCTTCTTCACCGGTCAGGTGACGGCCGCCGGCAAGATCCCGCCGGCCAAGGTTCTGGTCATCGGCGCCGGCGTTGCCGGTCTGGCCGCTGTCGGCACCTCCGTGTCGCTCGGCGCGATCACCTATGCCTTCGACGTTCGCCCGGAAGTGGCCGAGCAGATCGAATCCATGGGTGCTAATTTCGTCTTCCTCGACTTTGCTGGTCCCGCACAGGACGGCGCGGCGACAGGCGGCTATGCGGCTCCCTCCTCGCCGGAGTTCCGCGAGGCGCAGCTGAAGAAGTTCCGCGAGATCGCCCCGGACATCGATATTGTCATCACGACGGCGCTGATTCCCGGCCGCGATGCGCCGAAGCTCTGGCTCGCCGACATGGTCGCCATGATGAAGCCGGGCTCGGTCATCGTCGACCTCGCGGCCGAGCGCGGCGGCAACTGCGACCTCACGGTTCCGGACCAGAAGATCGTCTCCGACAACGGCGTGACCGTGATCGGCTACACGGATTTTCCGAGCCGCATGGCCGCGCAGTCCTCGACGCTCTATTCGACCAATATCCGCCACATGATGACGGACCTGACGCCGAAGAAGGATGGCGCTCTCTTCCACAATATGGAAGACGACGTGATCCGTGGCGCGACCGTCACCTATCAGGGCGAGATCACTTATCCCCCGCCGCCGCCGAAGATCCAGGCGATCGCGGCGCAGAAGCCGAAGGAAAAGGCCAAGGAACTGACGCCGGAAGAAAAGCGGGCTGCGGAAGCGGCCGCCTTCAAGGCGCAGACCAAGCAGCAGGTCGGCCTGCTGGTGATTGGCGGGGCGCTGATCCTGCTGGCCGGGCTCTTCGCGCCGGCGAGCTTCATGTCGCATTTCATCGTTTTCGTGCTCGCCTGCTTCGTCGGCTTCCAGGTCATCTGGAACGTGTCGCATTCGCTGCACACGCCGCTGATGGCGGTCACGAACGCAATCTCCTCCATCATCATTCTCGGCGCGCTGATGCAGATCGGCTCCGGGAGCTGGCTGGTGATGCTTCTCGGGGCGGTTTCCGTCTTCATGGCGGGGATCAACATTTTCGGCGGGTTCATGGTCACGCGGCGCATGCTCGCGATGTTCCAGAAGTCGTGACGGGGGAGGGCTGAAACATGGAATATGGATTTACCACGGCGGCCTATGTGGTCGCAGCCGTCCTCTTCATCCAGTCGCTGGGCGGACTTTCGGGCCAGGAAAGCGCCAAGCGCGCGGTCTGGTACGGCATTGTCGGCATGGCGCTTGCTGTGCTCGCCACGCTTTATGGCCCCGGCGCAGGCAACTGGCTGATTTCGCTGGTGATGATCGTCATCGGCGGCGCCATCGGCTGGGTTGTCGCCCAGCGCGTGCAGATGACCGAAATGCCGCAGCTTGTGGCTGCCATGCATTCGCTCGTCGGTCTGGCGGCAGTGCTCATCGGCTTCAACACGCATATCGAGATGATCCGGCTTGCCGGCATGGATGAGGCGACGCGTCATGCGCTGACCGGCTTTGCCGCCGTGATTGCGCACAAGACCCCGGTCGAGATCAACATCCTGCGCGTCGAGACCTTCCTCGGCATCTTCATTGGCGCCGTGACCTTCACCGGCTCGATCATCGCCTTCGGCAAGCTCGCCGGCAAGGTGGATGGCAAGGCGAAGAAGCTGCCCGGCGGCCATGTGCTCAACGCGGCGGCGGCGATCATCTCGCTCGTCATGCTCTTCTTCTATCTCTCGTCCGGTTCGACGCTTGCCATTGTCATCATGACGCTGGCAGCGCTCTTCATCGGCTATCACCTGATCATGGGCATCGGCGGCGCCGACATGCCGGTCGTGGTATCGATGCTGAACTCCTATTCGGGCTGGGCCGCAGCGGCCATCGGCTTCTCGCTGTCGAACGACCTGCTGATCGTCGTCGGCGCGCTGGTCGGTTCCTCGGGCGCGATCCTCTCCTACATCATGTGCAAGGCGATGAACCGCTCCTTCATCTCGGTCATCCTCGGCGGCTTTGGGGGCACGACGGGTCCGGCGATGGCGGTCGAAGGCGAACAGGTTGCCATCGATACGGAAGGCGTTGCAGCAGCGCTCAACGATGCGGATTCGGTCATTATCGTGCCGGGCTACGGCATGGCGGTGGCGCAGGCGCAGGGTGCGGTTTCCGAACTCACCCGCAAGCTGCGCGCGGCCGGCAAGGAAGTGCGCTTCGCGATCCACCCGGTCGCCGGCCGCCTGCCCGGCCACATGAACGTGCTGCTCGCCGAAGCCAAGGTGCCGTACGACATCGTTCTGGAAATGGACGAGATCAACGACGACTTCCCGAACACGGATGTCGTCATCGTCATCGGCTCGAACGACATCGTCAACCCCGCCGCCCAGGAAGACCCGAACTCGCCGATCGCCGGCATGCCGGTTCTGGAAGTGTGGAAGGCGAAGCAGGTCTTCGTGTCCAAGCGCGGTCAGGGTACGGGTTACTCGGGCATCGAGAACCCGCTGTTCTACAAGGACAATACGCGGATGTATTACGGCGACGCGAAGGACTCGATCAACAAGCTGCTGCCGTTGATCAATTGAGGCACCTCCTCCTCTCCCCTTGTGGGAGAGGATAGCCTGCCCCAAGAGCGATAAGCGATTGGCGAGGCAGGCTTGGTGAGGGGGTCACGTGAGGGGCGCGCCGAGAAGCCGCCCCCTCACCTGCGATTNNTCCCACAAGGGGAGAGGCTAGTCTCCGCTACTTCCGCCCGGCCACATGCTCCGCAAATCCCTTCAGGAAGCCGGCAAGCTGTTCCTTCACCTTGTCGTCGGCAAGGCTCCCCTCTCTGTCGAACACCTTGTCCGCATGCGACACCATGAGCCTTCCGCCGGTCCACAGATCCGCGCCGAAGGTGCGCATGGTGGGGAGCCAGGCGTTCTGCGAGAGGATGGTGCCAAAGCCGCCCGGCGAGGCACCGATGATGGCGATGGGCTTGTTGTAGAAGGCGATCCGGGCGCCGCCGGGACCGCGGGAGAGCCAGTCGATGGCGTTCTTGAAGACGCCGGGGATGGAATTGTTGTATTCAGGCGTGACGAGCAGCAGGCCGTCTGCGGCGACGATCTTGTCCTTCAGCACGGTGACGGCTTCCGGAATGCCGCTCGCTTCCTCGACATCGCCGTCATAAAGCGGGATGCCGCGGATCGTGCCGATCTCCAGTTCGGAGCCCTCCGGCATGAGGCCGGCGGCGGCGCGCAAGAGCGCCGAGTTGAGCGAACCCTTGCGCAGGCTTCCCGAGATACCGATCAGTTTCGTCATGGTTTTCCCTTCCATCCTTTATGATTCACATGCACATAACACCAATCTGCGTCCGGCGTGCCAGCCCGCAGACAACAAAAAAGCCGCCCAATGGACGGCTCCTTTGATCTCGCGATCAGAAACGCTCGCACTCACTTGGGCGCGAGAACCATCATCATCTGGCGGCCTTCGAGCTTGGGCTCGGCTTCAACCTTAGCGATGTTGACCGTGTCTTCCTTGACCTGCATCAGAAGCTTCATTCCGAGTTCCATATGCGCCATTTCGCGGCCGCGGAAACGCAGCGTCACCTTGACCTTGTCGCCTTCTTCGAAGAAGCGGTTCATGGCCTTCATCTTCACCTCATAGTCGTGGGTGTCGATGTTGGGACGCATCTTGATTTCTTTGATCTCGACGATCTTCTGCTTCTTGCGCGCTTCGGCCGCCTTCTTCTGGTTGGCGTATTTCAGCTTGCCGAGGTCGAGGATCTTGCAGACCGGCGGTTCAGAATTCGGCGAGATTTCGACGAGATCCAGTCCCGCCTCTTCCGCCATCTTCAACGCCTCGTCCGTGGGCACGATGCCCAGGTTCTCGCCTTCTTCATTGATGAGCTGAATGCGGGGCAGGCGAATTTCCCGGTTGGCGCGAGGCCCATCCTTTACGGGGGCGTCGGCTTTGAATGGTCTGCGAATGGTCGTATTCTCCTCAATTGTTTCCAGAAAACGTGCGCGGGGATTTTGTGTCCGCTGCAATGTGTGCTTTCACGTGCGCGAGTCAATAGCATGGTTCGCCGTAAAAATCACCATCTGTGCTTATTTCGTCGAATCTGTTGTAAGTCCGTCATAATTCTGATCGGAGACGCGCGATGGCAGACGAAAAACCCCATTTTCTCACCGTTGGAAGAGGTGAAGACGCTCGTGACATCGCCTGGCGCCTGAGCGACGGGCCAAAGGACAGGCCACTGCTCGTCTGGCTCGGCGGCTACCGCTCCGACATGAAGGGAACGAAGGCGCTGGAGCTGGAAAGTTTCGCTCGCGCCAAGGGGCTTGCCTGCCTGCGGCTCGACTATTCCGGCCATGGCGAGTCGGGTGGGGAGTTCCGCGACGGCACCATCTCGCGCTGGCTGGACGAGGCGCTCGCCGTGATTGCCCATGCGGGCTTTTCACGCCTTATCCTTATCGGCTCCTCCATGGGTGGCTGGATTGCGTTGCGCGCGGTGGCGGAACTGCGCAAGACGAAGACGGCCACGGTCGAGGGCATGGTGCTGATCGCGCCTGCACCCGACTTCACGCTCGATCTCATCGAACCGTCGCTCGGAGAAACCGAGCGCAAAAGCCTCGTCGAGAGAGGCTATTTCGAAGAGTATTCCGAGTACTCTCCCGAGCCCAACATCTTCACGGCGAAGCTGATGGACGATGGCAGGACGAACAAGGTGCTGACCGGCATCATCGAAACCGGCTGCCCTGTCCATATGCTTCAAGGCATGCAGGACCCGGACGTGCCGTGGCGGCATGCGATGAAGCTGGTCGAGCATCTGCCGGCCGACGATGTCGTGATCAGCCTCGTCAAGGATGGCGACCACCGCCTGTCGCGGCCGGAGGACCTGGCACTGATGCGCCGGGCGCTCGAGGCGCTGCTGCCGGGCGATCATGGTTAACAATTCGTTGCAATTTTAACCATGTCTCAAAGAATGGCGGGAGCGGCCAAGGCTTGTAATTGACTCTTTGGGGCCCAGGTTCTTAACTGTTTGTTAAGAATTGAAGGGTCCCCGTGATGGCATTCAGGCTCGGTATTGCGTTTTTCGCCCTGGCAGTGACGCTGGCTTCGGCTGCCAATGCGGTCGGCGTTGCGCCCGTTTCCATGCGCACGGGTGCCGTGACCTCGCAGCCGATCGGCCATTACGAATTCTGCCAGAGCCATCAGGACGAGTGCAGCGTGAAGTCTTCCGACCAGACAGCTCCGAAGCTCACAAGCTTCGGCTGGCAGACGATCCGCGACATCAATTACCACGTCAACTCGACCATCGTGCCGATGACGGACATGGAGCTTTACGGCCGCGACGAGGTCTGGGCGTATCCGGTCGACGCCGGCGATTGCGAGGATTTCGTTCTGCTGAAGCGCAAGCTGCTGATCGAGAAGGGTTTCCCGGTCAACACGCTGCTGATCACGGTCGTACGGAAGCCGGATGGCGAGGGCCATGCTGTTCTGACTGTCCGCACCGCGCAGGGCGACTACATCCTCGACAATCTCGACAACGAAGTGAAGCTCTGGACCGACACGCCCTATCACTATCTCAAGCGTCAATCGACGGCGAATTCCGGCCAGTGGGTGACGATCGAGAATGGCAGCGACGTGCTCGTGGGCTCGCTGCGGAAGTAGACTTAAATCGTAGCGTCCTTTTCTGGAGGGGGAAGGACGTGATGGAGGGCCGCCTGTGGGGACATGGCGGCCCTCTCACTTTTTGCGCGCCTCTTCTAGCGCGGACCTCAGCAGCCTGAAGACGTCCGGATGATCGCACTGCGCGACATTGAACCGCATGAGGTCCGGGGCGCTACCGGCATGGCTGAAAACATTGCCGGGAGCGAGCACGAGGCCATGTGCCAGTGCGGTCCTTGACAGCGCTGTTGCCTCGAGCCCCCCTGGCAATCGACACCAGAGGAAAAAGCCACCCAGCGCCGGATTGAGCAGCGCGAAACCGAGCGCCTCAAGTTCGCGCGCAACGGCGTCGCCGCTCGCCATCAGCCGGTTGCGCAGGCCGTCCAGATGCCGGCGATAGGCGCCGTCGGAGAGAACGGCATGAACCAGCGCTTCGGCCATCTGGTTACCGCCGAAGCGACTGGCGATGCGGAAATCTGTGAAGTCCTCGACCCAGTCCGGCCTCAGGGCCACGTAGCCGGTCCGGAAGGCGGCGGAGAGCGTCTTGGAAAAGCTCCCGATGACGATCACCCGCTCCAGACCGTCCATGGCGGCATAACGCGGCGCGGGTTCGCCCTCCAGATCGCCGAAAATGTCATCCTCGATGATCAGGAGATCATGGCGCTCGGCAAGCTTCAGCACCTTGTGCGCGGTGACCGGCGAGAGCTTCCAGCCGGTCGGGTTCTGCAGGCCGGCATTGGTGAGATAGAGCCGCGGATGCTCGGTTTCGGCGAGATGCGCGAAGGCCTCCACATCCGGGCCGCCCGGACCGAAGGGGACGGAGACCACGCGGAGACGGTTTGCCCGCAACCCCGCAAGGAAGTTGAAATAGCAAGGATCGTCAACGAGGATCGTGTCGCCTGGCTCGGTGAGGAAGCGCAACACGAGATCGAGCGCCGAGGAAGCCGAATCGGCCAACAGCACGTCGTCCGCGCCGACATTGATCTCGCGCATCGCCAGACGCCGGGCGATGAGTTGGCGCAAGGGTGCAAAGCCTTTCGGCTCCGAATAGTCGGTAAGTGGCGCGCCACCGCTGCGGGCGAGATTGCGCATCGCACGGGCGATGATTTCCTCCGGCATCCAGCTTTCCGGGAGCCAGCCGCAGCCGGGCGAGAGCACGCCGGGACGCGGCTCCAGCGCCTGGCGCGACATCCAGAGCGGATCGACAGCGCGTTCCACCGGTCGGGCCGCCGTCTTCAAGGAATGCGGAACCGGCTGGCTTCCGACATAGAAGCCGGCACCGCGTCGCGGCTCGATGAGGCCGCTCGCCGCCAGCCGATCATAGGCCTCGACGACAGTGGATTTGGAAATGCCGGTTGTCGCGGCAAGGCTGCGGACGGAGGGCAGCTTTTCGCCCGGCAAAAGCGTACGAGCGGAAATCCGCTCGCGGATGAGCGTCATCACCTTTTCGCATTGTCCCGACGCCATGGCCCACCCTCTGTACCGAACTTCGTATCAGTACAGTTTCTCAAAACTGTATTCAACTGTGTCTTTGAGGATAGCGGGTTCTCAGGCATTTCAGGCAGAGAAGGAGATTTTCCATGACCGATATTGCCCTCACAGCACCGCCCGTCAGCGACAAAACGAAGGGCCTGATCTACGGGTTTCTGGGTGTTCTCGTGTTTTCCGGCTCGCTGCCGGCGACGCGCGCGGCCGTCGCAGATTTCGATCCGGTCTTCGTCACCGGCGCGCGGGCGGTGATTGCCGGCGTTCTGGGGGCAGCACTGCTTTTCGCGCTCAAGGCGAAGCGGCCGGAAAGGCGCGATCTGCTGCCGCTGCTCGGCGTCACGCTGGGAGTCGTGGTGATCTGGCCGCTGATGATTGCCTTTTCGCTCCAGCTCGTGCCCTCGGCGCATGGGACGATGTTCATAGGCCTGTTGCCGTTGATGACCGCCATTTTCGGCGTCTTGCGCGGCGGGGAGCGCCCGAAGCCGCGCTTCTGGCTGTTTGCCATTGCCGGCAGCGCGCTGGTGGTGGGCTATGCCTTTATCTCCAACGGGCTGGCGCTGTCCCTGCCCGATCTTTTCATGCTGATCGGCGTGACGGTCTGCGGCTATGGCTATGCGGAAGGCGCGCAACTGACACGGCGGCTGGGTGGCTGGCAGGCGATTTCCTGGGCGCTGGTGCTCGGTATGCCGCTGATGGCGGCGCTCTCATTTGCCTATGCGCCGGCCGATTTTCATGCCGTGCATGCCGGTGCGTGGCTTGGGCTCATCTATGCCGGGCTGATGGCCATGCTGGTCGGCTTCGTCTTCTGGTATCGCGGGCTGGCGCTGGGCGGCACGGCCTCGGTCGGGCTACTGCAGTTGACGCAGCCCTTCTTTTCCTTCGTGATCGCCTTCCTTTTTCTCGGAGAGGCGATCTCCGGTGCGATGATTGCGATCACCGTCGCCGTGGTGGCTTGCGTGGTCGCGGCGAGACGCAGCGCCTGACGGCGCTGCGCTTCCCAGCGTTCATGCATTACCGATCAGGATACCAGCCGCCAGAACCAGGCCGCCGCCAACGACCACCTGAAGGGCCGCACGCAGGAAAGGCGTGTCCATATATTTGTTCTGGATGAAGGCGATCGCCCAGAGTTCGAAGAACACGATGGCAATGGCCGTAATCGTCGCCGTCAGGAAGTTCGGGATGAGATAGGGCAGCGTGTGGCCAAGTCCACCGAGCGCCGTCATGATGCCGGAGGCGAGACCTCGCTTGATCGGCGAACCCCGCCCGGACAGCTTGCCGTCATCATGGGCTGCTTCCGTGAAACCCATGGAAATGCCGGCACCGACCGAAGCCGAGAGGCCGACAAGGAAGGTCTGTGTCGTATCTTGCGTCGCAAACGCGGCTGCGAAGATCGGGGCGAGGGTCGAGACCGAACCATCCATGAGGCCGGCAAGGCCCGGCTGCACATAGGTCAGCACAAATTGGCGGCGGGCAGTCTCGTCTTCCTCTTCGCGCGCGTCTTCCGGCAGATGCTTGTCTTCCAGCATTGCGGCGACATCGCTATGCCCCTGTTCGGCAATCGCCAGGTCGCCCAGCAGCTTGCGGATGCCTGTATCCTGCGCCTGCTTCTGCGCCTCGAGATAAAAGCGATAGGCGCCCTGCTCCATGCGTTCCGCCTCGTCGCGCATATCGTCCAGCGACTTCGTCTCCATCAGCCAGTCTGGAGAGCGCTCGTAGAAACCGCGCACATGTTCGCGGCGGATGAGCGGAATGCGCTTGCCGAAGCGACTTTCAAACATGTCGATCAGCATGCGGCGATGGGTGTTTTCCACATCCGCCATGTCGTCAAACACCTTGGCCGATTGCGGATACTGGTCACGGAGCTTGTCGGCATAAGCGAGATAGATGCGCGCATCATCCTCTTCGGAGGAGATGGCAAGCGCCAGGATTTCGGCTTCGCTCAGGCTGGAAAATTCGCGCTTCTTCGAGCGCTCAAAGAGTCGGATCATGGGAGGCATCCTTTTTAGAATAATTCTAATCTAGATGGCCAAAGATGCGCCGTCAACCGGGTTCTCCTCCTCTCCCCCTGTGGGAGAGGATAGCCTGCCCCAAGAGGCGCAGCCGATTGGTCTGGCGAGCTTGGTGAGGGGTGAGTTGCGGTGAATGCCGGGGACACCCCGGCCCCCCTCACCTGGAAAATCTAGCACTTAGCTAAAGCTAAGATGCTGATTTTCCGTCCTCTCCCACAAGTGGAGAGGACGCCGGCCGCTTGTAGCGCACGGTATCGAAGCGCGCCGAGAGGCCATCATAAAGCAACAAGCGTCCAACCAGCGGCTCGCCGGCGCCGGTGATGAGCTTGATAATTTCCATGGCCATCAGCGTGCCGATGACGCCGGTGACGGCGCCGATGACGCCGGCTTCGGCGCAGGTCGGCACCATGCCTTCCGGGGGCGGTTCCGGGAAGAGGTCGCGATAACCGGGTAACAAGCGGCCATCCGCAGCCTGTTCATACGGCTTCAGGACCGTGACGGAACCGTCGAAGCGGCCGACAGCGCCGGTGACGAGCGGGATGCGGGCGGCTTCGGCCACGTCGGCCGAAAGATAGCGCGTCGCGAAATTGTCGGAGCCGTCGGCCATGAGGTCGTAGCCCTTGAGAATGTCAGGAGCGTTCTCGGCGCTGAGGCGCAGGTCGTGGCGGATGACGTTGACATGCGGGTTCAGCGCGGCAACGGCGGCGGCGGCGCTTTCGGTCTTCGGCGCGCCGATGCGATCCGTCGTGTGGATCACCTGGCGCTGCAGATTGGAGAGCGAGACGGTGTCGTCATCGCAGATGCCGATCGTCCCCACCCCGGCCGCGGCGAGATATTGGATGAGCGGCGCACCAAGACCGCCGGCGCCGATGACCAGCACGCGCGCGGCTTTCAGCTTCTGCTGACCCGGACCGCCGATTTCGGACAGCACGATATGGCGCGCATAGCGGCCGATTTCGTCCCTTGAAAGGGGATTTCCACTCTCGCCGTCCGTCATGGCGCTTCCTCCCGCGTGACCGTGCCGTTGCTGACGCGGAAGAATTCCGCGCGTTCGCCGAGGCTTTTGAACATTGCCGCATCCGTGCCGGTCATGAAAGCCTGTCCGCCGATATCGTGCACGAGATCGAAGAGCGTGGCGCGGCGGTTTTCGTCGAGGTGTGCTGCGATTTCATCGAGCAGCAGGATGGGCGCGAAACCGGTCATGCGGGCGGCAAGACGGGCATGCGCCAGAACGAGCCCGACCAGCAGGGCCTTCTGTTCGCCGGTCGAGCAGCGCTCGGCCTCAATATCCTTGGCGCGGTGGCGCACGAGAAGATCGGTCTTGTGCGGACCTTCGAGCGTCCGACCGGCGGCGGCATCGCGGGGGCGGTCGCGGCCGAGCGCCAGTCGATAATCGTCTTCAAGATCGGCGGCGACGCGGCCTTCGCCGTCCTCATCCATGAAGCCGGCCAGCGACAGCGCCGGAACGGGGAAGGCCACCTCAGGCGCGCCCTCTTCCACAAGACGAGCCAGCAGACCGAGCATTTCGCGTCGCGCCAGCATGATGGCGACGCCAAGGCCTGCCATCTGCTCTTCCAGCCCGTCGAGCCATGTCGTGTCCCAACGGTTCTCCGACAGCAAGCGGTTGCGGCTCTTCATGGCGCGCTCAAAATCGCTGGCGCGGCGACCATGGGTGGGATCGATGGAAAGAACGAGGCGGTCGAGAAAGCGGCGGCGGTCGGAGGAGCCGCCGGTGAAGAGGCCATCCATGGAAGGGGTCAACCAGAGGATGCGCAGATGGTCGAGCAGATCATCGATGGCCGGCGCGGCAACGCCATTGACGCGGAGGCGGCGCGTGACGCCGCCCTCTTGGCCCGTTTCCGTGCCCGTGCCGATATCGGCCTCGCCATTCATGCCCTCGACGGCGGCAAAGACGGTAAAGCCAGCCTCCGCGCCATTGCGCACGATGTCCGGGTAAGCCGCGCGGCGGAAGCCGCGACCGGGCGAGAGGAAGGAGACCGCCTCCATGAGATTGGTCTTGCCCGAGCCGTTATCGCCGGTCAGCACGACATGACGGCCATCGAAACGCAGCGAGGCGGCGGCGTAGTTTCGAAAGTCGGTCAGGGCCAGACGGTGGATGGCGGTCTTTTCAGGCATCTTTGTCATGCTTATTAGATATGGGTGCGACGGATAGCAGGTGCCAAACGTCAAGGCAAAGACCGTGTCACAAAGAGAATCCGTGCCGCACAGAAGATTCCTTGCGCGCCCCGTTGCGTATTTCCGACACCGCGGTTATAAGCCCCCGTCCGAACGGTCCGGCAGGGCATGCCGTGGCCGTTCTAAATGCTTGTGAAAAGGCCTCATCAGCCATTTCCAAAAACACACCAAGAACGGAGTAGCAAAATGCCCAAGATGAAGACGAAATCGTCTGCCAAGAAGCGGTTCAAGATCACCGCAACCGGCAAAGTCAAGGCAGCTGCCGCTGGCAAGCGCCATGGCATGATCAAGCGGACCAACAAGTTCATCCGCGACGCTCGCGGCACGATGGTGCTGGCGGAGCCGGATGGCAAGAAGGTCGTCAAGAATTACCTGCCCAACGGTCTCTGAGACTGAGCAGCGTTTTCAAAGCTTTAAGGAGATCATGACATGGCACGTGTAAAAAGAGGCGTTACCGCCCACGCCAAGCACAAGAAGGTACTCAAGCAGGCCAAGGGTTTCTACGGCCGCCGCAAGAACACGATCCGCACCGCAAAGGCTGCCGTCGATCGTTCCAAGCAGTGGGCCTACAAGGACCGCAAGATCAATAAGCGCAATTTCCGCGCTCTGTGGATCCAGCGTATCAACGCTGCTGTCCGCGAACACGGCCTGACCTATGGCCGCTTCATCGACGGCCTCAACAAGGCTGGCATCGAGATCGACCGCAAGGTTCTGTCCGACATGGCAATCCATGAAACGGAAGCCTTTGCTGCGCTCGTCGCCGCATCCAAGAAGGCCCTCGAATACCTCAAGACTTCCGGCACCGCCGGTGAGTTTGAAGGCGCGGTACGTTAAGTTCCAGCGCTTCCCAAGCTTATTTGAGACTTAATATTGGGAAACCCGCGCTGGCAGGGCTAGCGCGGGTTTTTTCTTGTTTCAGGCGTCATGAAGGACGGCTAACCAGCTTTGTCATGATGCTCCTATCAGAAGACGGTGAGATGCATGTCCGATCTTGAAAGTCTGAAATCCACGCTGCTCGCAGAGATCGAGGCAGCGGCCGACGAGGCGGCGATCGAGGCCGTGCGCGTCAATGCGCTGGGCAAGAAGGGCTCGGTTTCCGAACTCCTGAAGACCCTGGGCGCGATGAGCCCGGAAGAGCGCCAGACGCGGGGCGCTGCGATCAACCTGCTGAAGAACGAGATCACCGAGCGGATCACCGAGCGCAAGGCAGCGCTGAAGGACGCTGCGATCGCCGCGCGCCTTGCCGCCGAAAGCGTCGACGTGTCGCTGCCGGTGCGCACCTCGCCCGCCGAACTTGGCCGCATCCATCCGATCACGCAGATCGTCGATGAGATCAGCGCGGTCTTCAGCGACATGGGCTTCTCGATTGCCGAGGGCCCGGATGTCGAGACGGACTATTATAACTTCACCGCGCTGAACTTCCCCGTCGGCCATCCGGCGCGCGAAATGCACGACACGTTCTTCTTCCCCGCGGACGAGAACGGCGAGCGCAAGGTGCTTCGCACCCATACGTCCCCCGTGCAGGTACGCACGATGGAAGCGCAGAAGCCGCCGATCCGCATCATCATTCCCGGCAAGACCTATCGCCAGGATAGCGACGCGACACATTCGCCGATGTTCCATCAGGTCGAAGGCCTGGTCGTCGACAAGAAGGCAAACGTGGCTAACCTGCGCTGGGTGCTTGAAGAGTTCTGCAAGAGCTTCTTCGAGGTCGATAGCGTAACGATGCGTTTCCGCCCGTCCTTCTTCCCCTTCACGGAGCCGTCCTTCGAGGTCGACATCCAGTGCGACCGCTCGGGTCCGGTGGTGAAGTTCGGCGAAGGCAAGGACTGGATGGAAATCCTCGGCTGCGGCATGGTGCATCCGAACGTCCTGCGCTTCGGCGGCATCGATCCGGACGAGTACCAGGGCTTCGCCTGGGGCATGGGTCTCGACCGCATCGCCATGCTGAAATACGGCATGCCGGACCTGCGCGACTTCTTCAACGCCGACATCCGCTGGATCAACCACTACGGCTTCCGCCCGCTCGACATGCCGACGCTGTTCGGCGGCCTGAGCGCGTAACCGGAGGATTGGACATATGAAATTCACACTCTCCTGGCTCAAGGATCACCTTGAAACCGACGCGACGCTTGATGAGATTTGCGAGAAGCTGACTTCTATCGGCCTTGAGGTCGAGGATGTCGATGATCGGGCCGTGTTCAAGCCGTTCACCATTGCCAAGATCGTGACGGCGGAGAAGCATCCGGAGGCTGATCGGCTGAAGGTGCTCGGCGTCGACAAGGGCGATGGCAAGCTGATCCAGATTGTCTGCGGTGCGCCGAATGCGCGGGCGGGACTGATTGGCGCGCTTGCGGAACCGGGCGCTTACGTTCCTGGCATCGACGTGACGCTCGGCGTCGGCAAGATCCGGGGCGTCGAAAGCCATGGCATGATGTGTTCCGAGAAGGAGCTGATGGTCTCGGAGGACCATAGCGGCATCATCGACCTTCCGGCCGACGCGCCGCTCGGCACGTCCTACGCCGCCTATGCAGGCCTTGACGATCCGGTCATCGAAATCAACCTGACGCCGAACCGGCCGGATTGCACCGGCGTTTACGGCATCGCACGCGATCTGGCGGCGGCCGGTCTCGGCACGCTGAAGGCTGCCAAGGCGCCGGCTTTCAAGGTCGAGGGCAAGACGTCGGTGGAGGTGAAGCTAGACTTCACTGCTGACGACAAGAATCTCTGCCCCGGCTTTGCGCTCCGCCTCGTGCGCGGGGTCAAGAATGGCCCCTCGCCCGCCTGGATGCAGAAGCGGCTGAAAGCGATCGGGCTGCGTCCGATCAACGCGCTGGTCGATGTCACCAATTACATCACCTTCGATCAGGCCCGTCCGCTGCACGTCTTCGACGCGGCGAAAGTCGCGGGCAATCTAGCTGTTCGCCGCGCCAAGGCGGGCGAAAAGGTGCTGGCGCTCGATACGCGTGAATATGAGCTGAATCCGGCTAACGTCGTCATCGCCGATGAGAACGGCGTCGAATCCATCGCCGGCATCATGGGCGGCGAGCATTCGGGCTGCGACGAGAACACGGTCGATGTTCTCATCGAATCCGCTCTGTGGGACCCGTTGAACATCGCCAAGTCGGGCCGCGAGCATGGGATCATCACCGATGCGCGCTACCGCTTCGAACGCGGTGTCGATCCGGAATATATGGTCACCGGGCTTGAGCGCGCGACCGAACTGGTGCTGGAGCTTTGCGGCGGCGTGCCTGCTGAAGCGAAAGTCGTCGGTTACGAAGGCTACACGGCCAAGGCGATCGATTTCCCGGTTTCCGAGGTCAAGCGCCTGACAGGTATCGACGTGCCGGCAGCCGAGTCCCGCGACATTCTCACCAAGCTGGGCTTCGGCGTCGAAGGCTCGGGCGATACGCTGAAGGTTTCGGTTCCGTCCTGGCGTCCGGATGTGGATGGCAAGGCCGACCTCGTGGAAGAGGTGCTGCGCATCCATGGCGTCGACAAGGTCAAGGCACAGCCGCTCGACAGCCATGGTGCCGTCAACGGCAAGATTCTCACCACGCTGCAGATCCGCACTCGTGCGGCCAAGCGGGCGCTCGCTGCCCGGGGCATGGGCGAGGCTGTGACCTGGTCGTTCATTTCCGCCGAACAGGCCGCCCTCTTCGGCGGCGGCAGTGCGGCGCTGAAGCTTTCGAACCCGATTGCTGCCGACATGTCGGACATGAGGCCCTCGCTGCTGCCGGGCTTGCTTTCCGCTGCCCAGCGCAATGCGGCCCGAGGCTATGGCGATGTCGCGCTGTTCGAAGTTTCGGGCACCTATGAAAGCGATCGGCCGGAAGGGCAGCGGCGTGTCGCCGGCGGCGTGCGCCGAGGCACGGCTTCGATTGCCGGTGCCGGCCGTATGTGGTCCAACGGCAAGTCGGGCGGCGGCAAGCCGGTCGATGTCTATGATGCCAAGGCCGATGCGCTGGCGGTTCTGGAGGCCTGCGGCATGCCGATGGGCAATGTGCAGATCGAAAAGGGCGGGCCGGACTGGTATCACCCCGGCCGCTCCGGCACGATCAAGATGGGCCCGAAGGTGATCCTCGGCACGTTCGGCGAGTTCCACCCGAAGGCGCTCGATGCACTGGACGTCGGTGGCGCCCTCTGCGGCTTCGAGGTCTATATCGACGCGATCCCCGAGCCGAAGAAGAAGGCGACCAAAACCAAGCCGGTTCTGGAGCTTTCGCCCTTCCAGGCCGTGCGCCGCGACTTCGCTTTCGTGGTCGACAAGTCGGTGGAAGCTGGCGCGATCATCCGCGCAGCAGCCTCGGCGGACCGCAAGCTGATCGGCGCGGTCAATGTCTTCGACATCTTCGAGGGCGCATCGCTGGGCGCGGACAAGAAGTCGGTTGCCATCGAAGTCACCATCCAGCCGGCGGAACGCACGCTGACGGACGAAGATTTCGACGGACTGACGAAACGCATCATCGCCAATGTCGAGAAGACCACGGGCGGGACGTTGCGGGCGTAATCCAAATCAAGCGTCCGATATTCAATCATCGGCGGCTTTCCAGCCGCCGATGAAGGCGAGCGCCAAAAACGCGCACGGAATGGTGTGCGCAACGCCTTTTCACGTGTTGACTTGCCCCTGTTTACCCGTCCAACCTGCTGCCTTTCGCAAAGCATATCAGGGCGGGATTGATGGCAAAGTTGGAGAACGAATCCGGACAGGCTGAAGCCTTGGCTCTTGCCTCGCAGAATACCGGTGCCAGTGGCCACAACACCGAGCGGCAGCAGAAACTGCGCGACACCAAAGCGTTGCTTTCCAGGAATTTCCCGGTTTCCAGCTGGAACATGCATGAGACCATCATGTTCGCCGACCGCATTTCGCTTTCGCGCATTCTCTACTATGACCGGCTTTATCGCATGCTCGTTGGCGTTCCGGGCGTAATTTGCGAGTTTGGCGTGCAATACGGTGCCACCATGTCGCTCCTCCTGAATTTGCGGGGCCTTTATGAACCGCACAACTTCCTCCGCAAGGTGATCGGTTTCGACACGTTCGAAGGCTTTCCCGATCACCTGACCGAGGAGGAACGCAAGAATGGTTGGGCGGAAGGCGACTTTTCGGTGCCTGATAACTATGTCGAGACGCTCACCGCGCATCTGGACAATCAGGAATCTTTCTCGCCCATCGCGCATAAGCGAAAGTTCGAACTGGTGAAGGGCGATGTTACGAAGACGTTCGAAGCCTGGCTCGACGAGAATCCGGCCGTGCTGATCGGCATGGCCGTGCTGGACTTCGACATCTATGAGCCGACGAAGTTCGTTCTGGAGCGGCTGCTTCCCCGCATGCCAAAAGGCGGCATCATCGTCTTTGATGAAATGAACCATCCGCTTTTCGGCGGTGAAGCCAAGGCCGTACAAGAGGTTCTCGGGTTTTCCAACCTCCGGCTGAAAATGGACCCGGCGAGCCCGCAACAGGCCTGGTATGTAATCGAATAGTTGCGCTTCACCTTCGATGCGTTGCCCTTTCGGGGACCGAGAACAGAAGAATCAGGCGATACGAGGCCCCGATGAAAATCATCTATTCCGAAAAGCACAAACTGCGGGACGCGAAGACCGAGTTGCATGGCGGGGAGTTGGTAAAACCATTCGAAGGTCCGTTTCGGGCGGAGTGGATACTGGAGGCCGTTCAGGAGGCAGGGTTCCGGGATGTCTCGGCACCGGCGGATTACGATCTCGATGTAGCGATGAAGGTGCATGACGCCGGATACCTGGAATTTCTGTCAACCGCCTGGGATCGGTGGGCGGAAGAAGGCTTTGAGGGTGAAGCCATTCCGGTGACGCTGCCGGTGCGGCGCACGCAGATGGCGCGCGTGCCACGAAATATCGACGGTGCACTCGGCTATTATGCCAATTCGGTCGAGACCTCCATCACTAAGGGCTCGTATGAGGCCGCATTGTCCTCGCAGTCCTCGGCGCTCGCGGGTGCGGACTGGCTGAACCAGGGCAACAAGAGTTGCTTTGCGCTTTGCCGTCCGCCGGGACACCATGCCGGTATCGACACCTATGGCGGCTATTGCTTTATCAACAACGCCGCCGTGGCCGCACAGCGGCTGCTCGATCAGGGTGCAAGGCGCGTAGCGATCCTCGATGTCGATTTCCACCATGGAAACGGTACGCAGGACATTACTTATCGCCGCGACGATATCTTCTTCGCCTCGCTCCATGGCGATCCGGTTGACGCATTTCCCTATTTCCTCGGCTATGCCGACGAAACAGGCGAAGGGCCGGGCGAAGGCCTTAACGCCAATTATCCAATGCCCCCTGGCACTCCCTGGAGCACCTGGTCGCAGGCGCTGGCCGATGCGCTGGCGCGCATCAAGGCCTATGGCGCCGAGGCGATCGTCGTCTCGCTCGGCGTCGATACGTTCGAGAAGGATCCGATCAGCTTCTTCAAGCTTACCAGCTCCGATTTTATCAGCATGGGCACGATGATAGCGGGGAGCGGCGTGCCGGTGCTGACCCTGATGGAGGGCGGTTATGGTGTGCCGGAAATCGGACTGAACGTCGCGAATTTCCTCAAAGGGATCGAATCGCGGGGCTGAGGCGTTTTACGCTCCAGGAAACATCACGGGAGAGAGCCATGACCATCAAAGTGGAGACTAAAATCGTCGCGGATATCGCAACCGTCTGGAACGCCTATACGACGCCAGAAGATATTATGCAGTGGAACGCAGCGTCCGAGGACTGGCACACGACCCATGCGACCGTCGAACTGACCAATGGCGGCCATTTTTCCTCGCGGATGGAGGCCAAGGACGGCTCGATGGGTTTCGATTTCGCCGGCTCCTATACGCGCATCGTGCCTTACGCCGTCATCGAATATGATTTCGGAGACCGGCATGCGCGCGTCGATTTCGTGGAAGACCCGGAAGGTGTGACGGTTACTGTGGCCTTCGACCCGGAGAGCGAGCATCCGGAAGAGATGCAGCGCGATGGCTGGCAGGCGATCCTCACCAATTTCAAGCGCCATGTGGAAGCCAAGGGCAAATCTCGTCCGGCGTTGGGTGGCCAGCGATGAAGGTGGCGGAACTTCCTTGAAATCACCACCGAACATACGGTTATTTTTCAGGTTAGGAGCCGACGATTCGCGCCGTCGATCCTTCTGACGCATCGGGACCCAGACATGTTGAAGAAAACGTTCAAGACCTCGACCTTCATCGCTTGCGGCCTTCTGTTGGCTGCCTGCCAAACGACGCAGAACTCGAAAGCGGAAGCGCATTTGAGCCAGCGCTGGGAGGGCAAACCTGTCGCGGAATTCGAAAAGCGGTTCGGCCAGCCCGCGTCCGGCAGTGCAGCGGGAAAACTGGTCTGGAGCGTCAATCGGGACGACGTGACCCCAGCCCACGAGCAGACTTTCGGTATCGGCGTCAGCGGCGTGATGATCGGCGAGCCGATGAAGACCAAGGTCGCGGCCAAAGCCGAGCGCAAGAGTTGCACCATTGAAGTGAGCGCCAGCAACGGCACGATCGCGCATATCGATATCGTAAAGGACGATTCGACGCGGCAAGCCGCCTCGCTCTGCCTGCTGACCTTCGGCTGAGATCTGGCCGTCAGTCGATAATATGATTCCGACCTTCTGCCTGAAGGCGGGCGAGACCCGCCTTCATTTCCTCGAGCCGCTCCGGCGGATGGCCCTGCCAATTCGTGACTTCGGCAATGACATTTAACGGGTCGCGCGAACGGTAGGAGAGGGTCGGATTGCCTGGAAACCGCTTGTCGGTCACGTTGGGATCATCCTCGTAAGGACCCGTTGGCTCGACCACGTAAATTCGCTCCCGTCCGTCCCCCATCGAAAGCTCGGCACCCCAAATCGCAGCATCGAGAGTGGCTGCAAAATAGACCCAGGAGAGTGGCTTTTCCTTTCTGAAGTTGGAGCAGTAACCGACGGAGATTTGATCGCCGGGATTCAAGTCGGCGCGCGTTCCATGAAAGAAGGACTGCTTGAACATGGTGGGAGTTGCATTATTCATCGTTGCGCTACCCCTCAATCATCCAGGCCTTTCCCATCCATGATTTTCGGCCTGCATTTCTCGACGCGGGCCTGCCGCGTTGCAGATTGCTTAGCCGACGAAAAGTGCAGCAGATAGGCGCGTTGCCGACCGGGCGTCAGCGCCTCGAAGGCGGATTTCAACGCCTCGTCTTCTGAAAGCGCGGCCTTGAATTCCTCCGGCACCGCGAACTCCGCCACCGTCTTGTGGACGACCTTCAGGCCTGACTTTTCCACCTCGATCGCCTCGTGGACGTAGCTCTTCAGCAGGTTCTGCATGCGCTGGATTTCGTCCAGGCTGGTGAACCGGATCTGACGGGCGGATTGGACATTGTCGGTCTGCTGGATCAGGATGCCCTCCGGGTCCTTCATCAACGCGCCCTTGTGAAAGAGGAGCGCACAGTATTCCTTGAACGCATGAATGAGGACGACATTCTTTTCGTCCAGCGTGTAGCAGGGCACGCCCCATTTGAGGTCTTCGATGAGAGGGCACTCAAGCAGCAGAGCCCGCAGCGCCGTCATCTCCGCCTGCCAGCGCTCATTGCGCTTCAAATAAGCATCGACCTTGAGATTTGTCGGATTCATGTCGCTCTCCACTTATTTTCAGGAGAGCTTATATGGCAAGAGGTAGCAGGGGAAGGCTTGATATCCCACTGCCATTCTCCTCATCCCTATTGCGTCAGAACGGGAACTTCATCCCCGGCGGCAGCGGCATGCCGGCGGTCAGTTCGGCAAGCTTTGCCTGGGCCTGTGCTTCGCCCTTGTCTTTTGCGGCCTTGTGGGCGGCGACGATCAGATCCTCGAGGATCTCGACATCGTCTTCCTTGAACATGGACGGATCGATCTTGATCGAGGTCATCACGCCCTTGCCGTCGAGATGGACGGTCACCATGCCGCCGCCGGCCTGGCCTTCGATGTCCATGGCGGCGATCTCGGCCTGGACCTTCTCCATCTTGGACTGCATTTCCTTGACCTTGCCCATCATGCCCATGATGTCGCGCATCGTCATCTCCTCATGCCATTGAATTAAAATCAGAATTCCACGTCGTCGCCGGGGAGCACATCACCCTCTTCGGTGACGGCTGCTGCCGGTGCAGGCTGGTTTTCCTCGTCCTCGGCCTCTTCCTTGCGGACACGGACGTCCATGATCTTTGCGCCGGGAAAGCGCTCCAGAATCGCGACGATATCCGGATCGGAGCGCGCGTCGAGGAGATTGGTTTCCTTCTCCATCGCCTCCTGCTGAACGAGCGTCGGCTCGCCTTCGTCGCGCGAGAGGATCACGAGCCAGCGGATGCCAGTCCACTTTTCGAGACGGGTCTGCAGATCGTTGACCAGCGAGCGCGGAGCATCGGACCCCAGACGGATTTCCAGCTTGCCGGGCTCCAGGCGCACAAAATGCACATGCTGGCGCAGCAGCGTGCGCAGCACCGGCTCGCGGTTCTTCGAGCAGAGTTCGACGATATCCTTTAACGAACCGACCTTGACCAGCATTTCCGGCGCGGCGCGTTCTTCAGTGCGTTGATCGACACGGGGCGCTTCGGCGGCTTGCGTCTCGGCGGCCGCCTTCGGCGTGGCGACAGGATCGGATTTCGGCACCGCGCGCAGCATGGCGGTCGCGCCGCCCGTGGTCCCGCGCGGGCTCATCGACTGACCAACCGCATTCACATTGCCGCCGCCCTGCATAGACACACCGCCGCCGCCATTGGGGCGCGGCGCGGAGGGCGCATCGATGGCGCTGCCATTGGCGTAATCGGCCAGACGCCGCGCGGCCTCTTCCGGCGAGGGAAGATTTGCGGCGTGGGCGATGCGGATCAGCACCATTTCGGCGGCCGCCTGCTGGCGCGCGGCGCTTTCGGTTTCGGGGATGCCCTTGAGCAGCATCTGCCAGATGCGCGACAGCGTCGAGATGGCCAGCGTCTTGGAGAACTCGGCACCACGCGTCCGCTCGGCCTCGCTCAGCGACGGGTCTTCGGCGGAGGCCGGGGCGAATTTGAAGCGCGTGACCAGATGGGTGAAGTCGGCGAGATCGTTCAGCACGGCGACAGGGTTGGCGCCCGCCTCATACTGACCGGCGAATTCCGTGAGTGCTGCGGCGGCATCGCCGCGCGCCAATGTCTCGAAGAGATCGACCACGCGGGCGCGGTCGGCGAGGCCGAGCATGGTGCGGACCTGTTCGGCAATCACCGCGCCACCGCCATGGGCAATCGCCTGATCCATCAGCGACAGGCCGTCACGCGCCGAGCCTTCGGCCGCGCGCGCGATCATCGCCAGAGCCTCCGATTCGGCTTCGATGCTTTCCTTCTGCGCGATGGTGGAGAAGAGATGCACCAGATCGGCGGCCGAGATGCGGCGCAGGTCGAAGCGCTGGCAGCGCGACAGAACCGTCACCGGAACCTTACGGATTTCCGTCGTGGCGAAGATGAATTTCACATGCTCCGGCGGCTCTTCAAGCGTCTTCAACAGGCCATTGAAGGCCTGGGTGGAGAGCATGTGCACTTCGTCGATGATATAGACCTTGTAGCGCGCCGAAACGGGGCGATAGCGCACCTGTTCGATGATCTCGCGGATGTCATCGATGCCGGTATGGGAGGCGGCGTCCATTTCGACGACGTCGAGATGGCGGCCTTCCATGATGGCCTGGCAGTGGATGCCTAGCTCCTTCAGCTCGATGGTCGGCTTGTCGATTGTGTCGGTCTTGTAGTTGAGCGCGCGGGCGAGAATGCGGGCGGTCGTCGTCTTGCCGACCCCGCGTACGCCGGTCAGCATATAGGCCTGCGCGATACGGCCGCTTTCGAACGCATTCGTCAAGGTCTTGACCATCGGCTCCTGGCCGACCATCAAGTCATTGAAATCCTTAGGCCTATATTTGCGCGCGAGGACCCGGTAGCCAGTTTGCTCCGCAATGTCCTTGTCGCTGCCGCTCATGGCCCGTTGCCTTTGATTTCGCCCGGCAACCGGGCTTTCATAGAAAGTGAGAGGTGGGAGGCCAGCACGATGACCCGTGCCTGAACTCGTTAGGGCTGCTTCCTTCCGGACCTGACCCGGTTGGCGAGTGGTCCGTCCACCACCAGCCTCCCGACCTCCATATCGGCAATCTTCTTCCGAAATGCAAGCAGAATGACGAAATTTCCCCGCGTACCGTGCTTGATGGCAGTGGCAAAAGCCGCATACAGTCACCCAAAAGAAAATCGACGGGAGTGCAGCCTTGGAGAGATTCGAACCCGATGCGCGGCTCACGCGCAACGCGACGCTGATCGCCAATATCGGTCTTTGCCAGCTGCGCCTGGTGGATGACAGCCGGTGGACCTGGCTGACGCTGATCCCGCAACGGCCGGACATTTCGGAGATTTTCGAATTGACGCCGCTCGACCAGACGATGCTGACCTTTGAGACAAATCTTGTTGCAAGCTCGCTCAAAAGCGTGACCCAATGCACCAAGATCAATGTTGCTGCGATTGGCAATATCGTGCGACAGCTTCACGTTCACGTCGTGGCCCGCAACGAGGGCGACGCGAACTGGCCGGGGCCCATCTGGGGTTATGGCGAAGCAGTCCCTTATGAGGAGGTGGTGCGCAAGCGCCTCGCCGATACCATCTTGAAAGCGCTCAGCACATGAAAAGTCCGATTTTTGACCTCGCCGCTCCGCACGCCGAGCCATCGAGCCTGACCGCGTTTGCGGAAAACGCGCTGATCCGCGATACCGAAAACCGCACCGACGACTGCCTCGACAAGGCCTTTGCGACAGAAGGCGTGCATGTCTATGCGATTGCCGATGGCCGCATGATCCTGAAGCACGACCGCCAGGTCCTCGATCCGCTGTTTGCACCCTACGAACTGGCAGCGCTCGATCCAGATCCGGACAATGCCGTGCTGCTCGGCCATCGCGAAAACGGCGAGCCGCGCATCGCCATGCCCGTGAAGATCGATCCCGAGAACCTGCCGGAGCTTTACAAGGCGGCCACCGCGCGCGGCATCTATCGTGAGAACATTCTGGAAGGCGCGATGCTCGGCGAAGCGGCGCAGGCCTTCTCGCTTGTGCACTGGAACATGACGCACCGCTTCTGCGGCAAATGCGGCGGCCCGACGATTGCCAAGTCCGGCGGTTACAAGCGCGCCTGCGAAGCCTGCGGCAACATGCTGTTTCCGCGCACCGATCCGGTCGTGATCATGCTGGTGATCGACGAGGAAACGGATCGCTGCCTGCTCGGACGCAACGTGCAGTTTCCGGACGGCATGTATTCCTGCCTTGCCGGTTTTGTCGAACCCGGCGAAACGATCGAGAATGCGGTGCGGCGCGAGACTTTCGAAGAGGCAGCCATCAGTGTTGGGCAGATTCGCATCTATGCCTCGCAGCCCTGGCCTGTGCCGCATTCGCTGATGATCGGCTGCTTCGGCCGGGCGGAGAGCCGAGACATTACGTTTGATCAGAAGGAACTGGCGGATTGCCGCTGGTTCACCCGCCAGGAGACCGAGGCGATGCTGCAGCGGACGCTGGGCGAACCCGGTTCAGCGCCACCGAAGGGCGCGATCGCGCATCGCCTGATGCGGGACTGGCTGGACTGGCCGGAGGCGTAATGCCTCCGATCAATACGAATTCTTCCGCCGCAGATGCTCTTCCCAGGCCAGCGCGGAGGAGATGATCTCCTCGAGATTGTCGTGCACCGGCTGCCAGCCGAGTTCGCGCTTGGCGACCGCCGGATTGGCGACGATGAGGACGGCATCGCCGGCACGGCGGGGGCCGAAGCCGATGTTGAAATCGCGGCCGACGACCTTCTTCATCGTGTCCAGAACTTCCAGAACCGAGAAGCCGCGGCCATAACCGCAATTGGCGACCAGCGACCCACCGCCGGCGCGCATGCGCAGCAGCGCCTTCAGATGGGCATCTGCGAGATCGGTCACATGGATATAGTCGCGCACGCAGGTGCCGTCTGGCGTGGGATAGTCCGTGCCGAAGACGTCGATCTTCTCCCGCTGGCCGGTCACGACCTGGCTTGCAACCTTGATCAGGTGCGTGGCGCCTGGCGTCGACTGGCCGCTCCGCCCCTTGGGATCGGCACCCGCTACGTTGAAATAGCGCAGCGCCGTATAGGTGAAATCATGGGCGGCAGCGGTATCGCGCAGCATGATCTCCGTCATCAGCTTGGAACTTCCATAGGGCGATTCCGGCGAGAGCCGCGCGGTTTCGGAGACAGGATCCGAGCCCTCCGGAGTGCCATAGACGGCCGCCGTCGAGGAGAAGACGAAATGTTTCACGCCCGCCTTCACCGCCCAGGCGATCAGCGCGCGCGACTTGACGGTGTTGTTCTCATAGTAGCCGAGCGGGTCGCTGACGGATTCCGGCACAACGATGGAGCCCGCGAAGTGGATGATGGCGTCGATCCGGTTCTCGGTGGCAATGCGATCGAGAAGCAGGGTATCGGCAACGTCGCCCTCGTAGAATTTCGCTTCCGGCGCGATCGCCCAGCGGTTTCCGGTGGAGAGACGGTCGATCACGACGACATCCTCACCGGCATCGATCAGGGCCCAGACCATGTGGCTGCCGATGTAGCCGGCGCCGCCCGTGACCAGAACTGCCATGACAATCTCCGCGTTCGATTCGATTGCGACGCACGATAGCTTTTGAAAGGCCCGGCGCAACTGCAATTTTGGCGCGGTGGGCATGGGCCTGTCCGCCGCAAGCTCTGTCCTGGAATAATGGCGTCAAAGCTTGAAAACATATTCATTATTATATATATTATTCTGCATGAACGACATGCCCCGCTTTGAAAGTTCCGCATCATGACATCCGACAGTTCGCCATTGCAGGCCGGCTTGTTCAGCCGGCTTCTTTCCGCTCTCCTCAAGAAAGGTTCAAAGACCTCCATGCGCCAGATCGACAGCAACTATTTCGTCACCGGACAGATCTCAGCGGATCATGTTGCGGCACTGAAAGAGGCAGGCTTTTCCGCCATCTGCTGCCTTCGCCCGGATGGCGAAGGTTTTGGACAGCCCGCGTTTGCCGAGGTGGAAGCTGCGGCCAAGGCTGCCGGTCTTCATGCCTATTACCTGCCCGTTTCCCCGGGCTCCATGCCCGTGCAGCAGGCCTCGCAGCTCAAGCAAATCCTGCGTGAAGAGACGGGAAAGATCCTCGGCTATTGCGCCTCCGGCAACCGTGCGACGATGCTTTACCAGCTCGCCAAGTAATTTCGCCACCGGTGCGCAGCCCGAAAGCGGCCGGCGAATGCTCTGTCGGGGCGACGGAAAGGAAACTGCCGATCGTTAGTTTCGCTCAAGCTAGCGGTCATAGACAGGAGATGTTCAGGCGCGCGCCGGAGCACGGGACAGGACCGCACCCTCCCCGCCATCCTGGCCGCGCGCCTGAACGGTTCCGGGCCGCTTCATTCCTTCGACGCCCGGCGCGGAGACGCCCATGCCTCGTCTGTCGGTCCTTATACCGCCTGCCCAAGCACCCGAGAGCGGCCTTGCGGCTCTTCTCGGTGCCCTTCTGGCCGATCCTTCGCTTGATCTCGAAATCGTGACTTTAGAGAACGGCGATGGTCCAGCCGCTGACGATCCGCGCCTGAGGCTTCTGCCGACCATGCCGCCGAGCACGCCGCAGCAGACGATCTGGTCGGCGCTGGTATCGGCTTCCACTGGCGACTGGGTCACGCTCGTCAAGCCCGACGACATGCTGGAGCCCGAGCTTGCCATCATGGTCGGGTTTGTGGGCGAGGCCAATCCCGCCGCCGATGCGCTCTCCTGGCACACGCTGCAGATCGATGCGAATGATCCCCCGGATCGGCGCTTCTCCGTCGGCGTTCCGAGCCAGTATGCCATCGTCAACATCGACAAGACTGTCATGCTGAAGGCCTTCTTCATGTGGGAAAACAGTCTGAACATTCCCCGCATGCCCTTCGGGCTCCATCACGGCGCGCTGAAGCGTCAGCTGGCACTGACCATTGTCGAAAGCCTCCGCGCGTCCGGTCGCGTTTCGCCGCTCCCTGCTGCCGAGTGGCAGGCGCGGACGATCTTCATGGCGAATGAGCTTGCCTTTTGCGAGAGGCCGATGTCGATCATCGCCAAGCAACGCTTCTCCCCCGACCCGGCCGGAATCCCAACGCCCGGCTTTCCCTTCCATGCGGGGATTGGCGAGACCGCCGGCATCGCAGAGGTACAGAACGCCGTCTTCATGGAAATGGGAGCGCCCTGGGGCCCGGGCGCCGAAGATGCCTTCGTGCGCGCCGCCACGATCGATTGCCTGCTGGAGACCGACGAAGAAACCTTCGCGGCAAAATGCGAGGCCTATGACAAGGCGTTCCGCGCCTGGGACGGCGGGCGACATGCCCATCTCTTCCAGCCGTATTATGCGGGACCGCAACAACCGGATATCCGGCGCGGGCTGCATGGCAATATGCTGATGGTCGACCGCTTCATCGGCAAGGCACGGACAGCGCAGGATTTCTACCGCGTCATGCGCTCATTCCTCGCACCCGTTCGCCTCATCTGCGGCGCGGGCACTGCGATTTAAGTCTTCGTCATCCGGAAAACAGGCCAGGAAATGCGCGAGGCTGCCCTTGGAAGGCTTGCCTTCCGCAGCCACGGCTCCCTGCGGGAAGCTGCCGAGAAACCAGTCGAGCGGATTGCGGCCAAGCGCGGCGGCAAAATCAGGTAGTTTTTTGGCGCGCAGCATCAGGTCAGCGTAGGCCGCTGAAAAATCCGCCCGCGATACTTCCGGGCGGAACAGGCGGCTGGCCTCCACCGCTGCAGCGTCGCCCAGCTTCTCCCGCAATGAAGGCTCGGTTAGCAGCCGGGTCAGCGCCCGCACGCAGTCCTCCGCGCCTTCTGCAACGAGTCCTGTCGCACCATCGGTGACGATGGCGCGCTCGGCAGGATTGTTGAGAACGAGTGGCGCAAGACCCGCCGACATGGCCTCGACAAGCGCATTTTCCGCGGTGCCGAAATGGTTGCGAGCGAGCGGATAAAAGAAGAAGTCCAAACCGGCGAGCGCGTGCGCCGGGTCGTCCGTCTGACCCATCATTCTGACACGTTCCGGATGCCGCATGGAAGCATGCGCGCGTGCCGGACCACCTTCCGGATCGAAGGCGCCATAGACGGCGATCTCGAAATGCGGCCCCTCGACTGCATCAATGATCGAGAAAAAGTCCGGGCTCATCTTCACGAAATCCACCGTGCCGAGATAACCGCCCCGCGGTTCCGCGCCCAGCGGCCTTCGCTTCGGCGGGTCGTTCAGCCCGAAGCCGCTGCCGATAACGCGCAGATCGCCGGTGGCCGACCGGGCCAGCGAGCAAGCGGAGGTGTAGGCGAAAATCTCTGCCGCCTCGGTCAAGCCTTCCGCTATCAACGGCGGAGCGAGACCTGAGATGTGAGACCAGAACAGGTAGCGCCCGGCGGGCAGAGGCAAGCGCGACAGCGCTTCGTAGAGACGCGGATGGTTCCAGAATTCGACCTGCACGACATCCGCCTCTTCCAGAAGCGCGAGCAAATGGTCCTCGGCCGGCTTTTCGATGATTGTGGCGCCCGTCGCTGCGATCGCCTCCGCGTAGCGGCGATCGCGCGCAGGCTCCAGCAAGATGTAGACATGATCGGCCGCGTGAGTATCAACGGCGCGGATCGCCGCGTGGGCCTTGCCGACGCCGCCGCCGAGATGGGCGGCCAGATGCACCACGCGAATGGCCTGGGTCATTGCGGCGCCTGCCAATTGCAGACGCCGACGACGGCCGCGGGATCATGAGGCGGGATCGGATCACCTGAGAAGATCAGGAGATCCCGCCTTCCATAAGCATCGGCAATCCGTTCCGCGAACAGACGTATGGTCGTTGGGCGGCCTGAGCAGATGTTGACGACGCCGGTCTGCCGGGTATCCGCAAGGGCCGCGATCATGCGGCCCGCCTCCGCAACGTCGAGATAGTCACGCAGTTGCGTGCCGGCTGAGAGCCGGGCATGTTCGCCGCGCGCGATACAATCGCGGATATAGGGTGCAAGCCGCCCCTGCTGCTCCCCCTCGCCATGAAGATAGAAGAGCCGGGCCCAGGTGAAGCGCTGGCCGGCCAGGGCGGTATGCCGCCGGAGCGAGAAATAGGTGGCGAGTTTGGCGGCGGAATAGACGGTCGACGGGCCGAGTGGCGCATCGGGCTGGATGCGCGTCGAAGGCAGGCGATATTCCATGCAGGTTCCGAGCCCGATGACGTGGCCGACACCGGCCCGCGCCGCCGCCCGCGCCATCACGATACTGCCGACCGTGCAGATGAAATTGTAGCGCGAACGCTGGTAGGTTTTCGGATCGACATACCAGGCGGCGTGGATGAGCGTATCGTGACCCACGAGTGCCCGCGTCCACCAGTCTTCGCGTTCGGCGAACAGATCGCGCGTGAGAACGACGTTCACATGACTGGTCGGGATGCCGGCGCGGAGCAAACTGCCCGGGCGCGCCGCGACCGTCACCTCATGGCCAGCGGCAAGCAGCTGCTTGAGGATCTGCCGACCCACAAACCCACTCGCGCCAGTGAGGAAGACCTTGCTCATGCGCCGGCGTTGACGCCCTCGATCGCTGGCAGCGGGATAGTCCGCGAAAAGTCGAGCCCGTAGCGGGCGGCGTGATCGGCCCATTCGGCATCGGCATCCGTAATTTCAAGGAAGCGACGATAATGTGCAGAAGCAAGACGCTGATGCTCGGGGCCCATGCCCGTATAGGCTTCAGCCAGGAAGTAGTGGGCGAACGGCTGCGATTCGTGACGGTTGATGACTTCCCTGAAGGTCGTCGCCGCGAGATCGAAATTGCCTTCGCGCAGATTGCGGTTCTTGACGAAATTGGCCTCGAGGTTGAGGTCGAACAGGAAACGCTTGAGCGCAACCTTGTCTATTCCCGGCGCATTGATGACGTAGTCGGTCATGTCGATCGTGCCGATACGCTGATGCTCCGGCGCAAGCCAGCCTTCGCGCTTGCACTGTTCGAACAGGGCACTGCCCCGCAGCGGCGTGGCGTAGTTGAAGAACGCCCAGTCGAAGCCCGTGTCCAGGATGAACTGACGGGTCTCCTCACGCTCGGCATCCGTCTCGCCGGGAAGACCGAGGACGAAGAAGGCACAGGTAAAGATGCCGTTTGCCTGCAGGAGCTCCACTGTCGGCTTGATGCGGGAGAAGGAGATCGGCTTGAAGATGATCTCCTTCAGCACACGCTTCGAGCCGGATTCGATGGCGAGAAAAATCGTGTCCACCCCGGCACGCCGCATCAGATAGGCCATTTCCTCATCGATATAGGACATGGTGACGCCATTCGGCATTTCGACGCGGATGTTGAACTGGGCGAGCTTGCGGAACAGATCCTTGGCGCGGTCGCGATTGAGAAGCAGCTGATCATCATAGATGGTCAGCACGTTGAGACCGTAATTGTCGACCAGCTTGCGGACATGATCGATGATCAGATCGACCGAGGCGTAGCGCATGGACGCGCCGTGGAAGGAGGGCTCCGCGCAGAAATTGCACTTGAACGGACAGCCGCGCGACGTCACCAGGAAGAACTGCTTCGACCCGGATGTATATTTGACGAAGGGCGAGAAGGCCTCGCGCATCGAATAGGCGGGGACATCGACCAGCTCGTAATCGACGTCGATGACCAGATCGAGGTCCTCGGTAACGGCATGCGGGCGCGCCTTCGTCAGGCTTTCGGATGTGTTGCGGATCCATGGATTGCCGTCGAAGGCGCTGGTCATGTCGGCCGCGTTCAGAAGCTTCAGCAGCCCGGCCTCACCTTCCGAAAAGCAGAAGGCATCGACATTCACGCCCTCTTCGATCATGTCCTTGAAACCTGTGGTCACCGCGGGGCCACCAACAACCTGAACGAGGCTCGGAAAGCCCTCGCGGACCAGCGCGGACAGGCGCTTCAGCCAGCCGAAGGAAATGTCGTAGGACATGGAGAAGCCCACGACATCGACATCGCCACGGGCGAGCGCCTGGCGCAGCCGCTCCGCCTCGCCCAGCGGACTGGGAATATTCAGATCCAGAATTTCCGCGTCATGCAGTCCGCCGGAGGCTTTGCGGATATGGGAGGCAATTGTCAGAACACCATAGGGAAAGGCGAGGAACGAACGGACGCTCTTGACCTTGGTATTCGTGTTCTTGCTGTTGTCGACAATATAGGGCAACACCACCAGAAGCAGCTTGCGTCCCGCGATCTTCACATCGTTTTCGACCATGGCCCCTTGGTTCCCAAAGCGCGCCGGATCTGCGATTCGCCGGCGACATGACAATTAGCATATTTTCACATTAGACGGCATGTCTTGCCCGAGACTGGCAACCAATACTTCGAGGGTTCTCAAAGCGAGACCGGGATCTCACCGGGCGGAGTCATCATCCCGGCTGCGGCATCATAGAGTTCGCGCGGCGTTGCAGCGCCCGCGAAGTCCTCGCCCAGATGGACCAGAAGCGGCGTCACACCGGTGAAGGCGGGTCCGCTCGCCTCGACCGGTTCGGAAAATATCGGGTTGAAGAACGGGAGGTAGCGGCCGCCGTGCCAGACCCGGAAGCCCGCCTCGTAACGGGCGCGGATAATCTCGAAATCGTCCCGCGTTGCCGCCGACTGGCAATCGAGGGCGCAGGAGCGGGCATAGTTTTCCTCCCAGCCATCGTGCCTCAAGCCGTAAGTCTTTCTGAACCAATGTTGACTGACAGCCACCGAGGCCGTGACGCCATAGGCGGAGGGAAACGGAAAATCCGCCATCTGCGGATCGTCATCCAGGTTGCGGCCGAGATCGACCATGAACTCGGCGTGGCGGCGCGCGCTGTCTTCAGCGCGGCCGATAGCGGCCGAATTGCTTTTCGGACATGTGCCGAGAACCGAGAAGGGGCGTTCGGAAAAGACGAAGCGCCTCGCCGTCGCGATGATCTTGAAGGCGCTGTCCTGATCGACGATCGGATGTTCGAAATAGCGATTGCCGAAGCGGGTGCGGTTTTCCTCAGCCAGATCGCGCCGAACGGCAGCGTGATAGGCCGAGAACATGAAGGTCGGCACACGGCCCGCCCCCTCCCAGCCGAAAGTCTTGCGCATGAGATCGTCACGGGCAACTTCAACGATCTGGCACCCGGTCGGAATTGCGGTCTGCATCCCCTGCGCCCGCGCACCCGGCCAATGAAAGGTGAGTCTGTTCCAGGCGATCGCATCCACATCGGGAATGCGCGCTTCCACGGCCGCGATCAGGTCGGCCACGTCAGGATCGATGTAATCGTCGTCTCCGATGAAGGCGACCCAGCGACCGGTCGCCGCTGCCATGGTACGCTCCCAGTTGTCGACCATCGACAGAGGCTTTTCCAGCGAGCGGAGATAGCCGATGCGCAGGTCATCGGCGACCGTCGCCATGAAGGCATCCATGATCGACGGGTCGTCGGAATTGTCCGTCAGGACAAACTCGATGTCGCGACGCTTCGAGGCGAGAAGCGCGCGGACCGTCTTCTGAAAATAGAATTGCCGATTGCGGGAAGGAACGCAGATCGAAAGAGCGCGAGCGGATGTCAGGCCGGAAGCTCCAGTGCCACGTCGGGCGCAGCGATCGTCCGCTTCTTGCGCAGTTTCGCCGGCCTCGCGTCCGGCGCGTCCTCGGTCACTCGTGGATCGTCAACGTGGGGATTGCCGTCACGAATTTCCCACCCCAGTCTCTGATAGAGGAAAGCTGACGCATGATCTCTTCCTTGAGATTCCATGGCAGTATCACAACCCTTTCCGGACGCAGCGCCAGCAGCGCCTCTTCGTCCACGATGCGAATACGGCTTCCGGGCATGTAATGGCCCTGCTTCGCCGGATTCCTGTCTGCAACGGCCGCAATGAGATCGGACTTCACACCCGCAAAATTCAGCAGCGTGTTGCCCTTGGCCGCCGCGCCGTAGGCCGCCACGCGCAGCCCCTTGCGCCGCGCATCGATCAGGAAATCCAGGAAGGCGTCGCGAACCTGAAGCGCCGCGTCCTGCATGGACGCATAGGTTTCCGCGCGATCGAGCCCTGCAGACCTCTCCTCATCGAGCACGGCCTTTACATTAGCGCTCAAGGCATGCGCGGCGCTTGCGGCGCGACAGGCAAAGACACGCAGCGAACCGCCATGCCAAGGGGTCTTCTCGACATCGAACACCCGGAGACCGTTGGCCGCGAAGATGCGGGCAACGGCGAGAAGGGAGAGATAGGAGAAATGCTCATGGTAAGCCGTGTCGAACTGCTTCTCGGCCATCATGTTGAGGATATGCGGGAACTCGAAGGTCGCCACGCCGTCCGGCTTCAGAAGGCGGGCGAAGCCGGAGACGAAATCGTTGATCTCCGGCACATGGGCGAGAACATTATTGGCCGCGATCAGATCGGCCTGCCGGCCTTGCACGACCAGCTTCTCGGCAAGCTCCACGCCAAAGAAATCCTCAACGATCTCGATCCCCTTCGCGCGGGCCGCCGTCGCAGTGCTCTTCGTCGGCTCCACGCCGAGGCAGGCAATGCCGCGCGCCTTCACATATTGCAGGAGATAGCCATCGTTGGCGGCGATTTCCACCACATGGGATTGCGACCCAAGATCGAAGCGCTCAACCATCTCGCCGACATAACGCTCGGCATGGGAAAGCCAGCTCTGCGAGAAGGAGGAGAAATAGGCGTAGCTTTCCGAGAAAAAAGTCTCGCGGCCGGCAAAATCCTCGGTCTGGACGAGAAGGCAGACGCGGCAGACGCGGATAATCAGCGGATACCAGAGCTCCGGCCTGGCGAGATCGGCCTCCCCCAGATAGGAGTTGGATGGCGGAGCGGTTCCGAGATCGAGAAAGGGGGCGAAATGCATGCCCCCGCAATGCCGGCATTTCATGGCCCAATTCCTTTGAAACCTGATGCGACCCGCGGCAGCGCCTCGTCGCGCGGCGAGCGGTTGACGACCGGCAGCGGCCAGTCAATCTCCAGCGCCGGATCGAGCGCATCCAGGCCACCCTCATGCGCTGCGGCATAGAGAGCGGAGTGGAGATAGATCATCCGGACATCATCCGTCAGCGCCTGAAAACCATGGGCACAGCCTTCGGGGATCAGCAAAGCCCGGCCGTTCTCGGCAGAAAGCTCTAGCGCGACCGACCGCAAATAAGTCGGCGATGACTTACGTAAGTCAACGGCGACATCAAATATGCGCCCTGCGATGCAGGAAACGAGCTTCATCTCGGCGTGGGGCGGGGTCTGGTAATGCAGGCCGCGCACGGTGCCCATACGGGCTGTCCCTGTCTCGTTGATCTGGGCGACAGGGCCGCGCCAGCCGGCCAACGCCAGCTCTTCCGGCTCGAAGAGACGCGAGAGGAAGCCACGCTCATCGGTGAGCCGCCGCCGTGTCACGGTATAGACGCCGGCAATCGCGGCGGGCTCGATCAGGAAACGTTTCCCCGCGATAGAGGACATCCGGCTACCACTTCTTCCAGGGAGGCGTGCCGCCTTCCCACATGGCTTCGAGCTGGATCTTGTCGCGCAAGGTGTCCATCGGCTGCCAGAAGCCATTGTGGAAGAACGCCTTGAGCTGGCCATCCTCTGCAAGCCCCGTCAACGGCTCGGCCTCCCAGGATGTCTGGTCGCCGGCGATGCGGGAGAGAACCTTCGTCGAGAGGACAAAGAAGCCGCCATTGATGAAGCCGCCCTCGCCCTCCGGTTTCTCGACAAAGCCCTTCACGTCATCGCCTTCGAAGCGCAGCGCGCCGAAGCGGGCGGGCGGGCGGACAGCTGTCACGGTCGCGTCGCGGCCGTGCGATTTATGGAAGCGGATCGTCTCGGAGATATCGACATCGGCAACGCCGTCGCCATAGGTGAAGCAGAAATCCTCCTCCCCTTCGAGATACGGTGCGACACGCTTGAGACGCCCGCCGGTCATCGAGCTTTCGCCGGTATCCACCAGCGTGACGCGCCAGTTTTCCGCGCTCTGGCGATGGAAGAACAAGCGGTTTTCCGACAGGTCGAAGGTGATGTCGGACATGTGCAGGCCGTAATTGGCGAAATATTCCTTAATCACATAGCCCTTGAAGCCGCAGCAGATAATGAAATCACGGATGCCGTGGCTGTAATAGATCTTCATGATGTGCCAGAGGATCGGCTTGCCGCCGATCTCGATCATAGGCTTCGGCTTCAGATGCGTCTCCTCGGCAATGCGCGAGCCAAGGCCGCCAGCCAAAATCACCGCTTTCATCCGATCCCCCGCGCCAAGGCACTGCACATCCGGGCTGCCTCAGCAGCCTGATTCGCAATCTTGCGCCGAATGGGGCGAAGCGAAACCGCTAAGGCTCGGTTTTGCACTGGTAATCAGCGGCCTCAGCGATCGGCGGATTGAGGGCCATCCAAGTAGGCGATGCGCTTTCAGGTCTCCTGCCTCGGATCCTGAAGCTACGGCCTGGAGAAACTCAGCGACTGCCCGACGCCAAGACTAGACTGTCTGGACGATGTTCGGTTGCCGCCGTGTGGAAGATGCGATCCCAGATACCGGTCGTAACGCCAAAGTTGAAGCCTTCCGAGCCATGGTGGTGCAGCGCATGACGGCGCTTCAGCCGGTAAAGATACCCGCGATGCGATACATGCCAGTGATGGATCACGTGATGGGTGACGACATACCAGAGATAGCCGGTCATGATTCCTCCCGAAACGGATGTAGCCACTTTCAAGTCGAACAAGAGAAGAGCCGGGACAAAGACGATCAACAGATGGGCCAGAAGGCTCAGCCAGACTGGCGTGCCGAGCAATTCCCGTTCGGCATCATGGTGTCGCTCATGCATGTCTTTGACATAGGGAAAATGATGAAACAGAAAACGGTGCAGGAGATACTCGAGCAGCGTCCAAGCCACGATCGAACCGAAGAAGAGGAGTGTCCAAAGCTCGGCGCCACGACCTCCGGCATGCAATAGGCCCAATAGAGCAAATGTCATTATAGACAGAGGATAAACGACGAAATCGCTGTAATAGTTGAGCTTGCTTAAATGCATGCGGCGGTTCCCATCAGAAGGCCAGCCTGCTGCCCATGAGGTCTTTGCCCCGCCGGAAAATCACGGCTCTACCCGTAGAATGAGCAAGAGCCAGTTTACCTGCACGTTCGAAAGGCCGGCTATGATGCAGCCATGATCGCAGACTTGAGCACCGCTGCTCCCTTGTCAACTCACATTTCGCGCGGCTTTTTGACTGCATCGGCTGTTGTCATGGCGAGGCCTGCTTGCGTTCTGCTGCGACCAGCCTCCGGCCCAACCCAGCCAAAACCGGCACGACATTTCGGCATCCAGCGCCTCGTCCATGCTCTCAGCCGGCAGCGTGCCCTCCTTGCGGTGGCTTCGGGCAGCGAGGTCACGCGTGCGGGATTGTTCGCTACAGATCACCCTCGTGGTCTTGTTGCCACCGATGGGGATGGCGAAACCAAGACGGCGAGCGAGACCGCCGCCGTTGGTAAATATGCGGATGTAACTCCCGGGCGCCCTATTCAACGCGCCTCAAATCGCGAGATAATCGTGCCTGAGCTGCTCGTTCTCCAGCACTTCCTTCGCCGTTCCGCTGAACACCACCTCGCCCGTATCCATGATCACCGCGCGGTCGGAGAGGCGCAGTGCTGCTACGGCGTTCTGCTCGACGATGATCGTCGTGATGCCGAGGTCGCGGATCTGGTGGACGATCTTTTCGATTTCCTGGACGATGACCGGGGCGAGGCCTTCATAGGGCTCGTCGAGGAAGAGGATCTTGAGGTCTCTCGCCAGCGCGCGGGCGACGGCGAGCATCTGCTGCTCGCCGCCCGACATGGTGACGGCTTCCTGGCTGCGGCGTTCGGCAAGGCGCGGGAAGTGATCGTAGATCTTCTCGATCGTCCAGCCCTTCTGGCCGGAGACCTGGGCCAGAACCAGATTTTCCTCGACGGTGAGGCCGCCGATGATGCGGCGGTCTTCGGGCACGAGCTGGATGCCGGCCTGTGCGGCCTGAAAGGCCTTCATCTTGTGGACCGGCTGGCCGTCGAGCCAGATTTCACCGCTCTTAAGCACCGGGTTGGATGCCCGCGCCAGCGTGCGCAGCGTCGAGGTCTTGCCGGCTCCGTTGCGGCCGAGAAGGGAGAGAACCTCGCCCTTGTTCACGTCAAAGGATACGCCTTGGACGATATAGGATTCGCCATACCAGGCATGAATGTCGCGGACGCTGAAAAACGCCTTTTCGCTCGGGTTCACCACGGTATCGATCTCTCCCCTGAATTCCATTTTCGTGGCCATGACGTTCATCAATGAGCCTCCCCAAGATAGGCTTCCTTGACGCGCGGATTGCCCCGAACCTCCTCCGGAAGACCTTCTGCGATCACGGTTCCTTGCGCAAGCACGCTGATCTTGTCGGCAAGCGAGAAGACGACGTGCATGTCATGCTCGATGATGACCTTGGTCATGCCGCGCGCCTTGATGCGCTTGAGCAATTCGATGGTCATATTGGTGTCGTGGCGGGCCATGCCGGCGGTCGGCTCGTCGAGCAGAAGCAGCTTCGGCTTCTGGATGAGGCACATGCCGAGTTCCAGCCGACGCTTGTCGCCGCGCGAGAGCGAGCCCGCCAGATGGGTGCGGCGCTCGTAGAGGCCGACATCGTGCAGGATTTCTTCCGCTTCCTCGCGCAGTTCCTTCTCGGCGCTCACAGCGCGGATCGCATTGAAGGTAAAGGCGCCGTCGCGCTTGGCGAAGGCCGGGATCATGACGTTTTCGAGCAGATTCAGGTCGGTGAAGATTTCCGGTGTCTGGAAGACACGGGAAACGCCGAGCTGGTTGATCTCGTGCGGCTGGTGGCTGTCGAGCGTCTGGCCATTGAAGACGACATGGCCGTTATCGGGGCGGATGCGTCCTATGCAGACATTGAGCAGCGTCGACTTGCCCGCCCCGTTCGGGCCGATGATGGCGTGAACCTTGCCCTCTTCCACCTGGAGGTTGACATTGGTCAGCGCGCGAAGCCCACCGAAGCTCTTGTTGACGCCGGAGACGTCGAGAACGATGTTCGACTTGGTCGGTGCAGTCATGAGCCTCACTCCGCCGGTTGCGTCTGGCCGCTGACGGCCGGTTTGTTGCCATTGCCGCCCTTTTTGAAGAGCGAGGTGAGGAGGCGTACGCCTTCCATGATGCCGCCGGGCAGGAAGATGACGATGGCCATGAAGACGAGGCCGAGCGTCAGGCTCCAGCCTTCGCCGACGAAGAGCGAGAGCAGCTTGACGATCGGGTCGCGCAGCGTGTCTGGCAGGAAGCTGAAGACGCTGTTCAGCGCATTCTCGTTGAAGCCCGAGAAGATGTTCTCGAAATACTTGATGATGGCAGCGCCGATGACCGGGCCGATGAGCGTGCCGACACCGCCGAGGATCGTCATGAGCACGACTTCGCCCGAGGCGGTCCATTGCATGCGCTCAGGACCGGCGAGCGGGTCGACCGCCGCCATCAGCGAGCCGGCAAGACCCGCATAGATGCCGGAGATGACGAAGGCTGCCATCAGGTAAGGCCGGGTGTTGAAGCCGGTGTAGCGCATGCGGTTCTGGTTCGACTTGATGGCTTTCAGCATCAGGCCGAAAGGCGAGCGAAAGATGCGCATGGAGATGTAGAAGCCGACGATCAGCGCCGCCGCGGTGAAGTAGAAGCCGCCAAGGCCGCCGCCGCTGATTTCCAGGCCGAACAGCGTGGAGCGCGGCAGGCCGGTGCCGGGCGTGATGAACATGGCGTCCACAATGCGCGGGTCCTTCAGCGTCAACTGCAGGCCGGTTTCGCCGTTGGTCAGCGGGGTGAGCACGGAATAGGCCATGTTGTAGCTCATCTGCGCGAAGGCGAGCGTCAGGATCGAGAAATATATGCCCGAACGGCGCAGGCTGACGAAGCCGATGACGAAGGCAAAGATGCCGGCGAAGATGATCGACAAGATGATCGCCGGGATGACGTTCATCGTGAAGAGCTTGAACGACCAGACGGCTGCATAGGAGCCGATGCCGAGAAAGGCGGCATGGCCGAAGGAGAGATAGCCGGTGAGCCCGAAGAGGATGTTGAAGCCGATGGCGAAGAGCCCGAAAATGCAGAACTTTTCGAGGATCGCCGGATAGGCCGCGCCAATCGGCTGGAAGAGGATGGGGGCCAGCAGCACGACGGCGGAGAAGCCGAGGAACATGACCCAGTCTTGTCTAGAAAGATTGCCGAACATTGATCAGTCCTCCATCACGCCTTTGCGACCCATCAGCCCGCGCGGCATCGTCAGCAGGATGACGACGGCGACGAGATAGATGATGATCTGGTCGATGCCGGGGATGATGCTCTTGATTTCATTCATGGATGCGAAGGATTGCAGGATGCCGAGCAGGAAGCCGGCGGCCACTGCCCCGCCCAGCGAGCCCATGCCACCAACCACCACGACGACGAAGGACAGGACCAGGAAGTCCATACCCATGTGATAGTCGGGCGGCAGGACTGGCGTGTACATGACACCGGCAAGGCCAGCGACGACGGCGGCAATGCCGAAGACCACGGTGAAGCGGCGCTCGATATCGATGCCGAGCAGGCCGACCGTTTCGCGGTCACGCATGCCGGCGCGGACCACCATGCCGTAGGTGGTGAATTGCAGGAAGGCGAAGACGATGCCGATGACGGCGAGCGAGAAGAAGAGATAGATGAGCCGCCACCACGGATAGGGGATCGCATCGCCCATGCCGAGCAGCATGCCGACCTGCGCTGTGCCGGAAAACGCAGCCGGGGCGGCCTGCGGGATCGGATTTGCGCCATAGAAATGCTTGATGATTTCCTGGATGACGATGGCGAGGCCGAAGGTCACGAGGATCTGGTCGGCATGCGGGCGCTTGTAGAAATGGCGGATCAGGCCGCGTTCCATGACGATGCCGATGATCAGCATGACCGGGATGGCGGCGATGATCGATACCGGCACCGAATAGTTGACGAGCACCTTGCCGAACTCGCCGAGCCAGGCTTCGACCAGCGACGTCTTGATCTCCGCTGGCGTGCCCCAGGGGGTCAGCTGCGTCGGGTCGACCGTCACCTTTTCAAGGGTGAGGATCTTGTTGAACGTGACGGCGCAGAAGGCGCCGAGCATGAAGAGCGCACCATGCGCAAAGTTCACCACGCCGAGCGTGCCGAAGACGAGCGTGAGACCAAGCGCAATCAGCGCATAGGCGCCGCCCTTGTCCAGCCCGTTCAGGATTTGCAGGATTATCGCATCCATCTGCCGTCACCCTTGTTGCAAGGCGCACGGGCTCACGGCCGGAATTGACCCGGCGAGGAACACGATGCGCATTGACTGAGACTAGTGTTGCCGCCGGGGATGCATCCCCGCACCCGCCAGCGGCCTTTTATCATTTGCAAGCGGCGCGGACGCTCTCGCTTCCGCCCCGGATCACATACGGGATCAGCCGCAAGTCTTGGCGTCGGCCGGACCCAGATCGCCGCCAAAGATGGCCGGATCGTAGGTCACGTCCTTGGTCGGAACGATCTTCTTGACTTCGAGAAGGTCGAACTTGTCCTTCGGCTTTTCCTTACCCTGCACGACCAGCACATCCTTGAAGCACTGGTGGTCGCTGCCACGGTAGAGCGTCTTGCCGTTGCCGAGGCCATCGAATTCGAAGCCTTCCAGCGCCTTGATCACGGCCGGTGCGAAGAAGGTTCCGGCGCGTTCGCAGGCATCCGCATAGAGGATCGCCTGGACGTAAGCCGTCTGGGCGGCCTGCGAAGGCGGCGTGCCATATTCCTTGCCGAAGGATTTGACGAAGGCCTTGGTGCCGTCGTTGTCCAGCTTCCAGTCCCAGTTGGCGGTGCCGTAGATGCCCTTGATGGCATCGCCGGCGCCCTGCGCCATCAGTTCGGAGAAGAGCGGAACGACGATTTCGAAGTTCTTGCCGCCCACCTGCTTCTGACGCATGCCGAACTGGACGGCCTGGGTCAGCGAGTTGACCATGTCCTTGCCGTAGTGGTTGAGGATCAGCACGTCGGCGCCGGAGCTCAGGACCGGGGTGAGATATTGCGAGAAGTCGCCGGCGCCGAGCGGGGTGCGAACGGCGTTGACCGTCTTCCAGCCTTGCGCTTCCGTGGACTTCTTCATGGACTCTTCCTGGGTCCAGCCCCAGGTGTAGTCGGCGGTCAGGTGATAGGCCTTGCGGTCCTTGCCATAGGCTTCGGCGAGAACCGGGCCGAGGGCCACACCCGACATATAGGCGTTGAAGAAGTGGCGGAAGCCGTAGCGTTTCTTATCCTTGCCGGTCGTGTCGTTGGAATGCGTGAGGCAGGACATGAAGATCACGCCCATGTCCTGGCAGAGGCTCTGCACGGCCACGGCTTCTGCCGAGGACGAGCCGCCGGTGATCATGATCGCCTTTTCCTTTTCGATCATGCGCTTGGCGCTGTCGCGGGCCGCGTCCGCCTTGGTCTGCGTATCGCCACTGACGAAGGTGACCTTCTTGCCGAGAATGCCTTTGCCCTTCAGCGCCTTGGACGAGAAGGTGGAGAGCATGCCGCCATCGCCTTCGCCGTTCAGATGCTTGACGGCAAGCTGATAGGCCTTGAGTTCGTCGGCGCCTTCATCGGCATAGGGACCCGAGAGCGGCACGTTGAAGCCGAAGACGACGTTTGCGCCGGTCGGCATGTTGCACGACTGATCGGCTGCATAAGCGCCGCGGATGAAATGCATCGGCGTGGCCAGCGCCACACCGCCAACCGCGCCGGCCTTCAAGAGACCACGGCGGTTTATGATAAGTTTCGACATCGGAATCCTCCCAGACGATCTGTCCCAACGTCCCTCCTCCGGAACGTGAAACAAATGCTAGCAGGGAGGCAATTATCCGCAATTGTCCTTAAGTGATAAGACAAAAGTCTTAAAAGCGGCGCACTCTTGATACAGTGCGCTGCAGCAAATCGGGATTAGAGACTTGCGATATATTTTGCAAGCCGATCAGCCGCAATTTCCATCTGCGCCGGATCACGCAGGAAGCACGCTCGAATGAAGGCGCTGCCGCCGGGGCCGAAAGCGCTGCCCGGCGCGAGGCCGACCAGCGCCTTGTCGACGATATCGAGCGCCGTCAGACGGCTATCCTTGACGCCGTCAATCTTGAGAAATGCGTAGAAGGCGCCATCCGGCTTCAGGGTCTCGACACGATTGGTCGCGATCAGTGCGTCGCAGAGAATATCGCGGCTTTTCGCGGCCTTGGCGAAGTTTTCCCGGATGACGTGATCGCCCTCGTTGAGCGCGACGGTCGCACCGCGCTGCATGAATTGCGCTACGCCGGAGGTCGAATACTGGATGAGATTTTCCACCACCTGCCCCAGTTCTTCCGGGACCACCACCCAGCCGACGCGCCAGCCGGTCATCGACCAGTTCTTGGAAAAGGAGTTGACGAAGATGATGCGGTCATCGGCCTGCATCACATCGAGGAAGGAGGCCGCGCGACCGCCGGTATAATGGAAATGCGCATAGATCTCGTCGGCCATGATCCAGAGGCCCTTGCGACGCGCGATATCGAGAATGGCGCGGAGATCATCAAGCGTTGCCGTCCAGCCGGTCGGGTTGGAGGGTGTATTGATGAAGATGCCGCGCGTTTTCGGTCCGATGGTGCTTTCCAGCCGGTTCAGATCGAGCCTCCAACCGCCGCCGGCAAAGTCCAGTTCCAGCGGCTTTGCCATTGCGCCGGAGACTTCCAGCGCCGCGGAAATATTGGGCCAGGAGGGCGTGAGATAGATCATCTCGTCACCGGGCGCGGCAATCATCTCGGCGGCGACCTTGATGGCATGCATGCCGGATGCCGTCACGATAAAGTTCTCGGAGGTCAGCGACGTGCCGAAATGGCGGGCATAATAGCGGGCGAGCGCCTGGCGGAGGTCCGGGATCCCACGCTGCCAGGTGTAGAAGGTCTCGCCGGCCACGAGTGCATCGGCTGCCGCCCGGCTGATGAAATCCGGCGTCGGACTGTCGCCCTCCCCCGCCCAGAGCGGGATCAGTCCCTCGCGCCCTCGCCCGTAATTGAAGACCTCGACGATGCCGCTTTCCGGTGCGTTGGCGGAACGGGGGCTCAATGTTTCGATCAGGCGCATGCGGTTCTCCGGCGTTGGTCAGGCGGAGAATAGAAGGAATTGGGGTTGATTTCCCAATGATAAATAATGCGGGTCAATCAACGGGGATGATGGGTGGGGCACAACGCATGCTCTCCCTTCCCCTTGTGGGGAGGGTTGGGGAAGGTTCTCTCTCTCCGCTTGCTTGGCGCCTTCAGGAAAGTCCCCCTCCAGCTGCCGCAATCTCCCCCACAAGGGAGAGACGGAAAACGGCACCGTTCAAGCCCGAGTCTTCAGCAAATCGCGGATTTCCGTGAGCAGCGCGATATCAGCCGGCGGGGCTGCGGGGGCCGAGGGCTTGGCTTCTTCCTTGACGCGCAGGCGGTTGATGCCCTTGACCATCAGGAAGATGATCCAGGCAAGAATGAGGAACTGGATGACCACCGTGATGAAGCTGCCATAGGCAAGCACTGCGCCCTGCTTCTTGGCTTCCACCAGCGACGTGGCGGTTACCGAAGAACTCAGACGAATGAAATAATTGGAGAAGTCGATGCCGCCGGTCACGGCCCCGATGATCGGCATGATGACGTCGTCGACCAGCGACGAGACGATCTTGCCAAAAGCGCCGCCGATGATGACACCGACGGCCAGATCCATGACGTTGCCGCGCGCGATGAACGCCTTGAACTCTTCTAACATGTTTCCCCCAAATGTCCCTGACGGTTGTGAAACCATTTCTTAACCCTGCCGCTCGTTGACTTTAACACATTCTTTTCGTTCTGAAAGTCGGAAACGATGCGCGGCGGCACAAGTTCCCGGGCCTTTCGTTTCTTGGCCTTTCGCCTTACTTTCCATGGGCATCCCTTTGACCTATGCTCAGCCAGGGGATGCGGAGGATGATCGACATGGGGACGCAGGCCATGCTGCCGGGCTGGGTGGTTTTTGCCGCCGCCATCGGCTACCTGCTGCTCCTCTTCGCCGTGGCTAGCTTTGGCGACAGGCTCTCGAAACGCCGCAGTCCAGCAAAGGGCCGGCCCGTCGTCTATGCGCTCAGCCTGGCCATCTACTGCACGTCCTGGACCTATTTCGGCGGCGTCGGCCTCGCCTCGCAGCGGGGGCTTGAGTTCTCGGCGATTTATATCGGACCGATCCTGCTCTTCACGCTCGGGCTGCCGCTGCTGCGGCGGATCATTACGCTGGCAAAATCGGAGAAGATCGTCTCGCCGGCGGACTTCGTGGCGGCGCGCTATGGCAAGAACCCGACAGTGGCGGCCTTTGTGGCACTCATCTCGCTCATCGGCGCGATCCCTTATATCGCATTGCAACTGAAGGCGATTTCCATTTCCGTCTCGGCCATGGTCGAGACGAGCGCATTTTCACCGCCGAATGGTGATTTCTCCTCTGCCTCGCTGCCGCTTCTGGTCACCGTCTTCCTCGCCTTCTTTGCCGTGATTTTCGGGACGCGGCACACGGATGCGACGGAACATCAGGACGGGTTGATCCTCGCCATAGCCACCGAGTCGGTTGTCAAGCTGGTCGCCTTCTGCACGGCCGGCATCTTTATCACCTTCATACTCTTCGAGAGTCCGACCGCTCTATTCAAGGCAGCCGAGGCCAATGTGCAGGCCATGGCGGCGCTTCATTACGAGACATCAATGGGGCGATGGGCGCTGCTCATCCTTCTTTCAGCCTTCGCCATCATTCTCCTGCCGCGCCAGTTCCACGTCACGGTGGTGGAGAACCGCACGGCGGGCGAATTGCGCATGGCGGGACTGCTCTTCCCCGTCTACCTGGTGGCCATCAACATCTTCGTGATCCCGATCGCCATTGCCGGCGTGCTGCTGTTCGGCAAGACAGGCAATCCGGACCTCTACATCCTGAACCTGCCGCTACAGGCGGGCGCGCATGCCGTGTCGCTCATCACGCTGATCGGCGGCTTTTCGGCCGCGACAGCCATGGTGATCGTCGAAACGGTCGCGCTCGCGATCATGGTCTCCAACGACATCGTCATGCCGGTCATCCTGCGGCGACGGCTGGTGACACCGAGCCTGCATACGACGGACTATACGCAATTCCTGCTGCGGGTGCGCCGAACCGCCATCTTCGTCGTGCTCTTGGCAAGCTATGCCTACTACATCTCCACGGACAGTGCGGCCGCACTCGCCTCGATCGGCCTTCTCTCCTTTGCCGCCGTGGCGCAGATCGCGCCGTCGCTGTTCGGCGGGCTTGTGTGGTCGCGGGCCAACGCCCGGGGCGCGATCGCCGGCATGTCCGGCGGCTTCTTCATGTGGCTCTATTTCCTGTTTCTTCCGAGCTTCGGGCTTTCGCAGAACGATGTTCTGGCCGGCCGCATCCTTGCTTTCCTGTTCCCCGGCACCGACATTTTTAACGGGCCGGGTGCCGACAATCTGGTCAACGCCACCTTGCTCTCGCTGATGGTCAACACGGCCCTGTTCATCGTCGGGTCGCTGACACGGAATTCGAAACCGCTCGAACGGATCCAGGCGGGTGTTTTCATGTCGACGGGCGACGGCCGCAGCACGCAATGGCGCGGCGGCAAGACGCGGGTATCGGTGGGCGACCTCAAGTCGGTGCTGGCGCGCTATCTGGGCGAGGAGCGCATGCAACGTTCCTTCAAGACCCATGAGCGGCAGATCGGCTTTGCGCTGGTTGACGCGCAGCCAGCCGATATGGGTCTCGTTCAGTTTTCCGAACAATTACTCGCCAGCGCGATCGGCTCGTCCTCAGCGCGGCTGGTCTTCTCGCTGCTCCTGCAGCGCATGGAAGAGCCCTCTTCCGAGACGGCACGCCTTCTCGATCAGGCATCCGAGGCGCTGCAATATAACCAGGACATGCTGCACACCGCGCTCTCGCAAATGGATCAGGGGATCGCCGTCTTCGATACATCGAACGGGCTCACCATCTGGAACCGGCGCTTCCGCAAGCTGCTCGACCTGCCCGAACATGTCGGCGAAGTGGGCTTTCCGCTTTCCGATATCGTGGCGATCCTGGAAAATCGCGGCGATGTAAGCTCGTCCGGGCGCGGCGACATGCTCATGGATTTCAAGACGCTCGACAAACCCTTCTCGCTGGCGCTGAAAAGCGGCCGGATCATCGAAGTGCGCTCCAACCCCATGCCCAGCAAAGGCATGGTCACGACCTATACGGATATCACCCAGCAGGTGGAGGCTGACAAGGCACTGAAACAGGCGAACGAAACGCTGGAGCAGCGGGTCATTGCGCGCACAGGCGAACTGATCCGTGTGAATCGCGAACTTGGCCTGGCGCGGGCCGCCGCCGAAGAGGCCAATATCGGCAAGACGCGCTTCTTTGCAGCCGCCGGCCACGACATCCTTCAACCGCTGAACGCTGCGCGGCTCTATTCCTCGACGCTGGTGGAGCGGTTCGAGGGGACGCCCGATCGCGATATCGTGCGGAACATCGATTCGTCGCTGGAATCGGTGGAAACCATTCTCGGCGCTGTACTCGACATCTCGCGGCTCGATACGGGCGCGATGAAGCCGCGTTTCTCGGCCGTGCCTCTCGGCGAGTTCCTCGGACGCATCGCGACGGACTTTCAGCCGATCGCGCGCGAAAAGGGGTTGGAGCTTCGGGTTCTGCCGACGAAGCTCACCGTGCGTTCCGACCCGACGCTGTTGCGACGGCTCGTGCAAAATCTGGTTTCCAACGCAATCAAATACACCCCTTCCGGCAAGGTTCTAGTGGGCGCAAGGCGAGCGGGACAATCCGCCGTGATCCAGGTGGTGGATTCAGGCATCGGCATTCCACAATCGAAATTCACCACCGTGTTTCAGGAGTTCGTGCGGCTGGACGAAGGGGCGCGGGCCGCTTCCGGCCTGGGGCTCGGCCTTTCGATCGTCGACCGTATCGCACGCGTTCTGGAACATCCGGTGGAGCTGAAGAGTCGCGAGGGCCATGGAACGGATTTCCGGGTGGTCATTCCGCTGGCCGAACCTGTGGAGGCACAATCCGACGCCGCACCGCTGGCGCCCGAGGTCAGGCAAACGGCGCTGGCCGGGCTTTCGGTCCTCTGTATCGACAACGAGCGGACGATCCTGGACGGAATGGCGCTGTTGCTGCAGGGCTGGGGCTGCACGGTGGCAACCGCACTTTCACCAGAAGAAGCGCTCAGCCGAACGGAAGGCTTACGTCCAGATGTGATCATTGCGGATTATCATCTGGACGACGGAACGGGGATCGAGGCTGTGAGCCGGGTCAGATCGCGCCTTGGCGCGACAATCCCCGCCCTGCTGGTGACGGCAGACCGCACGCCGGAGGTGCGCGGCGAGGCCGAGACGCATTCGATCACGATCATGCACAAGCCGGTCAAGCCGGCCTCTCTTCGGGCCTATCTGGCGCGCACCGCAGCGATGGCGCGTTCGGCCACGCAGTGAATCAATCCTCGAATTTTTTCTCGTAAGGCATCAGCATGATCGCTGTCGACATGGATGCACCACCCAGCAGGAGCGACAGTGGTGCGGCGACCAGCAGAACGGCGATCGCAGGCATTGATGAATGCTGGACGCGGGTCCAGAAGTCGCCGATGTTGAAATAGAGAAGGGCCGCCGTGAGCACGAGGCCGATGAATATGCCGAACGCGGCATTCAAAGCCAGAAAGCCCAGCATCTCGCGATGGTCCTTGTGTGCTTCCTGTGGTGTCATTTTCGGTTTCTGGGACATGGCGGCGCGTTTCGAAATGAAATGATGCTTCTCACATACGCCTTTCATCCCTAATGATGCAATGCGGCAAACATTCGCATCGCAGCATTCATCATCATCTTAGCCCGAAACCGATGCAGAAAATCAAGAAGCCCCGCAGCGCGAGCTGCAGGGCCTCTGGGGTCATTCACAATGCAGGATGATCAACGGACCACGTAGGCGGTCGAGCCGTCAGCGCCCTTGATCTTACCGATCACGCTGGAGATCTGTACGTTCTCGGCCAGAAGGGCGTGGCGAACCGCCGGATTGGCCTTGATCTTTTCCTGCAGAGCGGCGACCCGAGCCGGTTCTGCCTTTGCATGGTCACGGATGAACGAACGCTGTGCATCCGGAAGTTCGCCCAGACGATAGACCGTGACATCAGAGGTCTTTGCGGCGACACGGGTCAGCGTGCCGGACTTGTAGCCGTAGCCGTAAGCCTCGTGATTACCGGTTTCGGACCCCGACGCAGGGGTAAAGGCATTTTGCGCCGTCATCTGAGCGAAGGCCGAATTTTCATTGTCCTCAGCCGAGGCCTGGACAGCGAAGAGGGCCGTGGTTGCCAAAATGCCGGCAGCTGCAAAAGCGGTAAACTTGTTCATTGTCATCTCCATCAGTTTGGCGGAAAGCCGCCCGTTCAAAATCGGGGTTCATCAATTGACAGCGTCAAGAAACGCATGACCTATAAATGCACCACATTTTGATTAGTTTCGGGCGAATTTCATTAAATTTCTGTCATTTATTGCTGTAATCATTAAAAATTAGAAACATTACCGCATATTTTCGGATTCACAAGTTCTAGCTTTTTAAAAACTATACTTCTTTCTTTCTATAAAATGCAGAATCACGGTTATTTCGACTTGGGGTCCTGGCCCTCGCGGCAAAAGCGCGAGGGCCTGTGACACTTTCGTGTCAACTTTTACTTAACGGACGATGTAGGTGGTCGAGCCGTCAAGTGCGCTGTTGGCGCCGATCACGTTGTTCAGGTTGACATTCTGCTCCTGAAGACCACGAAGCAGTTCCGGGCTCTTGCTGATCTGGGCGTGGAGAGCCTGAATGGCCTCCGGATCAAGACTTGCGCGGGTGATCACCGACTGGCGTTCAGAACGCGGCAGTTCGTTCAGATAACGAATGCTGACGGTGTTTTCGTGCGAAGCCTTGGCGAGGAAGCCGGAGTTGTAGCCGTAGCCGACAGTGCCGTGGTCGGAAGCGGGAGTGCCATACATGTTGGCGTTCATCATCTGGCGGAAGGCAGAATTTTCGTTCTCGGCAAATGCCTGACCCGAGATCAGGGCCGAAACAGAAAGGACGCCAGCGGCGGCGAAAGCAGCAAACTTGTTCATTTTATTCTCCATTTTTCAAATAGCGGTTCCACAAAGGGATCAACCGCAGGGGTGTTTGGTTTCCCGCTATTCAATCGTGCACTCTTGAGTGCGCGACTGAATGGCGGGGTTTCCTTCCGGAGACTACTCCGAGCCGGTCGGTTTCATGTCTCCGTCTTACACACCCTATTTGGGGCGTCGAACCGATCGGTTCAATATCAAAATTGGAAACGTATTGTGCACAATTCATGTCTTGAAGCGGCGGGTGGAGCTCTCCGTGATTTCATGAAATGTGGCAGGAAATATCGAAACTAATCATCGTGTTAATGATTCGCCTGTCGTATGGTTGAAGATCGCCAGCACCGCCCTGCAACGTCCGATCTGCATTTCCAACCAACGCTCAAAACGCGGAACGCCCCTCGCGGCGGGGGAACCGCGAGGGGCGTTCGGGAGGGCTGGCTTCAGTTGAAGCGAGCCGGATTAACGGATGATGTAGGTCGTCGAACCGTCAGCGGCATGCTGTGCACCAATGACGTTCTTGACGTTTACGTTTCGGTCCTGAAGACCACGAACGACGTCTGCATTCTGTGCAATTTCGGCCTGGAGGGCTTCGACTGCGGACGGGTCAGCCTTGGCGCGTTCGAGAAAGGAGGCCTTCTCAGCCCGCGAAAGCTCAGCCGTGTAGCGGATGCTGACATTGCTCGAATGCGAAGCCTTGGCGAGGAAGCCGGAGTTGTAGCC
>UBMP01000004.1 GCA_900466575.1 Hyphomicrobiales bacterium | reverse complement strand
TCGAATTTACCTTTTGCCATGTGAACATGTCCTCATGTGAAAATTTGGGCGGACCGGCAGAACCGGTTTGGACGTGGCGTTTAAGGCTTTCTTCGCCATTGCGCAAGACTTTTAATTGTTGGCCATGGGCGAGATTCGGACGTGCGGAAACACCTTCGGAAGTCTTCACCTGACGTTAGGCAAGACTTTTCGTCGCGAGACTTCAGCAAGTCGTCGTAACAAGTTCAAAGGAGCGAGAAATTTGGAGCGGGTAGCGGGAATCGAACCCGCGTATTCAGCTTGGAAGGCTGCTGCTCTACCATTGAGCTATACCCGCGGGAAGCGAAATGGTGGAAGGGGTTGGATTCGAACCAACGTAGGCTTAGCCAACGGATTTACAGTCCGTCCCCTTTAGCCACTCGGGCACCCTTCCATCCAGCGTTCGTCGGATTGCTCCGCCCGTCGCTTCGAGCCTCCGAGCGGCAGAACCGCCCGACGGCATGGGCGGCGTAATAGTCTGGCCTTCTCTCTCCTGTCAACACGGCATTCCCATTTTTTTTGTCAAAGTCCCAAGCTCTGCGATGACCTCGGCCTCGGAAACGACTATACGGAGCGCATGAGCAAAGATGAAAAGACCGGCGGCTCGGACCGCGACAAGCATTACGCAACGCTACGCCGCGCCCATCGCGACCAGAAGCGCGAACGCGGCGAAATCCCGACCCCGTCACCCAAGGATCGCCGCAAGGCCCGTGCTGAGGACTGGAAGGCGCCGCAACTCGCCCCCGAACAGGTTTTCCTCTACGGGCTCCACACCGTGCGCGCCGCGCTGGACAACAAGCAGCGTCAACTGATCCGACTGTCGGCGACGCTGAACGCGCTGCAGCGCCTGGAGATCGATGAGGCGAACCCGCCCTGCCCGCTTGTGATCGTCACGCCGCAGGAGATCGAAAAGATCGTCGGGCCGGAAGCCATTCATCAAGGCGTCATGCTGGAAACGCGACCGCTCCCCGTGCGCCGGCTTGAGGCGCTGAAGGACAGCCCGCTGGTTCTGGTGCTCGACCAGGTAACGGACCCGCACAATGTCGGCGCGATCATGCGCTCCGCCGTGGCTTTCGGGGCCGGCGCGGTCATCACGACGCAGCGGCATAGCCCGACGGAATCAGGCGTGTTGGCCAAATCCGCCTCCGGCGCGCTGGAGCTCATTCCGTATATCCAGATCACCAATCTCGCCGACGCACTGGCCGAACTGCACAAGCTTGGCTTCTTCTCGATCGGGCTTGATTCGGAGGGGCCGGCAGAGCTGGAGAAAACCTTCTCCGGCGGCAAAATCGCGCTGGTGATGGGCAACGAGGGCAAGGGGCTGAGGCAGAAGACGCGGGAAACCGTCAGCGCGCTGGCGCGTCTCGACATGCCGGGCGAGATCAAGTCGCTCAACGTGTCCAATGCCGCAGCGATCGCACTTTATGCCAGCCGGCAGTTTCTCGCACGGACCTGACGCCTGCGCTGAACAAAGCGCAGTTTTTACTTTACATAAACGGGGAATATGTTAGTTCCCCGCCCGTTGCCCCTATAGCTCAGTTGGTAGAGCGGCTGATTTGTAATCAGTAGGTCGGGAGTTCGAGTCTCTCTGGGGGCACCATTTTTGTTTCTGTTTTGCGCATTATCCGGACGCAAAACCGGTTCCCACTTTTGCTGGAAATGCTTGAGGCTGGCGTGACTGCCCGCCCTGTCTTGCGGATGTCATCGTGTTTCATGTAGGTTCCGGCGCAACGCGTCGCCGGGGCATTTGCATGACAATCGATTTCAAAACCATCTCGTTTACCGCCTCGTCCGCACCCGACGCGGAGGCCGCGCGGGAAGAGTTGGTGGCGCTCTACGGGGACACGCCGCTTGAGGAGGCGGATGTAATCGTGGCGCTCGGCGGCGACGGCTTCATGCTGCAGACGCTGCACAAGGCCATGAATTCGGCCAAGCACATCTACGGCATGAACAAGGGCTCCGTCGGGTTCCTGATGAACCGCTACAGCACGGAGAAACTCCACGAGCGTATTGCGGCGGCGACCGAGAATGTCATTCATCCGCTGGAGATGAAGACCGAGGACGCCTATGGCAACAAGCATACGGCGCTGGCCATCAACGAGGTCTCACTGCTGCGACAATCCTACCAGGCGGCGAAGCTGCGCGTGGATATCGACGGGCGCACACGCCTTGCGGAACTCACCTGCGACGGGCTGCTGCTGGCAACGCCCGCCGGCTCCACGGCCTATAATCTCTCCGCGCATGGGCCGATCCTGCCGCTTGATACGCCGCTGATGGCGCTGACCCCCGTCAGCGCCTTTCGCCCGCGGCACTGGCGCGGCGCGCTGCTGCCGGAAAAGGTGGTTGTCGATATCACCGTTCTGGAAGGCGAGAAGCGCCCGGTCAACGCGGTGGCCGACCATCAGGAGGTCAAGTCGATCAATCACGTCCGCATCCGCCAGGCGCGCGACATGAGCGTCAGCATCCTGTCCGACTCGGATTACTCCTGGTCGGAGCGAATTCTGAGCGAACAATTCTCTCCGTAACGATGGCCAAATACCGGACATGAAAAACCCGCCGCAGCGCGAGCCCGGCGGGTTTATTATTTCAGCGTGTCAGCTGCGGCTTAGAAGAAACCGCCGCGCTGCTTCCACCAGCCGACCTTCTTCGGCTTCGGCTCACCGCCTTCGGTGGTGCTGCCGGAGGTGAGAACCGGTTCTGTGGCGATCGGGCCGGAGGACGAGCTGGTGCGGGCCGTTCGGGCCGCCGGCTTGTCTTCGGCTTCAGCCTCTTCGGATGCCGTCTCGGCCACGGGAGCCGGCTCGGCAGCCGTTTCTGCAGCAGGAGCCGGAACTTCGACAACGGGCGCGGCTTCAATTACCGGAGCCGGCTCGGCGGCAGCGGGTTCAGCGGCCACCTGGGCAACGGCAGCGGCTTCGACAGCCACGACCTCCGCGGCGTCTTCGCCTTCATCACCCTCGTCACCCTCTTCGCCTTCGCCATTGGCTTCGGCGTCGTCGCCGCTTCCGGCTTCGAGACCATCTTCACGGGTGCGGCGACCGCCACGCTTGCCGCGGCGGCGGCGTTTGCGCTTGGGCTGATCGTCGGAGCCGGCAGCCGATGCGGACGTACCCTCGGCATCGCCCTCGTCGTCGCCTTCATCGCCCTCGTCATCGCCTTCATCGGCATCATCACCCTGCCCGGCATTGGCCTGCGGGTTCTGACCGTCCTGATCGTCACGGCGACCGCGACGGCGACGGCGGCGCTTGCGCTTGCGGCCGTTCTGGTCGTCGGACTTCGCCTCGACCGGAGCCTTGGCGGCAACGATGTCGTCTTCATCCTCTTCGTCGATTTCCTCGACGGGGATATCATCCTCTTCTTCCGGTTCCGGAAGCAGCGGCATCAGCGATTCGACCTTGACCGGGTTTTCGACCGGTTCGCCACGATCGATCGCAAAATGCTGCGAACCGACGGCGGCGTCGGCCTCGATGAAGATCGAGAGACCGAAGCGGGCTTCGTAATCAACGATCGTGCCGCGCTTCTGGTTGAGCAGGTAGAGCGCGATTTCCGGCGTCGTGCGGACGGTGACATCGTGCGTCGTGTTCTTGAGCAGGTATTCCTCGACACCGCGCAGGACATGGAGCGCGACCGAGGACTGCGATCGGACGTGACCGGTGCCGCCGCAATGCGAGCAGACCTGGGTGGTCGATTCCAGCACCGAGGCGCGGATGCGCTGGCGCGACATTTCGAGAAGGCCGAAATGCGAAATGCGGCCGACCTGGATACGGGCGCGGTCGTTCTTGAGATGGTCCTTCAGACGCTTCTCGACCGCCCGGTTGTTGCGCTTCTCCTCCATGTCGATGAAGTCGATGACGACAAGGCCGGCCAAGTCGCGCAGGCGGAGCTGGCGGGCGACTTCTTCAGCCGCCTCGAGGTTGGTCGCCAGCGCGGTTTCCTCAATGGAATGTTCGCGGGTCGAGCGGCCAGAGTTCACGTCGATGGAGACGAGTGCTTCGGTCTGGTTGATGATGAGATAACCACCCGACTTCAGCGTCACCTGCGGCTGCAGCATGCGGTCAAGCTGCGCTTCAATGCCGGAGCGCGAGAAGATCGGATGCACATCGCGATAGGGCTGGACCACCTTGGCGTGGCTCGGCATCAGCATCTTCATGAAGTCTTTCGCTTCACGATAGCCTTCTTCGCCGGCAACGATGATCTCGGAAATGTCCTTGTTGTAAAGGTCGCGGATCGAACGCTTGATCAGCGAGCCTTCCTCGTAAACGAGGCAGGGCGCGGTGGAATTCAGCGTCAGCGTGCGGACGTTTTCCCACAGGCGCATCAGATATTCGAAGTCGCGCTTGATCTCGACCTTGGTGCGGTTGGCACCGGCGGTGCGCAGGATCACGCCCATGCCCTGCGGCACTTCGAGACCGCGGGCGATTTCCTTCAGGCGCTTGCGGTCCGTCGGCTGGGTGATCTTGCGGGAAATGCCGCCGCCACGCGCCGTGTTCGGCATGAGAACCGAGTAACGGCCGGCAAGCGACAGATAAGTGGTGAGAGCAGCGCCCTTGTTGCCGCGCTCTTCCTTGGCGACCTGCACCAGAAGGATCTGGCGGCGCTTGATGACTTCCTGGATGCGATACTGCTTGCGCGGCTTGCGCACGACGCGGTCCGGAACTTCTTCCATCGCATCTTCGGCGCCGATGCTATCGATCACTTCCTTTTCGGCGTGTTCGTCATCATCGTCGTCGTCATCACGGCGACCGCGACGGCGGCTGCGCTGCGGTGAGACTTCTTCCGAGATCGTGTCGGCTTCCACTTCGGCAGCCATCACGTCAGGCGTAGAGCCGTCTTCGTCGGAAGAGGACTCTTCAGAAGCCCCTTCGGCAGCATCGGTTGCGGCCTCTGCCGTTTCGGCAGCCGCTGCGGCCTCGGCCTCTTCGCCAGCCTTCGGCTTGCGACGGCTCTTGCGGCGAGGCTTCGGCTTTTCGGCCGGCTCTTCACCGGTGACGGAGACCGTTTCGGTGACCAGTGCGGAAAGGTCAGCTTCCGGCTGCTCGGCTGCGGACGGATCGGCTGCGGCGGGCGCGGCCTCCGGCTCGTCATGATCGTCCTTGTCCTCGCGACGAACCTGCTCAGCCTCTTCGGCGAGAAGAGCCTGACGATCGGCGAGCGGGATCTGGTAATAATCCGGGTGGATTTCGGCAAAGGCCAGGAAGCCGTGCCGGTTGCCGCCGTAATCGACGAAAGCGGCCTGGAGCGAGGGCTCCACGCGCGTCACCTTTGCGAGATAGATGTTCCCGCGAAGCTGTTTCTTGTGCTCCGACTCGAAGTCGAATTCTTCAATACGATTGCCGCGTACGACTACGACGCGCGTCTCTTCCTCGTGAGACGCATCGATAAGCATTCTGTCTGCCATTTATGCTGCACTCCTCGGCGCGGCAGCAGGGAGGCCATTCGTAAGTTCATCTCGGAAATCTCGTGAATGAAGCCAGCCGGCGCGCCGGAAAAATATGTTCCCGATCGGGGGGCATTCATGCGCAACGAGGTTCCGTCAACCGGATAAACCGGGCTCCCACTTGTCGGGATGAGGGACGGAACAAGGTGCGACAACGTCGAATACCAGTCGAGAACGCCAAAGCCATAGGCCCCTGCGGGCCCGATGAATTGCTCTTCCAAAGAGCTTGGTGGAGACCACCGTTTCTGTCCGGCAACAGCCGGAAATACCTGAACACACTGCGAATAAAAGCATCGCCGACGGCTGATGATTCGTCACGGGCGCCACAATTTTCGGTGGGCAGCCGGAGGGAGGAATCTATCCCGTCGATACTTTTATCCTGACTGAAGCTTTTATGTTCAAACCGTCACAATAGCAAGGGAAAAGCCTCGCTCCCGGAATCGCTTGTCATAATGTTGAACGATTTGTCCGGCAGCCGGGGTTGCCCACCGGTACGAAACGCGTCATGAACGCCGCATTTGCCGCTGGCGCCGCCGGAGAAAAGGGAAGCGGGCTTCACCAGATGCCGTCATTTAAGAGGAAACGCATCGGATGCTGAGCAACGCCGTGCGCCTTTTCAGGCGAGGTCGATGGACTGCCGCGCTCTGTCTCGTTCTGGCGCATGTTTTTCTGTCCGTCATGACGGCTCCCGCATCTGCAACCGAACTGACGGCGAAGGCTGCCCGCATTGCGGGCGACGAGGCGCGCACGCGCATCGTGATCGATTTCGACGTCAAGCCCGATTTCACGGTGCATTATCTGACAAGCCCCAACCGTATTGTCGTGGACATTGCCGGTACCGTGAACTTCGCGTTCCCGCCGGAGCAGCTGGAGGCACGCGGGATCTATGATCGGATCCGCTTCGGCGCGATGAGCGCAGGGCGAACGCGTTTCGTTCTGACCTCGAAGCTGCCGGCAGGACTTGAGGTTGCCGAGGCGCGAAAGAATGACGAGGGCGAAGGCTGGCGCCTTGTTCTGGACGGCACGATCGTCACGCCCGACCAATACGCGACGATGAAAAAGCAGGGCAACTGGGGCAATACCGAGAGCAACGTGCCCGTCGTGCCACTTGCGCCACAACAGGCACCCTCCCCCGACAGCGTCTTTACCGTTGCCGTTGATGCAGGCCATGGCGGCATCGACACCGGTGCGGTTACCGCCGGCAAGAACCCCGTCTACGAAAAGAACATCACGCTCGACTTCGCGACGGCGCTGGCGCGGGAACTCAACACGAGGCCGGGGATCAAGGCATTCCTGACGCGCGACACGGATGTTTTCCTGTCGTTGGGCGAACGCGTGCAGATCGCCCGCTCGCGCGGGGCAAACCTCTTCATTTCCCTGCATGCCGATACGTTGCGGGAAAAGTCCACGCGCGGCGCGACCGTCTATACGATTTCCGACCGGGCCTCCGACAAGTTGGCCGACGAACTGGCCAAGCGCGAAAACACCTCGGACGAAGTGGCCGGCGTCGAGGTGAAGAAGGAGCCGTCGGAGGTCAACGACATCCTGATCGACCTGACGCGGCGCGAGACCCAGGCCTTTTCGATCAGTCTGGCCAATTCCATCGTGCATTCCTTCGAGGGGGAGATCGGGCTCATCAACAATCCGCATCGTTCGGCAGGCTTTCGCGTCCTGACGGCTCCCGACGTGCCTTCCGTCCTGCTGGAGCTTGGCTTCCTGTCAAACGCCGAGGACGTCAAGCAGCTGCAGAAGCCGGATTTCCGCGACAAGCTCGTCACACTGATTGCCGACGCCGTGAAGCGCTACCGCGAGAAGCTGGGGGGTTGAGCTTCAAATGCGCCAGCATCGTCTTGACACGATGCGGGTTTTGACGAATCCCCCTGTGTCGGATAAGTAACAGACATACCGGATTGGTGTAGTGATTTTCCGGTACCGGGCTTCAGGCCCTATTTTCCGCACATTCGGAACCTTACAGACAAGGTGACGACGCATGCGCGACGAATAGCCTGCGTCGGGAAAAGGCCGCGCACTACCAGAGTGGCGCGATGGTCCCTTGGACATTCAGATGGTGGACGCGTTTCCGTGTGAGAAGGCTCTCCGGGACATGCAAACCGGTAAAGGCAAATGATTAGACTGATCGGATATTTCTTCGGATTGTGCGCGATCCTGTTCTTCGGCGCTGCCGCTGCTGCCGCGATCTATCTCAATATGGTCATGAAGGATTTGCCCGACTACGAAGTGCTGGCGAATTACGCGCCGCCCGTAACAACGCGCATTCATGCAGGCGACGGGCAGCTGATTGCCGAATATGCCCATGAGCGGCGTCTTTACCTGCCGATTCAGGCGATCCCGGATCGCGTCAAGGCCGCCTTCATCTCCGCCGAAGACAAGAACTTCTACAGCCATCCCGGCCTCGACCTGATGGGTCTGGGCCGCGCCATTCTGGTCAACCTGCAGAATGTCGGCAGCGGTCGCCGCCCCGTCGGCGCATCGACGATCACGCAGCAGGTGGCGAAAAACTTCCTGCTCTCCTCCGACCAGACGCTGTCGCGCAAGGCCAAGGAAGCAATCCTCTCGTTGCGTATCGAGCAGACCTATTCCAAAGATCGGATTCTCGAGCTTTATCTCAACGAAATCTTCTTCGGCTTGAACTCCTACGGGATCGCTTCGGCTGCCCTCACCTATTTCGACAAATCGGTGACGGAACTGACGATTGCCGAATGCGCCTATCTCGCCTCGCTGCCGAAGGGGCCAGCCAACTATAACCCGTTCCGTCACCCCGACGCCGCGCTCGAGCGCCGCAACTGGGTCATCGACCGCATGGTCGAGAACGGCTACGTGGCCAAGGATGATGGCGAGGCAGCCAAGAAGGAGCCGCTGGGCGTCACCGGCCGAAAGAACGGCACCTATCTCTTCGCATCGGACTATTTCGCCGAAGAAGCGCGTCGCCAGATCATCGCGCAGTATGGCGAAAAGGCGCTCTACGAAGGCGGCCTCTCCGTTCGCACGTCGCTGAACCCGAAGCTGCAGATCTATGCCCGCAAGGCGCTGCAGGACGCGCTGATCGATTTCGACATCAAGCGCGGCTATCACGGTCCGATCAATCATATCGCCATCACGGGCGATTGGGGTCCGGCGCTGTCGAAGCTCGATGAGATGCGCGACGTGCCGGAATGGAAGCTTGCCGTGGTGCTCGCGACCGACAGCAAGGGCGTCGACATCGGCATCCGCCCCGAGCATGATCCGGGCGGAAAGGTCGATGCGGCGCGCGATCGCGGCCGCATTGACGACGCCAACATGAAGTGGGCCTATCGTTCGTCCAAGTCGCTGATGACGAAGGCGAAGTCCCCCATTGACATCTTCCAGCCGGGCGACGTGATCTACGTGGAAGCGCTCGACGGCAAGCCGGGACAGTATAAGCTGCGCCAGCCGCCGAAAATCCAGGGCGGCATGATCGCCATGGACCCGAAGACGGGTCGCGTGCTCGCCATGGTCGGCGGCTTCTCCTATGCGCAGTCCGAATTCAACCGCGCGACGCAGGCCATGCGGCAGCCGGGCTCGTCGTTCAAGCCGTTCGTCTACGCTGCGGCGCTGGACAACGGCTATACGCCCGCCTCGGTGGTCATGGATGCACCGTTCGAGCTGCAGTTGCCGGGTGGTCAGGTCTGGGCACCAAAGAACTATGGCGGCGACTTCTCCGGCCCATCGACGCTGCGACGTGGTATCGAACAGTCGCGAAACGTGATGACGGTTCGTCTCGCCAATGACATGGGCATGGACACGGTCGCCGAATATGCCGAGCGCTTCGGGATCTACGATCACATGCAGCCGGTTCTCGCCATGTCGCTCGGGTCCGGAGAAACGACGGTCATGCGCATGGTCTCCGGCTATTCGGTGATCGCGAACGGCGGCAAGCAGATCAAGCCAACGCTCATCGACCGCATCCAGGACCGGACCGGCAAGACGATCTACAAGCATGAAGACCGCGTCTGTGAAAACTGCAACGCCACCGACTGGAAAAACCAGGAAGAGCCGGTTGTCGACGACAAGCGCGAGCAGGTTCTCGACCCGATGACGGCCTACCAGATCACCACCATGATGCAGGGCGTGATCCAACGCGGTACGGCGGCTGGTCAGGTTAAGCTCGACCGCGATGTCGCCGGCAAGACGGGTACGACCAATGACGAGAAGGATGCCTGGTTCGTCGGCTTCACACCGGACCTCGTGGCCGGCGTCTATATCGGCTACGACAACCCGCAGCCGATGGGCCGCGGCGGCACCGGCGGTCACCTCTCCGCGCCGATCTTCAACGAGTTCATGCAGGATGCCGACAAGGATATCCAGCCGTCGAAGTTCATCGTGCCTGAAGGCATGCAGCTCATCGCCGTCGATCGCAAGACGGGCATGCAGGCCGGCCCCGGCGATCCGAACACGATCGTCGAAGCCTTCAAGCCCGGCACGGGTCCGGCCAACGTCTTCTCCGTCATTGGCGGCGAAGACTATGCGACGCCGGAGCAGATCATGAACCAGTCGCCCCAGGCCAACGATGCGGTGAAGCAGGGGCAGCCCGGGTTGTTTTGATCTGATTGAGAAGATCTGGAAAGCGCGGGTCACCAACCCGCGCTTTTTCGTTTGCGGGTTTACATCCGCGACTGCAGAAACTATGTGATCGCCAGCTTTTCGAACAACGAAAAAGAACGGACCCATGCGTATCGAAATCGAGAATATTGTCGACGAAATCAAGCAGGCCATAAGCCTGCTGAGGAGGCATCTTTGACTGGGATCAGGCGATAAGACGTCTCGACTGGCTCAACAACAAGTCAGAAGATCCCAATCTCTGGAATAACCCGACCGAAGCCCAGAAGCTGATGCGCGAGCGCCAGAACCTGGACAAGAGCATCAACGGCCTGAAGAAGCTCGAATCGGAACTGGCCGACAATATCGAGCTGATCGAGCTCGGCGAGGCCGAGGACGATGCGAGCATCGTGAAGGACGCTGAAGATGCGATCCGCGCGCTGCGGTCTGAATTTGCCCGCCTTCAGGTGGAAGCGATGCTATCCGGCGAAGCCGACGGCAACGATACCTATCTCGAAGTGCATTCGGGCGCCGGCGGCACCGAGAGCCAGGACTGGGCGAACATGCTCCTGCGCATGTACACGCGCTGGGCTGAGCGTCAGGGCTTCAAGGTCGAAATCTTGGAAATGCATGACGGCGAAGAGGCCGGCATCAAGTCCGCGACGATCCTCGTCAAGGGCGAGAATGCCTATGGCTGGCTGAAGACGGAATCGGGCGTGCATCGTCTCGTGCGCATCTCGCCCTATGACAGCAATGCTCGCCGGCACACGTCCTTCTCGTCCATCTGGGTCTATCCGGTGGTCGACGATTCGATCCAGATCGACATCAACGAGAGCGATTGCCGCATCGACACCTACCGCTCGTCGGGTGCCGGTGGTCAGCACGTCAACACGACCGACTCGGCGGTGCGTATCACGCATATGCCGTCCGGAATCGTGGTCGCCTGCCAGCAGGAGCGCTCGCAGCACAAGAACCGCGCCAAGGCGTGGGAAATGTTGCGCTCGCGCCTCTATGAGGCCGAACTGGAGCGTCGCGAGGCGGCTGCCAATGCCGAAGCCGCGTCCAAGAGCGATATCGGCTGGGGTCACCAGATCCGCTCCTACGTGCTGCAGCCCTACCAGATGGTCAAGGATCTGCGCACCGGGGTGGAAAGCTCGGCTCCGGGCGACGTTCTGGACGGCGACATCACCGAGTTCATGGAAGCAGCGCTGGCCCACCGCGTCACCGGTGGTGCGGATGTGGAAGTCGCGGATATCGATTGAGACATGCGCCAGGCCGCTATCGCCGGGATAGCGGCAGAGCATAAGACAAAACCCTCGCAAGCCGCGTCAGGCGCGTGTGTTGCGAGGGTTTCTTTTTGCCTGGTTGTTCAGGCTGCTTGATGCGCGCTGTTGCCGTTCTCCGACTCGGTCACGTCTTGTTTGGGCTGAACGAGTTCGTGCGCGAACACAGCGCGACCGCGACCCTGCTCCTTGGCGGCATAGAGAGCGGCGTCGGCGCTGGCCATCAGATGCGTATTCGTGGACCCCGATGCAGGAGCCAGCGCAACGCCGAGACTGACGCCCACGGTGGTGATCACACCGTTTTCGAGCATGATCGGCTCGCAGACGCTGGCGATTATCTGGCGGCACAGGATCTGGATGCGTGGAATATCGGCAAAGCCGTTGAGGAGGATGACGAATTCGTCGCCACCGACGCGGCCCACCATCCCGGCGGTGCCCACCGATGCAGCGATGCGGTTGGCGACGGTCCGGATGACGGCATCGCCGGCCGCGTGCCCATAGGTGTCGTTGACGGCCTTGAAGCGATCGAGGTCGCAGGCGAGAACCGCAAATTCGTTCTGTGGCAGGCTCGATACATGGTGATCGAGCACCTGGTGGAAATGAAGGCGATTCGAAAGACCGGTGAGATTATCGTGCAGCGCGAGGAAGCGATTGCGCTCCTCGCTTTCCTCGAGCTTCGACGAGAGGCCGCCAATCCGATAAGCCGCAAAGGCCGTGATGATCGTCATCAACCCGCAGACCGCCAGAATAACAGGCATGACAACCGTCCAGACGGCCGTGCCCGGCTGCGCGCTGCGCCACGCAAACTGGCCGATCGGACCGCGGTCCGGCCCGGTCACCAGCTGCGTCGTCCGCGTAGGGTCCTTTTCGCCGGGGCGCTCGAAGGTGAAGTTCTCGAAGGAAAGCGTCTGGTTCAGTTCGGACAGCAGCGCGCTATCGAGAGTCTTGGCGGCAATCACGACAACGGGATCGAGCTTTGCAGGCAGGCTTTCCTGATCGTCGGGGGTCACGACCATGGCTGTAACAAGCGCCACCTGCCCATCCACGTTCATCAGCGTCGTGGCTGCCAGTTGGTTGACCTGCGACAGCGAAATGGTCTTCAGGCCAAAGCCGTCATCGACCTGCACGCGCAGCGCCATGAACTTTTCGATGGCCTCGCGCGCGATCTGCATGAGCGGATCCTGATCCGGAAGTGTGCGGCGAGAGAACTGGGCGTGTGAGCCGACGATATCAGCCAGAACCCGCCCCCTGGCTGTCACGATAAAGGTTTTCTGCGCCTGCAGGTTCAGGTCCAGCCAGTAGATTAGCTGGTCCGAAACGAATTCCTGATCGAATGTCTTAACCAGTCCCGTGACAGCATCGTCCCAATGGACGATGCTGTAGAGGTCGCGCGACATGAGCTGCATGCGACCCGTGACGACGTCGTTCAGGAGTTGACGTTGGTGCTGCGTGGCTAGCGTATCGGCCTCACGCGAAGCAACGGTGCCGACATAGGCAAGCGATGCGGCCGAAAGCAAAATCATCACAAAGGCGAGGACAAATACCAGCCGGGTGAGCCGCCCATGGTGCAGCGCGCCCTTGCCCGAGCTCAACCTGACGCTGATCGTTGCCTGTTGCTGCATGTAAACCTCGACATCCCGCCCTCTACAATGGGTCGCATCGTCGTGCGGGTACGCTTAAAATTGTTCCCAATTTCAGGAGGCTCCGCGCGACTTTGCTAAAAGGCGGTTTATGCGACCTTAACGGTCGTCATATCGAGGGACATAAAAAGAAGGGGCCAATCGCCCCCTTCTCGCATTCGATCGTATGTCGCTCGGCAAAGGGCGAAACTGCGCCGCGCCCTATTCCGCCGCGACGATCGTGCGTGCAACCGGGCGCAATGTCAGCAGGCTAAACATCACAACCATCATTGAGCAGAGGCCGATTCCGGCGATCATGGGGAGCGAAGTTCCGTCGAAAAACAGTGAGACAAGCGCCGTTACCGCTGACGCCGCCACGAATTGCAGTGTGCCCATCAAGGCCGACGCGGTGCCGGCGATTCGCCCATGGGCCTCCAGCGCCAGCACGGCCGAGGACGGCACGATGAGGCCGAGGAAGCCATAGCCGGCCAGAAGCAGCACCGTCATGACCGCGAAGTTATCGATACCGGCCAGACGAGTTACCAGCAGCAGCACCATCATCGAGGAATAGAGCAAGGCTGCGGTGCGAACCACGCGGCGCAGGCCGTAGCGCCTGGCAAGCCTGGCATTCATCTGTGAGAAGACAAAGAACGGGATCGCGTTCAGCGCGAACATGACGCCATAGGCCGAGGGCGTCAGCCCGAAATGTTCGATGATCACGAAGGACGAGTTCGAGACATAGACCATGTAGCTCGACATGCCGAAGGCGGCGATACCGACGATCCCCATGAAATAGGGGTCGATCAGCAAAAGCCCATAATTGCGTAGCGCGCCGCTCAGGCTGGTTTCCAGCCGCTTCTCCTTCGTCCGGGTCTCATTCAGTACAAAGGTGACCAGGAAGACGCCGAGGAAACCGAAGGCGGTCAGCACCCAGAAGATATCGCGCCAGGTTGCCACCGACACGATGAAGCTGCCGGCAAGCGGCGCAAGCAGTGGCGAAATGCTGAAGACCAGCATGAGGAGCGACATGAGTCGTGCGGCTTCCGGACCCGTATGCAGGTCGCGGACGATGGCGCGCGCAATGACGGCACCGGCCCCTGCCCCGAGTCCCTGGATAAAGCGGAATGCGATGAGCGCGTGAACGCTCGGCGCCAGCGCGCAACCGACCGCACCGATCACATAAATGGTCATTCCCGCAATCAGCGGCGGCCGGCGACCGTACATGTCGGAGACCGAACCATAAACGATCTGGGCAATCGCCATGGCAATGAAATAGGAGGTCAGGCTCAGTTGCAGCGTGCTGCCGCCGGTGTGGAAATCCTTCGCGATCGACGGAAGCGAAGGCAGGTAGATGTCCAGCGCCGATACGCCGACGGCGGACAGGAAGCCCAAAATCAGGGCATAATAAAGGGTCGAGGACTTCATCGAAATCTCTCCAGATCTTTCGGGGGTGGATCTGGCGGCGATGGGAGTTCGCTGCCTGAATTCGCTGTGCAGCACTTCCGGGCACGTGGGCGCCGCCGGCAATGCTCGTTTCCATTCACGCAATTCCAGTCACTGAACCGCGAGGCGGATCAGCTCGTATTGTCATGACGCCCATGTTTTTAGACACAAATGTCCAATTGGACAAGAGTGTCCAACTTGAATTTTTTTGATGGAAGGATTATTTCGGGTTCATGGACACTGAAACCGCCGAAAAACCTGACCTCGCCAAATCCAAGCGCGACCGCATCCTAGAGGCGGCTGCGACAGTTTTCTGTCAGGATGGTTATACGGGCGCCAGCATTGATGCGGTGGCCACGAAAGCCGGCGTCTCGCGACAGACAATCTACAACCATGTCGGCGACAAGGACGGTCTTTTCAAGGAAGTTGTTGCAGCACTGACGGACAAGTCCGCTGCGAAATTCCTTGTTCTCCTGGAGGAATTTCCGGACAAGCCGGAACATCTGGAGACCGAGTTGACGGCATTTTCTACCCGTTTCCTCACGCACATGACACAGGACAAAACCAGCCGTTGGCTTTTGCGCCTGGCGGAGAATGAAAGCGGACGTTATCCGGAACTCTTCACCGTATGGCGGCAATATGGTTCGGGGCGCAAACGTTCGATGGTGGCTGCGCAATTGTCGCAGCTTGCGCTGAACGGTTATCTCGAATTCGATGACGCGGCCCTTGCAGCGCGCCAGTATATGGCTCTTTTGACGGCCGAGTGGCGGGCCGAGTTCCAACTCGGCCGTTTCCCAAGCGAAGAGGAATGTGCCGGCATGGCGGAACGTGCCGTGAAGACCTTCCTGCGCGCCTTTGGCCGGCGCTGAAGGCGACGTGGCTCAGCCCTTGCCAACGCCCTTCTTCGTCTTCGACATCATGTTTTCCAGATAACCGAGCATCAGTGCGGAGATGACAAAAGCGAGGTGGATGCCCGTCAGCAGCATGATCTTCGTGTCGGTATATTCGTTGATGTTGAGGAAAACCTGCAGCAGGTGGATTGAGGAGATCGCCACGATCGACGAGGCAACCTTGATCTTCAGGCTGCCCGAATCGAGCTTGCCCAGGAACGATACATCCTTGTTCTCGGAGTCTGCCTCCGCTTCGTCGAAGCGGCTGACGAAGTTCTCGTAGCCCGAGATCATCACCATCACGATCAGACTCCCGACCAGCGCTGCGTCAATGAGGCCCAGCATGGCGAGGATCATCTCGCCTTCGTTGGCGACCATGACATTGGAAGCGATCTTGATGAACTTCAGCAGGAATGAGAATCCATAGAGCGCCAGCGCGGCGGCAAGGCCCAGGTAGAACACGACCAATATCCAGCGACTGGACAGAATGATGCGTTCTACAAGCAGTTCCAAGGATTTCATCAGTAACCTCTGAAGCAAAATCGGGTCAGGGGACGGGTGCTCTGAATATAGGCGGCCGAGATCGAATTCCAAGGCGCACCCGGAACGGAAACAGTCTTACGGTCGGAAAAGATCGTCAGAGCACCTTCAGCCAGTTCTCCATGCGCGCCATGGCCTCGACCATGTCGGCGGTCGCGCCCGCATAGGAGAAGCGCATGGTGTGGTGTCCGTCGATGGGATCGAAATCGATACCCGGCGTTGCCGCAACGTTCGTCTCGTTCAGCATGCGGCGCGCAAAGGCCATCGAATCGTTGGTGAAGCGGCTGACGTCCGCATAGGCGTAGAAGGCCCCATCCATTGGAGATGCGAGATTCAAGCCGATCCTTGGCAGTGCATCGAGAAGGATTTCTCGGTTGCGGCGATAGCTTGCCTTGACCTCCTCCAGCTCCTCGGTTTCACCGAGAGCCGCTTCGGCTGCGATCTGCGAGAGTTCGGGTGCGGAGATATAGAGACTCTGAGCGATGCGCTCGAAGCTGCGGACCATTGCCTCCGGCAGCACCATCCAGCCGATGCGCCAACCCGTCATGCAGTAGTATTTCGAGAACGAATTGATGATGATCGCGTCGCTCGTGACCGAAAGCGCCGTCGTCTCCTCCCCCGCATAGGTCAGGCCGTGATAAATCTCATCGGAGATGAAGTGGATGGCGTTGGCGCTGCAGTAGTCGGCAAGTGCCTTCAGTGCAGCGGCACCGGTGACCGTGCCCGTCGGGTTCGCCGGACTTGCGAGAAGGACGCCCTTCAGGCGGATGCCGGCGTCCCGCGCAGCCGCCTCCAGATTTTCCGGCGTCAGCGTGAAGCCGCTCGCCGCATCGGCTGCGACTTCCAGGACGTTCAGGCCCAGCGCCTTGAGAATATTTCGGTAAGCCGGATAGCCCGGGCGCGCGATCGCAACCCAGTCGCCCTGGTCGAACAGCGCCAGGAATGCCAGATTGAAACCCGCGGAGGAGCCCGTTGTGACGGCAATGCGCTGCGGGTCGACGGAGACGCCGTATCGGCGTTCGTAGTGGGATGACAGAGCCTGCCGCAGCGATAGCAAGCCGAGCGCATCCGTATAGCCGAGCCGCCCGTGTTCGAGCGCTGCGCGGGACGCAGCGAGCGCTGCCTGCGGGGCCGGATGCGAAGGCTGGCCGACCGCCATGGAAATGACGGCATGGCCGGCCGCACGCCGTTTTGTCGCCTCGGCCAGAACATCCATGGCGTGGAAGGGTTCTACGTTTCCACGTGTCGAAAGGTTGGCCAAGGCAGTCTCCTCGCATGTCTGCGTCCTGCGTCGCAGATGTCTTCACATTCGCGCGAGCAGGGCATTTTGTCAGGTTTTGCGGTTTGTATTCAGGGCCCGCCGAATGTAAAGAGCGAAGAGATAATTTTAGCGCCGGGCGCTTTGCCACAGGCCAAACATATTTGCCGTCTGATATGTCGCATCGCCGCATAGACGGAAGCCTGCTCAGGAGACGAAAATGGCATCGAAGATCATGAACTTGCTGGCATCGGGCGCCTTTGTCCTCGCGTCCGTTCTGGCGACCACTGCGCCCGCGAGCGCCTTCGACGATGCCCAGAAGAAGGAAATAGGCGACATCGTCCGCCAGTACCTGATCGACAACCCCGAAGTCCTGCTCGAAGCGCAGGAGGCGCTGCAGGCCAAGCGCGATGAGGCAACGGCCGCCAAGGCATCCAGCGCCATCGACCAGAACAAGCAGGAACTCTTCTCCGACGCCTCTGATCTGGTCCTGGGCAACCCGAAGGGTGACGTGACGATCGTGGAGTTCTTCGACTACAACTGCACCTATTGCAAGCATGCCATCAAGGACATGTCGGCGCTGATCAAGTCCGATTCAAATGTCCGCTTCGTGCTCAAGGAGTTCCCGATCCTCGGCCAGGATTCGATCGAAGCCCACAAGATCGCGCTCGCCTTCCGCGCCATCGCGCCGGAAAAATACGGCCAGTTTCACATGGCTCTTCTCGGTGGAACCAGCCATGCCGATAAGGACACAGCGCTCAAGGTTGCTGAAAGCCTCGGCGTCACCAAGGCTGAGATCGCCAAGCAGGTCTCCGCCAAGGCCGGAGAGCAGAGCGTCAAGGAATCCTATCAGCTCGCCGAGGCTCTCGGCATTCAGGGGACCCCTGCCTATATCATCGGCAGCGACATGATCCCCGGCGCGGCAGGCCTCGACGTTCTGACGCAGAAGGTGGCCAACATGCGCGCCTGCGGCAAGGCGACCTGCTGAGGCAACCCCTTATCCCGGCTTTGACAGGCATACAGGCGGTTATTCACCGTGTGCACAGCCATGGCAAGCAATGGCTTCCATTTGGCTGAAGTCCAGACTATAGAAGAACCCCGACGCCGCCCGGCCGCTGCTGCGATGTTTCGCGCGCGGCCGCTCACGTGCGCAGAGAGTGTTACGCAATTCCGGACGCGAAACCGGTTTCACGTTCGCTGGAATTGCTCCAGAGAAGAATAAGAACAGGACGATTTTCATGGCAGAGAAGAAAACCGGTATCGATCAGGCGCTCATCCGCGACCTCGCGAATATCCTGAAAGAAACCGACCTCACCGAAATCGAAGTCGAACAGGATGCCCTGCGCATCCGCGTCTCGCGCGCAGCTCCCGCTGCCATGGCTATGCCGGCATACAGCGTAGCGGCGCCCGCTCCGGTCGCAGCCGTTGCTGCCGCTCCGGCAGACGCAGCCGCTCCGGCCGTTGCTGCCCGCGACCCGAAGAACACGGTCACCTCGCCCATGGTCGGTACGACCTATCTATCGCCCGCTCCCGGCGCACGGCCCTTCGTGGAAGTCGGTCAGACGGTCAAGGAAGGCCAGACGATCCTCATCATCGAAGCGATGAAGACCATGAACCAGATTCCGGCGCCGCGCTCGGGCAAGGTGACCGAAATCCTCGTCACGGATGCCCAACCGGTGGAATTCGGCGAAGCCTTGATCGTCATCGAATAAGGGGCGCTTGCCATGATTTCCAAAGTCCTCATTGCCAACCGGGGCGAAATCGCGCTTCGCATCCTCCGGGCGTGCAAGGAACTCGGGATCGCGACCGTCGCCGTGCATTCGACAGCCGACGCAGACGCCATGCATGTGCGCCTGGCCGACGAGAGCGTCTGCATCGGCCCGCCGCCGTCGCGCGACAGCTATCTCAACATCCACCAGATCGTCGCGGCCTGCGAGATCACCGGCGCTGATGCCGTGCATCCGGGCTATGGCTTCCTGTCGGAAAATGCCAAGTTCGCCGATATTCTCGACGCCCATGGCATCACCTTCATTGGACCGACGGCGGAACATATCCGCCTGATGGGTGACAAGATCACCGCCAAGAAGACGGCTGTGGAACTCGGTATTCCGGTCGTTCCGGGCTCGGACGGCGAAGTGAAGCCGGAAAACGCGCTGGCAATCGCGCGCCAGATCGGCTTCCCGGTCCTCATCAAGGCCACTGCCGGCGGCGGCGGTCGCGGCATGAAGGTCGCAAGGACCGAGGAAGAGCTGGACGAAGCCGTGTCGACGGCCCGCTCCGAGGCGCTCGCCGCCTTCGGCAACGACGCCGTTTACATGGAAAAATATCTCGGCAAGCCGCGCCACATCGAAATCCAGGTTCTGGGCGACGGTGAAGGCAATGCGGTGCATCTGGGCGAACGCGACTGCTCGCTGCAGCGCCGCCACCAGAAGGTCTGGGAAGAGGCAAACTCCCCTGCCCTGAATGTCGAGCAGCGCATGCGCATCGGCCAGATCTGCGCCGACGCGATGAAGAAGATGAAGTATCGCGGTGCCGGTACCATCGAATTCCTCTACGAAAACGGCGAGTTCTATTTCATTGAAATGAACACCCGTCTTCAGGTCGAGCATCCCATCACCGAAGCGATCACCGGCATCGACCTCGTGCATGAGCAGATCCGGATCGCCTCGGGCGGCGGCATCTCGGTCACGCAGGACGAGATCAAGTTCTCGGGTCACGCCATCGAATGCCGCATCAACGCGGAAGACCCGCGCACGTTCACGCCCTCTCCGGGCACGATCACGCATTTCCATGCGCCGGGCGGTCTGGGTGTTCGCGTCGATTCGGGCGCCTATCAGGGCTACCGCATCCCGCCCTACTACGACAGCCTCATCGGCAAGCTGATCGTGCATGGACGCACCCGCGTCGAATGCATGATGCGCCTGCGCCGCGTGCTTGACGAGTTTGTCATCGACGGCATCAAGACGACACTGCCGCTGTTCCAGGATCTGATTTCCAACCAGGACATCGCCAATGGCGATTATGATATCCACTGGCTGGAGAAGTACCTGGCGGAAAAGCCGGCGGAGTAAAGACGAGTATCATGAGCGCGCAGCGACAGGACCCGGAACTGACGCCGGAAATCCTGCTGCGCGCTTATTCCATCGGCCTCTTCCCCATGGCCGAATCGGCGGACGATCCGGAGCTGTTCTGGGTACAGCCGGAACTGCGCGGCATCATCCCGCTCGACGGTTTCCACGTCTCGCGCAGTCTTGCCAAGATGATGCGCAAATCCCCCTTCGACATCCGCATCAACACCGCCTTTCGCGATGTCATGCTGAAATGCGGCGAGCCCGCCGAAGACCGGCCGACGACATGGATCAACGAAACGATCCTTGATCTTTACAGCCAGCTTCACGAGATGGGGCATGCCCATTCCGTGGAAGCGTTTGAAGACGGCGAACTTGTCGGCGGGCTTTATGGGGTTTCGCTGGGTGCGGCCTTTTTCGGCGAGAGCATGTTCTCGCGCCGAACGAACGCTTCCAAGATCTGCCTTGTGCATCTGGTCGAACGCCTGCGCGAAAAGCGCTTCCGCCTTCTCGACACGCAATTCACCACCGAACACCTGAAGACATTCGGGGCGATCGACGTCCCGAAGGCGCAGTATGAAATACTGCTGGCCGATGCGGTGTCGCGACCCGATATCGACTTTGCGCGGAATTAAGCCGAACCCGCGCGCAAGCCTCGATATTAGTGTTTTCCAGCCCCTTGGAAAACAAGAACAACCACGAGAATTGGCATCATCGAGAAGACCAAAAGATTCAGCCAATATGCCCAGAGCGCTAGACGGTTTCCGTTTCTCGAATGTTTTTTCAGAACACGTGAAACCAAGTAGACGTTCTGGATACCTCCGAACCAAATCGGCTTTTGGGCACCCTTATCGTCCTCTGCTCGGGAAAGTTCCCGCGCATAAATAAACGTACCCCAGCCAACAACAAAGGCGAGAGCCAGATATAACTTTATCCAAATATGCATGAATTCTCCGCCGAGGCTCACATTGCTCGCGAAGGTAGAGATACGATGTAAATTTTAACTTACGAGGCAGGTCAATTCGACTTGGATGCCGAATCCGGTGCGGGGACGTCGGACTTCTGCTTGCAGCCCGTCAGCCAGACGTCATAGATCGGATGCTCCACGGCGTTGAGGCCTGGGCTGTCTGCAAACATCCAGCCGGTGAAGATGCGGCGGATCTTGCGGTCGAGCGTGATTTCATCGACCTCGACAAAACCGTCAACCCTCTGGGCTTCCGTGTCGTCACGCGTATAGCAAACCTTCGGCGTCACCTGCAGGGCGCCGAACTGTACGGTCTCATTGATGTAAACATCGAAGGTCGTGACGCGACCGGTGATCTTGTCGAGACCTGCGAAAACGGCAACGGCGTTTGAAATTCGGGCAGCCTGCGCCTCATGGGCAAGCCCAAGCGCCACGACCGCAAGAAGGCCCGTCAGCAGCCCCCTGCCGTATGAAAGCTTAGCCATTGCTCGCAAGATTCGCCTCTTTCCACCGTCAATGGCCACGACGCCTAATAGGCGATTGTGGCCACAAGGCGTCAGTTGCCCGGGGTCCAGGCGTCATAATCACCGGTGACGCGCGGGCGCTGGCCGGCTTCGGCGAGCGAGCCCTGCGGGCGGTAGGCCGCAGCGGTGCCGGTCAGGTTGGCATGATGCGGCTTCTGCCACTCATGCGCCTTGTAGTCTTGCTTGGTCGGGGGAACGTCGGTGCGATGATGCATCCAGCCATGCCAGCCGGGCGGAATGGCGGAAGCTTCTGCATAACCCTTATAGATCACCCAGCGCTTCTGCAGGCCGTAGGTCGACATCGGGCCTTCATAGTATACGTTGCCGAACTGATCCTCGCCGACCCGCTTGCCCTTGCGCCAAGTGAAGAAGCGCGTGCCCATGGTCTGACCATTCCACCAGGTGAAAAGTTGAAGGAGGAAGTTCTTCATCGCAAAGCCTTGGATATGACGTTCGACGGCGGGACTCTTCTGGAAGCCCGGCTCTTGTCCGCTTATGCAGCCAGAACAGGCGAATGTCCAGAGCCTTTCGCGTCTGCGGAATGTTCATCCTGCTGCTTTGTCGTCGCCATTGGCATGGACGGGAACAAATAGAATCACGTTCACATTCCGGAGGTATGAGGGAGCAAAACCGGAAGATTATTTTTGGGTAAGCCAAGCGTCCCGCCCCAAATTCGTCATGAAGACAGAACACCGCTCCACCAACATCGCAAGGGCCTTACCTATTTCATGACACCAGCAACTGAAGCAGAAAATCCGATTACTGAAGAGAGAAAGGGCGCCGTCTTCCGGCTGCTTTATCTCTTCGAACGTTATCGAGAATATCTGTTGCTCGCCGCGATCCTGATCGTCAGCAGCTTGACGGCCTACGCGATCTACAAGCTGACCACGGAAATCCGCATCGAGGATGTGCGCGATGCGCTGGCGGCGACGCCGACGTCAGCCATCCTCCTGTCCCTGCTGTTTACGGCACTCAGCTTTGTCGCGCTGATTTGCTACGATCTCAACGCCATCGAATATGTGCGCAGGGAAAAGCTGCCGCTCGTGTCCGTCGCCATCACCTCATTCAGCGCTTACGCGATCGGCAACACTGCCGGCTTCGGCGCCCTTTCGGCAGGCGCCATCCGGCTGCGAGCCTATCTGCGGCTTGGCCTCACGCCAGAGGAAATCGGCAAGATCGTCGCCTTCGTCACGCTGGCTTTCGGGCTTGGCATTCTGGGCGTGACGGCAATTTCGGTGCTCGTGACGGCACCACGGCTTTCGGCTCTTTCAGGGCTCGACCCGACGCTGATCAGAGGCATTTCCATTGCCATTCTGCTGGTCCTATCTGTCCTGCTGTTCGCCGGTCGCGGCGGTCGACGCATCACCATCGGCGCGCTGACCGTGCGACTGCCGGACAGCAAGACCTCATCCCAGCAGTTCCTGGTCAGCGCGCTCGACATGGCGGCCTCCGCCACGGCACTTTACGTCCTCATCCCCCAGGATGCGGTCGGCTGGCCCGCCTTCTTCGCCATCTATTCGACCGCGATCGGGCTTGGCCTGATCAGCCACGTTCCGGCCGGTATCGGAATTTTCGAAGCGGTGATGGTCTCCGCGCTGGGCGCCCATGTGCCCGTCGATCGTCTTCTCGGCAGCCTCCTCCTCTACCGCCTGATCTATAATGTCCTGCCGCTGCTGATCGCAGCGCTGGCGCTGATCCTGGTCGAGACGCGGCGCTTCGCGCTTGTGCCGGTGGCCGCGGCCTTCCGGCAGCTTGAGCCGCGACTGGCGCCCGCGCTCATCTCCGCGCTCTCGGTGGTCACCGGCGCGATCCTTATCTTCTCGAGCGTGACGCCTACAAACGACGACAAACTGGTGCGGCTCGAGAACTATATGCCGGTCCCCATTGTGGAGAGTGCGCATTTCGTCACGAGCCTTCTCGGCCTGGGTATCTTCATTGCCGCGCGCGGGCTGGCGAATCGCCTCGATGCGGCCTGGTGGTTCACGCTGGTGACGGGCATTGCCGCGCTCTTCTTCGCCAACCTGCGCGGTGTGTCGCCGCTGGAGGCGTCGCTGCTGGTGATCCTCATTCTGGCGCTGTCGATGACGCATCAGCGGTTCAAGCGCCCGGCTTCCCTCATCCATCAAGCCCTTGCGCCCTCCTGGGTTGCGGCCATGGCCGTCATCGTCGCTTCCGCCGTGACACTGCTCTTTTTCGTTTATCGCGACGTCGACTATTCCGACAGTCTCTGGTGGGAGTTCGAGATTGCCGACGAGGTGCCGCGCGGGCTTCGCGCAGCGGCGGGTCTGGCCCTCGCAGCTTCTGCAGTCGCCATCTACAGCCTGTTGCGGCCGGCAAAATTCCGACCGCAGCTGCCGACCGGGGAAGCGCTGGAGAAGGCGCTGCCGATCGTCATGGCAAACGGTGCGGCGGACGCCAATCTGGTGCGCATGGGCGACAAGCAGATCCTGCTTTCGGACAGCGGCAACTGCTTCATCATGTACGGGATTCAGGGGCGTTCCTGGGTGGCGCTCTTCGATCCTGTCGGCGATGAAGAGGAAGCACAGGAGCTTCTGTGGCGTTTTGTCGAGATGGCGCAGGCGGCCGGCGCACGCGCAGTGCTCTACCAGATCACACCCGCCCTTCTCGGCTTCTGCGCCGATGCGGGTCTCAGAGCCTACAAGCTTGGCGAAGCGGCGAGCGTCCTGCTGCCCGGCTTCGAGCTGAAAGGTGGACGCATGGCAAATCTCCGTCAGACCGTCGGGAAGGCGCAGCGCGAGGATCTGGAATTTCATGTTGCCGCTGCTGGCGACGAGGTCGATGCGATCATGGACGAGTTGCAGGCCGTTTCTGATGCATGGCTGCAGCAGCACGACACGCGTGAGAAGACCTTCTCGCTCGGCGCCTTCGATCCCGCCTATATCCGTTCGCAGCCCGTGGCCTTGCTGAAGCAGCATGGTCGGATCGTCGCCTTCGCCACGCTGCTCGTGACCGATGCGAAGCTGGAAGGGTCGGTCGACCTGATGCGGTTCCTGCCGGATGCGCCAAAGGGAGCGATGGACTTCTTGTTCGTGCGGATTATCGAGCATTTGCGCGACCAGGGCTTCCAGAGCTTCAATCTCGGCATGGCGCCGCTTTCGGGCATGTCACGCCGCGAATCGGCTCCGGTCTGGGACCGTATCGGAGGGGTGATCTTCGAACACGCCGAACGGTTTTACAATTTCAAGGGCCTGAAGGCCTACAAATCGAAATTCGCCCCGCGATGGGAAGCGCGTTATATTGCCGTGTCGGGCAATGCGTCGCCCGTCATGGCGATCATGGATGTGACGGTCCTGATCGGTGGGGGCCTGAGAGGAGTCGTCGGGAAATGAAGTATCGAAATTGGCTGCTGGCCGGGCTCTGCTCGGTGCTGGCCGCGTCTGCGCATGTATCAAAGGCGGCGGAGAAGCCTGAATACGATACCGGGCTCATCCCCTCCCCGCATATCGTGTTGCCGAGCGGCAGCCTGAAATCGATGGTCTTCCTTCTTTCGGGCCCGGACGGATGGGCGAAGAAAGACGACGACCGCGCCAATGATCTCGCTGCCTCAGGCGCGGCCGTCATCGGTATCGACTACAAGGCTTATATCGCCTCGCTGGCCGCAGACAACGACGACGACTGCATCTACATGATTTCAGACATCGAATCGCTTTCGCAACAGGTGCAGCGCCGCATAGGCGACAGCGCCTATCATGCGCCCATCCTCGCAGGCGAAGGGCCGGGCGGCGCACTCGTTCTGGCGATGATCGCGCAGTCTCCGCCGGCCACGATCGGCGAGGCGATTGCCATCGATCCGACCGCGGAAATTCCGCTCACAAAGCAGCTTTGCACGCCCGCGACCAAACAGCCGACTCCGAACGGTTTCATCTATGCACTGAGCGACGACCCTCTGCCGGCCCCGGTCACCGTTGTCGAGACGCCGGATGTTCCCGCTGACGGCAAGGCCAATGTCGCCGCCATCGTGGCTGCTCACCCGGATGTCAAGGTCGCGACTGGAGACAGTGGCAGCGGCGATCTGCTGCTTTCCACGCTCAAGGACCACATCGCGGCCGGCGATGTCTCCACCAATGATCTCGGTCTGCCTTTGACCGAACTCAACGCCACCCCGAAGCTGGACACGATGGCGGTGTTCTATTCCGGTGACGGGGGATGGCGCGACATCGACAGCGAGATCGGCCAGTATTTCCAGACACAGGGCATCCCCACCGTGGGCCTCGACTCGCTGCGCTATTTCTGGTCGAAGAAGGACCAGGCGACGACAGCGAAGGATCTGGCGCGGATCATCGAGACCTACCGCGAGAAATGGAAGGTCAAGAACGTGTTGCTCGTCGGGTACTCCTTCGGGGCGGACGTCCTGCCTTCGGCCTATGGCATGCTCCCGGCAGCCGATAGGGCGGCGATCAGGCAGATGTCCCTCCTCGCACTGACAAAATCGGTGGACTACGAGATTTCAGTGACGGGCTGGTTCGGCGCGGAGGGCAAATTCCAGGGCGGGACGACACTCGACGCCGTGGCGAAGATCGACCCCAAGCTGCTCCAGTGCATCTACGGCACGGACGACGACGATTCCGTCTGCTCGCAGCTTAAGACAAAAGGTATCGATGTGATCGAACTGCCCGGCGATCACCATTTCAACGACGATTACGACAAGGTCAGCGAAGTCATTCTCGACGCCCTGCGCAAGCGACTGAAGTAGGCGCCGGGCCGAATCTTATGGCGCAATTCCTGACGGAAAACCGGTTCCCACTTTTCCTGGCATTGCTCAGAACCGTGTGATCACACCGATGCCGACGCCGTCGAAGCGATCCATCGCCATCAGGGCTTCGGGCGCTTCGTCGAGGCTCAGCGTGCGGCCGATCAACAGTTCCGGCTTCAGTTTGCCCGCCTCGATCATCGAGAACATGGCGCCATAGCGATGCGCCTGCATTCCATGGCTGCCCTTGATTTCCAGCTCCCAGCCAATGACGCGGTCCATCGGCACCGGCGGGCGGGACTGGTCTGCGAGTAGCAGGCCCACCTGTACATGGCGCCCGCGGCGGCGCAGGCAGAGGATCGAGTTTGACAGCGTCGTCGGGTGGCCCAAGGCATCAACCGAGACATGCGCGCCGCCGGACGTGAGTTCACGGATCGCGGCAGGTACATCGCCGATCTTACGCGCGTTGACCGTGACAGCCGCGCCCAGCTTCTTTGCAAATTCCAGCTTGTCGTCCGACAGATCGACGGCGACGACATTCGCGCCCATGGCGTTCGCGATCATGATCGCGGACAGACCGACACCGCCGCAACCATGGACGGCGACCCATTCGCCGGGCTGGACGCGGGCCTGATCGACAACGGCGCGAAACGACGTCACGAAGCGGCAGCCGAGGCCGGCGGCCGTGGCGAAATCCATGCTCTCCGGAAGACGCACGAGATTGGCGTCGGCATAGTCGATGGCGCAATATTCGGCGAAGGAGCCCCAGGCGGTGAAGCCGGGCTGGAACTGCGTTTCGCAGACCTGCTGGTTGCCGGAAGCGCATTCGGCGCAGCGGCCGCAGCCGGAGACGAACGGCACGGTGACGCGGTCGCCCTTCTTCCAGCGGAGCACGTTGCGGCCGGTGGCCACAACCGTCCCGGCGAGTTCGTGGCCGGGCACATGCGGCAGCACGATATCGCTGTCATGGCCCATCCAGCCGTGCCAGTCGGAGCGGCAAAGCCCGGTCGCCTCGATCTTGACCACCACGCCATCCGCGCCTGGCTCCGGATCCGGCAGATTGGCGATGCGCGGCGGTTCGCCGAACCGCTCGAAATAGACGGCCTTCATCCGGCGCCTCCAGTTTTCAGAATGTCAGGCTTTTTTCCATCAGGATGGCTGGCATCGCCGCGCCGGGCGGCCCGACATTCTCTACGCGTCCGATCTCGCGGAAGCCGACCTTGGTGTAGAACTCAATCGCGCGCTCGTTTTCAACCGTGACTTCAAGCTGCATGCGATCGGCATCGGGAAAGCAGGTTTCGATTTCGGCGAAGAGATCAGTGCCGATCCCCTGCCCCTGCCAGAGCGGATGGACATAGAGCTGATGCAGGTTGGCCAGCTTCGGCGTCTTGCGCGACATGGCAGCGAAGGCCATGCCGGCCAGCTGGCGACCATCATCGGCCACCAGAAATTCCGAGTCCGGCCGGCCGAGACGCTGTTTTAGCGAACCCGGTGAATGCCACTGCTCGATCATCGCCTCCACGACGTGGTCGCCGTGAAAGGGCGTGTATGTGTCGCGCCAGGTCTCCGCCAGCAGCGTCTGCACCTTCTTGAGGTCCTGTTCGCCGGCGGAGCGGATGAAGAACATTATTCCTCGATCCCCAGCTTCGCCTTGACGAGAGCCTGGACGGCCTGCGGATTGGCCTTGCCGCCGGTCGACTTCATGACCTGACCGACGAACCAGCCGGCCAGCGACGGCTTGGCCTTGGCCTTTTCGACCTGATCCGGATTGGCGGCGATGATCTCATCAACGGCCTTTTCGATCGCGCCGGTGTCGGTAACCTGCTTCATGCCGCGCTCTTCGACGATCTTTGCCGGCTCACCGCCTTCGGTGAAGACGATTTCGAAGAGGTCCTTGGCAAGCTTGCCGGAAATCGTGCCGTCCTTGAGGAGGTCCAGGATGCCGCCGAGCTGGGCGGGCGAAACCGGAGTCTCTTCAATGTCTTTGCCGGCTTTGTTCAAGGCGCCCAGCAGGTCGTTGATGACCCAGTTGGCAGCGATCTTGGCGTCACGACCTTCGGCAACGGCCTCGAAGTAAGAAGCAATCGCCTTCTCCGAGACCAGCACGGAGGCGTCGTAGACGGTCAGGCCGAGATCCTTGACGAAACGCTCCTTCTTGTCGTCGGGCAGTTCCGGCAGGTCCTTCAGGAGTTCGGCGACAAAGGCGTTGTCGAATTCGAGCGGCAGGAGGTCCGGATCGGGGAAGTAGCGATAATCATGCGCATCTTCCTTGGAGCGCATGGACCGCGTCTCGCCCTTGCCCGGATCAAAGAGGCGGGTTTCCTGATCGATCGAACCACCTTCTTCCAGGATGGCAATCTGGCGGCGGGCTTCGTACTCGATGGCCTGGCCTACGAAGCGGATGGAGTTGACGTTCTTGATTTCGCAGCGCGTGCCGAATTCGCCGCCCGGCTTGCGCACGGAGACGTTGACGTCGGCGCGCATGGAGCCTTCGTCCATGTTGCCGTCGCAGGTGCCGAGATAACGCACGATGGTGCGCAGCTTGGTCAGATAGGCCTTTGCCTCATCCGAGGAGCGCATGTCCGGCTTGGAAACGATTTCCATCAGCGCCACGCCGGAACGGTTGAGGTCGACATAAGACATGGTCGGATGCTGGTCGTGCATCGACTTGCCGGCATCCTGTTCGAGATGCAGGCGCTCGATGCCGATTTCGATATCCTCGAAATTGCCCTGACGGTCGGGGCCGAGCGAGATCACGATCTTGCCCTCGCCGACGATCGGGTCCTTGAACTGCGAGATCTGGTAGCCCTGCGGCAGATCGGGATAGAAATAATTCTTCCGGTCGAAGAGCGAGCGGTGGTTGATCTGCGCCTTGAGGCCGAGGCCGGTACGGACGGCCTGCTTGACGCATTCCTCGTTGATCACCGGCAGCATGCCCGGCATGGCGGCGTCGACGAGCGAAACGTTGGCATTCTGCGGACGACCGAACTCGGTCGACGCGCCGGAGAACAGCTTCGAATTGGAGAGGACCTGCGCATGGACTTCCATGCCGATTACGACTTCCCAGTCGCCGGTGGCGCCGGGGATGAGGCGTTTCGGATCGGGCGTGCGAACATCGACTAGGGTCATGGAAAAGCTCTCGGCATCAATGGAATTTCGAAGCTTTCCGGTAGAACAAATGGCCGGACGGTGCAAGGGATTTGCGGCTTCCGGAGGTCGCGGAAGGACTTGAGCAGGATCAAGGCGCGCGTCCAGCTCTTGCGCGATGCTGCCAGCATGGACGGAGAATTGCCATGAGCATCCTGAACTACTTCATCCGGGTCAACGAACACGCCATGCTGCTTGAGGCGATGACGGCGAAGCTCGGCTTGACCGCGCATCTGGAAGATCTGCCCGATCACCGCAACCTCATGAAACGAGCCGGTCAGCGCTGCCTGGGCTGCAGCCGCCCGCATGACTGTGCCGATTGGCTCGAGGACAATGACGAGCCCGAGCAGGCCCCGCGTTTCTGCCGCAACCGCGATCTCTTCGCTCGCATCCGCGACCAGATGCTTACAGAAGAGACGGGTCAGAACTCGCCGTAGCCGCCACCCGTCTTTTCCTCGACCAATTGCTTGACGAGCCCCACCGTATCGACATCGCGGTCGAGCTTCGGCGACCACGCGGTCGTCATCCAGGAGACGCCATAGCCGGCTTTCTGGAAGAAGGCGAGCGCGGGTGAATTCTCCGAATGAACCTGCGTCAAAGCGGCTTCGTGGCCGTGCTCGACGATCTCTTTCTCCAGATGCTCCAGCAGAGCCGTACCGACGCCCTGGCGCTGAAACAGCGGATCGACCCAGATATCCGTAATGCTGTTGTCGAGCTTCTCGCGCGCGCCCCAGCCGACAAGCTGCCCTGCCCGTTCGGCAATGTCGATGGAGAGCCAGTGGTTGCGGGTGAACGTCTCGAAGGAACGATAGGCACTCTCGCGAATGTCGGGCGCATCGCCCCAACCCTCGGACGTCGAGTCCCACGCCCGGAAGCCAATGGCTGCCAGAACGTCCGCTTCGTCCGCACGCGCATTGCGTATCGTTGCCATGGCTGCTCCTCACCCCGTCCGAGAGCAGGATGAGTATTGCGCGCGCAGATGGGCGAGAGAAGCGCAAGGCGCAAAATGTTGTCGCAGAAACGCCACCGAAGGTCAGTTTTCAACAGCTAATAAAGCCCCTTGCCCACACTTGACATACCGCCCCGGCAATACCTACCTTTCAGGCACACAAATGGAGTTTGGATGTTTACTCTATCGGAGTCCCGGTAAAGGCCCCGCGTGCGGAAGGTTTTCTGCGCGCCGGGCCCGTTGAAATCGAGCCCGATGCCAATGCGGCATCGGATACGTTTTCATGCGTCCTCTCGGACGCCATCCGGACTTCAAGACAATGGACATTTCCAGCGCCGAACAGCGCATACTCCACCTGCTCGCCCAGGGCGGCAATATCGAACTCATTCGTAACGACGCGCGCAAGATCGAAGGGCTTCGGCTCAAGACGCGAGAAGGCTGGATCTTCAGCCAGATCGACATCGTCACGTTCCGCAAGCTCAAACGCAAGCGGGCCATCGCCTCGTCGGGCGGCAAGCCCTACCGCATCACGACACGCGGGCTAGAGTTGGTGCGAGCCCAACTCGACAACCGGTAAGCAAAAACGAAAACGGCGCAGACCCAAGGGTTCGCGCCGTTTTTTTTTTCAACTCATAATGGATGGTATTACCACCACTTCTTCGGCGAGAACGTCCCAGCGGCCTGCTCGATCACATGCGCCGTCTTGAACAGCGTTTCCTCGTCGAACGGCTTGCCGATCAGCTGGAGGCCGAGCGGCAGGCCCTTGTGGTCGAGGCCGGCGGGGACGGACATGCCGGGCAGGCCGGCCATGTTGACGGTTACCGTGAAGATGTCATTGAGGTACATCTTGACCGGATCGGAGGCCAGATCCTCGTCGGCAATGCCAAAGGCGGAGGACGGGGTGGCAGGGGTCAAGATGGCATCGACGCCGTTGGCAAATGCAATCTCGAAGTCGCGCTTGATCAGCGTACGGACCTTCTGCGCCTGCAGGTAATAGGCGTCGTAATAGCCGGCGGAGAGAACATAGGTGCCGATCATGATGCGGCGCTTGACTTCCTTGCCGAAGCCGGCGGCACGCGTCTTTTCATACATGTCGACGATGTCCTTGCCGTCGACGCGCAGGCCGTAGCGGACGCCGTCGTAGCGGGCAAGGTTGGAAGAAGCCTCAGCAGGGGCGACGATATAATAGGCCGGGAGCGCATATTTCGTATGCGGCAGCGAGATGTTGACGATCTCGGCGCCGGCGTCCTTCAGCCAGTCCATACCCTTCTGCCAGACCTTCTCGATCTCTTCCGGCATGCCTTCGACGCGGTATTCGTTCGGAATGCCGATCTTCATGCCCTTGAGCGACTGGCCGATGGCTGCTTCGTAATCCGGAACCGGCAGATCGACGGAGGTCGTGTCCTTGGCATCGACGCTTGCCATCGACTTCAAGAGGATCGCGGCATCGCGCACGTCGCGGGCAATCGGGCCAGCCTGATCGAGCGAGGATGCGAAGGCGACGATACCCCAGCGCGAGCAGCGGCCATAGGTCGGCTTGATGCCGACCGTGCCGGTGAAGGCAGCCGGCTGGCGGATGGAGCCGCCGGTGTCGGTTGCGGTTGCACCGGCGCAGAGCTGCGCGGCAACCGCAGCAGCAGAGCCACCGGAGGAACCGCCCGGAACGAGCTGCTGGTTCGAGCCTTCAGCCTTCCAGGGGTTGATGACCGGGCCGTAGTAGGAGCTTTCGTTCGACGAACCCATGGCGAATTCGTCCATGTTCAGCTTGCCGAGCATGACGGCGCCATCGTCCCAGAGATTCTGGCTGACGGTCGATTCGTATTTGGGCTTGAAGCCGTCGAGGATGTGCGAGCACGCCTGCGTGTGAACGTCACGCGTGGCGAACAGGTCCTTGATGCCGAGCGGGATGCCTTCGAGCGCCCCTGCCTTGCCACCCGCGATGCGAGCGTCGGAGGCCTTCGCCATCTCGCGGGCCTTGTCCGGCGTCACGGCGACATAGGCGTTGATCACCGGGTTCACGGCTTCGATGGCGGCAAGATAGGCATCCGTCAGCTCGACAGCGGAAATTTCCTTGGCGGTGAGCTTGGCGCGGGCTTCGGCAATCGTGAGCTTTGTCAGTTCGGTCATGGTGCGATCGTTTCGTCTTGAAATCGGGGCTTTGAGCGGGCGGGTCGAGGTCGGTCTTATTCGACCACTTTCGGCACCATGAAGAAATTCTCTGTCGTGGCCGGCGCGTTGGCGACGATGTCGGCGGCCTTGTCGCCGTCATTGACGACGTCGACGCGCTTGCGCATCACCATCGGGGTCACGGAGGTCATCGGCTCGACATCCTTCACATTCACTTCCGACAGCTGCTCGACGAAACCGAGAATGCCGTTCAGCTCACCCATCATCTTTTGCGCTTCCTCTTCGGAAACGGCGAGACGGGCAAGGCGCGCAACGCGCTTAACGGTGGCGAGATCGACGGACATCGGGTGAACTCCGGTCAAGGATTGTCGTTCAAAGACTTGAGCGACCGCTATAATCAGCCCGCTTGGCGGATGCAACGCTTTTCCGGGCTTTAGACCGTACAACCGAAGTTCATCCGCCTCCCCTTGCCTTCTCACTCTGGAAGGCTAGCCTGACACCACAGGAGAGGAGCGACTATGCATTTCGATCTCACGGCCTATCTTCAGAGGATCGGCATCGCGGAAAACATCTCGGAAGTCAGTCTGGCGACGCTGGCGCGGCTGCAGCTCGCGCAGGCCCGCCACATCCCCTTCGAGAACATGGACCCGCTGACCGGCAAGGTGCCGGACCTCGATCCGGAGGCGCTGTGCCGGAAACTGGTCGAAGACCGGCGGGGCGGCTATTGTTTCGAGGTGAATGCCCTCTTCGGCATGGCGCTGTCGGCGCTTGGGTTCGAGGCGATGCCGATCATGGCCCGTGTGCGCAACGGCGCGCCGCGCGGTGGGCCTCGCAGCCACCGGGCCTTCATCGTTACCATCTTGGATCGGAAATACCTTGCCGACTGCGGCTTTGGCGGCGGCGCGCCGTTCACCCCGGTCCAGCTCGACATGGCCGAACCGCAGGCGATCAGGGGTGAGACCTATCGGATCAGGCGGGACGCGGAAACACAGGAGGAAGTGCTGGAGCGGCAGGTGCCGGAAGGCTGGTATGGGCTCTATGGCTTCGAGCGCTCGCCGGCCTTCGAACCGGATTTCGAAGCGGCCAATTTCGTCACCGCACGGTGGGAGAAAGCGCCGTTTCCAGACAATCTGATGATGGCGCGCGTAACAGATGACGGGCGCAACACCCTCTTCAACCGTGCTCTGAAGATCACGCGGCACGGCGCGAGCGATGCGCGGCGCATCGAAACATCCCAGGACTTTGAAGAGGCCATGACCGGCTTCTTTGGGCTTCCGCATCTGCCGGAATTGTTTGCCGCCGTGTGGGACCGGATCAGGGACAAGTAGATCCGGTCCAATTTTGTGTCGGCGCAGCCGGTCAGACTTCGACGCTGCCGCCGGGCTTCGGCGCTTCCACCTTCGTCTTCGTGCCGTCGAGACCGGCGATGAACTTGTCCGCCGTCTGGTCGATGATCGGAAACGAGCCGTAGTGGCAGGGGATCGCGGTCTTGAAGTTGAAGAAGCGCTGTGCGGCCAAGGCCGCGACTGCGCCGCCCATGGTGAAGCGATCACCGATCGGCATGATCCCGATATCGGGCTGGTGCAACTCGTTGATCAGCCCCATGTCCGAGAAGATATCAGTATCGCCCAAGTGGAACAGCGTCGGCTCGTCATCGAAATGCAGGACGAGGCCGTTGGGATTGCCGAGCGAATGCGAGATGCCGTCTTCGGTGATCGACGCGGACGAGTGCAGCGCATTCGTGAAGGTGACTGTGAAGCCTTCCATGCCGATCGTGCCGCCGGTATTGCCCGGCGAGAAATTCTTCAGACCCTTGTGCGCCAGCCACATGCAGAGGTCGAAGTTTCCAACGACCGTCGCGCCGGTCTCGGCGGCGATCTGGAGTGTATCGCCGACATGGTCGCCATGGCCGTGGGTCAGCAGGATGTGGGTGATATCCTTGGCGGCCTCCTTGGCGTCAAGGCCCTGAAAGCCCGGATTGCCGGTGAAAAAGGGGTCGATGAGGATCTTCGCCTTGGCCGTGTCGAGACGAAAGGCCGAATGGCCGAGCCAGGTAATTTTCATGGGAGGTCTCCCTTCAGTTCTTGCAGAGGATGGGCCGTCGTCATGGAACGCGGACGTGCCCATGGGCGGGTGCAGATTAGGGGCTGGAGCGAGAGGATCAAGCCTTTGTGTCACACTTTCGCGTTACGCGGTTTGGCCTATACTCGGATCAGGGAGTTGGAGGAGTTCAGATTCATGAAAAAGAAAATCATCCGCAAGATCGCCCATGTCTGCATTTTTTCGAGTGATATCGATGCGACCGCAGACTGGTATGGGCAGGTGCTCGGCTTCGAGAAAGTGTTCAACTTCACACGCGACGGACGGGTGTTCGGCTACTATCTGGACGCCGGCGGCGATACGCATATCGAGGTGTTCGAGAATGCGGAGGCAGAATATTCGAAGCGCAACCAGATCAATCATATCTGCTTTGAAGTCGTGAACATGGATGAGGCGATCGCCCATATCCGCGATTGCGGCGTCGAAGCCAGCGCAAAGTCGAACGGCTGCGACGAGACCTGGCAGAGCTGGATTACCGATCCGAACGGCGTGCGCATCGAACTGTTCGAATATACGCCGAAAAGCGCGCAGTTCACCGGCGGCGACCGCGTCGCGCATTGGTGAGGATCAGACAAGCGCCAGCATGATCGAGATGGTGAAAAAGCTGGCCGTGGTCGCCAGCAGAAGCGCCGCGGCACTCATTTCCTCGAGACCGAAACGCTGTCCGATGATCGGATAGGTTGTAAACATGGGTGATGCGGCGAAGACAATGGCCATCCTGCGCATTTCCGGCTCCAGCCCGGGCATCAGGAAGGAAACGGCAAGAACGCTCAACGGATGCAAGACGAGCTTGCCGACGGAGATGTACCCGGCATCCACAACAAGCCGGCCATCGACCTTTGTCGACAGAAGCGTGGCGCCGACGATGAACAGCGCAACTGCGCCAGAGGCATTGGCCATCATGTCGACGGCGTGGAACAATGCCATGTCCTTGAAATCGATCCCCGACGCCGAAATCGCCGCCCCGATGAAAAGTGATATGATCAACGGATTGCGGACGAGGGAGATGGCGGATCCGCGTAGGGCGGCGCGCGCGCCTGCCCCTCCCCGCTGCCCGTCGGCACCGAGAACCATGCCGATCGGCAGAATGACAAGATTTTCCACGATCATGTTGAGCGCAAGACCGATCGGGGCCATGGGGCCGACAACAAGCGAGGCGACCGGAAAGCCGACGAAACCGCTATTGCTGCTGGATGAGCCAAGCGCCATCAACGCGCTTTCGGTCAGCGATTTACCGCGCGAGAAACGTGCCACCGACAAGCCGATCCCGAAGGTCAGGAGCGAGGCAGTCACATAGAGCAAGAGATAGTTCAGATGCAGAAAGTCACTGATGGGATGCAGCACGAACGCGCGCAGGATGAGTGCCGGCAGCGCAAAATACCAGACGAAGTTCGAAAGCCCGCGCAGGTCCTTGCGCTCGAGCCTCAGGAAGCGACCGGCAATGACGCCGGTGCCGATCAGGACAAAAATCGGCAGCGTAATGGAGAAGATGGCGAGCATAACGGGTTCCGGAGGGTGTTGGGCGCCTTATAGGCCAAGTTGTCTCGATGCGACAGGCTGGTTTTGGCAAGAATGGTTTCCTCTGTTATGGAGAGTCGAGTTTGTGCCAGGAGCCGCCATATCGCATGACCATCATCACGCTTGAAGAGTTTGCAGGGAATTTGCCCGCCAATCAGCCGATTGCCGGGCTTGATCTCGGCACGAAGACGATCGGGCTCTCGCTTTCAGACATCGGCCTGCGCTTCGCCACGCCCCGTCCCGTGATCAAGCGCGTGAAGTTCGGGCCGGATGCGGAGGCGCTGCTGGCTTTCGCAGCCAAGGAAAAGGTCGCCGCCTTTGTCATCGGCCTGCCGATGAACATGGATGGCAGCGCCGGGCCGCGCGTGCAGGCAACGCGGGCGTTCGTGCGCAACATGGAGGCGAAAACCGCGCTCCCGTTCATTTACTGGGACGAGCGGCTTTCGACAGTCGCGGCGGAGCGGGCGCTTTTGGAAATGGACGTATCGAGAGCCAAGCGGGCCGAGCGGATCGATTCCGCTGCCGCATCCTTCATCCTCCAGGGCGCATTGGACAGATTGTCGTCGCTGCGCAGGGCGTCCTCCGGCGAAGACTGAGCTCGGCGCCCCTGCCACCACGCGACGATCTTCTTGCGACGTCGGAAGAGAAGGATGGCGATGACGAAGAGGCTGTCCGTGCCGATGGCTTTGGCGACGAGCGGTGCGACCGATTGCGGATCGATCCCCAGTGTTTCGCCATACATCTTCAGCACGAGTTCATGCGCCTGCCGCGTCAGCATGAAGAAGCCGAAATTCATGTCGTAGTAGGACAGGCCATACCAGCCGCCGAGAAAGATGATTGGCCCCAGCCAGAAGACGAGGAACCACTTCATAGAGCCGTCTCCTCGGGCGACACCGGCGGCAACCAGCGGGCCATGAGTTTCGGCAGAACGTCCGGAATCACGCCATACCAAAGATGCATCAGCATCCGATCAACCAGGGCCATGGCCGCCACCATCACAAATGGCACCACGAGGCTCACGGCCAACACGGCAAAGAATGCCGCAAGGCAAGCCGTCGCCACCATCCTGTTCCGCCCGGTGTCCATACGCATCACACACCCTGCCCGCCTGCCCCACAAGACAGGGCGGGTTTACGCAACAGCCCTCGCGGCATCATGCCCCGAGCCCGGCTGAAATTAACCATTGCGTAACCATTCCAGTTAACGCGCACGGGCGCAACGTAAACCATTTGTTAAGGTTAACGACGCAGCGACGGGCTGTGGATGACGTGTGGAAATCCTGGAGTTGGGACCAGCACAGACGCAAACAACGGGAGCGCTGTTTCCGCCTGTCTCAAGCGTAGGCGGCGCGGGCCATGCGAGCGACGGCGGCCACGGCCCTCGCCCAATCCTTCTGCGACTTCAGAGGAAGTCCGACAAAACTGCCAGAGGTTTCCGCCGCCAGAACGAGCTGCTGAACGGCCGCAATGACCACAGCATTGAGCGCGACCGTATCGGCCCCCTTCGGCGGCGTCAGCGAGCCACGCATGCGCTCGATCCATTGCGCAATGCCTTTGGCGCGGGCATCCGCCATGCGCGCGATATGCGGCGAGCTTTCCGAAAGCTCCCAGACGAGAATACGCCGCATCAGCGGATCGGCACGCAACGCGTCGGCATAGAGTTCGACCAGCCGCTCCATCAGATCGCCATAGGTCAGCAGAAAGCGCCCGCCCTGATCCTCGGGAACATGCTGCGTCACCCAGCCTGCGAGATCTTCCCCGATGGCGTCTAACAGCCCGTCGAGGCCGCCGAAATAGCGGTAGATCAGCTGCTTGTCGCAGCCCGCCTTGCGGGCCACCGCGTTGACCCCGAAGGCCTGAAACCCACCCTCGGCGAGCAGCGCCCTGCCCGCCTGGAAGATGCGACCTTGGGTCTGCGCGCGGTCGCGCACCGGCAGTTCCTTTTCGGGCACGGCAGGCGTTTCAAGGAGTTCGGCAGCAGTCGCAGTCATGGGCAATCAGTTTTCCGGCAAAGTCACCCGATGGTGATTAGGCCGATGGATCGCCGCCCGCAATGGAGGCGCAAGGGTATGCACAGGAATGTGGGGCAAAGCGGCTATCATAAAGTTTGATGCGGTCATCGGCGGGTACGCTTGTTTTCATGCCGCAGCTTTGCAAGGCTCCGTGTGACTGACAACAATGTGAAGACCGCCATGTACATACCGTCCGCCTTTTCGCTCTCAGACCGGGCCGAACTTAATGACATGATCCGCGCCACCGGGCTTGCGACCTTCATCACCGCTTGCCCGGAGGGCCCGGTGGTGACGCCTCTGCCCATGCTTTTCGATGCCGAGGAAGGTGAGTTCGGCACGCTCTATGGACACCTCGCCCGAGCCAATCCCCATTGGCGCGCGCCGGTCGTGGGCGATGCCCTTGCGCTGTTCAGCGGACCGGATGCCTATATCTCGCCCGGCTGGTACGCCTCCAAGGCGGAGCATGGCAAGGTCGTTCCAACATGGAATTATGAAATAATCGAAGCACGTGGACAGGTTGAGTTCTTCGATGACAAGGCACGTCTGCTCGATCTTGTGTCACGGCTGACCGGCCTGCACGAGGGCAAACGGGGCATGACGTGGCAGGTGGACGATGCACCGGCCGACTTCATCGACATGCAACTGCGCGCCATTGTCGGCGTGCGCATGCCCATCACCTCGCTTCAGGGCAAGCGCAAGATGAGCCAGAATCGCAATGCCCAGGATCGCGCAGGCGTTGCCAAGGGACTAAGCGCAAGTGAGGATGCGCGAGACCGAGATGTCGCAAAGCGCATTCCGACCTAACGGGAGGCCCGCAGCTCAGTTCGCCGGATAAAGCAATTCCACAATAAACCGGGCATCAAACCGCATGTCGAGCATGCCGTAGGTATAGCGCCAGCCGGTCGCGAGGCGGCTTTCGGCATAGGCGTCAGCGATGCGGCCTGCCCCGATGCGGCGAAGCTCGGCGGCGGCGGCGGCCATGGCAAGCTGCTCGACGAAAAGGCGGGCGGCACTTTCGTCGCGTTCGCAGAGCGATGCGGCTGCGCGGAGCACGTCGACGGTCTTGGCACCCGAGGGGCCGAGGTCGCGCGCAATCATCGCGAAGACGGCTTCGAACAGGTCTTTGCCCTTGCGCAGCACTCGAAGCACGTCCAGCGCCATGACATTGCCGGAGCCTTCCCAGATCGCATTGACCGGGGCCTCGCGGTAGTGGCGGGCAATGGGCCGCTCCTCGATGTAGCCGCTGCCGCCGATACATTCCATCGCCTCATAGATGAGCGACGGAGCGATCTTGCAAACCCAGTATTTGACGACCGGGGTCATGACGCGGGCAAAAGCTGCTTCTTCCGGGCTCTCACCAGCCTTGTCGAAGGAGGATGAGAGACGGAAGACGAGGCCGGTGGCGGCGGCCACATCCAGCGCCATGTCGGCGAGAACGCGGGTCATGAGCGGCTGGTCGATCAGCGTCTTGCCGAAGGCGTAGCGGCCGCGCGTGTGGTGGACGGCTTCGGCGAGGCTGGCGCGCATCAGGCCGGCGGAGGAGACCGCGCAATCGAGCCGCGTCAGCGTCACCATGTCGAGAATGGTGCGGATGCCGGCATCGGGGTCGCCGAGCAGATAGCCATAGGTGCCGGAAAACTCGACTTCGGACGAGGCATTCGAGCGGTTGCCGATCTTGTCCTTCAGACGCTGGAAGCGCAGGCCGTTGGCCGTGCCGTCCTCCAGAAGTCGGGGCACGAGGAAGCAGCCCATGCCCTCTTCTGTATTGGCGAGCATGATGAAGGCATCGCTCATCGGGGCGGACATGAAGAACTTGTGGCCGGTCAGGCGATAGATGCCGTCGGACACCTTTTCAGCGGCCGAGCGGTTAGCGCGAACGTCCGTGCCGCCCTGTTTTTCCGTCATGCCCATGCCGAGCGTGACGGCGGTCTTCTGGCCGGCGGGACGGTTGGAGCTGTCATATTTGCGCGAGAGAATGCGCGGCGCCCATTCCTGATGCAGGATCGGAGAGGCGGAAATGGCGGCCAGCGACGCATTCGTCATCGTCAGCGGGCAGAGATGACCGCTTTCCAGCTGCGATGTCAGGAAGAAGCGCACGGCGCGGGCGGAATGGGCCTTGCCCTTTTCTTCCAGCGTCTGGTCCCAGACCGAGCTGTGCAACCCGCTCGCCATGGAGCGGCGCATCAGCGCGTGATAGGCCGGATGGAAATCCACCACGTCGAGGCGTTCACCGCGCGGGCCGTGGGTGCGCAGCTTCGGCGCGCCTTCATTGGCCATGCGGGCAAATTCCTGGCTTTCGGCGAGCGTCGCGTAACGACCGATACTGTCGAGTTCATCGCGCACCGAGCGCGGCAAGGCGGAGGTCAGGTCCACCAGCAGCGGGTCCGAGCGATAGGCATTGATGCCGGACCAGAGCGGCGGCTGGTTCAGGCTCGCGAAGATGTCGTCTTCTTTGTTGTCTGTCATGGCCGCGTTCTATCCAGATTCGTTCAAAAAAGCATGGGGATGAGAGGCCCCTTGTCCCCATCCTTCTCACAGGCCGCTTGCCGGGTAAAGCCACACTCATTATAGAGCCCCAAAACTCAGCATTAGAGGCGGCCCCATGGACTTCTTTCCGCATCGCCATCTCCTCGGCATCAAGGGTCTTCAGCCACCGGATATCGAGTATCTGCTCGACAAGGCGGACGAGGCCGTCAAGATCAGCCGGCAGCGGGAAAAGAAGACGTCCACGCTGCGCGGGCTCACCCAGATCAACCTCTTCTTCGAAGCCTCGACCCGCACGCAATCCTCGTTCGAACTGGCCGGCAAGCGGCTGGGCGCAGATGTAATGAACATGTCCGTCGCCAACTCTTCCGTGAAGAAGGGCGAGACGCTGATCGATACGGCGATGACGCTGAATGCGATGCATCCCGATGTGCTCGTCATCCGCCACTCCTCGGCAGGCGCCGCCGCCCTCCTCTCTCAAAAGGTCTCCTGCGCAGTGATCAATGCCGGCGACGGGCAGCATGAGCACCCGACGCAGGCGCTGCTCGACGCGCTGACCATCCGCCGCGCCAAAGGCCGGCTCTCAGGGATTACGGTCGCGATCTGCGGCGATGTGCTGCATTCGCGCGTCGCGCGCTCCAACATCATCCTTCTCAACGCCATGGGCGCGCGTGTCCGCGTCGTCGCGCCGCCGACGCTCTTGCCGTCGGGCATTGCCGACATGAGCGTGGAAGTCTTCCACGATATGGAGGAAGGGCTGAAGGATGCGGATGTCGTGATGATGCTGCGGCTCCAGCGCGAGCGCATGTCCGGCTCCTTCGTGCCGTCGGTGCGCGAATATTACCGCTTCTACGGGCTGGACGCCGAAAAGCTCAAGGCGGCCAAGGAAGACGCGCTTGTGATGCATCCGGGGCCGATGAACCGCGGGGTTGAGATCGCCTCCGAGATAGCGGACGGGCCGCAGAGCGTGATCGGACAACAGGTGGAAATGGGGGTCGCCGTACGCATGGCGGTGATGGAAGCCCTTCTCCTCTCGCAGAACCAGGGGCCGCGCACATGACCGTGACCGTTCTCACCAATCTCCGCATTGTCGATCCTTCTCAGAATATGGACGAGACCGGCGCGATTGTCATCGAAGACGGCAAGATTGCCGCCATCGGTGCAGCGGCTGCAAAGTCTGTGCCCGCCGGCGCTCAGGTTCGCGACATGGGCGGCTTGCTGGCCATGCCGGGTCTGGTCGACACGCGCGTCTTCATCGGCGAACCGGGCGGCGAGCATCGCGAAACGATCAAGTCGGCGGCCCGCGCGGCCGCGGCCGGCGGCATCACCTCCATCGTCACCATGCCGGACACCGATCCGGTGATCGACGACATCGCGCTTGTTGAATTCGTGAAGAAGACGGCGCGCGACAAGTCTTCGATCCATGTCTATCCGGCAGCGGCCCTGACGAAAGGCCTCGCCGGCGAGGAGATGACGGAATTTGGCCTGCTCAAGAAGGCCGGCGCGGTTGCGCTCACACAGGGCAAGCATGCCATACCGGACAGCCAGGTTCTGCGCCGCGCGATGACCTATGCGAAGCATTTCGGTGCGGTCGTCGCACTGGAGCCCCGCGACCCCTATCTCGGCGTCAATGGCGTGATGAATGAAGGTCTGTTTGCGAGCTGGCTCGGCCTTTCCGGCAGCCCGCGCGAGGCGGAGATCATTCCGCTGGAGCGCGACCTGCGCATTGCAGGCCTCACCGGCGCGACCTACCACGCCGCGAAAATCTCGGTACCCGAATCTGTCGAGGCGATCAGGCTTGCCCGCAAACGCGGCGTGAAGGTGACATCGGCCGTGTCGATCAACCACCTGACGCTCAACGAGAACGATATCGGCGAATACCGGACCTTCTTCAAGCTGTCGCCGCCGCTGCGCACGGAAGACGATCGCGTCGCCATGGTCGAGGCGCTGGCTGCCGGGGATATCGACGTCATCGTCTCCTCCCACGATCCGCAGGATGTGGACACGAAGCGCGTTCCCTTCGCTGATGCCGCGGATGGCGCAGTCGGTCTGGAGACGCTGTTTGCGGCGGCGCTCAGGCTTTATCACGCTGAACGGATTACACTTTCCCGCCTTGTGGATGCTCTGTCGACACGACCCGCCTCGATCTACAGCCTGCCGGCCGGCTCGCTGAAGCCGGGCAGTGCGGCCGACATCGCGATTGCCGATCTCGATATGCCGTGGATCGCGACGACGGACGGTTTGCTCTCCCGCTCGAAGAATACGCCCTTCGAAAACGCCCGTTTCTCCGGACGGATCGTAGAAACCTGGGTATCGGGCCGGCAGGTCTACCAGCTGCAGGGTTGACCTTTTCCAATCTTGCGCCATGCTGTTGTGATTGTGCGTCGGCGCGGTCCGGGAAGGTTTGACGAAACGGCAGGATGAATACTCAAGTCGGGATATCTCCGCAATTCTATCTGACGGCTCCTGCCAGATGCCCCTATCTGCCGGGGCATATGGAACGCAAGGTGTTCACGCACCTGATCGGTCCGAAGGCTCCAGAGATCAACGATCTCCTGACACAGGGCGGTTTCCGCCGTTCGCAGAATATCGCCTATCGCCCCGCCTGCGAACGTTGCCAGGCCTGCGTTTCGGTCCGCATCCTCGTTAACGAGTTCGAGCCGACGAAGTCGATGCGGCGAGTCCTCACGACCAATGACGATGTGATTGCGACCGAGCTTGAGGCGGAGCCCTCCTCCGAACAATTCGCCCTCTTCCGCCGCTATCTCGACCATCGCCACCAGCAGGGCGGCATGTCGGAGATGACGGTTCTCGACTATGCGATGATGGTTGAGGATACCCATGTGAACACGCGCGTCATCGAATATCGCGAGCGGGTCGAGGGATCGGGAATCGGCAAGCAGGGACAGCTTCTCGGGGTTGCACTGACGGATGTCATGACCGACGGGACCTCGATGGTCTATTCCTTCTACGATCCCGAACTCGAGAAACGCTCCTTCGGCACCTACATGATCCTCGATCATATCCGCACCGCGAAACAGCGCGGCCTGCCGCATGTCTATCTCGGCTATTGGGTGCGCGGTTCGAAGAAGATGACCTACAAGGTCCGCTTCCAGCCGCAGGAGCACCTCCTGCCAGCCGGCTGGACCCGGTTCGACCCCTCGCTCTACGACGAAGACGTCTGATTCAGACGCGGGCGCGTTGATGTTTCGCGCCCTGCCCCTTTAGACTCAGCCCGAGAACTTGCCCGAGCGCGGGAAGCCGCGCGGGACCGGACGGCCGGCGGAAGCACGTTCGCCGAGCCATTCGACCAGTTCTTCCTTCGTGCGCGTAAAGTTGCGGCCGGCGCTATCGTCCCAGGTGAGGCCCGCTTCGAGCGAGAAGCAGCGAATGTCGGAGACGCCGCCGTCCTTGTAGCGCTGCAGGCGCACGCCCTTGCCGCGCGTCATTTCCGGAATCTGGTTGAGCGGGAAGACGAGCAGCTTGCGATTGTCGCCGACGATGGCGACATGATCGCCCTCCACCGGCACGACGAGCTTGGCTTCGTCCGGCATGGAGACATTCATGATCTGCTTGCCCTTGCGGGTATTGGCGACCAGTTCGGTCTCCGCCACGATGAAGCCGTTGCCGGCCTGCGACGACAAGAGCAGCTTGCGCGACGGATCATGGACGAAGGCGGTCAGCACGTCCTGATCGTTTTCCATGTCGATGATGATGCGCAGCGGCTCGCCATGGCCGCGCCCGCCGGGCAGCTTGTCTGCACCGAGCGTGTAGGCCTTGCCGCCCGTTGTCAGCAGCAGGATCTTGTCCGTCGTCTGTGCCGGGAACGCGACCCTCAGGGCGTCACCTTCCTTGAAGGTCAGGCCCGAGACGTCGGACATATGGCCCTTGAGCGCCCTGATCCAGCCCTTTTCGGAGATGACGACCGTGATCGGTTCCTTTTCGATCATGGCGTGCTGGATCGCCTGATCGTCGTGCTCCGGCGCTTCGGCGAACTGGGTGCGACGGCGGCCGATTTCGGTTGCCTTGGCGAAGGTCTTCTTGACCTCACCGATTTCCCACGAGACCGTCTGCCACTGCTTCTCGTCGGACGCGAGCAGTGCCTCGATCGAGGCCTTCTCCGCCGTCAGGCCGTCATATTCGGTGCGGATCTCGAATTCCTCGAGCTTGCGCAGCGAGCGGAGGCGCATGTTGAGGATCGACTCGGCCTGCAGGTCGGTCAGGCTGAAGCGCGCCATCATGGTCTGCTTCGGCTCATCCTCCTCGCGGATGATGCGGATCACCTCATCGATATTGAGATAGGCGATCAGATAGCCGCCGAGGATTTCGAGGCGGCGGTCGATGGCGGCCAGACGGAAGCGCGAGCGGCGCAGCAGGACTTCGCGGCGATGGTCGAGCCATTCGCGTAAGACCTCGTTCAGCGCCATGACTCGCGGCACCTTGCCCATGCTCAGCACGTTCATGTTGAGCGAGATGCGGCTTTCGAGCTCGGTCAGCTTGAAGAGCGATTCCATCAGGATGGTCGGATCGACCGTTCGGCTCTTCGGCACGAGGACGAGGCGGATGTCTTCGGCCGACTCGTCGCGCACGTCTTCCAGCAGCGGCAGCTTGCGGGCGATCAGCAGTTCGGCGATCTTCTCGACCAGGCGCGACTTCTGCACGAGATACGGAATCTCGGTGATGACGATCTGGTAGCCGCCGCGGCCGAGGTCTTCCTGCTCCCACTTGGCGCGCACGCGGAAACCGCCGCGGCCGGTCTTGTAGGCTTCCACAATGGAGGCGCGGTCATCGATGATGATGCCGCCCGTCGGGAAATCGGGGCCGATGACGAATTCGACCAGCTTTTCGACCGGTGCATCGGGATGCTTGATCAGATGCAGCGCGGCGTCGCAGAGTTCATGCGCGTTGTGCGGCGGGATCGAAGTCGCCATGCCCACGGCGATGCCCGACGAGCCGTTGGCGAGCAGATTCGGAAACGCGCCCGGAAGGACGATGGGCTCCTCGTCTTCCTCGTTATAGGTCGGGCGGAAGTCGACGGCATCCTGATCGATGCCTTCGAGCAGCAGCGTCGCGACATCGGTCATGCGCGCTTCGGTGTAGCGCATAGCCGCCGGACTATCGCCATCGATATTGCCGAAGTTGCCCTGCCCGTCCACGAGCGGATAGCGGATGGCGAAATCCTGGCTGAGGCGCACCAGCGCATCATAGATGGAGGCGTCGCCGTGCGGGTGGAACTTACCCATGACGTCGCCGACGATGCGGGCGCATTTCTTGTAGGCCTGGCCGGGATCGAGGCGCAGCACGCGCATGGCATGCACGATGCGCCGATGCACCGGCTTAAGCCCGTCGCGCACGTCCGGCAGCGCGCGGTGCATGATGGTCGACAGCGCGTAAGCGAGGTAGCGCTCTTCAAGCGCTGCCTTCAGATCGACCGGTTGAATCTTGTCGTCGCCGCCATCGGGCGGAAGAATGCTTTGTCCCATGGGCTTGACTTAGCGGTTCAGGCGATTCCCGGCAACAAAAGCGGCTCAAACGCCTGTGGATGAACGGATCCGGAGACCATCATTCTACGCAACAGGCCCCCTCAAACCCCGAAGAATTTAGGGTGGTCTCGTTCCGAATTGTAAGGCTACAACTTCATGAGGGGACAGAACGAAATTAGGCGTGATCGCAACTCTCAGATACCGAGGCTTCCTGTGAAAACTTCCGTCAAACTTGCCGCTGCGGCCCTTATCGCGTCCCTCCTGTCCCAAACCGCCGATGCCAGCACGCTGCGACGCGTGGTTTCCGCCAATACGTCAACACGCGTCGGCTTTTTCCACGTCATGACGAACATGGGCGCCGGCTGTCAGCAGCCGGCAAGACCGACCATGTTGATCGAAAAGGCACCGCTGCACGGCGGTGTTTCCTTTCGATGGACCCACCATTCGGGAGATCAGATCCGGAATGGCTGCAAGGGCGTGACGGTGGGCGGCTGGGATGTCGTCTATACGCCAGCCAGAGGCTATCACGGCCCTGACGCCTTTCGGATCGGCGCGCAATACGACCAATATCTGGTCGGCGGCGGCGCGTCCTATTCCTCAGACGCGTTCGTACTGCTCGTTAAGTAGACCCAGAGATGTCCTGACCGTTAACGCTGATTTTTGTTGGAGGCGCACGGACGAGCGAATATAAGCTTGCATCCGTGCGTCAAATCATCGGCGGTTGATCGCTTAACCTGGGGACAGGACATCCATGAAACATTTCAAGCTTACTCAAGTACTTTTCGCGGGCACAGCGGCAGCCCTTCTCGCCAGCCAGGCGCATGCGCTTGACGGCGACGATATGCTGAAGAAGCTGGGTGCGGCCTATGCTGCGTACGGCAGCCAGATCACCTACGACTCTGCGACCACAGACGACACGACCGTAGTCGCAAAGGGCGTCAAGCTGAAGGTCGAGAACACCGAAAAGCCCGTTGAAGTGCCGCTCGGCGATGTGACCTTCAGCGATGTCGAGGAAGCGGACGACGGCGGCTATTACGCCGGCAACGTTGCCTTCCAGAATGTTGACCTGAGCAAGGACGGCAGCCATGTGACGGCCAAGGACATCCAGATCGATGGCCTGAGCATTCCGGGCACCCCGTCCACCGACAGCATCGACGGCATGATCCTTTACGAAAGCGCCCATACCGGTCCGGTCACGGTCGAGCAGGATGGCAAGCGCGTCTTCCAGATGGACAAGACGGAAACGAATGTCACCGTAGCGGACGACAGCTCCAGCATCGCGTTCGACACATCCCTTTCCGGCATCTGGGCCGACCTTTCCGACGTGAAGGACCCCAAGGCGCAGGAAACGATCAACAAGCTGGGCCTGACCAACATCAACGGCAATGTCGTGACGAAGGGCTCCTGGACCTCGGCCACCGGCAAAATCGACATCACGGAATTCTCGGTCGATGCACGCGACTTAGGCAAGATCAACCTTCTCCTGAGCATGTCGGGCTATACCCCTCAGCTCATGAAAGCGATGCAGGATGCGACCAAGGCTGCCGCAGCCAATCCGGACAAGAAGGCCGGCGACACGGCACTTGGCATGACCATGATGGGCCTGCTGCAGCAGTTGAGCTTCAACAGCGCGTCGATCCGCTTCGACGACGCCTCCATCACCAAGCGCCTGCTCGACTATTTCGGCAAGGAACAGGGCGTGACGGGCGAACAATTCGCCCAGTCGCTCAAGGGCATGGTTCCGATCATGATGGCGCAACTGAATGTGCCGGACCTGCAGAACCAGGTTTCAGCCGCTGTCACCAAGTTCCTCGACGACCCGAAGAACATCGAGGTCAAGGCCGCTCCGGCGGGACCGGTCGCTGCTCCCATGATCATGGGTGCGGCGATGGGCGCGCCGCAGACGTTGCCGCAGGTTCTCGGCGTCTCGGTCAACGCCAACCAGTAATCGGTCTGGCAATTCCATCAGGAGGGCTGGCGATCCTGTCGCCGGCCCTTTTTATTTTGGTCCACTGACGATCGCGAATATTGAAACGTTCCGATCCAATTCCCAAATCGAAAGTGGTTGGCCTCGTACTCCCCTCTGCCGACCTGCCTCATCCCGCAGCGGATGACTTTCTCACACAATGATTCAAGGACCTTTTCCATGCGCTACAAGACATTGGGAAATACCGGCCTCGTCGTATCCGAAATCTGCCTCGGCACCATGACCTTCGGCGGCAAGGGATACTGGACGGCGATTGGCACGCTGGACCAGTCGATCGCCGACCGGATTGTCGCCAGATCGCTCGACGCCGGCGTCAATTTCATCGACACTGCGGACGTCTACTCCGAAGGGCTGTCGGAGGAGATTACTGGCCAGGCGATGAAGAATTCGGGTCGCGCCCGCTCCGATATCGTTCTGGCCACCAAGGTCTACGGTTCTGTGGGCACCGGGCGAAACGATATCGGAACGTCCCGCGGCCATATCATGGATGGCGTCAAGGCCAGCCTGAAGCGGCTCGGTACCGACTATATCGACCTCTACCAGATTCACGGCACGGACCCGGTCACTCCACTCGAGGAAACCGTGCGCGCCATGGAAGATCTCGTGCGCCAGGGTCACATCCGCTACTGGGGCGTCTCCAACTGGCAGGCGTGGCGGATCGCCAAGGCGCGGGGCATCGCCGACAAGCATGGTTTCGACAAGCCGGTGACTTTGCAAGCCTATTACACCATCGCCGGTCGCGACCTCGAGCGGGACATTGTGCCCCTGCTTGAAGAGGAAAAGATGGGCCTCATGGTCTGGAGCCCTCTCGCCGGCGGGTTCCTTTCCGGCAAATACAGCCGCGAAGGTGCGGGTCCGAACGACGGACGGCGTGTGACCTTCGATTTTCCGCCGATCAACAAGGATCGCGCCTTTGACTGCATCGACGCCATGCGCGTGATTGCGGATGCGCGCGGCGTTTCGGTTGCCCGTATCGCACTTGCTTACGTTCTCAACAAGCGTTTCGTCATGTCGGTGATCATCGGCGCGAAGACGGTCGAGCAGCTGGACGACAACCTGGCAGCAACAGGCATCACGCTGACGGAAGAAGAACTGGCGTCGCTCGATGCGGTCAGCGCGCTGCCCCCGGAATATCCGGGCTGGATGCTCGAGCGCCAGCAGGCGCAGCATTTCGGCCGCCTGAAGGCGTCCGATTGATCCGGCTCAGCGGTCATAAAAAGGCCCCCTGCTTAGGTGAACTGACCCCATAAAGTTGGACGGTTCATTGGCGGCAGGGGGCCTTTTTTTTTCGAAGGCGCGAAGGAAGCTCAGAGGGCAGCTTCGATTGTCTTCACGCCATCGGGGCGTACACGCGGGGCCGGGTTGGAAACATGATAGCTCGGTGCAGGCTGGGCACCGGCAGAGCCAACCCCGCAGTCGCCGCTGGAGGCCTGTTCGACGAGCGGTTTGCCATGGCCGGAATAGCCGAAAGTCATCTTTTCAGTGCATGCCTTTCCGCCGCTGCTGACCGTGTAGACCGAATAGCCTTGGGTTCCCGGCGGCAGGGAACCAAGCCGGGCTTCGATAGCCTTCATAGATTGCGGACCTGCGAAGGCATCACTTCCGGCAAGGTTCATCAGTTGCGCGGCCTGCCGGTCCATATCCGCCGAAATCCGCTCCATCGCCGCAAAGGGGTCGGTGAGGAACACGTCGGCGACTTTGCTCGGCCTCATGGCGAGGTCATCGAAGTTGACCTGCGGGGGTGTATCGCCGGTATAGCGGATATGTTCGACACCGCCATCGGGCATCCGGAGTGTCAGGTCGTGGAAGTTGATGTCGCGAGCAAGGACCGGACCGGCGATGACAGCGACGGCGGCTGTTGCGGCCGCACCGATCATGAGAAAATTGCCAAGCTTTTTCATGTCGTTCTCCATGTGATGTCTTTTGGACGGTGGCTGCCCCCGGTGAGATTGCCGGTGCAGCGCGTCATTTCAACACCCATAGAATTGGCGCGAGTTCTGCCGAATTTTGGACAGGGAATGCGACAGGCGGTCGCAGTTGCGGCCTCCATCGATTAAAACTTGGTAAGCTAGGGATGAACGACAATCGGCACGGCTCGCGCCGTGCCGACAAATCTCAAGTCGATCGAAGGTCAAGTGCCCGAAGCGGGCGCTCAGTCCTTCTTCTTCGGCATGACGCGAAGCTCCAGCTCCATGAGCTGCTTCGGCGAGGCCGGAGCCGGGGCATTCATCAGGAGGTCCTGCGCCTGCTGGTTCATCGGGAAGAGCGTGATTTCGCGCAGGTTCTTCGCGCCGACGAGCAGCATGATGACGCGGTCGATGCCGAATGCGCAGCCGCCATGCGGAGGCGCGCCATACTGGAAGGCGCGGTACATGCCGCCGAAGCGTTCTTCCACGTCTTCCTTAGACAGGCCGGCGATCTCGAAGGCCTTGACCATGGTTTCCGGCGACTGGTTACGGATCGAACCGGAGGCGATTTCGAAGCCGTTGCAGACGGCGTCGTACTGGTAGGCCTTGATCGTCAGCGGGTCCTGCGTTTCCAGCGCGTCCAGACCGCCCTGCGGCATGGAGAAGGGATTGTGCGAGAAATCGACCTTCTTCTCGTCCTCGTTATATTCGTAGAACGGGAAGTCGACGATCCAGCAGAGTTCGAAGCGGTCGCGGTCGACGAGGTTCAGTTCCTCGCCGGCGCGGGTGCGGGCTTCGCCTGCGAACTTGTAGAACTTTTCCGGCTCGCCGGCGACGAAGAAGCAGGCGTCGCCATCGCCGAGGCCGAGTTGTTCGGCAATGGCCGCGGTGCGCTCAGGCCCGATGTTCTTGGCAAGCGGACCTGCGCCTTCCAGAACGTCGTTTTCCTTGCGCCAGAAGATATAGCCGAGGCCCGGCTGGCCGAGCGACTGCGCCCAGGCGTTCATGCGGTCGCAGAAGGAGCGACTGCCGCCGGTCTTGGCCGGGATCGCCCATACTTCAACCTTCGGGTTGGAGGCGATCATGTTCGCGAAGACCTTGAAGCCAGAGCCGGCGAAATGCTCGGTGACAGCCTGCATCTCGATCGGGTTTCTAAGGTCCGGCTTGTCGGTGCCGTACTTGCGGATCGCGACGTCGTAGGGAATGCGCGGCCAGTCCTTGGTAACCGGCTTGCCTTCGGCGAACTTCTCGAACACCGAGGTCATTATCGGCTGCATCGTCGACCAGATGTCTTCCTGGGTGACGAAGCTCATCTCGACGTCGAGCTGGTAGAATTCGCCCGGCAGGCGGTCGGCGCGCGGGTCTTCGTCGCGGAAGCAGGGTGCGATCTGGAAATAGCGGTCGAAGCCGGCGACCATCAGCAGCTGCTTGTACTGCTGCGGGGCCTGCGGCAGGGCGAAGAACTTGCCGGGATGGATGCGCGACGGCACGAGGAAGTCGCGCGCGCCTTCCGGCGACGAAGCCGTCAGGATCGGCGTCGTGTACTCGCCAAAGCCGGCAGCCGACATCTGGTTGCGCATCTCGGTAATGACCTGCGTGCGCTTGACGATGTTCCTATGCAGCGTCTCGCGACGCAGGTCGAGGAAGCGGTACTTGAGGCGCACGTCTTCCGGATAATCCGGCTCGCCGAAGACCGGCAGCGGCAGTTCCTTGGCGGTCGAGAGCACTTCGATCTCGGTGGCGTAGAGTTCGATCTCGCCGGTCGCCATCGCCTTGTTGACCGTGTCGTCCGAGCGCGCCTTGACCTTGCCGTCGATGCGGATCACCCACTCGCCGCGCACGGTCTCAGCCATCTTGAAGGCCGGGCTGTCCGGGTCGGCGACGACCTGGGTCATGCCGTAATGGTCGCGCAGGTCGATGAAGAGAACGCCGCCATGATCTCGTACGCGATGCACCCAGCCCGAGATACGAACATTGGAGCCAACATCCGACTTGCGGAGGGCTGCACAGGTGTGGCTACGGTAACGGTGCATGGTCATGCGTTTGATCCTGGAATTGGGGCGGGCCGGGAGCGCTTGATGTATCGCTTGATACGGTTCGACCGCCTGCATTTCGAAATTGCGCGGACAAACGCACGGGCCACCCGATTTGTCAAGGCCGAGCCCTTTTTGGCTGCGGCAAAATGGTACTGCAGCGCAATAAAATGACAGTTGAAGTCAAGTTTTAACGGGCATAGAAAACGGCGAATACAAGGAGTTCTCACATGGTCCTGTTGAACCGCCGCACCCTTTTGAAAGCAGGAGCCGTGGCCGGTGCTTACGGTGCCGGCCTTGCCCTTGCCGGCGGCTTCCGGTCTGCGGCCGCAGCGCCAGTGACCCTGACAGCGGGCGAGACGCAGGCGGTGCTCAAAGGCGACCAGCCGACCCGTGGCATCATGACCTGGAATGCAGGAAGCGGGAACGAAGGGCCGCAGCCCCCGGCGCTCCGCCTCAAGAAAGGCCAGCCCTTTGCCGCGCGGCTGGTGAACCAGTTGAAGGAGCCCACGACGATCCACTGGCACGGGCTGCGGATCGACAACAGGATGGACGGCGTGCCGTTCCTCACCCAGCCGTACATCTATACCGGCGACTCATTCGACTACGCGTTTACGCCGCCGGATGCGGGGACCTTCTGGTATCATCCGCATTGCAATACGCTCGTGCAGATGGGGCGCGGCATGACCGGGATGCTGATCGTCGAAAACCCCGACGACCCGGCCTTCGATCGCGAGGTGGTCCTGAACCTGCGCGACTGGCGGCTTGGCAATGACGGGCAGTTCATCGACCCGTTCAAGCCGCGCGATGCGGCGAAGGCGGGAACCTACGGCACCTGGAGGTCAGCGAACTGGCAGGAAGACCCGGCTTATGACGCGCCGGCCGGCGGGATCGTCCGCGTTCGCATGGTCATCACCGATGTGACGCGCATCTATTCCTTCGGCATGGATGGTGGGGAGGCGATGGTGATCGCTCTCGACGGGAATCCGGTCGCCGAACCCTTCCCGCTCGACCGCTACCAGGCCGGCCCCGGACAGCGGATCGAGCTGGCGGTACGGATGCCCGATACGGAAGGCGCGGTCGCCACGCTGACCAACTATCGCACCTCGCCTACCTATCCCCTCGCCCGTTTTCGCGCCGTGGGTGCCTCGCTGAAGCGCGACCTGCGCGATGTGAAAGCGCTGCCCGCCAACCCGGTGAGCGAGCCCGTCGTCAAGGACGCTGAAGTTGTTCCTCTGGAACTGACGGCCACGGCAGAAGGCGCACCACCGAAGGAAGGCTTTTGCGGCTCGCTCGGCTATAATTTCTGGGCGATCAACAAGACGCCCTGGAGCGGCGACACGTCGGACCCCATGGCCCCGCTGGCCGAACTGAAGCACGGGAAGACGTACATCCTCAGGCTGGCAAACCGCACCCCGCATGCGCATCCGATCCATCTGCACGGCATGAACTTCAAGGTGCTGTCCTCCTCGCAAGGCGCGGTGCGGCCGATCTTCACCGACACCTATCTCATCCAGTCCGACGAGGTGGCTGAACTGGGACTCGTGGCGGACAATCTCGGCGACTGGGTGATCCATTGCCACATCATCGAGCACCAAAAGGCGGGCATGACCGCATTTCTCAGGGTGGTTTAGCATTTTCGCGAGCTCGACCATATTGACTCGGCGCGCATCTGTGCGGAAGAGAAAGGAATATCCGGCTTACGCAATCGAAAGATGCCGACACCGCTCCCGGGGGGCCAACGGAGCGGAAGACGTGTATTTGCGTAATCCGCCCTTGCCACGGCCTGCTTGAGCGATGAAACTGAGTTCATGATTGAGACAACCGCCGAACTTAAAGCAGCCTGCGAGATCTTCGCGAAAAGCGACTTCGTTACCGTAGATACCGAATTCCTGCGCGAGAGCACCTTCTGGCCGCAGCTCTGCCTGATCCAGATCGCCAGCCCCGACCATGAGGCACTGGTCGATCCGCTTGCCAAGGGGCTGGACCTCAAGCCCTTCTTCGACCTGATGGCCGATGCGTCCGTTGTGAAGGTCTTCCATGCGGCCCGGCAGGATCTCGAAATCATCCATCATCTCGGCGGCATCATCCCGCATCCGCTGTTCGATACACAGGTCGCGGCGATGGTTTGCGGCTTCGGCGATTCCGTCTCCTATGACCAGCTCGTGCAGAAGATCACCGGCAAGCATATCGACAAGTCGTCGCGCTTCACCGACTGGAGCCATCGCCCGCTCAGCCAGAAGCAGCTCGACTATGCGCTGGCCGACGTGACGCATCTGCGCGACATCTACGCCTCGCTGAAGGCCGAGCTGGAGCGCGAGGGCCGCGCCCATTGGCTGGAAGACGAGATGGCTATTTTGGAAACGCCGGAAACCTACGATCTGCATCCCGACGACGCCTGGACCCGCATGAAGATGCGGGTGCGCAAGCCGAGCGAACTGGCCGTGCTGATGAAGGTCACCGCTTGGCGCGAGCGCGAGGCGCGCAATCGCGACGTGCCGCGCGGACGTATCCTCAAGGACGATGCCATCTACGAAATCGCGCAGCAGCAGCCGCGCGATTCCGAGGCTCTGGGCAAGCTGCGCACCGTTCCACGGGGCTGGGAACGTTCGGCCTCCGGTGCTGCGATCATCGCAGCCGTCAACGAGGCGCTGGCGATCCCGAAGGAAGAGCTGCCGAAGATTGCCAAGCCCTACCAGCCCAACGAGGGCACGCAGTCGGCCGTGGAACTGCTCAAGGTTCTCTTGAAGCTGACGGCGGAGCGCGAGGGCGTGGCAGCGAAGATCATCGCCAACACGGACGATCTGGAAAAGATCGCCTCCGAAGGCGAGAAGGCCGACGTTCAAGCCATGCATGGGTGGCGCAAGGAACTGTTCGGCGATCGCGCGCTCAAGCTGATCAACGGTCAGCTCGTCATCAAGTTCGTGAACCGCAAGATCGAGGCCGTCGAGCTCGACGCGCCGGCCGAGCCGTCAGAGGCCTGAGAAGCGAGCCTGCAAGGCCTTCGCGGCCGGGCTCGTCTTGAGATTTGCAGCAAAGCGCTCGAATTCGGTGACGACGCGCATTTCCTCGAAGGCCTCGAGGGAATGCCGGTCCCAACCCGTAGCCGGCGCGAGCTCGGCACGAAAACGGGCGACGGCGCTCGCCTCCTCTTCACCGAGGGGCAGCGCTTCCAGAACGATAATCAGGCGCAGATAGTCATGGATCTTCAGCATCTTGCGGAAGAGTTCGAACATCGGCGCCGCGAGCGCCGGATCGTCCCGCCATGTGCGCCCGCCGAAAACATCCTGCGTGACGCGCTGGCCGGCTCCATGACAGTCGAACAGCGTGCAGCCCTTGAAGCCAAGCTCGATCCGCTCGGCATGGATGCGACAGGAGAAATCGGGTTTCAGGTTCGGACAGCCCTCATCGACCGGCTTGTCGATGGCAAACATGTCGGATTTCTCGAAGGCGAAGGCGGCGCAGCAGAGCCCGGCGCAGCGACTGCAGTCCGCGTTCATGTCGGGCAGTGAGGCAGAAGATGCCATGTGGCTTTCTTTTTACAAAATGATTCAGGAGCCGCCGCCAAGCCTTTGACGGCGGATTCTTTTTGTCCGGTTCAGGAAATGCGGAAGCCTATGCGTTTGCCGGTCAGTTTCGACAATTGCTGCAGGCGGCCATCGACCCGCTCGCCGCTGAAATTGCGCAGACGCTCCGGCACGACCAGCTCGAGATCGAGATCGGCATTGCCGAGCGGCTTTTCGAAGCGCAGATCGTTGACGACGCCGGGCATGGCAGCCGAGAACGGATAGACCACCCGCAGCAGACCGCCCAGCAGCTTAGCAAGCTCACGCAGGCGCGGCGTTGCGATGGTCAGAAGCGCTGCCGTCGAACCGTCGTCGCGCAGGCCTTCGTAGCGATAGTAGTTGGCGAGCGCGATGTAGGCCCGGCCCGGATGCGTCACCCCGGCCAACGAGCTTTGCGCAATAACGTTCAGCGAATGGATGCCGCGGTAGTCCGGGTGCGAGCGCCAGCTGACATCGGCCAGATAGCACGCGGCCTGGCGATAACGGGCCTCCTCCTCTGTTTCGGTGACGCCGAAGGCGGGCATGACCTTGTCGGTCCAGGCGACCAGTTCACGGGCATGTTCGGGCGAGCGGGCGTTGAGAAGCGCCAGCTCTTCGGTCGCCGCCAACAATGGGTCCTTGGCGCGCTCTTCGTCATCCAGCAGGGAATAGAGAAAGCCCTCGCGCACGCCGAGGACCGAGAAGACGACCTTGGACGGCTTCATGATCTTCAGTGTCTCGGCCATGGCGACAGCGCCATAAGGCAGAAGCGTTCGGCGGTTCTTGGAGATCGTCTGCCAGGCCAGTTCCTTGACGTCGCGGGTCTCGGAGATATGGGCGAGCAGGTCCATGGCCTCGGCCGTCGTGATCTCGTAGCCATGCATCATGTGCAGCGGATAGTTCGTCAGCTCCATGTGCAGCTTGGCGAGCGCGCGCCATGTGCCGCCGACGGCATAGAAGGCGCGGCCCTCGCCGGCCGACAGCCACGTCTCGTCCTTCAGCATCTTGCGAGCGAGTGCCGTGGCCTTCTCGATCGAATTGCCGGAGAGGTCAGCGAGGCGCAGGCCGCCGAGCGGCAGCGTGATGCCGGAGCCGTAGCTGCCGCCCTGGACATTGATGAGTTCCAGCGAGCCGCCGCCGAGGTCGCCGACGATCCCATCGGGATTGTGGAAGCCGCTGATGACGCCGAGAGCCGAGAACATCGCCTCTTCCGGGCCGGTCAGGACACGGATCTTGCAGCCGAGGATCGCTTCGGCTTCATGAATGAATTTCGAGCCATTGGAGGCCTCGCGTGCAGCAGCGGTCGCCAGCACATACATCTTGCGGGCGCGCGCCTGATCCGACAGCGCCTTGAAACGCGTCAGGGCTTTCAGCGCCTTGGCAATGCTTTCGGGCTCCATGCGGCCGGTCGAGGCAACGCCGCGGCCGAGCCCGCAGAGCATCTTCTCGTTGAAGAGCACGGCCGGCGATCTGTTCATGCCTTCATAGACGACGATACGGATCGAGTTCGATCCGATATCCACGACCGAGACCGGGGCGATGCCGGGCAAGCGCCCCTGTGCGTCAGGTTCTACCATACTGTCCCAGTATTATCTTCGCGCCGGCTTCCAGCCGGCAAACAGTTTCGGCGCCCCCGTGGCCAGCGCTTCCCCACGTCCTGAAAGGCTGGGGTTGGTCATGAAGTATTGTTGCGCGTTGAAAGGCTCTTCGCCTTCCCCGACATCAACACGCCGCGAGGTTCCGTCTTCCAGTATCTCGTAGCTCTGCTGGTTGTCCATGAGGTTCGCCAGCATGATCTGCGAAAGCACCTGCTCATGCACAGTCTTGTTGTGCAGCGGAACAAGGGTTTCGACACGGCGATCGAGGTTGCGCGGCATCATGTCGGCCGAGCCGATATAGACGCGCGCCTTGTCCGACGGCAGGCCATGGCCGTTGCCGAAGCAGAAGATACGGCTGTGTTCGAGGAAGCGGCCGACGATCGACTTGACGCGGATATTATCCGACAGGCCCGGCACCTGCGGGCGCAGGCAGCAGATGCCGCGGATGACCAGCTCGACCGGTACGCCGGCCTGGCTGGCGCGATAGAGCGCGTCGATGATCTCGGGATCGACCAGCGAGTTCATCTTCATCCAGATTGCGGCCGGGCGGCCTGCCCTGGCATGTTCCGTCTCTTCGGCAATCAGTTGCAGCACGCGCGGGCGCAGCGTCGTCGGCGACATCGCGATCTTCATCCCCTCTTCCGGCTCACCATAGCCGGTGATGAAGTTGAAGATATTGGCCATGTCGTGCCCGATCACCGGGTTGCAGGTGAAGAAGGACAGGTCGGTGTAAATCTTCGCGGTCACAGGGTGATAGTTGCCGGTGCCGAGGTGGCAATAGGTGCGCAGCCTGCCCTCCTCGCGGCGCACGACCATCGACATCTTGGCATGCGTCTTGAGTTCGATGAAGCCGAAGACGACCTGCACGCCGGCGCGCTCAAGGTCTCTGGCCCAGCGGATGTTCGCCTCTTCGTCGAAACGCGCCTTCAGTTCGACCAGCGCCGTGACAGACTTGCCGGCCTCGGCGGCATCAATGAGCGCGCGGACAATCGGGCTGTCATTGGAGGTGCGGTAGAGCGTCTGCTTGATCGCCAGCACGTCCGGGTCGCGCGCGGCCTGCAGCAGGAACTGCACGACGACGTCGAAGCTTTCATAGGGGTGATGGACGATCATGTCCTTCTCGCGGATCGCCGCAAGGCAGTCGCCGCCATGGTCGCGAACCCGTTCCGGGAAGCGCGGATTATAGGGCTCGAACAGCAGGTCTTCGCGCGGTGTCTTGCAGATTTCCGACATCGTGTTGAGGGCCAGAAGGCCCGGCAAGATGGCGACGCGATTGTCGGGGACGTTCAGTTCCTGCACGACGAACTTGCGCAGACTGTCCGGCATTTCCGAGTCCGTCTCGATGCGGATCACCGAACCGCGGCGACGGCGCTTCAGTGCCGTTTCGAAGAAGCGAACCAGGTCTTCGGCTTCTTCCTCGACTTCGATATCGCTGTCGCGGATGATGCGGAAGGTCCCGTAGCCGCGGACTTCGTAGCCCGGGAAGAGCTTCGCCGTGTGAAGACTGACGACATCTTCGAGCGTGATATAGCGGATCGTGTTATTCGCGTCGGGCAACCGGATGAAACGCGGCAGCGCGACGGGCAGCCTGAGCAGCGCCGTCATTGGCTCGCGGCCGGTCTTGCTTTCCAGCTGCAGCCCGATCGAGAAGCCAAGATTCGGAATAAACGGGAATGGATGCGCCGGATCGATGGAAAGCGGGGTCAGAACCGGGAAGATCGACTGGTAGAATTCCTCGCCGAGCCAGGTGATATCCTCCTGAGCGAGCGCCGAGGGGCGGACGATCAGGATATCTTCCCGGGCTAGGTTCTGCTGCAGCACGGCGAGCGCTGCCTGCTGTTCCATCTGCAGATTGTCGATCTCGTGCAGGATGGCGTCGAGCTGCTCCGACGGAGTCTTTCCATCGGGCGTGCGCATAGCGATGTTTTGGCGCACCTGCCCTTCGAGACCCGCGACGCGCACCATGAAGAATTCGTCGAGGTTGGTGGCAGAAATCGACAGGAAGCGGACGCGTTCCAGAAGCGGATGCGCGTTGTTCAGAGTCTCTTCCAAAACGCGGCGATTGAACTGCAGCCAGGAAAACTCGCGGTTGACGAAACGCTCCGGCTTTTCGAACCATTCCTCTCCTGGCAAGGCGCTGACCTCTTCCATTTGCGGTTCGCTGATATTGGCTGCCTGCGCCGAACTGTCCATGGGGTCAGAAATCCTCGTATTTCAAGCCACTCTCCAAGGGCCGTATTACAGTTTGACGACGGATTCGTGACAGTCAATCGGAATCCCTGTCATCCTCCTCCTCGAAGCCGGAGAGAACCTCGGCAACCAGCGCCCGGTTGATTTTGACCCGGCGCGACAGAGCAAGGCGATCGAGGGTATCGACGAGACGCCGCGCGGCCTCCGTGGAGCGCTCCATCCGCGCGGCGATATAGGCGATCAGCTTGTCCTCGACAGCCACCTGCCTGTCGGAAAAAAGCTTGATCAGCACCTCAGCCAGCAATTCCTCATCCGGCTCACCGATCTCGACGACGGTGGCGGCGCGCAGGCGTGATTTCAGGTCAGCAAGCGTCACATCCCAGGCGGATGGCAGGGTGCGAGCCGTCATCAGCAGCGATGTGCCATTCTCGCGAACCGAGTTGATGACATGGAACAGTTCGGCGTCATCGAATGGACGGCGGTCCACATCCTCGAAGAGAACGGGATGGGCTGCGGCCTGGAGCGCGGCGTTGGAACCCGCGACGGGATCGATGCTCACCGCGTCAGCATTTTCGCGCCAAATGCTGGCAAGATGCGACTTGCCGCAGCCGACCGGACCGACAAGGATCACGACCGGCGACGGCCAGTTCGGCCAGCCATCGACGATCCGCACCGCTGCTCGCAGGGGCGCCGCCACGCGCAGGTCATCGCGCGAGGTCTGTTCCTCGAACGGGAATTCCAGCGGCAATTGATGATCGCCGGCATTACGCGCCATGACACACCTACTCCTGGCGACCGAGATCACTCGATCGTCTTCCCCTTGCTGATCTGCGCCGCCTGGTGGAGATCGCGCAGCTGATGCTGGTCACCGTAATAGAGATCGCTGTCGAGATAGCGCGATATGGCAAAGCGGACGAGAACGCCGATAGCAGCGGACACCGGAACGGCGACCAGAAGCCCGACGAAGCCAAACAGGAGACCAAAAGCGAAAAGAGCGAACATCAGCCAGACGGGATGCAGTCCCACACGATGGCCGACAAGACGCGGCTGCAGGATGTTGCCCTCAAGGAACTGACCGGACAGGAAAACAAGCGCCACGAGACCGATCCACAGATAGTCGGGCCAGAACTGCACTATGGCGAGACCGACAGCGAGCACCAGGCCGACTGTGGAGCCGATATAGGGAATGAAGCTGATGGCCCCCGCGAAGAGACCGATGAGCAAACCGAAGTTCAGGCCGGTCAACGCCAGGGCTGTGCCGTAATAGACGCCGAGCACGAGGCAGAGCGTGCCCTGTCCGCGCACGAAACCGGCAATGGTGGAGTCCATGTCCGAGGCCAGCGCACGCACGGTCTGCACGTGGTCACGAGGGACGAGGTTGTCGATCCAGGCCACCATGCGGTCCCAGTCCAGCAGCAGGTAGAAGGCCACGACGGGGGTCACGACCAGCAGCGAGACGACATCGACGATGGCCTTGCCCGAATTCCAGATCTGCTCGAACAACGTGGCGAGGAATTTCGTCCCCTCGCCCAGGATCGTCGAGAAATTGTCCTTCAGCGCCCCGATCTGATCGCGCGCCCAGGCAGGCAGCATATCCGGCCTCGCCTTGGTGATCAGCTGCTGCAGCGACGTGACATAGCCCGGCAGGTCCTTGAGGAACTGGCTGGCCTGTCCCGCGAGGATCGGGATCAGAATGATCATCGCAATCGCAAAGAGCACCACGAAGAGGATCAGGATCACAACGGTCGCCATCAGGCGTGACAGGCCGCGACGCTCGAACCAGTCGGCAACCGGATCGAGGAAATAGGCAAGCGCCATCCCGGCGACGAAGGGCAGGAGAATCGAGCTGAACACCATCAGGAAGATGATCAGCAGCACGAGCCCGACCAGCCAGAAGACAAGCTGGCGTTTGAGGCTATGAGAGCTCAGTCGTCTGGTCATCAGGTCCGTCCGCGGCGATTATTTCGATCCGGCCACGTGCCGCATCCAGATCACGAGATAGGACGCACCGGAAGCCAAGGTCAAGAGCGCGGTCAAATAGAGTAAAATTGTGACGACGGTCGTCAGTCCGAGGCCGAAGGACTGGTGGCTCAGTACCGCGACGACCAGCAGGACCTGCGCGACCGTATTGATCTTGGAGACCATCAGGGGCGCCACCTTGATCGGATTGCCGATGAGGGTGGACACCAGGAAGGCACCGACGATCAGGGTATCGCGCGTCACCGCCAGGAAGACAATCCAGTCGGGGATCAGATCCAGCCAGGCGAGCATGATGAAGACAGACACCATGAGCAGCTTGTCGGCGATCGGGTCCATCCAGGCGCCGAGCTCGGTCTGGAGATGGAACCGACGTGCTATCGCACCGTCTACTGCATCCGACAGGCCGGCGAACAGAAAGATGTAAAACGCCAGCCGCATGTCGCCATGGAGAAGGCAATAAAGCACGGCAGGGACACTCAGCAGCCGCGCGAGGGTGATGATATTGGCGATGTTCATGCACGCGCTCCGGCGCATCGGCTTTTCAGCATCTACTTCGTATGCCGAAGGCCGAATTCCAAGGAGATGCCTGCGTTATTTGGTGAAAATCGGCCGCTTACCCGCGATCCGTCTTGCATATGAGGGAATGTCATGCGAATGGCGGGCGCATACCGGAAATCGCAGCGGAGATCGCTCATGAGCGCGGATGGACGCAACGGACTGACCTATAGCGATGCGGGCGTCGATATCGACGCCGGCAACCTGATGGTCGAGAAGATCAAGCCCGCCGTCCGCTCGACGCGTCGGCCGGGTGCGGACGGCGAGATCGGCGGCTTTGGCGGCCTCTTCGACCTCAAGGCCGCCGGCTTCAAGGATCCGGTTCTCGTCGCCGCCAACGATGGCGTCGGCACCAAGCTCAAGATCGCCATCGACGCGGATTTCCACGACACGGTCGGCATCGACCTGGTGGCCATGTGCGTCAACGATCTCGTGGTACAGGGCGCTGAGCCGCTCTTCTTCCTCGACTATTTCGCGACCGGCAAGCTCGATCCCGATCAGGGTGCGGCCATCGTCAAGGGCATTGCCGAAGGCTGCGTCATGTCGGGCTGCGCGCTGATTGGCGGCGAGACGGCGGAAATGCCGGGCATGTATTCCAAGGGCGATTACGACCTTGCGGGCTTTGCCGTGGGCGCGGCCGAACGTGGCCAGCTGCTGCCGTCGGAAGAAGTCGCCGAGGGTGACGTCATTCTCGGCCTCTCCTCCTCGGGCGTTCACTCCAACGGTTTCTCGCTGGTGCGCAAGATCGTCGAGATTTCGGGCCTTGCCTATGACGCGCCGGCTCCCTTCGCGCCGGAGAAGAAGCTCGGCGAAGCGTTGCTCACGCCGACCCGCATCTATGTGAAGCCGCTTCTGAAGGCGATCCGCGAGACGGGCGCGATCAAGGCGCTGGCCCACATTACCGGCGGCGGCTTCCCGGAAAACATTCCGCGCGTTCTGCCGAAGCATCTGGCCGCCGAGATCGATCTCGCCGCCGTCAAGGCTCCCGCCGTGTTCTCCTGGCTTGCCAAGACGGGCGGCGTGGCACCGAATGAAATGCTGCGCACCTTTAATTGCGGCGTCGGCATGATCGCCGTCGTTTCGCCGGACAAGGCCGATCAGGTTGCGGCCGTGCTTGAGGCCGAGGGCGAAACGGTATTCCGCCTCGGCCGCATGGTCGCCCGCGCGGAGGGCGCGCATGGCACGGTCTACAAGGGCTCCCTCACGTTATGACGGGCGCTAGCACGGGTCCGCGCAAGCGCGTTGTCGTTTTCATTTCCGGCGGCGGCTCCAACATGATCGCGCTGGCGGAAGCGGCGCGCGCGGCGGATTTTCCGGCCGAGATCGTCGCTGTGATTTCCGACAAGGCGGAGGCCGGCGGCCTTGCCAAGGCGGCAGCCATGGGCATTCCGACCTTCGCGTTCCAGCGCCGCGACCATGACAGCAAAGGCGCGCACGAGCGGGCGATCCTCGCCAAGCTTGCGGAACTCGCTCCCGACATCATCTGCCTCGCGGGCTACATGCGGCTGCTGTCCGCCGATTTCATCAGACCCTACGAAGGGCGCATCCTGAACATCCATCCGTCCCTCCTGCCACTCTTTGCCGGGCTGCATACGCATCAGCGCGCGATCGACGCAGGCATGAAGGTCGCCGGCTGTACGGTGCATCTCGTGACCGAAGGTATGGATGAAGGACCGATTCTCGCACAGGCCGTCGTTCCTGTTCTGGCGGACGATACCGCCGAGACGCTTGCTGCGCGCGTGCTGAAGCAGGAACATCGCATCTACCGTGAAGTGCTCTCCGGTTTCGCGTCCGGCACACTTCCGGGCAAGACGGAAGAGGCGCAGAGCGTCCTGTCGCTCGGCTGAAATCGGTCTGCGTCAACGCATCCGTCCAGGAACAATCGTCGTCCCCCTTCGTTCCGTTCGAAAACGGAAGGAGATGGACATGACACACGAGCCTCCGATCACCTCCGGCGGTCTGCCGGAACATACCCATATCCAGAAGACGAAGGATGCTCTTCTGGAGACCCGCGTTGCCGGTGAACTCGCGACAACGCCCGACGTGCATTCCCTGGACATTTCCGTTGCGGCGCAAAGCGGGGTCATCCACCTGAGCGGATCAGCCCCGGACCAGCGGCAGATCGACAAGGCCCGCGAGGTGGCGCAATCGGTGGAGGGCGTCGAGCGCGTCGTGTCCCGGCTCGCGATCGGCCGCATGGGCCAGCACTGATCAGTCCGGTCAGACGGCCTGCAGCAAGGTCCTGTTCATGACCGCCCATTGCAGAAGGATGATCGTCTTGGCGTCCGGCAGGCGCGCCTCGCCGATCATCGCGAAGGCCTCGTCCAGCGGGAGTTCGACAACTTCGATGTCTTCATGCTCGTCAAGCAGCCCTCCGCCGGCGGCTTCGCGAGCGGTCGTATCGACCAGACCGACAAAGAGATGAACCTCTTCAGCCAGAGCGCCGGGTGATCCAAACGTCGAAAACAGCGGAAAAACCTTGCCGACGCGGTAACCGGTTTCTTCCAGCGCCTCGCGGCGGACGGCGGCTTCCGGATCATCACCATCCAGCAAACCCGCTGCCGCTTCCAGCACGAAGGGATCGAGCCCGAGATAGAACGTGGCGGTGCGGAACTGCCGGACCAGCACGACAACATCGCGCGCGGGATCGTAGAGCAGAATGGCACCCGCCGAACCATGGTCGATAACTTCGCGCGGGAGCTGGACAGTCTCGCCATCGGAGCGGGTATAGTCGATGATCAATCGGTACAGGTTATTCCAGCCCTTGTAGGCCTGCGTGCTTTCGACCAGCCGGGCGCCGGCCTTCCTGAAAAATGTCATGCCTTGACCAGCCATACCTTGTTGTCGTGCAGCCCTGCGCCGCCAAAGGGTGCGATACAGTCTGCGCCCGTCAGCACATTGATGCCCTCTCCGTCGAGATGGGCCTTGTTGGGCCACAGGCCTTCCGCAATCAGCACGCCCTTGCGCGCCTCCGCAGTGACGCGCGCGTGGATCCTGATCGCACCACGCGTGTTGCCCAGGCGAACGATTTCACCGTTCTCGATGCGGAGACGCGCTGCGTCTTTCGGGTTGATCATCACCTCCGGACGGCCTTCCTTGTCCCGAGACGTCTTCGTCTCAGCGAAGGAGGAGTTGAGGAAATTGCGCGCCGGCGATGTCGCGAGACGGAACGGATGCGCTTCGTCCGTTTCTTCGATCACGGCGCAATAATCGGGAAATTCCGGCAGGCGTGCCGCCGGGCCGAGAATACCGACATTGTCCGGCGGGCGCGTGCTCGCCGCCTGTCCCGTCCAATCGGGCCGAAAGCGGAACTTCCCGTCTGCATGGCCGAAGCCGTGGAGGAAATGCGCTTCCTCGAAGGGGATCTTCCGGTCGATCCACTTCTCACCGTCCAGCTGCTCCAGTTCGCCGGGGCGAAGCACGGTTGCAATCAACTCTCGCTCGCTCATACCGAAACCGGCCTTGTCGGCGACGCCGAGGCGCTTGGCCAATTCTTCGATGACGAAGAGATTGGTGCGCACCGTTTCCGGCGGCTCGACCAGTTTCGGCCCGAGCAGGATATGGCTCTGGCCGCCGCCGCGATAGATATCGTCATGTTCCACGAACATGGTGGCCGGGAGCACGATATCGGCCATTTCGGCCGTCTCGGTCAGGAACTGCTCGTGGACGGCGACAAACAGGTCCTCGCGGGCGAAGCCATTCCGCACCAGGCGCTGCTCGGGCGCGATGTTCACCGGGTTGGTGTTCTGGATCAACATGGCCGTGACGGGCGGGCCATTGCGCAAAGCTTCGGCGTCGCCTGTCAGAACACGACCGATCTGCGACTGGTCGAGCGAGCGGACCGATGGGTCGGCATAGCTCGCGCCCTTGATCGTCCCCGTCGTGAAGCCGAAAATATCGGCGTTTGTGTGGAAAGCGCCACCGCCTTCGTGCTGCCAGGCGCCGAGCACGGTGGGCAACGAGAGCGCCGCATGCATCGAGACCGTACCGTTGCGACTGCGGGTGAAGCCGTAGCCGAGGCGGAAGAAGGAGCGCCTGGTTGTGCCGACGAGACGGGCAAAAGCCTCGATCTCCTCAACTGTGAGACCGGTGATCTCGGCTGCCCATTCTGGCGTGCGGGTGGCGAGATGCGCCTCGAGGCCGGCCGGATCGTCGGCGTATTTGGCGAGATAGGCGCGGTCGGCATAGCCATCGCGGAAGGCGACATGCATGGCGGCACAGGCGAGTGCCGCATCCGTGCCGGGCTTGAGGATCAGCTTGACGTCGGCCTGCTTCATGGTCGGGGTGTCGTAGACGTCGATCGCCACGATCTTCGCACCGCGCTCCTTGCGGGCCTTGATCGCGTGCGTCATCACATTGACCTGCGTCGAGACCGCATTCGTGCCCCAGATGACCACACAATCGGATTTCGCCATCTCGCGCGGATCAACGCCAGAGAGCCGGCCGAGGCCCATCATGACACCGGTCCAGGCCGGGTTGACGCAGATCGTGCCGAAGAAACCGGAATAGCGCTTGGCGTGGCGCAGCCGTTCGATGGAATCGCGCTGCACGAGGCCCATCGTGCCGGCATAGAAATAGGGCCAGACGGCCTCGGAGCCATGCGCCGCTTCAGCCTTGACGAAGGCCTCGGCGATCTCGTCCAGCGCGTCTTCCCAGGCAATATCCGTCCAGCTCCCCGCTCCTTTGGCGCCCTTGCGCTTCATCGGCTTTAGCAGCCGATCGGGGTGATAGAGCCGTTCGGCATAGCGGGCGACCTTGGCGCAGATGACGCCATCGGTATAGTCGTTGGCCTTGGCACCATGGACGCGCCCAATGCGTCCATCCGCGCCGATGTCGATTTCGAGCGCGCAGGTCGAGGGGCAATCATGCGGGCAGGCCGAGAAGCCTTTGCGCGGACGGATGAGATCGGGGGTCGCAATGTTCATGGGCGACAGGTATATGCGAAGCGAAAATGCGCCGGAAGAAGAAAAAACCGGCCATGACGTGATTTCATGAGACCGATCGGGGCGCGGAATGAATTACCGGCACATCTACCACGCGGGGAATTTCGCCGACGTCCTCAAGCACGCCGTGCTGGCGCGGCTGATCGTCTATCTCCAGCTCAAGGACAAGGCCTTCCGCGTTATCGATACGCATGCCGGGATCGGGCTCTACGACCTCTCATCCACCGAGGCACAAAAGACCGGCGAATGGCAGGACGGAATCGGCAAGCTGATGGCGGCCGAACTTCCGGTAGATGTGGCCGCATGGCTCGCACCTTATCTCGATGCGGTTCGCGCATTGAATCCGGAAGGCGGCATAAAGCATTATCCGGGCTCACCAAAGCTGACCCGCATCCTGATGCGCGAGCAGGACCGGCTGTCCGCCATGGAGCTTCACCCGGCAGATTGCGAAACTCTGCGTGCTCTCTTTGCGGGCGATTATCATGTCCGCGTGACCGAACTCGACGGCTGGCTTTCGCTCGGCGCGCATCTGCCGCCGAAGGAGAAGCGCGGCCTCGTGCTGGTCGACCCACCATTCGAGATCGAAGGCGAGTATGAACGCTTGGTCGACGGGCTCGCAAAGGCATACCGTCGGTTTCCCGGGGGGACCTTTTGCCTTTGGTATCCGATCAAGAAAGGCGCGCCGATCAAGGAATTCCATAATGCGCTGAAGGAAACAGAAATTCCGAAGATGCTCTGCACCGAGCTTTCGGTCCGCAGCGACCGGGAGACCACGGGCCTCAGCGGCTCCGGTCTCATCATCGTCAACCCTCCTTATACGCTCCATGACGAGTTGACGATGGTTCTGCCGGTCTTGAAAACACTGCTGGCGCAGGATCGTTTCGCGTCCACGCGCAATATCTGGCTGCGGGGCGAAGAGTAGCGACATCGATCTCTTCGATTTCCGATCACGCCCCATTGTGTCGCGGGATCGTCACTTGCAAACTCTTGCCAAACTCCCCATTCTCGCAAGCCTGAACTCTTCATACCTTGGGGGAAGCCTATGATGAAACTTTCGACGGCCTTCGCAACCCTTGCGCTTGGCGGCGCGTTGCTTTCCGGCGGCGCGGCTTATGCGGGAACCAGCGATTGCGCCGATGGCGGCGTTCTTTCCTTCATCGACCACCGCTTCGATTACAAGGCGAGACGCTATCTCCAGACCGATCTCGACATAGTCGGGTTCGATCGGGTTTCGAACACGCATGTCGATTATCGAGACGAGACGCACCCGATCGAGCGCGTCTACTGCCATGCCAAGGTGGACATGAATGACGGCCGCCGTCGTGACCTCTGGTACATGATCGAGAGCGGCATGGGTTTTGCGGGTCTTGGCGAGCGGATTCGTTTCTGCGTTTCCGGGCTTGATCCCTGGCATGTCGATGGCCGCCAGTGCCGATCCGTCCGGTGACCGCCATGCGTCCGCAGAGCGCCGCCGTTCTCGCCGGGCTGACTGCCCTGACCGTGTTGTCCGCGGGTCCTTCGGCCCGCGCAGAAGATCGGCCGAAGCAGAGCTTCGACTTCTACGTCCTGTCGCTGTCATGGTCACCCTCGTGGTGCGCCACCCATCCGCAGGGGCAGAAGACGATGCAATGCGATCCGTCCAAGGATTTCGGCTTCATCGTGCACGGACTGTGGCCGCAGAACGAAAGCGGCTATCCGGAATTCTGCGCCACCCGCGAATCGGATCGCGTGCCCGACAATCTGGGCCGACGTTATCTCGACATCATCCCTTCGATGGGTCTGATCGGCCATGAATGGCGCAAGCACGGCACTTGTTCGGGCCTGAAGCAGGCGGACTATCTTCAGACGATCCGCAATGCATACGGCAAGATCACGATCCCGCCGGCGCTCACCCATCTCGATCAGGGCAAGAGCGCCAATCCCGGTGATATCGAAAAGGCGTTTTTGGCAGCCAATCCCGGCATGAGCCCGAAAGGCATTGCGGTGTCCTGTTCGTCCAAGATGCTGCAGGAAATCCGCATCTGCATGACCAAGGACCTGCAGTTCCGCGACTGCCAGGAAGTCGATGCGGACGCCTGCCCCCTGAAATCCGTCAACATTCCCCCGGTGCGCTGATGAAAATTCTCTACTCCCCCGCCTCGCCCTATTCCGCCAAGGTTCGAATGGCTGCGCACCATGCCGGACTTGCCGTCGACAGTGAAATCGTGAAGACCGACGAGGAGCCGGCGCTTCTGATCGAAAACAACCCGCTCGGAAAAATTCCGGTTCTCATCAGCGATGACGGCGCGGCGATCTTCGACAGCCGGGCCATCATACATTTTCTCGATCGTGCGAGCGGCGGAAAACTCTACCCCGCCAATCCCGAAGCGCGCACCGAGGCAGAGGTTCTGGAGGCGTTGGCCGATGGCATCACGGATTGCCTGCTCGCGCATGTCTATGAACGCCGCTTCCGTCCGGAGGAGAAAATTCATCAGCCCTGGCTGGAGAAGCAATGGGCGAAGGTCGCACGCGGATTGACCTGGCTTCAAACCAGCCCGGTGTCGTTCGTTCACGGCGTGACAGGCGGACATTTCGCGCTCGCGGCCCTGGCAGGCTATCTCGACCTTCGCTTTGCCGGCCAATGGGAGACGCTCTGGCCGTCGCATGGCGCCTTCCTTGCGGAATTTGAATCACGTTTTCCCGCCTATCCGGAATTCAAATCCAGGGGCTAGGGCAAGCCTCGACATTGAGGCACGAGACCCGACACGCCCTGCAAACGAAAAAAGGCCCGGCGCAAGCCGGGCCTTTCTTTTCGATACGCTTGGATAAAGCGGATCAGAACTTGTAGCCGATACCGACCTTGACAGCGTTCTGGTCGTAGCCACGCGAAACGTTGGTGCCGCCGAGAACGTAGGTACGGTTGCCGAACGACGTGTAGTCGTATTCGACGCGAGCCGTGATGTTGTCGGTAACCTTGGTTTCTGCGCCGACGCCAGCGGTCCAGCCGATAACGCCACGCGAGTCAGAGTTGCCTGCAGTGTCGGAAACCTTGACGCTGCCAGCAGCAACACCAGCTGCACCGTAGAGCAGGAAGGGGTTCATATCGACGCCGAGGCGACCGCGCAGAGCGCCATTGACGCCCGTTTCAGTCTTGTAGCCGCCGGTCGAACGCTGTGCACCGTTGTAATCCACGTTGCCTTCAACGCCGTATACGAGCTGACCGTCCTGGAAGTTATAGCCACCGTAGCCGCCGATACCGAAAGCATTGGCATAGCCCGAGTTCTTGATCGGACCCCAGTTCCAGGAACCGGTTGCACCGATGTAACCGCCAGCCCAGTTGCCAACAACCGGCGCAGCGGCCGGAGCAGACGGAGCCTGCGGAACGGAGTCGATGGCGTCAGCTGCATAAGCGGCCGATACCGAAGCGATGGAAGCAGCCGAAGCCACAAGAGCGATGATCATTTTACGCATAACATTCTCCTTTTCACTACGGCCTGCCCGTGATCATTCATTTGGGCAGTCCGAAAATTCCGGTTTGATCCCTCTCCGGTTGAGTCTCAAATTGATATCAGAATGAGGAATTCCAAGAGCCAGATTGTGAAATTGTTGTGTCAAAAAGAAGTCCAAAAGGTGATGTTGTCGATTTACAACAGGCAATTCGTTAACCATAACCAAAAAACAGGCCCTATATTGGCACAATAATGCTCGTCTATTATAACTATGTTTACGTTTATGTCGAAATCGATGCCAAATTCTTTAATAAATCCTTAAGATGCATTCCCGATTTTACACGCTCTCTTTTGAACTGTAACTTGAATGAACCCGCAAATGGAGCTGTCAAGCGTGCCTGACCATGTATTGCCCAAGAAGTCCGCGTTGGTGACCGGCGGAGCCAGGCGCATCGGCCGCGCCATTTGTGGCGGGCTGGCGAAATTGGGCTTCTCAATCGCCGTGCACGCCAATTCTTCCCTTGAAGAGGCGGAGGACTTCGCGCGTTCCCTGCGCGATTCGGGCGTCGAGGCCGTGGCGCTCAAAGCCGATCTGAGGGATGAACAAGAGACACTCGGCCTCATTCGGCAGGCGCATCGTCAACTCGGCGGCCTTGGCGTCATCGTCAACAATGCCTCGATTTTCCAACCGGACTGGGTGACCGATTTCGACCGGGCGACCTGGGATAGCCATTTTGATGTTCACGTCCGCGCGCCTTCGATTCTCGCCGGCGAATATGCGCGTCTCCTCGAGGCGGACGAAAAAGGCCTGATCGTGAACATCATTGACCAACGCGTATGGGCTCCCACCCCCAATTACTATTCCTACATGCTTTCCAAGGCTGCCATGCTGATGGCGACCAAAACCATGGCCATGGCGCTCGCGCCGCGCATTCGCGTCAATGGGATCGGACCTGGCCCTACCCTGCCAAATGTTCGCCAGACGCAAGAGGATTTCGAGAAGCAGACGGGCGCGCTGCTTCTCGGCAAGGGCCCCGACCTCGACGAATTTGCGCGCACCATCGCCTATTTCCATGGGGCGACCTCCGTCACAGGGCAGATGATCGCGCTGGATGGGGGACAACATCTGGCCTGGGAAACTCCGGATGTGGCAGGACTGGCGGAGTGATCCCTATATAAGCGGAGTGATCCCCATATAAAGAGAGCCCAGTGCCGCAAACGTGCCAGCGGAGCGTTACACTAGAGGGCTCTGGCGCAATGATGATTCGGTATTGGTAATGACAGGCGGCAAGCAGGAAGACGGCGGCGTTCTTTATGGCGAGGATGCTGGAGAGGATGAAGACGATCTGCCGGAGCTGACGGACGGTGCAGCTGCGCCCGCCATCGAGTGGTCGGAAAATCTTGCGGCAGCGACCGGTCTCACCGGCGCGGAGCTGATTGCCGAATATGTCAAGCAGTTGCCGAACAGTCCGGGCGTCTACCGCATGTTCGACGCCAAGGGCGATGTGCTCTATGTCGGCAAGGCGCGATCGCTGAAGAAGCGCGTGACCAATTATGCCCAAGGGCGCGGCCATTCGAACCGCATTACCCATATGGTGGCGGCCACGACCGCCATGGAATTTGTCACCACGCGGACGGAGACCGAGGCGCTTCTGCTCGAAGCGAATCTCATCAAGCGCTTGCGTCCGCGCTTTAACGTTCTGCTGCGCGACGACAAGTCGTTTCCCTATATCCTTCTCACGGGCGACCACCCTGCCCCGGCCATCTACAAACATCGCGGTGCACGCGCCCGCAAGGGCGATTATTTCGGCCCCTTTGCCTCGGCCGTCGCAGTGGCCAGCACCATCAACTCGCTACAGCGCGCCTTCCTTTTGCGCACCTGCACCGACAGCGCCTATGAGGGACGGACCCGGCCTTGTCTTCTCTACCAGATCAAGCGGTGTTCCGGCCCTTGCACAGGCGAAATCAGTACCGCCGATTATGCCGACCTGGTTTCGGAGGCGCGGGACTTTCTCTCCGGCAAGAGCAAGGCGGTGAAGGATCATATTGCCTCAGCGATGACGCAGGCGGCGGAAGACCTCGACTTCGAGCGCGCTGCCGTCTTGCGCGACCGTCTGTCCGGTCTTTCGCATGTTCAGAGCCACCAGGGCATCAATCCGGCCAGTGTCGAAGATGCGGATGCCTTCGCGATCCACCACGAGGGCGGGCTGACCTGTATTCAGGTCTTCTTCTTCCGCACCGGACAGAACTGGGGCAACCGCGCCTATTTCCCGCGCGCCGACGCGGCACTCACCGGCTCCGAAGTTCTCAATGCCTTTCTGGCACAGTTCTATGACGACAAGCCGTGCCCGCGGCAGATCCTGCTTTCGGAAGACATCGAAGAAGTCGAGCTTCTCTCCGAAGCGCTCAGTGAGAAGACAGGTCGCAAGGTCGAGATTCTAGCACCGAAGCGCGGCGAGAAGCGCGACCTGATCGATCATGTTCTGGCCAATGCCCGCGAGGCGCATGGGCGCAAGCTCGCCGAGACCTCGTCGCAGGCGCGATTGCTGAAGGGATTTGCCGAGACGTTCCAGCTGCCTTACGTGCCGACGCGGATCGAGATCTACGACAACTCGCATATCATGGGCACGAATGCGGTTGGCGGCATGGTGGTCGCAGGGCCGGAAGGCTTCGTGAAGAACCAGTATCGCAAGTTCAACATCAAGTCGGAGGAGATCACCCCCGGCGACGACTTCGGCATGATGCGCGAAGTGATGACGCGTCGCTTCTCGCGGCTGATCAAGGAAGAAGGTATTCCGGACCGGACGCAGGCGCCCGGTGCGGATGCGGATGCGGCGGATCGCGGCTTCCCGGCCTGGCCCGATGTCATCCTCATCGACGGTGGGCAGGGCCAGATGACGGCAGTGCGCGCGATCCTCGAAGAGCTGGGCATCACGAATGCCGTCACGGCCATAGGCGTCGCCAAGGGTGTCGACCGCGATGCAGGGCGTGAGCGCTTCTTCGCAACAGGCCGGCCGGACTTCTCATTGCCGCCGCGCGATCCGGTTCTCTATTTCATCCAGCGGCTGCGCGACGAGGCGCACCGGTTTGCCATCGGCTCGCATCGCGCCCGGCGCAAGAAGGAGATGATCAAGAACCCGCTGGACGAGATTGCGGGCATCGGACCGCAACGCAAACGCGCCCTGCTCCAGCATTTCGGAACGGCGAAGGCGGTTTCGCGCGCGGGGGTCTCCGACCTGATGACTGTTGAAGGCATTTCTGAATCGGTTGCCCGGCTCGTCTACAATCACTTTCATGAAGGGCCGGGCTGAGCGATCCGCCAATATTGGCGCGGCTTTTCGGATTTTTGTCGCGCATGCCATTGAACGCGCGGATTTCACCAATATTTCACGAGATAACCCAAGCTCGGCGTTGACCTTTGAGTCGCGACAGCTTCTCTTATGCCCATAAACTGAACAGGCGAATCCGCGAAAATGGCATCCCGCGCCTATAACATTCCCAATCTCCTCACCTACGCCCGGATCATCACGGTCCCGTTGATCGTGCTGTGCTTCTTCATCGAGGGGCACCTGCATGCAACGAACTTTGCGCGCTGGACCGCCTTCTGGCTGTTTGCCGCGGCCTCGATCACGGACTTTTTCGACGGCTATCTCGCACGCATCTGGAAGCAGACCTCCAATATCGGCCGAATGCTTGACCCGATTGCCGACAAGCTGCTCGTGTCGTCCATCCTGCTGCTGATGGCGGCCGACGGGACGATTGCCGGGTGGTCCCTCTGGGCCGCGATCATCATTCTCTGCCGCGAAATCCTCGTTTCCGGCCTGCGGGAGTATCTTGCAGCGTTGAAGGTTTCGGTACCAGTGACCCGCATCGCGAAGTGGAAGACGACAATCCAGATGGTCGCTATCGGCTTCCTGATCGTGGGGCCGGCCGGTGATTTCTATGTGCCGCATACCACGCTGATCGGCATCGTGCTTCTATGGGCTGCCGCACTCATTACCATCTATACCGGATACGATTATTTCCGTGCCGGGGCAAAACATATCGTGGATGACGAATGAGCGTGAAACTCGTCTATTTCGCCTGGGTGCGCGAAAAGATCGGCAAGGGCGAGGAAGAGATCGACCTCCCAGCCGAAGTTACGACCGTGGGCGAGTTGCTGGCCTATCTGAAGACGCTCGGCGAGGAGTATGACGAGGCGCTGAAGTTTCCGGAGGCGATCCGCGTCGCGCTGAACCAGGAACATGCGCATTATTCCGAGAAGATCGCCGGCGTCCGTGAGATCGGCATTTTCCCACCAATGACCGGAGGCTGAACCTCATGTCACTGACGCTGCACATCGCCGTCCAGCATGAGGATTTTGATCCGGCTTTCGAGGCCGTTCGACTGACCGAAGGCCGACCGGGCGTAGGTGCGCTGGTGCAGTTCACCGGCTTCTGCCGCGACGAAGGCGGCAGGCTTTCGGCCCTCGAACTCGAGCATTATCCGGGCATGGCGGAGGCGGAGCTTCAGCGCATTGCCGAGGACGCGGTCGGCCGCTTTTCTCTCATCGGCCTTTCGGTCATCCATCGTTACGGCAAGATCATGCCCGGCGAGCGGATCGTCTTGGTCAGCGCCACCGCGCCGCATCGCCAGGCCGCCTTCGACGGCGCGAATTACGTCATGGACTTCCTGAAGACGGCAGCGCCCTTCTGGAAGAAGGAACACAACGCGGACGGTTCGCACGGCGCCTGGGTTGCCGCGAAGGACGAGGACGATTCGGCGCGCGACAAGTGGGTAAGGGAATGACTGAGGGTATTCGGCTGGAGGAGAGCTGGAAGGCAGCGCTCGCAGGCGAATTCGCCAGCGCCTACATGGCGCATCTGAAGGAATTCCTGAAAAGCGAGAAAGAGGCCGGGAAATGGATTTTCCCGAAAGGCTCGGAATATTTCCGCGCGCTGGATCTGACGCCCCTCGACAAGGTCAAGGTCGTCATTCTGGGCCAGGATCCCTATCACGGTGACGGGCAGGCTCACGGGCTGTGTTTCTCCGTGCAGCCGGGCGTTCGTCCGCCGCCTTCGCTCGTCAACATCTACAAGGAGATGGAAAGCGATCTCGGCATCGTGCCGCCCCGGCACGGATTTCTGGAAAGCTGGGCCAAGCAGGGCGTGCTCCTGCTCAACAGCGTGCTGACTGTCGAGCGAGGCCAGGCCGCCTCGCATCAGGGACAGGGCTGGGAAAAGTTCACCGACGCCGTCATCCGGCAGGTCAACGAGCTGCCGCATCCGGTCGTCTTCATTCTCTGGGGCTCTTACGCACAGAAGAAAGCGGCCTTCGTGGACGCCAAGCGCCATCTTGTCATCAAATCCCCTCACCCCTCACCGCTTTCGGCCCATAACGGCTTCTTTGGCAGCCGACCTTTCTCGAAGGCCAATACCTTCCTGCGCGATCACGGCATGAAGGAAATCGATTGGCGGCTACCGGAAACGGTGTGACCTATCAGGGCGCCAATTGCTCGCGCCGCGTCATCACCAGAATGTAAACCAACGCCGAGAACATCACGATGTCGCGAAGCGCCAGTGGGCCAAAGGCCGTCCACAGCGTTTCAGCAAAGCCAAAGATTGCGCCGCCCGCGGCCGATTTCAACGGTGAGGCATAGCCTCCAAGCGCTCCGAGCATGACGACCTTGAGCCCGAACATGAGCCCCGCACCGAAATCCATCGTGCCGTAATAGGCCGTCATCAGGAGGCCTGCGAAGGTAGCGATCAGCGCCGCGCCGACATAGGCCTGAACGAAGACGGAGCGGCTATCGACACCCAAAAGCTCGGCCGCGAGCGGATCGTCGCGAACGGCTTTCCAGCGTCGTCCCCACGCTGCGCGCGCGAGCCAAAGGGAAAGCAGTGCCAGCGCGCCCAGCATGAGGGCAACGTTCAGTATCTGCATCTGCGTCAGCGTGACGGCGAAGCCATCGATGACGAGAAACGTGACCGGTGTCTTCAGAAGCGGCGGCAGCCAGATCGAACGCGTCTCCGAAGCCAGTCGCGCGATTTCCATGAGAACGATCATTACCGCAAATCCGCCGACAATGACCGCATGCGGCTCGGAGCGACCGAGAGGCTGAAGCACGTGCCGGCCAATAACCGTCGCAGCGACCTCCGTGTAAAGAAAGGCGGCGACCGCGCCGATCGCAAGACAGAGTTCCAGAATCAGCCAATAGCGCTGCCAGGCGATGAAGAAGAACAATGCGAAGATCTGCCCCGAAAAGGCGAAGAGCGCGCCGATGGTGATATCGGCGCGGCGGGTCACGGCAAAGGCAATGGAATAGGCGAAGGCGAGGACCGCGTAGAGCGCGGCCAGCGGAATGCCGTTGACGGCTTGCTGCAGGATATAGGCCACAGGCATCTCCCCTTCCTGCAACATTATAACTGGTAAAACGGTTTTTACCAGTTATAATGTCGTCATGACCTTCTCCTGGACCCCTCACCGTTTTTCGGGCGGCGCGCTTGCGCTGGATGTCGCCAACAGCGTGATCCTGCGCTTCGATCCGGCGCACTCCGTCGACCGATTTGCAGACAAGGCCAATCTGGACGCGTTTCCGGAGGCTGCGAGGCGGCTCTGCGCCGAACGGCCCGACAGCAATCTCAGACCCTTGCCGCTCGGACGCGCCGAAGGACTGATCCGGCTGCGCGAGGCGATCGACCGGCATTTCCGCGCGGAGGCGCTCGGCAGCCCATCGGCGCATCTGCTCGCAGACCTGCTGGATGAAATTGCGCGAGCGCTTCGGGCTGGCGAGACAGGCGATCTCGACTTCGAGACAGCGATGTCGGCGCTGAGGCTCATCTCGCCGCAGCGTGGCGGCGCGCTGAAGATCTGCCCCAACTGCGAATGGCTGTTTCTGGACCGCAGCAAGAACAAGAGCCGCGCCTGGTGCGACATGGCGGTCTGCGGCAACCGCGTGAAGGCGCGCCTGCATTATCGGAAAAAGAAACTGGAGAAGGATGCATCATGAAGACGCTTCTGATTTTGCCGCTGGCCGCCATCATGGCGCTGACCGGTTGCCAGCGCGGTGACGAGACGGAGCCGTTAAAGCTCAGCGGCAAGCTGTTCATCTTCAATTATCGAGTCTCCAAGGCGACCTACAATCTCGCCTTCAGTTTCCAAGGCAAGATTCCGGATGGCAGCTACGTGGAAGCAAGCTTTGAAAACCCGGCAGGGGGCGAGCCCCTGAAGATCACGCAGAAGATGTTTCCCTTCTGGGAGAAGTTGACGCTGGAAAGCCCGCCGCTGCGCTGCGTGGTGAAGGACAAGCCCTACAAGGTGGTCGTCAGCCTTTTCGGTCCGGACGAGAAGAAGATCCAGACAATCGAGACCACAGTGATCTCATCGCTCGACGAGACAATCCTGCCGAAGAATTCCATCGTCGTTGGCCCGGCCTATGACCCGAACCCGAAGGTTTTCGTCAAGGGCGGCGTCCCGGACTTCAGCCCGGATACCGACTGCCCGAAGGCGTGAACGCGAAAACGCCGCGGGCTGGCCGCGGCGTTCCAGAAAGTCAGTCTACGAAATCCGGCAATCAGCCGACGATTTCGGTGCCCGAGAACCAGTAGGCGATTTCTTCGGCAGCGGTTTCCGGAGCGTCGGAACCGTGGACCGAGTTTTCGCCGATCGAGAGGGCATGCACCTTGCGGATCGTGCCTTCAGCAGCGTTGGCCGGGTTGGTTGCGCCCATGACTTCGCGGTTCTTCAGGATGGCGTTTTCGCCTTCCAGAACCTGAACGACGGTCGGGCCCGACGTCATGCCTTCGACCAGTTCGCCGAAGAACGGACGATCCTTGTGAACGGCATAGAAGCCTTCAGCCTGGCGCTTGCTCATCCACACGCGCTTGGAGGCGACGACGCGCAGGCCGGCATCTTCGAGCATCTTGGTGATGGCGCCGGTCAGGTTGCGCTTGGTGGCGTCCGGCTTGATCATCGAGAAGGTACGTTCAATTGCCATGTCTCTTGGTCCTTGGGTTTTATAGGAATTTGGGGCGCTCAATACCCGCCTTCGGGCCTCAAAACAAGAGGGCACAGGCGCCACCCGACCAGGAAAGGCAATCAGGCCGCGGCCCTGACGCTCCGCCCAACGGCACCATGAAGATCAAGGCACCGCTCGAACCAGTGGCGAACCGGATCGTCGACCTTGAGAATATCCACGGACGCAGTGACTCGAGCCCATTGGAATGCGCCGAAGAGGATGTAGTCCGCAAAGAGCGGGCCTTCGCCGCCAAGCCACGGCTGGAACTTCAGAGTGTGGCGGATCGGTTCGAGCTTGCGGGGAAATTCCCCGGCCTCGCTGAAGCGGTTGGACGCGAGTTCTTCCAGCGTTTGGCTCAGCCGTGCCTCGCGTGTCTTGCGGAAGTAGACGCGATCCGTCGGCGCGAGCAGGTTATGAATGTCTGCGACGGCAATCTTTGTGATGGCCGGATGCACGACCGTCTGGCTGAAGCCTTCCACGAACCGGGCCATGGCGCGACCGCCCTCGCCCTTGAACAGGCTCGGCGTATCGGCATAGGCGTCCTCGAGATAGAGCGCGATATCGAAACTGTCGCGCACCAGCCTCTCACCGTCCCGTAAGATCGGCACGGTCGGCGAGAAGCCATCTTCCTGTTTCGGGATTTCCGTGAACGGCACCGGGCGGAATTCGTAGTCGAGCCCCTTGTGGTGTAGAGCCATGATGACCTTCCACACATGGGGCGAGAAGTGGATGGACGGGTCTTCTCCGCAAAGGCCGTAAAGGATCAGGGGCATGTTTCACTCCAAGGGGATATTCTTTTGTTCTTTCAATAAAAGGCGATGATGATCCAATCATCAATCGCCAGGCTGCAGGGATGACACTGGCAGCGCTTCGAAGCAGCGTAGACAACCGCCCCGGCTAAAAATGGAATGCTTTGACATTTCAATTAGTTCCCACAACGCAACAGCTGGGAAAACGCGTTTCCCTATGCAGAGGCTGCAAAGCTGACCCGCGAAGAATTCAATCGCCTGACGGACGCATTCTTGCGGTCACTGATGGCCACACTCCATCACCGTCTGGTCGCGGATCGCCCCTTGTTCCCTCACTTTACCGGAGAAGAGTTCACGGTGTAGCGGCGCGAGCAGCATACGCCGCAGGCCAGGAAGCTTCAGGCCTTGCGGGTATTCATCAGACCCGGCGCCGCATGCATGATCGCATGGACGGCGAAGCCGATGAACATGATGCCGCTCAGCCGCGTCACCCAGAGTTCGTGGCGGCGATAGAGCCGGCGGATGGCAGACATGCCGACAATGCCGATCAGGATGACATAGGCAAAGAGACCTCCAACAAAGGTGGCAGCCACGAGCGCGGGCAGCATGGCGAAGGTCAGAAGCCCCGCCTTGGCGGACAGGAGCGCGGTCAGCGTGGCCACTGCCACCGGATAGGATTTGGGATTGGTGAGACCGAAGGTCAAACCGTGCAGCATGGGGCGGCGGATGCGCGCGGCGCTCATGTCCTCCTCCGACCGGCGCTTGACAGTCACAGCGCGCCAGCCGAGCCAGAAGAGGTAGGCCCCGCTGATCAGCCCCAGAATATCGAAAAAGGCCGAGCCGATGACCGTGGCGCCGACGATCGAGACCAGCGCCAGCGTCGACCACACGACATCGCCCGCCAGATGCCCGGTCAGAAACGCCGCCGCCGAGCGCCTGCCCTGATCAGCGCCGATCCCGAAGACGGCGAGCACGCCGGGGCCCGGGGTTATTCCGTAAACGAAGCCTGCGATGAGGGCCGCTCCCAGCACGTAAATGTCCATCTTAAATCCCCTGTCCCTGCAAAGCTTGATCGACTCGCGGCTTTACGGACTGACGTTACCCGCTTTTGTCGGTTCGGCAACGGCCATCCCCCTTGCCATCCCCGCCAAGCTCGGCCATTAAACCCGCCATCATGATCACGATTTCCGGTCTCACGGCCCGCATTGCCGGGCGCCTTCTTATCGACGATGCGTCGCTCACCCTGCCTTCCGGTTTCAAGGCGGGCCTTGTCGGGCGCAATGGCGCCGGCAAGTCGACGCTGTTCAAGATCATCACGGGCGACATGTCGCCGGAGGCCGGCACGGTCACTTATCCCAAGGGCGCGCGGATCGGTCAGGTGGCGCAGGAAGCGCCGGGGACGGATGACGCGCTGATCGAGATCGTCATGGCGGCGGACAAGGAGCGCGCGGCGCTCATGAAAGAGGCCGAGACGGCGACCGATCCGCATCGCATCGCCGAAATCCAGGTGAGGCTCGCCGATATCGACGCCTATTCGGCCGAGGCGCGCGCGGCCTCCATTCTCGCCGGTCTCGGCTTTGACGATGAGGCGCAGAAGCGGCCGGCGAAGAGCTTTTCCGGCGGCTGGCGGATGCGCGTGGCGCTGGCGGCGGTGCTCTTTTCTGAGCCCGATCTGCTGCTGCTGGACGAACCGACCAACTATCTCGACCTTGAAGGTACGCTCTGGCTCGAGGATTATATCAAGCGATATCCGCACACGGTCATCATCATCAGCCACGACCGCGACCTGTTGAACTCGGCGGTCAACTCGATCGTGCATCTCGACCAGAAGAAGCTGACCTTCTATCGCGGCTCCTACGACCAGTTCGAGCGGCAGAAGGCCGAGGCCGAAGAGCTTCAGATGAAGGCGCGGGCCAAGAACGAGGCGGCGCGCAAGCATCTGCAAAGCTTCATCGACCGGTTCAAGGCCAAGGCGACGAAGGCCAAGCAGGCGCAGAGCCGCGTCAAGGCTCTGGAGCGCATGGGCACGGTGGCCGCCGTGGTCCATGAGCATGTGGCCGGCTTCAAGTTCCCCGATCCGGAGAAGGAAGCCGCCTCGCCCATCGTGCATATCGAGAAGGGTGCAGTGGGCTACGAGCCCGGCAAGCCGATCCTGAAGAACCTGAACCTGCGCATCGACACAGACGACCGCATTGCGCTGCTCGGCTCGAACGGCAACGGCAAGTCGACCTTCGCCAAGTTCATCTCCGGCCGCCTGAAGGCGGAGGCCGGGCGGGTGACGCTGGCGCCGAACCTGAAGATCGGCTTCTTCGCGCAGCATCAGCTGGACGATCTTGTGCCGGAACAGAGTGCGGTCGACCACGTGCGCAAGCTGATGCCGCTGGAGCCGGAAGCGAAGGTGCGCTCGCGCGTGGCGCAAATGGGCCTGCCGACGGAGAAGATGGATACGGCCGCCAAGGACCTCTCAGGCGGCGAGAAGGCGCGTCTCCTCATGGGGCTTTCGGCCTTCCATGCGCCGAACCTGCTCATCCTCGACGAACCGACGAACCATCTCGACATCGACAGCCGCCGCGCGCTGATCGAGGCGTTGAACGATTACACCGGCGCCGTCATCCTGATCTCGCACGACCGCCACCTGATCGAGGCGACGGTGGACCGGCTCTGGCTAGTGCGCGACGGAACCGTGAAGGTCTTCGAGGGCGATCTGGAGGAATATCGCGATCTCGTCGTTTCCGCCGGCAAAACATCGCAGAAGAAGGAGAGCGGTAGCGCCCCTGCCCCGTCAGCCGACAAGCCGGCAGCGCAGAAGCGTTCCAATCCGATCGCGCTGAAGAAAAAGATCGATGAAATCCAGAGCTTGATCGACCGCATTGAGAGATTGATTCAAGGGATCGACACGGAACTGTCCGACCCCGATATCTATGCCAAGAATCCGAACCGGGCGGCGGACCTGACGACCGCACGGGCGAATGCGCAGAAGAAGCTGGAGGCCAGTGAAGAGGAATGGCTGGCACTCTCGACCGAACTGGAAGAGATCGGCGGGACCTGATCAGCGCCGGTTGGGGCAGAGCGCCATGAATTGCTCCAGAACGACCGGATATCCGCTGGCGGAGGAGCCATCGAGCAGCTCGCCGGTGTCCTTCACGGCGATCTCGTAATCCGCCATGTCTTCTGTTTTGCTGACGCCCTTGAAGATGAGCTGGTCACTCGTCAGCGTCTCGAATTCGCCGGACTGGCAGTTTCCTGAAAACTCTCCGCCGATCTCCACCGCAAGCTCGTCCTTGATGCATTTCGGAGTGACTTTCTGAACATATTCCCGGCAGAAGGTCGTCGCATCTTCACGCGTGTGCTCGACCTCGATGACCGCCCGGCTCGTTCCAATGCCCCTGATGCTGCTCACGGTTACCTGCATGCCGAGACGGCTGCCATAGTTGATCTTGGACCCCACCTCCATGCCGCCGCTCCTGCTGTCAATCAGCGCAGCGAGAGCATCGACGAGACCCTGCTGCGCCTTGGCGATGCAGGCGGGATCACTGCCACAGGCGGCACGCTCCGCAAGCCCGCTGCGTGCCACAGGCTTCGCGGCCTTTGCTCCGGCGATGTCGACCGCCCTGCGAAACATTTCATCTGCAATCATGTCCCGGTGGGAGAGCTCCGGATTACTGCAAATGGCGACTTCATCCTCGCTTTGTGCCTTTGCGCAGTCGAAGCTGGCGGCGCAACAGACAGGTGCCACCAAAAGCCCCAGCATGAGGATGAAAAAGCGCGCGATCATGGCCCCTCCGTGCGTGCCGAATTTCGCGCAATATTCCGCATTCCGGTGCCGGCCGCAACGAATGATTAACCATAATCGCAGAATGATCGGACATACATCCTTCCGATTTTCCCGAGCGATTCTTTCATGCAGATTAAGCCCTTACTTGCCGCCGCGCTGTCCTGCCTCATGCTGGCCGGCTGCAATACCACGAAGCCGGAAAAGGAGGGTGGGCCCTCCCTGAAATCCTCCTATGCTCCGGCTTCGGGCGAGCATCATCGCCTCGGTGCGAACGAGCCCGTCAAGATGGAACCAACAGCGTGGATGAAGCCGGAATCGCCTGTCCGCTCCCGAAGCATCTTCTCGGGCGGCGGGCTGGCGGGCCGCACGATCTCGGTTGGATCTATCTCTGACATCCGGCTACAGGACAAGGAACTGATCCTCACCTTCGATGACGGCCCGATGCCTGGCAAGACAGAGCAGATCCTCGACGTGCTGGATCGCTTCCGCGTCAAGGCGAGCTTCATGATGGTCGGCCAGATGGCGCGAAGCCACCCGGAGATCGCGCGGGACGTCGTCCGGCGCGGCCACTCCATCGGCAGCCACACGTTCAGCCACAAAAATTTGGCAGCTCTCAACTTCGAGACGGCCATGGCCGAGATCGACAAAGGGGAGCATGCGGTGAGCGACGCGGTGGACGCACCGGTCGGCTTCTTCCGCTTCCCCTATCTGGCCGATACCCGGAAAATTCGCTCGGCGCTCGCGAGCCGGGGCACCGTCGTCATGGATGTGAACATCGACTCGAAGGATTATTTCAAAAGCAGCCCGAATGCCGTGCTGGAGCGGACGATGGCCGTCATCCATCATCAGCGCAAGGGCATCATCCTGATGCACGACATTCATGCGCGCACGGTTGCGATGCTGCCGCTGCTTCTCGCGCGGCTGGAAGATGAGGGCTACAGCGTCGTCACGTTGCGCTACAGCCGCAGCAGGCTGCCGCAGGGTGGCCTTGTCGCCTCGGCGGGCCGCTGAGAAACGCGTCTCAAAGGCGGGCCACTGCGGCCCGCCGGAAGTTAAGGGCATCCGTCAATCCCAGGCGGGATCTTCGGCGGGCTTGGCTGCGGTAACGGCAGGCGCGTCCTTCGACAGCACTTCCTGGCGAGCCTTGTCGAATGCCTCGCGCAGCGCCTGTTCCTGGCTGCGGTCCAGATTGGTGCGCAGGATGCGTCCGCCATGCTTGCTCATTTCTTCCACCACGCGATCCGACGTGGCGCGCTTGGCCGAGATGAAGAGAGCAGCCTGCCCCGGCTGCAGGATGGAGGAGACCTCCTTCATGAAACCATCGTTGATGCCATAATCCGACAGCGCACCGGCGAGCGCGCCAGCCCCCGCGCCCGCGGCCACGCCGACAAGCGGATTCAGGAAAACAAGACCTGCCAGCAGGCCCCAGAAAGCGCCGCCGGATGCGCCCATGGCCCAGAGATTGACCATCTGGTGCAGCTTGATTTGACCATCAGGCTCCGCCGTCGCCACCACAGCGTCTTCGACTTCGATCAGGTATTCCTTGGCAAGCTTGTAAAGCGCCTCGCGCGCGGTTTCGGCCTGTTCCTGCGTGTTGTAGCCAATGACGATGAGCTCAGACATGATCTGCGTCCTTTTCTGGTCAAGTGTCTCTCTCCCTATATGGGCATTGTTAGTGACAACTTCACGGTTGCAGACACCGGAAACGGAGCAATCGACAATATGACGCAGGAACGAGATCGCGCTTGAGATGTGGCGTTGACGCTTTGGCTTCAGGCCTTGCGTTCCCAGCCGCCGGAGCCGTTCTGCTGCCAATAGGTCAGCTGGTTGTCAGGTCCTGAAAAACGGCGCCACTGGCCCCGGGCCTGCTGAAGCTGGTCGTTATCGTGACCATCGAACATGACGACGACACGTTCGTAGCCGCTCAGGTCCTCCAAATCGGCACCGGCACACAGGAAGCGAATGTTGGCGCCGTTCGGGTTCCCCTCACCCGTTGTCAGGAGAATAGGCTGGCGAGCATCAAATTCGCCGCCATCGACCCCATGCGGCAGGAAGCTCTGCTCCCGCCATGTCCAGAGATGCCCGTCCATCTGGTCCCGCGGCTGCGTTTCGGCGAACTGCAGGATGACCTTCCAACCGCGCGCAACGGACTTCTCCACCAGAGGAGGCAGCGCCTCCTCCAGTTTCGATTCGGTCAGATGGTAGAAGAGGATTTCCGCCAGCGGTCAGCCCTCGTGATGGTCGGCGACGAACGTGTTGAGGAGGCGAACGCCGAATCCGGATCCCCAGGAACTGTTCACCTCATTCGACGGCGCACCCATCGCGGTCGAGGCAATGTCGAGATGCGCCCAAGGGGTCGACCCGACAAAGCGCTTCAGAAACTGCGCCGCCGTGATCGCGCCCGCCTGACGGCCGCCGGTGTTCTTCATGTCGGCGATCTTGCTGTCGATCATCTTGTCGTATTCCTTGCCGAGCGGCATGCGCCACAGCTTTTCGGCCGTCTTGAGGCCTGCATCGGTCAGGGCTGTGGCCAGCGCATCGTCGTTGCAGAAGAGGCCGGCGTGATGTGGCCCAAGAGCCACGCCGATCGCACCGGTCAGCGTCGCCAGATTGATCATCAGCTTCGGCTTGAAGCGGTCATTACAATAATGCAATGCGTCGGAGAGGACGAGGCGGCCTTCAGCATCGGTGTTGAGAACCTCGATCGTCTGGCCGGACATGGATGTCACGACGTCGCCAGGACGGTAAGCGTTACCGTCCGGCATGTTCTCGACGAGGCCGATGATACCGATCGCGTTGACCTTGGCCTTTCGCGCCGCAAGTGCATGCATAAGGCCGGTGACGGCAGCCGCACCGCCCATGTCACCCTTCATCTCGTCCATACCGGCGGCCGGCTTGATGGAAATGCCGCCGCTGTCAAAGACAACCCCCTTGCCGATGAAGGCGACCGGCTGATCACCCGCCTTACCGCCCTGCCATTGCATGACGACGAGACGCGGCGGGCGGACGGAGCCTTGAGCAACGGCAAGCAGTGCGCCCATGCCGAGCTTCTTCATGTCCTTCTCGGTCAGCACTTCGACCATAACTCCCAGCTTGCCGAGCGCGACAGCACGTTCGGCAAATTCAAGCGGGCCGAGAACATTGGCCGGCTCATTGACGAGATCGCGTGCCAGGAGCACGCCGTCGCCGACTGCCTCCGCAGCGGCAAGCGGCTTCTTGGCATCAGCAGAGGCAGCGGCCACCACCGTGACCTTGACCTTGGCCGGATCGGCACCTTCATCCTCCCCCTTCTTCGTCGCGACCTTGTAGTGGTCGAACGTATAGGCACGCAGGCGAACACCGAGCACGAACTGCGCCAGCATGGCTGCATCGGGGGCCGCTTCAGGCATGTCGAGGAAAATGCTGATCTCTGCAGCCTTGCCGAACGCGGCAGCCGCAACGCCACCGGCATTGAGCCAGTCGTTTTCCGTCAGACCGGCCACGTCGCCCATGCCGAGCACCACCAGCTTGTCGGCCGGCGATCCATGCGGAGCAAGGATCGTGCAGGTGGACAGGCGCGAAGCCTTGAAATCCGCCGCCTTCTCGGCGCGTGCAAGTACGTCAGGGGGCGCGATTTCCGATGTACCGGCGGTCGCGGCGGCGTCTTTCGCCTTCAGGACGATGACCGTCCCGCCCTTCACGTCCGCGGACTTCTTCACCTTGATTTCGATTTCGCCGGCCACATGCGCCTCCTGGACGTCTCTTGCTGATGATGGTCCGTTTCATCACGGTTCGGCGGGCAATTGCAAGAGACGAAGGCGCTTGATCGGTCAAACGGGCGTTGATAGACAGCGGCCTTGCGAAAGGAAATCCCGCGATGCAACAGGATCGACCGTTTAGAAGCTTCTGGATCCTCACCGCGGGCTGGCTGGTGATCCTCCTGTTTTTCAGGCTGTTTCCGTCCGTGGATATCGGCTTTTCACGGCTTTTCTACACAACATCGGCCTGCGCTCAGGGCGGCGCGGCCGGGCAGTGCGGCATGTTTGCGCTGGGTGAGATTCCGGTTTTCGCCTTGATCCGCACAGTCCTCTATTATTTGCCGGTCGTCGCAGCGATTGCTCTTGTCGCCTCGCTCGTCGTTCCGGCGCTGGATCGGCGTCTCGATTGGCCGGAGATCAGCCGCCGCAACCGGCTCGTTGCGCTGGGCGCCTGGATCATCGACGCCGGTCTGATCGTCAACATGCTGCTGAAGGCGTATTCCGGCCGCCCCCGCCCGGCCGATACATCCCTTTTTTCCGGACAGCTTCCCTTCGTGCCGGCCGGCAGTTTCTCCGGCGCCTGCACATCGAACTGCTCCTTTATTTCCGGCGAGGCCGCGAGTGCCGGGTGGCTCTTCTGCCTGCTCGCGCTCCTCCCGCCCCATGCACGACGGTGGATATTCTGGCCAGTGCTGGCCATATCCGTCGTCACGGCGCTGCTGCGCGTCTTCTTTGGACGGCACTTTCTCTCCGATGCAATCCTTGCCTGGCTTTCCGCCGTGATCGTCTTCGAGCTGCTCGCCGCCATCTTCGGATGGAACGAGCGGGACACGTCGGCTAAAAGCAGCACTGCATAAGCCTTTCTCGCTATGGCAAGCCAATTCGTTTGTCTCTATTTTCGCCGCACTCGTCGTGCTAAAGCGAGTCTGTCACACTCGCGATCAGGCAAAAGGAGGTCGTCGAGGGTGTACGAAAGGGCTTTGGGGACCTATTTGACGACAACCGCTGACTTGGCCGAAACACGGCCGGGACGGCCCAGAGCCTAGAGAATGCATGACGCTCATTGAACGTTATATAGCGCTGCGCATAGTCAAGATGGCGGTGGCGTCCATCCTGCCGGTGCTGGCCGTGATCTGGATCGTGCAGGTTCTGGCACGCGTCAATCTCGTGACGGATAGCGGTCAGTCCATCTCCTCCTTCTTTCAGCTCGCGGGCCTCATCCTTCCCACCATCATTCCGATGGTCATTCCCTTTGGCATCGTCATCGGCATCGCGCAGACTTTCTCGGCCATGAACGCCGACTCCGAATTTGCGGTCATCGATGCGGCAGGCATGCCGCGCAGCCGGTTGCTGCGCCCGGTCCTGATCGTCGCGCTCGGGGCGTGCGCCCTTTCCTTCGCCGTCGACAACTTTGTCGAGCCGGTCGTTCGGGTTCAGGCGCGCAAGATGATTGCTGCCGTCTATGCCGACCTTCTCTCCTCGGTCATCGAAGAAAAGACCTTCCGCAAGATCGACGACGGGCTCTATCTGCAGATTTCGAAGCGCCTGCATGGGCGCACGCTCAGCGGCATCTTCGTAGCCGACTATCGCGACCCCGATTCGGAACTGGTCTATTACGCCAAGGAAGGTGCCATCGACGACACGGGCACCACACTGGTCATGCATGACGGCGAGGTTGACCGGCGTTCCTCCAACGGGGACATCTCGGTGGTCAAATTCGTGTCCTACGCCTTTGACCTGTCACAGCTGACGAAGTCGCGCGGCGGGATGACGCTCAGGGCCATCGACCGTGACCTCTCCTTCCTGTTTCATCCGGACGAAAATGATCACGACTATGCGGCCAACAAGGGCGAATACACTGCGGAACTGCACCGTCGCCTGACGGAATGGAGTTTCCCCCTCGTCTACGGCCTGATCGCCTTCCTGATTGCCGGCCGCGCGCGGACGCAGCGCGAAATTCGGCTCCATCCCGTCATCTCCGCGCTGAGCATTGCCTTCGTTCTGCGGTGGCTCTCCTACTATATGTCGAACCAGATTGCGGAGGCTCCGGTCTTTGTCATTCTGCTTTATGCAGTCCCTCTGGCCATCGTGGTGATCTCCATTCTGATGATCCTGAGCGCCCGCACTCTCCGCCTGCCGCGCTGGATGACGAGCGGCTTTGCCGGGGTGACGTTAGGCGGCACGAAATCCGGTGGAGGTCGCTAGCGTGATGAATATCCCGTGGACCCTCGGACGCTACTTCTTCGGGCGCTACATGAGGACGCTGGCCTGGTTCTTCCTGGGCGTAGCGGCAATCATCTTTCTCGTCGATTTCAGCGAGAACTCGAGCAAGATTCCCGATTCGTCGCAGACGCATCTGATGGATGCCTTCTGGCTTACGGCACTGCGCCTGCCGCTCCTGCTGCAGCAGACCGCGCCTTTCGTGGTGCTTTTCTCCTCCATCATCACGCTCGTCGCGCTGAACCGGAAATACGAACTCGTCGTAACCCGCGCAGCCGGAATTTCCGTCTGGCAGTTCATGTCGCCCTTCATTTTCGGCGCCATGATCGCGGGCATATTGGTGACGACAGTGCTCAACCCGCTGGCGGCCATCGGCATGCAGACGGCGACCAGCGTCGAGGCGCGCGTGGGGGCGACGTCGTCTTCACAGTCGGCCAGCGTTCCTTGGTTGCGGCAAATCACTCGCAATGACGATGCCATCATCGGTGCGCGAAGCGTCGGCGAGAACGGAACCGTGCTGTCCGGGGTAGTGATTTTCCACTTTGATCCACAGGGAAATATCGTTTTGAGGCAAGACGCCGACCAGGCGATCTTGGAACGTGGTTACTGGCAGCTTAACAACGTTTTGGAAACGCGTCCGGGCGAGCCTCCGAAGCGTATCAAGTCAATACAATTGGAAACCAATTTGAAACGCGAGTTCGTCCAGGAGCAGCTTTCCCAGCCGGAAAGCGTTGGTTTCTTTGATCTTCCGCGCAAGATCGAGACAAACAAGGCGTTGGGCATTTCCACCAATGCGCTCAAGACGCAGTATCACTCGCTTCTATCCATGCCGATCTTCCTGATCGCCATGGTGATGATTGCCGGCACCGTCTCGCTGAAATTCAGCCGGCTTTCACAATCACCGGGATTGATTCTGGGTGGAATCCTTTCCGGCTTCATGCTTTATGTGGTGACAATGCTTGCGAAAGCATTTGGTAGCAGCGGTGTAGTACCTCCGTTCGTTGCGGCCTGGATACCGGCCATTGTGGCTCTGGCTATCGGTGCAACCATCCTGCTCCATCAAGAGGATGGTTAGTGGCTGCAATGAATAGCGCGATCGTTTCGACCGTGAGAACTGCCTTGCTTGCAGGGGTAGCCGCTTGCGCATTTTTTGCGGCCATGGGCTCGTCCGTTGCTCAGGAGGCCCTGCCCCTGCCCGAGCAGCAGGCCGACGACAATGCAAAGCTCTATCTGTCCTCCAATCAGCTGGTCTACGACCGGGACCACAAGAAGGTCACGGCGACCGGCGCCGTGAAGATCAACTACAAGGGCCACAAGCTCGTCGCCGACAATGTGACCTATGATCAGGCTTCCGGGAGACTCATTGCGGACGGCAAGATCGAAGTCGTCGAGCCCGACGGCAACAGGATCTATGCCGACAAGATGGACGTCACGGACGATTTCGGCCAGGGCTTCATCAATTCGCTTCGCATCGAGACGACAGACGACACGCATATCGCTGCCGAAAGCGGTCAGCGGGTGAATTCCAACGTGTTCGTCCTGCAGAACGGCGTGTATACGGCCTGCAAACCCTGCGCCGACCATCCGGAGAAGGCTCCGTTCTGGCAGGTCAAGGCGCGCAAGGTGATTGAGAACGGCGAAACCCACACGGTTCGCCTGGAGGCAACACGGCTCGAGCTCTTCGGCATGCCGATCGCCTACCTGCCGTTCATCGAGGTCCCGGACCACACGGTCAAGCGCAAATCGGGCTTCCTGTTCCCGACCTACAGTTCCTCGCAGAACCTAGGTTTCGGCGCCACCATTCCCTATTATTACGTGATCAATCCAAGCACGGACTTCACGTTCAGCCCGACCTATTATTCAACGCAGGGGCCTTTGCTCGCCGGTGAACTCAGGCAGAAATTCGACAGCGGATCGCATACGCTGCAAATGGCGGGAATCATCCAGCAGAAGCGCTCCGTCTTCTCCGCCGGAACAAGCGACTCATTGCGGACCCAGCGCGGAATGATTCGCAGCACGGGTTCCTTCCAGATCAATCCCCGCTGGACCTTCGGCTGGGATGTCATGGCCCAGACGGATAACAACTTCTCGCGAACCTATAGCCTGAAGGGAGTCAACGGCTCGACCTTCACCAATCAGATTTATCTGACCGGCCTCGGCAACCGGAACTACTTCGACGTGAGAACCTATTATTTTGATGTTCAGGATGCCGATCCGACGAACACTGCCGAATACCAGCAGGCCTTCGTCCACCCGGTTCTCGACTACAACGCCGTTCTCGACAAGCCCATTGCAGGTGGTGAGTTCAGCTACGATCTCAACTTCACCAATCTCACGCATCGCGGCCTTGCCGCCTACACCGAGGGCACGACGACGCGCTTCCCCGGCGTTCGTGGGGAGACCAGCCGTCTGAGCGCGGACGCGCAATGGCGCAGACGTTTCGTGACCGATGGCGGTCTCGTGGTTACGCCGGTTCTGGCGGCCAGGGCGGACATGTTCCAGCTTGGCATGAAGGCGCCGTCGAGCAGCACCTACACCTATGCCGGCAGCTTCTATTCCGGCGTAGAGGCGACTCGCTCCATGATCACCGCTGGAACGGAAGTCAGCTATCCGTTCCTGATCACGATGCCCGGCAGCGAGCATATCATCGAACCGATCGGCCAGATCTTCGTCCGACCAGACGAGCAGATGGCAGGGCGTCTGCCGAATGAAGATGCGCAGAGCTTCGTCTTTGACGCGACCAATCTTTTCGATCGTGACAAGTTCTCCGGCTACGACCGCATCGAAGGGGGCACGCGCGCCAATCTCGGCGTTCGCTACAAGGGCACGTTCGACAACGGCTATTCGGTCAACGCGATTGCAGGGGAGTCGTTCCAGGTCGCAGGCCGAAATTCGTTCGCGCAGACGGATCTGGTTTATGCCGGCTGGAATTCGGGTCTCGACAAGAAGGCATCCGACTATGTCGGCATGGTCAATGTGCAGACACCTTACGGCCTTGGCGTCACCGAAAGCCTTCGCCTGAAGAAAGAGAATTTCCAGGTCGCTCGACTTGATTCTACGCTGAGCTACTCCTCCAAGGCGTATAACGTTTCGGCCACCTATTCGCGCATCGCGCCACAGCCTGAATACGGATCTCCGGACAGGGGTGAACAGATCATCCTGACCAACAGCGTCAAGTTCCAGCAATATTGGAAGCTCTACGGCACGGTGAACTACGACATTCGCGCCCGGCAGCTGAATTCCAGCACGATCGGTCTGAGTTACGAAGACGAATGCACGATCTTTGCGATCGGCTTCACCTCGACGCGGGACACGACGAATAATTCCGGCAGCGACTGGGCCATCGGTGCGCGCCTGTCCTTCCGCACGCTGGGGGATGTCCGTGTAGGCGATGCGACAAGTTCGTCCTTCTGAGATGCGGCGCGAGCGCGCCGCGACTTTGCCTAAAATCCAAACTATCCACTGCCTGCAGTTTGAATGACTTGCAGCATCATGTTATGCAGCGGCAAGTTATTGGTGAGTTTTGGCTTGCCCTGGAAGGAATTCTGAAATGTTGAGCTTCAAGACGGCCATCGCCGCGCTTTCGATCTCCTTTGGTATGTCCGTGATTGCGCCTGCGATCGCACCTCAGATCATGATCGCGGAGGCGGCAGGCGGCGGCACGAGTGTCGTTGCCGTGGTAAACGGAAGCCCGATCACCAGCGGCGACGTGGCAAAGCGCGTGGCCTTCCTGCGCCTGCAGCGCGCCAAGGGCAATCTCAACAGCCTTGCGAAGCAGCAACTCGTTGATGAAGCTATCGAGCGCGTCGGAGTCCTGTCGACGGGAACCTCCGTCAGCAGCGATGAAGTCGACGCGGCCTATGCCAGATTTGCCGCCAACAACAAGCTTTCGCTGGAAAAACTCAACGACATCATGAAGCAGTCCGGCGTCACGGTCGACCACTTCAAGTCCTTCATCGCCATTTCGATGAGCTGGCCACGCGCCGTGCAGGCACGTTTTGGCGACAGCAACAAGATGACGGCTGGCGACATCGGCGCACGCATCGCCAAGAGCGGTGCAAACCGGCCGAAGGTCAATGAATATATCTTGAAGCAGGTCATCTTCGTGGTACCGGAGAACAAGAAGGGTATCACGGGCAAGCGAAAGGCGGAGGCGGAAGCCTCGCGCAAGAACTTCCCGGGCTGCGACCAGGCGCTGGCTTTCGCCGCGACCCTGCACGACGTCTCGGTCAAGGATCTTGGCCGCTTCCTTGAGCCCGAGCTTCCGGACAACTGGAAGGGGCCGATCACGAAGGCACCGGCGGGCGGCACAACGACGACCCAGGTAACCCCGCGCGGCGTTGAATTCATCGCCATCTGCTCAAAGCGTGAAGTCAGCGACGACGCTGCGGCTGCGGCCGTCTTTCGTGAGGAAGACCTCAAGAAGCCCGGCAAGCAGAACGAAGTGGATCCTAACGCCAAGAAGTATCTGGAAGAGCTTCGCGCCAAAGCCAATGTCGTCATGAAGTGACCGGGACAGGCGAAGCGATGTCGGCGCTCAAACCGCTCGCGCTCAGCCAGGGCGACCCGGCCGGCATTGGCCCTGATATCGCGCTGATGGCCTGGGCGAAGCGGCGTGAGCATGGCTTGCCGCCTTTCCTCTACATCGGCGATCATTCGGCGCTGGCGGCGCGCGCCACCATGCTGGGCATTGATGTGCCAATCGAGGAAGCGACCGCCGATACGGCGCGCTCCGTTTTCGCGACGGCGCTCCCGGTTCTTTCGGTCCCCGGGACTGCATCAGTGACGGCCGGCGCCCCCGATAGCGCCAATGCGGGTTCGATTATCGAAGCCATCCGCCGGGCGGTCGAGGAGACGAGAGCAGGACGCACAAGCGCAGTCGTGACCTGCCCGATCGCCAAATCCGTGCTTTATTCCGCAGGTTTCCGCTTTCCGGGCCATACGGAATATCTCGCCGACCTCGCCGCAGGACCTGATGGCAAAGTCCCTCTCCCGGTCATGATGATTGCGAGCCCGCAGCTTCGAACCGTGCCCGTGACGATCCATATCCCGTTGATCCGGATTGCCGAGGAACTCACCGAGGACCTGATCGTGGAAACGGCCCGGATCACCGCGCGAGATTTGACAAACCGCTTCGGGATTGCCCGGCCGCGCCTCGCTGTGAGCGGCCTCAACCCGCATGCGGGCGAAGGCGGGGCCTTGGGCAAGGAGGATGACGCCGTCGTCCGGCCGGCCGTCGAGCGGCTGCGGGCAGATGGTATCGACGCCTTCGGGCCGCTTCCGGCCGATACGATGTTTCATGCGGCGGCGCGGGCGACGTATGACGTCGCCATCTGCATGTATCACGACCAGGCACTCATTCCCGCCAAGACGCTTGCCTTCGACGACGGCGTGAACGTGACGCTGGGTCTCCCCTTCATCCGCACCTCGCCTGACCACGGAACAGCATTCGGCATCGCCGGCACCGGCAAGGCCAAGCCAGACAGCCTGATCGCTGCGCTGAAAATGGCCGCGGCAATGGCTTCAAGGACCTCGTGAGATGGCCACCATCGACGGACTGCCGAAACTCTCCGACGTGATTGCCGCGCATGGGCTGGATGCAAAGAAGTCGCTCGGCCAGAACTTTCTTTTCGACCTGAACCTCACGCAGAAGATCGCTCGCACTGCCGGTCCGCTCGAGGACGTGACCGTCTTCGAGGTCGGCCCCGGGCCAGGTGGCCTGACCCGTGCGATCCTGTCGCTCAACGCCAGGAAGGTTATAGCCGTTGAGCGCGACGAGCGCTGCCTTCCGGCGCTGGCCGAGATTGCCGCCCACTATCCGGGGAGGCTGGACGTCATCAGCGGCGATGCACTGAAAACGGATTTCGCGAGCCTTGCTCCCAAGGACGGTCCGGTGGCGATCATTGCCAATCTGCCCTACAATGTCGGCACGCAACTGTTGCTGAACTGGCTGCTGCCACCCGTATGGCCGCCGTTCTGGCAATCGCTGACGCTCATGTTCCAGAAGGAAGTGGGCGAGCGCATCACGGCCAACCCGGATGATGACCATTACGGGCGGCTGGCTGTGCTCGCGGGCTGGCGCACGGAGGCGCGCATGGCCTTCGACGTGCCCCCGCAGGCGTTCTCCCCGCCCCCGAAAGTCATGTCCACCGTCGTTCATTTGACCCCGCGTGCAAATCCGATCGACTGCGACGCGAAGAAGCTCGGCCGTGTCACCGAGGCCGCCTTCGGACAGCGTCGGAAGATGTTACGTCAGAGCCTCAAGAGCCTCGGTGGCGAGGCCCTGCTGGTGCAGGCCGGTATCGACCCGCAGCGGCGGGCCGAAACGCTGTCGGTCGAGGAATTCTGCCGGCTGGCGAATTTGGTGTAAGCTGCCGCGTGCTCAGTCGACCGTGGGTGCGATCCTCAAAGCCCGCAATGCGTTCAGGATGACCGCGACATCGATGGCCTCCTGAAGAAGCGCGCCCTCCACCGGTTGCAGGTGTCCGAGGGCCGCCGCGATCATCGCGATGACAGAGAGCCCGATCCCCACCACTACACTCTCCATGGCGATGCGACGCGAGCGCCGGGCGATCTCAATGCCGGAACGCAGCCTTTCGATGCGGTCGACCAGAAGAACCACATCGGCAGTCTCCGCAGACGCTGCCGCGCCCCGCGCGCCCATGGCCACGCCGACATCGGCTGCGGCGAGCGCCGGTGCATCGTTGACGCCGTCCCCCACCATCATGACCGGACCGTTCTTGCGTTCGGTGAGCACGAGGAGCACCTTCTGGTCGGGCGTCAGGCCGGAGTGGATGGCGTCCAACCCGAGGCCGCCTGCAATGCGCTCGGCGACGGCCGCGCGGTCGCCGGTCGCCAGAAGGATGCGTTGAACGCCCTCGTGCCGCAGCCCGATGAGCATCTCGGCCACCTCCTCGCGCACGGGATCGGCCATCACGACATAGCCGGCAATCCGGCCAGCCACGCCAACGGCGACGATGACCGAGCCGGCTTCCGCCTCGGGAAGCGGCAGGCGCGCCGTCTCCGCATGTCTGGCGACGAAGCCGTGACCGCCAACGACGACCGGCACGCCGTCGACAACACCGCTTACCCCCTCTCCCGGATACTCCCGCGCATCCGCGGGAAGCGCGAGGTCGAGGTTACGCGCACCGGCAGCTGCGACGATCGCCTGTGCGATCGGGTGCTTGGAAGCCTGATCGAGCGAGCCTGCGAGCCTGACGATCTCGTCTTCCTTCTCGCCCTCTGCGCAGATAACGGACGAGATCTGAGGCCGGCCGTCGGTCAGCGTACCGGTCTTGTCGAGAATGATTGATCTGATGCGCGCCATGTTTTCCAGTGGCCGCGCACCCTTGATGAGCACGCCGAAATGCGCAGCGCGCGAGAGACCAGCAACCAGCGCCACGGGCACCGCAAGGATCAAGGGACAGGGCGTCGCGACGACCAGCACCGCAACCGCGCGAATCGGGTCGCCCGAAAACCACCAAGCCGCACCGGCAATCAACAGCGTGAGGAACAGGAAACCGACCGACCAGCGATCGGCAAGCCGCGACATCGGCGCCTTGGAGGCTTGCGCATTTTCGACCAGCCGAACGATGCCGGCATAGGTACTGTCGCGCGCCTCGTGCGTGGCGACAAGGTCGAAAGCGTCCCCCGCATTGGTCGCGCCGCTGAGGACGGCATCATCCTTGGACGCAGGGACCGGGAGGGATTCGCCCGTGAGGGCGGACATGTTCAGCATCGCATGCGGCGAGGTAACGACGCCATCGACCGGCACGACATCCCCCTGCCGGATCAGCAGCAGATCACCCGGCAGTACATCGTCAATCGAGACCTCCTTCAGCCCGCCATCGACATAGCGCGTCGCCATTCTGGGCACGCGTGCGAGGAGCGCATGCATCTCCCGCCGCGCGCGCCCCTCGGCGAAGCTCTCCAGAAACGAGCCGCCGGTGTACATGAGGGCGACGATGACGGCCGCGAGCGCCTCACCGAAGGCGAGTGCAGCTGTCATGGACAGAGCAGCGACAATATCGAGGCCCAGTTCACCCCGAAACAGGCTGCGAACGATCTGCACAAGCAGGGCGAGGAGAACGGGCGCAGTCGCAATCGTCCAGAGAAGTCGAGCAAAGCCCGTCTGGCCCGAAAGATGGAGGACAAGCCCAAGCACCAGCCCGGCGGCTGCGACCGTCAGCAGAGTGATCTTCACGCGATCTTCGTTTGTATGGTCCATGTCGTCGCCCCCCAGAGCGCGGCCCGCTGCAAGGGGCCATATCCACTCTGACGATCGGGCATCCGGGAGCCTTGTTCTGGATCAATCGCGGCGGGGAAGCGCGGCTGGCCCGGAAAGAGGGGAGAAGCCCACGCTCGGGCGATCAGACGGCGACGCCGACCAGCTTGCCGATGCCCGCCGTGAGCGCCATGGCCAGGGCACCCCAGAAGGTCACGCGCACCGTCGCCTTGACGATATCGGCGCCGCCCGCCTTGGCCCCGACAGCACCCAGAACGGCGAGGAAAAGTAGAGAAGCGATCGCAACGACATAGACCAGGCTCGCCTGCGGCGCGATGAAGACCATCAGGAGCGGCAGGGCTGCCCCGACGGCAAAGGTGGCGGCCGACGTCAGGGCAGCCTCGACAGGCCGCGCTGCAAGGTGCTCGACAATGCCGAGTTCGTCGCGCGCATGCGACCCCAGCGCATCATGCGCCGTCAGTTGCCGGGCAACCTGCTCCGCCAGATCCGGCGTCAGACCGCGGGCAACGTAAATCTGCGCAAGCTCTTCGAGCTCCGCCGCGGGCTGCGTCTCCAGTTCCTTGCGTTCGCGCGCGAGATCGGCGCTCTCGGTATCGGACTGCGAGCTGACGGACACGTACTCCCCGGCAGCCATGGACATCGCGCCCGCCACAAGCCCCGCCACGCCGGCGACCAGAATTTCGGATCGCGCTCCGGAAGCGGATGCAACGCCCATGATCAGGCTCGCCGTCGACACGATCCCGTCATTGGCCCCGAGCACAGCCGCACGCAGCCAGCCTATGCGCGAAACGAGGTGATTTTCACTGTGCAGCCTGCTCATCTGTCTGCCGTCCCCAAGAATATGACAGTCAGCTTATGCGCTGCGAATGACGGATTTAAAACAAGACCTTCGTCTACCCCGCCAGTCGCCCTGACGGCGCATTCGGGTCTGCACGTTCATGAACAGGACGGCCCGTCTTTTTTGGCTGCCAAAAGGTGCAAGCCGGGTGCGCCTTACTCCGCCAGCAGCCCCGACACGAACCCGAACAGCCCAGGTCTCCGATCCCGTCGCAGCCGCTCGGCCTCGACGATCGCCTTCACCGAGCCGAAGGCTCTTTCCAGATCATCGTTGACCACCACATAGTCATACTCGTGCCAGTGCTCGATCTCGGCCTTGGCGTTGGCGAGCCGCGTGGCGATGACGTCTTCGCTATCTTCGGCGCGGCGGTGGAGGCGGGAGCGGAGTTCGGCGATGGAAGGGGGCAGGATGAAGATGGAGACGACATCGCCCCGCATCTTGTCCTGCAACTGCTGGGCACCCTGCCAGTCGATATCGAAGAGCATGTCGCGGCCTTCAGCCATGGCCTTTTCGACCTCCGCGCGCGGCGTGCCGTAATAGTTGCCGTGGACCGCGGCCCATTCGAGCAATGCGTCGCCGTCGCGCATCAGTTCGAAGTCGCGCTGGCTCTTGAAGTGGTAGTGGATCCCTTCGATCTCGCTGCCGCGCTTGGCGCGCGTTGTCACCGAGACGGAGAGCGAGAGGTTGCGGTCGGACTCCAGGAGGTTCCGCGAGATGGTGGACTTGCCTGCACCGGAGGGCGAGGAAATCACCACCATCAGGCCGCGCCTCTCAATGGTCCTTGCGTTGGCGGCGGTGTCGGCCATGTCTCACTCCAGATTCTGAACCTGCTCGCGGAACTGGTCGATGACGACCTTCAGTTCCAGCCCGTGCGCGGTCACAGCCGCAGCATTGGATTTCGAGCAGATGGTGTTGGTTTCGCGATTGAATTCCTGTGCCAGGAAATCCAGCTTTCGGCCGATCGGGCCACCTTCGGTGATGAGTTCGCGGGCGGCGACCACATGTGCCTTCAGCCGGTCGATCTCTTCGCGCAGATCCGACTTGGTGGCAATGAGGGCCGCTTCAGCGTGCAGGCGGTCGCGGTCGAGCGACTGCGTTGCTCCCAGCAGCGCCTCGATCTGGCTGGCGAGCCGTTTAGCGATTTCCGCCGGCTGACGCGATGGATCGGTCTCTACCTTCAGCGCCAGATCCCCGATCTTTGCGACATGGCCGAGCAGCACATCCGCAAGGGCCGCGCCCTCGCGCTCGCGCATGATGCGCAACGCTTCAACGGCCTCGCGGAAGCTGATAAGCAGGGCTACCGTGCGCGCCTCCGCCGCCTCCGGCGCTTCCGCCGGTTCACGGAAATCGATAATGCCGCGCATGCCGAGCAGCGCGGACAGCGTCAGCGGTGCGGTATCAATCGCATCGCCGAGGCGATCCTTCAGCGCCAGAAGCGCTTGGAGCGCCTCCTCGTTGATCACGGCTTCCAGACGCTCGTCGATCGTCGAAAGGTTCAGCGCGATCTGGATATTGCCGCGTGTAAAAACAGCGCTTGCAGCCGCGCGGCAGTCGGCTTCCAGCGCCTCCAGCCCCTGCGGCAACCGGAAGCGGAGGTCGAGCCCCTTGCCATTGACGGAGCGCAATTCCCAAACCCAGCGAAAGCGGCCGCTCTCGCCTTCCGAACGGGAGAAGCCGGTCATCGATTGCAATGCCATCAGGTCATGCCCCCCCTTGTCGCGCAAGGCCGCGCGACGCCCCGCCGTGCAAACCATGCCCCAATCTTTCAGATTCGCTCGGCAGGCTTCAAGTCTTGTTCTCACGCCCGCCGGTCAAGGCCGCGCCTATTGCTGAGGAGTCGGCTGTGTTGCCGTTGCACCCGCATCCGTACCTGTCGGATTGGTCTGCTGATCCTCGACCTGACGCCACTTCTTCACGTTGGCATTGTGCTCTTCCAGCGTCGCGGCGAAGACATGTCCACCCGTGCCGTCTGCGACGAAGTAGAGGTCGCTGGTCTTGGAGGGATTGGCAACCGCCTCCAGCGCCGCACGGCCCGGATTGCAGATCGGTCCCGGCGGCAAGCCGTCAACGACATAGGTGTTGTAAGGCGTCATCTTCTTCAGGTCCGACTGATAGATCGGACGATCGGACGGTTTGCCCGCACCACCGAAGATGCCATAGATCACGGTCGGGTCGGATTGCAGGCGCATCTTCTTTTCAAGCCGGTTGAGGAAGACGGAGGCCACCAGCGTGCGCTCGTCAGCCTTGCCGGTTTCCTTCTCGACGATGGAAGCGAGCGTGACGAACTGCTCCTTCGTCTTGATGAAGAGATCCGGCGACCGTTTTGCCCACAAATCCTCCACCAGTTTCGCCTGCGCAGCCTTCATCTGGGCGACGATTTCGCCGCGCTTGGCGCCGCGGGTGAACTTATAGGTGTCGGGACGCAGCGTACCCTCGTCCGGCATCTTGGCCGGGAGGTCGCCTTCGAGAACGGTATCTGCACGCAGACGATCAAAGACCTGCTGCACGGTCAGGCCTTCAGGCAGGGTGACCGAGTAGAGGATCGACTTGCCGGATTCCATCAGCTCGACGATTTCCTTCATCGAGGCCCCAGCCTTGATCTCGTATTCACCCGCCTTCAGCGTGCGATTACGCAGGAAGCTCTTCGTCACGTATTGGAAAACCCGCGCGTCCGAGATGAGGCCCGATGCCTCCAGGCCACGCGAGATATCACCAAGGCCCCAGCCGGGCTTGACGATGAAGTTCGAGTTGACGGTCGAGGGTCCCTGTTCGGAAAAAGTCGACAGGCCGTAATAAATGGCCCCGCCCAGCGCGATTGTCAGGAAGACAAGGACCGTCATCACGAAATTGAGGAAGACGACGACCTGGCTGCGCGAGCCGCGGGATTTCTTCAGCCTCTGCGGCGGTTCGGGCACGGGTGTCGGGCGCAGCGCTTCCTTGGCGGAGACCGGAATGATGATCGGACCCTGGCTGGGATGCGGGGAGGACAACGGCGTTGACGGCGGCGGCGATGGCGGAACCGGCGGCAGGCTGCTGGATTGTTCGAACGCGTCCGGCGCAGGCTGAGAAGCCTCCGCACCCGCAGGAACGCCTTCCGGCTGCGGCTCGATCTCCACGGCGGGTACCTGATGCGCGGAGCTTTCCGCGGCAGCAGTTTCCTGCGCCGGCGCTTCACTCGCCGAGGCAGCAGTCGCGATCGGCGTTGCGACTATGGGGCCGAGTTCCGAGGGATTGATGGCGGCGGGACTGGGCACGATCGGGGCCGCCTCCCTGCCCACCTCCGCAGACACGGGCTGCGCCGGCTCGGCATGGCTCGGCTCGGTGGCCGCCCGCTCGGCGGGAGATGGGAGGCTGGGCTCCACAGGGGTCCCGCCCGCATTGGAACTACCGGCATCGGCGTGAACCGGACGAGCCGTGCGCTGCTCGTCGCCGGGCTCTCGCTCGCTTTTCGGGTCGATGTCGTTCACGGGCATTCCTCGAATATTGTCATGAGTACCATCATGTCCTCATGGCCGTTCAATGCGGCGAAAGCTGGGTACGGCAAGGATGCGCACCTGCAGCTCCCGCTATCGAAGATGAGCGGCCCGACGGGGGCGCAGGCCGCACGCTGTCTTAAAGCGCTTCGCGCTTCAACTGTCTTTGCTGCGCAATTCCAAACGCGAAACCGGCTCCCGCTTTCGCTGGAATTGCTTAGGCGTAACGCTTCAGGATCAGCGAAGCGTTCGTGCCGCCGAAACCGAAGGAGTTCGACAACGCGACGTCCACCTTGCGGGCGCGCGCCTTATGCGGCACCAGATCCACCGGCGTTTCCACGTCCGGGTTGTCCAGGTTCAACGTCGGCGGGACGATGTTGTCGCGGATGGCAAGCGTCGCGAAGATGGCCTCGATCGCGCCTGCCGCACCCAGAAGGTGGCCGGTCGCCGACTTGGTCGAGGACATCGAGACGTTCGACGCGTGATCGCCCAGCAGACGCTCGACAGCGCCCAGTTCGATCGTGTCGGCCATGGTCGACGTGCCATGCGCATTGATATAGTCGATATCGGAGGGCGTCAGGCCGGCGCGCTTCAGCGCCATGGTCATGCAGCGGAATGCGCCCTCGCCGTCTTCCGACGGTGCCGTGATGTGGAAGGCATCGCCCGAAAGACCGTAGCCGACGACTTCGGCATAGATCTTGGCGCCGCGCGCCTTGGCATGTTCCAGTTCTTCCAGAACGACGACGCCGGCACCTTCGCCCATGACGAAGCCGTCACGGTCGCGGTCATAAGGCCGGGAGGCCTTCTCCGGATTGTCATTATGCTGCGTGGACAGCGCCTTGCAGGCTGCAAAGCCGGCAAGCGAAATGCGGCTGACCGGGCTTTCCGTGCCGCCTGCCACCATGACGTCCGCATCTCCAAGCGCGATCAGGCGCGAGGCATCGCCGATGGCGTGCGCGCCGGTCGAGCAGGCGGTGACAACGGCGTGGTTGGGACCGCGCAGCTTGTGCTTGATGGAGACGTGACCCGAGGCCAGGTTGATCAGGCGGCCGGGAATGAAGAAGGGCGAAATACGGCGGGGGCCCTTGTCTCGCAGCGTATGGCCAGCTTCCACGATGCCCTCGATGCCGCCGATGCCGGAGCCGATGAGAACGCCGGTGGCACATTGATCGTCATCGCTTTGCGGATGCCAGTCGGCATCGGCAAGCGCCATGTCGGCGGCAGCGACCGCGTAGACGATGAAGGGATCGACCTTGCGCTGTTCCTTCGGCTCCATCCAGTCGTCGGCATTGTAAGTGCCGTTCGTGCCGTCGCCGAAAGGCAGGCGGCAGGCGATCTTGGCGGGCAGATCCTCGACCTCGAATTCTGTCACCTTGCGGGCGCCGCTCTTGCCGGCCAGCAGGTTCTTCCAGGTCTCGTCAACGCCACAGCCCAGCGGCGTCACCATGCCAAGACCGGTGATTACAACTCGTCTCATCGCCCGCATGCTCCCCATGATCGGCTGCGGCGGCCCCCTGGCTGCGCCACGCCTACCACCCGGCATCATTGCCGGCTCTGCCTTGCGGCTTCAGCTCATCGCAATGACCGGGATCACTGTTTTTCATTAAAAAAGGTCCGGAAAAACCGGACCTGAAGCGGGCCGGCAAGCCCGCCCCATGTCACTTGTCAGAGACTGAAATCAGCCCTGAGCCTTTTCGATGAACTTGACAGCATCACCGACCGTCAGGATCGAGTCAGCAGCATCATCCGGGATTTCAATGCCGAATTCTTCTTCGAAAGCCATGACCAGCTCGACCGTGTCGAGGGAGTCCGCGCCGAGATCGTCGATGAAGCTTGCGCCTTCAACAACCTTGTCGGCGTCAACGCCAAGATGATCAACAACAATTTTCTTCACGCGTTCTGCGATATCGCTCATGTCGGTACCTCGACCCTATTGTCTCTTACAAGGAAGCCTTCCGGCCGCCCTACCCTGTTCAACCCAGTGCAGCTTATGCTGCCAAGGCATCTGATGATTGCTCTGCCCACGCTCAGAAGGTTGCGTGAAGCTGACCAATTGCGTTCAGTCATGGCCCGCTTAACACGGTTTAAGTCCGCCGCAAAGCCATAAAAGTTCTCCTTCGACGCTCTCAACATCAAAAGCCGGAGCGGCCGAACCTGCATTTCGAGGCTCACGCCTCAGATCATCGCCATGCCGCCATTCACATGGATCGTCTGGCCCGTAACATAGCCGGCCTCGTTGGAGGCGAGGTACGCCACGGCAGACGCGACTTCCATGCCCGTTCCCATGCGCCGCATCGGGATCGCACCCATGATGGCGTCCTTCTGCTTGTCGTTGAGCTTGTGTGTCATCGCGCTTTCGATGAAGCCCGGCGCCACGCAGTTGACGGTGACGTTGCGGGTGGCAATCTCCTGCGCCAGCGACTTCGAGAAGCCGATCATACCAGCCTTGGAGGCGCAATAATTGGCCTGGCCCGGGTTGCCGGTCACGCCAACGACGGAGGTGATGTTGATGATGCGGCCGAAGCGGCGGCGCATCATCGGATGGGTCAGCTCGCGCGTCAGGCGGAAGACGGATGTCAGGTTCACTTCCAGAACGCTGTCCCAGTCGTCGTCACTCATACGCACGAAGAGGCCATCCTTGGTGATGCCGGCATTGTTGACCAGGATATCGACGCCACCGAGATCGGCTTCAGCCTTTTCGCCCAGCGCCTTGACGGCGTCGCGGTCCGAAAGGTTCGCCGGGAACACGAACGTGCGCTCGCCAAGCTCATGGGCGAGTTCTTCCAGCTTTTCGGCGCGCGTGCCGTGCAGGCCGACAATGGCGCCCTGCTTGTGCAGGATACGCGCGATTTCCTCGCCAATGCCACCGGAGGCCCCGGTGACGAGGGCCTTGCGTCCAGACAGATCGAACATGTGTATAAACCCCATTTGAACTCGGCGCTTACGCCGACAGCGCTTCCAGCGTCTTTTCGATATCTTCGGGCGTGTTGACAGCGATGCCGGTCACGGCCTTGTCGATGCGGCGGGCAAGTCCCGTCAGCACCTTGCCGGAGCCGATTTCATAAAGCGTCATCACGTCGTTCTTGCCGAACCACTCGACCGTCTCGCGCCAGCGGACCTGGCCTGTCACCTGCTCGACCAGAAGGTCGGCGATGATGCCGGCATCGGCCACCGGAGCGGCGCGCACATTGGCGATGAGCGGAATGTTCGGATTGTGCTTCTCGACCTTGGCGAGCGCCTCGCGCATGGCGTCTGCCGCCGGCGTCATCAGCGCGGAGTGGAAGGGCGCGGAGACGGAGAGCATCAGCGCGCGCTTGGCGCCCTTGGCGGTCGCGATCTCGGCGGCCTTTTCAACCGCGGCCTTCTCACCCGAGATTACGAGCTGGCCGCCGCCATTGTCGTTGGCGATCTGAACCGGGCCGATGGCGGAAGCCTCGGCGCAGGTGGCTTCGACATCGCTGTGCTCGAGGCCGATGATGGCAGCCATCGCGCCCTTACCGGCGGGAACGGCGGCCTGCATGGCATTGCCGCGGATGCGCAGGAGCCTTGCGGTATCGGCGATCGAGAACATGCCGGCAGCGCAGAGGGCGGAATATTCGCCGAGCGAATGACCGGCCACGAAAGCCACCTTATCCTTGAGCACAAGGCCGCGGGCTTCCATGACGCGGATCGCGGCCATGGACACGGCCATCAGCGCCGGCTGGGCGTTTGCCGTCAGAGTCAGCGTTTCTTCCGGACCGTTCCACATGATGTCGGAAAGCTTTTCGCCGAGCGCGTCATCGACTTCCTGGAAGACTGCACGGGCCTCGGGAAAGGCGTCAGCGAGGTCCTTGCCCATGCCGACGGCCTGGCTGCCCTGCCCCGGAAAGGTGAATGCGAGTGCCATGGATGTTTCCCTGAATTCCTTGTTTTCTGGCTTCTCCATTCACATTCTGAAGCTGGGAGTCAAGTGTTCGGCAAAAACGCACACATTCTAATATGTGCGATTGGCATTGAAATTTAGCCGAAATTGCGATTTCTTTCGCGCCGTCTTCACCCCGGCAAGCTCCTCCCTCCCCGCCGGCCAAAAGGAATTTCCCCCATGAAATACAACCAACTCGGCGCTAGCGACCTCAACGTTTCGGAAATCTGCCTCGGCACCATGACCTGGGGAACGCAGAACACGGAAGCGGATGCGCATGAGCAGATGGACTATGCCTTCGAGCAGGGCGTGAACTTCTTCGATACCGCCGAGCTTTATCCCACGACGCCGGTGGGTGCAGAAACGCAGGGCGACACGGAGAAGTTCATCGGCTCGTGGTTCAAGAAAAGCGGGAAACGCGACAAGATCATCCTTGCCACCAAGATTTCCGGGCGCGGCCGGTCCTATATCCGTGGCGGCGCGCCCATCAGCGCGGCTGAAATCGAGAAGGCGCTGGACCTCAGCCTAAAGCGCCTTGGCACCGATCATGTCGACCTCTACCAGCTCCACTGGCCGAACCGCGGTACCTATAGTTTCCGCGCCAACTGGTCCTTCACGCCCTCTACGCAGGACACGGCGCAGGCAAATGCAGAACTGCTTGAGGCACTGGAAGCACTGGACCGTGCGAAGAAGGCCGGCAAGATCCGTTACTGGGGCGTCTCCAACGAAACATCCTGGGGCGTGATGAAGTATCAGCAGTTGGCTGACCAGCACGGCCTGCCGCGCATGGTCTCGATCCAGAACGAATACAATCTGCTCGACCGCAAGTTCGATACGGATCTGGCCGAGGTCTGCCATCATGAGAAGGTCGGCCTGATGGCCTATTCACCGCTTGCAGCGGGCCTGCTCAGCGGCAAGTATCTCGACGGGGCACGTCCCTCCGGCACGCGCGGCACGATCAATACCGACCTCGGCGGTCGTTTCGGCGGCTATGAAGACCCAGCCATTCGCGCCTATGTCGAACTTGCCCGCAAGAACGGTCTCGACCCGTCCGCCATGGCACTCGCCTTCTGCCTGACGCGGCCCTTCATGGCCTCGGTCATCATCGGCGCGACCACGATGGAACAGCTGAAAACGGATATCGGCTCGAAGGACGTGACGCTTTCGGACGACGTCATGAAGGGTATCCAGCACATTCACCGGACCTGGACGCTGCCGATCTGAGGGTGGGCGCTGGCCGAAATGCCGGTGCAAGGCTGCCGCGTGCGCTCAGCGCGCGTCAACCGGCTTGCGCGCGGAGATGAAAATGGCTTGCAGCGTCGTGCGGCAAGGGGCCTCGCCGAGTTCCCGACGAAAGGTCGCGGCGAGATCGCGCGTGGCTTTTTCCTTGTCGTAGCCCATGTCCTGAAGAACCTTTGTGGCCGATGTTCCCTCGATATGCCCCCGGGCAAACTGCTCGGGGTCGGGAATTTGGGCCTCAAGGCGCAGAACGGACGCCTCGATATCTTCGAAACCGGCCGCCACGAGCCCGCCTTTCGCCGCATCGAACGTGTAGCTGAACGGTGCGAAGATATGCGCCGGCAACGCGTCGCCAAGGGCGGCCTTCAGGTAGGCGGTGCGGACGCGCGCGAAGGGATTGTATTCGAGGGCATCCCAGAAACTGAAGAGATAGCGGCCGCCCGGCTTCAGCACGCGAAGCGCTTCGCGAAAGCCTGCGTCCTTGTCGGGAAAGAACATGACGCCGAACTGGCAGACCACGCAGTCGAATTCACCGTCCGGTACAGGCAGGGACTGTGCATCGGCCTGCTGAAACGAGACATGGCGATCGCTGCCGATTTGCCGGGCCGCGCAGTCAAGCATGTCCTGGCTGAGATCGGTTGCCGCAACGAGAACATCCTCTGGCAGCTGGTCGAGCATGGCGCGCGTGACGATGCCGGTCCCCGCCGCTGTCTCCAGCACCTTGCCCGGCTTTAATGCGGAGACCTTCTGCGCCATCCGCGCGGCTGGACCGCGAAACATGACAGGACCCAGGAAACGCTCGTAAAAGTCCGGCACGGTCCCGACAAAGGTGGCAACCTCATTCATTCCCATCATGCTCCCTGGCTGTCGGGCGTCGCCGCCATCTGACTTTCGTCAAGCAGGATACCGGCCTGCAAACGGTTGTCGATGAAGAAGATTGCGTGCATATGTCTCGAACGAGCACGCCCAGGCCGCTTCAAGGCAGGTCATGTCGGAAAACGAAAAAGGCGGCCCTTGCGGACCGCCTTTCCAAACAGGTAACCTTAAGCTGAAGATCAGCCCTTGCCCTTCAGAGCCGTGTTGCACAGGCTCCAGAAACCGCCGCCCTTCTGGATCCACTTCAGGTCGCCAAGCGTGCCGGCATCCTTGTTGGCGTGGTAGCTGTCGGCGCAGGTGTGGAGACGCTGCTTGCCGGGGGTTTCAGACGCATACTTCTTGTCGACGGCAGCCGGGAACTTCACGCCCTTCGGCGCCTTGGTCGTCGGGGCTTCCGGCTCCTTGTCGGCCGTGGTCTTGGCGACAGCTTCATCGTCCTTCTTGTCTTCGGCGGCAGCGTCGGCGCCACAGAACTTGGTGCGGAAATCATTCCACTTCATGTCCTTGGCGGAGCCGTCGGCCTTGGCAGCCTGATACTTGACGCTGCATTCCTTCATGCTCAGCGCGCTGGCCGGCGAACAGAATGCGACGCCTGCGAGAAGTGCGCCTGCAGCAGTGATAATAAGTTTGTAAGACATGATCGCCTGTTCCACTGTTTGATTGAGAGGTCTTCCACCCGCTGCCCTGTATCTTTTCAATATCAGGACGGCAGAACTCCGTTCGGGCTTGCCTGATCGACCGCCTTGGGAAGATGTTCAGCAAGCAATTGCGGCAGATTTCCGATGTCGATACCGAGAGCATTGGCAAGCGATGCCATTTGTTCGGAAGACAGCGCCGACTTGATCTGTTCGGCAGAAACAGGAAGGTTCGAGCCGGTTCCGATCCACGATGCGACCTGATCGCCAAGGCCTGCGGCCTGCAGTTGCGACAGGATTCCATTGACGCCGCCGGCATTGTTGAAAACCTGTTCGGCCACCGCCATCAGGTTGACGGACTTGCCGCTCAGCACATCGCCTATGACCGATCCGAGGCCGTCGAAAAGACCCATCAGAAACTCTCCCCCGTGAGTTGGTCGATGCATTGGAAAAAATGAATAACAGCTTGCGGTTTCATTGTCATCAGGAACTGTTAACACTTTCGGCCGTTGAATGATTGACTTAACCGGACCTCTTTTGTCGCCCGGCGGCATGCATGTTATCGATTGGGTCGCGGCGACGAATGGGGAATCAGCGTGGTTGGAATATTGCGGGGCGAATGGCGGATCGGGCTGGCGATTGCGGGCCTCATCGTGCTGCTTATGGGCGAGCACGAACTGCTTGCACAGGGGCAGACGCTCGCCCTTGCGCTCACGGCGGCAATTGTCGTTCTTATCGTTCTCGTCTCCACCCGCGTCGCCCACCATGCAGAGGTGATCGCCGGCAAGGTGCGCGATCCCTACGGCTCGATGGTGCTGACGCTCTCGGCCGTCCTGGTCGAGGTGGTCATCCTCGGCATCGTCATGCAGGCGGAAGACGCCTCCCCTACTTTGGTGCGCGACACGATCTACTCCGCGGTAATGCTCGACATCAACGGACTGATTGGCCTTGCAGCCCTGCTTGGCGGCCTCAGGCACGGCGAACAATCCTACAACGACGATTCGGGGCGCACCTATGCGGTCATGATCCTGACGGCCATGGGAATTTCGATGATCGTTCCGGAGTTCATTCCGGCCGACAAGCGCATGGTCTATTCGGTCTTTACCATTGGCGTCATGGCGGTGCTCTACACGCTCTTCCTGCGGATGCAGGTCGGGCGTCACAGTTACTTCTTTTCCTATACCTATCCGCGTACCGGACGCGCGGGCGCGCATGAAGCCGAGGACGAAGGCGGCTCCATCCTTGTCTCGGCGCTCATCGTTGCGGGCGGCGTGGTCCTGATCGGCCTGCTGGCAGAGATCATGAATCCCTTCATGAGCGCCGGACTGAAGCAATCCGGAGCCCCGGTTGGGCTTGTTGCTGTCACGGTTGCCGCCATCTCCGCCGCGCCGGAAATCCTCACCGCGCTCCGTGCGGCACTCGGCAATCGCATGCAGGTCGTCGTCAACATCGCCATGGGCGCATCGCTTTCGACTGTCATCCTGACGGTTCCGGTCATGGAGGCGCTGGCCCTTTACACAGGTCGCCCTTTCGAGATGGCGATGACGACGCCGCAGACCGTCATGGTGGCGATCACCATCGTCGTCGCGGCCATCAACTTCTCCGACGGCGAAACAAATGCCATCGAGGGAATGACGCATTTCGTGCTGTTCGCCACCTTTGCAATGCTGACGATCATGGGACTCTAAAGCCATTTTTTCGTCCGATGCCGTTATTATTACATCATTGTTAGGTGACAGTCGGCACACCCACATTATATGACAAAGTCAAACGATTTTCCCACGAGGCGGTTTTCTGATGCGCAACTTTTGGACATTCCTGCTTATCCTGTGTTGCTTGGGTGGAGCGGCCTATTACTATCGCGCCGACCTAGTTCCCTACCTGCCCACGCAGGTAGCGGCATATCTTCAGCCGGTGAAATCCGAACAGGCTGCCGCAGCCGGGACATCTTCAGATGCCGCCAAGGCCCAGTCCGGAAAGCGGGGCGGCGGCACGACGGCGGTCAAGGTCATAGAGGTCAAGGCCGGCGACCTCCCGATGCTGCGGGACAGCTTCGGCTACATCGTTGCCCGAGACACGACTTCGCTGGCAAGCCCCATTGCCGGCGTCGTGACGGATGTGAGGGCGCAGAATGGCGCCGAAGTGAAGGCCGGCGATGTGCTCGTTACCTATGATACCCGGTCGCTGGAAGCGACGCTGGCCAAGGACCAGGCATCGCTCGCCAAGGACCAGTCGATCTACGACAACGCCAAGATCACGCTCGACCGCGCGATGAACCTCGGCGAAAAGGGTGCCTCGACGCAGCAGACGACCGACAACGCCAAGGCCGCCCTGCAACAGGCGGAGGCTGCCCTTGCGCTCGACCGCGCTCAGATCGAGGCTGACCAGGTTGCACTCTCCAACGCGCAGATCGTGGCGCCTTATGACGGCAAGATTGGCGTGATTTCGGTTTCCAAGGGCGCTTATGTGGCAGCCGGCACAGCCGTTGGTACGATCGTCGACAACAAGAACGTCTACGCCGTCTTCACCCTTTCGGAAGCCGATCTGATGATTGCCCGCGACGCTCTCAACAAGAAGGAGTTGAGCGTCAATATTCAGCCGACAAACGCATCTGACGGTACTCAGAACTTCAACATTCCGGTTTCCTTTATCGACAATTCGGTTGATCAGAGTTCCGGCACCTTCCGACTTTGGGCGGCGTTTGACAACTCGGCCAAGGTGTTCTGGCCGGGCGAGTCGATCAACGCGACCGCCACGATCGGCATTGCCCACAATCTGATGCTGGTTCCGAACGTCGCGGTAGCACCTCAGCAGAACGGCCCGGCGGTGTTCGTCGTCGGTGACGATAACAAGGCGCAGAACCGGGTCGTCAAGGTTGCCTTCCGCTCCAATGGAATGGCCGGCATTACGGACGGGCTCAAGCCCGGAGAGAAAGTCGTCGTCGAAGGGCAGCAATCGCTCACAGCCGGATCCGTCGTCAAGATCGATAACGGGACCACCAAGCCCGCCGCCGGCAGCAACGCCAAGGGTGCGAGCGACAAGACCGATGGCAAACAGTCCAGCGCCGCTGACAAGAGTGCATCGGCCGGCGATCAGTCGCACGCGAACCAGAAGGCGGACTGATCGTGAACATTTCAGAAGTTTTCATCCGCCGCCCCGTCGCGACGATCCTTTTGATCGTTGGTGTTCTCATGGCCGGCATCGGCGCCTTTCGGCAATTGCCCGTGGCAGCCCTGCCGCAGGCCGACTTCCCGACGATCAGCGTCTCGGCCCAGCTCGCCGGTGCCTCGCCGGACACCATGGCCTCTGCCGTCGCAACACCCCTGATCAAGCAGTTCCAGACCATTGCGGGGATTGATTCGATCACGGCGAGTTCTTCGCTCGGCAACACGCGCATCACGCTGCAGTTCGACCTCAGCCGCAACATTGATGCGGCGGCGGCAGACGTTCAGGCTGCAATCGCGAATGCGCAGCGCGCCCTGCCCGACAACCTGACCAGCACGCCGAGTTACCGAAAGGTCAACCCCGCCGACAGCCCCATCATCTTTCTGGCGCTGACCAGCGATACGGCGCTCCTCACGCAGATGGACGACATCGCGCAGAACGTCCTGTCCCCGGCGCTTTCCACGATTGAAGGCGTGGCGCAGGCGCAGGTCTTCGGCTCCAAGACCTACGCCGTCCGCGTCGAGGCCGATCCCAACAAACTGGCTGCGCGCGGAATGAGCCTGACACAGGTCGCCAATGCGCTGAAGGCTGCCAACGACCAGACCCCGCTCGGCACGCTGATGAACAAGTCGCAGGCGCTCGCGCTCAACGCCGACACGCAGCGTACCAATGCAGACGAATTCAAGACCTTGATCATCGCGACCCCCGGTGGACGCGCGGTGCGGCTTAGCGATGTCGCCGATGTGAAGGACAGCATCGAAAACACGACACAAGGGAGCTGGCTGGACGGCAAGCCGACCATCGCCGTCGCCGTCTATCGTCAGCCCGATGCCAACACCGTGAACGTTGTGGATCTGGTGAATGCGCAAATTCCGCAGCTCGAAGCGGATTTGCCGGCGGGCATGCATCTGAAGGTCGTCAACGACGCCTCGAACTCGATCCGCGAAGCGGTGTGGGACGTTCAAAAGACGCTGGCCATTACGATCGGTCTCGTCGTGCTCGTGATCTATCTCTTCCTGCGCCGGTTCTGGGCGACCATGATCCCGGCACTTGCCGTGCCCCTTTCCATCGTCGCCACGTTCGGCTTCATGTATTGGTTCAACCTTTCGATCGACAATATCTCGCTGCTTGGCCTGACGCTCGCCGTGGGCCTCGTTGTCGACGACGCGATCGTGATGCTCGAAAACATCGTGCGCTATGTCGAAGAGGGAATGAACCCCTTCGAAGCCGCGATCAAGGGCAGTAGCGAAGTGACCGCGACAATCATTTCGATGTCGCTATCGCTGGTCGCGGTCTTCCTGCCCATCCTGCTCATGGGCGGCGTGGTCGGACGCGTGCTGAACGAATTTGGCGTTGTGGTTTCGCTGTCGATCATGGCTTCGGCGGTCGTCTCGCTGACGGTCACCCCGATGCTGACAGCACGCCTCCCCAATGCAGCCCATCACGACTCGGGGAAGAAGAGCCTGTTTGACCGGGTCAACGACGGTTACGACCGTTCGGTCGGCTGGTGCCTTCACCACAAGGGCATCATCACCGTTATCTTCCTTCTGTCCTTCGCAGGCTCGGCCTACCTGTTCGCCACGCTGCCGCGCAGCTTCTTCCCGAGCGAAGACAACGGGCTGCTGACCGTCTCGACACAGGCCCGGCAGGATATTTCCTATCCCGCAATGAGGGACTTGCAGGCACAGGCCGCGGCCGTCATGGCGGCGAACCCGGCAGCCTTGCACGTGACCTCTTCGCTTGGGTCGGGTCCGAGCGGGGCGACGTTCAACTCCGGCTCCATGTTCGTCCAGCTGAAAGATCGCGACCAGCGCCCGCCGCTTGACGTGACGCTGGGACAGATGCGGCGTGCGCTGAGCGAGGTCGCGGGTCTGAAGACGTTCATCGTGCCGGTGCAGAGCCTTCGCTTCGGTGGCCGCAGTACGCAAAGCCAGTATCAGGTCGTGCTGAAATCGCTGAACGCTGAGGACACGCGGCAATGGTCGAGCAAGCTGCAGGCTGCCATGCTCGCAGACAGCGCCCACTACATCGACGTTGCTTCCGACCTGCAGAACAATGCTCTTCAGGCGAATATCAAGATCGACAATGACCGCGCGAATGCGCTCGGAATCACGTCGTCCTCGATCCGCAACATTCTGGAAGCCGCCTTCGGCACGCTGGACGTGACGCAGATCCAGACGACCGGCAACAATTACAACGTCATCCTGGAACTCAATCAGGACCGGCAATGGGATGAAACCGACCTTGGCTCGCTGCTGATCCCGACTGCGTCGGGCTCACAGGTCCCGCTTTCCAGCATCGCGACCATCAGCCGGACTGCCGGGCCGGTGACCGTCAACCAGACGGGCCAGCTGACAGCGGTCACGCTGTCATTCAACCTGCCGCAGGGCGTCTCGCTTGGTGTCTCGACCGACCGGCTGAATGAGCTTCGCCAGGAAATCGGCATGCCCGCGACGGTGACGACGGAACTGGCCGGTACGGCGCAGATTTTCGCGCAATCGACCGGCAATACGGGGCTCCTGATCGCGACCGCCATCCTGACGATCTATGTGGTTCTCGGCGTGCTCTATGAGAGCTTCGCGCATCCGCTGACGATTCTGTCGGGTCTGCCATCGGCAGCTCTGGGCGCGCTTCTGGCGCTGAAACTCTGGGGGCTGGACTTCTCCATCGTGGCACTGATCGGCCTTCTGATGCTGATCGGTATCGTGAAGAAGAACGCGATCATGATGATCGACGTGGCGCTAACGCTCATGCGAGAGGACAACATGGAGCCCGGCGAGGCGATGCATATCGCCGCCGTCCGCCGTTTCCGTCCGATCATGATGACGACGTTCTGCGCGCTGCTGGCCGCTGTCCCCGTGGCGCTCGGCACCGGTCCCGGCTCGGAACTGCGTCAGCCGCTCGGCGTTGCCGTGGTCGGCGGCCTCCTGATCTCGCAGGTGCTGACGCTGTTCATCACCCCGGTGATCTTCACGCAGGTGGAGTGGATCTCGCGCAAGATTCGGCCTGGCAAGCACCGCGAGGCAGCACCCGTCGCGGCAGAATAAGTCGCGGGCGCACCCCGCGCATGTTCTTCAGCCTGCCCTGGCCATACGCCCGGGCAGGCTGTCAAAATCTGCAGCGGCTACCGGCTTGCCAAAATAATAGCCCTGCATGAACTGGCAGCCCATCTGCCGCAGATTAGCAACCTGTTCCGCCGTCTCGACTCCTTCCGCAATCACGGGAATGCCGAGTGCTTCGGCCAGCGACACGGTTGCATTGAGCACCGCCCTGCCCCTCTCGCTTTCAAGCGCCTGCACCAGCGAACGATCGAGCTTGAGACGGTCGAAGGTGAAGTGTCTGAGCGTGCCGATACTGGCATAGCCAGCGCCGAAATCATCAAGTGCAAAGCGGATGCCGATCGCCCGCAAAGCGTCGATCGCGCGGCGCGCCTGCACGGGGCTTTCGAAAAGCACGCCCTCCGTGACTTCGAGGATCAGCCGGCGCGGATCAAATTTCTCGCGTTCCAGCAGGGCGGCAACGCCATCGGCGAAATCGGGCGCGCAGAGCTGCAAGGGAGAGACGTTGACGGCAACATCAATGCCGGCACGGTTCTCGGCAAAGCGGATGGATCTTTCCAGGACCATATCGCCAAGCTGGAAGATGAGCCCCGACTTCTCGGCGAGCGGAATGAAGACATCCGGCGACACCGGCCCATGCGACATGTTCCAGCGCGCCAGCGCCTCGACGCTGACGACGGAACCATCCCCGGCGGAGACGACAGGCTGAAAGGCGACTGTGAGCCCATCGTGATCCAGCGCCTCGCGTAGCTGCTCCTCCAGCTCCGCCGTCGCCTCGCGATCCCGGTCCATATCGGACGAATAGGCGAGGCTACGCCCGCGCCCAGCCGCTTTGGCGCCATAAAGTGCCATATCGGCTCGGCGGATCAACTCGAATGTGTCCATGTTCCGGACATGGGTGGCATAGCCGATACTCGCACCGACCTCACATGTGTGACCTGCCACGTTGAACGGCGCCTTGAGAGCCCGAAGCGCCGCGGTCGCGACCTCGTTTGGATCGGTGCCGGGCTTGCTGGCGAACGCAAACTCATCGCCCCCGAACCGCGCCGCGAATTCCAGCCGAGGATGGCATGCCACCAGCCTGTCAGCAACCGCGCCAATCAGCTCGTCGCCAACCAGATGGCCCCATGTGTCGTTGATGGCCTTGAATCCGTCGAGGTCGATCAGATGAAGTGTCAGGCCGGTTCCGCCATCGTCCTGATCGAGACGGGCCTGTAGCGCCCGGATCATGCCCTTCCGATTGAGCAGGCCACTCAGCGGGTCTCGCGTTGCCTCCCGATCTGCGGCCGTGGCGAACCGCCTGAGCGACAGAAGCTCCGCGTAACCTGCAAAGGCCGCAGTCGCAAGCAGGATGCCTAGGGCGACCAGAGCCCCCGTCAGCGCCGGACGGACCTCGTTGTAAAGTCGGGTGCCGAGGTTTCGCCCTGGCCAGGTCAGGTAAGCCAGGGGCTGGCCATCACTTGCGGTCAAAGGAAGGCTCAGTTGATCCGTGGGCTTGACGGGGGCCAGACGCAGATCAGGTAGAAAATAGTTCGATGCGACTGAATCGATCATCTCAGGCGTGACGAGCTTGATCATCGTCAGGACATTGAAGCGACCATCCGAGGGCACGTTGCGTTCCGGCTGAAGGGCACGCGATCCCGCGATGGCGATGCCGTCATGGAGGCGAAAGACGTTGATGATTGCGGGCTGGTTCGGGACGGTGGCGGAGAGCACCTGTTTGACAAAGGCATCCCCCAGCGCGGCGACTGCGTCGAACTCCTGACCCTTGAGGTAGCCCCCCAACAGCCGACCGTCCTGATCCGTAACCACCACCCCGTCATAGAGCTGGTAATCAGCCGACGTTGATCCCCAATTGGCCCACATCCATTCCTTGCGATTGTCCGACTGTAGCGCGACGACGGCCTCATGCCAGACAGCATTGTCCTCCAGCGTGCCGGACAGCCGCCGCCGGATGGACATGACTGCCGTCTGGGCCGCGCTCATCGCGCGTGAATCGTCAATCTCGTTGGCCTTGTCGCCCATGGCCTCAAGGATCAGGACGACAATGACAGCAAGAAAAAGAGAGACGATCAGCGTTCCTGCGATCGCCGCCGGGGCAATCCAGTTCCGCCAGTCCCGAACATACTCTTCAGGAGCCAGTTTCAAAATTATCCCCAAGCGCGACATAGCGCCTTTGCCCGGGATCCCCCCACGAGACCCGATTGACATAAAAACGTATAGAGGCGGCATGAAAAATACATTAATCCATCGCCCTATACTTAAGTACCGCCGACCCTGCACCACAGCTCGCGCACAATTTCCCGGGAGCGCGGGCTTTCCAAGACAGAGTTTCGCTAAGGACTTTATTTTTTCTTTGCTTTACCGCAAATCCAAACCGGAAACCGCAGTTTTTCCATCGGATTTCCTGCAGCCCTTGCAATTCGCGCCGAAATGCGTATAAGCCGCGCTTGATCGTTTAACCCGGTCTTATGGCTGGTGGCTGAACGGAGGGTCCGGACCTCATGGTCCGACATGGAAGCAAAAGCTTTCCGGCCTCCCGTGTCTCCGCTCTCGACCGTATGAGACAAAACGCTTTTCTTGCCGCCTTTGTCAAAGAGGGCAATTGAACAGTCGTTGAGGCTTGGCGCCATGCCCGGGTTTTGATCGAAACGCAAGAAAGGCAAAATACAATGGCACTTTACGAACATGTATTCCTTGCCCGCCAGGACGTGACCCCGCAGCAGGTCGAAGGCCTTGTAGAAAACTACAAGGGCGTGATCGAAGCAAACGGTGGCAAGGTCGGCCGGGTCGAGAACTGGGGCCTCAAGTCCCTCACCTACCGCATCAAGAAGAACCGCAAGGCTCACTACGTCCTGATGGACATTACGGCTCCGGCAGCAGCGATCCAGGAAATGGAACGCCAGATGCGCATCTCGGAAGACGTTCTTCGTTACATGACCGTTTCGGTCGAAGCACACGAAGAAGGCCCGTCGGCCATGATGCAGAAGCGCGACCGTGACGACCGTCCGCGTCGCGATGGCGACCGTCCGGACCGTGGCCCGCGCGAAGGCGGCTTCAACCGCGATCGCGGTGACCGCGACGACCGTCCGCGCCGTCCGCGCGAAGACCGTGCATAAGGAGATATGACCATGGCTGATGCATCTTCCCCGGCACGTCGCCCGTTCCACCGCCGTCGCAAGACGTGCCCCTTCTCCGGCGCCAACGCTCCGAAGATCGACTACAAGGACGTTCGCCTCCTGCAGCGCTACATTTCCGAGCGCGGCAAGATCGTTCCGTCCCGCATCACGGCTGTTTCGCAGAAGAAGCAGCGCGAGCTGGCCAAGGCCATCAAGCGCGCCCGCTTCCTCGGCCTGCTGCCCTACGTTCTGGCCTAAGCCGAACGTCTGAATACCGGCGGAGGCTTCGCAAGAGCCTCCGCCCACCCCTTCCGCGATGGGCGCGGATCGGAACCAATCAAAACCCAAGTTGGGATTGAATGGCGCGAGCCACGTCCCTAACTGCCAGCGGAAACCCAACGGCAGGACAGCGAGATGAAGATGAACCCGGACTTTAAATCGATCGCGATCGGCGCACTCGCCGGATTGACGTCAGCGCTGCTGGTGCTGGCCGCGACGTCGCATTTGTCCGCCTCCATCGTTTTCCTCATTCTTGCGGGCATGCCGGTCTTCATCGCAGGCCTCGGCTTCGGCATTGTTGCCGCCGGTTCGGCGCTCGCCGCCAGCTTCGTCGTACTCGCGATCTCCGTTTCTCCCCTGTTTGCCGTTTCGATCCTTCTGCTGCCGCAGCTTCCGGCGGCCTGGATGTCGCGGCTTGCGAATTTCGCGCGCCCGGCCGAAGAGCTCGGCGGTCCCGCCCATGTCATGGCCTGGTACCCGCTGGCCGACATGATGATGCGGCTTTGCGCGCTGGTCGCTGTCGCCGTCGCGCTGACCCTGCTGGCGACTGGCTATAGCCGTGGCACAGCGACGGACATCATCGGCGCCGCGATCAAGGCGCTGAGCGCGCAGGACCCGACCTTCAGCATGGACGCCGCCGTTCTCGCCCAGGTGACGGCTTTCTATTATTATCTCCTGCCGCTCAATCAGGCGGTCATGTCGGTCATCACGATCTTCGCGGCCTACTATTTCTCGGCGATCATCGTGCGCACGACCACCACGGCGCTGCGCCCGCGCGAGGACATGCCGTCTGCGCTGCGCATGAACCGCGACAGCATCTATGTACTTGGCGTCGGCCTGACGCTGCTGATTGCCGGGATGATCACACATAACAATGTGCTGACGATCGTCGGCTCCTCGATCTCGGGTGCCTTTGGCGGCGGCTTCCTGCTCGCGGGTCTCGCTGCCTTCCACCTGAAGAGCCGCGGCAAGTCCTGGCGGATGCCGGCACTCATTCTCGCCTATCTCACCATTTCGCTGACCGGCATCGTCTTCCTGATCGTCGGTCTGCTCGATACCCGCCGCGCCATTGCACTCACGCCCGTGGCCGGCAAACCCACAGACAAGAACACAACAGACACCTCGAACACCTGAAAGGAACATCACGATGGAAGTCATTCTTCTTGAGCGCATCTCCAAGCTCGGCCAGATGGGCGAAACGGTAAAGGTTCGCGACGGCTACGCCCGTAACTACCTGCTGCCGCTCGGCAAGGCGCTGCGCGCCAACGCTGCCAACAAGGCCCGTTTCGAATCCGAGCGCGCAACGCTCGAAGCTCGCAACCTCGAGCGCAAGTCGGAAGCCCAGAAGATCGCGGAATCGCTCGACGGCAAGTCCTTCATCGTCGTTCGCTCCGCTGGCGAAACCGGCCAGATGTACGGCTCGGTCGCGGCCCGTGACATCGTTGAAATCCTCGGCAACGAAGGCTTCACGATCGCCCGCAACCAGGTTGAGCTGAACAACCCGATCAAGGCCATCGGCCTGCATAAGGTCGAGCTGCACCTGCATGCCGAAGTCGCCGTTTCGATCGAGCTGAACGTTGCCCGTTCGGCTGAAGAAGCCGAGCGCCAGGCCAAGGGTGAAGACCTTACCTCGGCTGAAGCCATCTATGGCGTTGACGAAGACGCGCTGCGTCCGGAAGACTTCTTCAACCCGGAAGCTGAATACGAAGACGAAGACGAAAACGCATAAGCGTTTTCCGATTATTTCGGATTGTCGAAGGCCCGGATGGAACCATCCGGGCCTTCTTTCGTTCTGATACCCACTCCAGCGGCGACCTTTTGGGCAATGGGAAGGCCCGGCGCAAATTTAATCATTTGGTAAGAAATCCTGTTGATTCATCTTAAAAAGTTTGTAATCCTTAGTATCAATACCGGTGAATATTTTTGGATTGCGTAATTCTGATCCGCGCTGGTGAGAGCGTCCCCCGCTCTTCGGTCAGGCGTCTGCCGTCCGGCAGACTACTCCCCTCAAGCGCTACAGCGGCCGAGACCGCTGCAAAAGGACCAGGCGTACGCGCCCCGGTATTGCGGCCGTTTCACAGCGACCGGTGAGCCAAGAACCATGGTTATCTGAACGGACTGCAGCGAACCCCCGTACCCCTTCGCCAGCCCGTTCACGCGCGGAGAGGCAAGCATGTACCGATTTCTCGACCGATTTCTTTCTCGTGCCATTCTCAAGGGCAATCTTTCCATTACCGCATCCGACGGCAAGACCTATAGTTACGGAGATGGCACCGGCGATCCGGTGCATGCCCGGCTGACGGACGCGGCGACCGAAAACCTGCTGATGCTCGATCCGGCTCTGAAGCTGGGCGAATGTTACATGCAGGGCTCGCTCACCATGGTGGAAGGATCGATCTACGACTTCCTGAAAGTGACCCTCACCAATATGCCAGGCAGCGTCGAGACGAAAAACTCGTTTGCGAAGCTGGCGCTTTCCATGCGCAATTTCGGCGCTCTGGTGAGCCGCGGCAACAATTTCATGCGCGCGCGGAAGAACGTGCAGCACCATTACGATCTGTCGGGCGCACTCTATGATCTGTTCCTGGATGATGACCGGCAATATTCCTGCGCGTATTTTCCGACACCTGAAACGACGCTGGACGAAGCGCAGTTCGCCAAGAAGCGGCATATTGCTTCCAAGCTCAACTTCAACCGTCCCGATCTGTCGACGCTCGACATCGGCTGTGGCTGGGGTGGCATGGGGCTTTACCTTGCCAGTACCTTTGGTGCGAAAGTGACGGGCGTCACGCTCTCGGACGAGCAGCTGGCGATTGCCAACAAGCGGGCCGCGGCAAACGGGCTTTCGGGACGCGCCGAATTCCTGCTCAAGGACTATCGCCATCTCGACCGCAAGTTCGACCGCATCGTCTCTGTCGGCATGTTCGAGCATGTCGGCAAGAAGGGCTTCAACGAATATTTCGAAAAGGCGGCAGCCCTTCTCAATGACGATGGCGTCATGCTGATGCATACGATCGGTCAGGCCTCGCCACCGTCGGCGACGAACCCGTTCATCGAAAAATACATCTTCCCCGGCGGCTATATTCCGTCCATGTCGGAAGTGCTGCCGGCGATCGAGCGGTCGGGCCTGATGCTGACCGATGTCGAAGTCCTGCGCTACCATTACGCCGAGACGCTGAAACACTGGCGTGCGCGCTTCATGGGCCACTGGGAGGATGCAGCCAAGCTCTATGACGAAGAGTTCTGCCGGATGTGGGAGTTCTATCTCGCTTCGTCCGAGGCGGCCTTCCGCTTCCTCGACCTCAACGTGTTCCAGTTCCAGCTGGTCAAGCAGCGCGATGCGCTGCCGATGACACGCGATTACATGGTTGACACCGAGCGGTCGCTGATCGCTTCGGAACAGACCGATATGAAGCTGGCGGCCGAGTAATCCGCCAGGGCAGTTGCGCGTTTCAGTAAAACGCGCAACTGCACTCGCTCTTAGTTTTTGCGCATTTCCGCACGCGAAACCGGTTTCCGCTTCGCTGGAATTGCTCTGATAACCCTTGGAGATGAGAAGGAGGCCTTTCGGCCTCCTTCTGCGTTTTCAGAACGGTGCGTCGATATCGACGACGCAAACGAGTTTATGATTGACGAACTCCTTGATGCCCAGCCCGACGAGTTCGCGACCATAGCCGGAGCGGCGGATACCGCCGAAGGGCAGATCGGCCTTCACCATGGTCGGATGGTTGACGAAGACCATGCCTGTCGAAATCTGGCGGGCCACCGCCTCACCGCGCTTGCGGTCGCTGGTGAAGACAGAGCCGCCGAGGCCGAAGGGTGAGTCGTTGGCGATCTCGATTGCTTCCTGCTCGTCACGGGCGCGGAAAAGCATGGAGACCGGGCCGAAAAACTCCCAATAGCGGGCCGGATTGTCCTTGCCGACCTGGGTGAGGATCGTCGGCTGCACAAAGGCGCCCTGGTTGGGAACCGGCGGACCGACCTCCAGGGCGACCGCACCATGTTCCACTGCCTGACGGATCTTGTCCTTCACCTCATCGGCCGCGCCTTGCGACGACAGCGGAGCGAGGGTGGTCGAGGGATCGAAGGGGTCGCCTGCGCGCAAACCTGCAACGCCCTGCTTGTACTGATCGAAGAAACGATCATAAATCCCGTCCTCGATGATCATGCGCTTGGACGACACGCAGACCTGACCGCCATTCCAGTGGCGGCCAAACACGGCCCACTTCACCGTCTTCTCAAGCTCCGCATCGTTGAGCACGACGAAGGCATCGGCACCGCCGAGCTCCATGGTCGACTTCTTGAGCGCATTGCCGGCGGCGGAGGCCACCGTCGCACCCGCCCCTTCCGATCCCGTCAGCGCAACGCCATGCACGCGCGGGTCGTTGATGATGAGTTCGATCTGCGAGCGGGTGGCATAGAGGTTCTTGAACGCGCCCCGCGGGAGGCCCGCTTCCGTCATCAACCGTTCGAACATCGCCGCCGATTGCGGGACGTTCGACGCATGCTTCAAGAGCATCGTGTTGCCGGCGCAAAGCTGCGGGGCGATGATGCGGGCAATCTGGTAATAGGGGAAGTTCCACGGCTCGATGGCCAGAAGAACGCCCAGCGGCTCGCAGACGAGCATGGCTTCGCCCTCGTCAGGGCTCGCCACGGGCAGCTTTTCGGGCTCCAGAAGACGCTCGGCATTGTGATAGTAATAGTCGAAGATATCCGCGGAGAGCGTCACTTCGGCCTTGGCTTCCGAATAGAGCTTGCCCATCTCAAGCGTGAGAAAGCGGGCGTATTCATCGATGTCACGGCGAAGGATATTGGCTGCCGCATGCATGACCTTCGCCCGCGCGGCGATCGGCATAAGACGCCACTTGAGGAAGGCCGCATGGGCCTGATCGATGGCGGTGATCACGTCCGCGTCAGTCGCATCGGGAAAGGTCTTCAGAAGTTCGCCCGTATAGGGATTAGTCGTGGCGTAGGCCATGGGAACATTCCTTCTTCTCTGGCGGCGTTAGGCGCAAATCGCCTCGGAGGGCCGCCTTAAGCTTTGAAAGCATTCTCTTTTTCTGTCTGCGACTTGGGGATCGAGGGCGACGGAGGCGGCGCCGCATCGGTGGACATCACCGCAGGCAGTCACCATTCTCGCAGATATGCGAAAGAGATAGTTGATCGTGATCAACGATGCGATGGATGAGCCGCAGGCGGCGCCTCGCAGTGATGCGCGGATGCGACAGTGGCTTCGGCTGAATCTCGCGCAGACTATCGGTTCACTGTGCCGATTGCGGCAGGCCGAAGATCGTGTCGAAGGCAAGATTGAAGATATAGGTATAGCAGAGGAAGTAGAGCGCGAAGGAAATCTGGTAGACGAGCGCCTCGGCGAGCGGAATGGCGAGCCACCAGCTCATGAAGGGAATGAAGAGAGCCAGAAGGCCGGCCTCGAAGCCGATGGCATGGGCCGCGCGGCGACGCTGGGAGCGGCCCTTCACGGGCTGACGCGCTTCCCACCATTCGAAGCCGCTTGTGTAGACATAGTTCCAGCCGACCGCAATCAGTGAGGTCATCATGGCGAAGCTGCCCGTGTCGAAGAACGGCTTGCCCAGGAGAACCGAAAGCGCAAAGCCGACCGACAGGATGGCGAAGAACTCATAGGAGGCAACGTAGACTACACGTCTTACCTTCGGTCTCATGAACCCACCCTGCTCCGCTCTCTTTCGACAGACCCTCTCTACATGAGCGCGCCTGCACAAGAAAGGAGAGCGGCGCGGATTTCTCGCTGCGGCGCAAATGGAATAGCAATATCCGGCAAGGCGGATTATAGAGGCCTTGCACCAACGGGCGTTGCGCCGTTTTCCTCCTTCTGGAGCCATCATGTATCTCGGCATTCTCGCGGGCCTGACGACCTGTGCGCTCTGGGGCCTGACCTTTGTCGCGCCGCGCGCCATCGCGCCCTTTTCGGCTTACGATCTTGCCGCCACGCGCTATGGCGTCTTCGGGCTGACCTGCATTCTGCTGATGCTGAACCGGCGCTTCCGACCAACGGGGCTGCCGCTGCGGCTCTGGATTTTTGGCATTCTTCTCGGGAGCATCGGCTACGCCGGCTATTTCCTGCTCGTGTCCTTCGCCGTGAAGGACGCCGGAGCCGTTATCCCGCCGCTGATTACCGGGCTGATGCCGGTGCTCCTGCCGATCGTCGCGAACATTCGCGAAAAGGCCCTGCCATGGAAGGCTCTCGCCCTTCCGCTCGGCCTGATTGTCATCGGGCTCGTGGTCGCCAACGCGACGACGCTTGCTCATGCCGACATTGCAAACTCATCGGTCGTGACAGGCGCGCTTTGGTCTGTTGCCGCGCTTGCCGTCTGGTGTGGCTATGGCATCGGCAACGCAGCGATCATGCGCCGCCCTGATGCCCCGGACGGGCTGCATTGGACGGGCATCCAGGGCGTCGGCTCCGCGCTCTCCGCCGTCGTTTTGTTGCCGACCCTCTCTTTCGACCTGTTTTCGACCGCCCCCATGGGTGACATCATCAACTTCTGGACATGGTCGATTTCGATGGGACTCGCCGCCTCGTGGCTCGCAACATGGTGCTGGGTCTACGCGGCCAGACATGTGCCTCTGTCGCTGACCTCACAACTGGTCATTGCCGAGACGGTCTTCGGCCTTGCCTTCGGCCTGATCTATGAGCAGCGTCTGCCGACAGTCACGGAAGGCCTGGGCGCCCTCCTCCAGGTCCTCGGTGTCGCCATGGCCGTCTACATCTTCGGCCGGGGCCGCCGGGTTGAGGTTCAGGCGCTGTAACTCATACGAAGTTGCACTCGGCGGGTCTTCACGCCGCGGAAGAAACCGCGCTGAAGTTCAAGGTCTGGGGAACTTCCCGGTCGATCCCCCCGCCCTGCCGCTTGACACGATAGGAGGCTGCATCGGCGAGCCGCATCATGGCGTCCAGGTCGGCCGTCGCGGACCGCTCGAGGGTGTAGCCAAGGCTGATGCCAACTGTGATCGGCTTGCCGGATAAGATGTAGGGCATCCGCAGAGCGTTCAGGATTTCGGCGGCAAACGCTTCTGCTTCGGCGGGGCTGCGAACGGCCGGCTGCAGCATGACAAACTCGTCGCCGCCCATGCGCACCGCAATGTTGGACGGACCTTGCAGTTCCCGCAATCGCTTGCCGATCGCTGCGAGAAGCTCATCCCCCACCAGATGGCCGAAACGATCGTTGACGGTCTTGAAGCCGTCAAGGTCGAAGCAGTGGATGCAGATCAGCGTGTCCTCGTCTCGTCCGCGCGTCTCGAAACCCTCGATCAGGGCGATGCGGTTGTGAAGCCCCGTCAGCGGATCATGACGCGCCTGATACTCCATTTCCAGCCGCAGGCAGATCTGTCTGGTCGAGATGTGATAGGCATGCCAGATGCTCTGCATGGCCGCGACGAGAAACATGGCAAAAAGCGCCGTCAGCAGCCAATGCGCAGATCCACCGGCCAGCGCCGTGCAGATGATCGCCGGAATGGCGGCAATGGCAATCGCGGTGGCCGCAAGATAAGGGCGAACGGAAATTCTGCTCGAAACGCCTGCGCAATATCCGAAGAGCAATCCGGTCGCCAATATCTGCAGGGACAGGTCGCGATGGAGAAAGATCAAGGACGCCAGCCAGCCAACGGAACCCGCGACAACGAACGTCAGCAGCGCATGGAGTATCTCCCATCGAACCGCCTGTTCAACGCTCGCCCGCTTCGTCACGTTGAAGCGATGATGGGCCATCATGAGGCCGATCTTGGCCACCGATGCCGCGCAGCCGGTCACAACGCTCAGCAGGAGTTCGATACTCCCGAGGTGGTCATAGGCAAACAGGCCGATCGCGGTGATCGTCAGCCCCATCACCGATGTTGGCATCTTGGTGTAGGCGAGCTGCGACACCAGGATCTTGAAGACCTCATCCGTCTCTCTCGATGGCACGTCAACCTCTTCGCGGAAAAGCCGATGTTCAACTTCGAAAGGCATAGTAGGGAGAACTGATTAACACTCTAGCGTATCGGCGCGGAAAATCGGAATTGCTTTGCGCAAGACAAAATACGCAGATTCTATACGTTTGCGCATCCTTGTTAGGCCCGCCGGCCGCAACAAGGATGCGCAAACGCCTGGCGACGACACAGGACTGATTCAGCCTTCCAGCACAAGTCTTCAAAGCTCCCATCGCGCCAGAATCGACACAGTCAATCCCAAATCACGGCTTTTCCACCCGTGTTCACGTCCGCTGTGGGAATCAACTATAATCGCGACTCCGCCGCGAAGACGGCGTAAGAGATAAAGATTCCGCATGACAGATATTGGATGCCGACGATGAACGAAGCCGCGCGCAAGCTGGAAATGGTCAAACCGGGCGAGCCGCAATACCGCGAGGCCCCTAACAACGTTGAAGCCGAGCAGGCGCTGCTCGGCGCCATCCTCATGAACAATGACGCGTTCTATCGCGTCTCGGACTTCCTGAAGCCCGCCCATTTTTACGAAGGCCTGCATCGCAAGATCTTCGAGGTTGCCGGCGATATCATCCGCATGGGCAAGACCGCCAACCCGGTGACGATCAAGACGTTCCTGGCCGCCGACGACCGCGTCGGCGACATGACGGTCGCGCAATATGTAGCGCGTCTGGCCGTCGAGGCCGTCTCCATCATCAATGCCGAGGACTATGGCCGGGCGATCTATGATCTGGCGCTACGCCGCTCGCTGATAGGCATCGGCGAGGAAATCGTCAATGTCGCCTATGACGCGCCGCTCGACATGCCGCCGCAGAAACAGATCGAGGACACGGAACGCCGCTTGTTCGAGTTGGCCGAAACCGGCCGTTACGACGGCGGCTTCCAGTCGTTCAACGATGCCGTTGCGCTTGCCATCGACATGGCGGGGGCCGCTTTCGAGCGCGACGGGCATCTATCCGGCATTTCGACCGGCATCGTCTCGCTGGACAGCAAGATGGGCGGCTTGCAGCGTTCGGACTTGATCGTGCTTGCCGGACGTCCGGGCATGGGCAAGACGTCGCTCGCCACCAACATCGCCTACAATATCGCCGCTTCCTATGAACCGGAGGTTCTCCCGGACGGCTCGTTCAAGGCGAAGAACGGCGGCGTGGTCGGCTTCTACTCGCTCGAAATGTCGGCCGAACAGCTGGCGACCCGTATCATCTCCGAACAGACAGAAGTCTCGTCGTCGAAGATTCGCCGCGGCGACATCACCGAAGCCGATTTCGAAAAGCTCGTTGCCTGCTCCCAGATGATGCAGAAGGTGCCGCTCTTCATCGACCAGACCGGTGGTATCTCGATTGCCCAGCTGGCCGCACGCGCGCGTCGCCTCAAGCGTCAGCGCGGGCTCGACGTTCTGGTCGTCGACTATATTCAGCTCATGACGGGCGCGAAGAAGTCGGGCGAGAACCGCGTGCAGGAAATCACCGAAATCACCACGGGCCTGAAAGCGCTTGGTAAGGAACTCAACGTTCCGATCATCGCGCTGTCCCAGCTCTCCCGTCAGGTGGAAAGCCGCGACGACAAGCGTCCGCAGCTCTCCGACCTTCGTGAATCCGGTTCGATCGAGCAGGACGCCGACGTGGTGCTTTTCGTGTTCCGCGAGGAGTACTATGTGAAGAACCAGGAGCCGCGCGATCTGAGCGACCCCAAGTATCCGGAATGGGAAGCGCTGATGGACAAGGTCAAAGGCACGGCCGATGTCATCATCGCCAAGCAGCGTCACGGACCGACCGGTACGGTGAAGCTCGCCTTCCAGTCGGAATATACCCGATTCACCGACCTCGCCGACCCGAGCTTCATGCAATACGAAGAACATTGATGACCGGCACACTGCCATGCGGGCTCGTTCCGGGACTTACCGATCCGGGCCTTGCCGGGGATTGCGCTTTTCGTCAGCCGGCCGGCGTAGCGTCATAGGCGGTGCGGCCGGCAACCCACGTGCGGCGCACCGCGGGCATCGCCTGTTCAGGCCATTCCACCATCACCAGGTCGGCGCGTTTGCCCGGCGCGATCTCGCCTCGGTCATCAAGGCCGAGTGCGCGAGCCGGATTGCCTGAGACCAGCGGCCAGAGCGACGGCAGCGTACCGACGCCATCGGCGGTCAACCGCGCCAGCCCGATCAGCATCGCAGGATAATAATAGTCCGAGGCCAGTACGTCACAGAGGCCTTGGCGCACCATCTCTGCCACGGCCGGCGAGCTGCCGAGATGGCTGCCGCCCCGCGCGGCATTCGGCGCGCCGAAGACAATGGCGTCGCCAGCTTCACGGGCGGCGAGCGCCACGCGCCGGTTCATCGGAAACTCGCTGATGCGGGCGCCCTGCCCGCGAAAATAGTCACGCGTCTCGATCTGGCTGTCATCATGAGAGAGCATTGGCGCACCGGCGGCCCGCCCAAGGCTCGCGACCGTCTCGATCACGCCCGGCACCTCCGGGCGACGTTCCCATATCGAGGCAATCCGCTCCACCATATCCTCCAGAGACATCTTGGCGCGCTTGGCGCGCTCGCCCATTCGGGCCAGGAATGCCGGATCGTTCAGGTCGGCGACCGGAAAGTCCGGTGAAAACTCGAAGGGCCGCTCCTGCATGGTGACCGACGGATCGAGTAGCGCCATGGACGTGTGGTCGTTGAAGGCGATGGCGGGGGTAAACGGGCCTTGAAGTGCGTCCCGGATCAGGTCGACCGCCTCGAAACAGAAGCTTTCCCAGCGGAGTTGCAGACGGTTTTCGACGAGGAGACGCGACTGAAGATGCACCAGCGCCTCGAAGACGGCGCGGCCCATTTCGACCGAGCGCAGGCCCGGTTCCCAGCTGAGCGTCAGCGCGTGATAGGTGGTGGCAATGCCGTTCGCCGCCAGCTGCCGGTCTGTTTCGAGAAGGGCAGCGTCGACCGGAAACATCGTGCCGGGGCGCGGCATCAACTGGCGCTCGAAGGCGTCTCCGTGGATGTCGATGAAGGCGGGGCCTACCACATGGCCACGGCCATCGATGACGGTTGCGCCATCGCGCGGGCCGTCGATCGCGGTCATGACACCACCCTCGAAGCGCAGGCTTGCAGGCACCAACCGGTCGCCAAGAACCAGCGTCGCGCCTTCGATCACGGTTGCCGAATCCATAGCCATTAACAGTCCCTTTCAGCCGCATCAATCTGGGCGAAGCGTGAGATAGAGCGATTCCGCCGCTTTCGTCCGGCGCTGGTCCTAGGCCGATCATGTGACCGTTTGACGAAGGCTCCGCCGATTGCAGGACATTCAAAGGCGAGGCAAGGCGAAGCCAGGCCATGGAGGCGCTTCGGAGGAGGACAGCGCGGACAGTACGGCGACGGATGGCAATGGCGTCAGCACCTCACAGACGGTCGCGGCGGCGAGCTTTGCAGGCGCGCCGTAGCTATCATGCGCCCAGGGATGAAGGCTGCCGTTCCAGACGAGATGCGGTGTTTGCGGATATTGCGCCACCGTCACCATGACACCATCCGGCAAATCACCGAGCCTAGCCTCGGTGATGATCTTGCGGCCCTCGGGCGAGATCCGGGCCGCATGCAGGGCCATATCCATCTCGTTGGCCGAGGGGCTCATGCCGAATGCACGCCGCCAGCCTTCGCGATAGGCCTCGTAATCGGCTCTCCGGCACTCGGCGCAGGGGCGATGACCGGCCGCCAGCGCGGTCGGCTCGTCGACGAAAAAGAGCGGCGTGTAGCGACCCGGCGTGTCAAAGATGGCGCGCAGCCCGCGCGGATGGGTGAGCCGGCAGGCGATCCAGCGCTTCACCTTCCAGTCACGTGCGATCGCGCCATGGCGATCATGGAGATCGCCCCGATTGCCCATCAATTGCCCGTGCGCGGCAACCGCCTCCAGTTGGCCAAAGGGCGTGACACGATTTCGTCTGGGATGGGGCGACATGGCGATTTTCTCGTTTCTTTCTCCTGACCTCCACCTTGTGTCCGTGTGGACACGGCTGCAACCCGATTCCTGCAGAGGTGGCCCAACCCATCGCTCCTCTCGAGTGGAATTCCATCCGCGCAAGAGGCCCTCTCCCATCCACAGGGGCGGAACTGAAACAGTTCGCATGTTGCGATGGTGAGTCCGATTGCCTTCGCAAGTGCGAAGCGGTAAGCCTTGCGCCATGACTGACGATTTCGATGACGACCTGACCTTCACGCCTTTCGAAGTGGCTCCCTCGCGCCTGACAATCGATCTGGGCGCGCTGGCGGATAACTGGCGCATGCTGAAAAAAGCCTCCGGCAAGGCCCGCGCGGGCGCGGCAGTGAAGGGCGACGGCTATGGCCTTGGTATCGAAGCGGTCGTTCCCGCCCTTTACGATGCCGGCTGCCGCGACATGTTTGTCGCCACACCGGACGAGGGTATGCTGGCACGGCAATTTGCGCCCGAGGCCCGCATCTTCGTGCTGGCCGGCGTCTGGCCGGGCGTCGAAAACCAATTCTTCAGCCACGATCTGGTGCCGGTCCTCGTATCCGAGGAGCAGATCGCCTGCTGGACAAACGCGGTTGCCTTTGGCGACGAGCGTCCCTGTGCGCTGATGGTCGATACCGGCATGAACCGATTGGGCCTTTCGGTTGAAGAAGCGCTGGCGCTGGCGGACGATCCGACGCGGCCGGCCAGCTTTGCGCCCGTCCTTCTGCTCAGCCACCTGGCCTGCGCGAGCGACCCGTCGCACCCCCTCAACCGCAAACAGCTCGAAACCTTTCAGACGCTTGCGACTGCTTATGAAGGCGTTGAATCAAGCCTCGCAAATTCTCCCGGCATCTATCTCGGACCGGAATATCATTTCGATGTGACGCGCCCCGGCATTGCGATCTATGGCGGCGAAGCGGTGGACGGCGTCAGGAACCCGGCTCAGCCTGTGGTGACGGCGGAATCGCGTATCCTGCAGATCCACGCGGCCAAGGCGGGCGAACCGGTCTCCTATGGCGGCACACATGTTCTGACGCGCGAGAGCCGGCTTGCCATCGTTTCGACCGGCTATGCCGACGGTTACCACCGCGCGCTCTCCGGCTCCGGCGTCCCCCTGCGGGGTACGGGCCAGCCGGGTGGATATGGCTTCGTGGCTGGCCATCGTGTGCCTGTTGCCGGACGCATCACCATGGACCTGACAATCTTCGACGTCACCGATGTGCCGGAAGCTGAAATCCGTGCGGGTGACTATATCGAACTGTTCGGCGCCAATATCGCGCTCGACGACGCGGCACGGGCTGCGGGCACGATAGGCTACGAGTTGCTGACCAGCCTCGGCAACCGCTATCAGCGCGCCTACATCGGAAGCTAGGCGGCTCGCCTGTCCCACGACACGGCGCAGGCGTTTCATAATCAGGCAAGTCACGATTATTATTGAAGATATTTCCGCCAATGGCGGGTTTTAAACCGTTTCTCAATATGTTTGTGGCATCTGATATTCATTCAATTTCGACTGCCTGTCGCCGGACGAAATGGATTGAAAATGACACCTGACGAAACCATGCCGAGCCCGCAGTCAGAGGACGCCATTGAGCGGCCGCGGCGGACGCGTGTGTTCAAGGGCGCGCACGCGGCATTCAATCAGGAACACAGCGCCGTACCCTGCGTGGTTCGCGACCTGAGCGAAACAGGCGCCAAGATCGAGTTCAGTCTCGGCTGGATCGTGCCCAAGCATTTCACGCTTTTCGTCGAACTCGACGGCTTCAAGGTCGAGTGTGAAAAGGTCTGGCACCACGGCGATCTTTATGGCGTCCGCTTTACCGGACCGAGAGTTCCGACAGACGTCGTGCGCAAACAGCGGGTCGATCTTTACGAGGCGCGCGACCTGCCCGATGAAGTTGCAAAAGCACCGGCGCCCGCTCTGACATTCAACCGCCAGCCCAAGAAGCCTGCCTTCGGCAAGTTCAAGTAAACACTGGCGCCGCTTATTCAGTCGCCTCCATAATCGGTAAGCTGCCGTTTCAGCGAAATCGCGTCAGGTCTGATCGCATCACGATCGATCGTGGTGGAAAAGGCGCGCGACGATTGCGGCAGCGGCTCGGGATCGCTAGATAGAGAGCTTGATTCTCTTTTTGTTCCGGGGCGAGAATGGCCAAAGCACGCGCACAATTTGTCTGCCAGAATTGCGGTACGGTCCACTCGCGCTGGGCCGGCAAATGTGACGGCTGCGGCGAGTGGAACACGATCGTCGAGGAAGATCAGACCGGCGGGATCGGCGGCGGGCCTGGCAAGGTGCCGAAAAAGGGCCGCGCCGTGGCGCTGACCTCTCTGTCCGGTGAGATCGAGGAAGCGCCGCGCATCCAGACCGGGATTTCGGAGCTGGACCGCGTGACCGGCGGTGGCTTCGTGCGCGGCTCCGCCGTGCTTGTCGGCGGCGACCCGGGGATCGGCAAGTCGACGGTGCTCATGCAGGCGGCGGCGGCGCTGTCGCGGCGCGGGCAGAAGGTCATCTACGTCTCAGGCGAAGAGGCGGTGGCACAGATCAGGCTACGTGCCCAGCGCCTGGGGGCGGACAAGACAGACGTGCTGCTCGCAGCCGAAACCAATGTCGAGGATATCCTCGCCACGCTCGCCGACAGCGGCAAGCGTCCAGACCTCACCATTATCGATTCGATCCAGACGCTCTGGTCCGACACCGCCGATTCGGCACCGGGCACGGTGACGCAGGTGCGCGTTGGCGCGCAGGCAATGATCCGCTTTGCCAAGCAGACCGGCGCGGCGGTCGTTCTCGTCGGCCATGTGACGAAAGAGGGCCAGATCGCAGGTCCCCGCGTGGTCGAGCATATGGTGGACGCGGTTCTGTATTTCGAAGGCGATCGCGGCCATGACTATCGCATCCTGCGCACCGTCAAGAACCGCTTCGGCCCGACCGACGAGATCGGCGTCTTCGAGATGTCGGACAAGGGCTTGCGCGAGGTTTCCAATCCTTCCGCGCTTTTCTTAAGCGAACGCAACGCAAAATCGCCGGGCGCTGCCGTCTTTGCCGGGATGGAGGGGACGCGCCCTGTTCTCGTAGAAATTCAGGCGCTTGTCGCGCCGACGTCGCTGGGGACGGCGCGACGCGCAGTCGTCGGCTGGGATTCGGCGCGGCTGTCGATGATTCTCGCCGTGCTGGAGGCGCATTGCGGCGTCAGGCTCGGGCAACACGATGTCTACCTGAATGTCGCCGGCGGATATCGCATTTCGGAGCCCGCAGCCGATCTAGCTGTGGCTTCCGCACTGGTTTCATCGCTTGCCGGTATTGCCCTTCCCGCCGATTGCGTCTATTTCGGCGAAGTCAGCCTCTCCGGCGCTGTGAGACCCGTTGCGCAGGCCGCGCAGCGCCTCAAAGAAGCCGAGAAGTTGGGATTTACGAAGGCCGTCCTGCCGGTCTCGGGCGACGCACTCAAGGGTGCGGGCGGCCAGTGGACGGAAATCGAAAGCCTGCCGGATCTCGTGGCGCGCATTGCGGGCTCGAAGCTCAAGGCAAGGCAGAACCAGGACGAAGAATAAGGCCGCGGGAAGCGGTCTCATGGGGAAACGGGTCCAGCGCTATGCATGGGTCCGTGATTCTTAAAAGGTGGAGTGACACTCAATGCCCATTACGCTTCTCGACGGCATCGTGCTTGGCGTGGCGCTGTTTTCAGCCGTCCTTGCCATGGTGCGTGGGTTCTCGCGCGAGGTGCTTTCGGTCGCCAGCTGGGCGGGTTCGGCTTACGCCGCTTACAAGCTCTATCCGTTCGTGCTGCCCTATGCGCAACAATATACGAGTTCCAAGACCGTGGCCCTCGCGGGTTCTGCTGGTGTCGTCTTCCTTGTCGCGCTCATCCTGCTTTCCTATATCACGATGAAGATTGCCGATTTCATCATCGACAGCCGCATCGGCGCACTCGACCGTACGCTTGGCTTCCTCTTCGGGGCCGCGCGCGGGGTGTTGATCGTTGTTGTCGCAATGATGTTCTTCAACTGGCTGGTCGAGCCGACCAAGCGTCCGGACTGGATCAATAATGCCAAGTCGAAGCCGCTGATCGACAATCTGGGCAACAAGCTGATCGCTATGCTGCCTGACAATATAGACGCAACGCTGCTGGAGCGCCTGAAGGGCGTCATGCCGCAGAAGACGAATGAGGAAGCACCGGATGATGGTGCTGCCAATGACGACGGCACCGCACCCGACAATGCAGCGCCGCCGGCCGATGCGAAGGCGCCCGATGCAACAAAGGCGCCTGACACAACCAAGGCGCCGCGGAAAAACGGCACAAACGGATAAATCGACCTGCGGCCCCCGAACGGGGCCGCAAATGATTTTGCCGAGGAGCAAACGCAATGAACCATCTTGAACCTGAGGCCATGGCAGACGACGACAGCCCGGAAGCGGATGCATTCCGCGACGAATGCGGCGTGTTCGGCATTTTCGGCAAGTCGGAAGCGGCCTCCCTCTGCACGCTCGGTCTGCATGCGCTTCAGCATCGCGGCCAGGAAGCGGCAGGTATCGTCTCCTATGACGGCAAGCAGTTCTATGTGGAGCGCCATGCCGGCCTGATCGGCGACACGTTCACCAAGACTTCCGTGCTGGAACGCCTCCCCGGCTCCCGCGCCATCGGCCATACCCGCTACGCCACGACGGGCGGCGGCGGCATGCGCAACGTCCAGCCGTTCTATGCCGAATATGACGGCGGCGGCTTTGCGATTGCCCATAACGGCAACCTGACGAATGCATTGACTGTGCAGAAGTCGCTGCAGAAGCGCGGCGCGATCTTCTCCTCGACCTCGGACACCGAGACATTCCTGCATCTCATCGCCATGAGCGAGGGCAAGGACTTCCTCGACCGCTTCATCGATGCGCTGAAGCAGGTGGAGGGTGCTTATTCGCTGGTCGGCCTGTCAGAGAAGAAGCTCATTGGCGCGCGTGATCCGCTCGGCATTCGTCCGCTGGTGCTCGGCGATCTCGACGGCTCCTACATCCTCGCCTCCGAGACCTGTGCGCTCGACATCATCGGCGCACGCTATGTCCGCGACATCAAGGCCGGCGAAGTCGTTGTTGTCACCGAGAAGGGCGTGGAAAGCCACTTCCCGTTCGCGCCGACGCCGACGCGCTTCTGCATTTTCGAATATGTCTATTTCGCCCGTCCGGATTCCAATCTCGAGGGTCGCAACGTCTATGACGTGCGCAAGAAGATCGGTGAAGAGCTGGCGCTGGAAAGCCCCTGCGAGGCCGATATCGTCGTGCCGGTGCCGGATTCCGGCGTGCCGGCCGCCATCGGCTTTGCCCAGGCTTCTGGCATCCCCTTCGAGCTCGGCATCATCCGCAACCACTATGTCGGCCGGACCTTCATCCAGCCGTCGCAGTCGATCCGCCACATGGGCGTGAAGCTGAAGCACAATCCGAACCGCAAGATGATCGAGGGCAAGCGCGTCGTTCTCGTCGACGATTCGATCGTACGCGGCACGACCTCGCAGAAGATCGTGCAGCTGGTACGTGATGCCGGCGCCAAGGAAGTGCATATGCGCATTGCCTCGCCGCCGACCATGTCGCCCTGCTTCTACGGGGTCGACACGCCGGAAAAGGCAAAGCTGCTCGCGTCCCGCATGTCGATCGAGGACATGGCCGATTTCATCAAGGTCGACTCGCTCGGCTTCCTCACCATCGACGGGCTCTACCGCGCAGTGCGCGAGCCGCAGCGCAACGGCGAATGTCCGCAGTTCTGCGATGCATGCTTCACCGGCGAATATCCGACGCGCCTGATGGACCAGGAAGGCGTTTCCAACATCCGCAGCCTGTCGCTGCTGGCCAGCAACGGGTAAGGACGGACGACCATGGGGGGAATTCTGAACGGTCGTGTGGCCCTCGTCACGGGCGCGTCGCGCGGGATCGGCTATTTCACGGCTATCGAGCTTGCCAAGGCGGGCGCGCATGTGATCGCCTGCGCACGCACCACCGGCGGGCTTGAAGAGCTGGACGATGCGATCAAGAAGGAGACGGGGGAAGGCGCGACACTCGTGCCCTTCGATCTCGCCGACATGAACGCCATCGACGCGCTGGGACAGGCCATCCATGACCGCTGGGGCAAGCTCGACGTGCTGGTCGCCAATGCTGGTATTCTCGGAGTCATCTCTCCGATCGGCCATGTCGAGGCGAAGGTGTTCGAGAAGGTCATGCTGCTGAACGTGACGGCGACGTGGCGTCTGATGCGGTCGGTCGAGCCGCTCATGACGAAGTCGGATGCCGGGCGCGCCGTCATCCTGTCTTCCGGTGCTGCGCATCGCTGCCGCCCGTTCTGGGGTCCCTACTCCGCCTCCAAGGCGGCAGTGGAAGCGCTGGCGCGCACATGGGCCGGCGAGCAGCAGAACTTCACGCTGCGCGTCAACGCCGTCGATCCGGGCGCGACGCGGACTGCCATGCGTGCACAGGCCGTCCCCGGCGAGGACCCGGATACACTGCCGCATCCGTCCGATGTCGCCAAGGCCATCCTGCCGCTGACTTACCCCGACATGAATGAGACGGGCCGGCTTTATTCCGTACGCGAAAAGCGGTTCCTGACCTACCATATGCCGGACTAATGAGCCGGGCGGCAAACGCCCGGAGGCATCTATGTGTGGGTTTCGCATCACGCTCGTGAGGTTTCGGCGCGTCCACACAACGGGCGCGCCGTTTTCCGTCCAGACTTGCTTTATGTCAAAGACAAAAAGCACAAAAATCGATTTTTCCTTGTCCTGACGCGCACTTACCCGGCGCGACCGATTTTGTTGATTCGTCATGTGCCGACGGGCGCTGGACAAGGAGCATGTATGTCTCTCAAGGGCCGTATTCAGGATCCCACCCTCTCCAACCGCGTTATGAGTGCCGAAGATGCCGCGGCCCTCATCCCCTCCGGCGCCACGGTCGGCATGAGCGGCTTCACAGGTTCAGGCTATCCCAAGAGCGTGCCGCTGGCACTCGCCAAGCGCATTGAGGCCGCACACGCCGCGGGCAATCCGTTCAAGATCAAGGTGTGGAGCGGGGCGTCAACAGGTCCGGAGCTTGACGGGGCACTGGCCAAGGCCGACGCCATCGAATTCCGCCTGCCGTACAATTCCGATCCGGTCGCCCGAGAGAAGATCAACAAGGGCCAGATGGACTATTTCGACATCCATCTCAGCCAGGTCGCACCGCTGGTCTGGGAAGGATTTCTGGGAAACCTCGACATTGCGCTGATCGAAGTCTCCGGCATCACGGCCGAAGGCGCGCTGATCCCGTCCTCCTCCATCGGCAACAACAAGACCTGGCTCGACCGCGCCGACAAGATCATCCTCGAGGTCAATCGCTGGCAGAGCGAGGCGCTGAACGGGATGCACGACATCTATTACGGCACGGCGCTGCCGCCGCATCGCGTGCCGATCCCGCTCGTGCGTCCCGACGACCGGATCGGGCAGCCGCATTTCAAGGTCGATCGCGAGAAGATCGTCGCCATCGTCGAAACCGACGCACCGGACCGTAACGCACCCTTTGCCGAACCGGACGACGTGGCGCGCGCCATTGCGGGTCACCTCCTCGATTTCTTCGCGCATGAGGTGAAGATGGGACGGCTGACGCAGAACCTGCTGCCGCTGCAATCCGGCGTTGGCAATGTCACCAATGCCGTTCTTGCGGGCCTGCTGGATGCGCCGTACGCGAACCTCACGGCTTTCACCGAAGTCATCCAGGACGGCATGCTTGACATGCTGGATGCCGGCAAGTTGCGGATGGCGTCGGCAACGGCGTTTTCGTTGAGCCCGGAGGCTGCAGAACGGTTGAACCGCGCGGCGGACCGATACAGTCACAAGCTGATCCTGCGCCCTCAGGAAATCTCCAACCATCCCGAACTTATCCGGCGGCTGGGCTGCATCGCCATGAATGGGCTGATCGAGGCCGATATCTACGGCAATGTGAACTCGACCCATGTCATGGGCTCACGCATCCAGAACGGCATCGGCGGCTCGGGCGACTTCGCCCGCAATGCCTTTCTCTCGATCTTCATGACGCACTCGACCGCCAAGAAGGGCACCATTTCCGCCATCGTCCCGCAGGCCTCGCATGTGGACCACATCACGCAGGACGTTCATATCATCGTGACGGAACAGGGGCTGGCCGATCTGCGAGGTCTGAGCCCCAAACAGCGGGCCAAGGTGATCATCGAGAACTGCTCGCATCCGACCTACCGGCCGATGCTGGAGGATTATTACGCGCGGGCGCTCAAGACGGCCTATGGCCTGCATGCGCCGAATATTCTTTCGGAGGCGCTGTCCTGGCATCAGCGGTTTGTGGAGACGGGGTCGATGCTGGTGTCGTGAGGGTCAACCCCCTCACTCCTTGTGATCGTCCTGCGCGTAATAGGGCTGTATGTCCCCCTCTTCCGGCGCCGAAAAAGCGCCGTCGCCATACTTGCGTTGCCATTTGCGGGCGCCGAAGGGCAAGCTCAGCAGATAGGCGAAAACCGCGGCGGAAAGGGTCTGCCAGGGGTAGACGCTGAGGGTTGCCACCAGCAGTACGACGCCGAGGATGATCGGCATCATGTAGTTGCGCGGCACGCGGCTGCCGGACTTGCCCGACCAGACCGGGACGCGGCTGATCAGCAGCGCCGCGATCAGCAGCGTATAGACGGCAGAAAACAGCGCCATGGTGTTGTTCGGCGCGACCCCGAGGAAGCTCAGATAGACCGGCAGAAGGACCAGGAAGGCTCCCGCCGGAGCCGGCACGCCGACGAAATAGGACGACTGCCACGGCGCCTTGATGTCATTGTCCGACATGACGTTGAAGCGCGCAAGTCGCAAGCCGGCGGCAATCGTGTAGATCAGCGCCGCTACCCAGCCGATGGAGCGCGCCTGATCGAGCACGAAGATATAGAGCACCATGGCCGGTGCGACGCCGAAATTGATGATATCGGCGAGCGAATCCATCTGTGCGCCGAATTTCGACGTTGCCTTCATCATGCGGGCGATACGACCGTCGATCCCGTCGAGGAAGGCGGCGATCAGCACCATCTGAACCGCCAGTTCATAGCGGAATTCAATGGCATAGCGGATGCCGGTCAGGCCGGCGCAGATGGCGAGAACCGTGATCAGGTTCGGCACCATCAGGCGCAGCGGTATTTCCTTCAGCCGCGGCCCGCGGGCCGCATCCGACTTCTTGGGTGTGTTCACGTCCGGCGCATGGTCCGCCATCGCTTCGTCCTTAAGTCCGGCGGCTGACAACGGGGCCCCGATCCGAGCCGAATTCGGCCAGGACCGTTTCACCGGCAATCGCCGTCTGGCCGAGCGAGACGCGGGCGACCGCACCTTCCGGCAGGAAGACATCAAGACGGGAGCCGAAGCGGATGAGGCCGAAGCGCTCGCCGGCTTCCAGGCTCTCGCTCGGCTTCGACCAGCAGAGAATGCGGCGGGCAACGAGGCCGGCGATCTGCACGACGCCGAGATCGCCATGCTTCGTGTCGATGATCAGGCTGTTGCGCTCGTTGTCTTCGCTGGCCTTGTCGAGTTCGGCATTGAGGAACTGACCCTCGCGATAAACGACTTCGCGGATGCGTCCGCGCATCGGGGCGCGGTTCACATGGCAGTTGAAGACATTCATGAAGACGGTGATGCGCAGGCGCGGCTCGGTACCGAGGCCGAGTTCCGCCGGCGGAGAATACATGCCAATGGAGGAGACGCGGCCATCGGCCGGCGAGATGACCAGATCCTCATCCTGCGGCGTGACACGCTCCGGATCGCGGAAGAAATAGGCGCACCAGAGCGTCAGTACGAGGCCGACCCAGAACAGCGGCTGCCAGATCCAGCCGAGGATCAGCGAGGCCACGAAGAAGGCGATGACGAAGGGATAGCCTTCCTTGTGCACCGGGACGATCGTTCTGCGGATCGTTTCGAACAAATCCATGGGTCTCAACCTCTGTCTCTTTGTCGCGAGAGTGACAAGCGTTTCCGCAATCCAGGACGCGAAACCGGTTCCCACTTTCGGCTGGGAATTGCTCTAGCCCCAACAGGGCCAAAGGGCAACCGTCAGCGGGGTCCGCCGGTGCTCTATGCCCCGCTTTCGGAACCTGTGGGGCAATATAGGCGTTGAAAGCGTGAGGCTAAGTCGTTCGCGACAGGATGCCACACATCACAGACTTCGACCAAGGAGGCTCGCATGAACCGCCAGGAGGAAAATCTGGAAATCCGCCGCATGGCCCAGGACGCAAAGCTGGATCAGGACCTGGAGTCCATGGTCCCGCCCACCTCATCGACGACCGGGACAATTGTCATGATCGCCATGCTCTGCGTGCTCGTCGTCGCCGGCTTGGCGGTCGCTTTCACCACGCTTTGACGCAAGGGCCGGGCGCGCCGTCAGCGCGCCGGTTCCTTCCGAATGACGATGCCAAGATCGTCGCTTTCACGCACTTCCTTCAGCTTGGCTTCCGCCTGCACCGCTTCGCGCTGGCGGTTCCACATTCGCTCGTACAGACCCTTGTGCTCCAGAAGCTGCGCATGCGTACCGCGCTCGGCGATCATGCCATCCTTCAAGACGATGATCTCGTCCGCGTTTATGACTGTCGAGAGGCGATGTGCGATGATGAGCGTGGTCCGGTTCTTGGAAACCTCATCCAGCGCTGCCTGGATTTCCTGCTCCGTGCCGGTGTCAAGCGCCGAGGTTGCCTCGTCCAGCATGAGGATGGGCGGGCTTTTGAGGATGGTGCGGGCAATGGCCACGCGCTGCTTTTCCCCACCCGAGAGCTTCAGCCCGCGCTCGCCGACCATGGTCTTGAAGCCTTCCGGCAGCGAGCGGATGAAGTTGCCGACCTGCGCGATTTCCGCCGCCTGTTCGACCTCGGCTTCGCTGGCCGAGGGTCGGCCATAGCGGATGTTATAGGCGATCGTGTCGTTGAAGAGGACCGTATCCTGCGGCACCATGCCGATGCCGGCGCGCAGCGATTTCTGGGTGACGTCGCGCACATTCTGACCATCGATCTTCACCGAGCCGTCCTGCACGTCGTAGAAGCGATAAAGAAGCCGCGAGATCGTCGACTTGCCCGCGCCCGATGGCCCGACGACGGCAATCGTCTTTCCGGCCGGCACCTTGAAGGAAATACCCTTCAGGATAGGCCGCTGCGGGTCATAGGCGAAGTGGACGTTGTCGAACTCGATCTCGCCGCGCTCGATCTTCAGGTCTATGGCACCCGGCTTGTCGACCACTTCCGCCTTCACATCCAGCAGTTCGAACATCTGCTCGATATCGGTAAGCCCCTGCCGGATTTCGCGGTAGACGAAGCCGATGAAGTTCAGCGGGACGGAAAGCTGCATCAGCATGGCATTGATAAAGACGAAATCGCCTAGCGTGTGCGTGCCATTCTTCACCGAGATCGCTGACATGACCATCATGACTGCCGTGCCGACGCCGAAGATGACAGCCTGGCCGAAGTTCAGCCAGCCGAGCGAGGTCCAGACTTGGGTAGCGGCCTTTTCATAGCGTTCCATGGACGCATCGAAACGCTTGGCTTCCATCTCCTCATTGCCGAAATACTTCACAGTCTCGAAGTTGAGGAGCGAGTCGATGGCCTTCGTGTTGGCCTCGGTGTCCGAATTATTCATCGTGCGGCGGATGTTGATGCGCCAGTCGCTGGCCCGCACCGTGAACCAGATGTAGAGCCAGACCGTCATGGCCGTCACGAAGAGATAGGAGAAGCCGTAGCCCCACCAGAAGATGATCGCCGTCAGCAGGAACTCGATGAGCGTCGGGATCGAATTGAGAATGGTGAACCGAACGATGGTTTCGATACCCTTCGTGCCACGTTCGATGATCCGGGAGAGGCCGCCCGTTCGACGTTCCAGATGGAAGCGCAGCGACAGTTCATGCATGTGGACAAAGGTGCGATAGGCGAGCTTGCGCACAGCATATTGGCCGACGCTGGCAAAAAGCGCGTCGCGAAGCTGGTTGAGACCGGCCTGCACGAGACGGAAGAGATTATAGGCAAGCACCAGCATGACGGCACCCACCAGGATCTGCGGCAGGAAATTCGGCGCCGAGCTCTTGCCGTTCAGCGCATCCGTCGTCCATTTGAAAAGATACGGCACCATGATCAGCACCGCCTTGGAGACGATGAGATACACCGTCGCCCACACGACGCGCATCTTCAGGTCCGGGCGCTCGGACGGCCACATATAGGGCCATAGGTTGCGGATCGTCGTCAGCGGATTGCTGTCATCCGCCGAAACGGTTTTCTGTTCGCCTGCCATGAAGCGCCCTGCCCTGTGGATTTTTTTGCTGCTCAAGTGAAAAGCGCGGCTCCCATCCCCGGGAGCCGCGCTTTTCACATAAGGCTTGCTGTCGCCGCCTGCAATCCCGCAGGCATCGATAAATTCAGTGCTTCTTCCGAAGCTCGCGATTGGCCTTCTCTGCGTCCTCGTCGGACTGCGAGACCTTGCCCGGCACGCCGAAGACCTGGCCTGGGGCGATGCGATTCGGATTGTCGATCAGGTCCTGATTGGCAAGGTAGATGGTCGTGTAGCGCACGCCGCGGCCATACACGCGGCGCGAAATCTGCCAGAGAGTATCGCCCTTTCGGATGATGACGCTGTCCTTGCTTTCCTTCAACGGGGCCTGCTCGATCGACTTCGGCGCATTGCCGGCTTCCGTCGACGCGGGAGACGCGTTCGCCGCCTGCTGCGTATCCGTGGCCGGTGCTGCGGCCGCGCTGGTTTCGGCAGCCGGAGCGGCGGGGGCCGCCGGCTTGGCGACATCCGGCATGGCATCACGTGCGGCTGCCTCGATGGAAGCAATCGCAGCGCCGACAGCCTTCGGGTCGTCGCCGGCCGCCTGCAGCAGCTTCAGGGCGTCGCCAGCCGACTTGCCGACCTTCGCGGCAAGGGCTGCAACATCTGCACCGGCATCGGCGGCAGGCTTGAAGTCGGACAGCGCCTTGAGGGTGATCTGGGTCGCCGACCGCGCCGCAGCCAGTTGATCCTTCGCCGGCGTCTTTCCGTCGGCAAACAGGCCCTTCAACAGCACGAGCGCCTTGGCAGCCTCTTCGCGAAGCTGTTCGAGTTGGGCAACAACAGGCTGGGAGGTCGAATTTACCGTCGTGGCGCCGGCAGGCTTGGCAGTATCCGCGACAACGGAGACCTGATCGCCAGCCGGCCGATTGAAGGGAACGGAAGCGCGGACTACAACCTTCGAACCCGTCTGGTCCATCAGGTCGGCACGGATGATATGGTTGCCGGTGGAAAGCGGCATCGTGTTCTCGGCTTCGAAATGTCCGCTATCGGACGACTTCGTCGTCTCGATCAGCTTGTCATCGGCGAAGACCTGAACCGTCGTCTGCGGGCGGGTGCTGCCAGCGACGAAGATCTTGTCCCCTTCGATCTCGACCGCGTCAATGCGGATGGCGGCAGCCTCGGCGGGCTTCTGCGACGCATCAGCGGCGGCGGGCGCAGTCTGCGGGGCGGCAGGAACAGCCGGCGCGCTGGTGGCGAGGGTCTTCGAGGCGTCGGGCAGCGGCGGCAGGTCCGTTGCAGGCCCGTTACCGCCTGCAGGCTGGGTGCCATCGGCCGGGCTGGCCTGGGCAACCTGTTTGTCGCCTTCCGGCTTGGTGAGTATCCGGCTCGCTTCGCCCGGCTTGGTGACCATGGCGAGCAGTTTGCCGTCCTTGCCATTCGGAACCGAGACCGTCGCGACTTCGGCCGATGTGGCGGCCTTGCCGTCCGTGCCCGTTGCCTTCAGAACCAGCGAATGGTCGCCGGGCTCAAGCGGCTTGTCGAGTGCGATGGCGAAGTCGCCGCTGTCCCCGGCTGTTGCCGAGCCGATGACTTTATCGCCATCCATAACCTCGACCTTGGTCTTCGGCGACGCACCGCCGGCAATCACGGTAGAACCGTCCTTCTCGACGCGCAGGACGTCAAACGTCGGCAGCGCCGCATCGGCCGCCGGAGCCGCCGTCGCCGCGGGTGGCGTAGCATTGCGCGCCGTCTTGTCGCTGAAGAGGGCGGCGATCTGCGAAGCGGCATCTGCCGCCTTGCCGGCATCATCCGGCATCGATTTCAGCGCTGAAAGCGCTTTAGTCGCGCTGGCTGACAGGCCGGTCACCAGACCGCCAACCGTCGCATCAGCGCCTTCCGGCGCCTTGAAGTCGGCGATGGCCTGAAGAGCAGCCTGGAGCTTTGCCTTGGCATCGGCCAGTTCGGCGTCCGTGGGAACCTTGCCATTGGCATAGAGGGCGCGCAGGCTTTCCGAGGCGGCGCCGGCATCGGCCTTCAGCCGATTCATCTTCTGCAGGAGTTCCGCACCGGACGCAGCGCCGGTCGCCTTGGGGGTCGTGTCGGCAACGCTGTCAGCAGCGGATTTCGCAGTATCGGTCACAGTCTTCGCCGTGTCGCCGGCGACGTTCTTGCCGTTGATTTGCGGCAGCACGAAAAAGATCATGACGGCCGATGCAATCACAAGCACCAGGATCGCGAGCCAGATGGCGCGATTGTTCTGCATTTCTGTCTCCAAACGAGCGCCTGCTCCGACGTTGCGGGCAGCATATCCCCATGCGACAAGAGCTAAACTCTTCTCCATGGTTTCACAAGGTATTTCAACGAAATCCGGTTAACGGGGCGGGCTCGTTCTTGACGGGGGTCTCGACGAAAGGCCATGGTCGGATCATGACCGAAAACAAATCTGAGATTCGAAACATCTGCGTCTATTGCGGCTCGCAGCCGGGGCGCGATCCCTCCCATATGGAAGCCGGCCGCGCGCTGGGCAAAGCCATTGCCCAAAACGGCCTCCGCCTGGTCTATGGCGGCGGCATGCGCGGCATCATGGGCGCAGTTGCCTCCGGCGTTATGTCGCATGGCGGCAAGGTCCTTGGAATCATTCCCGAATTCCTCATGGATAAGGAAGCGTCCAAGCACGAACTGACGGCCCTGACCGAAGTCATTGTCACCGCCGACATGCACCAGCGCAAGCACCGCATGTTCGAGGAGGCTGACGCGTTCGTCACGCTTCCCGGTGGTATCGGGACATTGGAAGAGATCGTCGAGATCATGACCTGGGCGCAGCTCGGCCGCCACCGCAAGCCGATGGTGTTCGCCAATATCAACGGTTTCTGGGACCCGATGCTGTCGCTCCTCGACCATATGCGAGGCCAGGGCTTCGTCCACACCAGCCATCTTGTGCAGCCCCTGGTGATCGACAGCGCGGAAGACATCGTGCCGGCGATCCTGGCCGCGGGCCGGGCCAATGGCGCGGATCAGGCGATCATCGAGAAGCTGTAACGGCTTCGGCCTTTCGAACCGAAATTCCGGCCTGCTCAAACATGGCAAGCTCGCTTTCTCCTGCGGGTGCCGCGAGCACGACGCCTGTCGCCTCCGCGAGCGGCATGATTGTGACTGGCGACTGCAGTCCGACCTTCTCGACGGTCAGAAGTATCCAGACATCGCGTGATTGGCGCGCGATCAGGCGCTTGATGGAAGCCTCTTCCGCATCGCCCGTGGAAAAGCCGGCGGCGACATTGGCGGCCGTCGCGCCCATGAAAAACAGATCAGGCCGGATCATGCCGATTGCGATCGCCGCTTCAGTCCCGACCGCCACCATGGAATGGCGGTAGAGCCGGCCGCCAATCAGGTTCACCTCGACGTTTTTCAGCCGCTCGAACTCGGCGGCAATCGTGGGGCTATGCGTGATCGCCGTGAACGCGATCGTTTCCGGCAGTGCGCGGATGAGTTCCGCATTCGTGGTGCCGCCGTCGAAAAAGACGGTGCTGCCCGGTTGCACCAGCGAGGCGGCTGCGCGCCCCAGCGCCTTCTTTTCAGAATGTGCCAGACCCGTCCTCGCCGCGAAATCCGGCAACGGGCTGGAAAGCGGCAGCGCACCACCGTGAACGCGCGCCAAAAGCCCCTCCGCAGCCATGTCCCGCAAGTCCTTGCGGATCGTATCTTCTGAGAGAGCGAGTTCCAACGCGAAGGTCTTGGCAACCAGCCGCCCGTCGCGGCGAAGGGTTTCGAGGATGAGGCCTTTTCTTTCACTCGTCAGCATGGCTCTTGACTCTTCACGAATTTTCACGATTTATCCTATTTAATCCTGAAAACGAGAAATTTCAATTCATTTCTGGATTATTCGTGAAACGAGACCGAGGAGTAAGACATGTTGATCCTGATTGCCGGCCCCTACCGATCCGGAACCGGAGACGATCCGCAGAAAATGGCGGAAAACCTGAAGCGGCTGGAGGCGCCGTCCTACGCGCTCTTCATGGCCGGGCACATTCCGATGATCGGGGAATGGGTCGCCCTACCCATCTGGCATGCGGCCGGCGGCGCAACGATCGGCGATGCGCTTTACGAGGAGATCTTCCACCCGACGGCGCATCGGCTGCTGCAACTATGCGAAGGCGTGCTGCGTCTTCCCGGCGCATCGACGGGAGCGGACAATGATGTTCGGCTGGCGCGGGAACGCGGCATTCCGGTCTGGTTTGCGCTTAAGGATGTCCCCGGCGTCACCGCATGAAGATCAGCGCGCTGCCGATCACGACCAGGAAGGCTCCCATCCAGGCGCCGGGCGCCGGCGCTTCCTTAGTCCGCAACCAGATCAGCGGGAGCTGCAACGCGGGTGCGGTGGCCGCAAGCGTAGAGACGATGCCGACCTTGCCGCCGGCGAGCGCGTAGAGGATCAGCGTCATGCCGAGCATCATGCCGACGAAGCCGACAAACGCGGTGTAGGCGGCGATCCTCGGCGTCAGCGGGCCTTTCGGCACGACCATCTCCAGCGGCGCAAGCCGGAAGAGGTTGAACGCGATGATCGAAATGCCGACGCGGTAGAAGGAGATGAGGAAAGGATCGATGCCGGTTTCCATCACCGGGCGGGCGAGGATGGAGCCAGCCGCCTGACCCACAGCCGCCAAAAGGCCCAGCGCAACGCCCTGCCAGAGCGGGCCCTTGACGCTTTCCCATTGATGAAGCTGCGAGCGGCGCTTGCCGAAAACGATGGCCAGAAGCACACCTGCAAAGGCGACACCGGCGCCTGAGAGGCCCAGCGGCGTCAGCGTTTCACCGAGGAAGAGCCAACCAAGCAGGATCGACAGCGGCGCATGCATGGCGAAGAGGATCGACGTGCGGCGCGGCCCCATGCGGGCGAGCGTGGCAAAGAGCACGACGTCGCCGATGAAGATTCCGGCGAGCCCCGAGAGCAGCACGGGCGCGACCTGCCAGGCTTCCAGCCAGTGCCATTTGCCGGTGACCGTCAGGTAGACGGTCAACATGGCAAGCACCGCTGTCATGCGGTAGCGCGAGAAAGTGTATGCACCCAGATGGTTGACGGGCACGGTGGCGATGATGCCGGTGACGGCCCAGAGGAACGCGCCGACAAGTGCGGCCACTTCATGGATCGGCATCGGCTCAGGCCTGCTTCGCCGACTGACGTGCGGCGAGTGCCCGGATCATCGGCCACGTGAAGACGAGGAGGGCCGCCCAGATGAAGGCGAAAGCGACAAGCTGTGACAGGCCGAAAGGCTCCTTGAAGACGAAGACGGCGATGACGAAGATCATCGTCGGCGCAATATATTGCATGATGCCGATCGTTGTCAGCCGCAGGAGTTTCGCGCCGTTGGCGTAGAGGATGAGCGGCACGGCGGTGATCAGGCCGCATGCCAGCAACCAGAGGACATCGACATAACCGGTGTCGCCAAAATGCCCCTGCCCGCTGGTTTCCAGGTAGCCGATATAGGCGATGGCGGGAACGGACAGCAGCATGACCTCGAGCAGGAAGCCCTGGTTGGGGCCCACAGGAAGCGTCTTGCGGAAGAAGGCATAAAAGCCCCAGGACACCGCAAGGCTCAGCGACACCCAGGGCAGTCCGCCAGCCTCGAGCGTCAGGATCGCAACGGCGCACACAGCAAGACCGATGGCGACCCATTGCGAAGGCGAGAGCTTTTCGCGCAGCAGGACTGCGCCGAGAAAGACCGAGAAAAGCGGGTTGATATAATAACCGAGCGCGGATTCCAGCGCTCGGCCCGCCGCAATCGACCAGACATAGATGCCCCAGTTGATCGTGATGATGGAAGCCGTCAGCGCTGCCATCATGAGGGTGCGTGGCGATTTCAACGCGACCTTCAGGTCAGCCGCGCGGCCCGTTGCAATCAGCACGACACCCGCCACCGGAATCGACCAGATGATGCGATGCGCGATGATCTCGGGTGCCGGAATATGAGCAATCGCCTTCATGAAAAGCGGCAGGAAACCCCACAGGAAATAGGCTGCCAGGGCAAATGCAAAGCCCTTGGGGCTGTCGCCGGACTGGACACCGGAGGCGGGTGAGGAAGACATGCGAAGTGCTCGAATTTAAGTGGGGGTTTACTTTTTCTAGGCCGATGGATCGCAATCGACCAATTCATTCTGGTGAAGTGTCATGCGACCCTTTGGTCTCGGCAGGGTGGAAACCGACATCGGACGGCCCCATATGCCCTTTTGACAAAACACAGGAGGATGGTATGAAGACGACCCTGACCGCCGGAGTGATCACGCTTGCGGCGCTCTCCGCCACGGCCGCCGCAATGACCGCCTCACCCGCATTCGCGCAGGTCAATGGCGCGAAGGTCAAGGAAAGCACCGACCTGCCGTTCAAGCTGACGAAGATCACGCAGTTCGACTACCCCTGGAAAATCGCCTTCCTGCCAGATGGGCGGATGTTGGTGACGGAAAAGCCGGGCAAACTCTGGATCGTGACGCAGAAAGGCCAGAAGCTGCAGGTCGGCGGTGTCCCCAAAGTGGAATATGAGGGACAGGGCGGCTTGCTCGGCGTCTATCTTGCACCGAGCTTCGACACCGATCGTGGCGTCTATCTCACCTATGCCGAACCCGGCGACGGCGGCTCAGGTCTCGCGCTGGCGCATGCCACGCTTTCCGAGAGCGATACGCCCGTGCTGAAAGACCTCAATGTCGTCTGGCGCGAGATGCCGAAGGGCCATGGCGGGCAATTTGGCGGTGCAGTCGCCTTTGCGCCGGACGGGAAATACCTGTTTCTGGCGGTCGGCGACCGGCAGCGCATGACGCCGGCGCAGGATATGGATCTGGCGCTCGGCAAGGTGCTGCGCCTGACGCTCGACGGCAAGGCCGCGCCCGGCAATCCTTTCGCAGACAAGGAAGGCGCCAAGACCGTTCCGCTCATTGCCCCGCCGCGCGACACAGAGGCCGCAAAGAAGGCGCCCGTTATCAGTCGCTACACCTTCGAGGACAAGAACCCCTACCCCACCGAAATCTGGACGCTCGGCCACCGCAACCCCTATGGCCTCGCCTTCTCGCCCGACGGCAAGCTCTGGGGGCTGGAACACGGCCCGCGCGGCGGCGACGAGCTGAACCTCATTGAACCGGGCAAGAACTACGGCTGGCCGCTGGTCTCCTATTCTACCAATTACAACGGCGTGCCGATCCCGAGTCCAGACACACGGCAGGACCTCACAAAGCCCGTCATCTACTGGACGCCCGTCATCGCACCGAGCGATCTCATCTTCTACCGCGGCAACCTCTTCAAGGACTGGACCGGCTCCGGCCTCGCCGGCGGACTCGGCAGCATGACGCTGTCGCGCATAGCCTTCGACGGCAAGGGTGGAGCCGTGCCGAAGGAGCGTTGGGATGTGGGGTTCAGGCTGCGGGATATCGAGGAAGCGCCGGACGGGTCGCTCTGGATGATCGCGGATGACGAGGCCGGAGGGCTTTATTGGGCGGTTCCGAAGTAAGGCGAACTTAAGCGGTCTTAAGTTGCTGGTTCGCCTGCTTTGCTAAGAGCAGGATCACCTCCACGAGGGCGTGTCTGTCGCCGGAAAGCGAGGTGACTTCAATCGTGATGAGGGTTGTTTTCGCCCGCGGAATGATAATTCGACGGAGTGCCTGCGGTCCCTTCAAAACGCCGTCGAATTCAGGACGCATGTAAAGTGCGACCGAAGTTCCCCCACCGTTGGCCTGGATCACTGGCGTCCGTGTAATATCGCACCATTCGACAACACTGTCGGAGACCCGCATATCGAGAATGCCCTGTCGTGTGATCGTCAGCACGTCAGAGGGATGAATCTTGGCGCAATGCATATTCCACAACAGGGAATAGGCAGAGACGATCGTGCCGCAAAAGAAGACGATAAACCCAATGATCAGGAATGGACCGCCAATAGGCCCCAGTTTGTCCGACGTGAGCATAGACGGCCAATTCGGCACACCCAAAACGAAAATTAAAATGAGCATGATGTTGGCAGGTAGCCTCATCATCCATCGCGCCCTGCCGGAATCCGACACTCCGTAAACGGCAGGCAGATTAACAGCGACGGGTGGAATGTCCGTTGTCTTGGTAAGTGTCCGGCTGCCGGGAACCCAAATGACCGATTGATCGTCGTTGATCGTGTCCAAGGCCAAGGCCCTCCGCGGCTGCCATGTTGCAACGCTACGCGGGTTTCCGGACCGAATAAAATTAAATTCCCGTAATGGTAGAGAAGAGGGATTTGTTACGCCGGATCAGGCGCATACAGTTAAGCTCAAGATCTCGCATCGGGCAGAAACACAATGCATACCATCCTTTATGCCAGCGAGCGCGCCGGCGATTCCTGCGTCACCATAGCGCTTGCCAATTTCTGGATCGGTCCGCTGTTCGGGCTCATGATACTGCTTGCCCTGCTTCTCCGAGCCCCAAAGGGGACCAGCCCCTATGTTCTCCTCCTTCCCCTGGCGGGAGGGCTGCTAACAGGAGGCGTGGCAGCGCTCGGGCGCACAATGACCGACGTCTATGTTGAAGGGACCGAAATCGTTCAAGACACTTGTCGCGCAGGCAAGGCAGAACAGGAACGCGCGCCAATATCGACCACGAGATCCACCTTTAAGATGGTCGGAAAGAGCAAGAGGCCGGTTCTCGACATCTATTGGCCGAAGCAGCCTTTCGAACTCCAGATCCCATTGGATTACGGTCGCTATCTGGCAAGTGTGCAATGGTTTGCGCCGGATCAGGTTGGAGAATATGTGAAGGACCTGAAGTCGCACGGCGATAGCCTTCCGTGGGGTTTGAGTGATCCGACGATGCAGCGCCAGTAGGGGCAACCACTCATCGGGCCATTCGAGCCACCTTCTCGCCAAGGGAAGAAGGTGAGCTTCTCACTCCGCCGCCACCTTGCCAGCCATATCCCGGTTCTTCATCAGCTTATAGACGATACTGTCCATCAGCGCCTGGAACGATGCATCAATGATGTTGTCGGACACGCCGACCGTCCACCATCTTGCTCCCGTGTCGTCTGAGGACTCGATGAGCACGCGGGTGATGGCTTCGGTGCCGCCGTTGAGGATACGGACCTTGTAGTCCACCAGTTCGAGATCGGCGATTTCGGGCTGGTAGCGGCCGAGATCCTTGCGGATGGCGATATCGAGCGCGTTGACCGGGCCGTGGCCTTCGGCGACCGACATGACCGTCTCGCCATCGATCACCGTCTTCACCACGGCTTCCGAGACGGTCTTGAGGTTGCCGTTGGCGTCGAAGCGGCGCTCGACCATGACGCGGAAGCTGTCGACCTGAAAGAACTCCGGCACGGAGCCGAGCGTGCGGCGGGCGAGCAGTTCGAAGCTCGCATCCGCGCCCTCGTAGGCATAGCCGGTCGCCTCGCGCTCCTTAACGATGGTGATCAGCGTGTCGAGGCGCGGATCGTCCTTGCCGACCTCGATCCCTCGGCGCTTCAGCGCGTTGATGAAATTCGACTTTCCGCCCTGATCGGAGACCATGACCTTGCGCAGATTGCCGACCGTTTCCGGCTCGACATGTTCATAGGTGCGCGGGTCTTTCAGCAGTGCGGAAGCGTGGATGCCAGCCTTGGTGGCGAAGGCCGAGGAACCGACATAAGGGGCCTGCGTTTCCGGGGAACGGTTCAAGAGCTCGTCGAAATCGTGGCTGAGTTTGGTGAGACCCTGCAGCGCCTCGCGGTCGATGCCTGTTTCGAAGCGCGCGTTATAGGCGGGCTTCAGCACCAGCGTCGGGATGATGGTGACGAGATTGGCGTTGCCGCAGCGCTCGCCGATGCCGTTCAGCGTGCCCTGGATCTGGCGCACGCCGGCCTCGACGGCGGCCAGCGAATTGGCAACCGCCTGCCCGGTGTCGTTATGCGCATGAATGCCGAGCCGGTCGCCGGGAACACCGGCCGCGATCACAGCGGCGACGATCTCGCGGATTTCGGACGGCTGCGTGCCGCCATTGGTGTCGCAGAGCACGATCCAGCGCGCGCCGGCGTCATAAGCGGTTTTGGCGCAGGCGAGCGCGTAAGCAGGGTTTGCCTTGTAGCCATCGAAGAAGTGCTCGCAATCGATCATCGCGCCCTTGCCAGCTTCGATTGCGGCCTTCACCGAGAGATCGATGCTTTCGAGGTTCTCCTCATTCGTGCAGCCGAGCGCGACTTTGACGTGATAGTCCCAGCTCTTGGCGACGAAACAGATATGGTCGGACTTGGCGCGCAGGAGTTCGTTGAGGCCCGGATCGTTGGACACGGAAACGCCGGCGCGCTTGGTCATGCCGAAGGCGACGAAGCCGGCGCGGCCGGTGCGCTTCTTCTGAAAAAAGGCCGTGTCGGTCGGGTTCGCGCCCGGATAGCCGCCCTCGACATAGTCGATGCCGAAGGCATCCAGCATGTTGGCAATCGCAATCTTGTCCTCGACGGAAAAGTCCACGCCGGGCGTCTGCTGCCCGTCGCGAAGGGTCGTGTCGAAGAGGTAGATGCGTTCTTTTGCCATGGTCATTGTCCCGAATTTCGGGGCTCCTTACTCTTTTCCTGCATATTTGTCAGTAGCGCGGATCAGCCGGTCGAGAATGCCGGGTTCCGAATAGGCGTGCCCTGCCCCCTCGATCAGATGGAACTCCGCCTTCGGCCAGCCCTTATGCAGCGCCCAGGCGTATTTTGCCGGGCACGGCATGTCGTAGCGACCGTGGACGATGGTGCCGGGGATGTCTTGAAGCTTATGCGCATCGTTGAGCAACTGCCCCTCGTCCATCCAGCCGGCATGGACGAAATAGTGGTTTTCGATGCGGGCGAAGGCGAGCGCGAAATCGGGGTCGGCGAAAGCGTCGGAGGTCGAGGGTTCGGGCAGAAGCGTGATCGTCTGGCCTTCCCAGGTGCTCCAGGCAAGTGCTGCCTTGATCTGCTCCTCGCGGTCCGTTCCGGTCAGCCGGCGGCGATAGGCGGCCATCATTTCGTGGCGCTCGTTTTCCGGGATAGGCGCGAGGAAGCGTTCCCACTTGTCTGGGAACATTTCCGAGACGCCGAACTGATAGTACCAGTCGAGTTCGGCCTTGGTCAGCGTGTAGATGCCGCGCACGACGAGCTCGCTGACATGGGAGGGATGCGTTTCCGAGTAGGCAAGCGCCAGCGTCGAGCCCCAGGAGCCGCCGAAGACCAGCCATTGTTCGACGCCCATGATCTCCCTGCGCAGGCGCTCGATATCGGCAACGAGATGCCAGGTCGTGTTGTTGTCGATGCTGGCATGCGGCGTGGAGCGGCCGCAGCCGCGCTGATCGAAGAGGATCACATCGTAAAGCGCAGGATCGAAGAGACGGCGATGGCTCGGCCCGCACCCGCCGCCCGGCCCGCCATGCAGGAAGACCGCAGGCTTTGCGCCCTTCGTGCCGACGCGCTCCCAATAGACCTGATGGCCATCGCCGGTGTCGAGAAAGCCGGTCTCGAAGGGCGTGATTTCGGGATAGAGGGTGCGGAGAGTGGTCATGCGTTGTCCTTTACGGTCCATTCGGTCGTATCGTGATCGGGATGCTGATGGTTGCTCAGGCGGATCGTTTCCAAGCCACCGGCGAGGTCCGGCCGGTCGCTGAACCTGTCCGGTTTGCCGGGCAGTGTTGCGAAGAAGCGAACACGGGATTCGACGCCGTCGTTGCTCTCCGGCTCGACGGCAGCCGGATCATCTAGCGAGCCGAGCGTCACGGCGATTGTGTCGGAGCCGATCGTCTTGAAGAAGAGCGGCGTGCCGCAGTGCTGACAGAAGCCGCGCTTGACCGGGTCTGAAGACTGGAACCAGGCCGGTTCGCCGCGCGTGATGGCAAATTCGGTTTCGACGGCACTGGCTAATGGCATGAAATAATTGCCGGCGGCCTTCTGGCACATGCGGCAATGGCACAGATGCGCGCCCTCAAGCACGCCGCTGACATGATAACGCACAGCACCGCATTGGCAGCCGCCCGAAAAGCTCATGACTGCGCCTCCGGCCAACGATCCGTATCGTGATCAGGATGCTGGAAAGATTTCAGCTCGGCGAGGAAGGGCAGTGCCGCAACGTCTTCCTCCGTCGGATGCCCCGGCAGTTCGGCCAGATGATCGACGTAGGAAATCTTTCCTTCCGTGCCGTATTGCAGCGTCGGCACGATGCGCTCCGGCTCGTCGAACGCCCCCATGGCGATCGCCATTCCGTCGGGGGCCTCATAGGTCAGCGGCGTCCCGCACGCCTCGCAGAAGCCCCGGCGCACGAGGTTGGACGACTGGAAATGTTTCGGTGCGCCGCGCGTCCAACTGAAATTCAGCCCGCGCACGGAGGCAAGCGGCGCGTAGAAACTGCCGAACGCCTTCTGGCACATGCGGCAATGGCAGATCGAGGCATCCTTCAGGTCGCCCTCGGCGCGAAAGCGGATCGCGCCGCATTGGCATCCGCCGGTGTAGATGGTCTCAGACATGATGTTTGCACTCCCGCCAAACGGCACTCACCTGAAAATCCCAGCCCACCACAAAACGAAGATGACGACCGCTGCGAGGAAAACCATCTTGGCCACCAGGCCATAGACGAACCATTTCGGCAGCTTGCCGTCCGATCCGGGTTTCTGTTCGGTCATCATCGTTCTCCCTTCAATCCTCGGGCCATTTCTCCGTGTCATGATCCGGATGCTGCCAGCTTTCTATACTGGCGAAGAATTCGGTCATTCCGGGGCTTTCATAGGGCGGCTTGTCGAAGAGCCGGTCGATCCACGGCAGGCGTTTGGAATGATTGACCTGAACCTGCGGCTCGAACAGCTCCGGATGGTCGAAAGCGCCGATGGCGAGTTCGATGCCTTCCGGGTGACGATAGACCAGCGGTGTGCCGCATTTCTCGCAGAAGCCGCGATGCACCTGTTTGGACGAGCGGAACCATGTCGGCTGACCGCGCGTCCATGTGAGATGCGCCTGATCGGCGGTCACGAAGGCCCCGAAGAACGACCCGAACGCCTTCTGGCACATGCGGCAATGACAGATCGACGGACGCCCGAGATGGCCGGCGCGGAAACGGACCGCGCCGCATTGGCAGCCGCCGGAATGGTAATCTAGCGCTTCACTTCCCATGTCGTCACCCGCTCCCCGGTTGTCGAATCTTTCGAATCCTTTAGCTGAATGCCTTGAGACGCCAGTTGATCGCGCAGGCGGTCGGCCTCAGTGAAGTTCTTGGCCTTCAGCATTTCGAGGCGCAGTTGCACGAGGGCTTCCACGCTTTCGGCAAGGGCGTCCGAGACGCTGACCTTTTTCGGCAAAACGCCGAGAAGAGCGGCGCTCGCAGCGAATTCCGGCGCACCGGCAGTAGCCAACGCGTGGAGCGCCTGCACGGCGGCGACCGTATTGAGGTCATCTGCAAGCGCATCGAGAACGGACGGCTGAGCCACACCCTGCGGCTCCAGCCCGGCCGGCCACTTTCGGAGAAGGGCTTCCGCCTCCTCCAGCCGCTTCACGCTGAAATCGATCGGCTCGCGATAATGCGTCATCAGCATGGCTAGACGCAGCACTTCGCCCGGCCATTTCCGGCCGCCGAATTTTTCCGTCTCCAGCAGCTCGTTGATCGTGACGAAATTGCCCTCGGACTTGGACATCTTCTTGCCCTCGACCTGCAGGAAGCCGTTGTGCATCCAGATATTGGCCATGACGCCGGTGTCGAAGGCGCAGCAGGATTGGGCGATTTCGTTTTCATGATGGGGGAAGATGAGGTCGAGGCCGCCGCCGTGGATGTCGAACTGGTGCGGGCGTGCCTTGGCCTTGGGCGACAGCTTGTCCTTGATCTCCTCCCACAGGAAGCGGTCGGACATGGCGGAGCATTCGATATGCCAGCCGGGGCGGCCGTAGATCGCGATCTGCTCGCCATCGACGGTGAAGCTGGCGTCCCAGCCCGGCTGGTCGGCAGCGCTTTCCTTCCAGAGGACGAAATCGGCGGGGCTCTTCTTGTGCGCCTCGACGGCGATGCGCGCGCCGGCCTGCTGGTCTTCCAGCTTGCGCTTGGAAAGCTCGCCATAATGATCCATGGAGGGCACGGAGAAGAGAACTTCCCTGCCCTCATGCCCTGTAGCGACATAAGCGTGGCCTCGGTCGATCAGCGATTGCGCGATGGCGATCATGCCGTCGATGTTTTCCGTGGCACGCGGCTGGACCGTCGGGTTGAGGCAGCCGAGCGTGGCGACATCGGCGACATATTGCGTCTCGGTTTTCTCCGTCACGCGGCGAATCGCCTGGTTCAATTTGAGGTCCGGGAAGTCGCGAAGCGCGCGCGCGTTGATCTTGTCGTCCACATCGGTGATGTTGCGGACATAGGTGACATGATTTTCCCCATAAACATGGCGCAGCAGCCGGAAGAGAACGTCGAAGACGATCGCCGGCCGCGCATTGCCTATATGGGCGTAATCATAAACGGTCGGGCCGCAGACATAGAGCCGCACGTTTTCGGCGTCGATGGGCTCGAAAACCTGCTTTTCGCGGGCGAGCGTATTGTAGAATTTCAAGGTCGGCGTATCCGCCATGTCCTTCTCCCGAAAGGCAAAAATTGCATATCCACCCGGCTGGCCGGGCGTTTTGAACTCTTTTTTGTCGAGAGACGAAAACGGCCGGACCAGCGAGGCGCTAGTCGATAATCTTTCCGCAAATGATGCAGCGATCCGTTTTCATGGCGCCTTTTATTGCCGCTCGCCATCATTCCGTCAAGCTGCCGCCGGGATCGAAATGTAGGTTTGATTTCGATCAGTTTACTTAAGTCAAAACTGACGTAGAATATGTGTCGTCTTTCCGCCGCAATTTGCAGCGAGAGGGCGCGCACCATAATAACGACGTCCAAATGGGGCAAAGGAAACAACCATGGCTGACAAGGCCGCGAGCAACATCAACATCAATCTGGTCGATCAATACAAGCCGGTCGGCCTGAAGGCCGTTCTGGCTGCCGCACTTATGTGCGCAAACGACCCGAAGAAGAAGGGCGTTGAGCCCGCCAAGACGGCCGACAAGGTCGCCTGATTTTCGCCTCGCGGCTGAAGCCGGGGGACGATCAGACTTTTAAAACAGATCCATCTGGCCGCCGTCGCTCACGCGTCTGGCGGCCTTGGTTTTTTGGGGCCTGGGCTGAACAACGTCGGGCCCCAACTCAACGCGATCCTGAATGTCGGGGCCTGCGTTGGCGACCTTGTTGACGCGATCAGAAACAGGGATCGCCTCGAAAAGATCTTCCGGCGGGCTCACCATCAGGTCTTGGACGTCGCGCGGTTCGCGGGTCTTGCAGTCGAGCCAGCGGGAAAACTCCTCCGGCGGGATGACGACGGGCATCCGGTCGTGGATCGGCGCGAAGGACGGGTTGGCGGGGGCCGTCAGGATACAAGCCGTGTCGACTTCCGAACCATCGGCCGAGGCCCATGTCTCCAACAGGCCCGCAAAGGCGACGATTTTCCCGTGCTTCGGGCGCACCCAGTAGGCTTGCGATTTCTGCTTCGAGCCTTTCTCGGGGCGGTGCCATTCATAGAAACCCGAGGCCGGGATGAGGATGCGACGGTGTCGCATGGCAGCGCGGAATGAGGCCTTCTCGATCGCGGTTTCCGAGCGCGCATTGACCAGAAGCGGGAATTCGCGCGGGTCCTTGACCCATCCGGGCATGAAGCCCCAGCGGGCGAGCATGGCCTTGCGCCTGGGCATGTTCGAGCCGGGCGCACCTGTTTCCCCTTCGATGACGATCAGGATCGGCTGGGTGGGCGCGATGTTGAAGCGGGCCGGAAAGTCCTCGATCAGCGCGATGGAGAAGAATTCCAGCACCTCGTCCGCCGTCACCGTTAGCGCATATCGTCCGCACATCGCACTTGCATCCCTGCCTTCGTGGCCTCCAATATAGGAGGCATGAGCCAGCAATTGAAACCCGCCTCCTCCGCAATCGTCATCGACGAGGACCGCTACCTTCTCGTCCGTCGCGCCAATCCGCCGGCGCAGGACCTCTTCGCCTTTCCCGGCGGACGGGCCGAGCCCGGCGAAACGCCCGCCGAGACCGCCTTGCGAGAGCTGGAGGAGGAAACCGGGCTGAAAGCCGACAACCCGCGTCTCTTTGCCACCTACGAATTGCCGGGCAAGGCCGGCGGGGGATATTTCCTGTCGGTCTTTCTGGTCGACTGCCAGGAGCGGAGCGAGATCAAGGCGCTCGATGATGCATTGGAGGCCGGCTGGTATTCAGCGGGAGAGCTTGCGACGATTGCGGTGCCGGACAGTGTGGCTGATTGCATCGCCCGGCTGGAAGTCTGGCGGCGGCGCGCAACAACGGCCGAGATTTAACTTGCAAAGGCGCCTGATTCGGCGTTGTAGATGTCCTCATGAAGCGCATCTTGTCTTTTGTTGTTGTTCTCGTTGCTGTGTCAGCGCCGCATTCTTTGCTCGCGGCCGGATCTATCCAGCAAATCAAGACCGAAAAGCAGGAGACAGCGCCAGCCGCAACGTTCAAGCCTGCGCCTTACGACGACAAGCTGGTGCAGCTCGCGGAAATTCTCGGCAGCCTCGATTTCATCCGCAATCTCTGCGAAGGTGACAGCGAGCCGCAATGGAAGGCCATGATGGGCCAGCTGCTCGACAGCGACGCCAAAGAAGAGCCCGCACGACGCGAAAAGCTGACCGCCGCCTATAATCGCGGATACCGCACCTACTCAGCCATCCAGACAACCTGCAGTGCACAATTGCGGGCGACTGCGGAGCGCTACCGTAACGAAGGAGCAACACTCGCGACGGAAATCACCACGCGCTATGGAAATTAACGAATTATTCACCCCTTTTCGTGGCAAGCCGTGTCGTATAGGAAAAAGGCTGCTAATGTTGTTAAGAGAGCGGTAAGGAATAAACCCTTCCGCCAGGGACTGCGAAATGGAACAAAGCCTTTCCGAACTTGACGACATGATCGTCCATGAAAAAATGCAGGCAGCGCTCGAGTATCAGAACGAGGCCTGGGCTGATGGCATGGCAGACGGCATCGAGCCGGAAATCATCGCCGATGCCGCGATTGCTCTGGCAATGCGCGAGACGGTCCGCATCCATGGCGAAGCCGGCGCAGAAGCCATGCTGGAGAATTTGCGCGAGCGCATGCTTGCCGGCGAATTCTCGCCCGAGCGCACGCTGCAATAGCGCAGCCATAATCCGGCGATACAATTCAAGGCCTCACGCTCCCATGAGGCTAAGCATCAGATAGGACATACCCATGCAGATCGCATCCGGTCGCACACGTCGTTCCAGCTTCATCAAGTCCTCTCTCGCCGCGGCGCTCGTGCCGGCATGGCTGGCGCTTGGCGCGCCCGCCTACGCGCTGAGCGATCTGCAGCAGACACCGCCCGCCGCAAGCGCACCGGCAGCGACGGCGCCCGCCGCAACGTCGCCGGCCGCGACCGACAGCAAGCCCGCCGCCGGCGCCGATGCCACGAAGGCGAAGGGTCCGGTCGAAATTTCCTTCGACTTCACCAAGGCACCCCCCGCCGTTCAGAAAACGCGCCAGGAAATCATCGACGCGGCCACCGCCGGCGACGTCACGAAGATTGCGGCATTGCTGAAGGCCGGCCAGGCCGATCTCGGACCCGACAACACCAATGCCAATCCGGAATCGGCGCTTAAGGACATGTCCGGCGATGCCGACGGACTGGAAGTACTCTCCATCATGCTCGACGTGCTCTCGACGGGCTATGCCCATGTGGGGGCCGGCACGGCAAACGACATGTATGTCTGGCCCTATTTCACCCAAAAGGATGTCAAGACACTGTCGCCGGCCGAGAAGGTCGACCTCATGCGCCTCGTCACTGCCGGTGACTTCGCCGACATGCAGGAATATGGCAGCTACAATTTCTACCGCGTCGGCATCGCGGCTGACGGCAAGCTGAAGCAGTTCATCTCGGGCAATTGATCATGGCCCGTGCTTTCCTTGCGTTGCGGGGCTGGTTCACGGTCTCCGGACCGGATGCGTCCGACTTTCTGCAAGGACTGATAACGACCGATCTCGACACGCTGGAAACGGGCGCTGCCGCGCCCGGCGCCTTGCTGACACCGCAGGGCAAGATCATGTTCTTCTTCATGATCTCGAGGATGGACGACGGTTTTCTCATCGAGACGGATGCCGAGGTTCTCGACGCGCTGATCAAGCGCCTGACGATGTACAAGCTGCGCGCCAAGGTCGACATCGCCAAGCGTGACGAGAAAGGCGCGACGGTGGTCTGGGGCGAGGCTCGGCCGCATGGCGCCGCAGCGGATCTGCGCTTCGCCAAGGCCGGCATTGATCTTTATCGCCTGCCCGGCGGCAGCGGCTCGGCGGAAGGCTACGATGCCTTGCGCGCGGAAGCCGGGGTTCCGGAAGCCGGTGCCGATTTTACCCTGCAGGACGCCTTCCCGCACGACATCCTTTTCGACAAATCCGGCGGTGTGTCCTTCAAGAAGGGCTGCTATGTCGGCCAGGAAGTGGTGTCGCGCATGCAGCACCGCTCGACCGCCCGGCGCCGGCTGGTGACGGTTTCCGCCGAGACAGACCTTCCTGCTTCCGGCACCGAAATCCGGACCGGCGGCAAGGTCATCGGTGAACTGGGCACGGTTGCCGGCCAGACCGGACTTGCCATCATCCGCATCGATCGCGCCGGCACCGCCCTTGCCTCCGGAACACCCATCGTGGCCGGCGAGGTGCCGGTGACGGTTGCGCTTCCCGCATGGTCCGGCCTCGAGTTCCTCAACGCCGAGAGCGAGGACTGAGCCTTGGCGGTGAAGAAGGAAGTCCGTGCCTGGCAGCGCATGCTTTCCGGCCGCAGGCTCGATCTGCTGGACCCGTCACCGCTCGACGTCGAACTCGTTGACATTGCCCACGGGCTCGCCCGCATGGCGCGGTGGAACGGCCAGACGCGCGGCGCGCATGCCTTTTCGGTGGCGCAGCATTCGCTCTGCGTCGAGGCCATCTTCCACCGGCAGAACAAGACCGCCAGCGCCGACGAACTCCTGACCGCGCTGCTGCATGACGCGCCGGAATATGTGATCGGCGACATGATCTCGCCCTTCAAGGCCGTGGTCGGCGGCGGCTACAAGGCGGTTGAGAAGCGACTTGAAGGTGCGATCCACGTCGCCTTCGGCCTTCCGGCGGAAACGCCAAAGGCCCTGAAAGCGGCGATCAAGAAAGCCGACACGGTGTCCGCCTATTTCGAGGCAACAACCCTGGCCGGATTCACCTCGGACGAGGCGCGAAAGTTTTTCGGCCAGCCGCGCGACATTACCGCAGAGATGCTGATCCTTGATCCGCTGCCGGCCATGGAGGCGCAGGCCCTGTTTGCCGCACGTTTCGAAGCCATCTGCGCCATGCGTGGCGCGTGAGGCAGACCATGCCAATTATTGCCGTTTCCCCCCTCTCCCGCATCGCCGAAGTTGCCGTGAAGATGAAGGCGCGGGAAATGATCTCGCTGCTGGCCGAGAACCAGCATTTCCACCGCCCCGGGGTGATCGACGCGGCGCGCCACCTGAAGCTGGGCGTCAACGATGTGGCCAATCCGGCGCGCGGGCTCGTTCATCCGCAAGAAGAGCATGTGGCCGCCATCATCGACTTCGCGCGTGGCTGGGATCAGTCGGCGCCGCTGCTCGTGCATTGCTGGTATGGCGTGTCCCGCTCCCCGGCGGCCGCGCTGATTGCAGCACTCTCCGTCAGGCCGGATCTCGACGACGCCGCGCTCGCTCGCGACCTGCGGGCGGCATCGCCGCAAGCCACACCCAATTCGCGGCTGATCGAGATCGCCGACGGTCTGCTCAAGCGCGAGGGAAGGCTCGTGGACGCTGTGCGAGCCATTGGGCGCGGGGCGGAGTTCGTCGGTGAGAAGCCTTTTGTGCTGAGCTTCGGGGAATAGCGCTTACGGCTTGCTTCCAAGATGAAGGTCGGGGTCCATGCGTTCGTGGAGGATGCGGAGAACCGTGACCGTGAGACCTCGCACGCTGTTTTCCCCAACATGATAGATGACGATGTGCGCTGCACGACCTTTTGCGACCGGCGGCACTGCCAAGGTGAAACTGTCTCACCTGTGGGCCGAATTGCTCTGGGAGGCGACTGCCGGCGCGCATTGGATCGCTTTCAATCATATCGAAAGCACGGCTCATGATGGCCTTGTAGGTGGCCGCCTGTGAAAGGCCAAATTCGTCGCGGGTATAGCGTAGAATCTCAATAAGGTCCGCATCCGCATCGCGGGTAAAGCGGATTGTCACCGGCCAACCTCGGCAGCAACGGAATCGAAAATGTCATCGAGCGAGCGGGTCGAAAGTTCCCCCCGCTCCATCTGCCCAAGGCCAGACTCGACGGCCGTCCTCAATTGCTCCAGACGGAGCGCCCGCTCCTCCCGCCCCGTCTGCAACAGCCGCAGCGCATCGCGGACCACTTCGCTGGCGGAGGCGTATGCACCGCTTTCGACTTCCCCTTCGATGAAGCGAACGAATTCGGGCGTGAGCGATACATTCATCGTGGGCATGGCGTGGCCTCGCGTGTGTTGTTCCCGATCACTGTACAACCATTGTCAAAAATTGCCAATCGCCGCGCATCCAGATGCAAATGCGAAAGCCGACCGCCCTTTCGGGCGATCGGCCTTTGTCGATTGTGCGTGACGAGATCGAAATGCCTTCCGCTTACATGTAAGCGGGCGGGCTCTTCTCAATGTGGCGGCGGATGGCCCGGCGCGCCTCTTCGGCGTCGCGATAACGGGCCCCATCCAGATCGATCACCGGGAATTTGACGGCGATGAACTTCATCGCGTCACCATCTGGAATCACGATTCCCACCGGAATACCGGCGTGTTCAATGACCTGCTTGTTCATAGGTATTCTCCCGCAGCAGTAAGCTGCTTGATCTCAAGACATCATTTGCGAATTGAATTGCTGACGATCCGGGGCGACCCGGGTCACATTCGGCAAAGCTGGCTGCAAAGCTGGCGACACCTCGCGCCAGAGATCATCGTCACGCGGGATACACGCCAGGAGAGAACATCACGAACGTTGTTGTCAAACACCATACATTCCTCCGAACGGCTCAGCTGGCCTATTGAGGCACAGCACGCAAGTCGCTGAGGGCTCGTCCGAACCACTCCGATTTGCGTGGGCAGAAGGTAGGAGCGAGCCCTGCATTCGTCAACGGGTCCCTCGCCAAATTTAGAATTAAATTTTTTCCATCTGCGGATATTACGGTTTCAAGACAAAAAACGTTCCCGATGCCATAATTGAGGAAATCTGAATCTCCAAAACGCCATACTTCTTTATTGCGGCGCACAGCGGATTCAGGCCTCGTCTCGCAGGCGCGAGCGGTTTGCGGGCTCCGGCCAGAGGTCCGCAGACGCGAAGTCGATTCACCGCACCTTGAACGGCCATATTTCCTTCCGGCTCTCGACGACCCTGACTGGATCGCCCGAACGCAGTTCAACCTGTCCGCGCGGAACCGCATTCCAGCCGAAGATCGGTCCGGGCGCACGGCGGTCGGTGGAAAAATGCAGATGTCGCACGGCCGGCAACGGGTCGCCCTTGCCCTGTTCTCCCGTCATCTGGTCCTGCGTCGTAATCACGCAGCGCTCGCAGGGCTTCACCAGATCGAGCCGCACCCCGCCGATCTCGATGGCCGCCCAGCCATCCTCGGCCCATTCCTCATCGCAATCGATCACGATGTTGGGACGGAAACGCTCCATGCCCACAATCATCTGGCCTTGTTCGCGAAGATACCGATTCAACGCGGCCAGCGAGCCCGTCGTGGTCACCAGAACCGGATAGCCATCGGCAAATCCCATCGGCACGTCGTCGCCCGCCCATTCGGGGTTGGCGACGCGCACGGCCATCGCATCCGCAAAGACGAGCCTGGCGTCGCGGCCGATCCAGCGTGAGAGGATTTCGTTGACGCTCTCTGCCGCGACGGCCGCATCGACGATGGAGCGCCAGACGGCGACCTTCATGCGCGGCTCAGTCGGGATGGCGACCCTCGCCTCCTCCTCACCCCTGCGAAGGAGCAAGTACCCCGCCTGGGGCAGCGCCTGGATCTGCGCGAGGGCGGCGCATTCACGCTGGGTGATAAAGTGGCCGTCCGGATCGACGACCATGAAACGGCGGTCGCCCAGCAGGCCGGAGGCGGTCAGGATGGTGCGCTCGACGGGAATGCCGCGCATGCTCTTTACCGGATAGATATGCATGCTTTCGATACGCATCAGGCGATCTCCTCGAGGAAGTCATTATAGAAGGCGACAAGGCGTTCGTGGCGCTCGGTGGCCATGCGGCGGCCCGTCGCCGTCTGGAAGCCGTCGGCCAGCTTGAAGAGCTTGACCGGGAAATGGTCGATCGCGAAACGCTTGTCGTCCAGATCGCGCGTTTCGGCGCGTGGATCGGTGACATCATGAAGGCCGGAATTCATCCGCCCACCGATATAGAAGCAGCGCGCCACGCCGATGGCGCCGATGGCATCCAGCCGGTCGGCATCCTGCAGGATTTTTGCCTCGATGGTCTCCGGGGGAATGCCGGCGGAGAAGGAATGCGTGAGGACCGCATGCGCCACGGCGGCGATGTCACCGGCCCGCCAACCAAGACCGGCGAGAATGCCCGATGCCTTTTCCGCAGCAAGCCGGGAGGCCTGGGCGCGCAGCGGCGAGTTCTTCTCGACCGATACGCAGTCATGCAGCAGCACGGCAGCGGCCAGCACCGCGCCGTTCCCACCCTCTTCCGCATGAATGCGCATGGCATTCCGGAAGACGCGCAGGATATGGGCAATGTCATGCGAGCCGTCGTCGGATTCGCAAGCGTGGGGAATCAGTTGAGCCGCAAGGCTCTCATGCGGCTTGAAGGCATCGGCGAGGTTGGACATGAAGGCTCCTGATGGGTGTCAGGAAGAGGTATCGCCCGGTGCCTCGTCTGACAACCCGTTTTCAGAAGCGCTTTCGGCAGCCGGCTTTTCGATGGTCCGCAGCACCTTCTGATAGAAGAGCCCGATGCCGATCAGCACCGCGCCAAGGCCGATGAAGGAGGCCGCGCGGAAGATGCCTTCCAGGTTCGACATGTCGATAAGGAAGACCTTCAGCACCGAAGCGAAGACCAGAACAGCGGAGGCAAGGCGCAGGCTTTTGGCGTGAAAGCGCGAACCCGCCACCAGCAGTCCGACGCCGAGGATCAGCCAGACGACGGAGTAGGCATACATTTCCGCCTGGTCGAAGCCCTTCCAGTCGGCAAGCCCTGGTCCCTGCCAGAAGCGACGGACGGAGAGCGTTACCCAGGCAAAGGCCATGACCGCCCCGCCGGCGGCAAGGCCATACACGTAAGGCACCGGCCGCTTGCCGCGCGCATAGTATGCGAGCCCGAAATAGCCGAGCGCCGGCAGGAGGTAGCCGAGCAGCAGGAGGTTGAAGAAGGGCCATTCGCCCGTGAGTTCGCCGGTGACGTAGGGGTTCAGCGTGATCAGATGCGCAAAGAGCGCAGAGAGAAGCGAGATCGTTCCGACGATCATCGAGCCCCAGCGGAAGACCGGCGACGGGCTCTTCATGTCGAGCGTCATCAGCACAGCAGAACCACCGACCGCGATCAGCGTATAGATCGACTGTTCGCCGAGCGTCGGATCATTGCCGGCAAGCGTGCCTCCGTTCAGCGCATGACGGGTGAGGATCGCCACCGTCATCAGGCCGAGAAGGCTGGCCATCGCCTGCAGGAAATTGCGCGCCCGGATCGACGGTCCGTCCTTGATCAGATAGGCGCCGAGACCGGCGAGCACTGCCGGGATACCATACCCGGGGAGCAACTGGTTCAGGAACGGCGTCTTTGAGAGTGTCATGTCGCCGACAAGGCTTGGCTGCCAGGCGATGCGAGCCAGCACGACCACGCCAGCGAGGCCCATCATCCAGGTCAGCGCCGGCCAGGGCTTGAGGCGCGACGCATAGAGATAGGCAAAACCCGCGACGGCCACGAGGATCGTCGTGACGACGGAATGGGCCAAGGTGTGCAGCGCCAGCACGATGCCCATAAAGGAGCCGGTCACGAGGCCGCCGATCACGGCATCACGCCAGCGCGCGCCGTTCAGGCGCTTTTCGACCCAGACGGCGAGCGCCAGGAAGAGTGCTGCATAGCCAATGCCGGTACCGCCATGCTTCAGGTCGAAGGTGAAATTCCCGAATTCGAGGAAGCTCAGCATGGCGAGCGTCAAGGGCACGATCCACATGAGATAGGACCAGATCACCGCATAGGCCGTCGCTTTGAGGCCATGGCGGTACAGCGCCAGAACTCCCAGCGCGGCGAAGGCAAGGCCGAGACCAAGCAGCGGGCCGACAAGGCTGTCACCGAGGACAGCGACCGGCGGCATCTCGCCGCTGGCCAGCAGGCCCAAGCCGCTGAAGGCATCGCCGGTGGCCGCATTGAGGCTGCCGATCAGTGCCGCGACAACACCGCCGAGTGCGAAGAGGACGCCGGAGGAGCGCCATGCGCCCACGGCGGCAATGGCTGTGCAGAGCACGCCGAACTGGATCATTTCGACAGTCGAAATGCCGTCGAGACCACCAAAGACCATAAGCCCCGCGCCGGCGGCAAGCCCCGCCAACACGCCCATGATGCGGACCCAGCGATGCGGTACGCGTGGCAGCGCCTGGATGCGCCAGACGCGGAAGGCCGATGTTTCTACCGCCGTCCCGTCCTCCAGATGGGCGGACGGCTCCGTAACCGCCTCGACCGCCTCTTCCGGCTCGCCATCACCTGCGGGCCAAAGGAAGGCGATCCCGGCCATCATGAAGGCAACGGAAAGCACCATCGCCCACACACCGTAAAGCGGAACGGTCGCCATGAAGGCCAGATACCAGATCAGCATCGCCAGATTGGCCAGTGCGGCCACCACGTTCCAGAGGCGGATGCGCGACGCGGCCATGGTGGCAAACCACGCAATCGTGAGATAGGTAAAGAGGCCCCAGATATTCGGGTTGTCGGTCTGGATCAGGGCGGGCGTCACCATGGCCGCCAGCAGGCCGAGCCCTGCCAGCGCCTGTCCATGGGCCAGCGAAAGCGCGACCGTCACCAACGCCACAAGGGCGAGGAGGAGGAAGGCCGACGTCGGGCCGAGATAGTCATAGAATCCATACGCCGCATAGATGGCACCGAAGAGCGTGACGGAGCCGGCCGCTGTCAACGCACCGGGCACCAGCGCATGTTTCAGCGCCGGCAGATCGAGCGGGCTCTGGCGGCGGCGCACCCATTCGCCCAGCGCCAGAAGAACCAAGCCGAACAGGCTTGCCATGGTCAGTCGGACAGCCGGGCTCACAAGGCCCTGTTCGATCGAATATTTCACCATGAAGATGCCGCCGAGCGCCAGCGCCAGCCCCCCGACCCAGACGGGCCAGCGCGCGCCGATCATGCTTTCCAGGCTCTGTTGCGGCTTGGGCGGCTCTACGTTGGCCGCGGCAGACTCGGGCAAAGGAGGTTCGGGCAGCATATCCTTCGAGACATGCACGGCCATCTCGACCGGCTGGGCGGTCTCCTGCATCTCCGTCGGCTCGACATCGACCGCTGGCGCCGCGCTGGCCATTTCGTGCGTTTCCACCGCCCCCGGTGCGTCTGCCGCCACGGATGCGACAGCGGCGACCATTGGTCGGGCCTCAAGCTCGTCCACCCGGTCTTCCAGCCGGGAAATGCGAGTTTCGGCCCGCCGGAGCAGGATAATGGAAATCACCGCGAAAATGAGCGCAATCGCTTCGTACATCGAATTCCTCCGGACAACCTGTCCGTTGCGGCCAGCCGGTACAGGTGGCGTACCCTCTTCTTATCGTATCAAGTTCTCGATTGGAAAGATGGCACAGGTCTCCGTCCCATGGGCAAGCAATTTGCCTTTACTGTCACGGAGATAGCCTTCCGCTGTTGCAAGCGTGCGGCCGCGATGCAGAATGCGCGCCTCGCACGCGACTTCGCCCATGCCGGCGGTCAAGGGGCGGACAATATTCACCTTGAATTCGGCCGTTGTGTAAGCTTCGCCGGGTTTCAGCATGGACATGACGACGCATCCGAGTGCGGAATCGAGAATGGTGGCTGTCCAGCCTCCATGCACTGCGCCCATGGGGTTGAGGTGATCGGCCGATGGCTCGCCACGGAATTCGACACGCCCCTCCTCCACCGCCGAGAGCCGGAAGTTGAGGACCCTGGCAATGGGCGCTGCAGGAAATTCGCCGGAGAGAATCTTCTGCAGGATCCCAAGACCGTTCAGCTTTGCCGCTTCGGCAAGTGGCACAGGGGCGAAGGCGCGATCGGTCTCGGTCATGCGGGGATTTCCTTTTCCGTGGCGCGGCGTAACGCTTTGAGGGCAGCCTCACGCAAACCGTCGCGTGCCTCGGTCATCTTGAGGCCGCGCGGCTCGTAGACATGGCGTTCGAGAAAATAGGCGGTCAACCGGAAGGCATCGACAACACCGTCGGCGCTGGCGGCCTTTCGGCTCTCCTCGCTGAGAAAGCCCGGAAGCCGCAGCATGCGCTCCGCATAGGGCTCGCCGGCGCTGCGGCTCACCGCGCGTCCGGATTTCGGTGAGACATAGGCGAGATCGGTCCGCACGCCCGTGGCCGCGCATTCCGCAAGATCCAGGCCGAAGCCAAGGTCGTTGAGAACGGCCAGCTCGAAGCGGATGTAGAGTTCGCAGGCATCCAGCGGATCGTCGAAGTGATCGAGGATGACGTTCAGAGCGTCGAAGAGATGTGGATGAGGATCGCGCTCAGGCAACAGGCGCAAGAGTGCTGCCATGGCCTGCACGCCATAGATCGACACCGCGCTTTCCATCAGCGCCGCGGCGCGGCTCCTGACTGGCTCCAGCCGGAACTCGCCCAGATGCTCCTCAAGACGGGCCCGCCACGTCACCTCAACCAGATTGCCCGGCTGCAGAACAGGCTGCATCGCCTTCGAGCGCCCGGAGCGCACGATCCCCATGTGCCGCCCGCGCGCGCGCGTCATCACCTCCGCAATCACGGAGTTCTCTCCGTGCTTGCGGGTTCCCAGGATAACGGCTTCGTCGGTCCACTGCATGGGGCGGTTATAGCGAGGTGGACGGCGGGGGGAAAGTCACCCCACCGGCTGCGGGACGACTTCCGCGTCCTTCTTCAGCTCGCCCATGCGGTTCCAGGCATCGAGGCCGGCAATCTTGTAGGCTTCGGCGAGCGTCGGATAATTGAATGTGTTTTCGACGAAATATTCGACCGTGCCTTTGAGGTTCAGCACGGCCTGGCCGATATGGATGAGCTCGGTTGCGCCCTCGCCGACAATATGCGCGCCGAGCAGGCGGCGGGTCTTGAGCGAGAAGATCATCTTCAGCATGCCGGTGTCGAGGCCCATGATATGGCCGCGCGAGGTCTCGCGGAAATGGGCGATGCCGCATTCGTAGGGAATGCCTCGCTGCTGGACTTCCTCTTCCGTCAGACCGCAGGTGGAAATCTCCGGCACGGCGTAGATGCCATAGGGGAAATAGTGGGGCGGTTCGTTGGCGGGAGCGCCGACGGCATGGCGTGCAGCGATGCGGCCCTGTTCCATCGAGGTCGAGGCAAGCGAGGGGAAGCCGACGACATCGCCGGCGGCATAGATACCGGGCACCGCAGTCTGGAACGTCTCCTGATCGACCTTGATGCGGCCTCGGTTGTCGGGCTCGATACCGATGGCGGGCAGGTTGAGCGTGTCGGTCGCGCCCATGCGGCCGGCGGCGAAGAGCACCATGTCGGCGGTCAGCGTGCGCCCGGTCTTGAGCGTCACGCGACACTTCCCGCCATCGTCCTTCTCGATCTTGTCCACCGGCTGACCGAAGAGGAGCTTCATGTTGCGGTCGCGCAGCTGGTAGGTGAAATCCTGCAGGATTTCCTTGTCGATGAAATCGAGCATCGTGTCGCGCGGTTCGATGAGCGTGACGTTGGTATCGAGCGCCGAAAAGATCGTCGCATATTCGACGCCGATGACGCCCGCGCCGATCACGATCATGGAGCGCGGAACCTGCTTGATCTCGAGAATTTCATCGCTGTCGATGATGCGGTCATGGTCGAAGGGGATGTAATCCGGGCGGAAGGGGCGCGTGCCGACAGCGAGGAGCACGGAGGCTGTGGTGACGCGCAGCTGCTCGCCATCGTCCTTGACGACCTCCAGCGTGTTGCGGTCGACAAAGCTTGCCTTGCCGCGCATCTGCTGAACGCGGTTACGGGCGAACTGGTGTTCGAGGACGTCGACCTCGTGATCCAGCGTGATCAGCAGACGGCGGCGCAGATCATCCGCGCTGATCTCCTGCTTGACGCGATAGGACCGGCCATAAAAGCCGCGCTCGCGCCAGCCGCTCAGATTGAGTGCCGTCTCGCGCATGGTCTTGGAGGGGATCGTGCCGGTGTGGACCGAGACGCCGCCGACGCGGGTTCCCTTCTCGATGACGAGCACCCTCTTCTCAAGCTTGGCAGCCTGAATGGCGGCCCGGCGACCCGCGGGTCCGCTGCCGACGACGATGAGATCGTATTGGTACATGCATTTACCCCTGGGCACCCCGGCGATCGGGACTCGCGACCATGGTGCAATGCAGCATGAGTTCGCCGAAGTTTCAACAGTCTGGCAGATCGAAATGACAAATTTCTATCCACTTGATCAAAAGGCTCAGATAGGGCAGAGAATATATGTCCAGATTCCTACTCCAGGCCCACCTAGTGTCATGATTTACAAGCGTTTAAGGCCCACACCCTCCGGTGGCGTATCATGCTGAGCACGGAGGCTATCGCAGCACATCCGCAGGTGTTGCAGATTCTTCGCCAACAAGCAGAGTCGTTTCTGATCGTCGAAAGAAGTTCGCCGCGGGTGGCCGGCATTTTCGGCACCCAGCAACGCTACCTTCTGGCCCAGCTCGCCGCGGCCATGATGTTCCGCAACAGGGAGGGGACACTGCATCTGAGCCGCTTCCTCGAAGCCGTGCTCGCCTGCCGCATCGCCAGCCGCAATACGGCGCACGACTTCGTCCGGGAGATGGAGAAATACGGCGTCATTCGACCCATCGTCGCGCGGGAGGACAAGCGTTCGCGTCCGCTGCGGCTGGCCGAGGAGACAGTCGGTCTGCTTGGGGTCTGGGTCGCCATCCATCTCAGGACACTGGACGCCTTCGACAATGGCAGCCGGGCGGCAACATTCGCCGAAACGCCAGGAATGCTGGCGAAGCTTCATCCCGGCATCGTCGACCGCATCCTTCAGTCGCAGCGTTCCGTCAATCCCGACGGGACATTCTCGCTGTTTACGTGGATGAACGATGGCGGGCTGGTCATGGACAAGATGATCGCCACGATCAACGACTTCTCACCGCAGGACGAGCGTATCGTCACGGGAATTGCGTCGCTTGATGAGATCGCCTCGGCGTTGCGCGTTACCAAGACTCATCTGTCCCGAAAGATGGCGACCGCAGAACGCGAAGGGAGCATGGGCTGGACAGGCAAGCGCGGCGCGAGCCTGCTCTGGCTCTCTCCCGGCTTCATCCACGAATATGTGTCCTATCAGGCCGACAAGCTAGGTCTGATCGAGGAAGCCTTTGCTGCGCTGACGGCAGCCGTTCCTGCCTGAAACTTTTTCGCACATCGTCCCAAAAATGATCCAACACCGCTCACCGGTCTTGTGGCAGAAACATGGGCGTGGGCGGTTGGAGTCTGGACGCTTGAGCCGCATCCGGAGCTTGGGACATGAAAAAGATATTCTGCCTTGTGGTTGCCGTTTTGGCAGCCGTATCGAATATGGCGCATGCCAGCAACTATGCTTTTCGCCTGCACAACAAGGCTCAAGGTTATACGATCAACGGCTTCTATACTTATCAGGACGGTCAGTGGAGCGATAATTGGCTGAAGGACGGACTGCGAGTTCGTCCGGGGGAAGGCATCGACATGGACTGGTTCAGCAACAAGGGCGATTGCGTCGTGCCATTTCGCGTGAGCTGGGACAATTATGGCGCGGATGACTTCAAAGTCGACTGGTGCCAGCATCCCAAGAATATCTACATGGAAAACAAGGGTTTCAGCTGGGATTGATCCCAAAATATTGCATAAAAAGACATTTGAGCACGTCATAGAGCGCGGGGGACGACGCCGCGAAATTTGAGAATGACTTTGGGAGCGCGCCGCAGGCTTTTGGGGGACTGCGACGCGTTTCTGATTCCGGTCACTTGCGGCGCATGGCCTCCGCCAGCTTGGCGGCCAGCGCCCCCTGCCCCTGATTGTCGGACTTTGGCGCGGCGCTCATCGGGCGATTGCCGGGACGAGCGTTGCGATCGTCTCGTTGTACCGGACGCTGGTCGCGCTCGCCGCCGCCATCCTTGCGCATGGTGAGCCCGATGCGCTTTCGCTTCACGTCGACCTCCGTCACCCGCACCTTGACGACATCACCGACCTTCACGACTTCGTTGGGGTCCTTCACGAAACGGTCCGCCAGTTGCGAGACATGCACGAGGCCGTCCTGGTGGACGCCGATATCGACGAAGGCGCCGAAGGCGGCGACGTTGGTCACCGTGCCTTCGAGCAGCATGCCGACCTTGAGGTCCGTCATCTCTTCCACGCCCTCGGCGAAGGTGGCGGTCTTGAATTCGGGGCGCGGGTCGCGGCCGGGTTTCTCCAGCTCGGCGAGGATGTCTTTGACGGTGGGCAGGCCGAAGCGCTCATCGACAAAGAGCTTCGGGTCCAGCTTCTTCAAGGCGGCGCTATCCCCCATTAGCGAACGGACGTCGCGGCCGCAGGCGGCGACGATCTTCTTGGCGACGCCATAGGCTTCCGGGTGAACAGAGGAGGCATCCAGCGGCTCATCGCCGCCCGGGATGCGCAGGAAGCCGGCGCATTGCTCGAACGTGCGCTGGCCGAGGCGCGCGACCTCGAGCAGCTCCTTGCGGCTCCTGAAGGCGCCGACCTCATTGCGGTGGACGACGATGGCTTCGGCGATCGAGGGGCCCAGGCCGGAGACGCGGGAAAGCAGCGGCACCGAGGCGGTGTTGAGATCGACGCCGACGGCATTCACCGCATCTTCCACGACCGCATCCAGCGAGCGGGCGAGCCGCGACTGATCGACATCGTGCTGGTACTGGCCAACGCCGATGGACTTGGGCTCGATCTTCACGAGTTCGGCCAGCGGGTCCTGAAGGCGGCGGGCGATGGAGACCGCGCCGCGCAGCGACACGTCGAGGCCTGGAAATTCCTTCGCCGCCGTCTCGGAGGCCGAATAGACCGAGGCGCCAGCTTCGGAGACGACGACCTTCTGCGGCTTGGCGCCCTGGAGGGTGTTGATGACCTCGGCTGCCAGCTTTTCCGTCTCCCGGCTCGCCGTGCCGTTGCCGATGGCGATCAGTTCGATCTTGTGCTTGCGGATCAGGCCGGAAAGCGTCGCCATGGCGCCGGAAATGTCGTTGCGCGGCTGGAAGGGGTAGACGGTCGCGGTCTCCAGGAGCTTGCCGGTTGCATCGACGGCGGCGACCTTGACACCGGTGCGGATGCCGGGGTCGAGCCCGAGCGTCGCCTTGCCGCCTGCGGGGGCCGCAAGCAGCAGGTCCTTGAGATTGCGTGCAAAGACGCGGATCGCCTCTTCCTCGGCGCGTTCGCGCAGGTCGCGCATCAGGTCGAGCGACAGCGAAGAGGAGAGCTTGACGCGCCAGCACCATCCGGCGACTTCCATCAGCCATTGATCAGCCGGCCCACTCGAACCGATGCCGAATTCTGCGGCGATCATGCGCTGCGCAGGCTTGACCGGCGACGTGTCGTCGGCATCGACATCGATGGAGAGTGTGAGCACTTCCTCGTTCCAGCCGCGCAGCATGGCAAGCGCCCGGTGGGAGGGCACATTGGACCAGCGCTCGTCATGGGCAAAGTAATCCGAGAACTTGGCGCCCGCCTCCTCCTTGCCGGTGACGACGCGAGCGCGGAGAAAGGATTTCTCTTTCATATGATTGCGCAGACGGCCGACGAGAGCGGCGTTTTCGCTCATCGTTTCGGCGACGATGTCGCGGGCACCTTCGAGGGCCGCCTTCACGTCCGGCACATCATCCTTGATATAGCCGGTAGCGAGTGTTTGCGGATCCGCGCGACGGTCGGCCCAGATGTCGTCTGCCAGCGGCTGGAGACCACGTTCGCGGGCGATCTCGGCCTTGGTCCGGCGCTTCGGCTTGTAGGGGAGATAGATGTCTTCAAGCTCCGCCTTGGTGGTTGCCTTGGCGAGAGAGGCGGCGAGCGCATCGGTCATCTTGCCTTGCGAGGTGATCGAGTCGGCAATCGAAGCGCGGCGGGCTTCCATCTCCCGCAGATACGTCAGACGTTCGGCGAGCGTGCGCAATTGCGTATCATCAAGACCACCCGTCACTTCCTTGCGGTAGCGGGCTATGAAGGGGACAGTAGCACCCTCATCCAGCAGGCCGACGGCGGCCTTCACCTGATCCGGCCGGGCATTGATCTCGGCGGCGATGACAAGGGCGATACGGGCGGCAACCTGGGCTTCGGCTTGCGACATCATGGACTCCAAAAGGCATTCAGGCATGGGCGGGTACGAGGCGACGATTTAGGGTTTGGGCGGGCAAAAAGCCAATCCCAATTCCCCCTATTCACAGACGAGCATCTTCATGCAGCGGAACAAGAGCCAACGCCGGACGTTCTTTAGCCGTATCGGAAACAACCCGGAAGGATAGACCGATGAAAAAGTCCCTGTTGATCTTTTGCACGCTCGTGGCTCCTCTTGTGGCCACGCCTGCTCTAGCCACTGACAGCACGGTTACAGGTGCTGCCGGCGGCGCCGTGACTGGTGCAGTCGTTGGCGGCCCCGTGGGCGCTGCCGTTGGCGGCGTGGTCGGCGCCATTGCCGGCACGGCCCTCAACCCGCCCCCGCGCGAAGTCGTGACCTATGTGCGCGAGCGCCCCATTCCGACCGCCGAGCCGGTGATCATCCACGACGAGGTTCGCGTTGGTACCAAGCTGCCGCGTGAAGTCGTACTGTCGCCGGTTCCGGACAGCCCGGAATATTCCTATGCGATCGTGAACAAGGAACGTGTGATCGTCGATCCGCAGACTTATGTGGTCGTTGGCGTCGCTAACTGATGCCTTTGTCGACCCCGCGACGGCGGCAGAGGAGTGCCGCCGTCGTCGTCTCTCGTTTATCTGAACATCAGATTATCAAGTAATCTGTCTATTGATGCAGTTCCCACGCGCGCTCCAGCGCCTCCCGTAACTCGTGCTCGCCGACCGCAGCCAGCACGACGGTCGTCGCACCCTTCTCTCCCCATTTGTTCGCAACAGGCGCGAAGGCGTCCGGCCTCGCCGCGCAGAAGTGCGTCTGGTCACTCGGTCCGTACATCAGGTTCGCGCTGAGCCGATCAGGTGCGAGCGTGGCATAGATACGGCGCACGCGGTAGGCTTTCCGGTCGAAATGCAGACGCGCCTCGGTACCCGGCAATGACATCGCTATGCGTTCGAAATCGTCGGCAGTTGCCATACCCAGCTCCCCCGTCGCGGACAAGCCTCAGGCGAACGGTTCCGCGAGTCAAGGGAAGGCCGCGATTCTCCCTGCGGGACGACAGCCTGCGAGCTGCGCTTGAGCCGTTCACTCGCCGCGTGGAAAGCGCTGATTTTCTTCCAGCACGTTCAGGTCCATGTGGTTGCGCATGTAGCGTTCAGAGGCGCGTTGCAGTGGCTGGTAGTCCCAAGGATAGTAGGCTCCGTTTCTGAGCGCTTCGTAGACCACGAGGCGGCGGGCCTGACTTTCGCGGACAGCCGCATCGAAGGCGTCAAGGTCCCAGCGCGTCTCGATCTGCGACTTCAATCGCTGCTCAATCTCGACTGAAGTGGGGTTGCCGGCCTTGTTGTCGAGCTCGCGCGGATCGCTTGCAAGGTCGAACAGCATCGGCGGGTCGGCGGGGCAATGGATATATTTCCAGGCGCCTTCGCGAAGGGCCACCATGGGCGTGATGGTCCCTTCCGCGGCATATTCCATCGGGACGGGACCGCGCGGAGCCCCGGCTGCGACCGGAACCAGACTTTCACCATCGAACCACGGCGCGGCGACACTGGCCGGAAGGCCGGCAAACTCGAGCAGCGTCGGGAGAACATCAAGCGTGGAAACCGGCGTCTCGTTGAGGCCCGCATCCAAACCGGGGGCAGCCAGCATGAGCGGCACGCGGCAGGCACCTTCGAGAAAGCTCATCTTGAACCAGGTGCCGCGTTCGCCGAGCATGTCGCCATGATCGGATGTGAAGACGATGATCGTGTTCTCGTCCATGCGGGTGCGCTTCAGAATGTCGAGCAGCTCGCCGATCTTCTCGTCTATGTAGGAGATATTGGCGAAATAGGCCTGCCGCGAGCGGCGCACCATGTCCGGCGTGATGTCGAAATTGGCCGAGTCCGAGGCCTGCCAGAGGCGCTGCGAATGTGGATCAAGATCGTCATAGGCGATCGGCCCGACGGCCGGATCGAGTTCCGGCACATTTTCATAAAGATCCCAGAAGCGGCGGCGGGCAACGTAAGGGTCATGAGGATGCGTGAAGCTGACCGTCAGGCACCACGGTCGGTCGTCATGGCCGCGCGACAGGTCATAGAGCTTGGCACCCGCATTGTAAGCGACCTCGTCATCATATTCGAGCTGGTTGGTGATCTCTGCGACCCCTGCCCCGGTCACCGAGCCCAGATTGTGATACCACCAGTCAACCCGCTCGCCGGGCTTGGTATAGTCCGGCGTCCAGCCGAAATCAGCCGGGTAGATGTCCGTCGTCAGGCGCTCCTCGAACCCGTGCAATTGGTCGGGGCCGACAAAATGCATTTTGCCGGACAGGATGACCCGGTAGCCGGCGCGGCGCAGATGATGGGCATAGGTCGGAATGTCGGACGCAAATTCGGCGGCGTTGTCATAGACCCGCGTGCGAGACGGCAGGCAGCCCGACATGAAGGAGGCGCGCGCCGGGGCGCAGAGTGGGCTTGCCGTATAACAATTGGCGAAGCGCGCCGAACGCGCGGCAAGCGCCGCGAGATTCGGCGTCTTCAGGAAACCGGCAGGGCCATCGGGAAAGAAGGTGCCATTCAGCTGGTCGACCATGAGGATGAGAATGTTGGGCCGTGTCATGTCGTCTTGCGCCATCGTTTTGAAGTCTTGCTATCGCATGAGAAAGCGCCCGCTGACGCGGGCGCAAAAGGTCATCGTGATGATCAAAGTCCGAGAGCGGACTTGACGGCGGGCAGTCCCGGCTTGCCATCCAGCGTCGTGACGCCTGAGAGCCAGGGCTGGATGAGAGAGGCGTGGGCCTTCAGGTAGGACTTGGCGGCATCCGTCGGCGTTTTGCCGTCATCCGTGATCTGTCCCATCATCGCGTTCTCGATGTCGAGCGTGAAGCTCAGCTGCTTGAAGAGCGTCGCCGCATTGGGGCAGGCATCGGCCCAGCCGGTGCGGGCTAGCGTATTGACAGTCGCTCCGCCGTAGTTCGGGCCGAAATAGGCGTCACCGCCGGACAGATAGGTCAGCTTCAGCTTGGTGTTCATCGGATGCGGCGCCCAGCCGAGGAAGACGATCCAGCCCTGGCGTTTTTCGGCGCGGGCAACCTGCGACAGCATGCCCTGCTCGCCCGATTCGATCACCTGCCAGTCCTTCAGGCCGAAATCGCCGGCCTTGATCATCTTCTGCAAGCTCTGATTGGCCGGCGCGCCGGCCTCGATGCCGTAGATCTTCTTCTCGAACTTGTCGGCATGGGCCGCGAGGTCCTTGAAGTCCTTCACCCCTGCATCGGCCACATAGGAGGGCACGGCGAGCGTGAACTTGGCATCGGGGAGGTTTTCCTTCAGCTTTTCCGCGGCCTTGGCGGCGTTCAACTGGTCGATGAATTTCTGCTGCGCCGGCATCCAGTTGCCCAGGAAGACGTCAATCTCCTTGTTCTCGATGGCCTTGTAACCGATCGGAACGGAGAGCGTCTTGATATCCGTCTTATAGCCGAGCGCATCGAGAAGGACTGTCGCGATGGCGTTGGTGGAGGAGATGTCGGTCCAGCCGGGATCGAACATGCGCACCGTCTTGCAGCTCGGCGCATCGGCGGCCACGGCTGTGCCAGCGAGAAGAAGACCTGCCAGGGCAGCCCCTGCGAACTGTTTGCTGATCATAAAATTCCCCTATGGTTCCGGCCTGTGCCGTTCTATGTTATCCTCGGCGGAACAAGCAGTTCCGGTCCCGGAGCCCATGGAACTTGATATTGTGCAGGATTTGCAGCCCCTTTGTTTTTATTGGTGAGATAAAGCAGGCTTATGGCAGAACGACCGCTTGATCTCGGCTGGCTCCGCCTCTTCGATGCGATCGGGCGACATAAGAACCTGACGCGCGTCGCCGAGGAACTGCGCCTGTCGCAGCCGGCAGTCAGCTACCAGCTGCGCCGTATCGAGGAAAGCGTCGGCGCACCGCTGGTGGAGCGTCTGCATCGCGGGGCGGCTCTGACGCGGGAGGGCCTGCTTCTGCATGGCGCTGTGGCCGAGGCGCTTTCGGGAATTGACGAGGCGGTGCGCCAGATCCGCAAGCGCGGACGACAGGCCTCCGTGCGCATCCATACCGATTTCGGCTTTGCCTCCTATTGGCTGATGCCGCGCATCTCGGCTTTTCGCCGGCTGGAGCCCGACGTCGAGGTGCATATTCTCGCCTCACAGAGCATAAAGATCGCCGATACCGGGGAAGCCGATCTCTATATCCTGTTCGGCCAGCGCGACACATTCGGCGCGGGGGCAGTGCAGCTGATCGAGGAAAGCGTGCGGGCGGTCTGCTCGCCGGGCTATCTCAACAAGGCGGGGCCATTTGCGACGGCTTCCGATCTTGCGCGGCAGAGGCTGATTCATCTGGAAGGCGACGATGACGAGCGCTGGTTCTCCTGGCAAGGCTTCCTCAAAGGCGCGGGCGTTGTGCGACAGCCCGATTCCGGCGATCTCAGCTTCAATGCCTACCATCTTGTGCTGCAGGCGGCGCTGGGTGACGAGGGGCTGGCGCTCGGCTGGGCGGGTCTGGTAGACGATCTGCTCAAGGCCGGCCTGCTGACTGTGGCGGGGCCGGCCCAGATTCGGCCAGACCGGGGATACTGGCTGGTACAGCCGGCCTCGCGCGAGCCGCATGTCGACAAGCTGGCCGCCTGGCTGATCGCCGAAAGCCGCCAACCGCCTCAAGCCATGACGAAGGAAAAAGCATGATCCCCTGCCCCTGCGGCTCCGGCAAACTCATCCTCGCCTGCTGCGGCCCTCTTCTCGGCGGCGCCCCGACACCGACCGCTGAGGCGTTGATGCGGTCACGCTACACGGCCTATGCCACCGGCAAGATCGCCTATATCGAGGAGACCTGCGCCGGGCCGGCAGCGAAGGTCTTCGACCGGCGTGAAGCGGAACGCTCCGGCCTCGGCACCGAATGGCTGGGCCTGACGATCACCGGACGCGAGGCGGGCTTGGAAGGAGACGAGACCGGCAAGGTGAGCTTCACCTTCCGCGTCCGGCAGAACGGCCAGGAGGCGTCTGCGAGCGAAATCTCGTTGTTCCGCAAGATCAATGGGCGCTGGTATTACTGGGATCGGGAAGACAAGTCCAAGGCCGGCCGCGTCGGGCGCAACGACCCCTGCCCTTGCGGATCGGGGAAGAAGTTCAAGGCGTGTCACGGAGCTTGATGCCCGCTACAGGCATGTTACTTCGAAAAGTCCAGCCCCATCTCGCGATAGCGTTCCGGGTCATCGGACCAGTTCTCGCGTACCTTGACGAAGAGGAAGAGGTGAACCGGCTGTTCGAGGATGGCTGAGATCTCCTTGCGGGCGGCGGTGGAGATGGCCTTGATGGCATCACCGCCCTTGCCCAGCGCGATCTTCTTCTGGCTGTCGCGCTCGACGAAGATCACCTGTTCAATGCGGACCGAACCATCCTTGCGCTCTTCCCACTTTTCCGTCTCGACATGCGAGGAATAGGGAAGCTCCTGGTGGAGGCGCAGGAAGAGCTTTTCGCGGGTGATTTCGGCCGCGAGCTGCCGCATCGGCAGGTCGGAAATCTGGTCTTCCGGATAATACCACGGCCCTGCCGGAAGCTCCTTCGCCAGATAGTCGAGCAGGTCGTCGCAGCCGGAGCCGGTGGTGGCGGAGATCATGAAGGTGCGCTCGAAGGCAATCTTCTCATTGGCGTCGGCGGCAAGCTTCAGCAGGTCTTCATGCTTGACGCGGTCGATCTTGTTGAGCGCCAGCAGCTTCGGCTGCTTGACCTCCTTGAGGCCTTCGAGAATGGTCTCGACATCGCCCTTCAAGCCGCGTTCGCTGTCGACAATGAGGAGGATATAGTCGGCATCCTTCGCCCCGCCCCACGCCGTCGTGACCATGGCGCGGTCGAGCCGGCGGCGTGGCTTGAAGATGCCGGGCGTGTCCATGAAGACGATCTGGGCATGATCGTGGATGGCGATGCCGCGCACGATGGCGCGCGTCGTCTGCACCTTGTGACTGACGATCGACACCTTGGCACCGACAAGGCGGTTCACCAGCGTGGACTTGCCCGCATTGGTCGCACCGATCAACGCCACGAAGCCGGAATGGGTTTCGGCGGGGGCGCCCGCCTCAAGGTCAGTCATCACAATTTGTCCAGTTCAATGAATTCGAGAAAGTTTTACTTCCAGACGCCTTCGCGTTCCAGAAGTTTCGTTGCGGCAACCTGCTCCGCCAGACGCTTTGAGCGTTCGACACCCGTTTCGGGCTGCGTGCCCTTGACCTCGACCACGACAGTGAAGCGCGGCTCGTGGTCCGGGCCGGAACGGTCGACGATCTTGTAGACCGGCGTCACCTGGAAGCGGGCATGCGCCCATTCCTGAAGTTCGGTCTTGGCGTCACGCTTGGCGGCTCCGGCCTTGGTGGCACGTTCGGTCCAGTTGGCAAGCACGAAGCGGCGCGCGGCCTCCAGACCGCCATCAAGATAAAGCGCGGCAATGAGGCTCTCGACCACGTCCGCGCGCACGTTCAGCATGCGGTTGCCGGTCACCTTCTTCACGTCGGCGCCGGTGCGGATGTATTTATGGAGTTCCAGGCTGTCTGCGACTTCGGCACAGGTGGCGGCGGAAACCAATTGGTTGAGGCGGACGGAGAGTTCACCTTCGTCCGCATCGGTGAAGCTGGTAAAGAGAAGTTCGGCAACGCAAAGGCCGAGCACGCGGTCGCCAAGGAATTCAAGGCGCTCGTAATTGGTGCCCTTGGAGGTGCGCGAACTGGAATGCGTCACCGCGCGATCGAGCCGTTCCTTGGCACGGAATTCGTGGCCGATCACCTTTTCGAGCGCGGCGCGTTCCTCCGGCCTCAGAGACATCAATCGACGCCCTTGAACAGGCGGTTCCAGCGCATGTTCGTCGGCCATTTCCAGATTTCGGAGAAGGCCGTGTCATTGCCGAGCGAGAAGAAGATCATCGAGGCCTTGCCGACAAGGTTCTCTGCAGGCACGTAGCCCACGTCGAAGCGGCTGTCGGCGGAATTGTCGCGGTTGTCGCCCATCATGAAATAGTGACCCGGGGGCACGATGAACTCGCGCGTGTTGTCGCCGAGCGTATCCGGGCTTTCGTCCAGCGTGTCATAGGTTACACCGTTGGAAAGCGTTTCGCGGAAGACCGGGATGTTCTGGCCGGGATCCTTCGAATAATCGGAATTGAACGAGCCATCAGCGACCTTCGGGACGGGCTGGTCGTTGACGTAGAGCACACCGTTCTTCATCTGGATACGGTCGCCGGGGAGGCCGACGCAGCGCTTGATGTAGTCGACCGAAGGGTTCGGCGGGAAACGGAAGACGACCACGTCGCCACGCTTGGGATCGGATCCGAAAATGCGGCCACTGAAGAGGTCCGGCGAGAAGGGCAGCGAATATTTCGAATAGCCGTAGGCAAACTTGTTCACGAAGATATAGTCGCCCACGAGCAGGGTCGGCATCATCGAGCCAGACGGAATGGTGAACGGCTGAACGAGCACCGTGCGAATGAGGCCGGCAAGGATCAACGCCTGGATGACGACCTTGACCGTTTCCCAGAAGGAGTTCTCGGGTTTCACTTTCTCAGACACGTTGCTCATTTCCTTGTAGCGCCTTTCTCTGGCGATGCCGTTGCGGCCGCGCGATCGCGTTTTAAGGCGTCGCTGCGCATCGGGATTGTCTAACCGCTTCTGAACCGGGCGGCAAGCGTCTTGAAAGCAAGGCGTTTGCGGCGGTCAGACGCCTCACGTTTCCGAGGATTGCGGCAAAGGAAGGGCTTCCAGGATTACAAATGCTTGAGCCAGGGGAAAATCGTCCGTGATGGTCAGATGAACGACCGCATAATGGCCTGCCGGCGTCATGGCCGCCAGCCGTTCGGCGGCGCCGTTGGTGAGCGCCATCGTCGGCTTTCCGCTCGGCAGATTGACGACGCCCATGTCGCGCCAGAAAACGCCCTGAGCCAAGCCTGTGCCGAGCGCCTTGGAGCAGGCCTCCTTGGCGGCGAACCGCTTGGCGTAGGAGGCGGCACGCTCCTTCCGGCGGTCGGACTTCGCACGCTCCACCTCGGTGAAGCAGCGATGCGTGAAGCGGTCCCCGAAACGCTCGATGGATTTCTCGACGCGGCGGATGTCGATGAGGTCGCTGCCAATGCCGATGATCATGCGCCTTGCCTCGTCTGTCGTATCGTCAGCGTGCGCTGAGACGCGCCTGTCGTCTCGCGCGGAAAATCGTGACCGCCTGCACCATGACAAAATAGCCGACGGCACCACCGATGACGCCCAGCGGAATGGAGCCAATCAGCAGCGGCTTGAGGATCGGAGCCCAGAGTTCGCCGAATGACAGCTTGTGAACCATTTCATGCAGATGAATCGTTCCCATCGACTTCGCATTGGAACCGAGAATCATCTGCCCCGCCTCCCAAGCGGCCGCCCAGATGAAAGGATAGGTGATGGGATTGCCGACCAGAACCGTCGTGGCGACGGCGGCGATCATATTGCCGCCGAACATCCAGGCGAGCGCCGCCGACAGCGCCATGTGAACCCCGACCAGCGGCAGGAAGGCCGCAAATATTCCCGTCGCCACACCAATGCCGATAGCGTTCGGCGTGGCGCGGATACGGACGAACTTGAGGAGCTGGTAGCGGATCGCGCGGCCGAAGGTCATGCGCTTGCGCGGCAGACTTTCGGAGGGTTCAAATGACAGGTCGGAGGTCTTGTGTTTCATGGGACCGCATATAGGACTTGGTGTTTTCAAGCACAATGGAAAAGGCAATATGCCTCAGGGCGAGGCAGAGGCTGCCTCGTGCCTGCCGGTCGCGCGACTGCCCGACCGAGACATCCACTGGCCTCGCGCCCCTCCCGAGCCGGCGCTATGTTGCGCATCCGACGCTCATCCGCAATGGGCATTTCAGAATAATTCTAAGAAGATCGCTCCGCGAAAAAAAGGGCGCGGAACCCGCACCCTGCTTCTTCGTCTTTCCCGATCTTCCAGCCTCCTGCGCGATGAGCGCAACCGAGGCGAATCTTAAGGCCGTTTAAACCTCAGAACTGACCACGGCGGAATTCGCCACGATCGATCTGGCGCATACGAAACTCGAGATCATAACGATCCTTCGCGCCATTGAGGTAAGCCATTTCGCGTTCCTGCTCCGTGGGAATGCGGAGCGCACGAGCCACTTTTTTCAGCGAGCCGAACATCTTTTCAAGTCCTTCTTGATCAACATCTGTTTACGAGCATGAAGATAATGCTGCATCGCAACATCAACAAGCGCAAGCTTGCCTTGGCAGCCATGCGCGAGACGCATGCCACAACTTTAACCTTTTGTTTTCAATTTGTTGATGGGCGCTATTCGAAAAGACGCTTCACTGTTGCAACGCACTGCAGCTCTTTAAGCTGCGTAATCAGCTGGTTGAGCTGACGCAGATCCCAAACCTCGAGCTCCAGCTGCATCTCGGTGAAGTCGGCAGCAACGCGGGTCATGGTCAGCGTGGCAATGTTGACGTCGGTCGTGGCAATATTTTGGGCAATCGTCGCCAGCGTTCCCGGCTCGTTGATGGCGCTGATCATGACGCGAGCGTTGAAACGCGACTTGTTGGCGAGATCGAGATCCCAGCGCACGTCGATCCAGCGCTCAGGCTCGTCCTCGAACTGCTGGAGACCGGGCGATTGGATCGGGTAGATGGCGAGGCTCTTCTCGCCATCAAGAATGCCGACGATGCGATCGCCCGGCACGGCGCCACCGGTGGCGAAATGCACCTGGATATCGTTGGAAAGCCCCCGGAACGGCAAGATTTCGCCGGACGGCGTCTTCTGCTGACCCGGCACCTTGAAAATCATGCCCGAGGCCGAGTTCATCGCAAACCAACCGTCGTCGGAGTTCTGCTTCACCGTGACGCGCTCGTCCTGATAGTCCGGATAGACGGCGCGGAGCACGTCGAGCGACGAGAGCTCCCCTCGCCCGACGGCGGCAATCGCGTCCTCCGCCTCCTTGTGGCCGAGGCGGAAGAGCGAGGCCTTCAGCACGTCGCGGGAGAAAACCTTGCCGGCACGGTCGAAGGTGCGTTCCAGAATCCGATAGCCGAGGCCGGCATATTGCTTGCGGATGGCAAGGCGTGTCGCACGGCGAATGGCGGAGCGCGCCTTGCCGGTAACGACAATCTCTTCCCAGGCGGCCGGCGGCACCTGCACGCCGGAGCGGATGATTTCAACCTCGTCGCCATTGGCGAGCCGCGTCACGACCGGCATGATTCGACCGTTGATCTTGGCGCCGACACAGGTGTCGCCCACATTGGTGTGGACGGCATAGGCGAAGTCGATGGGGGTTGCACCGCGCGGCAGAGCGATCAGCTTGCCCTTGGGCGTGAAACAGAAGACCTGGTCCTGGAAGAGTTCGAGCTTCGTATGTTCCAGAAACTCTTCCGGGTTATCGCCTTCCGACAGCGCCTCGATGGTCTGGCGGAGCCAGGAATAGGCGTTGGATTCGCGCGCGAGCGTGTCCTCAGCCTGTCCGCTCTGGCCGTCCTTGTAGATAGAATGCGCGGCGATGCCGTATTCGGCGATTTCATTCATGCGCAGCGTGCGAATCTGCAGTTCGATACGCTGACGCGACGGGCCGACGATCGTCGTGTGGATCGACCGGTAATCGTTCTGCTTCGGCGTCGAGATATAGTCCTTGAAGCGGCCCGGCACGACGCGCCAGCGCGTGTGGACAATGCCGAGCGCTCGATAGCAGGACGGAATATCCTCGACGAGGATACGGAAACCATAGACGTCGGAGAGCTGTTCAAAGGAGAGCGACTTCGACTGCATCTTGCGAAAGACCGAATAGGGCTTCTTCTGCCTACCCTTGACGACGGCCTTGGTCAGCCCGTTCTGGGTCAGCAGTTCGGTCAGTTCCCGCTCGATGTTCTCGATCAGGCCTTCATTGCTGGCGGAAAGGCCTGCCAGGCGCTTCGTCACCGTGTCCCAGGCTTCCGGGTTGAGATGGCGGAAGGCGAGTTCCTCAAGTTCGTCGCGCACGCCCTGCATACCCATGCGGCCTGCGAGCGGCGCATAGATTTCCATCGTCTCTTCGGAGATGCGGCGGCGCTTGTCGTCGCGCATGACGTCGAGCGTGCGCATATTATGCAGACGGTCGGCAAGCTTGACCAGGAGAACGCGCAGATCGTCCGAAATCGCCAGAAGCAGCTTGCGCAAGTTTTCAGCCTGCTTGGCCTTCTGCGAGACGAGTTCAAGCTTCTTGATCTTGGTCAGCCCCTCGACGAGACGGCCGATATCCTTGCCGAAGAGTTCGTCGATCTCCGCGCGCGTCGCGGTCGTGTCCTCAATCGTGTCGTGGAGGAGCGCGACCGCGATGGTCGACTCGTCGAGATGCATGTCGGTGAGGATGGCGGCGACTTCGAGCGGATGCGAAAAATAGGGATCGCCGCTCGCGCGCTTCTGCATGCCATGCTTCTGCATGGCATAGACGTAGGCCTTGTTGAGGAGGGCTTCGTTGACATCCGGCTTGTATTGCTGAACGCGCTCAACAAGCTCGTATTGTCGCATCATGAAGCGCATCTCCCCGGAATCGCAAATGCGCCGCTCCAGATCAGGACCGGCGCATCCAAATGTCGCATCAAGTCATAGACCTGTCAGCGACTAAAATGTGGCAAAATCAATAATCGTCGCTTTTTTCCGGCGGCACAAGACCTTCAATGCCGGCCAGCAGCTCTTCTTCCGACATGCGGTCGAAGGTCAGCGTATCGGGAAGGTCGTCTTCCTCCAGGTCGTTGCCGGTTGCGGCAGCACCAACCAGCGAAGCCGGATCGGGCTCGGGCTCGTCCACTTCGACGTGCTTCTGCAGCGAATGGATGAGGTCTTCCTTCAGATCCTCCGGAGACAGCGTCTCGTCGGCGATCTCGCGGAGCGCAACAACGGGATTCTTGTCGTTGTCGCGATCGACGGTGATGCCGGCGCCCTGGGAGATCTGGCGTGCGCGATGGCTGGCGAGCAGAACGAGCTCGAACCGATTGTCGACTTTATCAATGCAATCTTCTACTGTGACGCGGGCCATAGCCTGTCCTTCGTGAATTCGTTTCCTTACGGGATTGCGTGCTCGATACAGGCAAAGCGGCGGTAATTCAAGTTTTTCCTGAACGCGACACTTTTACGGATTTGGGCGCTTACCCGTCCCATCCGGTCAAATATAGCCAAATTTGGTTGCAATTCGTTGGTAATTCTAAGGATATCCGGTTGCTTGTGGCACATTCCGCGACCAGATAATAAGGGTGCGGAACCGAATTCGCCTGTTGACGGTTTCCTCATATAACATTAGCCGTTCCTAACGGAATGGAATAGAGCAGGATGGATCAATGTTCGACCCCAGAGAAAAAATTGCACTTTTCATTGACGGCGCGAATCTCTACGCGGCGTCGAAGTCGCTGGGATTTGACGTCGATTATCGCAAGCTTTTGAAGGCTTTCCAGAAGCGTGGCTATCTCCTGCGCGCCTATTATTATACGGCCCTGATCGAGGATCAGGAATATTCCTCCATCCGTCCCCTGATAGACTGGCTCGATTACAACGGCTATCGCGTCGTGACCAAGCCGGCGAAGGAATTTACCGATTCGCTCGGTCGGCGGAAGATCAAGGGCAACATGGATATCGAACTGGCCATCGACGCGATGGAGCAGTGCGAGACTGTGGATCACCTCGTGATCTTTTCCGGTGACGGCGATTTCACCACGCTGGTCGAAGCGCTTCAGCGTCGTGGCCGCAAGGTTTCCGTCGTTTCCACCATGGCAACGCAGCCACCCATGATCGCCGACGACCTGCGCCGTCAGGCGGACCACTTCATCGATCTGAATTCGCTGAAGGCGGAAGTCGGTCGCGATCCCTCTGAGCGCCAGGCGCGTGTCCACGAGCCGGTCGCCGAAGACGTCGGCGACTGACGAAACGGTTTATTAACCTTGAGACTTGGCGTTTTCGCAAGGCTGATCTGGCAAGCTATAGCTGTCAAGAATCGTTGCGGTTGCGTCCATGTCAGAAGTTGCTCCAAATCTTCCGCCCCTGCCTGAACTGCTCAAGCAGACCGTGGAGGAGTTTAGCATCTCCACCGAAATCACGAACGTGGACATGCTGCTTGCGGGAGAGGCTTCGCGCCATTTCCCCGAGCCACGCAACCGCCGCAGGGAAGACACGGAGGCCGCCGACATCCGGCGACTTCGCGCCTTGCGTGACGCCATGAAGTCAGACACCGCCGCTCCGGACGAGGCGCTCGAACATGACAATGCGCCCGTTCACTCGGAATTTTACAAGCAGTTCTAATGGTGTCGGAAGATCGACGCGGGCTCAGCCGCGCTCCTTGAGCAGGCGGCTCTTCTGCCGGTTCCAGTCGCGCTCTTTCTCGGTCTCGCGCTTGTCATGCAGCTTCTTGCCCTTGGCAAGCGCCAGCTCCATCTTCGCCCTGCCCTTTTCGTTGAAGTAGATCTTCAACGGAACCAGCGTCATCCCCTCGCGGTTGACACCAACGCGCAGGCGGTGGATTTCCCGTTTCGACAGCAAGAGTTTGCGGCGACGACGGGTGTCGTGATTGAAGCGGTTGCCCTGCAGATATTCCGGCAGATAGGAATTGATCAGCCAGATTTCCCCGTCCTCGTCCGAGGCGTAGGATTCGGCGATATTGGCCTTGCCATCGCGCAAGGATTTCACTTCCGTCCCCGTGAGGACGAGGCCGGCTTCATAGGTATCGACGATTTCATAGTTGAAGCGGGCCTTGCGGTTGTCCGCAACGACCTTCTTCACCACGCGTTCGCTACCCTTGGGTGCCATCAGTTCAACAATCCTGCATGTTTCAAGGCTGCATCAAGGGCAGCCTTGGTGGAGGCTTCGAGCCCGACCAGCGGAGAGCGAACCGTTTCACCCATGCGGCCAAGACGCGACAGAGCATATTTAGAGCCTGCGACGCCGGGTTCAAGGAAGATGGCCTTGTGCAGCGGCATCAGACGATCCTGATATTCGAGCGCTGCGGCGTAATCGCCCTTCAGCGTAAGCGCCTGGAACTCGGCGCACAGGCGCGGCGCGACGTTTGCCGTCACAGAAATGCAGCCGACGCCACCATGGGCGTTGAAGCCGAGGGCCGTGGCATCTTCGCCCGACAGTTGAACGAAGCCCTTGCCGCAGGCCATACGCTGTTCGGAGACGCGCTCGATCTTGCCGGTGGCGTCCTTGACGCCGATGATGTTCTTGTGAGCCTTGGCAAGCGTCGCCATCGTGTCGACGCTCATATCGATGACCGAGCGGCCGGGAATGTTGTAGATGATGATCGGCAGGGTGATCGCTTCGGCGATCGCCGAATAGTGCGCGATCAGGCCCTTCTGCGTCGGCTTGTTGTAATAGGGCGTCACGACGAGAACGGCGTCGGCGCCGGCCTTTTCGGCATGGCGCGCCAGATCGATGGCTTCAACCGTGTTGTTCGAGCCGGCGCCGGCAATGATCGGCACGCGCTTTGCGGCGACCTCGATGCAGAGTTCGACGACACGTTTATGCTCGGCATGCGACAGCGTCGGGGACTCGCCTGTCGTGCCGACGGGCACGAGCGCGCTGGAGCCTTCCTTGATCTGCCAGTCCACATGTTCAGCAAAGGCTTTTTCGTCAATCTTCCCGTCAGGCGTGAACGGGGTGACGAGGGCGGGCATCGATCCCTTGAACATGTGGTATTACCTCACTGGCGACTAACACAAGCTTTAGCCGCAATCCTGATTATTCTTCTTGGTCAGGCGCTTTCTGCTTCGAGCTTCAGACCTTGTTCCCGATCGCGTTTCTTAGAGGAGTTTGTGACGCCTTGGAAGAATGAAAATCGTAACCGGGACAAGCTTTATGCAACGCGCCGATCCTATATTGTGATGGAACACCCATCGAGACGCATGACGAAAGTGACCGCGCCCATCGCCATAGCCTTGGCCGTCCTCGCACCCATTGCAGGGTGGGAGGCGATGGGTCCTGCCATGCCCTACAGCATAGCGACGCCGGCGCTGACGGGTGCGGACAAGGAAGCGACCACCCCTTCCGACAAGACCCCGCAGAAGGCCATCATCGCCGCATCGCAAGGGGCGTTTGCGACCGGTATCGACGCTCTGAAACGCAACGATGTGCTGGCCGCACTGAACGCCCGCGACAATCTCGTGCCGCGCGACGGGATCGAACGCAAGGCGCTGACCTATGCGATCGTCACATCCGGCCTCTCCGGAATATCGAGCGCGGAGTATCTTTCGGCACGCGAAGAGCTTAACGGCTGGCCGGGTCTTGCCGATCTCGACCGCCATTACGAGCGTGCGCTCTATCGCGAGCGGCCAAGCGACGATGCCATCTTTGCCGCCTTCCGCCTGCGTGCGCCGCAGACGCCGGAAGGAAACCTGCTCTATGCCCGTGCGCTGAAGAATGTCGGCGAGGTGGACCGTGCAAAGAACATTATTGCCGGCCTTTGGGCAACCAATGCGCTTAACACCTGGTTCGAAGGCGAGGTCCTGACCCGCTTCCCGGACATGCTGACGCCCGCCGACCACAAGGCGCGGATGGACTATCTGCTCTATCGGGACCGACTGAAGCAGGCTGCACGCTTCGCCAAGCTCGGCAATGCGCAGCCGCTCTACGATGCCTGGAGCGCGGTGATCAAGCAGAGCCCCAAGGCCCCGCAATTGCTGAAGGCCGCGGAGGCGAGCTTCAAGGGCGACAGCGCCCTGCTCTTCGCCAATATCCTGCAAAAGGAGCAGAAGAACGATTTCGACGGCGCCGGGGCGCTTCTTCAGAAACTGCCGGCAGCGGCCTCCGATCGCGTCAATTCCGACGAATGGTGGCATGAGCAGCGCATCGTCAGCCGCGGCCTGTTTGAAGAAAGCAAGTTCAAGGCGGCCTACGATCTTGCCGCCGGGCATGTCGCCGCCTCGCCTGCCGCCGTTGCGGACGCCGAGTTCCATGCAGGCTGGTATGCGCTGGTCGGAATGAAGGACGGCAAGCTCGCCAAGGCGCATTTCGAAAAGCTGCTGGAGGCAGCAACAACGCCGCAGACCGCCTCGCGCGCGCTTTACTGGCTCGGTCGTGCGGACAAGGCGGCAGGTGGCGATGGCAAAACCTATTTCGCCGATGCGGCCGATTATGACCATTCCTTCTATGGCCTTGTCGCAACCACAGAGCTTTCCGGCCGCACGCCTGCAACGGATACCGAGAAAAGCCAGCCGACGCCCTCGGACCGTCTTCTTTTTGCCGCTCAGGAGAGCGTCCGGGCGATTGACCTTCTGCAGAAGGAAAACTACCCGGCGGCGGCCAAGCGGCTCTATCGCGGACTTGCCGACCAGATTGATGATCCGGACGTGCTGACAATCCTCGCCGAGAAGGCCAAGCGGGAACAGGACAGCGCTCTGGCGCTCGATATAGGGAAGAAAGCCTATGCAAAGGGCGGCGACGACGCCGCGCTAGCCTATCCGCTTGGCGCGATCCCCGACACGGCAGGGCTTTCTGGAACGCAACTTGCCCTGGCCTACGCAATTGCCCGGCAGGAGAGCGGCTTCAACGCGCAGGCCGTTTCGGCTGCGCAGGCCCTGGGCCTCATGCAGATATTGCCCGGCACTGCCAAGGACATGGCATCGCAGCTGGGCCTTGCCTATGCTCCGGAAAAGCTGACGGCGGATACGGCCTATAATGCCATTCTCGGAACGCAATATCTGGACAACCAGATCAAGCGGCAGGCCGGCTCCTATGTCCTGACCTTCGCCGCCTACAATGCCGGGCCGGGCAAGGTCCGAGAATGGCTTGCCCGCTTCGGCGACCCGCGCGGAAAAGATCTCGAATTCGTCCTCAACTGGATCGAGTCGATCCCGTATCCAGAGACGCGCGACTACGTGATGCGGGTCATGGAGAACTTCGAGGCCTATCAGCTCCAGCTTGGGCTGGGCGCAAACATCAAGGCTGATCTCACCGCTGGGGGATGAGGTTCATAACTGTTGTAAACACCGGACGCCCTCCGAAGAAGCGCGCGATACGCCGGCCTGGCTAGCAGCTGGCTGATGCCCTTGGCGCTTGTTTCAATCAGCCTTCAGTTGAATTAACGTCGGATTGAAACATTTCCGGAGGAGCCCGACGTGACTGCACGCTATCGCGAACACCATATCCCCTCGCCCGACGGGCTGACGCTCTATGCGCGGGACTATGGCAGCGATGGGCCGGGGACGGGCGACAGGTTGCCGGTCGTGTGCCTTGCCGGGTTGACGCGCAACAGCCGGGATCTTCATCCACTGGCGGTGCAGCTCTCCACCGATCCAAAGGCGCCGCGCCGGGTTATTGCGATCGACACGCGCGGCCGTGGCGGCTCGTCGTGGGATGCCAACGTCTCGCGGTACACGGTTCCGCATGAGGCCGGCGATGTCCTCACGGTGCTCACAGCGCTTGGCATCGGCCGTGCAGCCTTTATAGGCACATCGCGGGGAGGACTGATCCTGCATGTGCTGGCGGCCGTTCAGCCGCAGCTTCTGGCGGCGGTGGTCCTCAACGATGTCGGCCCCGCGATCGGGATAGAGGGGCTACGGCATATCCAGTCCTACGTGGGTCGTCGGCCGAGTTTTGCCAGCCTTGCGGAGGCGGCAAAGGCGATGAAACATGTGCATGGCCCCGCCTTCCCGAAATTGGAGGATGCCGACTGGCTTGAATTCGCAGCCGCGACCTTGCGAGAGATCGACGGCCGATATGAGCCGGATCATGATCCGGCGATCGCCGACGGCATGGCATCGCTTGACCTCAGCCAGCCGCTCCCGGAACTGTGGGAGCAGTTCGATCTGTTCCGCAGCCATCCCTTGATGACGATCCGCGGTGAAAACTCCGTCCTGCTCACGCCGGAAATTCTCGACCGGATGAAGGCGCGCAATCCCGACATGGAGATACGACTGGTGGCAGACCAGGGTCACGCGCCCCTGCTTCATCTCGGCGGAACACCGGCCGCGATCAAGGCGTTCCTTGACGGAGCAGCGTAAACCAAGCTTCAAGGTTTATTGTCCCGGCGGGTTTTCCAATCGAGGCATGTCTTGTAGGTTGCGGCCATTCTGGCCGTGGCGCGGGCCGATATGTGACGAGGACATGAAGCTATCCGCCGCCTGACGGCGTTTGTGTATTGGAGACAGAGATTGATGAGTGCCCAGAAGATCATCCCCATCCTCCTCGCTGGTGGCGCGGGTTCGCGACTCTGGCCGGTCTCGCGTGATGATCTGCCGAAGCAGTTTCAGCCTCTGACGGGGGAATTCTCAAGCTATCAGGAAACCCTGCGGCGCGTTGGAGACCCCAAGGTCTATGAAGCGCCCATCGTCATTACCAACGACGCCTTCCGCTTCTTTTCGCGCCGTCAGGCCGAGGCGGCTGGTCATCCGGCGACCGTCGTGCTGGAGCCGGCGCGCCGCGACAGCGCCGCCGCAGTGGCCGTTGCCGCCGTCATGGCGGAGCGGCGCGCAGGCGGATCGCTCGTGCTGGCGCTGGCGGCCGATCATATGGTGCTGGACGACGACCTCTTCACGAAATCCGTCGAACTCGGCGCAGAAGCCGCCAGCGCCGGCAAGATCGTCGTCTTCGGCCTGAAGCCGACCGAGCCACGCACCAGCTATGGCTATATCCGCCCAGGCGCCTCGATCAACGGCAATCCGGATCTGGCGCTGGTCGATGCCTTTGTCGAAAAGCCCAATGCGGAGACGGCGCTCGATTATCTGCGCAAGGGCTATCTCTGGAACTCCGGCAACTTCCTCTTCCGTTCGGACGTAATGATCGCCGAATTCCGCAAATATGCGCCGGCGATCCTGGAAGCGGCGGAAGCGGCCGTGGAAAAGGCGACGCATGACCTAGGCTTCGTGCGGCTGGACCAGGAAAGCTTCGAGCGCTCTCCGAAGAATTCGATCGACTATGCGGTCATCGAGAAGACGAAGGAAATGGCCGTGGTGACCGGGCATTTCCGCTGGTCGGATGTCGGCTCCTGGGATGCGATCTGGGAAGTGCTGGATCGCGACGAGAAGGACAATGTCGTCTATGGCGAGGGCATGGCGCTGAACGCCTCTGGCTGCCTTATTCATTCCGAAGGCATCTACACCACGCTCGTGGGTGTCGACGACCTGATCGCTGTTTCGACCCGCGACGCCGTCATGGTGGTGCCGAAGAACAAGGTGCAGGACGTCAAGAAGCTGGTCGATGAGATGAAGAGCCGCTCCGTGCCGCAGGCCGACGGCCATCGCCGCAGCCATCGCCCATGGGGCACGGTCGACAGCGTGGTCGATGGTGCGCGCTATGCGGTGAAGCATATCACAGTCGATTGCGGCGGTGTTCTATCGCTCCAGAAGCATATGCATCGTGCCGAGCATTGGGTTGTCGTCAGCGGCACCGCCACGATCACCATTGGTGATCACACGCGCCTCGTGACGGAAAACGAATCTGTCTATGTGCCGGTCGGGGTGGTCCACCGCATCGCAAACGAAGGCAAGGTGCCGCTGGAACTCATCGAGGTCCGCACCGGCAGCTATATCGCCGAAGACGACATTCAGCGCATCGAGGACATCTACGCGCGCGTCTGAACGGTGGCAGGCAGGTTCGACTCCAGTTCAGCGAGCCAGGCGTTGGCGTTGCCGTCGGAAGGCGCGCGCCAGTCGCCGCGGGGCGACAGAGACCCGCCGGAGGAAACCTTTGGCCCATTGGGAACGGCAGAACGCTTGAACTGGCTGGTTGCGAAGAAGCGGCGGAGGAACACGCGCAGCCATTTCGCAATCGTTTCCAGATCATAGGACACGCGCTTGTTGTCCGGCGTCATGGGCGGCCAGACGCCCTTCCCCGCATCGCTCCAGGCATGATGCGCGAGGAAGGCAATCTTGGACGGGGCGAAGCCGTAGCGGGTGGTGAAATAGAGGTTGAAGTCCTGCAGGGCATAGGGACCGACGAAATCCTCCGTCTTCTGCGCAGGCTCGCCGGTATTGTCATCACCGGGCACGAGCTCGGGCGAGATTTCCGTCGCGAGGATGGCGTGAAGAACCGCCTTCGCTTCTTCGCCGAACGTGCCGGTGTCTGCAACCCAACGGATCAGATGCTGGATGAGGGTCTTCGACACAGACGCATTCACATTGTAGTGCGACATGTGATCGCCGACGCCATAGGTGCACCAGCCTAGCCCCAGTTCGGAAAGATCGCCCGTGCCGAGCACGATGCCGCCGTGCATGTTGGCCAGACGGAAGAGCACTGACGTACGTGCGCCCGCCTGCACGTTCTCGAACGTGATGTCATAGACCTTTTCGCCCTTGGCATAGGGGTGGCCAATATCGAGAAGCATGGCCAGGCTGGCGTCCGTCAGATCGATCTCTTGTGCCGTGACGCCCAACGCCCGCATGAGTGCCCAGGCGCTTTCCTTCGTCTTTGCGCTCGTCGCAAACGAGGGGAGCGTGTAGGCAAGGATATCGGCGCGGGGCAAGCCGAGACGATCGAAGGCGTGGGCGGCGACCAGCAGGGCCTGTGTCGAGTCGAGACCTCCAGAGACGCCGATGACGGCCTTCTTCACACCGGACGCCTTGAGGCGCTGCACGAGCCCGTGCGACTGGATATTGTAGGCCTCATAGCAAAGCTCCGCCAGGCGTGCGGCGTCATCCGGGACGTAAGGGAAGCGCGGTACGGCACGCAGCAGGCCGAGGTCGCTTTCGACATCCGGCTGAAGCCGGAAGGAAACCTTGCGGAAGGGGCGCTCCCTCATGGTCAGGTCGGTGCAATCACCGAACGTGACCTGGCGCTGGCGCTCGGTCTCGATCAGCCCGAGGTCGATATCCGCGTAAATCGTTTGCGCGTTCGGGGCAAAGCGCTCGGCTTCAGCCAGAAGACGGCCGCATTCATAAATGGCGCCCTGCCCGTCCCATGCCAGATCCGTCGTCGACTCGCCGGCGCCTGCAGCAGAATAGAGATAGGCTGCAAGGCAGCGCGACGACTGCACGCGGCAGAGCCCGTGACGCTCCTCGGCCTTGCCGATGGTAATGTTGCTGGCGGAAAGGTTCACGAGCACTGTGGCGCCGGCCATAGCGCCATAAGTGCTCGGCGGCAGCGGGGTCCAAACGTCCTCGCAAATCTCGGCATGCACAATAAATCCAGGCAGATCTTCCGCCTCGATGAGGATATCGGTTCCAAAGGGAACGGTCTCTCCTGCAATGCGGATTGCAGGCGGGACCGCGCCGGTGCCGGATGCGAAATGCCGCTTCTCGTAGAACTCGCGGTAGTTTGGCAGGTAGGATTTTGGATAGGCGGCCAGAATGCGTCCGCCCTGGATGGCCACCGCCACGTTATAAAGCCGTCCGCCCGCGCTCAGCGGCGCGCCGACAAAGACGAGGCTGCCGAAACCACGGCTTGCCTCGGCGACCGCAAGAAGCGCGTCATGCACGGCGCGCTGAAGCGCCGACTGTTGCAATAGGTCGTCGATGGAGTAGGCCGATATGCCAAGTTCGGGAAACAGCACCAGGGACGCGCCACGCGCATCCGCCTCGCGGGCCATGGCGATCACCGAAGGCGCATTCGCCATCGGATCAGCCAAGGCAACTGGTGGCGTAGCAACGGCCACACGGACGAAACCATGGCGATGAAGATTGAAAAAGCCGCTGTTCATGAGCCGATCCCGCATATGCCTGTCACTGGACATAATGGCGGCCACACGCAAAGGCAAGCATCAAGCCGACTTGATAAGGACGCCCGATAGAACCAGTGTCGCTCGAACGGCGAACGCGGCTCATCAGCATGAACGCAAATCGGGCCGAGACGCATTGCGTCCGGCCCGACTTGAGAAGGAGGACGGAGCCCAAAAGCTCCGTCCCGATCTTCGATTGATTAGAACGTGCGCTCGAAGCGGAGGAAGCCCGAAGAAACCTTCGTGCTCTGGTACTTGCCTTCGACGAGAACTGCGAAGCCGTTGGCAACGTTCCAGCCGAGGTCGCCAACAACGTTCCAGGTCTTCGGCGTGAACGAGTAGGAGTAGTCGACGGCAGCGAAGAGCTGCTTGGTGATGTCGACCTTGCCACCCAGAACCATCGTGAAGCCACGAGCCGGAGCGTAGGCGTTGTTGTCCTTAGCCGAGTACAGACCCATCAGCTTGAGGCTGACGATGTCGAACTTGCCAGAAACGTAGCCCTTCATACCGAAGGCCTTGGCAGCGATGTCGTAGTCTACGCCGAGAGCGGCTTCAGCCGGGCCAAAGGTGCCCTTGACAGCGGCGTTCAGACCAGCGGTCTTGCCAGCAACGTTCGTGAAGTCGTCAACGCCAGCGGTGTACGAGACCGAGCCGACCTTGCCGAAGAAGGCAGCGTAGCTGTTGTCGTTGTAGACGTAGGAGCCGCCGTCGTCGGTGAAGCCACCGAAGCCGAAGAAGCGAGTCCAGTAGCTACCGTCGAAGCGACCAGCTTCGAAGCCGTATGCGCCAGCGTCGATACCAGCGTAGAAGTAAGCAACGTAGCCGCCGTTGTAGGTCGTGCCGGTGTTGATACCCGAGCCAGCAACCTGGCCGTTATAGCCACGGAGCTGGATGGACGAGTAAACCGTGCCGACTTCAGAGTCGTTCTTGGCGTCGATGTTCAGACGGAACTGCGAGTTCGCGTAAGAAGACCACTTGTAGCCCGGGTTCGTGATGCCAGCGGTAGCCGCGGTGCGGTCGCTGATCAGCGGAGCCTTGGAGTAGTCGAGCTGCCAACGAACGAGGCCACCGATCTTGAGGCAGGTTTCCGTGCCCGGGATGTAGAAGTAGCCGGTGCCGAATGCGTCGCAGACCTTGACGTATTCCATGGGTTCCGGAGCGGCAGCGACGATTGCGTCAGCAGCCTGTGCGCCGGAAACGGCTGCGAAAGCCGCTGCGGAGCCGAGAAGAAGGCTCTTGATGTTCATAGTTAGACCCCATTCAAAGAGTTGAGTGTGAAACCAAGACAACGAACTCACAGCTCGCCTCATGGTCAGCTTCAGATTTTCGCCGCGTTTACCCGCGAACTTGCTTTTATTGCCAGCGGCTCAAGCTGCCGGAGATCGAGAGGAGGTCCGGCAAACCGGACCTCCCAAAAACCCTTGCGGATTAGAAGTTGCGCTGGAAGCGCAGGAAGCCCGAAGAAATCTTCGTGCTCGTGTACTTGCCTTCAACGAGGACGGCGAAGCCGTTCGTCACGTTCCAACCGAGGTCGCCAACAACGTTCCAGGTCTTCGGCGTGAACGAGTAGGAGTAGTCAACAGCCGCGAAGAGCTGCTTGGTGATGTCCACCTTGCCAGCTGCGATCATCGTAAAGCCGCGAGCCGGAGTGTAGAAGTTGGTCGACTTGTCAGCATAGATGCCCATCAGCTTCAGGCTGACCGGATCAAACTTTGCAGACACGTAACCGGTCAGGCCGAAGGACTTGCCGGCAACGTCGTAGTCTACGCCGAGAGCGGCAGATACGTTGTCGAACGTGCCCTTGACGGCGCCATTGAGACCGGCGGTCTTGCCTGCGACGCCCGAGAAGTCGTCAACGCCAGCCGTGTAAGAGATGTTGCCGACCTTGCCGAAGAAGGCAGCGTAGCTACGCAGCAGGCTGTAAAGCGCGCCGCTGTAGTAGGAGCCGCCGTCGTCCGTGAAGCCGCCGTAGCCGAAGAAGCGGTGCCAATAGCTATCGTAGCTACCAGCTTCGAAGCCAACTGCGCCAGCGTCGATACCGGCGTAGAAGTATGCGCGGTAGCCGCCGTTGTAGGTCGAGCCGGTGTTGATGCCCGAACCAGCAACCTGACCGTTATAGGCGCGGATCTGGATGCTCGAATAAACGGTACCGACTTCGGTGCTGTTCTTGGCGTCGATAAACAGGCGGAACTGCGAGCCCGTGTAGGACGACCACTTGTAACCGGGGTTCGTGATGCCTGCCGTGGCAGCAGTGCGGTCGCTGAACAGCGGCTTGTTCGAGTAATCGAGCTCGGCGCGAACGAGACCCGAGATCTTCAGGCAGGTTTCCGTGCCTGGAATGTAGAAGTAGCCCGTACCGAATGCGTCGCAAACCTTGACGTATTCCATAGGTTCCGGCGCGGCTGCGACGATCGCGTCAGCGGCCTGTGCGCCAGAAACAACTGCGAAGGCAGTTGCCGAGCCGAGAAGAAGGCTCTTGATGTTCATAATTTGACCTCCAGTCAATTGTTCAAATCGGGATCGAGTAACTGCCAGGCAGTTTCCCTGCTCGGCCCCGACACTTTGGAAGCGCGGCGACTTCCGCCTCACTTCCGGAGTTGAAAATACAAAACGGTTTAGCTGGCGCAATCACCAACTGCTTTCCTGATAGGCAAATCCCGGCGCTTCATGAAATGCTGTTGCGGAAAAGACACGAATTGAGCGAACGCTAGGGGAATTCGTTACCATTGGATTAATAAAAATTCTTTTTGAACAAAGGCTTGAACGGTAAAAATTAAGATTTTATCAATCTTTCCGCGGGGTGGGATAACAGCTCCTCTCTCGATTTGGCACAGGTTTGACGCCCTTGTCGGCACGCTTCCGCCGGCCGCTTTGGTTGTAGAAATTCACCGCCCTGCAATTTTCGGAAGGCATCACGAGAGATGCAGGTTGCGACTCACGGGACGGAGATTCTCTTGCGCAGAGAATCGTTTCCGTCGAACGACTTCCTGTGCAAAGGATCGGTCCCTGATGTTTTTGATAAAGTTTGCTGTTGATTCAAGGCAGGCTTTTCTTTATCAGCCCGGTCGTGGTTGGAGAGGTGGCCGAGTGGTCGAAGGCGCTCCCCTGCTAAGGGAGTATACCTCAAAAGGGTATCGAGGGTTCGAATCCCTTCCTCTCCGCCACAAAAAATCCCGCAAAATTCTTCTGTTTCAGGCTCTTGGGCAGATGGCGCAGTGAGCAACCTGTGTTTGGCTGACTCGCCGATGGCTTGTGGTTCTTGAAGGCGAACTTATATCAATGATTTGATATCCGTCTCCAGGTTAGCGACGGAATCGCGCAAATGCGCGGTGCGACCGCTGTCGAGCAGCTTTTTGCCCACGACATAGGCCTTTGCGTCGTTGATGGCATCGACGGCGATCAGTTCTCCGCCGGCAAAATACCATACGGACGACGCGCCTTCCCGCGCGCCGGGGCGGGCGATCGTTTCGTCATAGCCCGCATTGAAGCCGGCAATCTGCAATTTCACATCATATTGGTCCGACCAGAACCAGGGCTTCGGTCGATAGGCTTCGTGCGCGCCGGTCAGATTGAGTGCGACGTTCTCTGCCTGATCGACCGCATTCTGCACCGATTCAAGCCGAATGCGGCGACCTTTCCATTCAAGTTCGGCGCAATCGCCCATCGCGTAGATATCGGGATCCGACGTGCGGCCGCATTCATCCACGGTGACGCCGCTGCCGCAAGCGATGCCGGCCGCCCGCGCCAGGCCATCCTCCGCATAGGCTCCGATACCCGCGATCACGAGATCGACGTCGAGATGCCGGCCATCGGAGAGTTCCGCCCCCTTCACCTTTCCCGCCTCTCCTGTCAGCGCCGCCAGCCCGACACCCTCGAGAAGTTCGACGCCGTGGGCCCGGTGGATATCGCGAAAGAGATCGGCGGTGGCGGTTGATGCGACACGCGCGAGGATACGGTCTGCCGCCTCGATCACTGTCACCTCGAGCCCCAGGTGGCGCGCGACCGAGGCCGCTTCGAGGCCGATATACCCGCCCCCGACAACGAGCAGCCTCTTGCCCGCCTCCATGTGGGGACGGAGCCGATCGGCATCGGCAAAGCTGCGGATGGTGAAGATGCCGGCGAGCCCCTGCGTCAATGCGTCGGGGAGACTGCGTGGCGTCGAACCGGTGGCGAAAACAAGGTTGCCGTAATCGAGGACCTGACTGTCCGACAGCGCGACCCGCTTGCGCGACCGGTCCAGCGACACGGCGGAAACCCCGGTCAACACATCGATTGCATTCTCCGCATACCACTCCACTGGCCGAAACATCAGGCGGTCCAGCGACATCTCGCCCAGCAGGTATTTCTTGGACAGCGGAGGGCGCTGGTAGGGATAGGCGTCTTCGCGGGAGACGATGGTGACGGGACGCATGTCGTTGAGCGCCCTGAGTTTTGCGGCGCAGGCGAACGCCGCCTGCCCTCCCCCTATGATCACCAGCCGCTCAGACACGATCCAATTCTCCACTCTACCCTGTTTCGCGGCGAAACTAACGGCAGAGCGCCGGGTTGGAAAGCTGTTTCAAGCCGATTCCGAAGGCGTTTCCCTCACAAATTCGAAGCCTTCGTCGGCCCAGCCCGTCATGCCGCCGATCATGATCTTCACCGGTCGGCCGAGTCGTGCCAGGCGTAACGCTGCACGGTCAGCGCCGTTGCAGTGCGGACCAGCGCAGTAGACGACGAACAGTGTATCTTCCGGCCACTCCGCCATGCGGTTCGCGGTCAACTTGCCGTGTGGCAGGCTCAACGCCCCCGGCACGTGAGACTTGCGGTAGAGATCGGGCGATCGGACGTCCAGGAGGACGAAGTCGGGGGCGCCGCCCTGCATGGACGCATGGACATCCCAGCAATCGGCTTCGAAGGTGAACCTCGCGGCGAAATGCCTTTCGGCATCGACGCTGGCGGCGGCGGGGACTTCCGCAACGGGACTGGGCACGGCAAGTTTCCTTCTTCGGATGGTGCATTGTGCGAAGGTTAGCCCCCGGTCGCGCCGCTTGAAATTGGCGTAGATGACAACTATCGTCAAAATCATGCCAGATCGTCCCGCTTTAACCCATGGCCCGCTCGTTGCCGTCGTCGCTTACGATGGTCTGTGCACATTCGAGTTCGGCGTGGCCTACGAGGTTTTCGGCCTGCCACGCCCGGAAATGGGTCCTGACTGGTATCGCTATCAGGTGGTGGCGGTTGAAGACGGCCCCTTACGTGCGGCTGGCGGACTGACGGTGACGGCCAATGGCGGCATCGACCGCATTCGGGAAGCAGATCTCATTGTGATTCCGGGGTGGCGGGCGATCGATGCCGCCGCCCCGCAGTTGCTGCTCGATGCCCTGCGGGACGCGAACCTGCGGGGCGCGCGCGTGATGTCGCTTTGTTCGGGCATCACGGTTCTGGCGCAGGCCGGGCTTCTTGCCGGGCTGAAGGCGACCACACACTGGCGATACGCAGCGTCCATCGCGGCCCGTTTTCCGGATATCGCGCTTGATCCTTCGGTTCTCTATGTGGACAACGGCGCGGTCCTGACGGCGGCGGGCAGTGCTGCGGGGATTGATCTTTGCCTGCATGTGGTGCGCCGCGATTTTGGCACGGAGGCTGCCAACAGCGTTGCGCGGCGGCTGGTCGTGCCGCCGCATCGGGAGGGCGGCCAGGCGCAGTTCATACCGGGACCCGTTCCGCGCAATCATGAAAAGGACCGGCTGAGCCCCCTCTTCGACTGGATGCGCGCGAATATCGCCTCCGACATGCCGCTTGCGACGCTCGCCCGACGGGCCGGCATGAGCCTGCGCAGCTTTCAGCGGCGATTCGAGGAAGCGACGGGAGTGGCGCCCGGCGAATGGATCGCGACCGCACGGCTGCGCGAGGCGCAACGACTGCTGGAAACCGAAACGCAGGCCGACATCGAGGAAGTGGCGCGGCTGGCGGGTTATGGCAGTGCGGCGACCCTTCGCCATCACTTCCGCACCCGGCTCGGGGTCAGCCCTGCAGCCTACAGGCGGCAGTTCAGCTGACGTTGCGACCGGGAGGCGCTCCCAAATCTGGAAACGCCTAAAACTTGACGGAACGCATTAAGCTTCCGGCGAGGGGTGTTAAGCTAATATGACATTCAGGTTTAACAGTCGATATGGGGGCCAGACATGGGCCTGCATTTTAACGGGACTGAACCGCACCGGCCGGGAGCCGAGTTCGACTACGAACGATTTCCGGTCAACCTGCCGACGCGGCTCATTATGATCGGCCATCACTTCAAGTCCAGCGAAGCGCTGTGCATGATGCAGGATGTTTCCGTGAGCGGCGCGAAGCTGAAGGTCGAACCCCACCTGATCGTTCCGAGCCATTTCTTCATCATCATCAACGGCCTTCACGACGAGATCGGCTGTACGCTGGTCAAGCGCACGCTGGAATCGGTATCGTTGAAATTCAACATGCTGCTGGCGGATGATTTCGTCGAGATGATCCTGCGCAGGAATACGGCGTTCGAACTCAGCAACTGATGCGCCAAATGATTTGGAGATCAATCAACTCTTAACGATTTCCTTCAGGTCAAAGGAAGAGATGTGCGCCAGAGTGGGGGCAACCGAAAGACAGGCCCCCTCCGATGCTCGACAAATCCACCTACATGTCCGACGTCCAATCCGGCGTCTACGACCGGGCCTTCGAGCATTTCAAGGTCAGGCAGAATGCCCGGATCATCACGATCGGGCGCGGCCTGACCGGTCTTTACGAACGTCAGGCAAAGGTCGTGGACATTTCGGTTGCCGGCGCAGGCCTGGAACTCAGCCATTGCATCGGCCTCCCGAAGCACTATTACCTGATGATCGAAGGCTTTCCGAACAGGATCGGCTGCGCGGAAATCTACCGCAAGGATCGCAAGGTGGGCGTGAAATTCATCGCGCAAATCGATGAGCGCCTCATCCACAAGATGATCCGCGCCGACTATTTCAAGGGGAAGTAGCCCCCTTGCCCCTGCGGGGTTTCTCCCTATTGTAGCGCCACGCCTCCAGGGAGCTTTTTCGTCGCATGTCCAGTTTCAGCCGGTTTACGCCGCTTATCCAATCGCTGCCCGCCACTGTGCCTTTCATCGGCCCGGAAGCCATCGAACGCAGCCGCGGACTGACCGTGAAGGCGCGCATCGGCGCAAACGAGAACGGCTTCGGCCCTTCGCCCAAGGCGATCGCGGCGATGGAACAGGCGGCGCGCGCGACATGGCAATATGCCGATCCCGAAAACTACGATCTCAGGGTGGCACTTGCGGCGCATCTGGGTATTACGCCGCATCAGATCAATGTCGGGGGCGGGATCGATGAGTTGCTCGGGCTGATCGTGCGCATGGTCGTGCTTCCGGGCACGCCTGTCGTCACCTCGCTCGGCGGTTATCCGACGTTCAATTTCCAGGTCGCGGGCTTCGGTGGACGGCTTGTGACGGTCCCCTACAAGAACGATCAGGAGGACCTTGAGGGTTTGCTCGAGGCGGTGAAGCGCGAGAACGCGCCGCTGGTCTATCTCGCCAATCCCGACAATCCGATGGGCAGCTGGCACTCGGCGGAGGAAATCGTCGCCTTCACGAAGGCGCTGCCGGAAACAACACTGCTGGTCCTCGACGAAGCCTATGGCGAAACCGCACCGGCTGGCGCCATTCCTTCCATCGAAAGCCTGATCGATCTGCCAAACGTGATCCGCACGCGCACCTTCTCCAAAGCCTATGGCATGGCGGGATCTCGCGTCGGCTATGTTATCTCCACGCCGGAAAACGCCAGCTCCTTCGACAAGATTCGCAACCATTTCGGCATGAACCGGATTGCCGTGTCAGCCGCACTCGCTGCACTCGACGACAAGGCATATCTGGAAGAAACGCTGTCCCGCATCAAAGCGGCGCGCGAACGCATAGCTGACATCGCGCGGGCGAACCAACTTTCGCCGCTTCGGTCGGCTACCAATTTCGTCGCCATCGACACAGGCCGTGACGGTGCTTATTCGCGCGCGATCGTGGATGGCCTGATGGAGGAAGGGGTTTTCATCCGCATGCCGGGTGTTGCGCCGCTCAACCGTTGCATCCGCGTCAGCGTCGGACCGGAAGCAGACATGATGCTGTTCGAAGAAGCGTTGCCAAGGGTGCTCAAACGGCTTGATCAAGGCTCACGTTAACCTTCGGTTTACCATAATTAAGGTAATTCTGCGGCGTCAAATCTTCTCCCTCCCCCGAAGGAATTTCCATGTCGATTACCCGTCGCAGCCTTCTTCTCGGCTTTTCCGCAGCTCTTGCAGGCTGCACCACGCAAAACGCCCAGCAGGTCGCGAATTATGGTCCGAGACCGCAGGAGGAGCATCCTCTTCCTGGCATGCCGCTTGACAAGATCAAGCCGGAACTGCGCCGCGCGGAAATCGATTATCCGTCGGACGAGAAGCCCGGCACCGTCATTATCGACACGCCCGCACGCCGGCTCTATTACATCCTCGGCAACAACAGGGCGATCCGCTATGCCGTCAGCGTCGGCCGCGAAGGCTTGCAGCTGCGCGGCAATGCCTATGTCGGCCGCAAGGCCGAATGGCCGAGCTGGACGCCGACGCAGAACATGATCAAGCGCGATCCGGATCGCTACGCCAAGCTCGCCGGTGGCATGCCGGGCGGCCCGAACAACCCGCTCGGCGCCCGCGCGCTCTATCTCTATCGCGGCGGCAACGACCTGCATTTCCGCATTCACGGCACGAACCAGCCGGAATCGATCGGCTACGCCATGTCGTCCGGCTGCATTCGCATGCTGAACTATGACGTGATCGACCTTTACGATCGCGTGCCGACCGGCACGAAGGTCATCGTCATCCAGGAACCGCAGAGCGCCTGACGGGCTTTGTCGCCGCGCCCGCCGGCCTCAGTGCAATGAGGCCGCGCCGGCGAGGCGTTGTTCCTTGTCGTGGAGCGCGAAGCGGTCGACCATGTCGGCGCTGGCTTCATTGAAGCCCACCAGGTCCACATCGACGCCATTGGCGCGGAAACGCATGACAACCTTGTCCAATGCGCCGATGGCGGTGATGTCCCAAAGATGCGCGGTGTGCAGGTCGATCGTCACCTGTCGGGTCGCCTCGCTGAAGTCGAAGGCATGGATGAAGGCTTCGGCGGACGCGAAGAAGACCTGGCCGCTGACGTCATAGCGAACGGCGCCGTCTTCGCCTGCTTCGTGTCGTACCACACGAAAGAGCTTCGCGACCTTGCCGGCGAAGAAGATGCCGGACAGCAGCACGCCGACCAGCACGCCCTTGGCAAGATCATGCGTGGCAACCACCGTTACGACCGTGGCCAGCATGACCACCGAAGACGGTAGCGGATTGCGGCGCAGGTCGATGATCGACTTCCATGAAAACGTGCCGATCGAGACCATGATCATGACGGCGACCAGTGCGGCCATCGGAATGATGCGCACGAGATCGGACAGTACGACGATCAGGAACAGGAGAAACGCGCCGGCGACGAATGTCGAGAGGCGCCCGCGCCCGCCCGAGGTCACGTTGATGACGGACTGGCCGATCATCGCGCAACCGCCCATGCCGCCGATCAGCGCCGAGGCGATGTTGCCGGCGCCCTGCCCGATGCATTCCTGGCTCTTGTTGCTGGGCGTGTCGGTCATGTCGTCGACGATCTGCGCCGTCAGCAGCGACTCGAGCAGCCCGACGGCAGCGAGCGTCAGCGAATAGGGCAGGATGATCTTCAGCGTTTCCAGCGTCAGCGGGACGTCCGGCAGCGCGAAGCTCGGCAGGGCCGAGGGCAGTTCGCCGAGATCACCGACGGTGCGCAAGTGCATGCCGGTGAACCAGGCTACAAGCGTCAGTACCGCAATGGCCACCAGCGGCGAAGGGATCGCCTTCGTCAGCATCGGAAAGAGATAGATGATGGCAAGGCCAGCCGCGATCATGAAATAGGTTTCGACCGGGACGCCGATCAATTCCGGCAACTGCGCCATGAAGATGAGAATGGCGAGCGCATTGACGAAGCCGGTGATGACCGAGCGCGAGACGAAGCGCATGATGCGGCCGAGCTTCAGGAACCCGGCCAGGATCTGGATAATACCCATCAGGATCGTGGCTGCGAACAGATATTGCAGGCCATGTTCCTTCACCAGCGACACCATGACGACGGCGGTCGCGGCGGTCGCGGCCGAAATCATGCCGGGGCGACCGCCCGTGAAGGCTGCCACGCAGGCAATTGCAAAGGATGCATAGAGTCCGACCTTGGGATCGACGCCGGCAATGACGGAGAAGCCGATGGCCTCGGGAATGAGGGCCAGCGCCACCACGATGCCCGACAGGATGTCGGCGCGAATGTTGCAGAACCACTGCTGACGGTAGTTTGATAGGAGTGTCATGAGCTTGGTTTTTCACAGTTGAAGGCAACGAGCCGGGCGAAACCCGGTTCCTGGGAGAGAGTTGCGTTGCTGTGTTGTCTGGCGGATCGGCGGCCAGAAGAGCCACCCGGAATTGCACCGGGTCCATACGGATACCCGCCGACCTAGCTCATAAGATGACAAAAGGCAACTGCCTGGGGCGCTGTGGCTCCGAGCGGAGACGAGTGCGCCTGCTTAAGCCGCTCGCCCGGAAGCGGGTGCGCGCCCTCCCCGTTGGCCGAGCATGATGCTGCAGAAGATCAGCGCCATGCCGGCCCACTGGAAGGGCGTCAGCATTTCGTGGCGGAAGATCAGGCCAAGTGTGACGGCTGCGACGGGGCTTAAGAAGGCCAGTTGCGAAACGCGGTTCGGGTCGAGCTTCGCGATGCCGCGGAACCAGAGCGCATAGGTGAGCCCTGCGCCGATGAAGCTCAGATAGGCGACTGCACCGAGATTGGCGGGGGTGAGCGACAGTAAATCATGAACATGCAGGAAGACGACCGGCAGCAGGAGAATGCCGCCGGCGCTCAATTGCCATGCGGTGAAGGTGAGCAGCGGAACCGGGGGTTGCCAGCGTCGCGTCAGCACCGTGCCGAAGGCCATGGAGAGAGCGCCGAAAAGGCCGGCCGCGACGCCCAGGGGATCGAGCGCGGCGCCGGGCTTCAGGATCAGGATCGCGACGCCCAGCGCCCCGCCGAGAGCAGCAAGAACGGAGACGGCGCGGATTGGCGTGCCGACAAGCGCGCGGGCCAGAAAGACGATGATGAAGGGCTGCACCGCGCCCACCGTCGCCGCCACACCGCCCGGCAGCCGATAGGCCGTGACGAAAAGCATCCACCAGAAGATCGAGAAATTGAGCGCACCGAGTATGAACGCGCGGAGCCACCAGATGCCTGTCGGCAGTTGGCGAGTCAGGACGAGCAAGAGAATGCCGGCGGGCAAGGCCCGCAGTGCGGAAACGAAGAGCGGATCAAGGCCAGGCAGAAATGTCGTTGTGACAATATAGGTGCTTCCCCAGATGAGAGGCGCGAGCGCGGTCAGCAGGATATCGGACAGGGCGACAGCTGGCATGGAAGCCTCCATTTATCTCGACCTCAAGATAAATGGATAAATCTTGACGTCAAGATAAATTCATGGTGACGCTTCGGCATGACCGACAAAACCCCGGATGACATCGACAGAATCGTGGCGCAGTGGAATCGGGAGCGACCGGATCTTGATGTTGCGCCGATGGCGCTGATTGGGCGACTGGGGCGGCTGCGCGAGAAGATCGCGCGGGAGCAGGAAAAGGTCTTCGCGCGCTTCGGACTGAACAGCGCAGGCTTCGATGTGCTGGCCACCTTGCGGCGGCACGGCGCGCCCCACGCCCTCTCCCCCGGCGCGCTGATGGACAGCATGATGATCACATCTGGGACGGTCACGAACCGCATCGACCAGCTCGAAAAGGCAGGCCTCGTTTCCCGCGAGCCGAACCCGGAAGACCGTCGCAGCATGATTGTCGCGCTGACGCCCGAGGGATTGAAGCTGATCGATGAGGCCGTGGCGGCGCATGTCGAGAACCAGCATCGGCTTGTCGCCCCGCTGACCGCCGAGGATCAGGTCGCTCTCAACGAGCTTGTGACACGGTATCTGGCGGGGCTCGCCCATCAGGAAGAGTGAACCCTTTTCACCCCTGTTTCCGAAGCCGGATATGCAGGAAGATGGGCGCAATGCGCGTATCTGCAACCACTGGCTCGCGCGCGGCCAGGGCTTCGTCGGCCATAGGCTCCCCAAAGGCTTCGATGGCGAAACCGGCAGCAACGCACATGGACACCCAATCGCTCATGGTGCGATGGAACCGCGGCACGCGGAATGGCTCGATCCCCTCCCGCTCTTCCTTTGGCAAGGACGAGAAGTGCCAGGTATCAACGTCGCCGTTTGTGCGCCTGAAGTAATCGGCAATCTCAACAGCTACCGGTTCGCCGTTGGCAGAGCGTATGTTCCTGCGCACCGGCGGTACGAAACAAGGATGCAGGATGGAAAACTGGAAGAAGCCGCCGGGCTTCAGAACCCGAAACGCTTCCTTGAGTGCGGTTTGCTGGTCGGCGACATCCATCATCGACATGAAGGCCGTGGCGAAATCGAAGGTCGCCTCATCGAAGGGCAGCAGGGCCGCGTCGGCAACCTTGTAATCAATGCCGCGCGGATCGGCTGCTTCGCTGGCTTCAGCGTGAGCGATAAAGGTGGGGGCAATATCCACTGCCGTCATCTTTGCTGCACGCGCCGCGACTTGCCGCGTATTCGTCCCCTCGCCGCAACCGATGTCCAGGCCGGTCAAACCTTCCACGAGCGGGAGCATGGCCAGAAAGGCGGGCGTGTTCAGCGCGTCGCGATAGACATCAAGACCCGCACGACTCTGCCTCGTCCATTCGGCAGCATTCGCCTCCCAGTAAGCACCAACAGCTACACTGTCCATCTGCGTCCTCCGAAGGCTTCGTGATCTTTCGGAACGAGCGATAACGGTGATTTCAAACAGCTTTGTGACGGCCGTTCAACCGAGGTAACCGCTCGTCCGCTTACTGGAACGCCGTCTCGAAGAAGCTTCTGAGTTTGCGTGAATGGAGCTTTTCCGAGGGCATTTCAGCCATCTTTTGAACGGCACGGATGCCGATCTGGAGGTGCTGGTTGACCTGCGTGCGGTAGAAGGCCGTTGCCATGCCCGGCAGTTTCAGCTCGCCATGCAAGGGCTTGTCGGAAATGCAGAGCAACGTTCCATAAGGCACCCGGAAGCGGAAGCCATTGGCGGCAATCGTCGCCGATTCCATGTCGAGCGCGATGGCGCGGGCCTGGCTGAGGCGCTTCACCGGGCCGCGCTGGTCGCGCAGTTCCCAGTTGCGGTTGTCGATGGTCGCGACCGTGCCGGTGCGCATGATGCGCTTCAGCTCGTAGCCGTTATAGCCGGTGACTTCCTCGACGGCCTCTTCGAGAGCCACCTGAACTTCCGACAACGCCGGGATCGGCACCCAGACCGGCAGGTCGTCGTCGAGCACATGGTCTTCGCGCATATAGGCATGCGCCAGAACATAGTCGCCGAGGCGCTGGGAGTTGCGCAGGCCGGCGCAGTGGCCCAGCATCAGCCAGGCATGTGGACGCAGCACGGCGATATGGTCCGTGATCGTCTTGGCGTTGGACGGGCCAACGCCGATATTGACCATGGTGATGCCGGCATGGCCCTTCTTCTTTAGGTGATAGGCCGGCATCTGCGGCAGACGGGGCGTCCCGCCTTCGGTCGGCTCTGCCTCGCCCGGATAGGTGATCATATTGCCGGGTTCGACAAAGGCGCTGTAGCCATTGCCACCCGCCAGCATCTGCTCGCGCGCCCATTTGCAGAATTCATCGATATAGAACTGGTAGTTCGTGAAGAGGACGAAGTTCTGGAAATGCGTGGCGCCGGTCGCCGTATAGTGGCTTAGGCGGGCGAGCGAATAGTCGATGCGCTGCGCGGTAAAGGGGGCCAGCGGGCTCGGCTCGCCGGGCGCCGGTTCGTATTCGCCATTGGCGATCTCGTCGTCCGTCGTGTTGAGATCGGGCGTGTCGAAAAGGTCGCGCAGCTGCACTTCCGCGCCTTCCACGAAATTCGCCTCCACATGAGCGCCTTCGCCGAACGCGAAATGCAGCGGGATCGGCGTCGCGGATTCAGACACCACGACGGGCACGCCGTGGTTCTTCATCAACAGTTCGAGTTGTGTCTTTAGGTAATGGCGGAAGAGTTCGGGCCGCGTGATCGTGGTCGTGTACATGCCGGGGGCGGTGACATGGCCGTAGGAAAGACGGGAATCGATATGCCCGAAGCTCGACGTCTCGATGGAGACCTGCGGGTAGAAGGCGCGGAAGCGCGCGCCGGGTGTTACGCCACTGGCGATCGCCTTGAAGGCGTCGCTCAGGAAGGCCGTATTGCGCTCGTAGAGTGCCTTCAAGGCATCCACCGCGGCAGCAGGATCGTCAAACACCTGCGGCTCGTACGGATCTGGTGAAATGAAAGGAAGGGGTCGTGTGGGGAAGATTCGCTTGTCCATGTCCCATTATAGACGGAACTATGTAACAAGCAATCGACAGGCAATGCTCATCAAGGGCGATCACCTGGGCGAACCGCAGATCGGATCGTCCGTCAGGACGCAGGCAACTTCCGGTCCATGGTAGAAGCGGACATTGGTCCCGGAGGATGAAGCCACGATTGCAGACGTCGACAGGCCGAAGACCACGCCCATCAGAACGATAATCATCATGCGCCGAACCTGCTTTTCCATCTCACTCAACTCCCCGATCCACTCTCATCGTGTGATGGTGTTGTAGCAAGGCGGGACTGAACGAGGGCTGAGACCCGCATTCAGCCGGCATTCAGAATGATGAACGCGATGGCGCCAAAGGAAAAGGCCCGGCGTTGCCACCGGGCCCTCCTCGAAATATCGACCTCGGCACGATTACTGTTTCGTCAGCTTCTCGCTCTTGCAGATCAGGCCGCCGAGCGCGCAGCCCGACAATGTCAAAGTGCCGCCCTCGACATGGGCCTTGCCGGAATAGGTCTTGCCTTCGTCCAGCTTGTTGACGCTGCCCTTGTAATCGGCGCCCTTGCCGGACATGCAGCCGATAGACTTGCCCTTGTACTCGTTGTTCAGCACGGTTCCGCAGAACTTGTCGCCGGAACCGGAATATTGGATGAGCGTCCCATTCGGGCGCTTCCACGTGCCCTCGATCGGCTCAGCCGCAAAAGCGGGTGCGGCAAATGCCGAGATCACAATCGCTGCAGAAATCAACTTCATCATTCAGAGACCTCCTCCAAGGCGTCGTTGCCGTCCAAGCATGCTTCGCCGGACCGACCTTTGCCATGCTCCTATGAAAACCAGTGCCTGCCAAGCCCATTCAGGGGTGCAGACGCATCAACATTATCTTACGCGCACGTAAAGGTAAACGAGGTTTTTGCGGCATTTCGCAGGTCTTTTTCCGATCATCGGAAAATGGCTTCGTTTTGCTTGGTTAGCGTTTGGTTGAAATCGCAGATTGAATAATCCGTAAAATTTATCCCAAAAGCCCGGCATCCCAAGGCTTCTGATGTTTAACAAAAAGCCAAGTTTACCAATCATTTGAACTTTGTTTTCCGCAAATTAAGGATGCCTTTTAAGCGGGTGTTGAAAGGCTCGTGGGATAGTGAAGCCATAAGACGAGCACGGGAAACAACCCGGCCAGATGCACCAGGCAGGCCCCAGTCCGCAACAAGACGGGCGGGGCCAGCAAGGTGACCCGCAAGGGAAGACAGGGACCAAACAAGACAAAAGAAAACAGGCACAGGGATAAAGACAATGGCACGATTTGAAATGAACGAAACGTCGACGATGGGCTGCGAAACCCGCGCGGACGTCTTCTGCGAAATGGGTCTGATGTATGCCGCCGGCCGTGGCTGCGCTGTGGACCTGGTCGCCGCGCACAAGTGGCTGAACATTGCCGCCATCAAGGGTTCCGACCGAGCCGCCTCGCTGCGCGCCGATCTCTCAGCGACCATGACCAAGATGCAGCTCGCCCAGGCGCTCCGCGAAGCGCGCGAATGGATGACCATGCACTGATCCGAAGTAGATCGGATCGCCGCGTGATCGCCCCACCAGATATCGACAAGAAGAAGAAGCCCGACAAGGGACAGAATGCTTCGCGCAAGCAAGCTCTCGCATATTCATGACCGCGTCGGCTGCTCCGGCGCGGTTTTTGCTTTTTGGTATTTCGACGAGGGCCAGTAACCAAAACACGGCTGCACAAGGCCGCTTCTGTTGACGAACGCCGCAAAAAGGCCAATAACGTCCTATCTTTAGGCGTTGCTTTAAGGCGTAGTTACAATTCAGAAGGCCTCGTAAACCATTTGGTTACCATAGTTTGTCACACTAGGCTCATCAGTTCCCCGCGTGGCTTTTCGCCTCTCATCGCGGGTCTGCGTAACGAGTGGAGCCGAGTTTAATGGCAAATGTGGCAGATATCGCCGGCAGGTTCGGGGCGCAAGCCCGTCCGCAAAAGGCGAAAGCGACGAAGGCTACCGGATTGAGCATGTCCCAGGGAGCGGCTATTGCAGCAACGGGCGCGACAGCGCTGTTGATCGCATTCGCCACCGTTACATCCACGCATAAGGCGCCTGCTGAAACGAGCAAGATCCGCCTGACGCTGAGCGATCCTCTGCCTCCGACCAAGGAGCAGTACGAGGCACGCAACATCCGCACCGAAAAATCTTCGCGCCTTTATCCCTTCGTGGCTGATGCCGTCGTCACGCATGCGGCCAAGTCCTTCACGGTCCCCCCGCGCGAAGCCGTGGCTTCCGTCGATGTGCCGGTTCTGCCGAAGAAGGCAGAGGTTTTTGCCCAGGCTGACATGCAGAACATGCTGCGTCTTGCCAGCGTTCCGACGCCCACCGCTGCGCCGCAGATCGATGCCGAGCCGGCTGTCGCCACCGCCTCCATTCCGCAGAAACCGCAGGCCGAACAGCAGGTGGCCAGCCTCGTCACGCCGGACAGCGCAGAAAACCGCTTCAAAGTGGTCATGCAGGAGCCCGATTTCGACGCGCCGCTGCCAATGGCCCGTCCCGAAGGCTGGCCCAAGCCGCCGGCTACGCCTGCCACGTCCAAGGCGGATGCACCGAAGCAGGTGCTCGCTTATGCGAGCCCGCAAACCGACAACGAAGACATCGGCCTGCCGCGCAAGGCTGCCGTCGCGCCGAAGATGCAGGCTGGCGTTGCCATCTATGACATCACCGCGAAGACGGTCTACATGCCGGACGGAACGAAGTTCGAGGCCCATTCGGGTCTTGGCCAGTATCGCGACAATCCCAAGTATAAGAACGTCAAGACCAAGGGTCCGACGCCGCCGAATACATACAAGCTTTCCATGCGCGAGAGCCCGTTCCACGGGGTGCCGGCACTTCGCATGACGCCGCAGGATCGCAGCCGCATGTTCGGCCGCGACGGGATCCTGACACATACCTATCTCCGTCGCCGTCCGGGTGACTCCGCAGGTTGTATCGCCTTCAAGGACTATTACAGCTTCCTGAAGTACTACAAGCGCGGCGAAGTTCACACCATCGTCGTCGTCGAAAGCCTCGGAAGCGACGCGCCGACAGGGGGCAAGAAGAACTTCCTCGCCTCTCTCTTCGGCGGCTGAACGTTTCCTTCGACCGAATTCAACATACCGGCTCCCGCGAGCCGGTTTTTTTATGCCGTCTTGGCGAAGAAACGCAGAGCGGCCCCCTGAAGTTCCGTCTGATCTTCGGGCAAAATGACCCGCGCGCCCTCCTCCCCGCAGAAGACATAGGTCTTGCCCCAGATGGCGAGCGCCTGGATCACCGGCTCCATGCTTCGCCCCAGCGGCGTGAGGTCGTAATCGACATGCGGCGGTACGACTGGATGAACCGTGCGGCGCACCAGACCGGCCTCCTCCAGCTCGCGCAACTGGCGGGTCAGCATGCGCTGCGTGACAGACGGCAGCTTCCGGCGCAGTTCGTTGAAGCGCTGCGTGCCGGACAGAAGATGGAAAAGCAGGACGCCTTTCCACTTGCCGTCGATGAAACTCAGGGCGGCCTCGACGGCACAACCGGGGAAATCCTTGACGAGCTTGGCTCTGGGTCGAGACATGTAACAGTATCCTTTTTGGTACTACTGGCCAAAAATGTGCATTCTTGCAGCTTTCTTCTTTAGTACCTTAATAGCGCCTGTCTTTCAAACACAGGAGAAGACCATGCGTGCCGTCGCCTATTCACAGCCACTGCCGATTTCCGATCAAAACTCGTTGATTGATCTTGAACTGCCGATGCCGGAACCGGCAGGCCGGGACATTCTGGTCGAGATAAAGGCGGTGTCCGTCAACCCGGTGGATGTCAAGGTGCGCGGGCACCGGCCGCCCCCGAACGGTCAACCGTTCGTTCTCGGCTGGGACGCGGCCGGCGTTGTCGTGAAGACGGGGCCAGAGACCCGGCTCTTCAAGCCGGGCGACCGTGTTTACCATGCAGGTGCGATCAACCGTCAGGGTTCGAACGCGGAATTTCAGCTGGTGGACGAGCGGATCGTCGGCAGGATGCCCGGCAATCTCGATTTCCCGGAAGCGGCCGCCCTGCCGCTCACGACCATCACCGCCTACGAGGCGCTGTTCGACCGGCTGAGAGTTCGCGAGGCTGTGCCGGGCGCTGAAAACGCCCTGCTCGTCATTGGCGGCGCTGGCGGCGTTGGGTCCATGACGATCCAGTTGGCCCGTGGCCTGACAAACCTCACCGTGATTGCGACGGCCTCGCGGCCTGAGACGATGGAGTGGGTCAAGACCCTTGGAGCGCATCATGTCATCGACCACACAAAGCCCCTTGCCGCGCAGGTCGAGGCTTTGGAGATCGGTCAGCCGGGCTATGTCTTCTCCACGAACCAGTCCGACACCTATGTCAGCGAGGTCGCAACGCTGATTGCGCCGCAGGGACGTTATGCGCTGATCGACGATCCGGCGAGCTTCAACATCATGCCATTCAAGTCAAAGGCGGTTTCCGTGCATTGGGAAATGATGTTCACGCGCCCGCTCTACCTGACCGCAGATATCGAACAGCAGCATCAGCTGCTCAATGAGGTTGCGGGCCTTGTCGAGGCAGGCACCATCCGCACGACGCTCACGGACGTGCTGGGAACCATCAACGCGGCTAATCTCAAGAAAGCGCATGCCCTGATCGAGACGAACAGAACGAAGGGGAAGCTGGTGCTGGCGGGGTTCTAAAGCCCGATGAAGCCGCGTATAGAACGAGGCGCGCGGAGAGTTTCGCCGCGCGTCGAAATGGAGGATTGCGATGACCGGTTCGAAAGTGGCGCTGATTACGGCAGGCGGCAGTGGCATGGGCGCAGCAGCGGCCCGAAAGCTCGCGGCCGATGGCTACAAGGTCGCGGTCCTCTCCTCCTCCGGCAAGGGCGAAGCACTGGCGGCCGAGCTCGGCGGACTGGGCGTCACCGGGTCCAATCTTTCGGCCGACGACGTCAAGCGGTTTGTCGATCTGGCGCTGGGACGCTTCGGGCGCGTCGATGTACTTGTCAACAGCGCCGGTCACGGCCCCAAAGGCCCGGTTCTCGACATTTCGGATGAGGACTGGCATCTCGGGATGGACTATTACCTGCTCAACGTCATCCGCCCGACGCGCCTCGTCACGCCGCTCATGCAGGCGCAGGGCGGCGGCGCAATCATCAATATCTCCACCGCCTGGGCCTTCGAGCCGGACGCGCAGTTTCCGACCTCGGGCGTGTTCCGCGCCGGTCTCGCCGCGTTCACCAAGCTCTTCGCCGACAAATATGCGGTCGATAATATCCGCATGAACAACATCCTGCCCGGATACATCGACAGCCTCCCTGAAAAGGACGAGCGGCGAGAGAAAATCCCGATGGGCCGATATGGCTCGATGGATGAAATCGCCGCGACCGTCGGCTTCCTTGCCTCGGCGGGCGGCGGCTATATCACCGGTCAGAATCTCCGCGTCGATGGCGGGATCATGCGCTCGATCTGAGGGCGAGAGAGATTGCTGCAACGCAATATCTGCTTTACGTGCCTCAGCGCTTCTGCTACCCCTAAGGCAATCGAACCAATTCGTTCGATTGTCGATACCTTACATCCCCGTGTTTGACGCCGCGCGCCCAGCGCGTTGCGTGCATATTTTCCGAGAGACCGCGTTTTGAGCGATTCCGTTTGCACCGATTCCATGCCTGCGACCGAAGAGGCTGCACCCCGCACCTATACCCGCTTTGAAGTCGCGCTTGTCATTTTGGCGCTAGCCGTCGGCGGGTTCGGCATCGGCACGGGTGAATTCGCCGTCATGGGCGTATTGCCGGATATCGCGACGGCATTCAACGTGACGGCCCCGCAGGCGGGCTATGTCATCAGCGCCTATGCGCTGGGCGTCGTCGTTGGCGCACCCATCATTGCGATGCTGGGCGCCAAACTCTCGCGGCGGAACCTGCTGCTGAGCCTCATGGGCGTCTTTGCGCTCGGCAATATCCTGAGCTCTCTTGCTCCCACTTTTGCCAGTTTCACGGTCCTGCGCTTTCTCACCGGCCTGCCCCATGGCGCCTATTTCGGCGTCGCCGCGCTCGTTTCGGCTTCGCTTGTGCCCGTCGGCATGCGGGCGCGCGCCGTAGGCTGGATGATGCTCGGCCTGACGGTCGCCACACTTGCCGGCACGCCGATCATGTCCTTCTTCGGACAGCTGCTGAACTGGCGCGTCGTCTTCGGCGGCGTCGGCGTGATCGGGCTCGTCACGGTCGTTCTTTGTGCAATCTACCTCCCGCGCGACACCGTGGCGGAAGGAGCCAGCATGAAGCGCGAACTCGTCGCCTTCACGCGTCCGCAGGTCTGGCTGACGCTGCTGATCGCCTCGACCGGCTTCGGCGGCATGTTTGCGGTGTTCAGCTATGTCGCGCCAACCGCGCTTGAAGTCGCCAAGATGTCGCCGGTCTGGATACCCGTCATCATGGGGATTTTCGGCGTCGGCATGAATGTCGGCAATATCGTCGGTTCGCGACTCGCCGACATCTCGATCATGGGGACGATCGGGGGGATGCTGATCTTCAACATGGCGATCATGCTGCTCTTCAGCCTGACCGCAGCAAACCCCTACATGCTCTGCTTGTGCGTCTTCTTCACCGGCTGCACATTCGCTCCGGGTCCTGCCGTGCAGACGCGCCTCATGGACGTCGCGGCAGAGGGGCAGGCACTCGCCGCAGCCTCCATGCATTCGGCCTTCAACGTCGCCAATGCACTCGGCGCCTGGCTCGGCGGCCTCGTCGTCACGCTCGGCTTCGGCTATCCCGCAACCGGCTATGTCGGCATGTTCCTGGGCCTGATCGGGCTGATGATCTTCACGGTGTCGTGGCGAATGGAAAAGACGGCGCGGATGATGACAACGCGGCGGTGATGCCCCCTCCTCTCCCCTTGTGGGAGAGGATAGCTCGCCCCAAGAGGCGAAGCCGATTGGCGTGGCGAGCTTGGTGAGGGGTATCTGCCGGCGCAAGCCAAAAACCCACCCCCTCACCTGCGATTTCTTACACTTAGCTTTCAGCTAAGATGCTGATTTTGCTTCCTCTCCCACAAGGGGAGAGGAGAAATCTCATCACATATTCGGGTAAACAGGCCCTTCGCCACCCTGCGGCGGAACCCAGTTGATGTTCTGGTTGGGGTCCTTGATGTCGCAGGTCTTGCAGTGGACGCAGTTCTGGGCGTTGATGACGTAGGTCTGCTCGCCGTCCTTCTCGACCCATTCATAGACGCCCGCCGGACAGTAACGCGAGGACGGGCCGGCATAGACGCCGAGTTCGGACGCCTTCTGCAGCGCCATGTCCTTGACCTTGAGGTGGACCGGCTGGTCTTCCTCGTGGTTGGTGTTGGAAAGGAACACTGACGAGAGCCGGTCGAAGGTGAGTACGCCGTCCGGCTTCGGATAGTCGATCGGCTTGTGCTGCGACGCAGGCTCCAGCGAGGCGGCGTCCGTCTTGCCATGCTTCAGCGTGCCGAAGAACGAGAAGCCGAAGAGCTGGTTCGTCCACATGTCGAGACCGCCCAGCCCCACGCCGATCGCCGTGCCGAACTTGGACCAGAGCGGCTTGACGTTGCGCACGCGCTTGAGGTCCTTGCCGATCGCCGTATCGCGCCATTCGTTTTCGATCTCGACCGGCTCGTCATTGGCGCGGCCAGCTGCGATCGCCGCCGCGATCTTGTCGGCGGCGAGCATGCCGGAGAGCACGGCATTGTGGCTGCCCTTGATGCGCGGCACGTTGACGAAGCCCGCCGAACAGCCAATCAGCGCGCCGCCGGGGAAGGAGAGCTTCGGCACGGACTGCCAACCACCTTCGGTGATGGCGCGCGCGCCGTACGAGATGCGTTTGCCGCCTTGGAACGTTCCGCGGATCGCCGGATGCGTCTTGAAGCGCTGGAACTCTTCAAACGGGAAGAGATAGGGGTTCTTGTAGTTCAGATGCACCACGAAGCCTACGGCGACGAGGTTGTCTTCCAGGTGATACAGGAAGGAGCCGCCACCGGTCTTCATGCCGAGCGGCCAGCCGAAGGAGTGCTGGACGAGACCCTGCTTGTGGTTCTCGGGCTTGACCTCCCAGAGTTCCTTGATGCCGATGCCGAATTTCTGCGGCTCGCGATCCTTGGAGAGGTCGAACTTCGCAATCAGCTGCTTGGCAATTGAGCCGCGCACGCCTTCCGAAATGAGAACGTATTTGCCGAGCAACGCCATGCCGCGGGCATAGTTCGGACCCGGTTCACCGTTCTTTTCGATGCCCATATCGCCGGTGGCGACGCCGATCACGGCGCCGGCGTCGTTATAGAGCACTTCGGCAGCGGCAAAGCCCGGATAGATTTCGACGCCCAGCTCCTCGGCCTTCGTCGCCAGCCAGCGGCAGACATTGCCGAGCGAGACGATGTAGTTGCCGTGGTTGTTCATCAGCGGCGGCATGAGGATATTCGGTAGGCGGATAGAGCCCGCCGGGCCGAGCAGCATGAAGTGGTCGGCCTTTACCTCAGTTTTGAAGGGATGCCCCTCCTCCTCGCGCCAGCCGGGAAGCAGCGCGTCAATGCCGATCGGATCAACGACTGCGCCAGAGAGGATATGCGCGCCGACTTCCGCGCCCTTTTCCAGGACGACGACGGACAGTTCCGGATTGACCTGTTTCAGACGGATGGCCGCCGACAGACCGGCCGGGCCCGCGCCCACGATCACAACGTCGAATTCCATCGACTCGCGTTCCGGAAGTTCTGTCTCTCCGCTCATCGGTCTCTCCTCTAGCAAGCCGCAGATGTCTTGTTCGCCCCACGCGCGGCCTGACGATTAAAATTGTCAGGCTTTTTGACAAAGGCTTTGCGCCTTGTCGAGCGTGGATGCGCCAAATCCTTTGCAATTCTTGCATGTGCGAAATTACAAACGATTTATCCACTTACGTTTACGTGAACGTCAATTAAAAGGCAATCAAAAAACTGGCCCTGTGGCTTTTCCGGGAACGGTGATCGCGGCTTTGCGGATCGGGTCGATCGGATTATAAGTCGACGGAAATAAAAGGAGAGACATCATGGATCTGGGTATTTCCGGCAAGCGCGCTCTGGTGCTCGCCTCCTCTCGCGGCCTTGGATTGGGCATCGCAGTGGCTTTGGCGCGTGAGGGTGCGGATGTTCTCCTGTGCGGCCGCAGCGCCGACAAGCTGGCGGCCAATTGCGCGGCGATCAATGCAGAGGGCAAGGGTAAAGCGCAGTATTTCGCGGCCGACATTGCCGATAGCGGATTCCCCGCTTTCATTGCCGGCGAGGCGGAGCGACTGCTGGGCGGCGTGGACATTCTCGTCAACAACACCGGCGGGCCGGTGCCGGGAACGGCGCAGGACGTGCTGACGGCCGAAAACCTCAACACCTATTTTCAGTCGATGGTGGTTAGCTTGATTACGCTCACCAATCTCATCGTGCCGCAGATGAAGGCACGTGGTTGGGGTCGCGTGCTGACGGTTGCGTCTTCCGGCGTGTTCGAGCCGATTGCCAATCTGGCGCTGTCCAACACGCTGCGCTCGGCGCTTGTGGGCTGGAACAAAACGCTTTCGGCGGAGATTGCCGGTGCCGGCGTGACGGCGAACCTGTTGCTGCCGGGCCGCATCCACACCGACCGGATCGATGAGCTAGACGGCGCGAATGCCAAGCGGAGCGGCAAGTCGCTCGAAGAGGTGCGCGAGGCTTCAGTCAAGTCGATCCCGGCGGGGCGGCTTGGGACCGTGGAAGAGTTTGCCAGCGTTGGAGCTTTCCTGTGCTCCGCACCCGCCAGCTATGTCACAGGGACGCTGGTCCGCTGCGACGGCGGCGCGGCGAAGTCGATCTGATCTTTCTTGGAAACCTGGAACGGAGACCGGTCATGAAACGTGTTGCAGTCGTTGGCGTCGGCATTCTCGCCGTTCTTTTCGGCCTTGTCTGGATTGGTCAGGGAAGCGGCTATTTCCCCTACCCGGCCTCCAGTTTCATGATCGCGCAGCCGCAATGGATGCTTTATGGAGCCATCCTCGCGCTCGTGGGGATCGGTGCGATTTTCGCCGGACGCAGGATGTAGTTTCTCAAAAACTTCACAGAACCCGCCTTGATTTCGCGCGGTCGCCATGCGATCAGGCGCGCCCTGCCATTTGCCTCCATCCCTAAACACAGGCTGCGCCCCTCCCCGCGGCCGGACAAGGATTTTGCCATGACCGCCCTCGGCTTTGATTTCGGCACGACCAACACCGTGCTGGCCGCCAAGGCCGGCGACACCACGCGTTCGCTGAGTTTCACGAGCCAGGCGGAAGTGACGGAAAGCCTGCGCACCTGCCTCTCCTTCATGAAGGACAAGGATCTGGGCGGGCTGGCACTGAAGGTCGAAGCCGGTGCGGCGGCCATCCGCAGCTTCATCGACAATCCGGGGGAAGCCCGCTTCCTGCAGTCGATCAAGACCTTCGCGGCGAGCCCGCTCTTCCAATCGACCATCGTCCATGCGCGCCGGCATACGTTCGAGGACCTGCTCGAAATCTTCACGCGGCGCATGATGGCTTATGCCGGTGATGGCTGGCCTTCTGACGTGACGCGCATTGTTGCCGGCCGGCCCGTGCGCTTTGCCGGCATGAACGCGGATGCGGAACTCGCCATGGAGCGCTACCGGACGGCGCTCGCCCGCTTCGGCTTTCCGGACGTGCAGTTCGTCATGGAGCCGGTGGCGGCGGCCTTCTATTTCGCCCAGAATCTCGAGCAGGACACGAATGTCCTTGTTGCCGACTTCGGCGGCGGCACGACCGACTATTCGATCATCCGTTTCGAGAAGGTGGCGGGGAAGGTCAAGGCAACGCCGATCGCGCATGGTGGCGTCGGGATTGCCGGCGACATGTTCGACTTCCGCATCATCGACAACGTCGTCAGCCCGCAGATCGGCAAGGGCGGCTATTTCCGCAATTTCGGCAAGCGGCTGGAAATACCGTCGAACTATTACGCCAATTTCGGCCGCTGGAACCAGTTGTCCATCTTTAAGACGTTGCGCGATTTCCAGGATCTGAAGTCACTGGTGCGGCAGGCGGAAGACCCGGATCAGCTCGAGCTCTTCGTCGATCTGATCGAGCATGACGAGGGCTATCCGCTCTATCAGTCGATCTCGAAGACGAAATTCGCCCTCTCCTCACAAGAAGAGGCCGAGTTCCATTTCGAGCCGCTGGGCCGTTCGGGCGACCGGGTCGTCAAGCGTTCCGATTTCGAAAACTGGATCGCGCCGGACATCGCGCTGATGGAAAAGGCGCTGGACGAGACACTGGCGGAGGCCAAAATGCCGGAAAGCGAAGTCGGCGCGGTGTTTCTCACCGGCGGCACATCCTTCGTGCCGGCCGTGCGCAGTCTGTTCAGCCGCCGCTTCGGCGCGGAGCGAATCCAGGGTGGCGGCGAATTGCTATCGATTGCCCATGGTCTGGCGCTGATCGGCGAGCGCGACGACATCGCCGACTGGGTCTCGTGACGCTTACCCCTGTGGATGAGCGTTTGCCGGTTGCCTCGCTGTCCTTTAAAGAAGAGGCATGATCGAAGCCTCGCAACTCAATGCTGGAGAACTGGCCGCGCTTTTGCATTTTCATGCGGATGCGGGGGTGGAGTTCCTGCTGCAAGATGAGGGCGTCGATCGGTTCGCCGAGTTTGCGGCAAGTGTCGCGTTGCGCGCGCCGGCGCAGAGCGCGCCGCAACAGGAGCGCGCCCAGCGGCCGAGCGCCACCGCAGCAGCAAAACCGGCAACAAGGCCGGTTTCGGCAACGGCCGTCGCCATCCCCGGGGAGGAAGCCGTCGAGATGGCGCGCCGCGCGGCTGAGGCCGCGGCAAGCCTCGCCGAGCTGAAGCAGGCAATCGACTCGTTCGAGGGCTGCAACCTCAAGGCCAGCGCCCGCAACAGCGTGTTGCCGACCGAGGCGGGTGAATTGCCGATTCTCATCTTCGGCGCGACACCCTCTGCCGAGGATGATCGCGAAGGCGTTCCCTTCTCCGGTGCGCATGGCGAGTTGCTGGCGAAAATGTTCGGCGCCATCGGGATCGATGTCGGCCGGACGACGCTGGCGCACACGGTTCCCTGGCGTCCGCCGGGCGGGCGGCCGCCGACACCAGCGGAGGCCGAAATCTGCCGCCCGTTTGCCATGCGGCTGATCGCTCTGGCAAAGCCACGCTTCATCGTCATGTTGGGCAATTTCACCACACGCTTCTTTACCGGATCGACGGAAGCGATCCATGCGCTGCGCGGCCAATGGTTCGAGATCGGCACCCCGCCGACAGACGCCGTCGCCATGCTCCATCCTCAGGACCTCATGACCGCGCCTCTCAGCAAGCGTCTGGCGTGGATGGATCTTCTCGAGTTCGAGCAGCGCATGAAAAAGGCAAATGCCTGATCTGCCTTAAGATATTGGGCAACCCCTGCCTTATTTGACAGCAATGTGTCGGAAGCCATGCGCATCGCGCATGGCAGTCTCCCATTATGCCGCATTGCAAAAATCATGCTGCATTGCGATATTGCGGCTGTGTCTTGGGAGGAATCGCACTTTTAGGAACCAAGGCCATGAACGCTACTTTCCGCTCTACCCATTCCGGGTTCGAAACGCTCCGCAAAATGTCCCGCACGCCGGGCCAGTCTGCCTATCGTCGTTTTCAGATCGCCACGAACGAACAATTGACCGCGCGCGGTTATGCCAACCCGGCCAAGCCGATGGCGCTGTTCAGCGATTTCATCCAGAAGTAAGGAGCCACGCGATGCGCTATAATCCTCTTCAGAACCTCGTCGACACGATCAAGTCGGTCAAACTCGCCGTTTCGGCTGCCAGCGATTACCGTGAACGCGCCGAGCGCCGCCGCGCCCGCCTCTCCGGCCCCAGCCTCTGATCCAGACGCTCGTCACCCCTGCGGCGTGACGAGCTTGCGCATTGCCTTGCGCTCCAGCCCTAGCCGGCTTTCGCGATAGATGATGAAGACGCCAGCCGATATGACGATGGCGGTTCCCACAAGCATCATCGTTTCCGGCACATTCCCAAACAGGAAATACGAGACAATCATCCCGAATACGATCGATGTGTATTCGAATGGCGCGATTGTTGAGACTTCGGCACAGCGATAGCTTTCCGTCATCAGTATCTGTGCAAGGCCGCCGCAGAAGCCGGCAACCACCAGCAACAATTGCTGCTCTGGCGCCATTGGTGGCCAGCCGAAGGGGATCGAGAAGAGCGAGAAGACAGAGGCCGTCAGAGAGAAATAGAGGACGATCGTCGAGCTCTTTTCCGACTGGACGAGCCGTCGGACGAGCAGCATGGCGACCGCGCCGAGAATGGCTGACCCGATCAGCGCCATGGCGCCGAAGGCTGCCTGCGAGGAGCCCGCCTGCTCCAGCAGCGTCAACTTGGGCCAAGATATGATCAGCACTCCGGTCAGTCCGATGATGACCGCCGTGATCCGGTAGATGCGCAACACTTCTTTCAGGAAAATCGCCGCGAAAATCACCGAGAAGAGCGGCATGGCGTAATTGATTGCAATCGCGTCGGGTAGCGGCAGCCGAACCAGCCCGTAGAAGCTGAAGGTCATCGAGACAACACCGACAAAGCCGCGCGTGATCTGTCCCAGAATGCTCTTCGTCTTGAATGCCGTCTTCAGCTCGCCGCGCCAGGCCAGATAGCCGAGAATCGGGAAGATGGCGAAGAAGGACCGGTAGAAGGTGATTTCGCCGGTCGCCATTCCGTCGCCCGCCAGCTTGATGCAGGTGGACATCGCTAGAAAAACGATCACGGACATGATTTTCAGCACAATCCCCCTGATGGGGTTGGCGGCAGAGCTTTGCATTTCAATTCCGGGAATTTGAAGCCGGCGGGCCGGTCATGTGCCGATCTGGCACAGAAACCATGACAACTGCCGGAATGTAGCAGGTTTTGGCCCGCTGTAATGCCAAATGACGAGAGAAATCGAAAGAATATGCTTGTATTCTGAACATCGAAAATAAGCGCCCACTTCAGTTCTCGGGAGGAAATGCCGATGAAGGCGCTCGGTTGGTTCAGTTTGGCACTGGTTGCGGTGGCCTTCCTTGCCCTGTTTGCGGTGCAGAGCCTCGTTGCGATGAACAGGCCACGCGAGCCGGAGGTTCTGCGGAAAGCCGCTGTCATTGACATGCCAGTGCCCACCGCCGGCGAGAATGCGTCCATTCCGGGTGTGGAGAATTTCGAGGCGCGCGACCGGTCTCTTCTGGGCTTTCGGCATTACCGCAGTTCGCAGCCGACGCGGATCAAGCTCTATCTCGTCCATGCAGAAACCTGGGACGATCTGCAGTTCAGCTCCCTGGCGACGACACTTGCCGTCCGCTCAGGCATGGCCGACGTCTTCACCTTCGACATGCGGGGACATGGACAGAACCCTCTCCATCGCGGCGATGTTGCCTATGTGGGTCAGCCGACGAACGACCTCGCCGATCTCATTCGCGCGACGTCCGCGCCGGGCGATGTCATCGTGATCGGCGGTCATTCCGCCGGCGCCGCAGTCGCAGCACGACTTGCGGCGGCACCAGGTCAGATCAAGCTCTCCGGCCTGCTGATGCTGGCGCCTGTTCTTTCACCCGATTTTGCCGCCAACAGGCCCGATCTCGATCGCTGGGCTCTGCCACTCTCCGGGCGGGTGGCGGCATTACGATTGCAGAACGCCCTCGGTATTCACTGGTCGGATCAGGAGGTTGCCGTGCAATACGCGATCCCCAAGGCGGTCTGGGAAGGCCCTCTCGGATTCTCGGTCACCAGCGACTACACGTGGCGTTTTGTGAAATCCCTGCAGCTCCTCTCCTCCAACGGCTCCGACTTCGCCAGCGTGCGCGTACCCTATCTTGCAATAGCGGGCAGCAACGACGAAGTGATCGACGCAGAGAAGCTCGGGGCCGCCCTGACGAGCTTCAACAAACATGGCGACACGGCGGTCGTGCCGCAAGAAACGCATTTCGGTATCGTCAATTCACAGCAAACTTTAGCAATCATTCAGAATTGGCTGTCAAAATTGCACTGAGGAATGTCTTTCCCGCCTGCGGAAAGATGTGCTGCGGGCATGGATTTGCGGATTTCCATGCCGGTATGGGGACATTGGAAATATCCGCCGCACTCGGGACACTTCATGCGCACTGAAACGGGCCAGGTCTTCACCCTGGCGGACTACAAGCCGACAGATTTCATTCTTGAGCGCATCGACCTCACATTCGAGTTGCATCCGCTGGAGACGAAGGTCACGGCGCGGTCGCTCTTCCATCGTCGCCCCGGTGCTGCGCCTGACGCGCCGCTGGTGCTCGACGGCGACGAACTGATCATGACCTCGCTTTTGCTCGATGGCATTGACCTGGCGCGCGACCGTTATGAAGAGAACGGCAAGCAACTCATCATCACCGGCCTGCCCGAGGAGATCGCATTCGAAATCACGGTCGAGACCGTGCTGGCGCCGACCAACAATACGCAACTGATGGGTCTCTATCGCTCCAACGGTGTCTATTGCACGCAATGCGAGGCCGAGGGCTTCCGCCGTATTACCTACGCTTATGACCGACCCGACGCGCTCGGCGTCTACACGGTCCATATCATCGCCGACAAGTCGACCTGCCCCGTCATGCTCTCCAACGGCAATTGCATCGGCAAGGCCGGCTATGGCGAGGGCAAGCACTTTGCCTCCTGGTTCGACCCGCATCCGAAACCCTCCTACCTCTTCGCGCTGGTTGCAGGGGATCTCGGCGTGATCGAGGATACGTTCACGACCATGTCCGGCCGCGAAGTCGCGCTGAAGATCTATGTCGAGCATGGGAAGGAGCCGCGCGCGGCCTATGCCATGGATGCTCTGAAGCGCTCCATGCGCTGGGACGAAGAGGTATTCGGCCGCGAATACGATCTGGATATCTTCATGATCGTTGCCGTATCCGACTTCAACATGGGGGCCATGGAAAACAAGGGCCTCAATATCTTCAACGACAAATATGTCCTCGCCGATCCGGAAACAGCCACGGACGCCGACTTCGCCAATATCGAGGCGATCATCGCGCACGAGTACTTCCACAACTGGACCGGCAACCGCATTACCTGCCGCGACTGGTTCCAGCTCTGCCTCAAGGAAGGGCTGACCGTATATCGCGATCACGAATTCTCCGCCGACCAGCGCTCGCGCGCCGTCAAGCGCATTGCGGAAGTCCGGCATCTGAAGTCGGAGCAGTTCCCGGAGGATGCGGGCCCGCTCGCGCATCCCGTACGCCCGACGCGCTACAAGGAAATCAACAACTTCTACACCTCGACCGTCTACGAGAAGGGGTCCGAAGTCACCCGCATGATCGCGACCATCCTCGGCCGCGACATATTCAAGCAGGGCATGGACCTTTATTTCGAGCGGCATGACGGACAAGCCGTCACGATCGAAGACTTCGTCAAATGCTTCGAGGACGTCTCCGAGCGCGATCTGACGCAGTTCTCGCGCTGGTATCATCAGGCCGGCACGCCGCTGGTCAGCGTCTCCACCGAGTTCGATGCCGAGCGGCAGGAGTTCACCGTTTCGCTGGAACAGATCGTGCCGCCGACGCCTGGACAGGCGCGCAAGGAGCCGATGCATATCCCATTGATGTTCGGCCTCATCCTGCCGAATGGAAACGAAGCGGAATTGGCCGGCGTCACCGGCGGCGATGTGACGGATGATGTGCTGCATCTGACCGAACGCAGCCAGACCTTCACTTTCACGAACATCCCGGCGCGACCCGTCCTCTCCCTCAACCGCGGTTTCTCCGCCCCGATCAATGTCGACTATTCGCTGACCGCGGAAGACCTCGCGCAGATCGCCGTGCATGATCGCGATCTTTTCGCGCGCTGGCAGGCGCTGAACAGTCTGGCGCTTCCGGAATTGACCGGCGCCGTGAAGGCCCTGCACCGGGGCGACGCACCGTCCTTCAATCCGGCGTTCATTGCGGCCCTGCTCGCCGCAGCCGCAGACGAAGACCTCGAACCCGCGTTCCGGGCGCAGGCGCTCGCGCTGCCGAGCGAAAGCGACCTCGCACGCGAGATCGGCATCCACAACGATCCGGACGCCAATCTTGTCGCTCGGCTGAGCCTGCTCAACGCGATCGGCCTGACCGGGCGAAAGATCTTCGCCCACCTCTTCGATACCATGTCGTCGACGGCGCCGTTCAAGCCCGATGCAGCCAGCGCCGGCATGCGCGCGCTGCGCAATACGGCGCTCACCTATCTTTCCTTTGCAGACAATGACCCAACTCTGGCGCGGGAGACCTTTGACAAGGCCGACAACATGACCGACCTGAGCCACGCTCTGACGGTTCTCGCGCATCATTATCCGGACAGCGCAGAGACCGCCGAAGCGCTGGAGGAGTTTGCATCGCGCTTCGAAGGCAACCCGCTGGTGCTCGATAAATGGTTCGCCATCCAGGCCACCACGCCGGGACCGGATGCACTCGACCGGGTCAAGGCACTGATGGATAGTCCGCGCTTCAATGCCGGCAACCCCAACCGGGTGCGGGCACTGATCGGCACCTTCGCTTTCTCGAATCTGTCCGGCTTCGCAAGGGCCGACGGCGCGGGCTTCGACTTCCTCGCCGATCAGGTGCTCGACATCGACACGCGCAATCCGCAGCTTGCGGCGCGCCTCCTGACCTCGATGCGTTCGTGGCGCATGCTGGAACCGCAGCGTGCCCAACATGCAAAACGTGCCCTCGCGAAGATCGACTCGTCCACCGACCTCTCCGTGGACGTCCGCGACATTGCTGAGCGCATGCTGCAGGACGCCTGAGGCTTCCCAAAAACCGGTGCATAAAACGCGCGCCCGCAAAAAGTGATTTGCGGGCGCTTTGAATCTTTCGCGTGCGCCGCAACATTCACACACCCATTCGCTGCATTTCCAACCCGCATGCCGCCGCGAAACTGCACGCTTTTTCAGATGGTTAAAAAAGAGTTACGATTGCCACTGGACAAGGGGAATCAGCTTTGATTCACTAGAATCACTTCGGGCACGGCGGCCCGAATCACCTGCGATCAAAGGCCGGGAATTGGCCCCGGCGAACAGCAGGGATGAGTGACATCCGATGTTCCATGCGATGCGGGCATGTGACGGATGTTCAAGGACAGGAACGGGGAATTATGGCGGACGCGCAACGGGGAAGCGTAGCCGATGGTCGGCTGCGTTTAAAATTTCCGGGAGTGAGTGCAATGCGGCATTCGTTCCACGTTCCAGGCCACGTTCCAGGCCATGTTTCCGGTCGCGCGCCAGGGCGCAGTCCGTTCACGACGGGCCGGACGAGCGGACGTCTGGAGCCAATTCTGAAGCGATCCATCCCGGTCCTGATCGTGGCGTTTCTGGTCGTGGTCGCAGCTTCGCGCGTCATGGGCATCTATCTTGAGCGCGACAGACTGGAAAGCGCGGTGCGCCAGACAACGATCCTGTCCGTCGCCGCTGCATCTGCCGCATTGGCGGAACATGTCGATTATTTCACCTCTGCCAACCGCCCGGCTGCCGAAGCGCTTCTGAAGCGCTACCTGCCGCAGGAGCGACTGCCCGACGCCGGTTTCGTATTGCTGGTCCAGCGCTCCGGGCAAGTGTTCGCCGCCTCGCCGGGCGGAATGTCCTTTATCGGGCGCTCCCTCTCGTCGGTCGCTCCCGACGCCCGCATGACCAGCGCCTTCGGCGACCGTGCCGGCACCTTCCACGCGGAACTGGATGGGCAGGATCACTACATGGCGATCGCCGCCCTGCCAGACGACGCCGGCTACATCCTTGTCGCAAACTCCATGGCGGAGGTGGACGAACGCTGGCGTGACGAAGTCTCGCTGAACGTCACACTGTTTGCGGGCATCACCTCCATCCTGCTTGTCATCCTGATCGCCTATTATGCGCAGGTGAAACGGACGCGGGATGCGGATCAGGTTTTCGTCGAGTCCAACATGCGCGTCGAAACCGCGCTGTCGCGTGGTCGATGTGGCCTTTGGGACTTCGACATGCAGAACCGCACGTTGTTCTGGTCACGCTCCATGTATGAAATGCTGGGTCTGCCACCCGCAGCAGCGGTGTTGAGCTTCGGCGACGCGGCGCGACTGATGCATCCCGATGACGGCAGCGTCTATTCGCTGGCCCGCTCGATCATTCGCGGGGAATCGAAGCAGGTCGATCGCGTCTTCCGCATGCGACATGCGGACGGCCACTATGTCTGGATGCGCGCCCGCGCCCAGATGATACGCACCGCGTCCGGCCGCGACCGCCTCATCGGTATCGCGATGGACGTCAGCGAACAGCATCGCCTGGCCGAGCGCTACGCCGAAGCCGACCAGCGTCTGGCAGACGCCATCGAATCGACCTCCGAAGCCTTCGTGCTCTGGGACAAGAACGACCGCCTTGTGATGTGCAACAGCCATTACCAGCAGGCCTACGGCCTTCCGGACAAGGTGCTGGTGCCGGGCACCGAGCGCGCCACCGTCAACGCCGCTGCCGCTCGCCCCGTCATCGTGCGCCGCATCGCCGATCCCGATCAGGCTGGCGTGTGCTCGCAGACGTCGGAAGTTCAGCTCGCCGACGGTCGCTGGCTGCAGATCAACGAGCGCCGCACCCGCGATGGCGGCCTCGTCTCGGTCGGCACCGACATCACCGTGCTCAAGCGCCACCAGGAGCGCCTGCGCGAGTCCGAGCGTCGCCAGATGGTCACCATCGGCGACCTCTACGCCTCACGCAAAATCCTCGAGAAGCAGAAGGCCGAACTCTCGCTCGCCAACGAAAACTATCTCTCGGAAAAGGAGCGCGCCGAGGCCGCCAACCGGGCGAAGTCCGAATTCCTCGCCAACATGTCACACGAGCTGCGCACGCCGCTCAATGCCATCCTCGGCTTCTCCGAAATGCTCTTGAACCACATGTTCGGTCCGCTCGGCTCGGAAAAGTACGACGAGTATGCTCAGGACATCTTCGATAGCGGAAAGCATCTCCTCAACGTGATCAACGATATTCTGGACATGTCGAAGATCGAGGCGGGTCATATAAAGATCGAGCGCGAACCGGTCGATCTTGCGCCCCTGATCGAGGAAACCGTCCGCTGCATGGCGATCACTGCCGAATGCAAGGATATCCATATCGACCGGGAGGTCTGCGACGGATTGATGCTTTCGGCCGATCGCCGGGCCATCAAGCAGGTGCTGCTCAATCTCCTCTCCAACGCAGTCAAGTTCACGGGGCATGGCGGAACGGTATCGTTGCGCGCCCGCAAGCATGACGGCGCAGTCACACTGTCGATCAGCGATACCGGCATCGGCATTCCGCGCGACGCACTCAAGAAGATCGGCCAGCCTTTTGAACAGGTGCAGAGCCAATACGCAAAGAGTCAGGGTGGCTCGGGTCTCGGCCTTGCCATCTCCAAGTCACTTATCACGCTACATGGCGGTCGCATTCGCGTCTTCTCGCGCGAAGGTCGCGGCACGACGATCTCGCTGCGCATTCCCGCACCAGCAGACGCAGCCGATCCGGTGCTCGACCTTGCGCCAGAGCCGGTGAAGCTTTCAGCCTGAGGCTTTCATCAATGCCACGAAAGTCTTGCGCACCGCGCGTGTGCGGGACTTGAGTTCGGCCTCCAGGAATTTGATGTCCGGTGCATTCGCCACGCGGCAGACGAGGTCGACCAGGCCGCCCGGTGCGTCGTTCGGGTCAAACGGGCCGTCAATGCACAGCCGCACGACCTGGGACAGGTCGCTGAGAAGCGAGAATGTTACGGAGACAGTTTCCATCTCGTCCCGAGAGAGCGCCTGCAGGCCCAAACTTTGCAGCACCTCCCCTGTCGGCGTGCCGGCCTCGACACCGCCTTCCGCCATCATCGCCAAAAATTGCGCGATGAATTCCATGTCGATCAGCCCGCCGGGGATCAGCTTGAAGTCGAAGGCTCCGGACGGCGGCTTTTCCTGATCGATCAGCGTCCGCATTTCGGCGACGTCTTTTGCGATCTTCGCACGGTCGCGTTTCATCGCGACGATCTCGCCGATGATTGCTCCCGCCTCCTGCATCAGGCTCTCGTCGCCGGCAATCGGGCGGGCGCGCGTCAAAGCCATATGCTCCCAGGTCCACGCCTCTTCGCGCTGATAGCGCGCAAAAGCATTGATGCGCGTGGCGACCGGCCCTTTGTTGCCGGAGGGGCGCAGCCGCATGTCGACCTCATAGAGCACACCTTCGGCCGTCGGTGCCGACAGAGCCGCGATCAGTCTCTGGGTGAGCCGGGCGAAATAGCGGTTGGCGTCGAGTGGCTTCGGCCCATCGGATTCGGTGGCTTCGCCGTCGTAGTCATAGAGAAGGATGAGGTCGACATCGGAGCCTGCCGTGAGTTCACGGCTGCCGAGCTTGCCCATGCCGATAATGGCCGTTCGGCCGCCGGGGAAGCGGCCATGGGAGGCGGCGATCTCAGCCTCGACGGCGACGAGCGCGCGTTCCAGCGTCAGGTCTGCAAGATCGGAAAAGGCCGCAGCAGCGCGGGCGCCCGTGATGGCACCGGTCAGCAGGCGAATGCCGATGAGAAACCGCTGTTCAGCGGCGAACACGCGCAGGCCGTCCAGAACATCTTCGAAGTTGCTGGCCGAGGCGAGCGCCTGCCCCAGCCGCTCGGCAAGATAGGAACGTTCCGGAATCCGCGTCATCAGCGTCGGATCAAGCATTCCATCGAAGACATGCGGACGCGCTGCGATGATGCCGGCAAGCCGAGGCGCTGCAGCCATGATCGTGACGAGGAGTTCGAGAAGCGGCGGATTGTTTCCGAGAAGGGAGAAGAGCTGGATGCCGGCCGGCAGGCCCGCCATGAAGCGATCGAAGTGCATCAACGCGTCGTCGGCGCGCGAACTCGCGCCGAAGGCCGCGAGCAGCTTCGGCATCATTTCCGTCAGCCGTTCGCGCGCTTCCACGGAATGCGTGGCACGATAGCGGCCCGAATGCCAGGTTCGGATCACCCGCGAGATATCCGCTGGGCGCCGGAAGCCCAGGTTTTCCAACGTCTTCAGCGTGTCGGGATCGTCTTTCGTACCCGTGAAGACGAGATTGCCGGAACTGCCCGAGAGTTCCGCCGCCTGTTCGAAGAGCTTGGCATAACGATCCTCGACCGTGCGGAGCACCGAAACGAGCTTCGCGGAAAAGGACTTCACATCGCTGAAACCCATCATCAAGGCGATGCGCTTCAGTTCGGCTTCCTTGTCGGGAAGGATATGCGTCTGCTCGTCATGCACCATCTGGATCCGATGCTCCACATCGCGCAGAAACCAGTAGGCGGACGTCAGCATCTGCGCCGTCTCGGCGCCGATCCAGTTCGCGCGGGCAAGCCCCGCCAGCGCTTCATCCGTGCGCCGGGATCGCAGTTCCGGCATCCGGCCGCCGGCGATCAGTTGCTGGGTCTGGGCGAAAAATTCGATCTCGCGAATGCCGCCGCGACCGAGCTTGACGTTATGTCCCTTCACCGCGATCTCGTCGAAACCCTTGTGCAGATGGATCTGCCGCTTGATCGAGTGAATGTCGGCAATCGCCGCATAGTCCAGATACTTGCGGAAGATGAAGGGGACCAGTTCCTTGAGGAATCCCTCCCCGGCCGGGATATCGCCGGCGACCGGCCGTGCCTTGATGAAGGCGGCGCGCTCCCAGTTCTGGCCCCTGCCCTCGTAATAGATCAGCGCGGCCTCAACTGGAATCGCGAGCGGCGTCGAACCCGGATCCGGCCGGAGCCTCAAGTCGATGCGGAAGACATAGCCATAGGCCGTCCGCTCCTGCATGATGCGCACCAGCCGGCGGCAAAGCCGCGCGAAGGTCTCCGACGCCTCGTCGGGGTCCGTCACGATGCCGCAATCCGGATCGAAGAACACGACCACGTCGATGTCGGATGAATAGTTCAGTTCCGAAGCGCCGAGCTTTCCCATACCAAGCACGATCAGGCCCGAGCCTTGCGAGGGATTTTCAGGATGGGGGAGTTTGAGCTTGCGCTGTTCGTGGAGCGAGAGAAGCAGGAAATCCACGGCGGATGAAAGTGAGGCCTCTGCGAGGCGACTGAGCCAGCGCGTTGTCTCGGGCGCTTCGAAATACCGTGCAAGATCGGCGATAGCGAGAAGGAACGAGACCTTCCGCTTGGCTAGCCGAAGGCGGTTCATCAGCGTGGTCTCGGCGCTTGTCCCGCCCTCTTCGGGAGCCGACCAGCAATCGCGCGCGGCGCGGATTTCCAACTCGAGTTCAGCCTCGATATCGCCGAACAGAGCCGTGTCAAGAAGGCACGGTGCGATGCGGACAATCTCGGCGAGATAGGGCGATAGAGACAGAACGGCCACGCCGAACTCGTGTAGCGCGCCCTCCTTGGCCGCAAGCGACTTCAGCCGCTCACAATCGCGACCGGCCTCGCGCAGCGCCTGCAGGGCCTCCTTGGCGGCCGTCTTGCTCGGCGGCTCGATCGGGCTTGCGGCGAGAAACTCGGCAAGCGTAGCAGGCCTGGACATGCACATCCTCCCCCGCCCGAAGGCCAGAGGGACGGCGGATCAGGCGGCAATAAGCGGGAACAGCATCCTGACGGTGAGTCCCTTGTTTTCCGCAGTCTCGTCTTTTGTCGACGTAAGTTCAAGCGAGCCCCCATGCAGTGCCGTGACGGCTTCCACCATGGAAAGGCCGAGGCCCGTCCCCGGCTTGGAGCGGCTTTCGTCGATGCGAACGAAGCGCTGGACGGCATCTTCATAGCGATGCGAAGGAATTCCGGGCCCCTCGTCGGCGACCGTGAGCAGGGCGTTCTCGCCCTGTCTTGAGAGCGAGACCGTGATCGCGCTTCCCTCGATATCGCCGGCATATTTGACCGCATTGTCGAGGAGATTGAACAGTGCCTGGCCGACGAGCTCGCGATTGCCGTGGATGTGAATGCCGGCGGCAATTTCCATCTTGAGCGTCAGGCCCGCCTCATCGAGGACCGGCTCGTAAAGTTCGGCAGTGTCTGCAGCAATCGCGCTCAGGTCGATGTCATTCATCTCAGCGGTAGAAGAACCAGCCTCGACGCGAGAGATCATCAACAGCGCATTGAAGGTCCGAATCAACTGGTCGGATTCGCCAATGATGCCTTCAAGTGACTGGCGATATTCGTCCTCGTTGCTCGATCGCGCCAGACCGTCGGTTGCCTTGTTGCGGATGCGGGTCAGCGGCGTCTTCAGGTCGTGGGCGATATTGTCGGAGACCTGCTTCAGCCCCTCGTTGAGCTTCTCGATGCGGCCGAGCATGCTGTTGAGCGAGACGGACATGCGGTCGAATTCGTCGCCCGAACCGACCACCGGCAGCCGCTGCGAGAGATCGCCCGCCATGATCTTGGCGCTGGCGTCCGACATGCGGGCAATACGGTTCAGCGCATTGCGCCCGATGAAGAACCAGATGACAAGTGCGCCGATGCCCATGACGCCCAGCGCCACGACAAGTGCCTGGCGGACGAGAACCTTGAAATGTTCCGGCTCGCCAAGGTCGCGACCGACGAGGACCCGCAGACCGTTGGGCAGAACGAAGACATTGGCGAGCGCCATATGCGGTTGAAGCTTGGACTTGTCCTTGTTTTCATCGCCGAAGCGCTCGTAGCGGAATGGCGTATCCGTCCAGCCCGGATCTCCCATGATACCCGGCTGGATCGCCGCGACGTTGCCGGCAAGAAAATCGCCCGAGGGGCCGGCGATCACATAGAGATTGGCGCCCGGCTGGCGCGACCGGCGCTCCAGCGTCTTCACCAGACCGTTCATCCCGGCCACCTCATAGATGTGGCTGATCTCTTCCACTTCCGCCGAGATCGCGTTCTGCGTCTGCTCACGCAGGAAGTTCGCCGACATACCCGCGACATAGATCACGAGGAAAGCGGCGCAGAAGGCGAACAGGAGAATGTAGAGCGCCGACAGCCGAACCGCCGTGCTCTTCATCAGGATGCGGAGTTGGTGAAGCATAGGGCTTAAGCTTCATCCTTGATCATGTAGCCCGCGCCGCGCACAGTCTTCAGAAGCGGCCGCTCGGCGTCGCGTTCGATCTTGGAACGAAGCCGCGAGACGTGAACGTCAATGACATTGGTCTGCGGATCGAAGTGATAGTCCCAGACGTTTTCGAGGAGCATGGTGCGGGTGACGACCTGTCCGGCATTCTTCATGAGATATTCGAGCAGGCGAAACTCGCGCGGCTGCAGCAGGATTTCCTTGCCGCCGCGCTTCACCTCATGGGCCAGCCGGTCAAGCTCGAGATCGCCGACACGGTAGACCATGTCCTTGTCCGGCGCGCCCTTGCGGCGGCCCAGGACTTCGACGCGGGCGAGGAGTTCCGAAAAGGCATAGGGTTTTGGCAGATAATCGTCGCCGCCGGCGCGCAGGCCTTCAACGCGGTCATCGACCTGGCCGAGTGCGGAGAGGATGAGAACGGGCATGTCCTTGCCGCGGGCACGCAGCTCGGTGATCAATGAAATGCCGTCGCGGCGCGGCAGCATGCGATCGACCACCAGCACGTCATAGGCGTTTTCGGAGGCCATGAAGAGGCCGCTTTCGCCGTCGCTTGCATGGTCGGCGACAATGCCCGTCTCACGGAAGGCTTTCGAGAGGTAGGCCGCAGCCTCCAGGTCATCTTCAACAATCAGAATCTTCATACGCATGATGATAGCCTCTCCAGCAGAAAATGGCGACATGAGCCTGGGCGGCGCCGGATTTCTCCAGCGCCGCCCATCCATGAGGGCCTGACAGGGATCAACCCTTGTCGGTCGGCAGGGCGACGAAGCGGCTGCCGTTGTCGGTCTCAACCTGGAAGAGCGCCTTGGTACGGCCTTCCTTTTTGGCGGCGTCAAGCTGGCCCGTGATTTCCTTGGCGGAGCTCACGTCCTTGTTGTTGACGGCGGCAATGCGGTCGCCCTGCTTGATGCCGGCGTCAGCGGCTGCCGAGTTCGGATCGACGGAGAGGATCTGCACGCCCTTGCCGTCGTCGGTCGGGCCGACGGTGATGCCGAGCGATTCCAGCGAGGTCTGCTTCTGTTCGCTCTCATCCTGCTGGCTGTTTCCGTCCTTCGCGGCCATCTTCTGTTCCGGCGGCAGCGTGCCGACCGTCAGCTGCAGCGTCTGAGACTTGCCATCACGCCAGATGGTGATGTCGGTCTTCGTGCCGGGGCGCAGGGCGCCGATGCGCTTGGCCAGATCGCGGGCGTCCTTGACCGGCTCGCCATTGACGGCCGTCACGACGTCACCCTTCTTGATGCCGGCCTTCAGACCGGGGCTGTCTTCCTGCGGCTGGATGACCAGCGCGCCCTGCGCATCGGAGAGGCCGAGCGATTCAGCGATGTCCTTGGTGACCGGCTGGATCTGCACGCCGAGCCAACCGCGCTCGATCTTGCCAGACTTGATGAGTTCGGCAACGACCGTCTGTGCTGTAGACGCCGGAATGTCGAAGGCGATACCGACGCTGCCGCCCGAGGGCGAGAAGATCGCGGTATTGATGCCGACCACTTCGCCATTCAGGTTGAAGGTCGGGCCGCCGGAGTTGCCGCGGTTGACGGCTGCATCGATCTGGATGAAGTCGTCATACGGGCCGGAATTGATGTCGCGGCCCATGGCCGAAATGATACCGGCCGTAACCGTACCACCTAGACCGAACGGGTTGCCCACAGCGACGACCCAGTCGCCGACATTGGCCTTGGCGTCATCTGCCCACTTGACGTAGGTGAACTTGCGATCCTTTGCCTCGACCTTCAGCACGGCGAGGTCCGTACGCGGATCGGTGCCGATCAGCTTGGCAGGCAATTCGGTGCCATCGTTCATGACGACGACATAGGCGCTGCCGTCATTGACGACGTGGTTGTTGGTGACGATGTAGCCGTCTTCAGAGATGAAGAAGCCGGAACCTTGTGCAACCGGGCGCAGCGGGCCTTTGTCGCCGGGCTTCTTCTGGCCCTGCTGCTGCTTGCCGGGGCCCTGGCCGTCCGGACCGCCGAACTGCTTGAAGAAGCGCTTCAGCGGGCTGTTTTCCGGAAGCTGGTCGAAGCCGGGGCCGAAATCGAAGTTGAAGCCGCTCTGATCATCGGCAACCTGCTGGACGCGGGACTCGACGCGGACGGAAACGACGGCCGGAGAAACGGCTTTGACGATGGGCGCGAAGCCCGTCATCTGCGGCGCTTCGATGCGGACGGGCTCGGCAAATGCGCCGGTGACGCGCGCCGGCAAACCGGAGGACAGGAGGACAGCCGCAACGCCGGCGACAGCCGTCGACTTGAGGATCGTCTTGTAGGACAGGCCGCGATTGGAATTCGAAGAAGACATTGGATCTACCACCCTTTTTCAGTTGTCAGGACCGCATGTGGCGAACCCGATCAGTTGATGGACAAGAGATAGACCGGAAGACCTTACTGTGAAGTGGCTGAGGAATGAATTTTTCGTAATGTTCCAGAAAAATTCCAGATGAAGCGGCGTTATTCTTTGAGAATTGCTTCCACGCGCGCTTTTTCTTCATCCGTCAGGGCAACGGTTTTTCGCTTCGTATTGCGCGAGGCGGCGAAGAAGCCGAGAGCCATGACGCCGAGGAGCGCGAGCACCGCCGGGGCGCCCCACAGAAGCAGCGTATGTTCCGAAAGCCGCGGCTTGAGCAGCACAAACTCGCCGTAGCGAGAGACCAGATAGTCATAGACCTGCTGGTCGGATGCACCGGCCTTCAGCCGCTCGCGCACGAGGAGACGGAGATCGCGGGCGAGTTCGGCGTTGGAATCGTCGATGGACTGGTTCTGGCAGACGAGGCAGCGCAGATGCGAAGAGATTTCGCGCGCGCGCGCCTCCAGCTTCGGGTCGGCCAGAACTTCATCCGGGTTCACGGCATGTGCCGGCAGCGCGGAGAGAAGGAGGAAAAACGCGAAGGCGATCCGACGGATCATTCTGCGGCCTCCAGTGCAGGGACTGCAGCCTTCTTTGCCCGCCGCGACGGCGCGCCGACGCGCAGGCGGCGATCCGACAGCGAGATGAAACCGCCAACCATCATGATCAGCGCGCCGAACCAGATGCAGACGATGAACGGCTTCCACCAGACACGTACTACAATACCGCCATCCGGCATGACATCGCCGAGCGCAATGTAAAACTGGCTGAGGCCGAACGTCCGGATGCCGGCCTCGGTCGTCGGCATCTGGCGGGCCGTGTAGACGCGCTTCGACGAGGAGATTGTCCCCAGCGAGGAACCGCTCTTCGATAGCGTGAACGTGCCGCGATCTTCCGTGAAGTTCGGCCCCTGCCCGCGCTGCATGCCTTCGAATTTGAGTGCATAGCCTCCGGCTTCCACGGTCTGTCCAGGTTTCATTTCCAGCACGTTTTCGGTCTGGAAGGCGCTGACGGCGACGATGCCGAGCACGGTGACGCCAAGGCCGAAATGTGCAAACGCCGTGCCGATGGCCGAACGGGGCAGGCCGGCCAACCGGCGCAAGGCGGTGGAGAACGGAACCTTGCCGAAGCCGCCGCGCAGCCAGAGATCGGTCAGAGCGCCGACCATGAGGTAGAATGCGAGGGCCATGCCGAGAACGGCCAGAACCGGTCCGCCATTTTCAAAATACCAGATCACGATAGCAATGACGAAACCGGCCGCCACGGCAAAGAAAAGCCGCTGTGCGGCGCCCAGCAGATCGGCGCGCTTCCAGGCAAGCAGCGGTCCGAAGGGCACGGCGAGCAGCAGCGGCAGCATCAGCAGGCCGAAGGTCAGATTGAAGAAGGGAGCACCGACGGAAATCTTTTCGCCCGTCAGCGATTCCAGCGCCATCGGATAGAGCGTGCCGATGAGCACGGTGGCCGTGGAGACCGTGAGAATCAGATTGTTGAGGACGAGCGCACCCTCCCGCGAGACCGGCGCGAACAGGCCGCCCGCCGTCAGGCTGCTGGCACGAAGAGCAAAGAGTGTAAGAGCGCCGCCGATGAAGATCACCAGGATCGCGAGGATGAAGACGCCGCGCGAGGGATCGCTGGCGAAGGCATGGACGGAGGTCAGTACGCCCGAGCGGACGAGGAAGGTGCCGAGCAGCGACAGCGAGAAGGTCAGGATCGCCAGCAGCACGGTCCAGATTTTCAGCGCCTCGCGCTTTTCCATCACGAGCGCCGAGTGGAGCAGCGCCGTGCCGGCCAGCCAGGGCATGAAGGAGGCGTTTTCAACCGGGTCCCAGAACCACCAGCCGCCCCAGCCGAGTTCGTAATAGGCCCAGTAGGAGCCCATGGCGATACCGGCCGTGAGGAACGTCCAGGCGGCCAGCGCCCACGGCCGCACCCAGCGCGCCCAGGCAGCGTCGATGCGGCCTTCCATGAGGGCTGCGACAGCAAAGGAGAAGCAGACCGAGAAGCCGACATAGCCGAGATAGAGCAGTGGCGGATGGATGGCGAGGCCGACATCCTGCAGGACCGGGTTGAGGTCACGGCCCTCCGGCGGCGGCGGCATTATGCGCAGGAACGGATTGGAGGTGAGTACAATGAACAGGATGAAGGCCGAGGAGATCCAGCCCTGCACCGCCAGAACATTGGCTCTCAGCGTGGCGGGCAAATTGCCGCCGAAGAGCGCGACAAGCGCGCTGAAGAGCGACAGGATGAAGAGCCACAGCATCATCGAGCCTTCGTGATTTCCCCAGACGCCGGAGACCTTGTAGAGCGTCGGGATCAGCGAATGCGAATTCTCCCAGACATTGGCGACGGAGAAGTCCGACACGAGATGGGCGTGCATGAGAATGCCGAAGGAGGTGGTCACCAATGCAAACTGGCCGAGCGCTGCCACCGGCGCAACCGCCATCAGGTTCGCATCGCCGCGCCGCGCGCCGAGGATCGGCAGGATGGAGAGGACGATGGCCGTGGCCAGCGAAAGGACAAGAGCGTAAAGGCCGAATTCAATGATCACTTGACCGTCTCCTTGCCGCTCAGCTGGACGCCCTGCGCCTTCAGCCGGTCCGCCACATCCTTGGGCATATAGGTCTCGTCGTGCTTGGCCAGAACCGTGTCGGCGACGAAGACCGGATTGCCGGCAACGAACGAGCCTTCCGCCACCACGCCCTGCCCTTCGCGGAAAAGATCGGGGAGGATGCCGGTATAGGTCACCTTTACAGTCGAAATCGTGTCCGTCACCTCGAAGGTCGAAGTCGTTCCCTCGCCGCGCACCCAGGAACCGGTCTTGACCAGCCCGCCGAGTCGAATGCGCGTTCCGGGCTTCACATCGGCCTTCTGAAGATCGCCCGGCACATAGAAATACGAGACCGACTGGCTGAAGGCGAACATCACCAGGAGAACCGCCACGATGATGAAGCCGACCCCGCCGGAGATGATGGCAAGGCGTTTCTGTTTGCGGGTCATTCTCGTTCCGGTCATGGCTTTGCCTCCGGGGCCTTGATGCCAAGCTGGGTGGCAAGGGCGACCAACTGCTTGCCCTGCTCGCCGTCAGCCGGGAAGGCCTTCAGCGCGCGGGTCAGCGCATCGCTCGCCTTGTCGGCCTGTTTGAGCATGGCATAGGAGCGCACGAGGCGCATCCAGCCTTCGAAGTTGTTGGGATCGGCCTTGAGCTTTTCATCGAGGCCGGACACCATGCTCTCGATCATCTGCTGGCGATCGCCGGCATTCATGTTCTGCGCAGCCGCGACATCAGCGGCCGTAGGGTTGCCCGGTGCATTCGGGCTCGGATTTGCCCCACCGGGGCCCTTCTGAAGCGAAGCAATGTGCTGTGCGACGATCGGCTGCCATGGCGCATCGGGCGGCGAGGATTTGGCCAGCGCCTGGAACGCGGCGAGCGCTTCCAGGCTGCGGCCTTCCTGTTCCAGCGCGAAGGCGAGGTAGAATTCGGATCTTGCGTCATTGCGGTCGAGGCTCAGCGCCTTGCGAAACGCGTCCGTCGCTTCCGAGTTGATCAAACCCTGATTGGACGCAACGATCGATTCGCCCAGGCCCGAAAGGCGTTCGGCGCTTTCACCCCGAATGCGGATGGCCTGGCGATAGGCGTTCACGGCATCGGCGGGACGGCGGTTGCGCAGGTAGATCGGTGCGACGAGGTCCCAACCCGCTCCATCATCCGGGTTCTGGATGAGATGGTTTTCCGCCTTGGCCAGCAGGAGTGCGACATCATTGCCGGGATTGGCGAGACGCGCGGCAAGCGGTGCATCGGGCACGCCGGGGCTGCCGGCGTAGAGATAAAGGCCGATGCCAATGGCGGGAAGCAGGAGGATGATGAAGGCCTGCGCCAGCGGATGACGGCTCGTCCTGATGCGGCCACCCGTCTCCCTGCTTGCCTTGTCGGCAGATGCCAGCAGACGGCGCCCGATTTCCGCACGCGCATATTCGGCCTCTTCGGCCGAGATCAGGCCTGCGGCTGCGTCGCGGTCGACTTCCGCCATCTGGTCGCGATAGACCTCGACGTCATGGCTATGCTCGCCGCCGGCCGTTGCGGAGCGGCGCAGGAGCGGCGCGAGAAGTGCGACCGCCAGAAGCGCGGTGACGCAGGAGACAATGATCCAGAATAGCATGCCGCTCAATTACCCGAAGGCCAAAGGGTTTCCAACTGACAAAAGGCAATACACGGCAATTTGACGCAACCGTTTGACCTCGCTCAAACGGTTGCCACGGATCAATTTAATGTGAGGTCCCTATCTGCGCAGCGTGCTTTGCGAGAATGCAGGCAGACTTTCGCGCCGCCGCGTCAAGTGAGCGGCGTCCAGGTACCGTTCGGATTGCGGCAGGCTGCACCGCGCGCGATGAGCGAACGGCCATCGACGCTGACGGTCTGGGTGTACTGGCGGCAGTTCTGCGTGCCAACCTGATAGGGTGTGGCGGCAACGACCGTGCCGCTGACGCCGGTGGCGCCCGACCACGGAACGGCCTGGCCGCCGGGCGCATCTTCCAGCGCCTTGTACTCGGCCTGAAGAGCGAGCTTGCGGTCCTCTGCGCCGAGGTTAGCGCCTTGAATTTGCGAGACAAGACCGCCGTCGAGAGCGCGCACGAACGCATCGCCGGAGGAGTAGGACGTCTGCGGCGCGGCAAAGGCGAGCGGGGTCGCGGAGCGCTTCGACATCGAGGCGCAGCCAGACGTCACGGCAGCCACCGCCACCATGGCGCAAGTCACCATGAGCTTCATTGTTCGCGCTGTGCCCCCGGTCTTCATGTCCCCGTCTTTCGTCTTGCCAAATATCGTCCGTATGCTCCTCCACATTAATTATGGGGAACAAGCGCCTCAGAATCAACCACGTTTGGTCTTTTCCTGTGTCACTATCGGTAAAATGAGTGCGGCACGCAGACCGCCGGATGATCCGCGCGTCAGGTTGAGGCGTCCGGAATATTCGGACACGATCTCGCTGACGATGGAGAGACCGAGCCCGGAGCCGGGGCGGCTTTCGTCAAGCCGGCGGCCGCGCTTCAGCGCTTCCTTGATCTCGTCGGGCTCCAGGCCGGGACCATCGTCCTCGATCGTGAGTTCCGCCATGTCCTTCCCTTCCCCCTGGCCGACTTCCGCCAGCGAGACGCGAATGGAGGACCTGGCGTAGCGCGCGGCGTTTTCCAGGAGGTTGCCGAGGATTTCCTCAATGTCCTGCTGCTCCATGGCGAGCACGGCGCCGGGCGCCTTGTCATCCATCTCGAACTCGATCTCACGATTGAGCTTCTGCATGACGCGAATGATCCGGTCGAGAACGGGGCGTGCCTCGGTGCGCGCCAGAACCGTCTCGCGCTGGGCGGCGATCCGGGCGCGGTTCAGGTAGGATTGCACCTGCATCTGCATGGCCTCCGCCTGCTGCTTCACAAGCGCACCATGGGCCGGCGCCATCGCCTGCGCCTCGTTGATCAGCACGGCAATCGGCGTCTTCAGCGAATGGGCGAGATTGCCGACCTGCATGCGTGCGCGCTCGATGATACGGCGGTTGTTGTCGATCAGCGCGTTGACCTCGTTCGCCAGGGGTCGGATTTCGCTGGGGAAGCGCCCTTCCAGCCGCTCCGCCCGGCCACCGCGGATGTTTTCGAGCGCATTTCGCACGCGGTCGAGCGGGCGCAGGCCGATCAGAATGGCCAGCGCGTTGGCGAGCAGACTGCCCGCGCCGAAGATGATCAGCGCGAGATAGAGGCTGCGATTGAAGGCCGCTACGCTGGCCTCCACCACCGCCTTGTTTCCGGTGACACGGAAGCGGACGATGTCGCCCTGATCGTCCAGTTCGACCTCGGTTTCAGCCACAGACAGACTGTTTCCGAGAGGGTCCTTGATGTCGTAGAAGCGCTGGAACCGGATGTCGAAGGGTACCTCGCTGGCCGGCTTGTCCGGGAGCGTAGTCGCACCCAACGAGGGAGAAACCAGCGGCGTCGTCTTATACTGGCCCACCCCTTCGGCGATCCAGTACCAGCCGGTGCCGGGCTGCGAAAATTGCAGGTCACCGAGCTCGGGACGCCCTGCGAGCTGCTTGTTCTCGTTGATGGAAACGGAATTGACGACATTGAACAGATGGGCGCGCAGGAGATCGCGGAAGCTCTTTTCCGCATCGCGTCGATAGAGCGTAGAGATAGCAATCGCAATCACCACGAGACCGGCGATCGCCCAGATCGAGACCGACAGGACGACGCGGAGCGTCAGCGATTGTCCGCCAAACCCTCTCATGTGCCACATCTCATCGTGGAGGCCTCATCGCAGGCGCCTCATTTGGCAGGCGCCTGCATGCGATAGCCGAGCCCGCGGACGGTCTCGATCATGTCGACGCCCATCTTCTTGCGCAATCGGCCTACAAAGACTTCGATCGTGTTGGAGTCCCGGTCGAAGTCCTGGTCGTAAAGGTGCTCGGTCAGTTCCGTCCGCGACACGACCTCGCCCATGTGATGCATGAGATAGGACAGAAGGCGGAACTCGTGCGAGGTGAGCTTCAGCGTCATGCCATCCACTGTGGCCTTGGAACTCTTCGTGTCGAGACGGACGGGGCCGCAGACGAGATCCGAAGAGGCATGGCCGGCGGCGCGGCGGATAAGCGCCCGGAGGCGAGCGAGGACTTCCTCTATGTGGAAGGGCTTGGCGACATAATCGTCTGCGCCTGCATCGATGCCGGCCACCTTGTCCGACCAGCGGTCGCGGGCCGTCAGGATCAGAACCGGCATGACCCGGCCGGCGGCGCGCCACTTTTCCAGAACGGTGATGCCATCCATTTCCGGCAGGCCGATATCGAGGACGACGGCGTCATAGGGCTCGGTGTCGCCGAGGAAATGCCCCTCCTCGCCGTCGAAAGCCTGATCGACGACATAGCCCGCCTCTTTCAGCGATTCACTCAGCTGCCGGTTCAGGTTCTCGTCGTCTTCCACGACCAATATGCGCATGCGTGGGTTCCCGTCGTTCGTGCGGCCAAAAGAGGCCCAGGTTACATTGGCTTGTGAACGACCTTCTTCTTCGGTCGTTCGCCGCTGTTCTGCACCAATATCGTGATGACGCACTCATTGCCAACGGGTTCGACGGAGAGAAGTGTCCCTCCGTTTTCCGACAGCGCCTCGCGGGCGGCTGCGGAACAATCGCCACGAACGGCAACAAGGTTCTTGTTGGCGGGCTCGCCCACCATGCCAAGTCCGAGGGCCGCCACGGCCAAAATCAGATGCGATCCCATTGCATTGCTTTCATGAGCTTGGATGTCTCAAATCGAGCCTATTCATACAGATGCGCATCTGAATGACAAATGAACATGAGCCGAAAATCAATCTCGGCGCAAGCCGGAACGAAACCGGCCAAGGCAAAGTTGCCGCGCTTTCGGGACCGCTGTTGCCGCCCCGAAACGACGGGAATGCGGGCCTCGTTCATTCACCGGGACGAGAGCCTCGGCCCCTTTGTTCATGGGTTACAAAGGCAAAACAACCGAGTGCGACGATGACCGGAAAAACGGTCCAGACAAAAATGCTGAAAATCATTTGAGCGTCCTGGAAAAGCGAGAACCGAATCACTCAACAATATCGCAATCCGCCGGTGCCGCACCCCCGAAATGCCGGGGATGCGGCCCAATCCGCGTGCGGCGCAAGCTTCACGCAACCTTGACGGTCGCCTTCATGCGGCCCCAGATCGCGACCAGTCCGCCAACGGTCCCGGCAAGCGACAGAACCGCATCTGCAAGCTGTCCCTGGTCAGCGACGGACAGGTTGTAGCCGCCCGCATGCGCGAGCGAGGCTGCAATGGCGATGATGGCGCCCCAGATGGTACGGGACTGATACCAGGTCTTCATGTCTTCCATGGGTCTTCTCCTTCGGTTGATGGCTCATGCACTCAAAGCGACAGCGCAGCCTCGGCCGGAAGACCGGAGGCCACGGTCCAGCCCAGCTGGCGGACGCGGTAGCGGATCCTTGCCGGAGATGGGCCGAGATCAGCCAGTGCATCCGCGGCGGCATAGCTGAAGGCGGGCGCGTTGACTTCGGCATTGCGAAGGCTTGTTCCATCCGCATCGAGCACCTCCACGAGATAGCGCTCCTCCGGTTCATCCAGCGGGATGTCGTAGGCATCCCAGTTGTCGCCGTCGATCCGGCCAGACCTGAACCAGGACAGGCGAATGTCGCCCGATGTCTGCCGCGCGGCGCGCAAATGGACTGGCGCAAGCGGCGTCCCAGCCCTGCGCCCGCCAGCGAAGGCAAAGGGGCCCACGCTCGACATGCCTGCCTCCGCACGCCAGTTGAGCGACAGCCCCGCCTCACCCGGATCAAGGCCGAGCGAGACGACGGCATCATTGAGAAGCACCACGTCCGCCCCTTCCAATGCGCCCGCCGCCATGGCGTCGGCGGTGCCGAACTGGCCGCGCAGGAGGTTCGTGAGATGCCAGCGGCCCGGCTCGACTTCCCGAGCCGTCTGGAAGCTGACGATTTCGGCGGCTCCATTGCCGGCCAGAACCGCAAGGCGGTTCGACCCGGCCAGAAGATCGGCTTCGCTCACCGATGAAACGCTGCCGAAGGCAAGCCTGACATCCAGGCTGTTGGCCCGGTCGATACGGCCGGTGACGCCGGGCATGAGGGCGCTCGCGAGCGCACCCAACGTCGCCGGGCGCGCGGCGAGTGCGCGGGCGCGGTAGCCTTGCGAGCCGGTCGCGGCGGACAGCGTCGCCGTCCGCCAGGGGCGGGCGAGAACGGCAGCGCAGGCGTAACTTTCGGGCGTTCCGGCGCCGAGCGTGGGCAGATCAAGGAAGACCACCGACGGCGCAAACAGCTGGGACGAGCCGCCCTCGCTCAATCGCGTGATGCTCTCCTGAAAGGCATGCGCCCCCACCGGCGGGACATATTCCGGGGCTTCGATCCCGCGCGCCGCGCCATCTTCGATCCGCGCAACTCGGAAACGGCCGGCAACGCCCGGCAGGGTGACCGCATCGCCGGTTTCCAGCTCCAGCAGATAGGGCGGGACATCCAGCTTCAGTGACCGGCGGGCGAGACGCGCGTCGCGCAGCATTTCCTCTGCGGCCGCCGCCGCCGTCGCCTCTGGCAGCACGCCGGCAATTGCGCCAGAGGCCACCCGGTCATTGCCGGCGGCCATCCGGCGCGAGCGGGCGACGGCGCTTTCATAGTCGCCCGCCTCGTCAAAGTAGTCGAGCGTTGCCTGCGCGGCGATATCGCTTTCCTGCGCCCGTGTTTCGCTCCAGAGTGCCCTGTCCTCGCGGTCGGCCAGCACGTCGAGCATGCGGGGCGGGTTTGAGACTTTCGCGCGCGAGGAGAAGACGAGCTTGCCACCGCTCTCGCGACAATCGATCTGGAATGCCGCCATCAGCGGCTCGATCATGGTGCGGGCCGAGGCGACGTCACCCTGAACATAGCCGGTGAGGTCGCCCGAAACCGTCGAAACGTCGAAATCGGCAAAGCCGTTGTCGGCGAGGATCGCGGCGATCACATCGGCCAGCGTCCCCGTCCCCAGCCGGCCGTTCAGCCAATGGCCGGTCTGCCAGTTGCCGCCATCGGCAAAGAGCGCGGTGTCATAGGGGAAGGCGGGGATCGGCCGGGCATCCCAGGTCCAGACCGTGATGTCATTCGTAGCCAGCATCCCGGCCGGCGCGCTCCCGCTCTTCCAATGCGTGAAATGTGCCTCCAGAAACCGGCGCTGCATCGCGTCGCTGCGCTGGCCGGAGGAGAAATGCGGCAGCGCGCTTTCCGCCGATTTCGGATCGGGAAAGACATTGGGCTGGTTTGCGCCACGCTCCACGGCCGGGCAGCCGAGTTCGGTGAACCAGACCGGCTTCATGCCCGGCAGCCAGCCGGTCGGACCTGTCAGTTCGACGCCGCCGCGCCGTTCGTAGTGCCGGTTCGACCACCAGCCGGCGATGTCCTTGACGCGGAAGACCCAAGGCTTGCCGGCCACGCCATCGGCGATCGCCGTCCGGCTGCGGCTCGCCCGCGCCGCGCCGCTGCCATAATACCAGTCGAAATATTCGCCACTGGTGATGGCGCGCGCCATGGCATCGCCATCGTCGGCGGTTCTGGCGCCGTCGGGGTTTGCCGCAAGAAGATCGTCATCGCGCCAGTCGGCCAGCGGCAGATAGTTGTCGATGCCGACCGCATCGATATGCGGGCTCGCCCAGAGCGGATCGAGATTGAAGAAATGGTCACCCGAGCCATCGTCCGGATGGAAGCCGGAATATTCGCTCCAGTCGGCGGCATAGGTGAGCTGGACCCCACTGCCTACAATCCCGCGCACATCCGCGGCCAAGTCGATCATTGCCGCGACAAAGGGAAATGCGCCAGCCTCATCGCGAAGCCGCGTCAACCCGCGCATTTCCGAGCCGATGATGAAGGAGTGGATGCCACCGGCAAGGTTTGCCAGATGGGCGTAATGCAGGATCATGCGGCGATAGCCGTCACCTGCACCCGTGTAGCTCACTGCCCCACCCGCTACAGAAAAATCGCCCGGCTGCGCGGTGCCGCAAAACGCGGTGACGGCCGCCCGCGTCGCGGCGACCTTGTCGGTCATCGCGGTTATGCGGCCGCGCCACGGATAGGCGGCCTGCCCGCCTGCGCCATAGGGATCCGGTAACGTGTTCCCCGCGGGAATATCCATCATCATGAGGGGATAGAGCGTCACCGCAAGCCCGCGCGCCTTGAGGTCGGCGATTGCCGCCAGCACCGCGGCGTCGTTGGGCGTGCCTCCGAAGGCTGGTCCGCCATTCACCTGCGAGACGACATGCGCAGCGCCCCGCGACACGCCGGAGACCTGCCAGGGCTGGCTTTCATCCGTGCGGCTTGCCACCTCGACGCCCGGCACGACGCGGCAATGGTCGGCGCGCAGATCCGTCCCGAACCAGGAGACGACGAGCGAAACGCGCTTGAGGTTGGGGCAGAGCGCCTGCAACTCGTCGAGCGAAGCCTGCCAGTCGGTCGCGGCATAGCCGACATTTCGGTTGAGGATGCGCGAGGCGCCCGGCGCGGTCGCTTCCGTCACGGGAGTGGGCGCATAGCCGTGCTCGCTGGCACCCGGAATGATCGTGACTGCCTCTATATCTCTTTCCAGCGTGCCGATGGCGCGCACGACCTCGAACTGGAGAACCGGAATGCGATTGCCGAAATCATCGAGCGGCAGCCGCTCGAAGACGACATAGGCGGTGTTGCGATAGGCCGGCGTATGGCCCGCGCCCTGCTTCGCCTCGACCAGCGGATCGGGCATCTGATCGGCGGTGCCGCGATAAAGCCGCATCTCGATGCCCGACAGATCGAGCGGCTGGCCGTCCGCCCAGACGCGACGGACCGCCGTCACCTCACCCTCGCAGAGCCCGACGGCGAAATTGGCAAAATACCGGTAGCTCGTCGTGGTGACGCCACCACCGCCAAAGGCCTTTCCGCCGGAGCGCTCGTTGGTCACCTCTTCCTCGAAACGCGTCGCCCAGAAAAGCGTGCCGCCGATGCGCGCCGTGCCGTAGAGCCTCGTGACAGGAGTGCCTTCCTCCGCGCCGGGAATGCGGGCTGTCGCCAGCCGCGCGCCGGTGACTGTGGAGCCGGAGCCGATCAGCGCCCGATCGACAGAGGCGCCGGCCAGAGCGCCGACCGCCTGGCCGATCGCGGAGCCGACGGGACCGAAGACGGAGCCGAGCGCGGCGCCTGCCGCCTGCAGGAGCAATGTCGCCATGAAAATTGCCTCAGAGATCGGGGAAGCGATGGACGGCGGCGATGCGCCGCGCCCAAGAGGGTACGAGCGGCGAGGAAATAACGCCCGCCTGTTCGTAAGCGTGGATGAAACGGCCCTCACCCGCCAGAATGCCGAGATGCTTGGCGGCTGCCTCGGGGCGGAAGCGGAACAGAAGCATATCGCCCGGCTTCATGTCGTCGCGGCCGATCGGCGGCCCGAAGTGCCTGAGCGCGGCGTCCGCCAATCGCTCGACGCCTCCTCGCTCTGCCCAGTCCGGCGCATAGGGTTCCGGCGTCTCGGGTTCCTCGCCATAGAGCTCGCGCCAGATGCCACGGACCAGGCCCAGGCAATCGCAGCCGGTACCCTTGAGCGAGGCCTGATGCCGATACGGCGTGCCGATCCATCCGGCGGCCGCATTAAGTATGCGCGATGAAGTTTTCACCGGGTTCATATCCAGTTCAGGTTGGATCGGGTAAAAAATGTCTTAAACGGTGAAGATCAGAGGGAACTTCCGACCGTCATCGCGATTACAGAGAGTATCGAGTCTGTATTTTGGGGAACGCACATGACGCTGCAGACGCTTATTATTGTCAGTCTGGTCTTCGCAGGTTTCTTCCTGGCATCCGCGCCAGAGCGCGCATCGCTGATCGGCATGCTCGGCCTTCGCAGGAAGGCGGGCCGGTGACACAACCACTCCTCTCCCCCTGTGGGAGAGGATAGCGAGCCCCAAGAGCCTAAGGCGATTGGCCAGGCGCGCTTGGTGAGGGGTGCTTACGACGGTGCGGGGGAACTGCCCCTCACCTGCGACTTCCAACACTGAGCTGAAGCTCAGATATTGAAATCGCTTCCTCTCCCAGAAGGGGCGAGGACATCCTCAAGCGCAGAGGACACCACATCATCCCACCAGCACCGACCCGTCATGCGTCGTCGCGCCGCTCACATAGCTATAGGCGAAGTCCGAGCCCGGCATGTGCGGGAAACCCTGGAAGTTCAAACTGTTTGCAAATTTCGCACGGCAGGTCGAAAACGCCTTGTCGCAGCCAGCGACGATCTCGAACGTATCACCCGGCATGGGGCTTTGCGGCAGCGGTAGCCAGAAGGTGAGCCGTGCGGGATCGCCCGCCTGATGCCCGCCGATGTCGACCACATGGCCTGCCAGCGCTCCGCTGGTGAATGTCAGGACACCAAAGCCGAACCAACCTCCCGCAAAGCCCGAAATCCCGGAAACGCTTGCCTGCAGCTCATCGGCAGCAAGGATAGTGCCGGTCGCCGTGAAGGCCGCCATGTCGACCCTGCAGCGTGTATCGCCCAGCCGTGCATCGCAGCGACGGCCATAGACTCGGCCCGTCGGCTGGTCGAGCCGGGCGGCAAGCCCGCGCAGTTCGGCACGGAAGCTGTTGGTGGTCCGCGTCACCTCGCCGATCTCGCGCACATGTTCCAGCAGAAACTGCGACGGATCGGCCCAGTTGACCAGCAGCACCTCGACCCGCGCACCGTCATAAAGCCCGCGTTGCAAATCGCCCTCCGCTATCGCCTCCGACGAAAACGCTCCCGCCACCTCACCATTGGGCGCCGCAAGGCCCAGCGCCGTTTCCGCTTCGCTTGCAGAAAAGCCGCTGGCGGCGAGAAAGCGCGTCCCATCCACCATCAGGTCGGCGTCGTGTTCGGTGAAGCCCAGCACGGTTCCGTCGCGCCGCGTCACCCGCCAGCAGCGGCAGAGCGTCGTGGCACCTGTGTCGATATGCGCCTTCAGGCCCGTGGGCAGCACTCTCATGGCAGGACCTCGATCAGCGGAATGGTGGGAATGCGCCCGGCATTGAAGGCGGTGAGATCGATATCGATGCGGTTCACCGCAAAGCGCACCGGCACGTCGAATTCAAACCCGGCCTGCACGATCGCGCCCGCCGGTGGCACAAAGGTGCTGGCGAAGGTGACGCGGCCGGTCGTGAGGTCAACCGTGAAGCGAGACGCTGCCTGCTCCGCACCATTGACCGCGACCCGCACCGAGCCGGCCACCGGCTTGGCAATCGTCCTTGCCACGGAGGCGCCCGAATCGGCATAGGTTTTGACGAGTTGAAACGTCGCCGTCGCGCCGTCGCCAGTGCCTATCACCTGATCCGTCGGGCCGACCGTCTGGCCCGGCGGCACCGACTGGTGATCCACCGGATCGCGAAAGCGGAACCCGTAAAGCTCGCCCGACCGCGCCTCGAAGAAAGCCAGCACCGCATAGAGATCGGCCACCGAGCGAATGCCCGAGCCCGCATCGTAAGAGCGCCTGGAAGAGCGCCATCGCGCATTGCGCGCCTCGCGCCCATTGGAAAGATTGACAATATCCGTCATCCGCTCCGGCCCGCCACTGACGCCAAGCGCCAGCCTCAGGGGGAAACGAACCTCGTGGAAGGATGTCATGGGGGTCTCCTTTCCTCCTCTTCTCTCGAAAGAGGGGATAGAGTTGCGTTCATAAGCTAAGCGACCACCGCGCCCTTCCTCTCCCACAAGAGGAGAGGAAGGGGCCTTACACCCCTCGTTTGCCCCGTGCCGTCGCGCGCGTCAGCATCGCCGAAATCTGCGCTTCCGACTTGCGGAAGCTGCCGGCGTCGGGGGTTGAGACGTTGAAGACGATGGTCTGGCCAGCCGGCGCACCCGTTCCCGCCGCAACGCCGAGACGACCGTCGGGGCCGCGTTTGAGGGGGAGGATGGCTTCAGAGCCCGCCTCGCCCATCAGGCCGAGACCGCCGCCCATCGGAAAGTTGGTCGGCGCGGAAACGACGCCGCCGGCGGCGAAGGGCTGTATGGCGCCGGGGACCCCGCCTTTGGCAAAGCCGAGGAGACTGGAAAGGCCGCCGGAGAGGCTACCCGTCAGACTGGATGTCAGGCTGCCCGCCGCACTGTTGACGAGATTTTCCAGCGGCTTCATGCCGGCAGACAGCGCGATATCGGTCAGGCGATTGCCAAGGCTTTTCAGCACATCCTCGAGGCTCTTGCCATCGACGCTCGCCGATTTCAGCGCGGAAGACAATGCCGCACCGAAGGATTTCGAGCGGGCTTCCAGCTGCGTCATCGCCTGATCGAGGGCGGCCGTATCGAGGCTGCCTTGAGCATTCGGCGAGGTCAGTTCGGTCATGGGTCATGCTCCTTCTCATCCGGATAGCGCGCCATCAGGTCTTTCAGCGGCAGGTCGAAGCGCGGGGAAAGCCCGCCGGCGATGGCGTGGAACTCAATGGGCGTCAGCGCCCAGAAATCGCGGGGGGAAAGCCGCAGCAGGAAAAGGCCGGCGTGGATCGCCTCGCGCCAGGGGAATACGCGGGGCTGTACTGGCTCTTCCGCTGCGGCGCTCAAGGGCGGGGCATGATGCTCTCGCCCGAGTCCTGTCCGACCGCTTGCGATGCGGCCAGCGAGGATGGCGCGCCACCCTGCCCCGCCTCGCCCTGCGGCCCGAAGGCCGAAAGCAGCAGCTCGGCGACGATCCTTGCCGCACCCGCAATGCCGCCTTCGATCTCCATCTCGCCCACATCCTCATCGGAGAGCAGATTGCCACCGCCGCGTAAGCCCGCCCCGATGATGCGGATCATGTCCGCGGCCTTGAGCCGACCAGTGGAAAAGCGGGCGGCGAGATCGTTCAGGCTGTCGGCGCCGAAGGCCGTTTCCAGCTCTGCAAGACCGCCCAGCGTCAGGCAGAGCACGCGGCGCTCTTCACCGATCATCGCCTCGATCTCGCCGCGCCGGCGGTTGGCGCGGCCTTTGCTCAAGCGGTCCATCAGAGCGCTCCGAAGCTGAGCTGGCCGGCCGATTCCAGCGAGAGATCGAACAGAACCTCGCCATTATACTGGCCGGAATATTCAAGCGCCGCGATCTGGAACGGCCCCGTCACCGTGCCGAAATCGGGGATGACGACCTGCCAGTTGAGGATGGCGCCGGAGAAGAAGGCCGAGCGAACCAGCTCGTCGGAGGCCTGATCCTTGAAGAGGCCCGAGCCCGAGAGCGAGGCGCGGTTGACGCCGGCGCCGGCCAGCAATTCGCGCCAGCGCCCGGCGCTTTCGGCGTCCGTGACATCCACCTGGCTCGCATTGAAGGCGAGCTTGCGGGAGCGCAGGCCGGCCACCGTCACATAGGCGGAAGACGTCGCGTTGAAGACTTTCAGAAGCAGATCGCGGCCTTTTTGCGCGGTCATGGCACTCTCCTTTCGAGGATCACTGCACTACGTTCATATTATGTTCACGGAGAACGACCAGTATGACGGCGCCCTCCGTGCCACAGGTTCCGTCTTGTCCGTCTCACCCTTGCCTGCTTTGCCGCAAACCGCTTCTCCCTCGAAGCTTCGCCTCATTGCTGTTCTGTCCGTCTCGCAGCTCATCGGCTGGGGCACGACTTTCGACATGCCGTCCGTGCTCGGCCGGGCAATGGAGCGCGACCTTGGCATGCCCTTCGAGACGATCTTCGGCGGGCTGACGGCGATGATGGTCGTGATGGCGCTGGCGAGCCCGAAAGTCGGACGCTTGCTTGTGCTCTTCAGCGCGGCGCGGGTTCTGGCCATGGGATCAATCCTGATGGCGGCGGGGCTTCTGGCGCTGTCTCTGTCGCAAGGGCCAGTCAGCTATTTCGCCGCATGGCTGGTCATTGGCCTTGGCGGCACGTGCGCGCTGACAGTCTCCGCCAACACGGCGGTCGTCGAGCGGGAGGGTGCTGCAGCCAAGCGCACGGTCGGCACGCTGATGATCTTCACCGGCCTTTCCTCCGCCATTTTCTGGCCGATCCTGAACGGTGCCGAAGCCACCATCGGCTGGCGCGCAGCCTTGCAAGTCGCCGCGACCGCCCATCTGATCCTGCTTGTGCCACTGCACTTGTTCGGCCTGCCTGCGCGGGTCGAGAGCGCGGGCGTGGAAGGCGGCGCATCGCCGGAGGCGAGCCCGCTGCCGGTGCTGGCTGCGCGGGACAGACTGCACGCCTTTCTGCTGATCGCCTCAGCCTCCAGCCTCAACAGCCTGACCTCCTTCGGCATTTCCGCCTCGCTGATCGAGCTTCTGAAACTTGCGGGCGCAGCTCCCGGTCTTGCGCTGACGCTTGCGTCGCTGCGCGGCGTCATCGGCATTTCGGCCCGGCTTGCCGATCTTCTGGCCGGGGAGCGCACTTCGCCGGTCGCCTCGGGGCTTGGGGCCAGCCTTGCCATGTGCGGCGCCTTCCTGCTGCTCGCCGCCTTCCCGGCTTCAAGCTTTGCCGTGCCGCTCATCTTCGTGCTGCTTTACGGCGCAGGCTCGGGCGTGGCGGCGGTTGCTCGCGCATTGCTGCCGCTTGCCTTCTTCACCCGCGCCGATTTCGCGCTGATGTCGAGCCGCGTGGCGCTGCCGCAAAACATCGCCTCTGCGCTCTCGCCCGTCATCTTCGCCGCCGCCATGGAGAATTTCGGCCTGAAGGGCGTCATTGCGCTAGCACTGACGCTGACCTTCCTGACCTGCGCCAGCATGACCGGGCTGATGCTGCTCAAGGCGCGGGCGAGCGCTTAACTTCCGGCACCCGTCGTCACCGCCCGAAACACCATCTCCGCCACATGCGCATCCGTCTTCGCCTCGCGACGTGTGCGGGTTTTCACATGCAGGAGGCTGACCAGCGTCACGCCGCCGGAAAGCGTCAGCCGGGCATTGTCGAAGCTCTGGCGGACAAGGCCGGCGATCGTCTCGGCCTCGCGGTGGCCGGCGGTGGAGGACCAGGCGTCAAGCGCGATCTGGTGTTCCAGCCCGCCGTCATTATCCGCGCCCCATTCGGTGGACGTGATCTCCCGCAGGACAACATAGGGCATGGCGGCCTTCGTCAGCAGGCGATCATGGATGGCGTTCTGCCCGATGATGGCGATCAGCGCCGCATTGGCGTTGAGCGTCGAGACGATGGCGGCGGAGAGTGCCGATTGCGGATCGTTCATAGCGCGCCCTCCTCGCAGAGGCAGACGAGATAGCGGCCGGTTTCGTCCGGGTCGCGGATGGTGCGGATGATGAAGAGGCGCGCCCCTTTTCGGAAGCGCATCCCCTCCACCACGCCGTCGCGGGCGCGGATCCAGATGCGATGCGTGAGTTGCCCGCGCATCTGCCCTGCCGTCTCGTCAAAGGAAAAGCTGGCCGGTTCGATGCGCGCCCAGAGCGAGGCGGCGACTGTCCAGGTCAGCACCGCGCCGCCCTGCCCGTCAGGCACCGGCGGGGCGGCTTCGAGGTCGAGGCGGGCGGTGAACTGGCCGGGGTCGAGAAAGGTCATGTTCATGGCGCTAGAGCCTCACCGGTCGGAAGGGCGCAACCAGCCGGTCGTAGCCGGCGGGTACGCCGGCCGGCTGCATGTCGGACGGGACTGCGCCGCGCAATTCGTACATGAGTGCCACATGCATCAGCATGGCCCGCGTCAGAGTGTCGGGCACATCCGCACCGGTATTGCCGAAGCCTGCCACGACATCGATCTCGATGCCGTTGAGCGGCCGGCTGGTCGGTGGTTGAGCGGCGAGGAAAAGGCGCGCGGGGCTTGAGGCCGCGTCCAGCACATGACCGGCAAGCGACACCGCCTGCGGGTTGCCGGCCGCATCGTAAACCGTCACGCTTTCAACGCCTTGCAGCGGCGCGATGGCAAGTTGAATCAAGCCATCCGCCGGCCAGTCGTCGAGATAGAAGCGCAGATTCTGCGTGATGAGCGCGAGACCGGCCGTGGCTTCGAGGTATTGCCGGGCGGCGGCGATCAGGCTGGCGAGAAGCGCGTCTTCGGCGGTCCCGTCGAGGCGCAGATGCGTCTTCACGTCCGGCAGCGTCAGCGGTTCTGCGGCGGGCGGTGTGATGATGGTGTGGATCATGGGGGCCTCGGATGGGTGGGAATTCTTGTCGTTTGCGTCGACGCCCCCTCTCTTGCGATTTCTGATGTTTAGCCTGCGGCTAAGCCATCGAAATCGCTTTCTTCCCCACTAGGGGGGAGACTGGAGCACGTGGATGCGGCATCCTCCCCTCTCCCCCTTGGTGGGGGAGAAAGCAAAATCACGGTCTTAGGCGCAGCCTAAGTCGTAGATTTTGCAAGAGAGGGGGTCGTGCAGTGTCAATGCAGTCTCACGCCGTGCCGAACTTCACCAGCTTGATCGCCTCGAAGTTCTGCACCCCGCCACCGACGCGCTTGGTGGTGTAGAAGAGCACATAGGGCTTGGCTGAATAGGGATCGCGCAGCACGCGCACACCCAGGCGATCGACGACGAGATAGCCGGCGCGGAAATCGCCGATGGCGATCGCATAGCTGTCGGCGGCGATGTTCGGCATGTCTTCCGCTTCCACCACCGGGTAGCCCATGAGGCTCGCCGGCTGGCCGGGACCGGTCGGCGGCAGCCAGAGATAGTTGCCGTTGGCATCCTTGAAGCGGCGGATCTGGTTCTGCGTCTTGCGGTTCATGACCACCGTCGCATTCTGGCGATAGCCGGCCTTCAGCGCATAGACCGTATCGATCAGCACATCCGACGGGCCAGAGGACGCAAAGCCGCCCGACACACCAGTGGCCACATAGCCGAGCTTGCCCCAGCTCCAGCTCGCATCCGCCGCCTTCGGGGCCGTCAGGAAGCCGGACGGCTGGGTGACGCCATCGCCGTTCACGAAGGCAGCCCCCTCCTGTTCGGCAAAGACGATCTCGATTTCGGAGGAAATCCAGGCCTCGATGTCCACAGCGCTGTCATCCAGCAGCGCTTGCGTGGCGGCCGGCATGGCGTAAAGCTCCATCACCGGAAAGGCGAGTTCTGCCAACTGCGCGCTCGCCGTCTGCGGGCGCGCCGCCGTTTCCCCTGCCCAGCCGGTCGCCATGCCGGAGGTGGCGAAGGGCTTCTTCAGCACGGCGGTCGAGACCTGCCGCACCGTCGCCAGCGCCCGGATCGGCGAGACGACGGAGAGGCGGCGGCCGATTTCGGCGTCCAGCTCCGGCGTCACCGTATAGCCGCCATCGGCACCTGTGCCGGTCGCCATCGCCTTGGCCTCGATCTGGCGCAGGTTCGCCTCGTCACCGCGGCGGATATAGGCCTCGAAGGCCGCCTTATGCTCCAGAGCTTCGGCCGCCGAGACACCCGGCCGGCCGAGCGGCGGACGCGCACCCTTCAGCGCCAAGCGATCGAGCAGCTTCTTCTGCTCGTCCATCGCCTTGTCGATGCGGCCGAGCTTTTCGACGGTCAGCGTATCGGCGACCTGCTTCTTTTCCATTTCGGCCAGCCGCCGGTCGTTCGTCTCCTTGAACGCCTCGAACCCTTCCATGAAGGCATCGAAGGCGGCATTTACATCGTCCGGCGCCGCCTTGATTTCCGGCGCGGTGATCTGTCTCTCGTGGGTCATGAGCATTTCCCTTTTTCGGGCAACAAAAAAGGGGCCGCGAAAGCGACCCCTGGCGAAACCGGCGCGAGTGACGGGCCGGGAAATTATTCGAGAGCTCTTCGGGCGCCCCCTCACCCCGCCTCCGCTTTCGCTCGGCGGACCTCTCCCCGAAGGGGCGAGGATGTCCATAAGCGCTGCGGCACGCTCCCGCTTCTCGCGAGTGGGGAGAAGATGTCCGAAGGACAGATGAGGGGGCGGCCCAAGGGGCCGAATACGCGGAATTGCTTCAACCCCGCATCACCCCCGCCGCATGACGGAGCTTCGCGGCCAGCATCGCAGCCCCGTTCATCTCCTTCACCTCGCTCACACGAGCAGACGGCAGCATTGGAAACGTGACCACGGAGATTTCCCAGAGGTCGGCTTCGAGGATGTGGCGGATGCCGGTCTTGGCGTCGCGCTTGGCGCGGACCGTCTGGAAGCCGATGGAGAGGCCGTCGAGCGCGCGGGCCTTCATCAGCCGGCGCACCTCGTCGGCCTTGGCGACGCCGGGGGCGAACTGGCCTTCGACATAAAGCCCCCGCGCATCCTCCTTCAGCGTTACCCAGTGGCCAAGCGGGCTTGCGGGATCGTGCTGGAAGAGCATGCGGATGCCGGCAGTCCCGCGCGCTTCGAGGGAGCGCGAAAACGCCCCTCGCTCGATCACGTCCTTGCCGAGATCGGGCTCCCCGAACAGGCTGGCATAGCCAGAGAAGCGGCCCTCGGCGGAGAGGCCCTTGAGCTCAAGGGAGAGGAACTTGCGCTCGCAGTCGATGGTCAGCATCGGTGGATTTCCTCGTTGTTGGACAACAAAAAAACCCGGCGCGAGGCCGGGCTGGGTGGGGTGTCATCGCGGCATTGATCAGCCGAAGGAGCGCCGTTCATGAACATTGGTCGGTGAGGGAACGTTCCGCCCGCGATCAATCGCAGCCTCTATCCAGCACTCGATTGCATCCTGCACGTTGGCCAAAGCCTCTTCAGGCGTTTCGCCATCGCTCATGCAGCCCGGCAGGTCCGGAACCGTCGCAATGAAGCCGCCGCCATCGGCTGGCGACAGCGGTGAAAGCAGGACTGCATATTCCAGCGCTTTCATGGCTCGGTCCTCACGGCGTCGATGAATCCGACCAACTTTAGAATATATACAGGTTTGATTGGCCTCTTGAAAGGGATCGTCAAGATCTCGGCTTGCGATGCGTGCATGACCTTGCAATGAGACCCGCCGCCGCGCGGCGTCGCAAACGTTACGCCATAGTCTCTGCAAAGCGCCTCGACATCGGAGATACGCCAGTCGGCCCAGGGGTTGGCTTGCATTCTCTCCAACCGAGACCGCAATGAAAGATCTCCCGCAACCACAAACTCGCGCCGTGATTGCAGACATTCGGGACACCTTCAAGGGCCCTCACCGCCCCCACCGCTCCGCCACCCTCTTCAGCGCGCCCAGCGCCCACCAGGCGGTGAGGCTGACGGCCGCGGAGCCGGAGAGGACGATTTCGGGGGCGGAGAGCGTGGCGAGAAGTTCGAGTTTTTCGGCGCCGATCAGGCCGGCCGCCGGGCCGAAGACGAGGCCGGCGACGAGGCCCGTGGCGAGCCGTGTCGCCGCCTCGCGCTTCCCATGCGGCAGCATGTAGATCAGCGAGAGGGCGACGCCCGCCACGGAACCGGCAATGCGCGCGGCCATGATTTGGCCGTCGCCAGCGATATAAGTCATCGTTAAACCCTCGCTGATAGACTGCGGACTGATCGACCCCGCGGAATGCATGGCGTTCTGCGCAGGCGAAGCCTTGACGTTGAGTCAGGCGGCCGCAATTTCGTGAATCATCTGAATCGCCTGCGCGGTTTTCCTGCGGCGGCGTCTTGGTGTCCGTGCCATCTGGCGCACAATCCGATTCCGCTGGACGCAACAAGCGCTTGAAGTTGCCCGATAAAGTCGCCCGGAAGAGCGCGTTTTACCGGCGCAGCACAGCTTTAGCGCTCTGGACAGAGCAGGCAAAAGGCGAAACATTCGGCGCGTCCTTCAGGAGCCGAAACCCTATGTCCAGCGCCGCACAATCCGATTTCGCCGTCTTCAATCTCGCTACCTTCGAGGCCGCCACGGGCGAGAGCCGAGCGAGCCTCGCCCGCGAACTCGACCGCATCTGCCGCGAGACGGGCTTTCTGGCGATTTCCGGCCATGGCGTCGCGCCGGAGGTGATCGCAAACCTCAGCGCCAAGGCTCGTGCCTTCTTCGATCTGCCGCCGGAGGTGAAGCATCGTGCCGCCCCGCCTTATGCGGGCTATCCGTATGGCTATCTCGGGCCCGGCGTCGAAGCGCTGGCGAAATCGCGCGGGGTCGATTCACCGCCGGATCTGAAGGAGAGCTTCAATGCCGGACCGCTTTCCACCCCGCCGGGCATGACGGACGCGGACGCACTGTCCTTCTGCTTTGCCGACAATATCTGGCCGGAGGGGCCGGAGGGTTTCCGCCCCGCCTGGGAGGCCTATTTCACGGCGATGACGGATCTGGCGAAACGCATCATGCGCGCCTTTGCCGAGGCGCTGAACCTCGAGACGCATTTCTTCGATCCATTCCTGCAAAACCCGATCAGCGCCATGCGGGCGCTGAACTATCCCGAACTCGACCGCGCGCCGCCCGAAGGGCAGCTGCGCGCCGGGGCTCATACCGACTATGGCAGCCTGACGATCCTGCTGCCGGATGCCGGCTCGCGCGGGCTGGAAATCATGACGCCGGAAGGCGCCTGGCGCGAGATCCCGCCGGTCGATGGCGCCTTCGTCATCAATATCGGCGACCTCATGGCGCGCTGGACCAACGACCGCTGGGTCTCCACCCTGCATCGCGTCGTCAACGTCTCGCCGGAACAAGGCGGCCTCAACCGCCGCCAGTCCATCGCCTTCTTCCACCAGCCGGACTGGCACGCGGAAATCGCGACCCTGCCGTCCTGCGTGGGCGCGGGGGAAACGGAGAAATATGAGCCGGTTCTGTCGGGACCGTATCTGATGGGGAAGTTCAGGAAGACGGTGATGTGACGGGGCCGCCGGTGACCAGCCGAACCTAATTCACGGAAAGCGTGAAGCTGCAGCCCTTTCGTTCCATGAAGGCGCTGCGCGTCTGGAAGAAGGAGAAGGTGAAGGTTTCGCCCTCCTGCGCGACGAAAGTCCGCGTGGCCGGAAATCGGCCCATATCGGATTGGAAGCCGGAACCGGAGCTGCGCTGCATCTCGAAGCCGCATGGACCGTTGTCTGCTGCAACCTTGATCGTCATGTCACCGCGCGACGGCGAGCGAACGAAGAACATGACCGGCTTATCGGGCAAGGTCGTGCCCGAAACCTGGCCCGAGAAGTTCTGCGGCGAGAGGACGATTTCGGTCGGGCCACCCTGAGCCTCGGCGGCTTGGGAAAGCGCGAACAGGGCCAACGCAAGCATCAAAACACGCATGGTTTTCTCCTTAAAATTCATTTGCGCAGACCTTGGCTCCAATAGCCACATATATTTGGGGCTTGGGGCAATTCGGATCACTGGATGCCGAGGCGACAGCGGTCACCCATCCCACCCCACCGCCTCGCGCTTCTCCTTGTCGCTGAGGAACCCCGCCGCCCCCACCCGCGCCCACAATTCCCCGCGCTCGGCCGAAAGCCCCGCGACCTGGTCGAGGTCGAAGCCCAGCTTCATGCCCGGATAGACATCCGCCAGCCAGCCGGTCATCGCTTCGCCCGTGCGGAAGATGAGTGGCAGGACGGTGAGGCGCCAGAGCGCGCGGTTGGCTTCGGCATAGTTGGCATAGGTGTTGTCGCCGGGGATGCCGATTAGCATGGGCGGCACGCCGAAGGCGAGCGCGATGTCGCGGGCGGCACCGTTCTTCGCTTCGGCGAAATCCATTTCGCGGGGGCTGAGCCCCATCGACTTCCAGTCGAGCCCGCCTTCGAGCAGCATGGGCCGACCGGCGCGGGCGGGGCCGGAATAGCCCTCGGCCAATTCCGCCTTCAGTCGCTCATATTGCGCGGGCGACAGGTTGCCGCCCTCCTTGGGCTGGTAGACCAGCGCACCGGAGGGGCGGGCCGAATTGTCGAGCAGCGCCTTGTTCCAGCTGGCGGCCGCGTTGGAAAGGTCGAGCGCCTTGGCCGCCGCCTCCAGTGGCGCAAAACCCATATGGTCGTCGAGTGGATGGAAGAGCCTGAGGTGCAGCAGTCCCGGCTCGGGCTCGACGGAGAAGCGCCGGACCGTTGACCCGACGCGATATTCGTAAGCGCTCGGCCAGCCATCAGCGCCTTCGATGACGCGGATGCGGTCCGGGCGGAGCAGATGCCATTCGCGCAGGTCCCCGCCGATCTCCACGGGCTCGATGAAGGCATTGCCGGAAAGCAGCAGATGGCCATAGAGCGCCTCCATGAACTCCGCCCCGCCCTGGCGCGCATTGGGCCGGGCCAGCAGCGCCTTCAGCGCATGGTCCGGCGCTTCCGCCCCATCCTCGGTGACGATCCACGGCACGGAGGCCGCGGCTTCGGCAATCATCCGCACGGCGCGATAGGCGACCGGATTGCGCATGAAGCCCTCGCGGGCGAGCGACTGGTAGGAGCGCTGCGACCAATGCGCCGGGCCGGAGGTGGCAAGCGCGAAGAGCGTGGAAAGGCCGGTGGATTTGGTCTCGGCGGGGGTGGTGCGGGGCGTGAGGAAGGGGATGCGCATGGAGTGTCCTTTCGGAATGGGGTCGACAAAAGACCCCCTCTGGCTGCCGCCATCTCCCCCACAAGGGGGGACGTCAGGAGGCTGGGTCGCCGCCGCTTTCAGGCGTTGCGAGGATGTCAACCTATTGAAAAGAAGGCATTTCACGTTTCAAAGACGAAGGGTATCTGCTGCATGGGAAGGTTATTGTTCCGGCGAAGGTCGTGCCGCGTCCGTCTCCCCCCTTGTGGGGGAGATGGCGGCAGCCAGAGGGGGCCTTTTTCCGGCACCAAGATCAGCCACCGGCGATGCACCTAACAAACCCTCGCAAAACACCAGCCCGTAGCCCGCCACCAGCTCCGCCTTGTCGCGCCCGTTGACGATGGCGCGGGCCTTCACCCAGTCTTCGCGGCCGGGGCGGAAATAGTCGGACAGGCGGGCGCCGGAGAAGGCGCCGCTGACCATGCCGTTGATGAGAATGCGGATGGCGATGGCCGGCTCCAGCGCCTTGTCCGGCGCGCCTTCGATGCCGAAGCATCGATAGTTGCGCCGCCCTGTGATCTGCACGAGCCCGCGCCCGCGAAAGCGCCAGCCATCGCCGCCCGCCTCGTCGCCATTGCCCATGCGGCCGGCATAGACGCGGTTGGCGATCTTCTCCGGCTGGCGGGCATAGGCTTTTGCCTCCTCGGCGGAAAAGCGGTTCGGGAAGGTGGCAAGAAGGCCCCGCGCCGAATAGTTCAGGTTCTCCGTCACCGGCTGCAGGCGCGCGCCGGTCTCGTGCCAGGCGGTGGCGAGCACATAGGCCTGATGGCGCGGATCGAAGAGATCGCGGCGGGTGGCGAAGGCGTCCAGAAGGCGGCTGAGGCCGTCTACCTGGGCGGACGAGAGGCTGCCGCGTCCGAGCGTGGCGCGGATATGCGTGAAGAAGCCGGTGCGATCGGTCATTTTGGGGTCCTGGAGATGAATGACGGATTTCCTCTCCCCCTGCGGGAGAGGATAGCCTGCCCCAAGAGGCGAAGCCGATTGGCGTGGCCAGCTTGGGTAGAGGGGTGAACTACGGCGGCACGAAAGCACCCCCCTCTCTTGCAAAATCTATGACTTAGCCTTTGGCTAAGATCATGATTTTGCTTTCTCCCCCACCAAGGGGGAGACTGGAACATGCGGGCGCGGCGTCCTCCCCATCTCCCCCCTGGAGGGGGAGAAAGCGATTTCAACATCTTAGCTTCGGCTAAGTGTTAGAAATCGCAAGAGAGGGGGTCGGTTCCGACACCATCAACCTTTCACACCCCCCGCACCCGCGGCTCACCCTGGCCCTCCAGCATCAGCGCCGTCAGCGCCCAGACGAGCGCGTCGAGCCTATCAGGCGAGCGGCCGGAGGAGAGGCCGTCGGGGCCGAAGTCGCACATCTGGTCTTCGAGGTCAGAGAACCGGCCGGCATGGGTGACGCGGCCCTGTTCGTAGAGGGCGGCCACGGGCTCGGCGCGGACGACCTTGCCGCGGACGGCGCGGACGGTGGTGATCGGCAGGTTCTCGTCGATGCCGCGCAGCGTCGAGACCACCATATCGCCGCCCTGGTTGATTTCGGCCACCACGCGGTCGGCCTCGAAGCGGCGATAGGCGCGGGCCACCGCCATCGCCCAGCCGGCCGGCGTTGCGGCCTCGACCGAACAATCCGCCAGCACGACCGCCCTGCCCTTGCCGTCAATGCCGGCGACCACGATGCCGCAGCAGCTTGTGGCGCCATGGCCCACCGGCGGATCGACGCCGACGACGATGCGGGTGAGCGGGCCGATTTCGCCGAGCGACGCGACCGGGATCGCATCGCGCCGCCAGAAGGCGTCTTCGCGGTCCTCGATCAGCTCGCCGTCGAGCTCCTGCCGCCCCAGCCGCGTGCCGCCATAGCGCGCCTCGAGCGCTGCAATGAAGCCCGGCGCGAGATTGCCGGCATTCGCCTGCGTCGCGATCCGCGTCAGCGCCGTGCCGGGGTCGGCCATCAGGCGCTTGAGCAGCGGCAGCGGGCGCGGCGTGGTCGTCACCAACTGACGCGGATCGTCGCCCAGCCGCAGGCCGAATTGCAGCATGTCGAAGGTCGCTTCGGCATGTTTCCATTTCGCGAGTTCGTCGCACCAGGCGGCGTGAAATTGCGGGCCGCGCAGGCTTTCCGGGTCTTCGGACGAGAAAAGATAGGCGCTCGAGCCATTCGGCCAGACGAGCCGGCGGCGCGAGATTTCGAAGACCGGACGTTCACGCCCGGCAATGCGCATGATCCCGGATTGGCCGTCGATCATCACCTCGCGGGCATCCGCAAAGGTTTCGGCAACCAGCGCGATGCGCAGGCCGGACGTCCGCCGGGCCAGCCCATGCACCCATTCCGCCCCCGCCCGCGTCTTGCCTGAGCCGCGCCCGCCGATCAGCAGCCATGTCCGCCAGTCGGTGGCCGGGGGCTGCTGTTCGGGACGGGCGAGGAGGCGCCAGTCGCGCGAGGCGGCGAGCAGTTCCGCATCGGTGAGGAGATGCGGGCCGATGCGCCAGCGGGGGGTGGCATGGGGACTAACCCCACCCTCGGCCTTTCGAGAAATCGACGCCGTCCCCTCCTCTCCGTCATGCCGGACATGATCCGGCATCCAGTCAGCCCGCGTCTGCGGGCTGGAAGACTCGTTCAAGGGAGAAGAGTCCTCTCGCGCCATGGACATGGCGCGGCTGGATCCCGGCTCAAGGCCGGGATGACGGAGGGGGGAGGATAGCGCGGCGATGAAGGTATCGGCGACCTCGCTCTTCTCCTCTTGGGGAGAAGAGGTCCGAAGGACAGATGAGGGGTTTGGTTTGGAAGCCGACTCAGCAGAAAGTCCCCCTCTGGCTGCCGCCATCTCCCCCACAAGGGGGGAGACGGATGGAGCGCCCGCCTGCCCCAATGTATCAACATCGGATGCGGCAGTTGGCTCCGGTCCCGCATCAAGGGAAACCGGTGCCGCAAGGTCCCCCTTCCCCTTGTGGGGAGGGTGGGGAGGGGTTTTTCTTCCGTTCTTGATCTCCGCCGCCAGCGCCGGTGTCTTCCGCAGCATCGTCATCCGCGCGATCGCAATCCTGTCCATCCTCTCTTCGAGCCGGGCCAGCAGCCTTGAAAGCTGGACCAGCGGCCGCGTCGCGTCACCCGGGCGCGTCGTCGGGAGGCTGCGCTTCGGCGGCGGGCTTGTCGTGGGCAAGGTCGCGGGCAAGCGCTTCGGCGCGGTCAGCGATATGGCGGTTGAGGCTTTCGCAGAGGCGGTCGAGCGTTTCATCATCGACATGCCGCGCCCGGTCCGCCTCGCCTGCATCGTCGATCTTCCTCTGCAATTCGTCGGTCTTGTCGAGCGTGCGCACGATCAGCGAAATGGCATCCGTCGCGGCCTTGAGGTCGGCGCGGGCGAGCTTCTGGTCGCCTTCGGGGTCGTCCAGCATGTCGGCCGCCTGGCGGCGCAGGCGCTGGAAGAGGTGCAGCTGTTCCTTCAGTTCCTCCGTCGCCGCGTTGAGCAGCGAGCGCAGCCCGGCACCCGCAGCAAGCGCTTCCGCCGACTTGATCTCGAGCGCCAGTTCCCGCGCGAGTTCAAAGGCCACGTGCTGGGTCCGCCGGTCAGGCTCCTGCGCGGGCAAAACCGCCGCCGCGACAGCGCCGCCGCAATAGCCGCCCTCGCCCCAGGCGCCGTAAAGGCCGGGGTCAATGTCGTCGAATGTCATGATGGTCTCCAGCCGAAACGAGCCGAGAAGGGCAACCAGGAGCAGCCGAAACGACTGCATATCCCTGATCGAAAACCGCAATTTATCTTGCTCCCTCTTCTCCCCTTGAGGAGACCTGCGGAGCACAGCGAGGCGATGAGGGGTTCTGATCTTGGCAAACCGATGGGCACCCCTCATCCGGCCTTTGGGTCAACTTCTCCCCAAGGGGAGAAGAGGGAGCAAACCGCACCGCTTTGCCAAACCTTTCATGCAACACCCCGAGGCTACGGGTCGCAAGACCGAACGCACGCTGCCCCTGCCCCGCCCCGAAAGCCGGAAGCCGGAAGCCAAAAACGCCGACGGGCGGCGCGATCAAGGAATAAATTCCTTATCTGATCGGCGACCGCCCGTCATCTCTTGCGCGTCAAACCCGCATGACCCACGCTGCAGCTTTCATCAGAAAGCCAACGATTCTAGGCCCGGGACGGGAAAACGGGGTTTCCCTCTAGCGCAGCCACAATTCTGTGACTGTGCCTTACTTGTATCAAACGACCGCATCGCCGTCAAGGCTTATTTTCCTATTTCGGTCGTTTTTCGCTAACCGGTTCGAGTCCCATGAGAAATTCGCCCTGCCCTCAAGCAGTCGTGATCCCTTGAGCGGCCGAGAACTGTTCGAAGGCCGCGACCGCGTCGGCCGCATACATCAGCGACGGCCCGCCGCCGAGATAGATGGTCATGCCGAGGACTTCGTTGAACTCTTCGAAGGTGCAGCCGAGCTTCACCAGCGCCTCGACATGATAGCCGATACAGCCGTCGCAGCGGGTGGCGATCGCAATGGCCACGGCAATCATTTCCTTGGTCTTGGCCGAAAGCGCGCCGTCCTTGCTGGCCTCTCGCGCCAATTGCGAGAAACCCGCCATGGTGTCGGGGATGGTCTTGCGGATCTTGCGGGAATTGGCGGAAATGCCCTTGATGATCTCGGGATAGTTCTTGGTCATGCGCGTATCTCCTGTGACGCGATACATATAATAATATATATCTATCATCTCAAGAGAGAGCCCGCATTGCGCGACATCAAATCGCAGGCGACCATCGCCGCGCCGCTCAGCCGGCCTCAGCTCTCGCGGTTGATCGGCCAGTCGACGAGGTAGTCTTCGTAATCGTCGATATCGATGCCGTCTTCGCTGATCGTCTGGCCGCGCACGGAAATGCCCGCCTCATGCACCGTGTCGGGATTGCCGGAAACGAGCGGATGCCACCATTTCAGGTCCTCGCCGTCGCGGATGAGGCGATAGGCGCAGGTGGGCGGGAGCCAGGAGATTTCATTCACCGACTTGGGCGTCAGGCGGATGCAGTCCGGCACCGTCTTCTGGCGGTTTTCGTAATCCTTGCAACGGCATGTCTCGCCGTCGAGCAGCGTGCAGCGGATCGAGGTCCAGGCGATTTCGCCCGTGTCCCAGTCCTCCAGCTTGTTGAGACAACAGAGGCCACAGCCGTCGCACAGGCTCTCCCATTCGGTATCCGACATTTCGAGAAGCGTCTTCTCTTTCCAGAACGGGGTCGTGGTCATCATATCGCCTGCATTCTTTTCTTGTGATTTTCGTTCAAATCAACCAAATCTGGCTCTATACGAGGCGTGTCCCGAAACAGGACACTCATCCGATTTCAACCGGGCGCCGCCGCCATGACCGATCCGAACGACCCTTCAAAGAACGAAAAGCCGCGCATTCGCAAGCGGTTTTTCTTTCTGCAGCTCGACGCGGCGCTCGATTCGGCGCTGTGGACGACGGGCGATCGGCTGGCCTCCACCTGGCAGTCGATCACCATTTTCTTCCAGCGCTTCCGTGCGCGCGGGCTCTGGAAGGCATTGTTCGAGGTCGCCGGCGAAGCCATGACGCTCGGCGCTGTCGGTTTCGTGCTGATGCTGGCGCTCGCCCAGCCCGCCTTCCAGGAAACCAAGGACGACTGGCGCAAGCGCGGCGACTATGCCGTCACCTTCCTCGACCGCTACGGCAACCAGATCGGCCATCGCGGCATCATCCACGAGAAATCCGTCCCCGTCGATGATCTGCCGGACTATTTCGTCAAGGCGCTGCTGTCTACGGAAGACCGGCGCTTCTTCGATCATTTCGGCATTGACCTGATCGGCCTGTTCCGCGCGATTTCGACCAATGCGCGGGCCGGCGGCGTGGTCCAGGGCGGCTCGACGCTGACGCAGCAGCTGGCGAAGAACCTCTTCCTGTCGAGCGAACGCTCCATCGAGCGCAAGATCAAGGAAGCCTTTCTCGCGCTCTGGCTCGAATCGCATCTGACGAAGAAGGAAATTCTCCGTCTCTATCTCGACCGCACCTATATGGGGGCCGGCACGTTCGGCGCAGAGGCCGCAGCGCAATATTATTTCGGCAAGGACATCACCGACATCAATCTCGCCGAAGCGGCTATGATGGCCGGTCTCTTCAAGGCGCCGACGAAATATTCGCCGACCGTCAACCTGCCGGCGGCGCGCGCCCGCGCCAACGACGTTTTGACCAACCTCGTGCAATCCGGCTTCATGACGGAGGGCCAGGTGGTGGCCGCACGGCGCAATCCGGCCAGCGTCGTCGACCGCGCCGGCTCGCAGTCGCCCGATTATTTCCTCGACTGGGCTTTCGACGAGGCCAAGCGCCTCGCGGGCCCGAAATCCTCGCATACGCTCTTCGTCAAGACGACCTTCGATCCGCAGCTGCAGCAGGCGGCGGACGAGTCCATGCAGTCGACGCTGCGGCAATTTGGCGAGAGCGCCCATATCGGCCAGGGCGCGCTGGTGCTGATCGAGAATGGCGGCGCGGTGCGCGCCATGGTCGGCGGCAGAGACTATGGCGAAAGCCAGTTCAACCGCGCCACGCGCGCGTTGCGCCAGCCGGGCTCGTCGTTCAAGGTCTATACCTATTCGCTGGCCATGGAGAACGGCTTTACGCCGGAATCGATGATCACGGACGGGCCGATTTCCTGGGGCAACTGGTCGCCGCAGAACTATGAGCGCTCCTATGAGGGCCGGGTTTCGCTGATGACGGCGCTGGCCAAGTCGATCAATACCGTGCCGGTGCGGCTTGCCAAGGAGCATTTCGGCATTCCGCCGATCATCAAGATGGCGCATGAGATGGGTGTCGAAACGCCGATCAAGAACGACGTCACCATCCCGATCGGCACGTCGGAAGTGACCGTCATGGACCAGGCGACGGCCTATGGCGTCTTCATGTCCGGCGGCATGCAGACCCGCCGACATGGCGTCACCCAGATTACCGACGACGCCGGCAAGATCGTCTATGATTTCAACCGCGACGAACCGCCGGCCAAGCGGGTCCTGTCGGAGAAGGCGACGAGCTCGATGAACCGCATTCTCGTGACCATTCCGGTCAACGGCACGGCGCGGCGTGCGGCGCTCGACAATGCGATCCCGACCGCCGGCAAGACGGGCACGACGCAGGCCTATCGCGACGCGTGGTTCGTCGGGTTTACCGGCAATTTCACCTGCGCGGTCTGGCTCGGCAATGACGATTTCTCGCCGACCAACCGCATCACCGGCGGCTCGCTGCCGGCCGCGACCTTCAAGAAGCTGATGGATTATGCGCATGAGGGGATCCCGCTGCGCCAGATCCCCGGCATCGACAACCCCACTCCCGCCATCATCGCCAGCAACGTCTCCAACCAGACGGCCGGCGAAAAGAAACCGGGAAGCGAGGAGACGCGTCTTTCGATCGAGCGCCCGCGCATGCTAAGCCCGGCATCGACCAAGTTGATCGAGACGATCGGCAAGGCGCTGTCCGATGCGGCGCCCTTGTCCGGCGCGAACGCTGACGGAGTAACCCTGCCGGTGCAGGTCGGCAGCAAGTAGGTCCGTGCAAGACAATGTATGACACTGCCTTCCGGCACAAACGCCTGAACGCAACGAGATAGAACGAGAAAGAAGCAAGCCAGTTCATGTTCCGGGTTCCCTTTCTCGTTGCCATTGCTCTTGCCATCGCGTTCGGCGTCGGCATTCTGATCACGAAAAGTGCAATCAGCCGCTCTTCCGGCTTCAGCGCGCTGGTGCTGGGGGCGTGGCAGGCATTTCCGAAGGCGCAGACATCCGAAGCCGACCCTTATGCCCGCAACCACCGCGCCAAGGCCTCCGGCCTGCTGCTCGGCAGCGCCGAGGGGCTCGTCTTCTATGCCGACAATGACGATGCGGGCGAGGCCCTGACGGGAGGCTGTACCTATCGCGTGACCGGCAAGGTGCCGCAGGCGCGGTTCTGGACGCTCTCCCTCGCGGATGCCGCCAACAAGCCGCTCTCCGCAAGGCCCGGCCTGCCCGCCGCCTTGAACGCGCAATCGGTGCTTTACGACAATGACGGCACGCTCACCGTCTCCGTGTCGCAGAACCCGCAGTCGGGTAATTGGCTGGCGGTGCCGGCAGTCGGGCATTACCGCCTGGCCTTCACGCTGTTCGACACGCCGGTGGCCGGCAGTTCCGGTCTTCTGGACCTGTCGATGCCGACGATCGTGCGGGAGGGCTGTGGCGATGCGTAGTCTCTTCTATGCTGTCGGCGTCGGTCTGCTCGGCGCGCTCGTGCTGCACATCACCGTGATCCTGGCGACGCCCGTCTATACCGGCGCCGACATCTATGCCCGCGTTCTCGACCTTGGCGCGGACGGCGAATTCCGGCCGCTGCCGGACACGCCGAAGGACGGCGGACTTGCCGTCAGCGGCCCCTTTCTCAAGGAAGCTGTCTGTGCCTTTTCGGTCGATGACGGGCCCGTGAACCTGACGGCGGACGGCAGCGTCCCCTTCTGGTCGGCCGCGATCTACGACAGCCGCTCCAACGAGATCTTCAGCATGAGCGACCGCACCGCCGTGCGCGGCACGCTGGATATCATTGCGGGAACCGAAGCGCAGCTTACCGCGCTCAAGAACAGTGGCGTGAATGCCACCGAAAACCACATCCTCGTCACCATGCCTGCCGACGACGCCTATGTCGTGCTTCGCGCCGTCATGCCGGAACCCAGCATGGCAGCCTCAACGCAGGCATTTCTGGACAGCGCCAGCTGCGAGGGATTGTGAGGAGGCGCTTCTCCTCTCGCCTTGCGGGAGAGGACAAACCGCCGTCGTCTCAATGCCTGACCGGCTCGCCGCGCTCGTCGAACTCGACGCGTTCCGGGATCTGACCGAAGCGCTCGTAGCGGATGCCCGTAAAGAGCAGGATCTGCGCGTCGGTGACGCCCGGATCAACCCGGCGCGGCGTGCGCGGCATCCGCTCGCTGATACTGATAACCTGTGCCATTCTCGTCTCCTGAAACCTTGAGACGGATGAACGAAGAACAAATTTCACCCTGTCCGCCTGTCCCTGCGGACCAGCGCAATTTCCGGGTGGCGAGGTCGTAGAACCTCCTTGCCGCCAAACCGGGACATCTGCGCTTTCTCATCACCTGTCCGCGGCTTGTGCAGGCCGCCTGCCAAACGATGCTTTCCGCGGAGGTTTAACGCTCCACGACGACTGCGGTTCCCGCCGCAACCCGTGTGATCATCAAGCCACACCGATAGTTAATGGGTTGTAAACGGTTTTCCCTTAATTTGAGTGAATATGGGACAGGCATGAACTGCGGCGCGTTTTCGCCGGCCGGTCCGTTGTATTGCGTAGCGTCAGGTGTGCCCGTGTTGGACAGGTTCAGAGAATTGGAGAAGCCGCACTCCATTCGCAGGCGAGATGTGGTCTTGATGGCAACGGTCACCAGCTTCGAGGCGCTCAGCAAACCGACCCGGGTCGAGCTGAAACAGTTCGCGGAACTCTTCCGACCGCTTTACGAACACTCCAGCGAAGAGGCCCGCCGCCAGGCCGTCGCCGCGCTGTCGCGGCTCGACACGCTGCCGCAGGCGGTCTGCTTCTTCGTCGGCTCTCAGCCAATTCGCATCGCCGCGATCTTTCTCTCGCAATCGCCGGCCATTTCCGATGGAACGCTGATCGATATCGCGCGCAGCCAGGGCGAGCCGCATGCGCGCGCAATCGCCACGCGCGCCAGCCTTTCACCCATCGTGGTCGATGCGCTTGCGGCACTTCATGATGGCAGCAGCTATCGGCGCAGCGTCGTGGCGGAGAAAACCGCCACGCCAGAGGCGGAGAGCCTGCGCGAAGCATCCCCGGTCTCAAGCTCCGAAGCCGCAAGCGAGCAGCATCCGGAGACGCGGATCACCCAATCGACGCCGGAACTCGCGCGACTGGCCCGCGAAGAGGCGCTGCGCAACGAGTTGCGTCAACTGGTTGCCGCCAAGGCGCCCGAAGAGGCTCGCCCCGCCGTGATGCTGCGGGCGGCCGACGAGTTGCAGCAGGCCTTGCTCGTCCGCTTTGCGCGCGCCCGGCAGATGCCGCTCTTTGCCCGTGTTCTGACCGACGCGCTCGACGCCTCGTCCGCCCTTTCCGAGCGGGTCCTGCTCGACGTCTCGGGCCTGCAACTGGCCTCGACGCTCATCGCGCTGGGCCTGCGCCCCGCTGACATCAGGCAGGTGCTGACCGCGATCTATCCGCATCTGGCGCAGATCGCCGATGGCCGCAACCGGGCTTTCCAGCTGGTGCGTAGCCTCGATCCGGCCGAGTGCGTGGCCCGCGTGATCGCCTGGCGCCGCGCCGATATCTACACCCGCACAGGCCGCTACGAGGATGTGGAAGCCGATATGGCTGCGCAGTCGGATGCCGCGGCCGCAGCGGCCGGCAACAGCAACGTGGCTGCCGTCGGCCGGCGCCTTGCGCAGCGTTAAGCTACCGTAAGCTCGATATAGTCGGCCAGCGCCCGGTCCGTCTCGACCTCGACCACCCAGAGGTCGGGATCGAACCGAGTTTCGCGAGACAGCGCCTCGCGCACGGCCTCCTCCTCGACACGATCCAACCGCTGCTCGAACTTGCGACCGCGCTCCTCGCCTTCCTCGAAGAAGGTCTGTGGCGCCGGCGCAAAGAGCGACACGAGGCCATCGCGAAAACGCTGCGTGAGGAAGATCGCGCCAGCCTGTTCCTCGCCCTTGCGCTCCACGGCCGCAAAGCCGCCGTCGGCAAAGATACGGCGGACGAGTGCCGCGACGAAGATTTCGGTTTTGAGACGCATGGGCGGTTCCGATCGTTGCGCCGAGTGATGGCGGAGAATGGGGCGCGAGGCAAGTGCGGCAATCCGTCCGTTGCCGCCACAATTGACCAGAAGCAATTCTCGCGTTAGCCCTTTGCCTGGGGACAGGACATGTCCGGCGGGGAAAGCTGCGCCGGATTTGCGCCACGTCAAAGATCGCAAGCCATTCCTGATGCAAAACGCCCGCATGCTCGTGACGGGTATTTTGGGCGCTGATTGGACGGGACAGGTTTCATGCCGCAGAGGCTGAACATTATCGTGCGGATGATGATCATCGTCGCCCTGACGATGATCGGCTTCGCGCATAAGCCTGTGATGGCGGACGCCGTGCCCGCGTCCATCGAATATGCCGCCTATACGCTGCCGGATGGCACGCTGCCGGTGATCTGCGTCACCGTCACTAGCGACGAGGACATGTCCGGGGCAAAGGGCGGCATGGGCGCCTATGGCTGCGATGCCTGCCGGCTTGCCGCAGCGATCCTGATCCCCGAGCCGCCGACATTGAATGCCGGCGCGGTCGAGTTTCCGCGCCAACGTTGCGCGCATTGCCGGGATATTCCGAAGCCGGACGTTGCCGAGACATCGCGCGCCCTGCCCCGCGCCCCGCCGCCGGCCTTCCTTGCCTGACGGCGAATTCCGCGGTCTTGCCCAAGCGCTTTCGCGCGTCACGGCCGGGCCTGCGGAAAGCAAAAATCCGAACGTTATCAATCCATTCTGACGGCCAGATGCCGAGATCGATGCGCCAAAGCTTGCGCGCGGGCCAGCCGTCGTTTGAACCATGCAAGGAACATCCATGTCCAAATTTCTGACATCCACCCTCGCTCTTGCGCTTGCCTGCGGCCTTGCTGCCCCGGCCTTCGCTCATGTCACGATCGAGAGCAAGGAAGCCGCCGTCGGCACCGGCTTCAAGCTGGTTCTGCGCGTGCCCCATGGCTGCAAGGGCCAGGCAACCAACTCCATCCGCGTGCAGATCCCGGAAGGCGTCGTCAATGCCAAGCCGATGCCGAAGGCCGGCTGGACGCTCGATAAGGTAAAGGGCAAATATGCCGCCACCTACAAGCCCTATGGCCACGAGGTGTCTGAAGGCGTCAAGGAAATCGAGTGGAAGGGCGGCAACCTGCCCGACGACGAATATGAGGAATTCACCGTGTCGACCTATCTCGACGCCAGCCTGAAGGCGGGCTCCATGCTCTACTTCCCGGTCGTGCAGTCCTGCGTCGACGGCTCGACGACCCGCTGGATCGAGATCCCGGTCGAGGGGAAAGCGGAACCGGAATCGCCGGCGCCGGGCGTCAAGCTGATCGAGAAGAAGTAAGCATGGCAAAGCCGTCCCCCGCCATGGGCATGTCCAGTCAAGTCCATCTCTGGCTGCCGCCATCTCCCCCGCAACGGGGGAGACGGATGGGGGACGGCCTTTCCTTCCCCACAGGCGTTCGCGCAGGATGGTGGGCGGGCTGCGTGCTCTCTCCCTTCCCCTTGCGGGGAGGGTTGGGGAGAGGTCTTGCAGACATCTCCCGCAGTCTCCTTCAGACGATTTGGGCACTCCTTGCGCTCCTCTTTCTGCCCGGCCTTGCGCTCGCCCACGCCCAACTCGTCTCCTCCGACCCCACGGACGGCGGGGTGGTGGCAACCGGCCCTGCCTCGTTGAGCCTCACGTTCAATGAACCCGTCGCGCCGATCGCCATCAAGCTGGCGCAGCCGGACGGCTCCGTGAGCCTCATCGAATCAGTCAAGGCCGACGGCTCCGTGCTTGCCATCACTCCGCCCACGGAGTTGAGGAACGGCAGCTATGCGCTCAGCTATCGCGTCATGTCCGAGGACGGGCATCCCGTCGGCGGGACGGTGAGCTTTTCCATCGGGGCGCCGAGCGCAGGCGCGGTTCCAGTCACGGCAGATGCGACGCCGCAGGCGAGCCGGCTTCTGATCCTCACGCAGCGGTTCCTGCTTTATCTCGGGCTCTTCCCTGGCGTCGGCGGCGTCTTTGCGCTTCGCTGGTTCGGCCGCCAGGCCCGCGACGGTCAGGTTGCGATCCGGGCGCTGCTCGGGCTGGGGATCGTGGCGGCTGCATCAGGCGTCGGCCTGCAAGGGCTCGACATGCTCGCCGTCTCGCCCTCGGCTCTCGCCAGTGCCGCGCCCTGGAGACAGGGGCTGACGGCGACCTATGCGGTGACGCTGGCGCTCGCGGCGCTTGCAATGCTGTTCGCGCTCGCCTCACTCCCGATGCGTGGCCGCTGGGGCGCTGCCATGTCCCTGCTGGCGCTGATCATCAGCGGCCTTGCGGTGGCAGCCAGCGGACATGCGAGCGCCGCAGAGCCGCCATGGCTGATGCGTAGCGCCGTCTTTGCCCATGCGATCTGCGTGGCGGTCTGGGTGGGCGCGCTGTTTCCGCTGATGCTTGCGCTCAAGCGCGGCGGTGAAACAGGCGCCAGGATGCTCAAGCGGTTTTCGGGAAGCATTCTGCCCGTCGTCGCCCTGCTGCTCATCTCCGGGGTCGCGCTCGCCGTCGTGCAGGTGCGCAAGGTCGAGGCGCTCTGGGAGACGGACTATGGGGTCGTTCTGCTCGTGAAACTCGGATTGCTGGTGGCGCTCTTTGCCGCCGCGGCCGTCAACCGGGCGTTTCTGACGACGCCGGCTGTCAACAGTACATCTGCGGCCGGACCCGTGACAGGGTCCAAAGCGCTCCGGCTTTCCATCCTCTTCGAAATCCTCCTCGTGATCGCCATTCTGGCGACGGTTGCCAACTGGCGCTTCACCGTGCCACCCCGGGCCCTGCAGCTGGCGGCGCGGCAGGCGGTGGCGGTCGAGCTGATGTCGGACAAGGCGATGGCGGAAGTCAGTCTCTTCCCCGCCTCGCCCGGGCCGGTCACCGTAACCGTCACGCCTATGGCCCATGGCGCGGGCGAGCTCTCGGTGAAAGAGCTTTCCGTCGTCCTATCCAATCCGCAGGCCGGCATCGAACCGATCCGGCGCAAGGCGGAGATGAATGGCGACGGCGACTATGTCGTCGAGGGATTGCGGCTGCCGCTCCCCGGTCGCTGGCATCTCCGCATAGAAATCCTGGTCTCGGATTTCGAGATGACCGCGCCGGAAGGCGATGTGACGATCAACCCGTGAGCGGCCGGCCGGCGGCACGCAGCAGAAATCGACGAAGCGCTTCCACCTCCGGCCGCGCCAGTACCTGGGGCGGATAGACGAGGAAATAGGCGAGCGCATTGGAAACGCCTTGCGGAAACGGCGCGACCAGCGTGCCCTCCTCCAGCTCGCGCGCCACCAGCGACCGACGCACGAGCGCCACGCCGAGACCGGCCTTGGCCGCATCGATGGCGCCGTTGCTGGCCGTGAAGATCGGGCCGCCGCCCGCTTCGACGCGCTCAGCGCCCACCGCTGCCAGCCAAAGCCGCCAGTCGTCACGGGTTTCGTCATGCAGGAGCGTGCACCCCGCCAGCGCCTCGAGAGAGCGAAGGCCGGCTGCCACGGCCGGAGCCGCCACCGGCGTCAGCTCGTCATCCAGCAGACGCTCGGCCACGAGCCCGTCATAGCGGCCGAGACCGTGGCGGATGGCCAGATCAACCGCATCGCGGCCGAAATCGACCAGACGATGCGAGATGCTGATGCGCATGTCGAGGTCCGGATGCTCCGCCTCGAAGCGCGCGAGCTTCGGCACGAGCCATTGCACGGCAACGGTCGAGGTGCAGCTCAACGTGATGACTTCGGCGCGCGCGGTTTTCCGAAGCGCCTCGGTCGCCTCGCGCAACATCCGAAAAGCAACCCTGAGGCTGGCAAAATAGGTCTGGCCTTCCGGTGTCAATTCGAGCGCGCGGGGCTTGCGGATGAAGAGCCGGAGCCCCAGCGCGGACTCCAGTTCCTTGATCTGAAGGCTGACCGCACCCGGGGTCACGCAAAGCTCTTCCGCCGCCAGACTCATGCTCATATGCCGCGCGGAAGCCTCGAAGGCGCGCAGGCTGACAAGGGGCGGGAGCGCGTGGTTCATGATTTAGCAGAACTCAATTATCAACAGAAAAAGTCTCGTTTGCAAGAAACGGGTGGATCGGCGAACTTCCCGAAGAAATAATGGTTCGCGAGACAGCCGGCAAGCCGGGATGGCTTTAGCTGAAGAAAACGGAGCAGAGGAACAGTCATGACCGTGCGCAGAACGATGGGACCGGCGGAGTGGGCGATGCTGATCGCCCTGTCGCTGCTGTGGGGCGGGTCCTTCTTCTTCAACGGCGTGGCGGTCAAGGCGCTGCCGCCGCTGACGCTGGTCTTCCTGCGGGTGACGCTCGCGGCCCTGACCCTTAACGCCATCCTCATCCTGCGCGGCACGCCGCTGCCGCTCGACCGGCGCATCTGGGCCGCCTTTTTCGGCATGGGGCTCCTCAACAATGTCGTGCCGTTCACCCTCATCGTGTGGGGCCAGACGCATATTGCCAGCGGCGTTGCCTCGATCCTCAACGCGACGACGCCTCTCTTTGCAGTCATCGCCGCACATCTTTTGACCGCCGACGAGAAGATGTCGGCAAACCGTGTCCTCGGGGTGCTGGCAGGCTTTGCCGGCGTCGTGCTGATGATCGGGCCGGCCGCACTGACGGGCGCGACGGTCAACCTCTTCGCACAATGCGCGGTGCTGGGGGCCGCCATTTCCTACTCGCTCGCCGGGATTTTCGGCCGCCGTTTCAAGGCGATGGGCGTGACACCGCTGGCAACGGCCACGGGACAGGTGACGGCGGCCGCCATCCTGCTCCTGCCGATCACCGCGTTCATCGACATGCCCTGGACGCTCGCCTTCCCGACGTCCGATGTGTGGCTCTCCGTGGCCGGTATCGCGCTGCTTTCGACCGCGCTCGCCTATATTCTCTATTTCCGCATTCTCTCTTCAGCCGGCGCTACGAATATCGCCCTGGTGACCTTCCTGATCCCGGTCAGCGCGATCCTGCTCGGCGCGCTTTTCCTCAGCGAACGGCTGATGCCGCGACATTTTGGCGGCCTCGCGCTGATCGCCATCGGCCTTGCAGCGATCGACGGACGGCCGGTCAAGGCGCTGCAAAGGCTGATGAGCAGCCGGAAGCCGGCTGATCCGGAGGAGTTCATGGGACGGGATATCTGAAGGTCACACCTTCGCCGCGAGCCGCACCCCACCCCAGTGTCGCCCGTTGACGATGATCGGAGCGGAGATGTCCTTCATGATGATGAAGTTGCCACCGCCCATGTCGCGACGGTAGGTCTGGACGAGGAACGGCTGGGTATTGCGGCCGGCGCCGAGGCCGGTGCGGTCGTTGAAAATGCGGCGATTGCGGCTGTTGGCGGTGTTCCATTCCACCTCGCCGGGCCGCTGGGCTTGCGAGAACTTCAGGTTATGCGTCGGCAGGTAACCGTTTTGGTCGACGCAGGCGCAGAAGGCGAGCGAGGGGTCGCTGTTGACGACGCCCTCCTGGATCGGCGTCAGCACGCGGTCGACAAAGTCGATATAGCGGGTGGAGAACTGTTTCGGATTCGTGCCTGGGATTTCCCGGTAGTTACGATCGAAAAGATCGGACATCGAGATACGGCCGGCCGCCACGGCTTGCTCAAAAGCCTCGGAGACGGCGGCAGCCACGTCCTGCACCTTGATGATCAGACGGTGATCCGGCGTCTCGATACCGGCGCTGGCGGCGACCTGAATGATGCGCTCGGACATGTCGACCAGGGAATCGACCCGCTCGGCCGCTCCCTGGAGATGCTTGTTGGACTCGATCATCTCATCCAGGGCGGATTCGAGCTTGCCGACGAAACCGGAGCAACGCGTCTCGACGCCGGCGGTCGTGCCGGACAGCTGCTGCGAATTGTCGAGAATGCGTGTGAAGACGTCCTCCATCAGCTTGAAGGAGGCATCCATGGCTACCGTGATCTCCTTGATGTCGCCGGCCGAGCGGGCAGCGCCTTCACCGGCCTCGCCGAGCCTCAGGATACGGTTGCGGATATCGGACAGTGTCTTCTGGATCGTGGCGGTGACGGTCGAGGTCTGCAGCGACAGCGCCCGGATTTCGGCCGCGACCACCGCAAAACCCTTGCCGGCCTCGCCGGCGCGAGCGGCCTCGATCGCGGCATTGAGCGCCAGAAGATTGGTCTGGCGGGCAATCGAGCCGATCTCGCCGGCGAACTTGTCCACCTCGTTCAGCGAGACAGCGAACTGGGAGATTTCGCCGGTGATGCCGGCGCTGACCTCGACCATGACGTCGATCCCGGCGGAGGAGCGGTTCAGGTCCTCGGCAGACTGTTTCAGCGCATCGCGGGCGCGACCGGCCATCTGGTCGGTGCCGCGCAGCGCGTCCGCGATACTGCGATTGGCGTCGGCGATCTCATGCGCCGTGCCGGTCAGCTGCCTGAAGACCTGCGAATGTTTCGAGGAAGAGGCGGCAACCGTCTGTATTGCCCCGGCAATGTCGACGAGATCGATCCCGAGCCGCGAAGCATCCTGAGACAGGCGAACGATCACCTCGCGCAGCGCGTCCGGCGCGGGCGGCGCGTTGCGCGCGGGCTCTTCCTCGACCGGTTCTGCAGGCACGCGATGGGCCGCCGTATTCATTTCATCCCCCTCTATGCATGGTCAAGAAAGGGTGAACGAACGAAGTTAAGAAATCTCTAAATCGACCGCCGGTGGCAGTGAATGTAGACTTAAGTTCAGGCTTTTCCGTTCAGGATTGATGAAAGGCAAGCCGCGCGCCGCGCTCCAGGCGTTATGGCCTTCAGAGCGCGCCGATCTTCTTCAGCTTTTCAAGCACTGCTTCGTTCGGCTCGCCGGTGACGGGCAGACGATAGTGCTTCTCGAAGTGGCGGATGGCTTCCTTGGTCTGCTCGCCGGGTACACCGTCCACGGTGACGTCGCGATAGGCGAGGTTCGACAGGCCCTTCTGGATCGCCATCGTCAGGTTCGACGGTGCCGCAGCCGCAGCGCCGGGCTTGGCGGGAGCTTCTGCCTTGACCGGGATGGCGGCAGGTCGCGGGGCCGTCGCCACGGTCTTCTGCGCGGCGAGCTTGTCGTGCGCGGCCTTTTCCGCGGGTTTCTGCGCCGGTTTGTCCGCAGATTTCTGTGCGGGCCTGGGGGCGGCCTTTGCCGCTCCATTCGGGATGGGAGCCGGGGGAATGGGCGCGGCAGTCGCCGGGCGCGCGGTCCTGGCCGTCTCCGTCTGCGGCTTTACGGCCGGCGCGACAGGCGCCGCAGCGCGCGGGGCCTTGGAGATCAGCGCGGCGACCGGATCGGCGGCTTTCGGCGCCGGCTTCTCGACAGGTTTCTGCGGAGCCTTGGCGGCGATGGCGCCGGTGACGTCAGCGGGCCGGTCCGGCGGCACGACGTTGAACTCGGCATTGTCCTTTTTCAGGAGGTCGAGGACGGCGGCATCGGCGACGCCCGTCTGCGGCAGGCCGCGGGTTTCCTGGTAGAACATGATGGCGGCTTCGGTCTTGGCGCCCATCACGCCATCGACCGGGCCTTCATAGAGGCCGCGACGGGTCAGGTTTGCCTGGACCTGAGCGACGAGATCGTCGGCTGCGGCATTCGCGGCGGCGGGGGCCTGATCGTCATGCACCACGACACCGTCAACAGGCTTCGGCGCGGCGGTCGTTCCGGCGGAGGCACCTGCGGGAGCGGCTGCGTCGCGCTCGACGCGATAGGTCGTCGTGGTGTCGCCGCCCGGATGCATGGCCTTGGAGGCATAGTCGCGGAAGGCGTCACGGGTGTCGAGCCAGGGATGCGGGTGCGAGCTCGGCTGATACCAGAGCGCGTTGGCGGCCACGAAAGAGAAGACGATGGCAAAGGCCGCCGTCCCGCCAGTCGCAACCGGATTGCGCATGGCAGCTGCACCGATCATCGCCGCGCCGCCCGCAATCAACCGCGAGACGCGCCCGGCCTGCCTCTTAGGCGGTCTGCGCTTTCGCGTGGTCATGAGCATTTTCCTTCTTGTCATTCATGCTTTTCGCTGCAGCCGGAAGGCGCGGCGGAAATTCGCTTCTGGTTTCGATGGCGACGACCTGACTGGTCTCCGTCGAAGCTGGTTCGGAACCGGCCGGAGGGCCGGCTTCAGGCAGGGAAACGGAGACGACGGTCCCCTCGCCCAGCCGGCTGGTGATGGAGACGTGGCCGCCATGCAGTTCGACCAGGCCCTTGACCAGCGAGAGGCCGAGGCCGGTGCCTTCATATTTGCGCGCGTAGTCGTTCTGTACCTGCATGAAGGGGCGGCCGAGCAGCGCGATCTTGTCTTCCGGTATACCGATACCGGTATCGCTGACCGTGAACACGAGGTCGCCGCCCTTGCGCTCGACATCCAGCGAAACGACGCCGCCGGCATCGGTGAATTTCAGCGCGTTGCCGACGAGGTTGATCAGCACCTGCTGCACGGCACGGCGGTCGGCGACGAGGTCGCCGGCATTGCGGGCGACGCGCGTGGTCAGGGTCACGCCCTTGTTCTTCGCCTGCAGCGCCAGCATCTGCTCGCAGGCGGAGACCACGGCGGAAGCGGCGAAATCTTCGCAGGCGAGTTCGTAGCGGCCGGCCTCTATCTTGCTCATGTCGAGCATGGTGTTGACCACGGCGAGCAGATGATTGCCAGACTGGTTGATGAGGCTGACATATTCGCGCTGGCGATCGTTTTCGAGCTTGCCGAAATATTCGCCGGCCAGGATGTCGGAAAAGCCGAGAATGGCGTTGAGCGGCGTGCGCAGTTCGTGGCTGACGGCGGCCAGGAAGCGTGTCTTCGCCTCGTTGGCGGAATTCGCCTCATCGGCCTTGGCCGAAAGCGCGCGGTTCATCGCATCGTCTTCGGCACAGTCGAGCATCTGGGAGAGGAAGCCGGCGAACTCGCCGTTGCGGCTTTCGATGGCGCTCAGCATCAGGCGGCGGTGCACGAACTGGCTGCGGGCGTCGTCCTCGGCACCCCTCGTCTCGAAGCGCAGGTCGATCGTGGTGCCCCGTCCGCCCTGACGCATGGCATCGACGGCCTGCAGGAAGAGGATGCGGTCGGAGACGTGAATCTGGTCGAGGAAACCCTTGGCGTCGAGACCGCGCAACTCCCGCATCAGCAGGTCGCGGTCGCGGCCGCGCACGCGGGTGACGAGCGCGCGCTCATTATGAACGGTGACGAGACCGGGCAGAAGGTCGAGAAGCGGGTCCTCGGCATGGCGGGCGACGGCGTCTTCGGCGACCGGCTCGGCTGCGGCGGACTGCTCGCGCGTGACATGGGCCAGCCAGCCGGCAGCGGCCAGTGCCACGGCCGCAACGCCACCGACGCCGACGGGAAGCGCAACGGCAGGGCTGGCGACGAGGCACAGGGCGGCAGGTGCCACCATCATGCCGTAGAGACCGAAGGCGGCGATGCGCTCGAGACGGCGGGCGGCGGCAGGGTCTGCCAGCGTCAGGCCCGGCGCCCACGCGCTCGCCAGCCTTGACGGCAGCGACGACATTTTTCCGGACATGTTACGCAGAACTCGCAACGCGTTTTACCCTGTGACTCATATTCTTATATGGGACGACATTGGCGCACCCGGCTTAAGGAAAGTCTAAAAACAGGACCTGAAGCCTTGCGATTTTCTGTCGCAATCCCGTTTTGGAACGATTTCGGAGGGGCTTCGAAGATCGTGGTTAACGGGGCGTAAGCGCCTGAAAAACCTCGATTTGCCGCAAGCGTTAACGTTTGGCGGAGCGTCGCTGCCCGCAAAGCCCTGTGTCTGTTGAACTTGCGCCGGGCCAAGATTAACGAAGATCGCTCAAATGCGGCTCAAATGCTCCAAAAGGCAAAATCGATAAAATTTGAGACAAATTTGCTTCAAAGCCTCGCATTTTTTGAAAAGCGGTTTTTGCAACTGGCGGCCTAATGTCCTCTCAAGCCGGACGGGAAAGACCGAACCGGCCAGCAACACACCGGCGAAAAGACCGGGACAGAAACAAAGAGACAGGAACCGAAACCATGGGCATGCTGATCAAGGGAACCTTCTGGTTTTGCGTCGTGCTCGTCGTGCTGCCCTTCTTCGACGGCGAGGCCCAGAAGAAACTGGAAGGCGCGCCGCAGGTGCAGGCCGCCGACGCCGTGACCGCCGCCACCGGCGCACTCTCCTATATCGGCGAGATGTGCTCGCAGCGTCCTGAAGTCTGCATCAAGGGAGCCGAAACGGTTTCGGCCCTCGGCAACCGCGCCAAGGAAGGCGCATTGGTCGCCTACAAGCTTCTCGACAAGAATTTCTCGGACAAGCCCGGCGCCGAAACCGCAGCCGCCAAGGCGGACGCCGCCCCGAATGTGGCAGAGGCCACCAAATCCATTCCCGCCGCAGCCGAACAGCCCCTGCCGGATGCTGTCGTCACCGGTACCGTCATCCCCGTGCCTTCGGCCCGCCCGAAGCACTGAGTCGCCGCCCACCATCTGAATTCTCTGATCCTGCCTGAACTCGCGATTTTCGCGAACGCCGCAAGCCTCGTGCCTGCGGCGTTTTCTTTTGTGCAGGTGGAAATGCTTTCGCTCGGCGGCATTTGCCTCTATATCCGGCCCGCAAGAAAAACGGACAGGCTGAGAATGGCGACTATCGAGCAGATCATCGAGGACTTTTCCTTTCTCGACGAATGGGAAGATCGCTACCGCTACGTGATCGAACTGGGCAAGGCGCTGCCGGACCTGCCTGCCAGCGACAAGTCGGCAGACAACAAGGTGCAGGGCTGCGCCAGCCAGGTCTGGCTCGTCAGCCATAAGGGCGAAGGCGCCGATCCGGTCATGACCTTCGAGGGCGACAGCGACGCCCATATCGTGCGCGGGCTCGTCGCCATCGTGCTTTCCATCTATTCCGGCCACAAGGCTTCCGAAATTGCAGCGACAGATGCGATTGATACGTTCAACACGATCGGGCTGGTCGAGCATCTGTCATCGCAGCGCGCCAACGGGCTGCGGTCGATGATCAAGCGGATCCGGGCCGAGGCTGCGATGGCTGCGGGGTGAAGGCCACTTAATTTTGAGCCTCTGAAGGGTTGAGAAGACCCCTTCCCACCCTCCCCACAAGGGGGAGGGAGACCGTGTGGCACCCGATTGACGATTCGGATACACTGCAGGTCAGGGACACTTAAGGGGGCGCGCGCCTCTATCCGTCTTCCCCCTTTTGGGGGAGATGGCGGCAGCCAGAGGGGGTCTATATCTTGCTCCCCAACCCCGCTCACATTTCCGGCCGAAACCCCTCCTCGCCCCATTGCCGCATCTCCCGCTTGACCGGCGGCGAGTAGTGCCGGTGGAGCGCCATGAGCGCTGTCTTCAGCATCAGTTTCGCCGAGCGCGGAGGCCATTGGCGTTCGCGTTCCACCGTTTCCAGCCCCTTCATGAAGCAGCAGATATCAAGCGCGACGCCGGAGAGTTCGGGGCCCAGCGCCGCGAGCGCGCGGTTGACGCGCAGGCGGGCGGCAACGGCTGAATCGGACAGATCGGCCACACCGCCGCGAGCGCCCTTGACGCTGGTGCCAAGGCGCGGCTCGAAGCGCATCGTGACCTGCGGCTGAAGCTGGCCACGGGTGAAATCGGCATGAAGGCGCTCGCCGGCAGCCATGGCCTCGCGGGGAAAATAGGCTTCGCCGGCCCTGCCCTTCAGCCGCTCCAGCGCCGACAACGGCGATTCGGACTGGTTGCGGCTGACGCGCTCCGTTTCACCGCCGATCGAGATCGTCGTTTCCACCAGGTCGCGGTGGGGCCGGGCGAAATCGGGTTCCGGCGCTGAATGGCGGGCAACAAAGGCCGAGGCTTCAGGAAGGGGGCAGATGCGCGGCCCTTCCCGCCTGATCAGGCCGCGTCGCGCCGCCTGAAGAAGGACGCGCGCGTCCACGCGCAGCCGTTCCGAGGGGGTGGCAAGTTCCAGCGTGGCGGCATCGGCACCGCCTGGCGTGGCGCAGAGCACAGCACCGGCCGGCGGCAGCGACTTGAGGAAACGGAGCAGCAGAGCGAAGAGACGCTCGGCCTCACCGTTCGATGCGGCATTGCCGCCCTTTCCGGCGCGATTGACCTTGCCTTTGCCTTCCGGCGCATTTCGGCGCACCGTCCCGGTCCTGTTCTCAGTCATGGGCGACCTCGCCGAGATGTCCGAAGGCCAGAAGGGCTGTACGCTCGATAGCCGAGACGAATTCATCGAAATCGCGGTCGTCGCGACGATCCTCGACCACGGCGCAGGCATGGGCCACGGTCGAACGGTCACGGCCAAAGCCCTCGCCGATCGTCGTCATGCGCATCTGCAGCGCCACGTGGCAGACATACATGGCGATCTGGCGGATGTGGCAGGCGAGTCGACGGCGCTCGCGGCGCATGCCGATGCGATCCCCGGAGACGAAGAGAAACTCCGCCGTCATCAGTCGGACGGCCTGGCAGATGACGCGTTCGGGCCGCGCATCCCTGAGCGTTGCATGGGGTGGACGGGCATCGGCAGGATGCGCGATGGCGGGCTCTGCGTGCCCTTCCCGTCCTGGGTCTTTGCTGGCATTCATGAAAGCCTCCTACATAATAGGAATTTATTCATACACCCTAGAGGGATTTCATGGATGTTTGGAAGCGATCCTCCGCAATCTATGATTGTTTTCTCTTAAGTTTTCGGAAATTTTATCGAATAATATGGGATTTTTTTCCTCATTCTGGAAAATCATGCATCACCCAGGCGGGGCTCCTGACGGAGCCGCCCCTGCAGCATTCAACGCGTGTGATGTCCGGCGCCTCGGGCACGCGGCACCGGAATGGGAACAGCGCGATCGGCCGACCAGAATGCCGCATTGACGTTTCACGCGGTGCGGCCTATCGGTTGATGAGGCAAGAGGGAACTATCTGCCGATGCGGCCGAGACGGGCGACATGGATGGGGATCGCGACGCGCGTCTTCTGCGCGATCGCTCTGCTGTCGCTGACGCTTGCCGCCCCCGCGGAGGCCAGTACCAGGGCGCTGTCAGGCGACGAAATCGCGCACTATATGCTGCCGGACGGCTCGCTGCCGTCGCTCTGCGTCACCGTTCCCGACGGGTCCGGCCAGGGCAAGATCGTCAAGCTGGGCGCTTCGACCCTCGGGCTGCATCATCATGATGTGATCCTGCCCGTCCCTGCCGAACCGGCCGGTCCGCAACTCGTCATCGTCTCGCATGAAATGGCGCCCGCAAGGCCGGATGCGCTACGCCACCTCCTCTACCCGCCAGGCGCCGGACCGCGCGCGCCACCCGCATCCGCCTGACAGATCGAACCGGCGTCGCGGCCTCGTGCCCGGCGTCATCTGTCCCGAGCGGATTGTAGCCCGGCCCCATGCGGCCATGCTCATCCGCCGATCAAGCGGATATATCCCATGCTTCATGTCAACGCACGGCAGGCGATGCTGCCGCATCCCGTCCTCGTCAAGACCGGTCTGAAGCCGGTTGGCGCGGAAAAACCTTTCCTGCAATTTATCGCGCCCGGTGACGAGCTGGGCGTTTCGGCGACAAGCCCCCGGCTCTACCGCGTCGTCGAAGGGTGTCTGGCAGATTGCCGTCTTCTGGGCGACGGGCGCCGACAGATCACCGATATCGTCGGCCCCGGCCGGGCGATTGCGCAGCAGCCGGAGCGCGACGGAAGCTGCGCGATCAAGGCGCTAACCTTCACCGAGGTCGAAGTGCTGGACCCGGCGGCAAATCCCGCGCTCGCGTCGGAGACCGCAATCGATTCGCTTTCGCGGCTTGCCCGCCACGCCGCGCTTCTTGGCCGGATGAATGCGGCGGAGAAGGTCGCCAACGGGCTTCTCGACCTTGCTGCGCAGTTTCCCCGCAAACTGCGTCAGGGGCACCCGGTGCTCACGCTTTATCTGACCCGGAGCGATCTCGCCGACTGGCTTGGATTGACCGTTGAGACCGTGAGCCGCACGCTCAACCAGTTCAAGCGCGCCGGCGTGATCGACTACTCCCATGCCGAGATCGTCACACTCAGCCGACCCGAGCGATTAAAGGAGATCGCAATCGGGCGGCCTCTCGCCAAACTCAACAGCAAACCCAAAGGAGAACATCCATGAACCTCATCAAGACACTTGGCCTGACGCTGGTGGCCGGCCTTCTGGCGACCACAGCTTTCGCGCATGAATACAAGGTCGGCGACATCGAGATCGTCCACCCGGCAAGCCGCGCCATGGTGCCGGGTGCCGCAGTCGGCGGCGGCTTCATGGAGATCACCAATCACGGCAAGGCCGACGATACGCTCGTCTCGATCACCTCGCCGGCCACGCCGAACGTGCAGCTGCACGAAATGGCCGTCACCGACGGCGTAATGAAGATGCGCCAGATGAAGGATGGCATTCCGGTTCCGGCCGGCAAGACGGTCGAGCTGAAGAAGGGCGGCCTGCATGTCATGTTCATGGACGTCAAGACGCCCTTCAAGGAAGGGGACAAGATACCGGCCGTGCTGCATTTCCAGAAGGCCGGCGATGTGAATGTCGAATTCCAGGTCGGCCCCGCCAATGGCGGCGAGATGAAGCACGACATGAAGGACATGAACGGCCAGAAGCCCAAGATGTGACCATGCGCAAATGCATTTCATCCCGGCTTCAGCCGGGGTGAAATGCGCGATGTTCGTCAGATGAGAAATCCGCAGATAGCGTGCGGCAGAATGTTGCACCGCCAGTTATTTGCTTTACCGCAAATATCGTCGGCCCTAATCGGATATTGTTAAGTTGACGAAGGTCACGAAGAAGACGGAACCCATGCCATCCGGCATGTTTTCTTTGACCACCTTCTCTTGCATTTCGTCAATTGTTGATCAAACGCAAATTTCGGAAGCGTCCGGCTTTCGGAACGTTGAAAGGACTGTGTCATGCAGGCTGTCATCTACAATATTCCTCTCTTCGGCTGGATGCTGCGCGAGGCGGCCGAGGGCACGGTGGCGGCAAAGCTGCTGTTCGTCATCAACTGCCTGCTCATCTGGGCTCTCGCGATCACCATCTTCGGCTTTCCGGCCATCATCATTCCGGCGCTTGCAGCCGTTGCCGGCATGTTCGCCATCCTGATCGTGCTCTCCTGGCCCTATTTTGGCGAATGAGCGGCGAGTCGCATTGCTCTGGATCAACTGCCGGATTGACAGAGATCAAGCGGAATATTGATTTCAATCAATGCGACAAGGCCTGAAAAGACGGACTGTCCCCATCAGGACGAATGCATGGAACAAGGGGCGGTGGCCCCTGATGCATCAGCCGGATGGAGGCCGTCATGTTCAAGAAAATCATCGTCGCCGTCGACATGGCGCAGATCGACAAGGGCCTGAAAATCCTCAAGAAAGCCGAGGCGCTGGCCGATGACGGCGGCGAGATCGTGCTTCTCAACGTCGTTGAGGACATCCCGGGCTATCTCACCATCGACGTGCCGGGGCACGTCATCGAAAAGAACCGCAAGCAGGCACTCGACACGCTCGACAAACTGCGGGCCGACATCAAGGTCCATACGAGCGCCGAGCTGCGCACGGGCCAGGCGGCGAGCAACATTCTTGCTGCAGCACAGGAGCATGGGGCCGACCTGATCGTGGTGGCTTCCCACCGCCCCGACATTTCCAACTACTTCCTCGGATCGACGGCCGACCGCGTGGTGCGTCATGCCGATATTTCGGTGCTGATCGATCGCTGATGCCTGGACAACCCAATTGGAGAGAGGGCGATGAACGCCATGAACCCGAACGAAGCCAGATTGCTGGCGCGCAAACGCGAACTGACACAGCGCCTCGGCAAGATCGAGACCGATCTGGAGACCACGCGTCATCCCGACAGCGAGGAACGCGCCACCGAGCGAGAAAACGATGAGGTTCTGGAGGGCCTCGGTCTGCAGGGACAGATCGAACTGACGGCGATCGACGCTGCGCTGAAGCGGATCGCCGACGGGACTTACGGCACCTGCGTGCGTTGCGGCGGCGAAATCGGCCGTGAGCGGCTGGAGGCCGTTCCGCACGCCGCCCTGTGCCGCAACTGCATGGGGTGATCCAGAGCAATCCGACCCGTGGCCTTGCAGCCATCGGCTTCAGGATTGCGGTCGAGAAAACGAAGCGCGGACCGTTCCAGGGGTGAGGCGGTTAAACCCTTTCTCCGCGCAACGTTGAGGCCGGGTGATCACGGGGACCACCCGGCCTCATTCTTATGCCCAGATGTCCGGACTGAAAAACCGGGAACGACTTTTCCTGGAAATGCTCTATTTGTCCGGCGTGAAATTCATCGCCGTGCCGTTCAGGCAGTAGCGCAGGCCCGTCGGCGGGGGGCCGTCGGGGAAGACGTGGCCGAGATGGGCGTCGCAGCGTGCGCAGCGGATTTCCGTGCGAACCATGAAATGCGAGCGATCTTCGATCTCCCTGATCGCATCATCCGATACCGCCTTGAAAAAGCTCGGCCATCCGCAGCCAGCGTCGAATTTCGTATCCGACACGAAAAGCGGCGCATCGCAGCAGACGCAGGAATAGGTGCCGCGCTCGAACGTGTTCCAGAAGGGGCCGGTAAAGGGCCGCTCGGTGCCATGCTCGCGGGTCACGTGATACTGTGCCGGCGTGAGCTGGTCGCGCCATTCTTCGTCCGACTTGGTGATGACGGGGACTATGCGTGCCATGAGCGCCTCCATGCGACTTGCCTCGCCTCTTGCAGAACCTGAGCGAACTCAGAGACTGATTCAAGGCGCGGCATTTTGCCATTTGATTTCGTTGAAGTTACGCGACGTCAGATGGGGATGTCGAGATGGTTCGGCAATGGGACAGGCGGTCAAGCGGGATCAACTTGGTGTGATGAAATTCGCGTTGCGGGCGCGTTCTGGTTTGGGCGCAGCGCCCACCAGCGGCGCAGACAGCATATTTTCTCAATAAGTATTGAAGAGGCCGCCGACGCGGCCTCTCTGTAATGATCAGCTGTTCTTGTGGCTTTGCTGACCGGCCTTGACGTGCTGTTCATGAGAACCGCCGCGCGTACCGGAAGAAGAATTGTCCTTGTCCGAGGAAGCATTCTGCTGAGAGCCGGTATTCTTGTGGCTCTGTTCTCCGGCCTTCACGTGCTGTTCGTGCGAACCACCTTGATTTGCCATTGCTTTTCTCCTTGGGTTGATGAGATCATCTTCGCGATCTCGGTGGGTCTAACAGGAACGGCAGAGGGATGTTCCGGAGAAAATGGGACCTTTTCAGCGCATCGGGCCCGCCGCCCGCCGGGTACGTGGCGTAGGAGTTTTTTGCCCCTCCCCCGAAAAATCCCCTGCCAAGCTTGAGCCGGCCGCGGCATTACCCTATCCCTTCATCCCCAGGCTCAATGCGGAGACCCCATGGCGGCGAATGATGCGCCCTTCATCTTTCTGGCCCTGATCGCGCCGTTCCTTGCGGCGGCGGTGGCGCCTGTGCTGACGCGGGCGATGGGGCATCGCGCGGCTTTGCCGCTGGCGCTGGTGCCGACAGGGATTTTCGCATTCTTCTGCCGGGCGCTTTCCGATGTGCAGGCCGGGCAGGCGGTGACGGGCGGGTATCTGTGGGTGCCGTCCTTCAATGTCAGCTATTCCTGGCTGATCGACGGGCTGTCGCTGACATTCGTGCTGCTGATTTCGGGCATCGGCGCGCTGATCATCCTGTATGCCGGCGGCTACCTGAAGGGACATGCGCAGCAAGGGCGGTTCTTTTCCTTCATCCTGATGTTCATGGGGTCGATGCTCGGCGTCGTCGTCTCGGACAGTTTTCTCATGCTCTTCATCTACTGGGAGCTGACCTCGATCACCTCCTTCCTGCTGATCGGTTTCGACCATGCGCGCGAGGCCTCGCGGCGGGCGGCGATCCAGGCGCTGGTGGTGACGGGTGGCGGCGGGCTGGCGCTGCTGGCGGGCCTGATCCTCGTATGGAACATCACCGGCGTCAGCACGATCTCCCTGCTCCTGGAATATGCACCGGCTCTAAAGGCGAGCCCCTTCTTCTTCGCGAGCCTGCTGCTGATCCTCGGCGGCGCCTTCACGAAGTCCGCGCAGTTCCCGTTCCACTTCTGGCTGCCGAACGCGATGGAGGCTCCGACCCCCGTCTCGGCCTATCTGCATTCGGCAACCATGGTGAAAGCCGGCGTGTTTCTGCTGATGCGGCTGCAGCCCGCCTTCGGCGATACGCCCGCCTGGGAAACGATCCTCCCCGTCTTCGGCGGCGCGACGCTCATTGCCGGCACGGTGATCGGCCTTCGGCAGACGGATCTCAAGCTGATGCTGGCCTACACCACGGTCGCCTCGCTGGGGCTCCTCGTGATGCTGACCGGGTTTGGAACACCGCATGCGCTGGAAAGTGCGGTGCTCTATCTCATCGCGCACGCGCTGTTCAAGGGAGCGCTGTTCATGGTGGCGGGCGCCATCGACCATGAGGCCGGCACGCGCGACGTCACCCGTCTCGGCGGCCTGAGGCGGGCGATGCCGGTCACGTTCGCGGCCGCGATGCTCGCGGCGCTGTCCATGGGCGGGCTGCCGCCGCTTCTCGGCTTTCTCGCCAAGGAAGAGATCTATGAAGCGCTTGCCGGCAGCAATCCGCGCGCGCTCGCCTTTATGCTGACTGCGATCATCGGAAATGCGCTGATGTTCGCCCTTGCCTTCGCCGTGGCGTTGAAGCCGTTCATCGGGCCGGAGCGTGCGCTGCCCGGACCTCATCACGAGGCAAAGCCTGTGGCACCCGCCTCTGCCTTGCCGGGCGTCGCCTCCACAAAGGGGGAGAAGGACAAAATGCAGGCGACGCACATCCACGAGGCGCCTCTCCTGATGCTCGCCGGTCCGGTCGTGCTGGCGCTGGCAGGGCTGGCGGCGGGCGTCTTTTCCGATGCGTTCCACGCCGCCTTCTCCTCGCCCATGGCCTCGGCGATCGCGCATCAGGCGCGGACGGTGACAATCTCGGCGATCCCGCATCTGTCGCTGCCCTTCCTTCTCTCGCTGGTGACGGTCGCGCTCGGCGTCATCGTCTATCTCCTTCTCGACCGGGCGCGCGATGCGGCAGCAGCCGCGCTGGAATCGATCGGCTGGGGGCCCGACCAGGGTTTCGACCAGGCGATGCGCGGGCTGATCAGGGGCGCACATGCACTGACGACGCGCATCCAGTCCGGGCGGCTCGAGACCTATATCATGGTCACGTTCATCGTGATCGCGACTTCGCTTCTGGTTCCGATGGCCATCTTCTCCGAATGGCCCTCTCCGCCCGTGTGGCCGGCAGAGGCGGGATTCCATGAACTCGTCATCTTCGCGATCGCCGTCATCGGCCTCTTCGCGGTGGTGCTCGCCGCCGACCGGCTGACGGCCATCGTGTCGCTCGGCATACAGGGCTTTTCCGTCGCCGTGATCTTCATGCTCTATGGCGCGCCGGACCTTGCCTTCACGCAGTTCATGGTGGAGACGCTCTCGGTCGTGATCCTCGCGCTCGTCATGACCCGGCTGGACCTTCAGCCGAGCGATCACCGCCATGGATGGGAGATGATCAAGGATGCCGTCATCGCTCTGGCCTGCGGCGTCGGCTTCGCGGCACTGCTGCTTCGCGCCGTGCAGATGCCTTTCAACAGGGAGCTCACCGACTTCTTCAATGCCTGGTCGAAGGTGGTGGCGCACGGGACCAATGTCGTCAATGTCATCATTGTCGACTTCCGCGGCACGGATACGCTCGGCGAGATCGCGGTCGTGGCGATCACGGGACTTGCCATCCTCGCGCTGATCCGCATCCGGGTGTCGGGAACCGTCAGGCCAGCCGATAACGACCCGGAAAGGAGCGACTGATGGCAGATCGCAGCCCCAGGAGAGGCGAACGGCGCGGGATGGATACACTGATCTTCCGCACCATGGCGCCCTATCTGACCGCACTGATGATGCTGTTCTCCGTCTTCGTTCTGCTGCGCGGGCATAACCAGCCGGGCGGCGGCTTCATCGGCGGGCTGATCGCGGCCTCGGCCCTTGCCATCCTCGGAATCGCCAACGGCGTTTCGGCCGTGCGCCGCGCGCTATGGTTCGACCCGATTGCGATCGCTGCGGCGGGGCTGGCAATGGCCGCGCTGGCGGGCCTGCTGTCGCTTTTCGCCGACGTGCCGTTCATGACCGCGCTCTGGGCGTTTCCGCACATTCTCGGCACCGAGGTGGCGCTATCGACGCCCCTGATGTTCGATATCGGCGTCTATCTGGTAGTCACGGGGGCGATCACCACCATCGCGCTCGCCTTGGAAGAACGGGAGGACGACTGATCATGGAAGGGTTCATGGCGATCATCGTCGGCATCTTCTTCACCGTCGCGATCTATCTGATGCTGTCGCAGTATATCATCCGCATCCTCATCGGTGTCGCGATCCTCGGCAATGCGGTGAACATGCTGATTTTCGTTGCCGGCCGCGTGACGCGCGAGGCGCCGCCGATCATCGGCAAGGGCGCGGAGACGTTGCCGGCCACTGCGGCCAATCCACTGCCTCAGGCGCTGATCCTGACGGCCATCGTCATTTCGTTTTCCTTCTTCGCCTTCCTGCTGGTGCTGGCCTATCGCGCCTATCAGGCCCTGAAGACCGACGACACGCACCAGATGCGCCTGGCCGAGCCGGAAGACGCTCCGCCACCGCCGCTTGGCTACTGACGGGAAGGATTGAACAGGTTCATGGCAGCCAGCGGCATACCTTTGGAAGCGCTTCAGACGTCGTTCGCGCTTGCGCCCGTTCCGGCGGTGCACTGGCTCGTCATCGCGCCGCCGGTGTGGTGCATGCTGGTGGGGGCCATCCTCATCATGGCGCGCAAGCGCATGGGGCTGCAGTCGTGGCTCGCGATCCCCGCACTTGGACTTCTGGCACTGATGGATGCGGGGCTTTTGGTCGCCGTCATCCGCGAGGGGCCGATCACCATGGTGATGGGCCGCTGGCTGCCGCCCTTCGGCATCGCCTTCACGGTCGACCTCACCGGCGCGCTGTTCAATCTCGCGGCGGGCGTTGCAGCCCTTGGCGGCGGCGTCGCGGCGCTGGGCGACATCGACAGGACACGGCGCGCCTACGGCTTCTTTCCCTTCCTGTTCCTGATGGTCGGCGGCGTGTCGGGCGCGTTTCTGACCGGCGACCTCTTCAACCTCTATGTCTGGTTCGAGGTGCTGCTGATTTCGTCCTTCGGCCTTATCGTCCTCGGTTCGGAGCGGGAACAGCTGGACGGGGCGACGAAATACGCGATCCTCAACCTCATCGGAACCACGCTGTTCCTGATCGCGGTCGGCATTCTCTACGCCATGTTCGGCACCCTCAACATGGCCGACATCGCAGCCAAGGCGCCCACGCTTGCACCGTCGGCGCCGATGATGACGCTGGGGCTTGTCTTCGTGGCCGCGTTTTCGATGAAGGCGGCCGCCTTCCCGGTCAATTTCTGGCTGCCGGCCTCCTATCACACGCCGCGCATCGTGGTGGCCGGCCTTTTTGCCGGGCTGCTCACCAAGGTCGGCGTCTACGCGCTGATCCGGGTCATGGTCATGATGTTTCCCGAGGAGGGAAACGCCTATTCCATGCTGATCGGCGCGGTTGCCATTGCGACCATGCTCACGGGCGCGCTCGGCGCGCTGGCGCAGGCCGATATCCGCCGCATGCTCGGCTACATGGTGATCAGCGGCATCGGCATCATGCTCACGGGCGTGTCGCTCGGCGCGCAGACCGCCATTTCCGGCGTGATCTTCTACGGGCTGCATTCGATGATCGTCATGCTGGCGCTTTATCTGGCCGCGGGCGTGGCGGGGCGCATGGGCGGTTCCTTCTCGCTGCATGACCTCGCCGGGCTTTACGCAAAAAGCCCGCTTCTTTCCGCAATGACGCTTTGCCTGTTCCTCTCCGTCTCCGGCCTGCCGCCCTTTTCAGGGTTCTGGCCGAAGGCGATGCTGGTCAAGGCGGCGTTCGATTTCGGCGCGTGGTGGCAGGGAACGGCCCTCCTCGTTTCCGGCCTCTTGACGACCATTGCCGCCGCACGCGCCTTCGCGCTCGGCTGGTGGCGCATGCCCGCCACGGGCGCTGTCGATCCCATGCGGATGCAGGCCAGCGAATGGGTGCCGCTTCTGGCCCTCACGCTTGTTTCGCTCGCGATCGGGCTTTACCCCGAACCGCTGCTGGCGCTGACACTGTCTGCCGCAAACGGAGTTCTCGATCCGAGCGCCTACCTCCACTCCGTCTTTCCGGCAGGAGTACCCACGCCATGATGACGCGGCTGGTGATCCTCGTTCTCTTCACGCTGGTCTGGGCGGCCGTCACGGGCTCGTTCACGCCGCTCAACCTCGCCTTCGGGCTGGTGCTTTCAGGCCTGGCACTCTTCCTCATCCGCGAAAACGTACAGCCGAGCCGCATCGCCATCCGCCCCTTCAAGGCGCTGGCGCTCATTCTTCTCTTCTTCCGGGAACTGGCGCTTTCGGCCTTCAGGGTCGCGATCCTCGTGACGCGCCCCAGGATGAACCTCAAGCCGGGCATCTTCGCCTTCCCGCTCACGGTGGATCGGGATTTTGAGATCACGCTTCTGGCCAATCTGATCACGCTGACGCCGGGCACGCTTTCGGTCGATGTCTCGGAGGACCGGCGCGTGCTCTATGTGCATGCGCTCGACTGCGCCGACCCGGAGGCAACGATCCGCGACATTGCCAACGGCTTCGAAGCGAAAATCCTGGAGGCATTCCGATGACGGCGGGCGACCAGATCCTGCAATGGGCCATTTGGTTCGCGCTGATCGCGCTGCCGCTCGCCTTCCTGATGACGGTGATCCGGGTCATCCGGGGCCCAAGCCTGCCCGACCGGGTCGTCGCGCTCGACATGCTGGTGGCGATTGCCATCGGCTTCATTGCTGTGATCGCGCTGAAAACCGGTTTCCACCTTTATATCGATATCGCCATGGCGCTGGGTCTCGTCGGCTTCCTTGCCACGATCGCCTTCGCGCGCTTCGTACTGGCCACGGCAGGCAGGGTGAAGGCGGGAGTGCCGAAACAAGGCGTCGGCGCGCCGGGCAAGGTGAAACGCAAGTCGGTGACCGGGAGGAAGAAGAAATGACGCTGTGGCTCGCCATTCCTTTGAGCATCCTCATCATCGGGGGCTCGCTCTTTTCGGTTCTCGCCGCGCTCGGCCTGCTGCGCCTGCCCGATGTCTACACGCGCATGCACGCGGCCTCGAAGGCGGGAACGGTCGGTTCCGGGCTGCTTCTGATCGCAGCCGGTCTCGGCTCGCAGGATGCAGCCATCCTTGTGCGGGCACTTGCCGGGTTCTGCTTCTTCATTCTCACGGCCCCGGTTTCGGCACATCTGCTGGCACGCGCCGCACATATATCGCGTGTGCCGCTCGATGCAGCGAGTGTCCGGGATGACTATGCCCGGGAGGAGAAAGGCCGCGGTTGAAATAGTTTCACCGACAACATAGTTCCCAAGACAGAACGTCCCAAGGCGGGACTAGGTCACGGCAATCGCTAACATGCCGATTATTCTATTCCTATATCGTTCTGGCCAATTGTTACGGATTGGTTAGAATTGGTAAAATCTGCCTATTTCCATATGGACTTTTACTGAATCGGTGGTAATCACGACAACTGCAAAGGTTGTGCTTCGCCGGAAATTAATCTCTGTGCCTTTGGGGCCAGAGCATTAAGCAGAAACTACAGTGGACAAAGACTTCGGGGGGTTCGCTGGTCTGCACTGGCCGCACAATACTTTTTCGCAACTTCCCGTCCCAGGACGGGTGGATCCAGCTTAGTGCGAGGCGCACTCCAGGCGCTTTGCACGTCTCTCGGAGAACAATATGACAGATAATGCAAAAACCCCCGATCAGGGCCTTCTTGTTGAACTGACGTCGGATATCGTATCCGCCTACGTCGGCAATCATGTGGTTCCTGCCAGCGATCTTCCCAACCTGATCGCCGAGGTCTTCGGCGCCCTGTCGAACACTTCCTCCCCTGCCCCTGTTGCTGCCGTCGTCGAAAAGCCGAAGCCGGCCGTTTCGGTTCGCCGCTCGGTGCAGGACGACCAGATCACCTGTTTGGAATGCGGCGGCTCGTTCAAGTCGCTGAAGCGCCACCTGATGACGCATCACAACCTCACGCCTGAGCAGTATCGCGAAAAGTGGGATCTGGCCGCCGACTATCCGATGGTCGCGCCGGCTTATGCGCAGGCCCGCTCGCGCCTTGCCAAGGAAATGGGCCTCGGCCAGAGCCGCAAGGGTCGCGGCCGCTAAGATTTCGGTTGCGCGCAGAAGCCCGGTCTGAGGGGCCTTGCGACAACGACATTCGACAACGACAATAAAGCGTGGACGCGATTCTTCCATATCGCGCCACGCTTTATTCGTTTGAGACATCCCATGCACGCCGGGGGGCGAAAGACCGAATGCTGACGATCTATGGTGTGTATCTCTCCCGTGCCTCACGGGTCTACTGGGCCGCCGAAGAGCTCGGCCTGCCCTTCACTCCGGTGAAGGTGACGCAGGCGCGCTATCTGAAGAATCCGTTCGCGGAAGATGCCCCCTTCAACACGCGCTCGTCCGACTTCCTTGCCGTCAACCCCTCGGCGCAGATCCCGGCCATCGATGACGACGGTCTTGTGCTGACCGAGTCGCTCGCCATCACCATGTATCTCGCCAAGAAGCATGGCGGGCCGCTGGCGCCGGCCGATATCGCCGAGGAAGGCGAGATGCTGCAATGGACATTGTGGGCTGCGACCGAGGTCGAGCCGCAGACTGTGCAGATCGTCCTCGTTCACGATGCCGGACAGGAAACGAGCGAGGGCGGCCGCAAGGCGATCGCGGTTGCCAGCCGCATGCTGAAAATGCCGCTTTCCGTGCTGGAGCTGCACCTGGCCGGGCGCGACTACCTCGTCGGCGACCGCTTCACCGTCGCCGATCTCAATGTCGCGGAGGTCATGCGCTATGCCATGGGCGAACCGAAGCTTTTCGAGGACAAGCCGAATATCCGCGCCTGGTATGAAAAGTGCCATCAGCGCCCGGCATTCGAGAAGATGATGGCCGGCCGCCGCCAGGAAGCGGCGGCTTTGAGCGTGGCGGATTGATGTGAGAAAATTTTGACAGGGGCCCGTCTCCCTGCAATTCCAAGAGTTCGCAGAGCCCTGATGCAGAAACCGGTTTCGCTTCTAACAAGAAGGCGATGTACAGGGTGACAGGGGCGCTGACCTCGTTCTGCCCCACCATCTCAGAAGGCATGGGCCCTCACATGAAGGGAATCTCGCGCGGCGGCAGCGGCTCGACGTCGATGTGATCCGGCGAGAGGCCTGCCCTCGCCCGCTCCGCCATCATCTCATAGGCACGCTCAAGATGGCGGGTGAAGCGTTCGCTGTCGAAGAGAGGCATGATCCGGGCGTTCACGGCGAGGCTTGCCTTGATCTCCGCCAGCCGGTCCGGATCGTTGCCGAGTGCCACGGCGAGGTCGGCATAGGCGGCACGGTCATGGACGGCGAGTTCGGGAAGTCCGACGGCGCGCAGCAGGCTTTCGGCCACGCGCGAGGCGAAGCTGTTTCCGGACAGCGCGACGAGCGGCACGCCGGCCCAGAGCGCGTCGGAGGTCGTCGTATGCCCGTTGTAGGGGAAGGTGTCGAGCACGAGATCGGCGAGCGCGACGCGGTCGATATGCTTCTCATAGGGCGTGGCTTCGGCGAAGACGAGCCGGTCCGGGTCGATGCCTTCCTGGGCGAAGGCTGAGAGGAGATTGTTGCGGGCGGCCAGGGGCGCGAGGCACCAGAAGATGCTGCCGGTGGTGCGCGTCAGGATCTGCGCCCACAGCCCGACAATCTCGCGGCTGATCTTGGTGACATTGTTGAAGGAGGCGAAGACGAAGGCACCCTCCGGCACCCCGTGATCGGCGCGGCGGGCGGGGCCCGGCCGGGCGCGCGACACGCTGTCGTTCGACTGGTAGGTCTCCGGCAGGCGACAGAGCTTCTCCTCGTAGAAAGGTTTTGCGCTTTCCGGCGTGACGATCGGATCGCAGATCGCATAGTCGAGGCCGACGCCGGTGACGGAGCCGGGATAGCCGAGCCAGGTCGCCTTGACCGGCGCATCCGAGAGCGCGACGATGCCCAGCCGATTGCCGCCCGTGAAGCCCTTGAGGTCGACCAGGATATCGGCCTGCCAGTCGGAAATCGCCCGTGCGGCCGCGGCATCATCGAGATCGCGCAGCGGGACGATCGCGTCCTTCAGAATGTCCGGCCACGTCTCCTGCTCCACAGCACGATCAGCGCTGGTGTAGCAGAAGAGGCCGATGTCGAAACGCGCGCGGTCGTGCGCCATCAGCGCCTCGCGCACGAGGATCATCGTGGCATGCGCGTAGAAGTCGCTGGAGAGATAGGCGATCCGGATCTTCCGGTCCGCCGCGCCGAACCGGCGGCGCTCGGGCACGACACCGTTGATCTGCCGCGAGAGAAGAAACTGGTCGAGACCCGGCCTGCTGTTGGCCGCCTCGTCATCCGACCACATCAGCCGCCGATGCATGGACTGCGCCGCGAACATGTTCTGCCCGCCGTGGTCGCCCCCGTCCATGATGCGCCGCAGGCAATCGGCCTGGATGTCGAAGTCGCAGATGTCGAGTGCGGCGTTGAACCGCTCGGCATTCAGCATGCCGTCGGCGGGAAAGTTCTTCAGCGCCGCATCGAGCAGCGGCAGCATCTCGCTGATCCGGCCGGCGCTGCGCAGCACGGTCACGCCGAGCATGACCTGCGCTGGATCGGCCGCATCCAGCAGCGGGACGAAAGCAGCGGCCTCAGAGGCGCGGCCGGCGGCTGAAAGCGCGCCGATGATGGCGCTGGCCAGCGCCGGGTCCTCGGTGACGGACTGCAGGATTTCAACACCGGCCTCCGCCAGCAGCTCCGTCTCGCCTGCCTGATCGAGCATGCGGCCGGCAAGCCTGAGCAACAGGACATTGTCGGCGCCGGGCATGCGCGCGGCCTTCAGGAATGTCTCGCCGGCAGCACGCGTTTCGCCGCGACGCGCAAAGATGTTCGCCTTCAGGGCCAGCGCCTGCAACGGCATGGCGCCATCCGGCATGCGCGACAGGAGAGCGAGCGCGCGACTGAAGTCGCCCGCCTGATAGGCCGTCACCGCCTCGACCAGATATTGCTGCATGCGCCCCGCCCGTGATGAGTCGCGAGGATCTTACTGCCCGCTGCTTGCCCGAAACGGACGCGGCAAGGCAGTCCTGCCTCAGGCTGGGGTGCCGAGCGCCTTCTTGACCGCCTCGCGCTGACCCATGCGCTTGAAGTGATCATGCACGCGGGGGAAAGCAGCGATATCGACGCCATCGCCGGCAAGCCATGAGCCGACGGTGTAGAGATAGGGGTCGGCAATTGTATAGGTCTCGCCCATGACCCACGGCCCCTTGAACATGCCGGTTTCGATGAGGTTGAAGCACTCGGTCATGTTGCCTGGCACGCGGCGCTTCATGTCCTCGAGCGAGCTTTCCTCGTCCGCCCAGCGGCTGCCGCGGGGGCGGTGGGCATGGGCGACATGGACCGTGGAGGCGAGGTAGCTGTTGAAGGCCTGCAGCTCTGCCAGGGCGAACGGATCGGCCAGCGGCGCGAGTCCGGCCTGCGGCGCGATCTGGGCGAGGTAGAGAAGGATTGCCGGCGTTTCGGTGAGAATGCCGCGCTCGGTCTTCAGGGCCGGGACGCGGCCTTTGGGATTGATGGCAAGATATTCGGGCGTCCTGGTTCCGCCGGCCATCGTATTGACGAGATGAACATCGTGTTCGACACCGACCTCGTGGAGGATAATCAGCGAAGCAAGGGAACAGGTTCCGGGCGCGTGAAAAAGGGTCAGCAAGTCGGTATCTCCGGGGTGGTCAGCAGAATTGCAGCGATCATGAGCAAAATCATCAGTCGTACAAGCCCGTTACGCTCATGGACCGATCAATGGAATTGAACAGACGGTCACGAGGATGGGATGATCGCCAGTTCGCCATGAGTGACATTGCGTTCGGCCGTCACGTGTTCGGCGAAATGCCGGACCTCGTTGGCGGAACCCTTCAGGATGCTCACCTCCAGACAGCGATCGTGATCGAGATGCACATGCATGCTGGCGACCGAGATGTCGTGATGATCGTGGAAGGTGTTGGTGAGGCGGCGCGCAAGATCGCGGGCCTTGTGATCGTAGGTATAGGAAAGCACGCCGACGCAATGGGCCATGTCGCCCGCTTCCACCCGAGCCTGCTTGAGCCCCGCGCGGGCGAGATCGCGGATCGCCTCCGAACGGTTCTGGTAGCCGCGCTCGGCCATCACACGATCCAGCTCGGCCATCAGGTCGTCATCGAGTGTCACGGTCACACGTTGCATCGGGCTCTCCTCGTCTTCCAGCTGACGTCCATTAACATAGGCCGGTGCCGCATTCGAGCCTGTGAAATGTCGAATTGCGTGATGACAAATTTTAAGAAAGATCATACTTTCGCAAAATTGACGTTCAAACGCAGGACCCAAACCGGGCTGCTTACGGAGACCGATCCATGCACATTCCAGACGGATATCTTTCACCCAGCACATGCGCCGTGACTTTCGCGGCGGCGGCGCCCTTCTGGTATATCGCCTCGCGCAAGGTGGGGCGGATGCTCAACACCAAGGCCGTGCCGCTGATTTCCGTCGTCTCCGCCTTTTCTTTCACCGTCATGATGTTCAATCTGCCGCTTCCGGGCGGAACGACCGGTCATGCGGTCGGCATGGGGATCGCCGCGATTGTGCTCGGGCCCTGGGCGGCGATGCTGGCGATCTCGATTGCGCTTCTCGTGCAGGCCGTCTTCTTCGGCGATGGCGGCATTCTCGCCTTTGGCGCCAATGCGCTGAACATGGCCATCGTCGGCTCGCTGGTTTCCTATGGGCTCTACCGGCTGATCGCGGGCACCTCGCCTTTAACAGCACCGCGCCGTGTGGCGGCGGGAGGGATTGCCGGCTACGCGGCGATCAACGTCTCGGCGCTGATGGCGGCGATCGAATTCGGCATCCAGCCGATCTTTTTCCACGATGCCTCCGGCGCGCCGCTCTATGCGCCCTATCCGCTCTCGATTGCCGTTCCCGCCATGATGCTCGGCCATTTGACCTTCGCCGGCTTTGCCGAACTGGTCATCACGGGAGGCCTCGTCGCTTATCTGCAGCGCCATGATGTGGATCTCCTGAAGGCGACCGCTCCCGGTGCAGCCATGGGGATGGCCACCTCGTGGAAGGCAACGCGTAGGCTCTGGGCCGGACTTGCAGGGCTGATGATTGCCAGCCCGCTCGGCCTGCTCGCCGCCGGCACCGCCTGGGGCGAATGGGGTGTCGAAGCCTTCCAGAGCGCAGACGCGCGCGCCGAGATCGCGGCGGCCTCGCACAATGTCGCGCCGCCGGAAAGCGTGCCCGCCGGGCTGGAAAAGCTCTCCAGCTTCTGGACCGCGCCGATGCCGGACTATGCGCCCGCTTTCATGCACAGCCACGCCTTCGGCTATATCCTCTCCGCCCTCATCGGCGGTGGGCTGATCATCCTCACCTTCCTCGCACTCTCGGCCATCGCCGCCCGCCTGCGGCGCGCCACGCCGGACGCGGCGTGATGGAGGGGGAGAAGGGGGTACTCCCGCAGGACACGGGAGAAAATGCCCCTCCCCAACCCTCCCCACAAGGGGGAGGGAGAGCGAGCGCCGTGCCCCGCTCACACGTTGATTTGGCCGGGACGGCGCCCCCATCTGTCTCCCCCCGTGTGGGGGAGATGGCGGCAGCCATAGGGGGATTTTCCGCTGCAGCACAATCCGTTTCCCGCGATGTCGGAGAGAGCGGAACGCCCCGCAGCAAGACAAACAGACGTCTCTTCCACACACCCTCCCACCTCCTCCATGCTCTCACGCATGCCATGGAAGCCGAGGATCTTGCCGGGCGGGACGGGCTCCTGCAGAGCCTCGATCCGCGCGCCAAGCTGGCCGGCTGCCTGCTTCTCATCATCGCCGCAACCATGCTGCATTCGCTCCTCGGGCTCGTCTTGCTCTTTGCACTGGCCGTCGCGCTCGCGCTCGCCTCGAGCATTCCGCTCTTGCGGCTCCTCAAACAGGTGTGGCTCGGCGTGCTCGCTTTTACGGGTGTCATTGCGCTCCCCTCGCCTTTCCTCGTTTCCGGAAAGGTGATTGCGACCCTGCCCCTGCTCCACTGGTCGATCAGCGAACAGGGATTGCGGAGCGCTGCCTTCCTCATCGGCCGTGCCGAGACGGCAGCGAGCTTTGCCGCGCTTCTCGTGCTCACCACAAGCTGGCCGCATGTGATGAAGGCGATGCGGTCGCTGGGCGTGCCGGTTGCGGTGGTGGCGGTGCTGGGCATGACGCATCGCTACATCTTCGTGCTGATGACCACGGCGGTGCAGATGATGGAGGCGCGGCGCGCGCGCCAGCTCGGTCCGCTGAAGCCCGCCGACCAGCGGCGGCTGATTGCCTCAAGCGCCGGCGTGCTGCTGAGCAAGACGCTGGCGATCGCCGGCGATGTCCACATGGCGATGATCGCGCGCGGCTATCGCGGCGAAGTGCGGCTGATCGACGACTTTCAATTCCGCGCCCGCGATGGCGCGGCGCTTCTTCTGGCAGCCCTCGTGCCTGCCGTCATTTTCTGGATGCAACGATGACCGACGCCGTCTTCGCGCTCAATGATGTCGACTACACCTATCGCGACCAGCCGGCGCTCTCGGGCCTCAGCCTGACGGTCAGTTCCGGCGAGCGGATCGCGCTGATCGGGCCGAACGGCTCGGGCAAGTCGACGCTGCTGCGGCTTCTCTCGGCTCTTACCTTTGCGGCGAGCGGCACCGCGTCGGCGTTCGGCGCGCCGATGACCGAGCAGAGGTTCGAGGATGAAGAGGCGCATTACGCCTTTCGCCGGCGCGTCGGGCTGGTCTTCCAGAATCCGGATATCCAGCTCTTTAACCCCACGGTCTTCGACGAGATCGCCTTCGGCCCGCTCCAGCTCGGCTGGGACAAGGCGCGTATCCGTGTTGCGATCGAGGAACAGCTTGAACGCTTCGAACTCACGCATCTGAAGGACCGCGCGCCGCATCGGCTGTCGGGCGGCGAGAAGAAGCGCGTGGCGCTGGCGAGCGTTCTGGTGACCGAGCCGGACGTGCTGCTGCTGGACGAGCCGACGGCCGCTCTCGACCCCCAGAGCCGCGACAAGCTGGTGCATTTCCTCGCAGGGCATCTGGGCGAAGGCCGCACGGTGATCACCGCGACGCATGATCTCGACATCCTCACCGCGATTTCCACCCGCGCCGTCGTCATGGCCGGCGGGCATGTGGCGGGCGACGGGCCCGTGCATGATATCCTGCACGACACCGAACTGCTCCGCCGCGCCCGCCTCACGCATGCCCATGTCCACCACCATGCCAACGGCAGCCCGCATGCGCATCACCATGTCCATGCGCTGGACCGGGACGGGCATGTGCATGGGTGACAAGCCGGATTTCTCCACGCTGCGCGGATCAGGTTCAGAGCAAAGGCTCATGGGCTTCATTTGTCGGGAAGCTCCGTTCCGATGAGGCTTTGAATGCGCAAGGCGCTTTTCATTTGCGGCATTCTGGCGCTCTGCCTTATCGGATGGAAGAGCTATTCCCGCCGCTCCGTCAGCGTCGAAATCGCTCCGGGTTATACGCTGACCTATACCGTCGCCTGGGGATGGGGGATGGATCAGCAGCTGACGCTCGCACCACGGTGGGTGCCGCGCCCCATTGCATCGAGCGAATGGATCGAGATCTGGAAAAGGCCTTACAATTCAGGGGCTGCGGTCTATGCGACAGAGCAAGGGGGGCGGTTCTTCGTAGGGACCAGCTACAAATTGCTGATCGTCGATATTTCTCAGCGCAAGATCTTTTCAAGCTGCGATATGGAGGCGATCCCGCCGCGAAAGACGCCGACCGAACGGCTTCCGCCGCAAGGCAATGCCGCAGACGAAGGGCTTGATCCCGAAGCCTTGGGTCTGACGCGATATATCTCGCCAGGAACGTCCGCGGGAGCAGCCCCGACGAACCCACCACCGTCGGGATACTATCCGGGCCTTCGATATCTGGGACGGTTTGGCATCGTGGGCCCGCAAGGGTCGGCGTTGAGTCGCGGAAGCGAAGTGAGGTTCGCGCCCGCTGAGAACGAGCCCGAACCAAGGCTGGCCTTGCAAATGCACTGCGGCTGAGTTGCGGCCGTTCCGGGGCTCAATGGGTCGGCGGACCGTATAGCGCCGATGTGCCGGGCGGGCCGACGAATATGCCACAAGGGACGAAAAGTCCCGTCTTGGGCCGTGTGAATCCGGATTGGCTGACAAGCTTCCAACCCTTGGGCATGAGATAATGGGCGTAGTGACCCATATTCGTGCCCCAGCGCCATTTCCACGGGCGATGGTCGGTATCCGGCGCGAAGGTGATATTGAGCATGATGCTGTCACGGATGAAACTGCTGCGAGAATCGCCCTTGCACTCGATATGCACCGGCATCATCCCCCTGGCACTCAGCGCATGAGACATTTTAAGGGCATCGCCAGAACTGACCCAGCCGGTCGATTGCTCCTGTCCCGCGGCCATTCCCGCAGCCGGCAGCAGCGCCGTTGCGGCGATCATCAACAGGGCGCGCATGGCAGGCGATTTGTGCATGAGAGGCTCCGACTTAAGGCACAGGACACGGACGAACCCCCGCCTGAGCCGGCAAGGATCACAGTCATCGGAGCCTAGCAGCCGGCTGGCGCCGTCCGCAATCACCGCGAGAAACATGGCGGAAATTTAATCTTTGCGATGTGCGTTCCATCCAGCCGGTCGCGCCTCACCTTGGATGTAAAAAGGGGCGCCCCCGACGCCCCTTCCCAGTCATTCTTGGGAGACAAACGTTTAATGACATCGCCCCAACCGCCGAGCACTTCGCAACATCTTGATGCCGAACCTCCCATTTACATCAGCGCTTTCTTTGACCCTTGTCAATGGCGCGTTCTTTTTGCGATCGGCTTCGAAATAACCAGGGGGCCAAAGGCCGCCTGAACGTAAAAAGGGGCGCCTTTCAGCGCCCCTCTTCGGTCACTCATGGGAGTCAAATCTTCAGCCGTCCAGTTCGCCGAGCAGTTCCGCCGCGCGCCCCGGATTGGTGCGGCGGATGTCGACTTCGTCGCGGCGTTCGGAGAGCAGGCCGCTCGCCAGGATCTTGTCGGCGAGGTCGGCGGGGAGCGAGAGGATGACGCGTTCGGCCTCGTTGTTGAGGCCGCCGAGGTCGCCGCGCTTGCCCGCAATCATGCCGCCGGCCACCGTGTTGTTGGTGTCCGGATCGATGAGGATGAAGGCGCCGGTCGTGCGGTTCAGCTCATAGGCGTCGAAGATCGCGGCTTCGTCGAACGAGAGATGCACCTTGCCGATGGCGTTCATCGGCAGCGCGCCGTCGTGACGGTTCCACTTGCCGGACTTGAGGTCGAGCAGGCTGGAGGGCTGTACCGAAACGCGCTGGCGGCGCGAGCCGGATTTCAGCCAGTAGCGCTTGCCGGGCTCGATGCCGCCGGGCTGCAGGGCAACGAGCTGCGCATCGAATGCAAGGCCGACCTGCGGCTGGGCGTCGATGGTGGCGATCATGTCGCCGCGCGCGACGTCGACCTGACGGTCGAGCACGAGCGTGATCGCATCACCGGCGACGGCCGCGTTGCGGACGAGGTCGAAGGTGACGATCTGCTTGACATTGGCCACCATGCCCGACGGCAGGATGACGACGCTGTCCCCGGGCTTGACCGCGCCACCGGCCACAGTGCCCTGATAGCCGCGGAAGCTTTCACCCGGACGCGAGACGCGCTGGACGGGAAGACGGAAGCCGACGGTCTGGGCGGAACGGACGGTTGCCAGTTCCAGCACCTGGACCAGCGTCGGGCCTTCATACCACGGCATGGACGCCTTACCGTCATAAACGACGTTTTCACCCTTGAGGGCCGAAACCGGGATCGCCGTGACCTGCTTGACGCCGAGCGACAGGGCGATTTCCTTGAACTCGCGGGAGAGTTCATCGAAGCGGGCCTTGTCGTAGTTGATCAGGTCGATCTTGTTGATCGCCAGAACGAACTGCTTGATGCCCATGAGGGTCGCAATCGTGGCATGGCGGCGGGTCTGCTCGAGAATGCCGGCGCGGGCATCGACCAGCAGCACGGCCAGATCGGCCGTCGAAGCGCCGGTTGCCATGTTGCGGGTGTACTGCTCGTGGCCGGGGGTGTCGGCGACGATGAAGGAGCGCTTGTCGGTGGCGAAATAGCGGTAGGCCACATCAATGGTGATGCCCTGCTCGCGCTCGGCCTGGAGGCCGTCGAGCAGCAGCGCGAAGTCGGGCAGGCCGAGATCGTTCTGCTTGCCTGAGTCACGGTTCAGCGCTGCGGCCTGGTCTTCCTTGACGGCCTTGGTGTCCCAGAGAAGACGGCCGATCAGGGTCGACTTGCCGTCATCGACGGAGCCGCAGGTGATGAGGCGGAGCGGACGCGTGTCGCGAAGGGCGGGTGCGGCTTCAGCGGCGGGGGCGATTACGGCGGCGGTTGCTGTAGCAGTCATATCAGAAATATCCTTCGCGCTTCTTCTTCTCCATCGAACCGGCCTGGTCGCGGTCGATGGCGCGGCCCTGGCGTTCGGAGACGGTGGCGATTTCGAGTTCGGCGATCACGTCGTCGAGCGTGGTGGCGTGGCTCTTGATGGCGCCGGTCAGCGGCCAGCAGCCCAGCGTGCGGAAGCGGATGTAGTCTTCCTGGATCTGCTCGCCCGGAAGTGCCTCGAAGCGCTTGTCCTCGGCCCACATCAGCATGCCGTCGCGTTCGACGAACTTGCGCTTGGCGGCATAATAGAGCGGCGGCAGCGGGATGTTTTCGGCCTGGATGTAGCGCCAGATGTCGACTTCCGTCCAGTTGGACAGCGGGAAGGCGCGAACGCTTTCGCCGCGGCGGATCATGCCGTTATAGACGTTCCAGAGTTCCGGACGCTGGTTGCGCGGGTCCCACTTATGGTCGGGCGTGCGGAAGGAATAGATGCGCTCCTTGGCGCGGCTTGCCTCCTCGTCGCGGCGCGCGCCGCCGAAGGCCGCGTCATACTGGCCGGCGTCGAGCGCCTGGCGCAGCGCTTCCGTCTTCATGATGTCGGTGTGGAGCGCCGAACCATGCGTGAAGGGCGAGATGTTTTCCTTGAGCCCGCGCGGATTGGTATGCACCACGAGATCAAGATCGAAACGCTTGGCCATCTCGTCGCGGAAGCTGATCATCTCGGGAAACTTCCAGCCGGTGTCGATATGCAGCAGCGGGAACGGGATGCGGCCGGGATAGAAGGCCTTGCGCGCCAGATGCAGCAAAACGGACGAGTCCTTGCCGATCGAATAGAGCATAACCGGGCGCTCAAACTCGGCGGCCACTTCGCGGAAAATGTGGATCGCTTCGTTTTCCAGCGCCTTCAGATGCGGATCGAGCGGCGGCTTGACCTGCTTGTCCTGCGTGTGAGCGTCGAATTCGGAAATGTGCATGTCTTTGTTCCTTGTGGGCGGTCGCCCCTGGTCGTTCAAGTCTTTGCGCGAAGCCTCAAGCTCCAGCCGTCTCGGCGGGAAGCGCGGACGCTTCCGGCACATGCAGGCCGCATTCGCGCTTTTCGTCGTTTTCCCACCACCAGCGACCGGCGCGTTCCGGTTCGCCGGGGCGGATGGCGCGGGTGCAGGGTTCGCAGCCGATGGAGGGGTAGCCCCTGTCGTGCATCGGGTTATAGGGGATCGCGTCCGCCTTCACATGGGCGCGGATCTGGTCGATGTCCCAGTCGGCCAGCGGGTTGATCTTGATGAGGCCACGCTCGGCGTCGAACTCGGCAAACGGGGTCGTGGCGCGATTGCCCGACTGGCCGCGGCGCAGGCCGGTGATCCAGAAGGATGCGCCGTCCAGCGCACGCGCCAGCGGCTTCAGCTTGCGCACGCCGCAGCAGGCATGGCGGGCTTCGACGCTTTCGTAGAAACCATATTTACCGTACTGCGCGATGTAGCCTTCGACGTCGGCCTCTTCCGGATGGAACCGGCGGATTTCAATGCCGTAGCGCTCTTCGGTCTCGCCGATCAGGTCGAGCGTTTCCTTGAAGAGCATGCCGGTTTCGAGCGTCGCCACCTCGATCTCGGGACAGTGCATGCCGATGGCGGCCGTGATCACCTGGTCCTCGATGCCGAGCGAGGTCGTGAAGACGGCGCGGCCGCCGAGCGATGCCACGAGCCTGAGGCGACCGGCAAGGTCGAGCTTTGCCAATTCTGCGTCGAGCGAGGATGCGGCTTCGAGGCCGGGCGTGAGGCCCGAGATGTTCAAGGTCATTGCGATTTCCCGAGGGGTGTTGCGATGTTGGCGTCAATATCGCAGCCGGATAGAAGAAATGACAGGAACAGGGATTTAAAGCGGCGCCGGAACAGAAGAAATATCTCTCCTGAATGCCGGTTTGGCGAAAAACATCCCCAATGTAGAACCCTATATATCCCCTAATTTAGTAGATATTTCTCTTTCGATGCAGAGCGGCTGGACTGGCGTGCGCCTCTTGCCGTCTCCCC
>UBMP01000028.1 GCA_900466575.1 Hyphomicrobiales bacterium | reverse complement strand
CTTAAATCAGATAAGATAGAGAGTGGAACGAGAACAAAGTAAGAAAAGGCAACCTTCACGCGAAACCTTAGAAAAGGGGGTTTCGCATGAAAATAAATCTGTGGAAGAACCGCAAAATTGTATTGACCGTTGTAACGGCAATACTGCGGGCTCTTTCCGCGTCCGCTGTCGGATACCTGACGGCAAAGGACCTCCCCTCCGATCTTGTTGAGCAAGTCGCCTCCGCTATTCCAGCGGTAGGCGTTCTTGCCGTGACGGTCGGATGGGAGTTGTTCGACCGACGTAAGGCGGTCAAGAAGGCCGAACTCACGGCGCTCAAGACTGCCACGATCCTGAAAACGGAGGCGTGGCATGCGTAAGCATAAACCTCTGAGTGCCGCTGATGAGGCTGAGGCGGTTCGGTTGCTTGAATCGCTTGAACGCCTTGTCGGCGGTGAGCTTGTGAAACTGACGCTCGCGCAAATGGAGCTCGCTCACAGAAGCGAGGCCTTCGCCAAGCTGAGGTATCGCGTGTTCGAGGAGCTGGATAATGCTTGATCTCCTGACCGCTGGTATCGGCCTTATCGGCTCTCTGTTCGGAGGTGGCGACACCAAAACCGAACAGTCGAGCGAAAGCACGTCCACCTCCTCAATCGATTACAAAGCGATGGTGGACGCTGCCACGTCTGCGGGGTTTAACCCGCTGACGGCTATTCGTACGGGCGGGGCCTCTGGCTTCGTCACTACGAATACGAAGTCGAAGGGCGAAAGCACTACGTCTTCTGGCCCGAACTGGGGCGGCGTCGCCGATGCTGTCGGCGGCATTGCCGGTAGCGTGATGCGCGGCATGAATAACGCCGCTGACCCCATTGCTTCCAGTTCGTCCAAAAAGGGCAGGGCCATTTCCACGGCCCTCGTCGATAGTCAGCTGCGGGGCGCTCAAAAGCGTCCAGCAGGCGCACTGTATTCCGCTGGTCAGACCATCGGAACGAAGGTGTCTTCTAACGCTCCTTCGCTGAGAAATCAGTCCAAGGCGTCGTCCAAGGCTAACAAGCCGGGTGAGGGTACCTTGGTGGGGGGTGATAATCCCACTGTCTCCAGCCTTGGCCTGAATAATGGGAAGTACGGGTGGTTTCACTACCCTGGCTTTCCTGATGGGCAAGTGTTTGAGGATGTATACGGCGACGCTGAAGTGCCGTCGACGCTGTTTTGGATCGGTAAAGGTGGCCTTGATACTGTTTACAGCGGTTATCGCAACCTTGCGTCTGTTTGGCAGGACGGAAAGGAAGGCAAGTTTGACGGGTATTTCCGTGTGAAAGACTTGCCGCCAAAGCAGGCGTCCAAGAGTAAAGCTTCTTGGATGCCTTCTGTGAGCTTTACTCCGCGCTCGCAACCATCCCGATAATTCCGAAAAACATGAGGAAGCCCATTAAGCCGATGCTCATGTAAGTGAGGAGTAACCAAAGGCGAAAAAAGGAATTCATATGACCTCCGAGACCAAGAACGTCCGCTGCTCCGGTTGTGAGCGTCGGGCGAGAAAACTGAAAGAAGCATCAATTAAGGTCTGGCGCAAGCTCCAGACCGTGAAGAAGGGAATACGTAAATGATGGTGTCACATAACCAAATCAAGACCATTGCCCGGACGAATACGACGCCTGTGTCGTTTCCGCGCACGATCCGGCAGATTAACATCAATGGCGGGACGTCGATGCCGGGCGGGAAGCTCGTCCCGGTCAATGCGTTTCCGCTGCTGCGTGAAGACGCTCTGAAGTTGTCGCAAATCCACGTAAAGGTGGATTTGATGGAAACGGCTGAGGCCGTGCGGAACGGGATCAAGGTCCGATTCCGCACGTTCCTCGTTCCGTTCTTGGCCTTCAACCGTTTCAACGGCGGCATGGACGAGTTCAATCGGTCTTACATGAAGCAACCGATTGCGGATGGCGCGGCGGTGACGCCGTTCTTTGACAGCATGGTGGCCGGTACGGTGGGCTCGATTGCGATCCATAAGTATCTCGGCCTTCATGCTGCGCCGACGGACACGATCAACACGGCCTATATCGAGGCGTACAACGAAATCTGGAATTTCATCGCCCGGAACCGGTCGGAGACGCTCTATCAGGCGAAGAAGCGTCTCGCGAACGATACGACGCTCGGACCGGCGTTCTGGCAGCACGAGCAGTTCAAGTATGTCGTGCCCGACTGGGATGACGTCTCCATGGAAGGCTCTGTGGACCTGAGCTTCACGTCGGGCCAAATCCCGGTCAAGGGTATTGGCCTTTACGGCGCTAATCAGTCCGGGCAGGCGATTACTGGCGCTCGCGAGAGTAACGGCGCGTTGCGCAACTATGCTGACGGCTGGCTTGTCGAGGGCAACGGGTCCGGTCTCAACGCTGGTGAGGCCTATCTTGCCGTCGAGCGCAAGGGCGTTGCAAACAACTGGCCGAACATCTACGCGGACCTTGCCAACTCCGGCGTCAAGATTTCGCTCGCCAATATCGAGCTTGCGAAGCGCACCCAGTGGTACGGCGAGATCAAGGCTCAGTTTGAGGGTCTCGATGACACGTGGATCGTCGACATGCTCATGCAGGGCATTTCGACGCCTGAGCAGATGTGGAAGCAGCCTATCCTGATGGCTGACCAGACGGAAATCTTCGGCCTCGATAAGCGGTGGGCGACTGATGGCGCCAACCTGACGAACGCGGTCGTCAATGGCATGGCCATGACGACACTCAATCTCGTCATGCCGCGTGTTCCGACGGGCGGCATTATCATGACCGTGGCCGAAATTCTGCCTGACCAGTTGTTCGAACGCATGCGCGATCCGCTGCTCTTTACGATCGATCCGGCAAAGCTTCCGAATGCCCTGAAGGACGATCTCGACCCTCAGAAGGTCGAGCGCATGTCGAAGGGTGAGGTTGATACCTCGCACGGTGATCCGACCGGCCTCTTCGGGTATTACCCGTTGAACTGGAAATGGCAGGCGTCGTCTACGCGCCTCGGCGGCAAGTATTTCAAGGCCGCGCCCTCGGCCACGTTCAATCAGGATCGCGCGCAGTTCTGGACGGTCGAGGTGACGAATCCGGCCTACAACTCGGATTTCATGATTTCCGAGGCGTTCAACCAACTGCCGTTTGTGGTGACCAATCAGGACATTGGCGAGGTGCAGTTCGCCGGTGCCGCTATCATCGAAGGCAACACTCAGTTCGGCGAACGCCTGCTTGAGAACGACAACTCGTATGTCGAGGTCATGTCGCAGGTCGATACAGGCCGTATCACCAAGGGCGTCTGAAGCTTCAGCCAGGAAGGAAAATGACAATGCAGAAACTGAATGAAATCCAGCGCTATGAGCGCGTAAAGTCTGATGTCGGTCTTATCTTCCTGCATCCCGAAGGGCAGGCGGCTGGTGCTCGCCTCGTCAAGATGCGGATCAATACGCCGGATTCGGTCAGGCTGTTCACAAAGCGGCTCGACAAGGTCGACTCGGACACGGGCGAGATCGTGGAAGGCGAGGAGCATTTCCTCGCCTACGTCGGCCCCGGCTATGAACAGCTTGAGTTCTATTACAAGGGCGATTTCACGTTGTGCGTTGATGGCGGCGAAATCTGGCTCGACACGCTCGATAGCTCCGACTTCACGTTGGAGCCGCTGGATCACGAGAACTATGCTCGCATGTGGGAACGCGAGGAGGTTGACCCTCGCATTCTCGAGCTCCAGCAAATCGCGCGCGCGAATCAGCGCGCTCTTGAGCAGCAGATGGCGGCCGATCGCGCCGAACATCAGGCCCGCATGGCCGAAATTCGTCAGATGATGGAGAGAACTAATGTCCCTGCGCCTGCACCTGATGGAAATCGCGGAACGCCAAGCCCTGAGCCGAAGGTGCCCGCCAGCCCATCTGGCGACGATAAGGGCAAACCTGCACCGGCTCCGGCTGGAACTGGCGGGCAATCCGATGCCAGCGCCTAACCTCGTTAAGGGCGATCCCGCAACGCTCTTTCCAAGGGCGATTGCGGCCATGCAGAACAAGGCGTTCTTGAAGACGCCCAAGTATCAGGAGCAACAGACGCGCGCCCTTCGGGAGGGCGCGCACCCGCTCATACTGGAATTCGAACGCAAGCTTGTGAAACGGCTCGCGGGCATGGGAATTCCGGTTTTCGCGCACTGCATCGTCAGAACCTATGACGAGCAAGCCAGCGCCTATGCTCGTGGTGTGTCGAAAGACAGCCCGACGGATGGCCTGTGGCCTCATAGGGCCTTTGCTGTGGATATCGTCCACGGCAAGCTCCTTTGGGATATGCCAAAGGAATCTTGGGCCGTGATCGGTCACGTCGGCAAGGAGATTGCCGCGTCCATGGGTATCAAGATCGTATGGGGAGGGGACTGGAACTTCTGGGACCCCGCCCATTTCGAGCTTGCAGACTGGAAGCGTATCTCTCGTGAGGGGGATAAGCACTGGTCTCCTCGGGATCATCCGCTGCCCATCAAGCCAAAGGCTTGATCAAAGGGGGCGCTAACGCGCGCCCCCGCACCCCTGCAACATTTGAGGCGCATGGATACGGTGCTTAACCGTAGCCGGTGAACCGCGTTCAACGCTCACTCCCGCCCTCATAGCCAAGCAACGGCGCGTAACCACGCGACGGTGCAATCGCGCGCATACGTCACTCTCATGTGTACGTATGCGCGCGCCCGCATCCTCCCTTGTCCCAATGTGCATTTACCGACTACGCTTTGAAAAGGTTCAAGAAATTGTGCATCTCCCCGAATTTGCTGTCCGATGGAACTTTGGTAGCGTGTCGGAAATGCTGGCAATGTCTCGAACACCGAGTTGACGACTGGGTTGGAAGATGCATTGCCGAAAGTAAGTACTGTGTGGCCTCCGCGTTCATAACCCTGACATATGGCAGGGACGCGCAAGGCAACGAAAGCCATGAGCGCGCGGCCATCCTGACTTACTCCGATGTGCAAAAATACATGAAGCAACTGCGCAATCGCGGCCTGCCTTGCCGATATTTCGCCGTAGGCGAATACGGCTCTGAAAAGGGCAGGGCGCATTGGCACATCCTCGCCTTCTTTCAAGAGGCGATCCCCAGCGGCTGGGATGATTGGGGCAAGAATTCATGGTGTCCTGAGCCTCGCGAGGCTCCCGAATGGGTCCCGCACGTCTGGGATAAGCGGTTTAATTGCCCTGTCTGGCCGCATGGCTTTAGCCACTGGACCAAGATCCAGAAGGGCCACGCAAAGGGCTCAATCCGCTATGCTTGCAAGTACATCAACAAAGATATTGGGGATGGGATGGCGCAAGCTAAATACGCGATGTCGAAGCAGCCGCCCCTTGGGGCGCGCTATTTCGAGGATCGCGCGCAAAAGTTCGTGGACGAGGGCATAAGCCCGCCTGACCAGTTCTATACGTTCCCGGACGAGGCTCGCCGCAAGAACGGCGAAATCGTCCGCTTCCGGCTGGAAGGGAAAAGCCTCGATCTCTTTTGCCAGCACTTCATCGACAAATGGCGAGCCCAAAGGGGCGGACACTGGCCGCACTCGCCGTTTCTCGATGAATACGAGGACCGTAAGACCCTCGAAAATTGGGACCGCGAAGGGGAAGCGCTGGAACAGCGCATCCGTCCCGCGCAGCGTTGGCCCTTCGCGCCCCCCTTTGGCTACGAGGACAAAGATATCCATTGGGGCGACCACGGCCCCCAGGTGAAAACTGAGACGGGCTGTAAGTGGTACGGTCCAAACAAGGAAGGAAAGAACGCATGGCAAGACGTCATTCCGACAAGCGTGTGGAGAGAAAAACTCCAGCATCTACCGAAAAGCGGGTTCCTCGCGCCAGCGCGGACCCTATCGCAAGTGCGCGACCATATCGAAAGTCGCGTATTTTGGATGAAACAGACCTCCGACGGTCTGGGCCGGTGGATGCTGGAGACAAATCAGGCGAATGGAGAGCCCGCATGGCGAAAGCTATGGAGCGCAACGCTGTGGCGCTTCTGAACCACAAGGAGGCGACGGCCAGACTGAGCCTAAATCATCAGCAAGCGCACGAAGCTGCGCGCGCGATCGTCACCAAATCACCCATAGTAGCCCGCCCCACACAAGACGGCTTTAAGCCGGCTGCGTGGGCCTCATTAGGGCATCAGCCCGAAAAAAAAGCAGTACGTGAAACGAAGGAACCCAAGCCCGATAGGTCAGATTCTCTGCGCGAAAGTTCCACCTGCAAAGAAAGGCCCACGCCAAGGGCGGGCATGGGTAACAGTCGGCACTTCGTGCCATGGTGTGACGTAAAGAAAAAACACTGAACAACGTCTGCGGCTCTTGCAAAAAGCCGCAAATCAGTTCAGCCATGAAGTGGGGAAGGGACGGCATTAAGGATGCCGGTCACCGTAGAGCAAGAAAAGCTCCTCGACGTTGTCGTTCCTGAAAGGTCGCGGGTAAACCTTTCAAATCCCCACTTATCAACACGCGTAGAGGTTGCTTGACTTTTTAATGTTCCCGGTCTGTGCTTGCACGGTTCGATAAGATAGATTATGGAAC
>UBMP01000001.1 GCA_900466575.1 Hyphomicrobiales bacterium | reverse complement strand
CAGCGTGGCTCTCCGGAAGCTGATGTCCTGAGACAGGGACGGAGGCGCGATAACCGGAGTGAAACTCGGAAGAGGTTTTTTCCGATGGTTTCGGCGTGGCTGACGAGCGGATTGCAATCGCGCCTTACCGCTCGAAGGGGCTCTCATCCTCGCGATAGAGCGCGCCTTTGCCCGATCTTGCCCGGGACCAGATTTCGTCGTCGGATAGCGCGGTCTCAATTAACTCCACCGGTACGCCGGCGTCGTTGACGATGGCGACGCGATAACCGTCGATCGGTTCATAGGGGCCGAGCAGCAACTCCTCGCCGGCAATGGCGTCCGAGAGGTCGGCGACCTTGAAGGCCGGGTGGGGCACTGTGCGGATCAGCGGGTGGAGCGGCGAGTCTTCCGTGAACCGGTGCCACTGGATGCGGAAACGGCCCGGATTGTCGGTGGTGAACATGCCGGCTGCGGCGCTGAAGATTTCGCCGTCGCGTACCTCGGTCGTCGGGATGCCCATATGGTGAAATTCGTAGCGGATGTGATCTTTCATGAACGGTCTCGGGATCTGCCGGAAGACTTGGAGCGTTTCATCTGTCGAGTCAGGTAAAACATCTTGTTTCAACGCATGTCCAGGTGGAAGAGGGTTCCTGTTCTCGCAGCGAATGCTGTGTTTTCATGGCCGAATTGTAACGCCTCATCGCCGCCCAGGAATGCTAGTCTCCTGCTGACATAACGAGACGCGGGAATCGTGTAGGGTCTCATCCGGAGACCGTAAGAGAGAATAGAAAGCAGCCACTTGAAGCGCATATTCGAACTGTTCGAGAGCTGGATCCCGCCCTTTGACCGGCGCGACGATCTCACCCCGCCGGAAAATGTCTGGGGGTTCATCTGGTTCTATGTGGGGCAGGCGAAGTGGCCGTTTCTGCTGATGATGGTCATGGGCGCCATGGTCGGGGCGCTGGAAGCAGCGCTCTTCTGGTTCGTCGGGCGGCTCATCGACATTTTCGCCAGTATCCCGAAGGATGCCGGCTGGAGCGGACTGATCGCGGCGCACGGGTATGAGCTTGCGGCGATGGTCGTCGTCGTGCTCGTGGTGCGCTTCCTCGTGACGGCGATCGGGGCGCTGGTGGAAGAGCAGGCGATCGTCGTCGGCTTCTTCAACATGGTGCGCTGGCAGTCCTATCTGCATGTGTCGCGCCAGCCGCTCGCCTTCTTCCAGAACGACTTCTCCGGACGCATCGTCACCAAGGTCTGGGCGGCGGGACAGGCGACGGGGGATTTCGTCACCTCGATCCTGCAGGTCGCCTGGTTCGTCGTCATCTACACCGTCTCGACCATGGCGCTGGTCGCGCGGCTCGACTGGCGGCTGGCAGCACTGGTCGCCGTGTGGATCGTCGCCTTTGCAGGGCTGGCGCGCTATTTCGTGCCGCGCATCCGCGTTCATTCGCGCGACACGGCAGAGGCCGGCTCCATGCTGAACGGCCGCGTGGTCGACGCCTATTCCAACATCCAGACGCTGAAGCTCTTCGGCCGTTCGGAAGATCACGACGCCTTCATCCTGTCGGGCTTCCACACGTTCCAGAAGACGGTCACCCGCTTTGCGCGCTTCATCACCGGCGTGCGCTCGTCGCTGGCCCTCTTGTCCGGCATCATGATCTCGACCTTCGGCGCGCTCTGTGTCGATCTCTATCTGGCGGGCCAGATTTCGGCGGGCGGCGTCGCCTTCTCTCTCGGCCTCGTGCTGCGCCTCAACTTCCTGCTCGGCCGTCTGATGACGCAGCTCAACGGTATCATGCGCAGCCTGGGCTCGATCCAGAATTCGGCGGAGCTGATCTCCAAGCGGATCGAGCTTGTCGATAGGCCCGACGCCGGCGAACTCGTCGCGAAAGAGCCGGAAATCCGCTTCGAGAACATCCGCTTCCACTATGGCAAGGGTGGCGGGGTGATCGAGGATCTGTCACTTTCCATTCGGCCGGGCGAGAAGGTCGGGATCGTCGGACGCTCAGGAGCCGGCAAGACGACGCTCGTCAACCTGCTGCTGCGCTTCTATGATCTTGAGGGCGGGCGCATTCTCATCGGCGGGCAGGACATTGCCGCCGTCACGCAGGAATCGCTGCGGTCGAAGATCGGCATGGTCACGCAGGACACGGCGCTCCTGCACCGCTCCATCCGCGACAACATCATGATTGGCCGGTGGAACGCCTCCGAGGCGGAGCTGATCGCGGCGGCGGAAGAGGCTGAGGCCTTCGAGTTCATTCAGGGTTTGAAGGACCAGCGCGGCCGCGTGGGCTTCGACGCGCATGTCGGCGAGCGTGGCGTCAAGCTGTCAGGCGGCCAGCGCCAGCGCATCGCCATTGCCCGCGTCATGCTGAAGAACGCGCCGATCCTGGTTCTCGATGAGGCGACCTCGGCGCTGGATTCGGAAGTGGAGGCCGCGATCCAGGATAATCTGACGCGCCTCATGCATGGGAAGACGGTGCTGGCGATCGCGCATCGGCTGTCGACGATTGCGGCCCTTGATCGTCTCGTCGTGATGGACAAGGGGGCGATCGTGGAGGAAGGCACGCATGCCGAGCTCATCACCCGCGGCGGTCTCTACGCGTCGCTCTGGACGCGCCAGTCCGGCGGCTTCCTGGCGGATGGCGACGAACCGGAAATGCTGGTCGCGGAATAAGGCATGACCCCATCGAAGGAAAAACGAAAAGGCGCTGCGGTCGGACCGCAGCGCCTTCTTTCTGGATGATCTGACTGACTTCCGTCAGGCCGGATGGCTGCCCTTCATGCCGTAATAGGCGATGTAGATGTAGCACAGAACCGGCATCAGGAAGGCATGCTGGATGCCGATATGATCGGCGAGCGCGCCCTGCGCCAGCGGCAGGATGGCGCCGCCGACGATGGCGAGGCACAGGATGCCCGAGCCCTGGCTGGTGTGGCGGCCGAGACCGTGGAGCGCCAGCGAGAAGATCGTCGGGAACATGATCGAGTTGAAGAGGCCGATGGCCAGCACGGCCCACATCGCGACGCTGCCCGAGGTGAAGATCGTCACGAGCAGCAGCACGGCGGCGACGGCTGCGTTGAAGGCAAGGGCCTTGCCGCCCGCAATATAGCGCATGGCGGCCGAGCCGATGAAGCGGCCGATCATCGCGCCACCCCAGAAATAGGTGACGTAATGGGCGGCATCCGCCTCCGGCAGATGTGCGATGGAGGCTTCGCCGAGGAAGTTGACGAGGAAGCTGCCGACGCTGACTTCGGCGCCGACATAGAGGAAGATCGCCACGGCGCCGAGGACCAGATGGCTATGTTGCCAGGCCGAGCCCGTATCGCTGATCGGTGCCAGGTCTTCCTGGTCGTCGAACTGCGGCAGACGAAGGGCGGCGAAGATCGCGGCGAGCAGTAGCAGGGCGGCGGCAAGACCCATATAGGGCAGCTTCACGGCAGCGGCTTCCGCGGCCTTGACGGCATCGAGCTGTTCGGCCGTCATGCCGGCTGTGGCGGCGGCAGCGCCTCCGAGAATGAGGAAGGCCCCGAACATCGGCGCGACGGTGGTGCCGAGCGAGTTGAAGGCTTGCGTCAGCGTCAGGCGGCTTGCGGCGGTGTCAGGCGGGCCGAGCACGGTGACGTAAGGGTTGGCGGCGACCTGGAGCAGCGTGATGCCGCTTGCCAGCACGAACAGTGCGCCGAGGAAGAGCGGATAGGAGCGGGCACTTGCTGCCGGGATGAACAGCGCGCAGCCGATGGCCGCGACGACGAGCCCGCAGACGATGCCCCATTTGTAGCTGATGCGCTTGACGATCGCGCCCGCCGGCAGGGACACCAGGAAGTAAGCGCCGAAGAAGCAGAACTGGATCAGCATGGACTGCGTGTAGTTCAGCGAGAAGACGTTGCGCAGATGCGGAACGAGAATATCGTTGAGGCAGGTGATGAACCCCCACATGAAGAAGAGCGAGGTGAGTGCAATCAATGCGAAGCGGTAGGATGCTGCTGCTGGTGCGGCGGAGGACGCAGCAGACGACGAGCTAGCCGCCTTCATGGGCTGAATGGAAGCCACGGAAAATATCCTTGTCGGTTTCGTGCCGGCCAAGCGGGGAGGGCGAAGGCTGGCGTCGAGGTCGGGTGGACCGCCCGGCCTTGGGAGCGCCGGAGATGCACCGAAGATGGCAGGCGAGCCGCTTCCGCTGGAATGCGGCCCGTGGTTATGGTCGCCGCAACCAGCCGGCCGGCGGACTTTGCGATCGGCTGGAACGGCGCACAATTCCCGGCAGCTTGGGAGACCCGCCCGGAAGCGCCTTTCGGCAGAAGGGGATCTATGGCCGATTTGGTCGCTTGACAAGGCTTCAAAACGCTTTGGATCGCGCAGTTGACGGTCTGTTCATCATCCCGATGCCGCGACAGGGTTGCCACATTTGCAAAGGAAGCGCGTCACGACGGTGGTGCTTCGTGCAGTTGTTAGCAGGTGCAGCAAAGAACATCAGAGGTGGTTTTGAACCTGATAAAAGCGAAATCCCAAATCCCCGTGGCGGCAAATGAAATCGGATCGGTCTTGACAAAGATCAAAGGCACCACTTTTCCCGCGACATTGTGCCATCCCTCCCGTCTCACGTCTGGACATGGCGTCTGATCAAGCTTAAACCTCGACCGGATCGAGGGGAATCTGTGGCATTTGTGTGCCGCAGAATCGAATCATGGGACGAGGACCGCAGACTTTTGCGTAGGGGATGATGAAGCCGTGAGCGACCACGACATGAACAATCAAACCATGGGCGAGCCAACTCGCCGCGATTTTCTTTATCTGACGACGGGTATGGCCGGTGCCGTGGGCGCCGTCGCCGTGGCCTGGCCTTTTGTAGACCAGATGCGGCCGGATGCCTCGACCCTCGCCATGGCCTCGATCGAGGTTGACGTTTCGGCCTTGACGCCGGGCATGTCGCTGACGGTGAAATGGCGCGGCAAGCCGGTCTTCATCCGCAACCGGACCGACAAGGAAGTGCAGGAAGCGGCAGCGGTCAAGCTGGAACAGCTGAAGGACCCGATCGCCCGCAACCAGAACCTTCCGGCCGATGCTCCCGCGACCGGTGCAGATCGTTCTGCCGGCAAGGGCAAGGAAAACTGGATCGTCATGATCGGCTCGTGCACGCATCTGGGTTGCGTGCCGCTCGGTCAGGCGGGTGAATATGGCGGCTGGTTCTGTCCCTGCCACGGCTCGGTCTACGATACGGCTGGCCGTATCCGTAAGGGCCCCGCACCGGAAAACCTGCTGATGCCGATTTTCTCGTTTACAAAAGATACCGTCATCAAGATCGGTTGACGGGAGGGGACCTGATAATGAGTGGTGGACATTCTTCTTACGAGCCGACTAGCGGTCTTGGGAAATGGGTCGATTCCCGTCTTCCCCTCCCGCGCATGGTCTATGATAGCTTCATTGCCTATCCCGTGCCGCGCAACCTGAACTATGCCTATACGTTTGGTGCCATGCTGGCCGTCATGCTGGTCGTGCAGATCCTGACGGGCGTGGTGCTGGCCATGCACTATGTTGCCAGCATCGATCTCGCCTTTGGCTCCGTCGAAGGCATCATGCGCGACGTGAACCACGGCTGGCTGTTGCGCTATCTGCATGCCAACGGCGCATCCTTCTTCTTCATCGCCGTCTACCTGCACATTGCACGCGGGCTCTATTACGGCTCCTACAAGGCGCCGCGGGAAATCCTCTGGATTCTCGGCGTGATCATCTATCTTCTGATGATGGCAACGGGCTTCATGGGCTACGTGCTTCCCTGGGGGCAGATGTCCTTCTGGGGCGCGACGGTGATCACCGGCTTCTTCTCGGCCTTCCCGCTGGTTGGCGAGTGGATCCAGCAGTTCCTGCTCGGCGGCTTTGCCGTCGGCCAGCCCACGCTGAACCGCTTCTTCTCGCTGCACTACCTGCTGCCCTTCGTTATCGCGGGCGTCGTCATCCTGCACGTCTGGGCGCTGCATGTGACGGGTCAGACGAACCCGACGGGCGTGGAAGTGAAGTCCAAGACCGACACGGTCGCCTTTACGCCTTACGCAACGGTCAAGGACGCGCTCGGCGTGGTCATCTTCCTGCTCGCCTACAGCTGGTTCGTCTTCTACATGCCGAACTATCTGGGCCATCCGGACAACTACACGATGGCCAACGCGCTGAAGACGCCGGCGCATATCGTTCCGGAATGGTATTACCTGCCGTTCTACGCGATGCTGCGCGCCATCACCTTCAACGTCGGTCCGATCGACTCCAAGCTGGGCGGCGTGCTCGTCATGTTCGGTTCGATCATCGTGCTCTTCTTCCTGCCCTGGCTCGATACGTCGAAGGTTCGCTCCGCCGTCTATCGTCCGTGGTACAAGCTGTTCTTCTGGCTCTTCGTCGCAGACTGCATCCTGCTCGGCTGGCTGGGTTCGCGTCAGCCGACCGACACCTACACGCTGATGGCTCAGTTCGGCACGCTCTACTATTTCGGCTTCTTCCTCGTCATCATGCCGGTTCTCGGTCTGATCGAGACGCCGAGGCGGTTGCCCAATTCGATCACGGAAGCCGTGCTCGAAAAGAGCGCCAAGGCCTGATGCGCGGTGGAGAGGAACAGTAAAATGAAAAAGCTTGTTGCAAGCATCGCCATCGCCGCATCGCTCGCCGGTTTCGCGGGCGTGGCTTCTGCCGCCGAAGAGCATGACCTGAAGGCTCTGACCGAACATGCGATCGAGGGCGGGCACTTCCCGATCCTCAAGCCGAAGAACGAGGACTGGTCGTTTGCCGGTCCCTTCGGTAAGTATGACAAGGCCCAGCTTCAGCGCGGTCTCAAGGTCTACAAGGAAGTCTGCTCGGCCTGTCACTCGATGAAGCTGGTGGCTTTCCGCAGCCTCGAAGAACTCGGCTACAACGATGCGCAGGTGAAGGCCTTCGCCGCACAGTACGACGTGCAGGACGGCCCGAACGGGGACGGCGAAATGTACACCCGCAAGGGCGTTCCGTCGGATCACTTCCCGTCGCCCTTCGCGAACGAGGAAGCCGCCGCTGCCGCCAATGGCGGTGCAGCTCCGCCGGATTTCTCGCTGCTCGCCAAGGCGCGCGGCGTGGAACGCGGCTTCCCGACCTTCATCTTCGACATCTTCACGCAGTATCAGGAAGGCGGCCCGGACTACATCCATTCGCTGCTGACCGGATACACGAATGCGCCCGAAGGCATCCAGGTGGCTGAAGGCACGCACTTCAATCCCTACTTCGCCGGCGCTTCTGCCTTGAAGATGCCGCCGCCGCTGTCCGACGGTCAGGTGACCTTTGACGATGGCGCCCCTGCCACGGTCGATCAGTATGCCCGTGACGTAGCCGCCTTCATGATGTGGGCCGCCGAGCCGCATCTGGAAGAACGCAAGCGCACCGGCTTCATGGTCATGGTCTTCCTCGTCATCTTCGCCGGCCTCGTCTATCTCACGAAGAAGTCGATCTATGCGAACAAGGAACACTGAGGCTTAGATTGCCGACGTGAATCTGGAGAGGCGGTCCGCAAGGGCCGCCTTTTTCGCTTCAGGAGAAGATGGAGCCGAAACGGGTGCAACAGGCGGCTTCGTCGATTTCCGAAAGCTTGCCAAGTTTGCGCAGGATCATCGAATTGGGCAGCGTCATGACCTTCCATCGGATGAAACAATTGGCGACAAGGCCGGCGCTCACGATGTCGCGGACGGAAATGTCGCTGGGCCAGCTGCTCCCCTTGGCAGTCGTGATCATCGCCATGATTGTCTCACCGCTTTCCTCATTGAATGTGCGGCTGGAGAGAACCAGCGCCGGGCGGCGCTTCTCAACCGGTATGTCGCTAAAGGGGAAGGGGACGACGGCGGTCTCGAAGCGGTTACAAATCACGGAAAGCCTCGTCGTCTTCGCGTGAATTCCATTCGTCCATTGTTTTTGCGACCGACGCCAGATAGCTTTCGGCGGTCTTGACCTCGCGAATGGGGACGCTCGCGCCCTTGCGGCTACGATACCATTCGCTCCATACCTTCTTCATGGGGCCGTAAGGCTTTATCGCCTCGGTGGGGCGTCCGTCACGGCCGGTCTTCATGCGAGACCAGTGGCCTACTACGCCGTCTATTTCCAGCGTTAATGAGGCCTCGTCAGGAAGCCTACGCAACCGTTCGCGCAATTCCGGATGATCAATATGTTTAACCCAGATTGCAACATCTGTAATTTCTACGTGCGGCATCTCGTGCGCCTCCTTTTACTTGCCAGATAATAGACGGAAGGCGGGGCATGTAAAGACCCCCCATGGACCCCCCTGATTCAGTGATTCGAAGTCCAGGGGTGTTGGTGCGGATGTAGAAGCAAAATACGCGTTGCAACCTTCACCTCACGCTGTCAAAACAGGCCGAAAGGAATCCCATCCATGACGCTGACTGAAGAACTTATCGCCGCCATCCGCAACATTCCGGACTATCCGAAGCCGGGGATCATGTTTCGCGATATCACGACGCTGCTCGGAAATCCGCGTGCCTTCCGCCGCTCGGTGGACGAGCTGGTGCATCCCTTTGCCGGCACGAAGATCGAAAAGGTTGCGGGCATGGAAGCGCGCGGCTTCATCATCGGCGGCGCGGTGGCGCACCAACTGTCCGCCGGCTTCGTGCCGATCCGCAAGAAGGGCAAGCTGCCGCATGACACGGTGCGCATCGCCTACAGCCTCGAATATGGCGTGGACGAGATGGAGATGCATCGCGATGCGGTGCAGCCGGGCGAGAAGGTGATCCTCGTCGACGACCTCATCGCAACGGGCGGAACGGCGGAAGGGGCGGTGAAGCTGCTCAAGCAGATGGGCGCGGAGATCGTCGCTGCCTGCTTCATCATCGACCTGCCGGCGTTGGGCGGTCGCAAGAAGCTCGAGGCGCTCGGCGTCGACGTGCGCACGCTGGTCGAGTTCGACGGGCATTGACTTCATCAACCACCGCTGCCGGAGGCGTGCTGCTGAATGGCTGAAACACTACACGAAAGCCTGACGGCGGCGGCCGAAGCCGGCATCATCACGCCCGGTCAGGTGGAGCCGTTGACCCGCTTTGTCCAGGCTCGGGCGGTGCACGCGGCAAGTGGGGCCGTTGACGAACCGAACCGGGAGGAAGACAGCGAAATTCCGCGCTTCATCCGCGGCTACCATGATATCCTGATCACGATCGGCATCGTCGTGGTGTTGACCGGCATTGCCGGGGTTTCGTCAATCTATGTGGCTCTTGCGGCAGTGATCGTTCTGGCGGAGATCTTCGTCTACCGCCAGCGGCTGGCGCTGCCGTCCTTCGCTCTGACCATCGCCTTCGCGCTCTTTGCAGCCTGGGCGATCATCGACGTCGATCGCAGCCATATCTCGGGTGAAGTGAGTGCGATGTCGGCCAGCGCGCCGCATCTGGCGGCGCTTGCGGCGGCGCAATGCGTGGCGCTCGCGCTCTTCTACTGGCGTTACCGCGTACCCGTGGCGCTGGCCGCGCTGTTGATCGCCGGCGTTGTCACGGTGACGGTTCTGGCTCTGTCCGGTCTCTATAGCGGAGAGTTCGACCAGTATGGAACCATGCTGTTCCTCGTCGCTGGCGTGGTCCTTGTCGGTATTGCCATGCGCTTCGACCTGACCGATCCGAAGCGGCTTTATACGCGATCCGATGTGGCGTTCTGGCTCTATCTCGTTGCGGTGCCGGCTATCCTCAAAGGTATCTTCGGTAGCGTGAAGCCGCAGACGACTGAAGGGGCGATTCTTGTCGTTGCCGTCGTGGCGCTGATGATGACCGTTGGGCTGCTGCTCGACCGCAGGGCCTTCGTGACCGCCGGCCTCGTCTATCTCGGCTACGCCTTTGCCGCCCTGATCGGCAGCAATACAGGCTTGCTTGGCGGGCTCGCCACGAGCAACCTTGTGATGTGGATCCTCGTCGCCATCGGCCTCATCGTTCTGACTGTCGGTTTCGGCTGGCGCTTCTTCCGTCAGTACCTGCTCAGGGGATTGCCGGCGTCACTGCGAGTTCGGCTGCCGGTGCTGCGATAAATAAGCCAGTGAAGGTCACCTCGCGTTCGCGTCCGTATTGCGCCCGGAAGCGAGATCAGCGTCGTGTCATCGCCAGTTTCGCGGCCATGGCGAGGAAGGCGAGGCCAAAGGTTCTGTTGATCCATGTCGTGATCTGCGGACGAGCGATCACATGCCTGCGAATGCCAGCGGCGCATAATCCGTAAATCGCAAAGACGATAAAGGTCATGGCCATGAAGATGAGGCTCGCTTCGAGCATCTGACCGAATGCGTCGTGTGCAGTCGCGTCGATGAACTGCGGCAGGAAGGCGAGGAAGAACAGCGAGAGCTTCGGATTGAGCAGATTGATCAGGATGGCCTTGACGATCACCTCCGTCGCCGTCCGGCCGTAGATCTCCTCTGCCGCTGCGGGCGCAGATGCTTTCGAGACGATGAGGCCGAAGGCCATGTAGGCGAGATAGGCGACGCCGCAGACCTTCAGGACATTGAAGGCCATCGCGCTGCCGTGGAGAACTGCGGCCAGGCCGGTGAGGGCGGCGGCCATGTGAGGCACGATGCCGAGGGTGCAGCCGAAGGCTGCCACGATGCTGCGGCGTGGCCCCTCGGAAAGGCCGGTGGCAATGGTATAGATCGCGCCGGTGCCGGGCGTGGCGACGACGATGAGGGCGGTGATCACGAATTCAGGGGTCATGCGCGGCTCCTTGTGCTGGAGCCTTCTTGTGCCGCCTGGCCGAACCTCAGGTCTTGAACGGAATTGCAGCGCAGGCAGCCGATTGCGCGGCCGCCGGCGTCAGGCCGTAGCGCTTGCGGAAGGCGCGGGTCATGTGGCTCTGGTCGGAAAAGCCGCTGGCGGCTGCGGCATCGGCCAGTGGATTGCCACCCAGGATGAGCCGGCGAGCAAGCTGGGTGCGGCGCTCGAGGAGATAGGCATGCGGTGTGAAGCCTGTTGCCCGGGCAAAGGCACGGAGCGTCTGGAAACGGCTGAGACCGGCTTCCTCGGCGAGGCGCTGCAGCGAATGATCGCCCAGAACATCGTCATCGATCATTGAGCGAAGTCTTGCGATCCGGCTGGGGTTCCCCGGCGTCCCGTCGCTATGCTGTCTCCTGCCCAGACACCCGTGAAGGCAGGTCAGAAGCGTCTCTTCAGCGGCCAGCGGAGAGGGCGGAGAGGGGCCGCCTCCGACAAGCGTCTGCCATGCTGCACCAAAAGTCCGGGCGGCTTGCCGGTCGGCCATGACGGGATGATGAAATTCCACGGCCGTCGCGCTGCCCACATCCAGCCCTGCGCCTATCTCGTCGATCAGCGAAGGGCTGAGATAGAACATGTGCCACTCGCGCGGCTCGCCCCGAATGGGCGTGCCGTCATGGACCTCGCCGGGATTGACGGTGATGACATTGCCGGGACCGGCCTCGACCTGACCGCGCCCGGAGGCAGATCTCTGCCCGCCGTCGACAACGAGGCCGATGCCGAAATCGTCATGGGTGTGGCGCGGGAAGCAATGAGCGCTTCGCCCCGACACAGCTTGCAGGCCTTCGACGCCGGTGGCATGTGCGGCGAAGTCGGCCATCCTCTCAGCCCTTGACCAGCGCCGCAATGTCGGCGTCGATCTCCTCGGGCGTCGTGGTCGGCGCATAGCGCTTCACAGGTTCGCCGTCGCGGCCGATCAGGAACTTGGTGAAGTTCCACTTGATCGCCTCGGTGCCGAGGATGCCGGGCTTCTCATGGACCAGATACTTGTAGAGCGGGTGTGCGCCGGCACCATTGACCTCGATCTTCTCGAAGAGGGGGAACTTGATGTTGAAGCGCAGGTCGCAGAAGGTCTTGATCTCCTCGCTGTCGCCCTTCTCCTGTTCGCCGAACTGGTTGCAGGGGAAGCCGAGCACGACAAGTTCGCCATTGTATTTCTCATAGAGCGACTGAAGTCCGGCATATTGCGGGGTCAGGCCGCAGGCGCTCGCCGTGTTGACGATCAGGAGTACATTGCCCTTGAACTCCTCGAGCGTGCGCTCCTTGCCGTTGATGTCATTTGCGGTGAAACCGTAGACGCTCATGATGCTGTCTCTCAATTCTGGATCGGGTCAGATGAATTCGATCACGGTCGGCGTGAAGCTGACGACGATCTTGCCATCCTGGTTCCTGCCTTCGCAATAGACGTCGTGCAGGAGGCGATCAGAATGGTTCGGTGCTTTCAAGGTGCGCGTCAGCGTGTTCGAATAGGTGACCACATTGTCCGCATAGACCGGTAAGCGCCAGCGCAACTCGCGGAAGCCAAGAGCAGGTCCGAGCTTCGGCGGCTCATGGCCTTCCTTGGCCATTCGCGTGAATTCGCCGAACATATAGGCGACGTTGAGGCCCATCCAGGCTGAGCAGACATGCCAGCCGGAGGCGCAGAGCCCGCCGAGTACGGAGTCCTTGGCGCGCTCCGCATCGAGATGGAAATATTGCGGATCGAACTTCGAGGCGAATTCGATGATCTTCTCGGGCGTGAAATGGTAGCTGCCGATTTCGGAGGCCGTATCGCGCGGCCAGAGGTCTTCGAATCTCATCGGGCAGCCTCCACGACGGCCTGCGGTTCGCGCATGCGCAGCATGGCGGGGGCTTCCATGCGCATGATGCGCTCGCCCCGCTGGTTCGTCATCGTGTGCTCCATCGTGACGAGACCGATGCCCGGACGGGAGGCAAGCGGCCGGCGGGACTTGACCTTGATCGTCAGGCGCACCGTATCGCCGGCAATCAGCGGCTTGCGCCATTCCATGACGTCGATGCCGGGTCCGCCTTCGCCTGCACTGCGTACAATGACGCTATCGTAGAAGAGGCGCATGGCGATCGAGCTCATGTGCCAGCCGGAGCCGGAAAGCCCGCCGAGGATGCTGGCCTTGCCGGCCGCTTCATCGATATGCATGGGCTGCGGATCGAATTCGGTAGCGAAGGCGACGATCTCTTCCGCGGAGACGGTTCGCTCAGCGCTTTCAAATTGGCGACCTTCTTCGAAGTCCTCGTAATAGAGCATCTCATCCGCCATGCTTGTTCATTCCTCCCGATTCCGATCAAGGTTGAACAATGGCGATATGGAAAGGCGAGTTCAAGGCCGGTGTTGCGCTCAGGCGTTCACTGCAGTGCAATTTCGATTTCGCCTGGGGGCATGATAAAGCCCTTCAACACCTCGAAGAGGTCTCCCGGTGTCCGCGCCCCGGCTGCGTCCTCGGCGAAATGCAGGTTTGCCTCGCTATCAATGCCTGACCAGATCACGTGCGGAGAGGGAACAGACGCCGGCGGCGGCGTGAAGCGTGGTGAAAACAGCGGCAGATAGCGGCCACCCTGCCAGCGGGAGATGGAACTGCGGTAACGGTCCGAGAGCGTATCGAAGCTTTCCCGGTCGCGGTAGATCTCGCAATTGCGCACCAGCGCATGAACCAGGTTCTCCTCGTAGCCGGCATGCGGGAAGCCGTAGCGGCGGCAAAGCCATTGCTGGATGCCGAAGATCGAGGAGGTGATGCCGTGGCTGATGTTGACGGGGCAGTCCTCCAACAATGGATCCTCCTGAAGATTGCGGCCCAGTTCACTGTTGAAGCGGATGAAGGCGGCGTCTGCGGCGGCGATGGTTGCGATGGACGCCGAGTTGCTCAAGGGGCAGACGCCCGGGATCGAAAACGGGCGGCTGACATGGAAGAAGTTCTGCCCCGTGAGGATGACCTTGAAGGCATTCTCGTAATCGATGATGGGAAATTCGAAGAAGCGGCCGCCGAAGTGATCCCGGATTTTCAGGAGGAGGGCCCGAGAAATGGCGCCATGATAGACGGAATTGCCGCAGAGTGGCACATGCAGCGCGCCCTCCCAGCGGAAGGCGCGGGCGATCAGGTCGCGCTTGTCGAAGCGGGTCACCTTGGCGTTGAGGTCCAGTTTCAGCGGCAGCGGCGGGACGCCCTGGATCGGCCAATTGTAATTGAAGCCGCTCCAGGTCAGCGCATCGATGGCACCCACCTTGGCTTCGAGATTGAGCAGAAAGGCCGGGAGTTCGGGGTCGGCATAGTCGTCGTCGCCGATCACGGTGACATAGCGCCCGGTCGCCGCGGCAACCGCACGCTCCCAGTTTTCCATCATGGAAAAGGTGCGCGTGCCCGAGGGGAGGTAGGTGATGCGGGCATCGCCGGCCTTCGTCGCGATGAACGAATTCATGATTGACGGATCGTCGGAATTGTCGACGAACACGAACTGCACATCGTCGCGTTCGCTTTGCAGCAACGCATCGATCGTCTGGCGGAAGTAGAGCTGCCGGTTGCGTGAAGGCACGCAGATCGAAAGCACCGGTTCGGCCGCCATGGAGTTCTCCTTTCGCGGCACGCTAATCCGGATCGCTTATGCGAAACTGTATCTTGGCCGTCTCAGGTATTGAACTTGAACATGAGGACGTCGCCGTCCTGCACGACATATTCCTTGCCTTCGTCGCGGGCCTTGCCGGCTTCCTTGGCGCCGACTTCGCCGCCGAGCGCAATGTAGTCCTCATAGGCGATCGTCTGGGCGCGGATGAAGCCGCGTTCGAAATCCGAGTGGATGACGCCGGCAGCAGCAGGCGCCTTTGTGCCGCGCTTGATCGTCCAGGCGCGCGTTTCCTTAGGCCCGACGGTGAAATAGGTGATGAGGTCGAGCAGGTGGTAGCCGGCGCGGATCAGGCGGTCGAGGCCGGCTTCCTCAAGGCCGAGGGCCGAAAGGAATTCCTTCGATTCGTCTTCCGGCAGCTGGGCGACTTCGGCCTCGATAGCGGCGGAGATGATGACGCATTCGGCGCCCTGTTCCTTGGCCATCTTCTCGACTTGCGCGGTGAAGCTGTTGCCGGTCGCCGCGTCACCTTCGGCGACGTTGCAGACGTAGAGCACCGGGTGCGAGGTGAGCAGGTTCAGCCCCTTGAGGATCGCGATCTCTTCCGGCGGCAGGGTCTTCAGGAGAAGGCGGGCAGGCTTGCCGTCCTGCAGCAGCTTCACGACCTCTTCCATGACGGGAAGAACAGTCAGCGATTCCTTGTCCTTGCTGGCAGCGCGCTTGCGGGTCTGCTCCAGACGGCGCTCGATGCTTTCGAGGTCGGCGAGCATGAGTTCGGTCTCGATCGTGTCGGCGTCGCCGACCGGATCGATGCGGCCTTCGACATGGGTGATGTCGGAATCTTCGAAGCAGCGCAGGACATGCACGACAGCATCGACTTCGCGGATATTGGCGAGGAACTTGTTGCCGAGGCCTTCGCCCTTCGACGCGCCGCGCACGAGGCCGGCGATGTCCACGAAGGAGATGCGCGTCGGGATGATTTCCTTCGACTTGCCGGCCTGCGCCAGAAGCTTCATGCGCGGATCGGGAACGGCCACTTCACCGGTGTTCGGCTCGATGGTGCAGAACGGATAGTTCGCAGCCTGCGCCGCTGCCGTACGCGTCAGTGCATTAAAGAGAGTGGACTTGCCCACATTGGGAAGCCCGACGATGCCGCATTTGAAGCCCATGATGGAAGTCCGATATCTGTCAGAATGTTTGAGCGAGCGTATGGGGCATCCTGGGCCTCAAGGTCAAGGGGCAGGGGCCTGAGCGGCAGCCCTTCTTGCAATTTCGCGGTTTCATCGCCACAATATAGCTGTTCGCGCAATATTGCTGCGAACCAACCATCCGAAAATCTGTGCTGCTTCCTTGAAGGAGGTCTTCTCATGGCTGAGAACGATGTCGTGCTTGCTCCGCGCGTGAAGACCACGCCGAAGGTGGAGAAGCCGAAGCTCTACAAGGTGCTTCTGTTCAACGACGATTATACGCCACGCGAATTCGTCGTGATGGTGCTGAAATACGTGTTCCGCGCCGAGTCTTCTTCTGCGGAGAAGATCATGCTGACGGCGCATATGAAGGGGTCGTCGGTCGTGGCGGTCTACACCAGGGACATCGCCGAGACCAAGGTAAAGGAGGCGATGGATCTGGCGAAGGAGGCTGGCTTCCCGCTGATGTTCACGGCCGAGCCGGAGGAGTGATCCGGCTTCAATCCTTCTTGCCAAACATCCGCTTCAGCATGTCGGCCATCGGACCGGTTGCCGGCAGGTCTGGCTTGTGATTGCGGGCCTGATGGACGTGTGACTGTGCCTTCGGTGTCGCAGCCTTCAGCGCGCCGGCTTCCTTCTTCTCCGCCTTGGGAGGAGGGGGCGCGAGTTTGTTCATGAATTTCGAGCCGTCGCCATCGAAGAGCAGGTCGGCATTGATGGCGATATCATCCATCAGTTCTTCGAGCCAGCCCTGATCGACCTTGGCGAAATCGCCGAGCACGTGATTGTGGACAAGCTCCTTGGCGCCCGGATGGCCGATGCCGAGGCGGAGGCGCTTGTATTCGCGGCCGCAATGGGCGTCGAGCGACTTGAGGCCATTATGCCCGCCATGGCCGCCGCCGACTTTCAACTTCACCTTGCCGGCCGGCAGATCGAGTTCGTCGTGGATGGCGATGATGTCGCCGGGGCCGAGCTTGTAGAAGCGCATGGCTTCGCCGACGGCCTCTCCGGAGAGGTTCATGAAGGTCTGCGGCTTCATCAGCAGCACCTTCTCGCCGGCGATCTCACCTTCAGAAATCTCCGCCTTGAACTTCTTGGACCACGGACCGAAAGGGTGTTTCCGATGCAGCGCATCGACGGCCATAAAGCCGATATTGTGGCGGTTGAACGCATATTTCGGGCCGGGATTACCGAGGCCGACGATGATTTTCATGGCTGCCGTCCGCAGGTTAAAGAGTTGCGGCTGTGAAATGCGAAAGGCGGGCGCGTGTCAAGCCTTCAGGGCTTTGACGGGGGGAGGAGCCCACCTTCAACGAATTTGTAGCGCTGAAAGATACCCGCTCGAGTGCCATCTTCGGTAAGCTGCTTCAGACTGTTGCGCATCCGCTCCAGCGTTTCCGGCGGCGTGTCCCTGTTGCAGGCCAGCGAGTCGACGCTCCGGGTAAGTATGACCGCCGGCTCGACTGCGACGGCTTTCTTCTGGAGATCCCTCACCATGGACGCGGCCATAGGCATCAGGTCGATGCGTCCCGCCAGAAGTTTCTTGACGGTGAGATCGATCTCGGACGTCAGGTCCACTCGGTTGAAACCGGCCTGCTTGAGCAGACCTTCCGTATAATCGCCCAGTTGCGTACCGACGAGATAGTGCTTGGCGTCATCGAGATTGGCGGGATTGACGTTCGAGCCGGTCTTGCGCACCAGATATTGTTCGGTGCTGAAGAGCGGTTCGACCCATTCGAACAGCACGTCGCGTTCCGGCGTATGGACCGTGGAGAAGACGCAGTGGCCTGGGGTGTTCAGGGCGAGACCGTAGGCGCGCGCCCAGGGCCGGATCTTCATGTCATAGTCGATGCCTGCATCGGCCATGACCGCCTTGACGAGGTCGACGGCGATGCCCTTCAGAACACCGTCCTCCTGGTAACTGTATGGCGGATAAGACTCCGTCAGCAATTCCAGCGTTTCGCCATGGGCCGGGTATCCCAGGGCCGAGCAGAACGCTGCCAGACAGAGCTGGCGGACAAGCCTGCCGGCCTTTCGCTTGTGGTTATGTCCGAGGTGCGCTGTCATCATGCATGACCTCATGCGAGCCAGTTTCATGCGATCGCTTAGCGAGATGCGCTCTTGTCCGCAGCGATGCTATTTGCATTGCTGATCTGCTGCTGTGTGCCGTCGGCTATCAACCTGTTCAGTTCCTGCTGCATGGTGGAGATCGTCGTGTCGGGAACGCCCCGGTTGCAGGCGATGGAGTATGTGCTCTCGGAGAATGTGAGCACAGATTCGATTTCAGCGCCATCACGTTTCAGCTTCTCGTAATATTTTTCCGAGATCGGCATGAGATCGATGCGCCCACTCATCAGCTTCTTCAGGCTGAGATCAAGATCGGTTGCCAGATCGATCTTCGGGAAGTTGTAGTTTTTCAGGATATCGTGGGTGAAATCCCCGCGCTGTGTGCCGATCGTGAAGGCCTTTGCCTCATCGAGTGTCCCCGGTGCAACGTGCGAACCGGCCTTGCGGACCAGAAGTGTCCGGCTCCTCGACAGCGGCTCGACCCACTTGAATTTCCGGTCGCGCTCAGCGTTGTGAACCGCAGTGAAAACGCAGAAATCCTTCTCGATTTCGGCCAGCGCCAAGGCGCGCGCCCAAGGCATGATCTCGACGGAATAACTGATCTTCGCGTTCTTCATGATCAGCTTCACCTGATCCATCGACATGCCCTTTATCTGCCCGTCCTCAAGGTAATTGAAGGGCGGATAGTTCTCGGTCACGAAGTGGATTTCCGCGGCGTTCGCAGCGCTGGTCGCCGACGCCAGGACAAACACCAGGCGCAGCAAGGCGGGGGTGAATTGCATCGATTTGTTATTCCTGTCGTTCACCCGCGTGCGGACACGCGCTCTCCGGTCGGGTTGTAGAGCTGCTCGATGTCGTCGATGCTCAAGGGGCGTGAGAAGAGATAACCCTGGCCAAACTGGATGCCCATGCCCTTCAGAATCTCCCGCTGACTGGGCGTCTCGATCCCTTCGGCCACGACCTTGCAGTTAAGATGCTGGGCAATCGTGTTGATGCCCTGGACCAGCAGATAGGCCTTGTCGCGTTCGACGGCGCTGTCCGGGTGAAGGGCGGCGACAAAGGAGCGATCCACCTTGACGATATTGACGGGAAACCGATGCAGGTAGCTCAACGATGAATAGCCGGTGCCGAAGTCATCGAGGGCGATCGACATGCCGCAATCGCGCAATCCGCGCAGCACCATGTTGATCTCCGGATTGTTGCGCATCAGCACGGCTTCGGTGATCTCGAGCACGATGCGAGATGGCTGGATGCCGGATTTCATCAGGATGTCCGACATACGCGCCAGGAGATCGGCGTTGAGCTGTAGCGGCGAGAAATTGATCGACATGCGGACGTTCTCGAAGCCGGGAATGTCGCTGATCCGGGCGAGATAGGTCACAGCCTTCTTCAGGATCACATTGCCGATCGCTTCGATCGTGCCGTTCTCTTCCGCCACGGCGATGATTTTCGCTGGCGGCAGGATCCCGTGTGCGGGATGGCGCAGGCGCATCAAGGCCTCGAAATTCTTCGGCCGGCCGGTCTCCAGGTCGCAGATCGGCTGCAGCCAGGCGTCGAACCAGTCGTTTTCCAGCGCTTCGTTGATGTAACGCTCGAGTTCGGCGCGTTCGCGGGCATTGTCCGCCATGGAATCGGCAAAGACCTCCGTGCCGTTCTTGCCGTTGCGCTTGCGGGCGTACATGGCGAGGTCCGACTTCTGCAGCAGTTCGGCGGCGGAGGCGGCATGCTGCGGATAAAGCGCAATCCCGATGCTGGCGCTTAAAGTGACGCTCGCGCCTTCGGGTGTGAAGGCCTTGGCGAAGATCGACTTGATCCGATCGGAAATACCGCGCGCGACGGTCTCCGCGTCCGGCGCGGAGACGAGGATCGCGAACTCGTCGCCGCCGAGGCGCGCAATGACATCGGATGGGCGCAACTGCGTGGCGGCGCGGTTGACGACTTCCTTGAGGACCTCGTCGCCGGCCGCGTGACCCAGATTGTCGTTGATCCACTTGAAACGGTCGAGGTCAACGAAGAGGCAGGCAAGCTGATGCCCGCGTTTGTCGGCCTCCATGATCTTGCCGTCCAACGCAGCTTCGAAGCCCTGGCGATTGAGAAGGCCGGTCAGATGATCCGTGATCGCTTGGAGGTGGTTGCGGGTTTCGGCTTCCTTCAGTTCCGTCACATCGGTCATCACGCAGAGGGCGCTGGTTCGCCCGGCGTCATCGCTCATCGGCGTCTCCCGAATGAGCACGTCGATGATGCGGCCATTTGCGCATTGGAACTTGACGGTTCTGCCTGCGGCTTCGGGTGCCGCCGAGCGCTGCGTGTAGAGGCCGAGGGTCCAGGTTTCGCCACTGGTGAGGAAATCGCTGAACTGACGACCGGTCACCTCCTCGCGGGAATAGCCGGTGGTGAGCATCCAGTAGTCGGAGACAGCTGCGATCCTGCCCTCCGCGTCGATCATGTAGAGCATGGCCGGCGTTTTGTTGTAGACGGCCTGCACCATCGCGTGTGCCGCCTTCAACGCGCTTTCCTCATGCGCCAGTTCGCTCTGCATTTCGTTGAAATTGTCCGCGAGCAGAACCATTTCGTCCCGAGAGCGCCAATCGACCCGCTGCCGATAGCCGCTTCTGCGTGTGCGGATGACGGCGTCGATCAGGCGGAGGAGAGGGCGGATGACAATGACCCGGTTGGCAATCAGCGCCGCCAGGAAGACGATCGCCACTGCAAAGATGAAAATGAACATGAAGCTCACGTCACGGGCCTTGATCGTCGAAATCAGGCCGCCATCGTCGACGTCGATCTCCAGCGTGCCGGCGTATTTCTCACCATCAACGGAGGAGTAGTAGATCGGGGTCGAGAAGCGCCGCGTTGGCACGTGATGTTTCGTGCCGGAGGGCGGGTTGTTGATCTCGATCGATCCAGAGTTGTCGCGGACGTGAACCGCCTCGATCTCACCGCCGGCGGCGATCGCTGCGGCAACCTTCCGCGCGCTGTCGACATCGAAGTCCCAGAGCGGCTTGCCAAGCGCGTTTGCATTGGTCGAGATCGTCAGATTGATCCGCTCCATGCGCTCGCTCAGCGTGCGCTCGGCCGAAAGGTAGAAAAACAACGCGAACAGCGGCATCACGAAGATGAGAACCGCCGCGCAGATGATCAAAAGAAATCGTTTTTCTACGGAGTGGGTGTACATGAGGCCCTGAAGTAAGCGTGCCGATCCGCCCGACGAAGCGGCTAATGTTACATGTGGGCCTTAACCGATCTTGAATATCGGACTGAAATTTTTTGCATTGCGCAAAAATGTAAGGCCCACCTACATCTCTGTAGAGTGGGCCTTGCACGTAACTGAATTGATGAACGCGCGATCGAAAATCGATCAGGCTTCCGTCGTTTCTTCCTGGACGCCGCCGGCCGGGGTCGCGATCGTGGCGATCGTGAAGTCGCGGTCGGTGATGACGGGCGTGACGCCTGCCGGAAGCTTGATGTGCGAGATGTGAACACCGTCGCCGATCTTGAAGCCTTCGAGGTCAGCCGTGATGAATTCCGGGATCGCGTTGGCCGGGCAGTGGAATTCCACTTCGTGGCGAACGACGTTCAGCGTGCCGCCGATCTTGAGGCCCGGAGACTTCTCGTGGTTGATGAAGTGAACCGGAACGGCAACCGTGACCTGGGTGTTGCCCGAGACGCGGAGGAAGTCGACATGCAAGGTGAAGTCGCGGACCGGATCCAGCTGGTAATCCTTCGGCAGAACCGAGATCTTCTCGCCTTCGACGTCGATCGTTGCGATGGTGGTCATGAAACCGCCAGCGTGGATCTTCTTCGTGACTTCATTGGTCGACAGAGCGATCGAAATCGGGGCCTGCTTGTCGCCATAGATAACTGCGGGAATAAGACCGTTGCGGCGCAGTTCGCGGGAGGACCCCTTACCAGCCCGATTGCGCTTTTCGGCCTTGAGCTCGTACGAAGCGTGGCTCATGGTATTTCCTTTCAACGTTTGCGGAGAGCCCGCAACAGGTTGTCTCCAACCGATGCGAAGCTGAAGCTTGTTGCTGAATGCGCTAGAAGCCTCATCCGCCTTGCCTCCAAGGGTGTCTAGGCGGACGGCGCTCCTTACTCCAAAGGGATTTCAAATGCAAGGCGGGGGCCAGAAGGAGTTGTCTCAGGCGGCTTGACGAAGATCAATGCGATCCCGGTGCATGTGACGCAATATTGCGACAGTCCACTGGGACCCCATCAATTGACCTGATGCATTCGCCAAAGAACCGTGCCATTCTCGGCGACGATTTCGTGTAATCGGCACGGACCTGCAGGATCATGCGGCATTTTCCCCGAGGATTAAGTCGGGACCTCGTCGCGCAAGACCTGGGCAGGAGCTTTGGGAGGAGCTGAGCTGATCATGACACAACATGCAGACAAGGTATATTCACTCGCGCGCAAGTCTTCACAGGCTGCGAGTTCGCCGGTTGCCGCTTCCTGGCTCAGATGCATGAACGTGCACAAGCTCAGCCCGGACCAGAACCTTTCGCCCGCACGGCTGACAGACCAGGAATTCCGCGACGCGACAGAGCGGTCGCGGGTCATGGTGGAAGAGGCGCGCGATGAACTCGACCGTCTGTTCATGATGGCCGGGCGATCCGGCCACTCGCTGTTGCTGACGGACGGGAACGGTGTCGTGCTGGACCGTCGGGGAACCGCCGGTGACGAGAAGGAGTTTCGCGGTGTCGGTCTCTGGTCCGGTACTGTATGGAGCGAGGCGAGCGTCGGAACCAATGGCATCGGTACGGCACTTGCCGACCAGCGCGCGGCGACTGTCAGTCGCGATCAGCATTTCCTGTCCTCCAATACGGGCCTGAGCTGCACGGCGGCGCCCATCCGCGACCACACGGCGCGCATATCCGGCGTGCTCGATTTCTCGACCTGCCGGGACGATGCCAACGAACTGACGATGACAATCCTTTCCCATGCGGTGCGCGACGCCGCTTTGCGGATCGAGGGCAATCTCTTCCGCCGCGCCTTCCCGCTGGCGCGGATCGTGATGGTGGGCAATGGCTATGGCGCGCTTCTGGCCGTCGATCGCGACGATATCGTTCTGGGCGCGACACGCGGCGCACGACAGGCGCTGGGTCTCGACGACGGCCGGCTTGCGGCGGGGATTCCGGCTGCCGATCTGCTGAACGAAAGCGAGCCCACGGGCTCGGCGGATCTTCTTGAAGCGGAACGGGCGGCGCTGCGCCGTGCGATCAGCCGCAATGGCGGAAACATGTCGCGCACGGCCGAAGCGCTCGGCATCAGCCGCGCCACCCTGCATCGCAAGGTGAAGCGGCTCGGGCTGAACTGAATCCGGTAAATTCCGACCTTAAACCTGAAACGCCGTGCGGTCGATGAACGCACGGCGTTTCAGGTTGAGGCTTTATCCCGCCGATCAATCGAAGAGGCTGGAGACCGACGCTTCCATGCTGGTGCGGCTGATGGCTTCGCCCAGCAGGGGAGCGGAGGTGATCACGCGAATATTGTGCGCAGACTGGACAGCCGTCGTCGGCTGGATCGTGTCGGTGATCACCAGTTCCTTCAGCTTCGAAGAGCTGACGCGGGCAACCGCGCCACCGGAGAGAACGCCGTGGGTGATATAGGCCGTCACGCTGGTCGCTCCGTTCTTCAGGAGCGCCTCGGCGGCGTTGCAGAGCGTGCCGCCCGAGTCGACGATGTCGTCGATGAGGATGCAATCCTTGCCGGTCACGTCGCCGATGATGTTCATCACTTCCGATTCGCCCGGACGGTCGCGACGCTTGTCGACGATGGCCAGCAGACAGTCCAGGCGCTTGGCGAGCGCGCGGGCGCGCACCACGCCGCCGACGTCGGGTGATACGACCATGACGTTCTTCAGGTCATAGTGGTCCTTGATGTCGCGCGCGAGGATCGGGGCGGCGAAGAGATTGTCGGTCGGGATGTCGAAGAAGCCCTGGATCTGTCCGGCATGCAGGTCAAGCGTCAGAACGCGATCGGCGCCGGCTTCGGTGATCAGGTTGGCCACCAGCTTGGCGGAGATCGGCGTGCGGCCAGAGGCGCGGCGGTCCTGGCGGGCATAGCCGAAATAGGGAAGCACGGCGGTGATGCGGCGGGCGGAAGAGCGGCGGAACGCGTCGATCATGATCAACAGTTCCATCAGGTGGTCATTGGCCGGGAAAGATGTCGACTGGACGACGAAGATATCTTCGCCGCGCACATTTTCCTGAAGCTCTACAAAGATTTCCTGGTCAGCAAAGCGCCGAACCGTGGCCTTTCCCATGGGAACTTTGAGATAGTTGCAGATCGCTTCGGCCAGAAGCCGGTTCGAGTTCCCTGCGAAAACCTTCATGATGGCCCGCCCTGATGATGCTGAATGGCGGCCTTTTAGCGCTCTCGTTCATGAATGCAAGCGGGAAACGCCGATTCCCGTAGTTTTCCCGTAAATTGGCGGATTTGCGGGTGAATTGGTCACATTAACCCCGGCGGGAGGACTTCCAGGTGACGTATTGGTTGATGGTGTCGGAGGCGATCTTGGACATGATGTTCGGCGACACATTCGCCCACGGATCGGCGGATTTGCCTGGCAGCTTCTCCTGGCCCTGCAGACGCGTCAGCCGAGCGCCCGAGGCATCCAGGACATCCCAGACATAGGTGATCGTCGTGCCGCCGCCGTCATCGAAGGCGGAGAAATAGCCTTTCAACATGTGTTCGGCGGAGTTGTCCGAGGAGGGCTTGATGGAAATCCCCCGCGCGGAGGCGTTGGTCGCCAGATCGCGCGAGAGCGGTGTGACGGCCGAAATCGGCGCGCCGATGATCGGCAGGAACCGGATCGACCCGCCGGCTGCGGCGCTCTCGCCGGCCGGCAATGTGCCGAGCACGCCCGGAGCCTGCGGCTGACTGGAAGCCTGATAAATCGACTTCTGCGTCGCCGAAACGCCGCCGGGCGAACCGAGCATCGGACTGCGCGGTCCGGTCTGTTCGGGCATTGGCTGCGGGTCGTTTCCTGCGGTCGTTGCTGTCCGCGGGAACTGTGTCTGCTGCGTGCCGATGTTGCGGTTTTCTTCCGCTGCGAGGCTGGTCTGGCCGGGGGAATCGAGCGCGGGGGCTGAACCCTGCTTCGTCGTAGCCGTCTTCTCGGCGGGATCGCCGATCGATTCAGGCGGCGACATGAGACTAGAGGTCGTGCAGGCGGAAAGCAGGGCAAACGCAGCTGCTGTCAGCACTGACACGAAAAGCTGCCGCATCCTGTTCCGTTCTCCTGTTGGCTCAGGCTGAATTGCGTCACATTAACGGTTGTCGCCCGCGTCGTGTCAATCGCATGAAACCAATTGCGTCGCGCAAGGCCGGGTTCTGCACCATTCAAGCGCTGAGGAGCGCCAGAGGATGACGTGACAGCGGTTTTGGCGCGTCTTCGGTCGTCAGATAGGTCTGGCCGAGCGTCATGGCGAAACCCGATTCGGAATCCATGATGACCATGTGCACGAAAAGCGTCATGCCCGGTTCGATCTCCTGGGGATTGCCGGCAAGGAACATCTGATGCTCCATCCAGGAAGGTGAGAAGCGGGCCCCAAGCGAATAGCCGCAGGCGTTCAACCGATGGCGGGCAAGCCCCCGTTCGTCCATGATGCGGGCATGAACGTCGAAGACGGTGCCGAACGTGTTGCCGGGGCGGAGCACGAGTTCGATTGCCTGGATGGCGTCGCGGCAGGCCTCGAAGAGCTCGACCTGGCGGGGTTCGGGCTCGCCGATGACGATGGTCCGCATCATGGCGGCGTGATAGTGGGCGGAAACGCCCGCCCATTCCAGCGTCAGCTGGTCGCGTTCGGACAGCGTGCGGCGGCCGGCCTTGTAGCGGCACAGAAGCGCATCTGCTCCAGAGCCGATGATGAATTCGTTGGCCGGATAGTCGCCCCCTCCGGCAAGGATCGCGCCCTGCATGGCAGACAGAATGTCGGCCTCGTTCGCGCCGGCCTTGGTGAGACGGATTGCTTCGTCAAGCGCGACGTCGGCCAGGCGTGCAGCCTCTGTCGCGCAGGCAATCTCGGCTTCGCTCTTGATGAGGCGCAACTGGCTTACCAGCAACGAGGCATCGATCATTTCGCAGAAGTTCATCAGCTGGCGGTCGACCAGATGCGCGGTCCGGCCCGTCATTCCATGGGTGTCATATTCGACTCCGACGCGGGCGCCGAGAAGATCCAGCTCGTTGAGCAGTTCCTTCAAATCGACCGAAGGATCGGCGTTGGCGCGATCGACCCAGATGCGGATGTCCGAGATGTTGGATGTGTGGCGGGCCTGACGCAGGTCCGCGGACCGCGTCAGCAGAACCCTCGTGCCGTCGGCCTTGACGACGAGCGTCTGGAAGAAGCAATAGCCAAAGGTGTCGTAGCCGGTCAGCCAGTACATGCTTTCCTGCGCGAAGAGCAGGATCGCATCGAGCTTGTCTTCGCGCAGCCGCGCGGTCAGGCGGTCCATCCGCTGGGTATATTCCCGTTCGGAAAAATGCATCGCCATGTCCTTGTCCTCCCGTTCAGGTGCAGCGCTTTGTCTTCCATGCAGTTCCGGACGTGAAACCGGTCTTCGGTTTCACGGATTTGCTCAGCCGGTTCGCTTGAGCTGGATAGCGGAAATCTGCCGGCCGTAATCCGGCTCCTTGCGATGCGTCGTGCGCCGGTATGAGAAGAATCGCTTCTCGTCGGCATAGGTGCAGTGACCGGTCATGGCGGCATTCACGCCGGCGGCCTTCAGGCGCGCCACCGTCAGCCCCTGCAGGTCGAACATCGAATGATCTTCATTGGTCGACGGGCTGAAATAGCGCGCGTAGTCTGGATCGATGGCCAGGAAACGCTCCACGAATTCGGGGCCGACCTCGTAGTTCGCCGCGCTGATCGACGGGCCGAGGACGGCAGTGATCCTTTCGCGCCTTGCACCCAGCGCTATCATCGCGTCGATCGTGTTTTCGAGGACACCATAGAGCGCGCCCTTCCACCCCGCATGCGCCGCGCCGATGACTCCGCCTTCCGCGTCGGCAAAGAGGACCGGGCCGCAGTCCGCAGCAAGTACGCCAATGACGATACCGGGCGTTGCTGTGACCAGCGCATCCGCTTCGGGCCGCCCGCCATCATAAGGGCCTTTTACCGTGAAGACGTCGGGCGAGTGGATCTGATGCACAGTTGCCAGGTTCTCGATCGGTGCGCCGAACCACCCCGCAACGCGCGCGCGATTTTCGATCACCCGCTGCGGCGTGTCGCGCGACCCGAGGCCGACATTGAGGCCTTCATAAATGCCTTCGGAGACGCCGCCTTGCCGGGTGAAAAAGCCGTGGGTAACGATCTCGCCCGAGGCATTGCTGAGCACGTCACTGATGATCGGGCTGAGGCTGGTGGAGATGTCCATGATGTCTTCTCCGTTTGTCGCGCCTGTCTTGCTGGCTCCGTCCTGCGACGAGCTCCGATATGGAGGCGGATGTTGCAAACTGCGGATGGGTCTGTCAATCGCCCGAGCGGGCGCCCGACTGAGCGTGTGCCTGGCACTGGCCTCACTGCTTTATGGGTGCCGGCGGGCGATGAAGGGGTCGAGTTCCACATGGCTGGAGGAAACGGCGAGAACCTTGAAGAGTTCCCCCATCTTGCCGGCGCCGGCGCCGGCGAGACGATCGACGGCTGTGGCAATCTCCTCGACAGCCAGAGGTTCCTTGCCGCGTGAAAGGGCTTCGGCGCGCTCGTAAATCCCGAGCCCAGCGAGGAAATCCCCCTGATGCATCACGCCGTTGACGTGGAGCCCGGAGAGATGCGCCGTCTTTGCCAGCGCCTCGAAATCCACATGGCTCGTCAGGTCGGCTTCGCCGGGATGGGCGAGCGGCGGATCGAACTGGTGGCTGCGGATCGCCTGCAGCGTATCGCCATAGCCGGATGCCACATGGCCATAGTCGATGATCAGCGCCGAGCCGCCGCCTTCGAGAAGGCGCTGGCAAAGCGCCTGCATGACGGCAAGGCGGGCAGGGGCAAATTCGGCAATGGCGCCCATCGGCTGCAGGCCCGGCGGGCCGGGCAGGAGGGCGGGATCGACGCCGGCCATGCCGGCCGCGAAGGTGAGATTGTCATCGGCATCCAGCCCCACCATGCGCTCGCGAAAGCCGGTCGGCGTCTTCACGAACTGGCGGATCGGGATGGCATCGAAGAGTTCGTTGGCGGCAACGAGGAGGGGGCCTTCCGGAATGCCGTCGAAGCCGTCGTGCCAGCTGATCTTCCACTTGTCGGCCACCAGCGTCTGGGCCTGCACCTTGCGCAGGCGCTCGCTGGTTTCGATCAGGTGGATTTGCGCGGCCTCGAACATGTCGGGGGCAAGTTTCTTGATGACGCGAATGATGTCGGCCATCATCGTGCCGCGGCCGGGGCCGATTTCAGCGAGGTGAAATTCGCCGGGCGCGCCATGCGCCTTCCACGCCTGCACGAGGAAGATGCCGACCATTTCTCCGAAGAGCTGGCTGATCTCCGGGGCGGTGGTAAAATCACCGGCCGCGCCGAAGGGCTCGCGCGTCTTGTAGTAGCCGTGCTCGGGATCGGCCAGGCAGAGCGCGAAATAGTCCGTCACGCTGATCGGACCGTTGGCCCTGATGAAGGCCTTGATCTTTTCGGCAAGCGGGGTGGTCATGGCGCAGCGGCTTCCGGGTTCGGCAGGTGCGCGGCGGCGCGACGGGCGCGCCACATGGCCCAGAGCCCGACCGCCACCATCGGCAGCGAGAGCAGCATGCCCATGGTGAGCCAGCCGCCGAACAGATAGCCGAGCTGTGCATCGGGTTCGCGGAAGAATTCGCCCGTAATGCGGCTCAAACCATAGCCGCAGACGAAGACGCCTGTGATGAATCCGGGCGTTTTGAGAAGTTTTGGACCATAGGCGAGAATGCTCAGGACGGAGAGGAGCACGATGCCTTCAAGGCCGGCTTCGTAGAGCTGGCTTGGATGGCGGGCGAAGGGGCCGCCGGTCGGGAAGACGACCGCCCATGGCACATCGGTGATCCGTCCCCAGAGCTCGCCATTGATGAAATTGGCCACACGGACGATGCCAAGCCCGATCGGGGCGACGATGGAGACGATGTCGAACAGGCTCCAGACAGGGATCTTGTTGACACGCGCAAACAGGATCATGGCGATGGTCGTGCCGAGGAAACCGCCATGGAAGGACATGCCGCCATCATAGACGCGGAAGAATCGCAGAGGATCGGCGATCACGTTCGGGAGGTCATAGAAGAGCGCATAGCCGACGCGGCCGCCGACGACGATGCCGATGGCGGCATAGAGGACGAAGTCATCGAGTTGCTGCGCGCTGATCGGCGCCTTGCCATTGCGCCAGAGATTGCCACTGGCGATCAGGCGTCGGGCATAGAACCAGCCGAGCATAATGGAAACGACATAGCCGATGCCGTACCAATGTACCTTCAGCGGCCCGATTTCGAAGGCGACCGGGTTGAAGCCGGGAAAGGCGATCGCCGCCATGGTGATGAGTTCGGTGTGCAAACTGTTTCCTGCCCGTTGATTTGGGCGGAAAATGAAGTGTGAAAGGGGCAGGGTCAAGGCGATTTTTCGCAGCTTTGGTAAACCCGCCTGCGCTTCGTCAAACGTGCCCTGCAGGCCTGTGCAATAGTGCTTGCATATGATCGCGCGACAACCTACCTCAGTTTCAGAAAGTTCAAGTCCGAAAGGCAAGGGAGACGATCATGTCCACGGGACCGAACCGCATTTTTGACGATTTCGCCAAGCTGATGACGGATGCAGCCGGCGCTGCACAGGGGCTGCGCCAGGAAGCCGAGACGGCGTTTCGCGCGCAAGCCGAGCGGTTCATGAACTCGATGGACCTCGTCAAGCGCGAGGAATTCGAAGCGGTACGTGAAATGGCCGTCAAGGCGCGCGAGGAAAACGATGCGCTTGCGGCACGCATCGCCGAGCTTGAGGCGAAGCTGGCGGCGAAGAAGTAATAAACGAGTGCGTTATGGGCAGTGCACCTGCCCATGCGACTGACGTCGGCGCTTTAATTGGCAAGACTAGGCGGCGACGTCGCCGGCTTCAGGCGGGCGCGGAGCGAAGGTCAATTCCACGACAATCCCGGGCTCGAGCATATGATGCAGCCGAACGAGCCAATCGAGCGTGAATTTCGACAGGCTGGCATTGCGAACGCGGGATATGTCAGCTTCGGCAACGCCAACGAGTTTGGCAGCCGCGCGGGCCGAGAGCCCTCTTTCATCGAGAGCGTTGATAATCTTGGCGGCCAGCGCTGCCTTCATATGCTTGGCTTCAGCGTCGGGGTCGCCAAAATCCGCAAAAATATTGCCGCTGCCCCGAACGATTTCCAGATCTTCCTCACTCATGACTGCATCTCCTTAATTCGTTTCAGGCGCGCCTTGATAAGATCCAACTCCTTTTGGGGCGTCGAGATGCCCTTCGTGGATTTCTTCTGGAACGCGTGAATCACCCAGATTTCGTCGCCGATCTGGACAGCGTAAATTACGCGATAGGCATCCGACCGGTAGGCTAGGGCAATTTCCATCACGCCCGGACCCAATCCCTTCATCGGTTTTGCAATGTCGGCTTTGCCGCCCAGGGCCGCGATGTCCAGCGCCGTCAGCATGTCGTCCCGAGCGCCCAAGGGAAAGCGAATTCCTTGCGCGCTTGCTTGATCCAGACGATCTCCCTCATGCGGTAAAATATGTCACAGAAACGGTGAATTGCCAAGTGAGCTTGTCATATTAGACAAGTTTTGATCTTCGCCGAAGGGGTTTGGAGTCCTGCTTCGCGTTTTTTAGATTTCACTTCCGGCGGTCTGTCGAACAGCCTACCTGTGCATGAATCACCGCCTTTTCGCAGGTGCATTCATCGGACTTTCGTTCAACCGAATTTTTTCGGAAATTTTCTCGACCTGTGGATTCGAACGAAAAATCATTGTCGCAGAGTCAGTTATGCCTTTGCGATCAAGCGGCTCCTAAAGTGACTTGAGGATTTCGGGCTTCAAAAGCCGCTGCGGCGGGGGTGGCGGGAGCGGGTCGTCGCTATAGACTGATTTTCAACGACGATTCGAAGCGGCGCAAGTTTCGGGCAGGACGACGCGCCTAGCCTTTTTACCGCATAGGATCGTTTCATCTTTGTATCTGGCGCGTTGAGTGAGTTTGGCGAGTGTGTGCTTGTCGCCGAACCGTTTGCGGGTCCGATGGAGAACATGCCGAATGAGCCTTATAGACGTGCAGATCGCGCGCCAGTCGAACCCGGTCGACATGATCGAGTTTGTTGCCGCCAACAACGACTGGACCTTTGAACGGTCCGGCGAGGATGAGATTTCGATGTCCGTGGGCGGCCGCTGGGCCGACTACAACGTGTCCTTTTCTTGGATGGAGGACTTCGAGGCGCTGCATCTCGCCTGTGCCTTCGACCTGAAGGTGCCGCAGAGCCGCGTCAACGAAGTGATACGGCTGCTTTCCATCGTCAATGGGCAGGTGCTGATGGGGCATTTCGACATCTGGCGGCACGAGGATGCAATCATCTTCCGCCAGTCGCTGCTGCTGGCAGGCGGCGCCGAGCCGACGGACCGTCAGGTCGAGGTTCTGCTGTCGAATGCCCTTGATAGCTGCGAGGCCTATTTTCAGGCCTTCCAGTTTGTCGTCTGGTCCGGCATGGACGCGCAGGAGGCTGTCGATGCCGTCCTGTTCGAAACGGCCGGAGAAGCCTGAGTATGGTATCGACGAAAAAGATCGTTCTTCTCGGTGCAGGCAATATGGGCGGGGCTATGCTCGCCGGCTGGCTGAAAAGCGGTATCGACGGCTCGTCGATCCTGATCCTCGATCCGAAGGTTTCGGACTCGATGGCGGGCCTGGCTGCCGAGCACGGCGTCCAGATCGCTGCCGCGTCGCCGGCGGGTATGACGGCCGAGATCATCTTCCTTGCCGTCAAGCCGCAGGTCATGGATGCGGCGCTGCCATCGGTCAAAACCCTTGTCGGGCCGGACACGGTGATTGTGTCGATTGCCGCTGGCAAGATGCTTTCCTTCATTGAAAGTCACCTGGGGACGGGCGCCTTTGTGCGTGCCATGCCGAATACGCCGGCCATGGTCGGTCGTGGTGTGACCGGGGCCTTTGCCAATCCCGCCGTGTCGGCTGCGCAGAAGGCTGCCGTGCATGATCTGCTCAAGGTCAGCGGACCGGTCGAATGGGTTTCGTCGGAAACGGACATCGATTCCGTGACGGCGCTGTCGGGCAGTGGCCCGGCTTATGTTTTCTATCTCGTCGAGTGCATGGCTGAAGCAGGCCGAAAACTCGGTCTGCCGGCGGACCTCGCCATGCGTCTTGCTCGAGAAACAGTCTCGGGGGCTGGTGAACTCCTACACCAGTCCCCCGAGGATGCTTCGCAGCTGCGCATCAATGTAACGTCTCCGGGCGGCACGACGGCGGCAGCGCTTTCTGTCCTGATGGCGGAAGACGGCATGCAGCCGCTCTTCGATGCAGCCATTGCCGCCGCGCGCAAGCGTGCGCAGGAACTGGCGAACTGAGCGGCCGCATATGACCGAGACCATCACTTACGCCGATTTCGAAAAGGTCGATATCCGTCTTGGCACGATCGTCGAGGCGGAGCCGTTTCCGCAGGCGCGCAAGCCGGCGATCAAGCTGGTCATCGATTTCGGTCCGGAGATCGGGCGCAAGAAATCGTCGGCGCAGATCACCGCGCATTATGCACCTGAAACTCTGGCCGGGCGGCGCGTTCTTTGCGTCGTCAATTTTCCGCCGCGCCAGATCGGTCCATTCATGTCTGAGGTGCTCACGCTCGGCTTTGCCGATGCGCAAGGCGCGATCGTGCTCGCGGGTGTCGATCTTCCCGTACCCGACGGCGCGAAGCTCTGCTGATCACATTTCTTCGGCGGGCTGTGGCAAGCGACTTTTCGCCCCAATCAGGGCGTAGGCCTGATTCTCGGTTTCGAGGGGATGCAAGATGATGCTGGATCAAAATTTCCGCGTGAGCTGCTTGCCGCGCGCCCGCGAGGTGGCAGAGGCGTGGCGTGCAACCCATGTCGTGTCCCTGATCGATCCGGAACTCCCGGACCATCTCGTGCCCGTCATTGGACGCGGCGAACATATCGTGGCGCGGCTTCGGGACCAGGAGACTGCGGCCTTTACCGCGCATTTTCCCGATGTCGTCGTCAGTCTGTTCGAGACCGTGCGGCCCGCAGTGGAGCTCCCCGACAGCCGGATCCTCGTCCATTGCCATGCCGGCGTCAGCCGCTCGACCGCCTTCGCCTTCTGCCTCATGGCGCATCGACTTGGGGCGGGGCAGGAGGCAAAGGCCTTTGAGTCCTTTCTCAAGATCGTCAACAAGCCCTGGCCGAACCGGCGTATCGTCGAGATCATCGACGCGCATCTCGGTCGCGGCGGGGCGCTGCTGCAGCCGCTCGACGCATTGCGGGCGCGTTACCCGAAGCGGATCGATGCCTGGCACCGCTACAATCTGCGCCGGCCTTATCCGGAATTGATGGGCGGCTACGGGCGGTAGGATAGTCTTTCAGTCCGCAGATGCCGGGCTGTCCGAACCCATGAAAACTGACCTGTTTTCCCGAAAGACCTTTGTCAGCACGTCCACGACCGCGCGTGTCCGGGCAGTTCCACGCAGCGCCTCATGAAAGACGATCCAACCCTCCTTGGCGGCAATCGGCGTGTCGAAAACCCTCACAACTGACGGGATATCATGGGCGACGAAGGCGGGCAGCACCGCAACGCCGCCGCCTGCCGCGACGATCTGGGCTGCGGCCTCGATCGTGTCGACCCGGATCCGTCCAATCCTCTCGCCTGAGAACCTGTCCGGCCAGCCGAGGGGCTCGAGGCCGTGGAGGCGCTCGGCGTAAAGGACGAGATCGTGATCCGGCAGGTTTTCCATGTCCTGCGGCAGCCCGCGGCGCGCGACATAGCGCTCCGACGCATAGGCAAACCAAGCTTCGCTGAAGGCGCGCTTGGCAACGAGATCCAGTTCTTTCGGGCGTGCCATCCTGATGGCAATGTCAGCGCCGCCGCGCGCCAGATCGACCTGCTGATAGGTCCCTTCCATCTTGACCGTCAGGCCCGGACACTCCGCTTCAAGTCTGGGAAGCGCAAGCCGGATCAGGATGGGCAGATAACCCGTCGGCACGCTGACATGCACGGAGCCCGTTACATCGGCGAGAACGCCGCGCACTTCGCGCATCGCATCCGAAGCGGCTGCGTCCATCTGCAGGGCGGCCTCAAGCAGGCGGGTGCCTTGCGCTGTCCAGGTTACGCCGCTTCCGCCCCGGATCAGAAGCTGGGCGCCCACTGCCTCTTCCAGCGCTGAAAGCTGTCGACTGACGGTGGAATGATCCACTTTCAGCTCACGCGCAGCCCCGGCGATCGAGCCTCCGCGTTGCAGTGCCAGCAGGACTTTCAGATGGCTCCACTCCAAGCGTGCCTCTCGCGCGATGTCAATTCGACCAACTATCGGCCGCGCATCCATGCACGGCGGGCGTGCAGAACTCCGCGTCGACGGGACAGGGCAATCCGCCTTACGGTCTCAGCCATCGCAAGGCTAACACGATCCAGGGAGTGAAGAAAATGGAGTTCTGGTCAAATCGGTTGCGGCACGGAATGGTGGCATCGCCTGCCGGTCTATGGGGCGCCCAGGGGCGCGCGCCCGCGAAGGTCTCCTGTCAGGAGGTGAAGACGGCCGACGGCGTGACCCTCAGCGTCATCGATACGGGCGAGCGCCACAAGCCGGCGCTTGTCTTTGTGCATGGGCTTTCACAATCGGCGCTGTGCTGGCGCATGCAGTTCCTGTCCGCCTCTCTGCGTTCGCGTTACAGGCTCGTTGCCATCGATCTGCGTGGGCACGGCCGATCGCAGGGTGCGTTCGGGGCCGTGGCGCAAGACGGTCGGGTTCTGCCGCTGCTGCATGAGGATTATTATTGTGCGCCGGGTGACCGGGCCGGCACCTCCCGCCGGTGGGCCTACGATATCGAAGCCGCAATTTCGGGGCTCGATCTGCATCTGCCGGTTCTTGTCGGGTGGTCTTATGGCGCTGTCGTGCTGTGCGACTACATGAGCACCCATGGCGGGCTCGGTGCCGCCTCGCGGGTCGTCCTGATCAACACGACACCCGGCCTCATGCCGCCGGGTACGCCCGATGTCGGTGGCGAGCATGTCTTCCAGCCCGCCGTACCCCCGGCTGTGTTCCCGACGCTGGAGATGAACCTGATCGCCGAGCCGCCGGTCCCTTCGACTGCGGCCTCCGTCATCGAAGGTCTCACGGCATTCGTGGACCTCGCCCTTTCAGACGCGGTCAGCGGCCGGCCGGCGGCCACGCGTGACGAAATCATCGCGGCGCTAACCTACAATCTGCAGCTTCCGCCAGCCGCGCGGCAGGCGATCGTCTCGCGCGAGATCGATCATCGCGCCTTTCTGGCATCATTGCCCGACGCGGACAGGAAGAAGATCGGTGTCCTCTGCGGCGGAGCCGATGCGGTCATGCAGTCGGCGAATACGGCCGTCCAATTCCAGCGCTGCGGGCTCGGTGTCGATCTGATTGCAGATGAGGGACATTCCTTCTTCGCCCGCAATCCGGCGCTGTTTGAAGAAAGACTACTGCACCTTCTGGAGGGGTGACGATGGTCACGCCGGGATGCGGATAATGGCGCGCAACCCACCCATGGGGCTATCGTCGAGCGTGACATTGCCCCCATGGGCGCGCGCCACGTCGCGGGCAATCGAGAGGCCCAGGCCCGTTCCGGAGGCATTCAGATTGCGAGCCTCGTCAAGCCGGAAGAAGGGCTTGAAGACCTCGTCGCGCATGGCGACCGGAATGCCGGGGCCGTCGTCGTCCACGGTGACGGTCAGCCATTTCGTGCCGTGATCAGCCCTGACGCGAACATTGTCGGCGTGTCGCCAGGCATTTGAGATGAGATTCGAAATCAGGCGGTTGAAGGCATTGGGTCGCACCCGGATCTCGTCGCGGCCTTCGACTGTCGACGCGAAGCCCTTGTTTTCCAGCTCGGCATGCATTTCGAGACGGCGCATGACTTCGCTGAGATAGACCGTCCCGACATCTTCCTCTGCCTCAGAACGCACGAAGGCGAGATAGCCTTCCAGCATGGACTGCATGTCGTTGACATCCTGGTGCAGCGGCTCCAGTTCCTTGTCGTCGCCGAGAAGCGCCAGCTGCAGCTTGAAGCGGGTGAGGATGGTACGCAGGTCGTGGCTGACGCCGGAGAGCATGGCCGTTCGTTGCTCGACATGGCGCTCGATGCGCTCGCGCATGAGGATGAAGGCAAGGCTCGCCTTGCGGATTTCATCTGCGCCGCGCGGCGCAAAATTCTCCGGCATCTTCTGGCCCTTGCCGAAGCTTTCCGCGGCTTTCGCCAGTGCGGTGATCGGCCGGATCTGCCCGCGGATAAACAGAACCGATATCCCGATGAGGATCAGCGAGGTCACCACCATCCAGACCATGAAGATATGGGTGTTGGAGGCATAAGCCGCAGCGCGGGGCGCAAAGATGCGAAGCACGTCCTTGCCGACGAGGATGCGGATTTCAATAATGCGTGAATTGCCGACCGTGTCGATCCAGAAAGGCTTGGCGATCCTCTGTGCAATTTCCTGGCTGAGAAAGTCGTCCAGCAGCGAGAAGAAGGGTTTGGGACGCGGCGGCGGCAGCGTGCCGTTCTTCTCGACCGAGATGTCCAGTTCAAGGCGCTGGCTGGCGATGCGCTTCAATTGCGCGTAGTCGTCATTCTGCGGAAAGGTCTCCATCATGTCGATGATCGCGGAGATGTCGCGCGTGACGGCGCTGGAAAGCCGCTCGGTCACCATATGCCAGTGACGTTCCATGAACAGATAGGTCACGACGCCTTGCAGGATGAACATCGGCAGGATGATGATCAGCACGGAGCGCGCGAACAGGCCGGTTGGCAATTGGCGGCGCAGCCAGCGGATCGAGCGCTTCCAGCCGGACGCAGTCGGGCGATCCCGCTCAGGGCGGATCGCGTCGAAGCTGCTGGGCTTTGCGTCCGTGTCTGCCATGGACCCTTATTCCGTATTCAGGCGATAGCCTATGCCGCGCACCGTCTGCAGCCAGACCGGGTTGGACGGATCGTCCTCGATCTTGCGGCGCAGGCGGTTGATCTGCACATCGATGGTGCGTTCGCCCGTCTCGGCGTCGCTGCCCGCGAGTTCATGGCGGGGAACGGTATCGCCCGGCCGCATGGCGAAAATACGCATGATCTCCTGCTCGCGATCGGTCAGATGCACGAATTCGCCTCCACGGCGAAGCTCTGACTTGGTAATCGAGAAGGTGAACGGCCCGAACATCATCTGCTCGATCGCCGGCGGGCGTTCAGCGGCGCTTCGGCGGAGGATGTTGTTGATACGCAAGACCAGCTCGCGCGGATCGAAAGGCTTGCCGAGATAGTCGTCCGCCCCGGCCTCAAGGCCCTCGATGCGGGATTCGGGCTCGCTGAGTGCGGTCAGCACGATGATCGGGAACTTGCGGTCCTTTCGCAGCGATTTCGTCAGCGCGATGCCGTTTTCGCCCGGCATCATGACGTCGGCGATCAGGAGATCAAAGTCCAGCCCCTCAAGCTTGCGGCGCGCTTCCTGGCTGTCGGCGGCGGCGGTGACGCGGAAGCCCTTCTCCTGCAGAAACCGCTGCAGCAGGTCGCGAATGCGCTTGTCGTCATCAACGATCAGCAGGTGAGGGGCGTCGTCGGCAATCGGGTCGATCTTCGCGCTTGTGATCATTCCTTGCCTCCTTCGCGTTCGTCGCACATGCGGGTCAGGAACCGCACGACCTCTGCGCGTTCCTCCGGGGTTGCCTTCTCCAGCGCATGCGCGATGCGGCGATGCTGGGGCGCGGCCAGTTCCAGCGCCAGTTCGCGGCCTGCCCGAGTCGGGTAGAGGCAGCGCTGGCGGCGATCTTCAGGCCCCGCGATCTGGCAGATATAGCCCTTGTCGATCAATTGCTTGAGCACGCGGGCGAGCGATTGTTTGGTGATCTTCAGCGTATCGAGGAGCGCTGCGACCGTCATGCCGGGTTCGCGGTTGACGAAATGCATGACGCGGTGATGCGCGCGCCCCATGTCGCCCTTCTCCAGAATGGCATCCGGATCCGACGTAAAGGCGCGGTAGGCGAAGAAGACGAGTTCTATGATTTCGAAGTCAACGCCGTCGGCGGCCGTCATCGGCTCCATGATCGGCTCCGGTCGGCTTGTCTTGCCGCTCCGCGTGCGTTGAACCTGGGGCATGCGCAGTCCTCGTGTCATCCTGTGTCAGGGCCGCCGCTTGCGGCCCGTGTTTCGCGATAGACCGTAAATGTCCATCGGATTAACAGCAAGACATGAGTTCTGGTTGCCTTCGCGTGATGACACGGTTCGGCCGCTTCGCAAGGCGATCGAGTCGGATCGGGCCGGCGCAGGTTCAGTGGCGGTGCCGTAGCATGCCGGTCGTCAAGGCACCGACGATGGGCGTCAGGATCGCTCCGCCAAAACCACCCGTGTAGATGTCGACAAGGGCACCGGAGATGGCGCCGTCGCCGGCGGTCATGTGAAAGACGATGCCGCCGACAAGACCGCCGATTGCGCCGACCGCCGTTCTCGTCCATGTACTGAGTGCCGGTTGCTTCATGGCCGCGCAGACAGCGTTGCCCGCGATAATACCTGCGATCACCTGGATTGCGATGCTTGCGTAGTCCATGAAATGCCTCCCGTCAGTTCATGATCTCTCTGAAAGCTTCATGCGAATTGCGGATTATGTCAACGACTTAATGACGCAGATTGATCCAGATCAAGGTATTGGCCCAGCAAATGTGCGCGCGGTTTGACAAAAGGCAAAATGGGCCTGTTTCGCAGGGAACAGTTCGTTTCGGGCTGGCGTTGTAAAACCGAATCCGATAGCAGCAAGCAACGTTTGAGGGACGAAATCCATGTCTTCAATCCATGTTTCGAACGACGAGTCGCCGCGTAGCATGCGGCCGGTCGCCATTGTTTTCTTCGCGGTTGTCCTGAGCGTCGCCGCGCTTCTTGCTGCGACCGCGTCTTTCGCCGTTTCTCCGCTGACACCGCCGCAGGCGGACATTTCCGGTCAGTGAATTCGCACTCCCGCGGTTTCCATCGTCTCGAAGTTGCTCTATCTCACTCGGGGAGTGACAACGGAGTAGCGACATGGCGAAGCTTCAGGCGGGGATCATCCCGGTAACGGCGTTCCAGCAGAACTGCACGGTTCTCTTCGACAGTGAGACCAAGGAAGGCGTTGTCGTCGATCCGGGCGGTGACGTGGAGACGATCCTGGAGGTGCTGAAATCCAACGCGATCGATGTCAAGGCGATCTGGCTGACGCACGGACATCTCGATCATGCAGGCGGCGCGATGGAGCTCAAGGAAGCGCTCGGCGTCGATATCCTGGGACCTCACAAGAATGACGAGACCTTCCTGAAGGGGCTTGAGGCACAGGCCAAGATGTATGGTCTCGACACGCCCATGCGCAATTGCACGCCCGATCGCTGGCTGGATGACGGAGACACGGTCGGTTTTGGCAGCCATGTCTTTGAGGTCTATCATACGCCGGGGCATGCGCCCGGACACGTCATCTATTTCCATCGCGAGGAGGGGATCGCTCATCTGGGCGACGTGCTGTTCCACGGCTCAATCGGTCGGACGGATCTGCCGGGTGGAGATCATGCGACGCTGCTGAACTCGATCAAGACCAAGGTATTTCCGCTGGGCGACCATGTCGGTTTCATCTGCGGCCATGGTCCTGGCAGTCGGATCGGTGACGAGCGGCGGAATAACCCGTTTCTTGTCGGGCTTTGAGCCTTCGTGGCCATAAAAAATGCCGGGCGTGGAACCCGGCATTTGAAGTCGATGCAATCGAAGCCTCAGCCCGCGCAGAAATGCTGGCGGCCATCATACCCGATGAAGGTGCCGCTCCGCGGGTCGAAAGACCGATAGCGGTTCGCGCAATAGTTATACCAACTGCGCGACCACGGCTGCAGGCTCGGGCGGTAAACCGGCGGCGCCTCGTCGTAGACGTAGGCGGGACGGTAGTAGACGCGACGGGGAGCATAGTAGCCATCGTCATAATAATAGCGACGCGGTGGGGGCGGGCTGGCAAGTGCCGCACCGGCGATCACGCCCACAGCGAGACCGGCGACGCCGGCAGCGAGCGCATCGCCGCCGCCATGATGATAATGTCGGCGATGCCATTCCTGTGCGGAAGCGCCGCTGCCGACGGCCAATGCCGCGACTGTCGCGGCGCAGGAAATCGCGATAAATTTAGAAACCTTGTTCATGGCCTTTCCTTTCGTCCATGCGCGCGATCAGATCGCGTCGTTGTGACGAAATTAGGTCGTCTAAGCTGAACGCAGTCTGAACAAAGGTTAAAATTCCCCGAAGGCGGCAAAGTTCCCGCACGAAATATAAAACCGCGATGCGGAGCGCGAAAAAAGCGCCCGCAAATCGCGGTTTCAAGTCAGTTCAATGGGTGAGGCCGCTCAGGCTCAGCCGGTAACCGTAAGGTTCACAGCCTTCGGGCCCTTGCCGCGACGATCCGGCTCGGTGTCGAAGGAGACCTTCTGATTTTCGGTCAGGCCGTTGAGGCCGGATGCCTGTACGGCGGAGATGTGGACGAAGATGTCCGCGCCGCCCTTGTCGGGCTTGATGAAGCCGAAGCCCTTGTCAGTATTGAAGAATTTTACAGTGCCAGTCTCGGCCATGTGTCCCAGGTCCTTTTCTCACGCCCGTGCCGCTACGGGCTCATGCTGCGCCTCGCAAAGGAGGCTATCGGCAGGCAGTCAAGGTCATGCGGAGGAAAGGTCCTGTTTTGTTACCGCGGTACATATGGAGATCGAACCTGCCTTGCCCGATCCCCAAACTGACCGCCCGGAACTTGTCGCGTCTCCGGAGCGCAGAAATTATGAGGTCTTCCCGTATGTCCACAGAATTCTGTGAACGGAGCGCAGAGTGATGTAGTTCTGAAAAATTGGCAAGCGAAACTTTTGCGCGTTTTTGAAAACTTCTTGTGGCAACTTTAGAGAATTTCAAAAGTTTAATTGCCTTGCAACTGGGCACTTTTTGCAAGTGCTTGAAAATCAAGCAGGAACGAATTCGTACAAAGTGGGGCGCTCAGGCGACCTGCCGTGCCCGGCGGGAGAGGATTTCGGGAACGATTTCAACGAGCAGCATGGCCAGAAAGATCACGCCGCAGCCGACATAGCCAAGCGGGGAGATGGTCTCGCCGAGAATAAGCGCGCCGAAGGTTGCTGCAAACAATGCTTCGGAGGACAAGAATATCGCCGCCTGCGGGGCGGTGGTGTAGCGCTGACCGATCACCTGGAGGCTGAATGCCAGGCCAGAGGAGAAGACGCCTGCATAGGCGATTTCGAAGCCGGCGTTCCTGATCGCCTCCCAGGATATCGGCTCGAGAATGATCGCGGCAACCGTTGCGCACAGGCCGGTGACCGCAAACTGCCAGGCCGACAGCAGGAGCGGTCGCCCGCTCTGGCTGGCGAAAATGCCGATCAGGAAAACCTGAACGGACCAGAAGAAGGCGCAGACAATCGTCATGCCGTCGCCATAGGAGACGGCGGACAGCGCCCCGCCGCTCAGAAGGAAGATGCCAACGAGGGCCAGGATCGCTGCGGGCCAGACGATCCAGTGCGGCGAACGTCGCAGGATGACGACAGTGAGGATCGGCACCATGATGACATAGAGGCCAGTCAGAAAGCCGGAGTTGGTGACGGTCGTGGTGAGCAGACCGATCTGCTGCGTCACCGCGCCCGCAAAGAGTGCCAGGCCGATAGCCGTGAAGGCGGCGTAGCTTCGCGCGGTCGCCGGAGTGGTTGCGTGTCGCGCTTCGCGCCAGGCGAACGGAGCAACAGCGGCGGTTGCAACGAGAAACCGCAGGCCGATGAACCACAGCGGCCCAAGCGATTTCATGGCGCTCGACTGGACCACGAAGCCGCCGCCCCAGATCGCTCCGGCGAGTAGAAGGCAAAGATTGGCTTGCAGACGGGTCATGGAAGGCCTTGCGCGGGGAAGTGTGCGACAGCGTGCACGGGCCTGGCTTCTAGCAGCCGCTTACCAATGGCTCAAGGGGAGGGCGCTGAAAAGCATGCCGACGGAGAACCGGTGTTCGCCCCAACGGATGCCAAGAGCTGCCTCAGCTGTCTGTCACGCTTTCGAGGCTAGCCCCGTCCGTGTCGCGAACCTGCGCGAGGTGATGCTCTGTGCTGCTGCTCTGCGAGACCTTGGAGAATTCAGCCCGCGCCATCATGTAGAGCCCGTTTCCGATCATTGCGATGCCGGAGAGCGCCACCAGGACCATGAGGGCAATAGCCAGACGGATGGCAAGCGGCTGGCGCCGCTCGGGGTCCGTCTCAGAAGGCATCGTTCGGATCCTCGTCCTCGGTTCGGCCCGCACGAGGACCGCCGAAGGTCAGCATGACGAAGCTGCCGCCCATCAGGGCGAAGGAGAGGATGAGCGCGCCGGTCTTGATATCGTGATCTGCGAGTTTGGCAGTGGAATGAGGTGTGTCGCCGTCCGGCAAGGTCAGAGCGAGCGTCTGAACTTCGCCGATATGGTTCGCTGCGACGTCCTTGCCCACCGGCGCGGTCTGCGCATCATTGAACGACACAAGGATCGGCTTGACGTCAAGCGGGCTTGCCAGCGTCGCGCCGGAGTTCACTTGAAACGGCACGGCAGCGACCGCCTCGGTGCGATGAACGGGGGCGGAGGAAGAACCGGTCGCGGAAGCGGAATTCATGATGCCCGCAAACATGAACACGAGCGCGGCCACGAAAATGATCGCGAGCCATCCCATGATGTTGTCGCTGCGCTTGAGCCGCACATATTCCAGTTCGTCTTCCAGAAACATGATCTTCCCCAATCTTCCCACTGACCGTTGGACTGGTCTGCAAGTCTCTATCGATCGTGACGTCCGGGGGCTGTTTCCTCAGTAACAGGCGGTCCCTGATCGATGTCTTATTTTAAAACGGGTCATCGTGGCCTCAGACGGGTCAAATTGTGACGCGAGGCGAGAAATATCATGACCAATTCAAGGCACGCGTGAAACTTGCATGACAGTATCGCCCGCCGGGTGCGGGACAGCGGCGCGATTGTTAAGTTTTGTGGCGCAAACGTGAAGCCGTGTTGTGAGGAGGAAAATTATTTTAATGTTGTTTTACAGTAGCTTGTTTCGGGTGTAGGCCGGTCTTCGTACACAGAGAAATGTTCCAAGGAGACCGGAGATGAAAGACGCCTTATTCCGCTACGCTACCCCTGCAATGACATCACTTTTCGTGATCTCGCTGATATCTGGCGTGATCATTTTTTTCCATATCGGCCCCAACTGGTTGCATGGTGTGCATGAATGGCTCAGCCTGCTTCTGATTGTACCTTTCGCGCTTCACATGTGGCGAAACTGGCGACCTTTCGTTAACTATTTTAAGCGCGCCGCAATGCCCATCAGCCTTGCTGTCGGCGTCGCCGCCGTTGCGGCCTTCGGGATCGTGCCTGCGGGTGCAGAGGGTGAAAGAAGCGGCCCGCCGCAATTCGCGCTCGCCGCGACCATGGTGGCCTCGACGCCGGCTGCGGTTGCCCCTGTGCTGGGTGTGAGCCCGGATGTTCTCGTCGAGAAGCTGAAGGCCGCTGGGTTTACCAATGCGGATGCAGCCTCGCCGATGAAGACGATGGCAGAGGCTGCCGGCAAGAAGCCTGCAGATGTCTACCAGGTGCTCAATTCAATCGGGAAGTAAAAGCTTCCGTGCGGGGGAGGGGCGGTTATGCCCCTCTTTTGCCGAACGATGAGGCTCGGCGGCCAGCGCCGAAGGCCGGCGCGGTCGCGCGGGCCGGAGCAGCCTGCTGACGTACATGTTCGAAAGGTTCCGGATAGGTCCGGTTGAAGCTCGTCGGGGCGATCTCCGGACGAGCCAGAACGTAGCCCTGCATGAGCGGGACGCCGAGCCCCTGGCAGAGTTCCACCTGGGAAAGCTCTTCCAGACCTTCGAAGATCGGCTGGATGCCGCGTTCCATGAACTGCTCGACCATGACCTTGAGGAGCGCGAAGCCCGTCGGGTCCTGCATGAATTCGAGAACCCAGGTCGTTTCGAACTTCACGAATTCCGGCTTCAGGATCGCCACGCGCTCGGCGTCGCTGTCCTGCGCGCCATATTCGTCAACGGCGGTCTTGAAGCCGAGTTCACGAAGGCTGTTGGCGAAATGGGTGATCGCCTTCAGGTCCTCGTTTTTCTTGCGGGTGATTTCGCAGACGATCTGCTCCGGCTTCATGCCCGCTTCATGGGTCGCAAGCGCGATGCGGTCCACTTCGTGCCGGATCGCCTGCAGGGTGAGGAACATGCCGGGGTGGAAGTTGACGAAGAGCTTGACCGAACGGCGGTTCAGCAGACCGGTGTTCAGGATGTGCAACGTGCGCAGCAGGCTGTCGACTTCCGGGAGGTCGGCTGGATTGACCTGCGGGAAGAATTGCGACGGGGAGACGGGCTCATTGCCGCGCTTGGCGCGGACCAGACCTTCGAAGGCGGCGAGCAGGAGGTCACCATTGGCGTCTTCACCGAAGATTGGCTGAAGGGCGGTCTGAAGCACGAATGCGCCATATGTCGCGACATAGGTGCCGTCCTCCAGTCGCTGCAATCGTGAAAAAATGCTGGTCGAAGACATCACGAGAATCCGGTGACAGATTGGTACATTCAACGCTCGGAATAACATCAATTCCTTAATTACGGCTTAACCTCTGCGGCTTCGCACTTTGTTCGATCGTCAAAATTGAAGCATGTATTGCCTGAATTGACTTGAATTGCGGGGCTTGTTTCGACATAACCCATCGCGGCTCAAGGCCGGGTTCTCAAGGGTTCGGCCAGCCTTCTTGTCAGTTCTCAAAGGTTCGAAGATCATGGCTTTTATTGCCGACGCGCTTTCCCGAGTGAAGCCCTCCGCCACCATCGCAATGGCCCAGAAGGCCCGCGAGCTCAAGGCCAAGGGCGTTGACGTCATCAGCCTCAGCGCCGGCGAGCCCGATTTCGATACGCCGGACAACATCAAGAAAGCCGCGATCGACGCGATCAACCGTGGTGAGACGAAGTACACGGCCGTTGCCGGTATCCAGGAACTGCGCGAGGCGATTGCCAAGAAGTACAAGCGCGAGAACGGTCTCGACTACACGGCAGCCCAGGTCATCGTCGGCACCGGCGGCAAGCAGATCCTGTTCAACGCGCTGATGGCGACGCTGAACCCGGGCGATGAAGTCATCATCCCGGCGCCGTATTGGGTGTCCTATCCGGAAATGGTCGCGATCTGCGGCGGCACGTCCGTGTTCGTCAACGCCACCATCGAGAACGGCTTCAAGCTGCAGCCGGAAGATCTCGAAAAGGCGATCACGCCGAAGACCAAGTGGTTTATCTTCAACTCGCCCTCCAATCCGTCGGGTGCGGCCTATACGCATGACGAATTGAAGAAGCTGACCGATGTCCTGCTGCGACATCCGCATGTCTGGGTTCTGACCGACGACATGTATGAGCACCTGACCTTCGACGGCTTCAAGTTTGCGACCCCGGCTCAGGTCGAGCCCGGCCTCTACAGCCGCACGCTGACCATGAACGGCGTTTCCAAGGCCTATGCCATGACCGGCTGGCGTATCGGCTATGCCGCGGGCCCGGTCGAGCTGATCAAGGCCATGGACATGATCCAGGGCCAGCAGACCTCGGGCACCAACACGATTGCCCAGTGGGCTGCCGTCGAGGCGCTGAACGGTCCGCAGGACTTCATCGAGAAGAACAAGGCGATCTTCCAGTCGCGCCGCGATCTGGTCGTCTCGATGCTCAACCAGGCCAAGGGCATTTCATGCCCGGTTCCGGAAGGTGCGTTCTACGTCTATCCGTCCTGCGCCGGCCTGATCGGCAAGACGGCTCCTTCGGGCCGCGTCATCAACACGGACCAGGACTTCGTGATGGAACTGCTCGAATCGGAAGGTGTTGCCGTGGTTCACGGCACGGCTTTCGGCATGGGCCCGAATTTCCGCATCTCCTATGCGACGTCCGAAGCCATGCTGGAAGAGGCTTGCCGCCGAATCCAGCGCTTCTGCGGTGCCTGCAAGTAAGCTTTCAGAGCATTTTTCGCATGTTTCAGACCGCCGGGCGCAAGTCCGGCGGTTTTTTGTACGCGGCCCTTACGAAACGCAATCCTGGCTCAAGGTTCCGAGAGCCTATTGGGGCCGCTTCTCGCGCATGGGGACGGCGACGAGTGGTGACTTCAACTGCAATCTCGTGAGGAGATGAGCATGACCTCTATAATGTCATCGCCAGGCGGCACCGCCGTCTATACCAGTCCTTTGTCCCAGTTACTCAGCGCTAACCAGTCTACAGACAGTGACGATTCGGGTACCCCGTCAACGACAGCTGCTCCGACGGTTCCGTCGCTGGCGAGTGTGCTCAGCACCGACGACACGACCGGCGTCGGCGCTCAGGCGACCTCCACCATCAATTCGCTGATGATGGAGATCCAGGCCATGAGAGCCGGGGCGGCATCGGACCCGTCCTCCACCACGGGCTCGACGTCCGCGACGGACGGAACCCAGCCCGCCGAACAGCAGCAGTCCGGCGCCGTGCACGGCCACCACGGTCATCATGGCGGCGGGGGCGCGCAGGGCGCAGAGAAAGCCTTCGCCAAGATCGATACGGACCAGAGTGGTTCAGTGTCGCTTTCGGAATTCGTGGCCGGTCGTCCGAAGGATATGTCGGAGGATGATGCGACAAAAATCTTCAACTCGATCGATACGCAGGGGACCGGGTCGATCACCGAGGATCAGTTTGCCGCCAATCTGAAGGCGGAGCATGAAAAAGCCGGTGCTGCTCATCGTGCGACCGGCACAAATGGGGCGGATTCGAAGCCTGACATGCAGGCACTTGCCAAGGACCTTGTGACGCAGTTGAAGGAGGTCATCCAGACTTTCAACAACGGCTATGTCGACAGTGGCGACGCGAGCACCCCCGCCGACACGGTTGCTCTTGGCTGAAGCCATGCAAGCTTGCAAAGCGCGGTGCGGCGGTGACGCCGCGCTGCGTTTTCAGTTATAACGCTAAGCATTATTTCAAGCAAAAAAAATGGGCCTCAAGATTTCTCTCGGGCCCGTGTAGTTGTGAAGGTAAAAACCTCCAGAGGGGAACAGTTGTTGTAGCGGCACTGGGAGGAAAACCGCTAAGCTCAACAACTGAGCGTGATATGGTGTCAAATTAGGCAGGGTACAAGGACACTCCTTGCATGTCAGCTATGCTTTTGACGCATGCCTGCATCCGGATTTCTCTCAATGCTTTGTAAAATTTGGCTTTTTTAATTTTCTTAATGGTCAAAAAACGGGTGTCTGATCACGCAGGTTTTTCGCCGAAGGCCCAGAATTCAAAATAGATGATATGTTTATGCCTAAAATATCGACATTAACCATGCGTGCCTACGATATGGGCGAGTCGATGCGGCCTGCGGCGATGCTCAGAAGTTCCAGTTGCGGGCCTTGGCCACTATGAAATCGCGAAAGACTTTCAGTTTCGCGGCGTTCTTCATTTCGTCCGGATAGCAGAAATACGTGTCGAACGACGGCACGTCGGCATTCGTGACGAGCTGCACAAGACCGGGATCGCGGCCGACAATATAGTCGGGCAGTATGGCAATTCCGATCCCCTTCAGGGCCGCCTGCTTGATGGCGGTGAGCGAATTGATCTGCAGATGCGGCGTGCGCGGATTGTCCGAGGAGCGGCCGGCGATTTCCAGCCAGTTCACATCGAGGAGATAGCCCGGCGCAGGTTCGCCGAACGAAATGATCCGGTGCTTGTCGAGATCATCCAGCGATTGCGGCTCGCCATGGCGGCTGAGATAGGCAGGTGCGGCATAGACATGCATATGCACCGTGAAGAGCTTGCGCTGGATGAGGTCTGATTGCTGCGGCTGGCGCAGCCGGATGGCGCAGTCGGCATGGCGCATGTTCACGTCCAGCTCCTCGTTGTCGAGGATAAGCTGGACCTGCATGTCGGGGTAAAGGTTCAGGAACTCCTGGATCTTGTCGGTCAGCCAGCCCTGGCCGAGGGCGACGGTGGTGGTGACCTTCAGCTTGCCGCTCGGCTTCTCGGTGGTTTCGGTGAGTTGGATCTTCACCGTTTCCAGCTTCATCAGCACGTCGTGCGCGGTGCGATAGAGGAGTTCGCCCTGCTCAGTGAGGATCAGGCCGCGCGCATGGCGGTGAAACAGCTTGCAGCCGACATCGCTTTCGAGGGCGCTCACCTGCCGGCTGATCGCGGATTGCGACAGATGCAGGCTCTCGGCGGCGTGCGTGAACGACCCTGCCTCCGCAGCGGCATGGAAAATTCTCAGCTTGTCCCAGTCCAGCGGTCCGCCCATGCCGTTCCCCTTGAGGTCATGAACTTCTAGTTATTCGGCGGCGACAGCAGGCGCTGCAAGATGACCGGCCAGATAGCGCTCGGCTTCGAGCGCTGCCATGCAGCCCATGCCGGCAGCCGTGATGGCCTGCCGGAAGGTGTCGTCCGTTACGTCGCCTGCTGCGAATACCCCTTCGACATTAGTGGCAGTCGAATCGGGTGCTGTCCACAGGTAACCATTCGGCTTCTGGCGCAGCTGGCCTTCGAAGAGTTCGACCGCTGGCGCATGGCCGATGGCCACGAAGACGCCATTGGTGGCATGTTCGGTGATCTCGCCACTCTTGGTGTTGCGCAGCTTCACGCCGGTGACGGAGACCGGGGAGGCATCGCCGATGATTTCGGCAATCTCGGCATTCCATACGATCTTGACGTTTTCCTTGGCGAACAGGCGTTCCTGCAGGATCTTTTCCGAGCGGAACGAGTCACGACGATGAACGACCGTGACGGACTTCGCGATATTCGAAAGGTACAGCGCTTCCTCGACGGCGGAATTGCCGCCGCCGACCACGATCACATCCTTGTTGCGATAGAAGAAGCCGTCGCAGGTTGCGCAGGCCGAAACGCCAAATCCCTGGAACGTCTTTTCAGAATCGATGCCGAGCCACTTGGCCTTGGCGCCCGTCGCAATCACCAGCGTGTCCGCCGTCCAGGTTGCGCCGCTGTCGGTCACGACATTGAACGGGCGACGGGAGAGGTCGACCTTGGTCACGATGTCATTGACGATTTCAGCGCCGACATGCGTCGCCTGGTTCAGCATCTGCTCCATGAGGAACGGACCCTGTATTGGATCGGCATAGCCCGGATAGTTCTCGACATCAGTGGTGATCATCAGCTGACCACCCTGATCAAGGCCGGCGATCAGCACAGGCTGCAGCATGGCGCGCGCTGCATAAATCGCTGCGGTGTACCCGGCCGGGCCGGAGCCGATGATGAGAACCTTGACGTGACGGTTGGACATGGACTGATCCTTTCGCGCGGCCATAAGAAGGCGCAAATCCTGCGCGCCGCGACCATGAAACTTGACCGTTATTTATGAGGCGAGAGGGGGTAGTTTCAAGGGAGAGCGGTGCTTACCAACAGAAAGCCGCGCCCGCTTGTGCGCAATCTCGCGTCCTGTCATAGCTAAAGCACACATTTGAGCCGATTCCCAAGCTTTTGGACCCTTCATGTTCCGTGCCGAACTCGACGCGATCGACATCAGAATCCTTCGGGAGTTGCAGGCGGATGGGCGGATCACCAATGTCGAGCTCGCCAGCCGCGCCGGCATTTCCGCGCCGCCCTGTCTGCGTCGCGTCCGCCGGCTGGAGGACACGGGGATCATCGAGGGCTATCGCGCCATCCTCAACGGCCCCAAGCTCGGCATGGATCTGACCGGTTTTTGCATGGTGGGCCTGAAGCATCAGTCGGAAGCGAGTCTGAAGAGCTTTTCGGCCGCCACGGCAAAATGGCCTCTTGTGCGGCAGGCCTGGATGGTGTCGGGCGAAAGTGATTTTCTGCTGCATTGCGTGGCGGAGAACCTGACCGTGTTTCAGGATTTTGTCATCGAGCAATTGGCCGCAGACGAGAATGTCGACACCGTGCGCACCATGCTGACGATCCGGCAGGTGAAGAAGGTCGGGCTGATCGAAATTTGAAAGCGGCGAGGCGGGGGCTCTCCCGCCCCCTGACTACGAAGGGTTCTGGCTGCCGCGCTGTTCTCTACAGGGGAGACGGATGGCGGGCTCTCTTCAGTCCCTTGCCAGCCTTTCATAGATCGCGCCTAACGCCGCTGCCTCGCCCTTGAGGTCGAAACGGGCGCGAACGTCATCCAGCGCAGCCTCACCATGGGCTTCCGCCAGCGCCGGATCGGCCAGATATTTCGCAATCGCATCGCGCAGCGTCTCGTAATCGCCGGCGGGGGCGATTTCGCCTGTCTTGCCCGGAACGATCATGCCTGCATAGGCGCCTGCGTCGCTGGCGACGACCGCGGTCCTTGACGCCATAGCCTCGAGCGGGGTGAGGCCGAAGCCTTCGTTGCGGGAGGGGGCGACATAGAGGGTGAGGCGGCGATACCAGGGCTTGATATCATCGACTTCGCCGAGGATACGGACGCGGTCCTGCAGGCCGGCCGCCTCGATGTCGGATTGCAGCGCAGTCGCAAAGGCCTTGTTATCGGCAGTCACCCGGCCGGTGATGATGGCCGTCCAGCCAGGATGGTTCGGCAGCAGCTCGATCATCGCACGGACGAAAAGATCCGTTCCCTTCTGGTGACGGACGCGGCCGAAGCAGCCGATGAGATATTGGCCGGGCAGGCCGGTTACGGCCATCGTGTCACTATCGCTCTGCGGCGGATGGAAGAGGGCGAGGTCGACTCCATGCGAGACGACCGTATGTGGGACCTTGAGATAGGAACCGGAGCGGGCGCTGGTGGCGACGACTGCATCCATCTTCGAAATCAGCCACCGGGTATAGCGGCTGTGGTTGCGTTGAGCGGCGGAGGTGAAGAGGAGCTTGATCGGCATACGCAGGATATCGCGCAGGAGAAGGCCGAAGAGCATTTCGTTGTTGCGGCGCGCATGCCAGATGCGCTTGCCGCCAGTTTTCGGGCGCTTCCAGAGCTTCAGCAGGTCAAACCAGCCGAGATGAGGCAGGTGGTCCGGCAGGCCGGGGCCAAGGACTGCAACGCCCTGGCCCTGGCGGTTCTGCTCGGGAACGAGCTGAACGATCGTTGATGTGACGCCCGAGAGCCGCCGCTTGAAATTCGGCGCAATGACGCGGGTTTCGGCGGCGGTCGCGGAGTGTGTCACGATGTCGGGATTCCGGCGGATTTCCGGGCGGATCAGCCCCAGGTGACGTTCAGGATTTCGTAGGCCTTGGAGCCGCCCGGCGCGTTGACCTCGATATTGTCACCCTTTTCCTTGCCGATGAGGGCACGGGCGATCGGCGAGGAGATGGAGATACGGCCCGACTTCACGTCGGCTTCCTGATCGCCGACGATCTGGTAGGTCTTTTCTTCTTCGGTGTCCTCGTCCACGAGCTTCACCGTGGCGCCGAACTTGATCTTGGTGCCAGACATTTTGGAAAGATCGATGACCTCGGCACGCGAGATGAAGTCCTCAAGCTCGGCGATGCGACCCTCGTTATGACTCTGCGCTTCCTTTGCCGCGTGATACTCGGCATTTTCCGACAGGTCGCCATGAGCGCGCGCTTCGGCGATCGCCTCGATGATGCGGGGGCGTTCTTCCTGCTGGCGCCAGCGCAGCTCCTCGCTGAGCTTGGCAAAGCCGGACTGGGTCATCGGAACTTTTTCGACCATTTCCATTTCCTTCCCGTCGCTGACGCATGGGAGGCACCCCATGCGGCCGCATGTCTTGTCGTTTCCACGTCTTTTGATGAGCGCGGCACAAAAATAAAACGGTCCCCGGAGCTTCACGCAACGGAACCGTTCAAAACGGAAATCAATATAACAGAAAGCTTTTTGAAAAAGCGAGGAAAATCTGTTGCGCTCCTTCAACGATGGCCAAAGGCCGTGCGGGAACAAGGGCTTGGAATGGACGTCAGCGCTCAAGCTGAAGGTCGTTCCATTGGCTGCTCGGGATCAGCGCGCCGATGGCGAACCGGAAGGCCGTGACCGTTTGTCGCCGTGGGTCCAGCGTGCAGTCAAAGGCGAGGCGGAACCAGCGATGCGCGCTGCGGAAGGCGGCACCCGGCGCGTGTAACCTGTTTCCATCGACTTCGGTGTTCTGGAGGGCATAGGCGATCAACCGGTCCGGATTGAACATGGGATCGGCGCGTCGAACCTGCTCCATGGCCTCCGTATCGCAAATCTGTTCATTGCGTTCTGACGGTGACAGGGTCGCCAGGGCTTCGCGCGCGGAGCGGTTTTCCGGCCGCGCGAGAATGGAGGCCGCGTAGAAGGCAGCGGCCTCAATCATCGTCGGCGCGCGGTCGCCATGTGGCGGAGGAGGCGCCGGTGCGTTGTCCGGTGATTGTGCCGATGGTGGCGGAGGCTTGGGGGGCAGTGCCTGCGGAGACGGGGCGTTTTGCTGGTCTTGCGCAGCAGCAGGCGGTTTTCGCTCCTGCTGCTCAGGCCCGACGCTGGGCGTCATCAGAGGGCCGGTTGGACCCTGCGGGGCGATGGACTGCTCAACCATGGTAACGGAAACCACCGGCTCGGAAGAGACTTCGACCTGAACGGGGCTGAATCGCAGAACATAAACGACGACAAGAAGGTGAATGGCAATCGAGCCCGCAAGTCCGGCCCGAAACGTCTTCCTTCCCTGCACGGATTGCGCCTCTCTGCCGTCGCTGTCACCAGTTCTTTCGCAGCCGCCACCGATAATCCGTTGGAGAAAGGACGCAAGAGATAATCGACGCGGGGATTTTCAGGCGGCGCTTACGCTCGATGAAATCTTGTCGCCAAAGGCGCGGGGCCGGTCGCGGAAGGTGACGACGACGCAATCGCGACCTCTCTGTTTTGCCTCATAGAGACATGCATCCGCTTCACGATACAGTTGCTCATAGGTGGTCGATGTGTCGCTGAAGGCAACACCGATGCTGATCGTCAGCCTGGAGGACTGGAGTGCGTTGCCGAAGTCGGATGCCGCGACGGCGGCGCGCAATCGCTCCGCCTGCAGGGCGGCCAATCCCGGCGTTGCACAGCGTGTGAAGACGGCAAACTCTTCACCGCCAATGCGCCCGAAGACTTCGTCCTCGTTGAGGCATGCCTTGATGGCCTCGGTCACGGCGACCAAAGCCTCGTCGCCCGTATGATGGCCGTAGGTGTCGTTGACTTTCTTGAAATGGTCGACGTCGAGGACCATCATGGCCGCCGCAACGGGCACGTCGGAAAGCAGGACCGGCTCGACCGCATTGTGGAAGGCGCGCCGGTTGAAAATTCCCGTCAGGCTGTCAGTGAAGGCAAGCCGCTCCAGCATCTTGCGTGTCAGCGCCAGCTGGCGCAGCTTCGAGAAGAGGTAGAAGAATGTCGGCCCGCCGATGAGAACCGGGTTCAGGATGTCGCTGCGAATATCTCTCCAGCGCTGCTCTGCGCTCTGCGCCATCAGATTGGTGTAGTCGATGGCGAAGACGAGAAGCGTCGCCACGCTGGTGAAGGCCAGCGTGACCGCCATGATCACCGCATAATCCCGCATGCTCAGTTTGGCTGGCTTCACGGCCGTGTTCCTCGCGTCCGCACGGCAGAGGATTCCTGCCTCGGTCGGACTGCAGGGCCGAAGCGTCTGAATATGCCCCGGTCCTGCCTGACTTGTTATAAATCAAGTCTGCTGAAGAAGCGTCTACGAGAGACTTAAATTACGCGGACGTCTGTTAATCCGGCGGTAAAGAAGAGCGGCATTTTGTACCGTTCCGGATCAAAAAGGCGCTCAATAGAGTTTCGGCACGTACATGTCGTCCGGCACCGGCTTGCGGTAATAGTCGTCATGATGAACGCGCTCGGGAAGGTCGATGGTCGGGCGCGGCACTTCCTCATAGGGAATTTGCTGGAGAAGATGCGCGATGCAGTTCAGACGGGCGCGCTTCTTGTCGACGGCCTCGACAACCCACCACGGTGACTCCTGCGTATGGGTGCGCTCCAGCATTTCTTCCTTCGCCTTGGTGTAGTCTTCCCAATGAACGCGGCTTTCGAGGTCCATGGGAGAAAGCTTCCATTGCTTCAGGGGGTCGTGGATGCGCATCTTGAAGCGGAATTCCTGTTCCTCGTCGGTGATCGAGAACCAGTATTTGATGAGGATGATGCCGGAGCGAACGAGCATCCGCTCGAACTCGGGAACAGAGCGGAAGAATTCCTCCAGTTCGTCCTTGTTGCAGAAGCCCATGACGCGTTCGACCCCGGCGCGGTTATACCAGGAGCGGTCGAAGAGAACCATTTCGCCGGCGCTCGGCAGGTGCGGCACATAGCGCTGGAAATACCACTGGTGACGCTCGCGCTCGGTGGGGGCGGGGAGTGCGACGACGCGGCAGACGCGCGGGTTCAGCCGCTGCGTCACGCGCTTGATCGCGCCTCCCTTGCCGGCGGAATCGCGGCCTTCGAAGATCACCACGACCTTCAGCTTCTTGTGCTGGATCCAGTCCTGGAGGCGAACCAGCTCGTGCTGGAGACGGAAGAGTTCGCGAAAATAGATCTTGCGGTCGAGCGTCGGCTCGGCCTCATGCGTCATGCCCTCGACGACAAGCTCATCGAGCTGATCCTCGTCCATCTGCAGCTCCAGCTCCTCATCGAAGCTGTCGGCGATTTCGGTTTTGATACGCTCGAGGTCATATTGCATTTGTTAAATCCTATCCACGTTTTGCCGGAGAGAAGCAGGCTTGTGTGTAGGACTTGTGACAATTGGGTGATGGTACGCCGAAAACAAGAAGGCGGGCACCTGGCCCGCCTTCTGATTAAGCTCGTCTGCCAAAAAGCTCAGAAATAGCTCTGCAGCGGCCGCACTTCCAATTGGCCCTGCTTCAGCGCCCGAATGGCTTCTGCCGCGGCCAATGCGCCGGACATGGTCGTGTAGTAGGGCACCTTCTGCATCAGGGCTGCGCGGCGGAGCGACTTGGAGTCGGAGATCGCCTTGTTGCCGTCCGTCGTGTTGAAGACGAGCTGGACCTGACGGTTGCGGATGGCGTCCTCGATATGGGGGCGGCCTTCCAGAACCTTGTTGATCTTGATCGCTTCGATACCGTTTTCCGCGAGGAAGCGCTGCGTGCCGCCGGTCGCCAGCACCCGGAAGCCGATATCGGCGAGGATGCGGATGGCGGGCAGGATGCGGTCCTTGTCGCCGTCGCGGACGGAGACGAAGACAGTGCCTTCGCGGGGCAGGTCGACGCCGGCGCCGAGCTGCGACTTGGCAAACGCCAGCGCGTAATCGGTGTCGAGGCCCATGACTTCGCCGGTGGAGCGCATTTCCGGGCCGAGCAGCGTGTCGACGCCGGGGAAGCGGGCAAACGGGAAGACGGCTTCCTTGACCGCGATGTGCTTGAGCGCACGCGGATCGGGCTTCTTGCCATAGGCGGCGACGGCGTCGTCCAGCTTCTCGCCGGCCATGATGCGGGCGGCGATCTTGGCGATCGGCGCGCCGATGGTCTTGGCGACGAAGGGCACGGTGCGCGAGGCGCGCGGGTTGACTTCGAGGATGTAGATCGTGCCGTCCTTGACCGCGAACTGCACGTTCATCAGGCCGCCGACATTGAGCGCCTTGGCGAGAATTTTCGTCTGGCGTTCAAGCTCGTCTACCATCTCGTTCGACAGCGTGTGGACGGGCAGCGAGCAGGCGCTATCGCCCGAGTGGATGCCGGCTTCTTCGATATGCTCCATGATGCCCGACACGAAGACATCCTTGCCGTCGCAGAGGCAGTCGACGTCGACTTCGATGGCGTTGGTCAGGTAGCTGTCGAACAGAAGCGGGTTCTTGCCGAGCAGGGTGTTGATCTGGCCGGTCTTGTCGTTCGGATAGCGCGCCTTGATGTCTTCCGGCACGAGTTCCGGAACCGTGTCCAGCAGGTAGGACTGCAGCTGGCCTTCCGAATGGATGATCTGCATGGCACGGCCACCCAGAACATAGGACGGACGCACGACCAGCGGGAAGCCGATCTCGCCGGCGACGAGGCGGGCCTGTTCGACCGAGTAGGCGATGCCGTTGTTCGGCTGCGTCAGGTCGAGCTTCTGCAGAAGCTTCTGGAAGCGGTCGCGGTCTTCAGCAAGGTCGATCATGTCCGGTGCGGTGCCGAGGATCGGGATGCCGTTCTTTTCGAGCGCTTCGGCGAGCTTCAGCGGCGTCTGGCCACCGAACTGCACGATCACGCCGACAAGCTCGCCGCTTTCCTGCTCGGCGCGCATGATCTCGATCACGTCTTCGGCCGTCAGCGGCTCGAAATAGAGGCGGTCGGAGGTGTCGTAGTCGGTCGAGACGGTTTCCGGGTTGCAGTTGACCATGATCGCTTCAAAGCCGGCATCCTTCAGCGCGAAGGCGGCATGGCAGCAGCAATAGTCGAACTCGATGCCCTGGCCGATGCGGTTCGGGCCGCCACCGAGGATGACGACCTTCTTGCGGGTCGAGACCTGCGCTTCGGAGCGCGTGGCGCCTGCAAACGGCGTCTCGTAGGTCGAGTACATGTAGGCCGTCGGCGAGGCGAATTCGGCGGCGCAGGTGTCGATGCGCTTGTAGACGGGGCGGACATTCAGGCGGTTGCGCAAATGCGCGACTTCCTTGGCGGTCTTGCCCGTCAGAGAGGCGAGGCGGGCGTCGGAGAAGCCCATGGCTTTCAGCATGCGCAGGTTCTGCTCGTCTTCCGGCAGGCCGTGCTCGCGCACGCGGGCTTCCATGTCGACGATCTTCTTGAGCTGGGCGATGAACCATGGGTCGATCTTGCAGCCCTGATGCACTTCCTCTTCCGTCATGCCGAGGCGCAGCGCCTGGGCGACATGGCGCAGACGGTTGGGCGTCGGGGTTCCGATGGCGGCGCGGATGGCGTTCTTGTCGTCGTCGCCATCACCGAGGCCGGGGATTTCGATTTCGTCGAGGCCGGTCAGGCCGGTTTCAAGGCCGCGCAGCGCCTTTTGCAGCGATTCCGCGAAGGTGCGGCCGATCGCCATGACTTCGCCGACCGACTTCATGGCCGTCGTCAGGACCGGCGACGCGCCCGGGAACTTCTCGAAGGCGAAGCGCGGGATCTTGGTCACGACGTAGTCGATGGACGGCTCGAACGAAGCGGGCGTTGCGCCGCCGGTGATGTCGTTTTCGAGTTCGTCCAGCGTATAGCCGACGGCGAGCTTGGCTGCGATCTTTGCGATCGGGAAGCCGGTGGCCTTCGACGCGAGAGCAGACGAGCGCGACACGCGCGGGTTCATTTCGATGACGACCAGGCGGCCGTTTTCCGGGTTCACGGCGAACTGCACGTTCGAGCCGCCGGTTTCGACGCCGATCTCGCGCAGCACCGCAATCGAGGCGTTGCGCATGATCTGGTATTCCTTGTCCGTCAGTGTCAGGGCAGGGGCGACGGTGATCGAGTCGCCCGTGTGGACGCCCATCGGGTCGATGTTTTCGATCGAGCAGATGATGATGCAATTGTCCGCCTTGTCGCGGACGACTTCCATCTCATATTCCTTCCAGCCGAGAACCGATTCTTCGATCAGTACTTCGGTGGTCGGCGAGGCATCGAGACCGCCCGAGACGATGTCGTAGAATTCAGAGCGGTTATAGGCGATGCCGCCGCCGGTGCCGCCCATGGTGAAGGACGGGCGGATGATGGCGGGCAGGCCGACCACATCGATGGCCTGGGCGGCAATGGCCATGGCATGGCTGATATAGCGCTGCTTGCGGTCCGTCTCGCCGAGATTCCACTGGTTTTCGAGTTCGTCGAGCGCCTTGTCCAGCGCGTCTCCAGAAAGCTCGGCGCGCAACTTGGCGCGCGCGGCCTCATGCGTCTTGCGGTCGGCGTTCTTGATGTCGGTGGCATTGGCCAGCATCGACTTCGGCGTTTCCAGGCCGATCTTTTCCATCGCCTCGCGGAAGAGGGCGCGGTCTTCGGCCTTGTCGATGGCCTCCGGCTTGGCGCCGATCATCTCGACATTGTAGCGGTCGAGCACGCCCATCCGCTTCAGGGAGAGGGCCGTGTTAAGCGCGGTCTGGCCGCCCATGGTCGGCAGCAGCGCGTCCGGGCGCTCCTTGGCGATGATCTTGGCGACGACTTCCGGCGTGATCGGCTCGATATAGGTCGCATCCGCCAGGCCCGGATCGGTCATGATCGTGGCCGGGTTGGAGTTGACGAGGATGACGCGGTATCCCTCTTCCTTCAGGGCCTTGCAGGCCTGTGTGCCGGAATAGTCGAATTCGCAAGCCTGACCGATGACAATCGGCCCCGCGCCGATGATGAGGATCGATTTGATATCTTGGCGCTTCGGCATGGCGTCATTTCCATATTTTAGGCCTGCGTCAAAAACCGGCGACGGTTCAGGACCGTGCCGGGTGCAGGCTTCGTGACTTAAAGGCTAGGTGGGCCTTATAGGGAATGTCTTTGTGGAAACCAACCCCGAAAATCGCGGTTTCCGGGGGAAAGTTTTCGGTTTGTCGGAGGCCGCGTGCGCGCGGGTACCTGCCGGTGTCAGCTCTTCCTGACCGGCAGTTGTACATTCTTCAGGCTCAACGCGCAGATCAGCGCGACAAGCCCTATCGCTGCCCCCGTGAGGAAGAGCGGGTGGAAAGCGCTGTGATAGACGGCGGCGACGGATTGTCGTGCCGCTTCCGGCAGGCCCGACACGTCCTTCGGGGTCAGCTTTTCGATGTCGTCGACGCCCGGGATGGGCACGGTCAGGTGGGCGACGCTGGCGGCCAGGATCGCGCCATAGACCGAGATGCCGATGGAGGCTCCACCCATGCGCGTGAGGGTGACGACGCCGGTTGCCGCGCCCGTATCACGCTTGTCTGCGGCGTTCTGCACACCCAGGACGGGCACCTGCTGTGCAACGCCTATGCCCAGACCGTTGATCAGAAGCAGTGGCGCGATGGCCCAGAGCGGCGCCGAGAGCGGCAGGAAAGCGAGGGTGGTCAACGCCACCACGGCTGAAACGCCGGAAATCACAGCGAAAATCTTGTAGCGGCCGGTGCTCGACATGATGCGGCCGGACGTCAACGACCCGATGGCAATGCCCCCGGTCAGCGGGATGAAGAAGAGGCCGGCATTGGTGGGCGTCAGGCCCACGGCGGATTGCAGGTACAGCGCGATATAGGTCGAAAGACCGATGCCGATGGCGCCACTTGCCATGGAATAGATGAGCAGCAAGTTGACAGTCGATTTCGAGAACAGGCTGAGGGGAACGACGGGTTCGGCGACCCGCTTTTCCACCTGTATCCAGATGACGATGCAGAGTGCGCCTATGCCGAGGATGGCGAGGCTTTGCGGGGCAAGCAGACCGCCGAAAAGTTCCGAACTGTCCGCCCAGAGAACGAAGCTCGCGATGGCCGCAGCAATCAGGATCGCGCCGAGATAGTCGATCTTCGGTTTGCGGTGTGGGCGCTTGTAGGGCAGCATAGCGCCAATGCCGATGAGCACAACGAGGCCGATAGGAAGGTTGACGAGGAATATCGACCGCCAGCCGAACAGGTCGCTCATCACGCCACCCAGTGCCGGACCGACCGCACCGGAAAGCATCAGCATGAGGCTCGAATAGCTCTGGTATTTCGCCCTTTCGCGGGGCTCGAAGAGGTCGGCATTGATCGAGAAGATCGAAACCATGATGCCGCCCCCACCGAGTGCCTGCAGGACGCGGGCGGCAATGAGCGTGTCCATGGAGACAGCAAGGCCGCAGGTTGCGGAACCGAGCGTGAAGATGAAGACGGCGGCCATCATTACATATTTCCGGCCGAAGAGGTCCCCCAGCTTGCCATAGAGCGGCATGACGGCGCTGGATGCGAGGAGGTAGGCGGAGCCGACCCAGCCGAAGCGCTCCAGCTGTCCGAATTCCCCGACGATGGTCGGGAGCGCTGTCGCGACGATCTGGTTGTCGAGCGTTGCCATGAACACCCCGGTCAGCAGGAAGGCGAAGACGATCAGGCGGCGCCGATGGTCGAGCGCCATCGGTGCTTCGTGATGAATTTCGGATTCTGCAGGGGCAGGCTTGATACGGTTGTGCATGACAAAGCAATCTCGATAGAGTAGCTCAAGGCGAGTTGTGCGTTTATGTGCCTGTAGCAAACAAATGTCAAATTCATATGCGTGACAAACGCAGATAAATTTGTTATGCATGAACGAGACCTAGGGGACCCGTATTTTCCATGACCGCCCATGCCGAACACGCGCCTGACCGCGCAAAGCCAGAAACGTCAGCCGATATCGCTCTGATCGGACAGGCGATGTCGCGCATGCGTCTGATGATCGGCCGTCGCATCATCGGGCGCATGGCCATGAAACGGGCCGCACCGACGCTCGAACTGTCCCATCTCGATGTCATTGAAGCTGTCAGGCGGATTTCGGAGACGGGCGAGGTCACGGTGGGGGCGGTTGCGGATATGATGCATGTCGATCCCTCGCGCAGCAGCCGGCTGATTTCCGAACTCGTGCAGGGCGAATTCCTCGTCCGCTCCGTCTCTCAGGCTGATGCGCGCCGTGCGGTCGTCGAACTCACCGACAAGGCGCGAGCCTATTTCCGGGAGGCGCAGAGCGTGAAGCGCGATCTGATCGAGTCCATCGTCGCCGACTGGAGTCCAGAGGATATCGCGCATTTTGGGCGGCTGTACCTCAAGTTTGTCGATGAATTCGAGCAACGGGCTAAGTCTTCGGAAGTCTGATTTTCTTCCAGGGCATTTCCGATGAAAGCCGGATCAGCCGAAATGCACTAACGGCTCGTTTCTGCGCAATTCCGGACGAAAAATCACGTCCGGCTTCTCCTGGAATTGCTCCAGCCCGATGAGGCGGCTGAAAAAGACGTTTCCTTGACGTCGCGATTATGTCAGAAGGCGGGAGTTATTTTCCCCCGAAAGCCCGCCCATGACCATAGATGCTTCCCCGAAGCCCGAAACTCCAGCAGTCGCAACTGTTTCCGCGCGACCGGCAGGCTTTGCGCTGGGTCTTGTCGCGATGATTGCGGCAGCGCTTGCCATGAGCATTTCGCCTTCGCTGGTGCGGCTTGCCGATGTCGGCCCCTATGCCAGTGCCTTCTGGCGCGTTTTTCTTGCGCTGCCGGTCCTCTGGTTCTGGATGCTGCAGGAAGAGCGCCAACGGCCGGATGCGCCGCGTGCGCGTTTTCCGCTGGCCACCGTTCTCGCCGGTCTTGCCTTCACCGGCGATCTGTTCTTCTGGCACCTGACGGTCATGCACACGAGCATTGCCAACGGCACCTTCTTCGCAACGATGGCGCCGCTCTGGGTGGTGATCTTCGGCTGGTTGCTGCTGCGCCAGCGGGTCAGCCGCATGACATTGTTAGGGCTCGGGCTCTGCCTCGTCGGGGGTGCGGCGCTCGTTGCCGAAAGCCTCGCTTTCAATCCCGCGCATGCGCTCGGCGATGCGATGGGCATCGTCACCGGTGTCTTCTTCGGTCTCTATTTTCTCTGCGTCGGCGCCGCACGGCTGAAGAGCGGCGCGGCGCGCGTCACCTTCGAGATGAGCCTGATCACGGCGGCACTTCTGTTCGTCGGTGCCTATGTCATGGAACCGCATATCCTGCCGAAGAGCGGTTATGGCTGGGGGATCCTGCTCACGCTCGCCTTCGTCAGCCACGCGGGCGGGCAGGGGTTGCTTTCCATTGCGCTCGGACGGCTGCCGACGGTGTTCTCGTCGCTGGTCATCTTCCTGGAGGCGATTGCGGCGGCAATCATTGCCTGGATATTGCTCGATGAGCCGGTTTCGCTGCTGCAGGCCGGCGGCGGGATGATCATCCTGTGGGGTATCTGGATGGCGCGACCGAAAGCCGCTTGATCCGAAATTACTCGCAGGTCCAGTTCGCGACCTTTGACTTCACTTCCCCCGCAAAGCTGCGGCTGACGGGAAGCTCCGTGCCGTCCTTCAGACGCGCCAGGAGTTTTCCCTCCTTCGTCACCAGGCTCTCAAAGGCGGCGCGGGCGATCCAGTGCGAGCGGTGTATCTGCGTGCCCGCGGTGTCGCCAAGTTCGGACAGCGCATCGGAGAAGCGGATCAGGATGAGTTCCCGCCCGCGACTGGTGACCGTCAGCGTGTAATGGTCTTCGGCCGACAGACGCAGGATGGGTCCCCGGTTTTCCGGCTTCAGGCGCGTGAGCATCGGCGGCGGCTCGGGCGCGGGTGGCGCCATGGGCTGGGCAGGTTGCGCGTCTGCACGGGGCAGGGTGAGCCCGAAGGCACCGGCTTCAGTTGCCAGTTTGATCTGTTTCTCATGCCGCATGGAGGCCCAGAAGATCAGCGTGAAGACCATGGAGATCGGGAAGGCCTGGGCCGTGTTTTCAAGATAGGCCTGCCAGGACGGTTCGGGCCCGCGCCACGAATAGACGATCAGCATCGTCGTCAAGCCGATCACGGGGCACGCGAGAAGCGAGCCGGCGAACATGCGCGGGAACGGAGCGGCTATGAAACGGTCGAGATACAGTTCCGCAAACACCACGATGAGAATGGCGACCCAGGTGCTGACGAAGATGTTCACCAGCCAGAAACCGAAGCGGGGCAGCACGCCCATATGCTCACCCGTGCTGAACGGTCCGATGGCGGTGAAGAGCACGACAATGGCCGCAAGCACGACCCAGAAATTTCTGGAGCTTGCGAAGTCCTGCAGTTCGCGAAGCGCGGAGTGCAATTTGCCACCGTTCACGTATAGGCCTCTTCAACGTGCGTAGACGGATTTGATCGGCGGAAACAATTGGACGAAGCAGGGGGCAGTTGCAATCCCCCGGAGCCAGCCAAATGAACCTGCAGCCTCTTCTCGACGCATCTTTCGCCATACAGTTTCACGTTTTGACCGTCGTGCCGGCAGCTTTTCTCGGTGCCACTGTACTTTTGACCCGAAAGGGCACACCGCGGCACAAGCTGCTCGGCCGGATCTGGATGATCCTGATGGTCATGACGGCGATTTCGACCTTCTTCATTCACCAGATCCGGGTATGGGGCGATTTCAGCCCGATCCATATCCTTTCCGTGGTCGTAATCGTCTCATGTGGCACGGCGATCTGGCAGATTCGGCGCGGCAATGTCCGGGCGCATAAATCCGCCCTGATCAGTGCCTATATCGGCGGGATATTCGGAGCGGGGCTCTTCACCTTCTGGCCTGGCCGGCTGATGAACGCAATATTCCTGGACGGCTCTGCCGGCGCAACACCGCAATCGACGACGAACGCCATTATCGCCGCTGCCGTGGTTGTTGCGCTGGGTTATGCCTACACGATGTATGTCATGCGGTTCAGGTCTGGATCGCGTCGGCCCGGCAACGTTCGATCTATCGAGAATACCTGACGGAGAAACATGTGCTGATCGTCCACTACCTCAACAATTCCCGTGCTCACCGGTTGATCTGGCTCATGGAGGAACTGGGTCTCGATTATGAGATCAAGTTCTACAAACGCGGTCCCGACTATCGCGCGCCGGACGAATTGAAGAAGGTCCATCCGCTCGGCAAGTCGCCGGTGCTGGAAGACGATGGGCTGGTAATTGCCGAGAGCGGGGCGATCTTTGAATACCTTCTGGATAAATACGATCCGAAGGGGCTGGTCCCGGCAAAGGGCACGCCGGAGCGTCTCGCCTATACCTATTGGCTGCACTATGCCGAAGGTTCGGCCATGCCGCTTCTCGTGATGAAGCTGATCTTCGGCATGATCCCGCGGCAGGTTCCCTTCTTCATGAAGCCGTTTGCGAAGGCTATCAGCGGCAGTGTCATGAGCCGCATGCTCGATCCGCAGTTGAAGGAGAATGCCGACCTGTGGGAAGCCGAGCTTTCGGAAAACGGCTGGTTCGCAGGTTCTGAATTTTCCGCTGCCGACATCATCATGAGCTTTCCGGTCGAGGCCGCCATCACCCGCGCCGGTCTTGGCTCCGAATATCGCTCCATCAATTCCTGGCTGCATGCTATCAAGACCCGGCCCGCCTATCAGCGCGCGATCGAAAAGGTCAGCTGATCTTCCCGCCTTAGATTTGCCGCGCCGTTGAATTCGGATAGAAGAGTGACGTCAGCGGTTGAGAGGGGCACGCAATGGATCTGAACGGACGCCGGGAATCCGACAATATTGAAGACGTGCGCGGCCAGTCCGATGGTGGCCCGGTGGGGCGCGGCGGCGGGTTTAACATCCCCGGCGGCATTCCGCTCGGCGGATTTTCTTTCCGCACGATCATCATCTTCGTTGTCATCTATTTCGTGGTCAAACTCTTCTTTGGAGTTGATCTCCTGCAGATTCTTTCCGGCGAACCGAGCGGGCACGTGGGATCGAACTACAGCCAGTCGCAGGGAAGTAACACCGCACAGGACGATTCAATGAAGAAGTTCGTCTCGCAGGTTCTCGCCGACACCGAAGACACCTGGACGGGCATTTTCGAAAGCATGGGCAAGACCTATGAGAAGCCAAAGCTGGTCATGTATTCCGGCCGCTGGCGTTCTGCCTGCGGCGAGGCCAATTCAGCCGTGGGGCCGTTCTACTGCCCGTCCGACCACAAGGTCTATCTCGACACCGACTTCTTCCGCGAAATGCAGACCAAGTTCTCCGCTGGTGGCGATTTTGCCGACGCCTATGTGATCGCGCATGAGGTGGGTCACCACGTCCAGAACCTGCTTGGTATCCTGCCGAAGTTCAATCAGGCGCGTGCGAAGATGAGCGAGACGCAGGCGAACGCCATGTCGGTTCGCGTGGAGCTGCAGGCCGACTGTTTTGCCGGCATCTGGGGCAAGTTCACGCAGCAGAAAGGCATCCTGCAATCGGGCGATCTCGAAGAGGCACTGAACGCCGCCCACCAGATCGGTGATGATGCGCTGCAGAAGCAGGGCCAGGGCTACGTCGTGCCCGACAGCTTCACGCATGGCACGTCGGCGCAACGCATGAAGTGGTTTCAGAAGGGCTTCGATACTGGCAAGCTTTCGGCTTGCGACACGTTCAGCGGCGCGATCTGACCGTTGCGAAATCGAGCGAATGGGCCTCTCCCATTCGCTCCGTTTTGGCCTTCATCAAGAAATTTCATCAACGCGGTCGTTTTCCGGGCTGCCATTTGCCACTTTTTTAGGCTACGTTGCCGCGCAAATTGAGACTGCCGGGCTGCTTTTGGCGCTTTCCTGACCGGCAGACATGATAAAGCGCCAGAGAATCGACATGGAACAGGCATTGAAAACAGGCGGCTCCTGGAGCCGGCATCTGGCGGATACGGCGTTGCTCGGTGCTCCGCTGATCGGCGCGCAGATCGCGCAGCTGGCCATCAACACGACGGATGTGCTCATTATCAGCCAGTTGGGAACCGCAGAACTGGCTGCCATCGTGCTGGCATCGCAATTCTTCTTCACCATCTTCATCCTGGGCAGCGGGTTTTCGACGGCAGCGATCCCGCTGGCCACCCATGCGCTGGCGGTTGGCGATGAGCGCGGCGTTCGACGCGCTATTCGAATGGGCATGTGGGCGTCGCTCGCCTTTTCGCTCTTGAGCCTCCCGCTTTTCCTCTTCTCCGAACCGATCCTGCTCGCCCTGGGGCAGAAGCCGGATGTGGCTGCCTATGCGGCGTCCTATCTGCACATTGCAGGCTTCGGGATCATTCCGGCGCTGCAGTTCATGGTACTGCGGTCCTTCCTCAGCGCGCTCAAGCGTGCGGGCATCATCCTCTATGTGACCGTTGCCGTTCTCGTGCTCAACGCGGTGTTTGCCTATGCATTCGTGCTCGGGCATTTCGGCATGCCTGCCTTCGGGATGCATGCGGCCGCCTATGTGGCGGCAGGCGTCAACCTGTTCGGCTTCGTCGCGGCGGTCCTCTATATCGAGAGGGTACCGATGCTGGCGGCCTATGGTCTCTTCACGCGTTTCTGGCGTCCCGACTGGCAGGCGCTGGCCGAGGTCGTGCGGCTCGGTGTTCCGGTCGGCTTGATGGTTCTGGCGGAAGTCAGCCTGTTCACGGTGGCCTCGCTGATGATGGGCTGGATCGGCACGGTCGAACTCGCCGCGCACGGGATCGCGCTGCAATTCGCGTCCATGTCCTTCATGGTCCCGCTGGGTCTGGCACAGGCGGCGACCGTTCGTGTCGGCCTTGCGGCGGGCGCGGGCAGGCGCGTGGACGTGATGCGGGCAGGCGGTGCGGCCGTTCTGCTGGCCACTGGCTTTGCGCTCGCCAGCTGCATCCTTTTCATCGTGGAAAGAGAATCACTTGCACGCCTTTTTGTCGATCCGGCTTCAAGCAATGCGGTGGAATTGATCGCAACGGCGGGGCCGTTCATCATCGTCGCCGGCGCGTTCCAGCTTTTCGACGGGTTGCAGGCGATCGGGGCAGGGCTTGCCCGAGGCCTGAAGGATTCCACCGTGCCGATGGTTCTGGCGATTGCCAGCTATTGGGGCATCGGCTTTACCAGCGCCTATGTCCTTGCCTTCCCGCTCGGCTTTGGCGGCATCGGGATCTGGTACGGCTTCATGCTGGGACTGGCCGCCGCGTCAATCGCGCTCAATGGGCGCTTCTATTACCTCGCGAGCCGTAACCGGCTGGCCTGATTGGCCCGCAGACACCCGGTCCAAATCCTCGTCACAAACAAAAACGCCGTGCCTCCATCCAGGGCACGGCGTTTCTTTTTCCAAGTAATTCCCGTCGCGAAACCGATTCACACTTTCGCGGGAATTACGCCAGGTCAGGCGGCGCTGCGTTCGTTGAGCGCCGGCTCGCCCTTGCGCTCGCGCACGAGGTTGATGAAGCGGCGGAAGAGGTAGTGGCTGTCCTGCGGGCCGGGCGAGGCCTCCGGGTGATGCTGCACGGAGAAGACCGGCTTGCCGACCACGCGGATGCCGCAGTTCGTGCCGTCGAAAAGGGAAACGTGAGTCTCCTCAACGCCTTCCGGCAGCGACCTCGAGGCAACTGCGAAGCCATGGTTCATCGAAACGATTTCCACCTTGCCGGTCGTGTAGTCCTTGACCGGGTGGTTTGCGCCGTGATGGCCCTGATGCATCTTCTCGGTTTCGGCGCCGAGCGCCAGCGCCAGCATCTGGTGACCCAGGCAAATACCGAAGAGCGGCAGACCGCTGTCAATCAGCTTGCGGATGACCGGAACGGAATATTCCCCCGTTGCGGCCGGATCGCCCGGGCCGTTGGACAGGAAGATGCCATCCGGGTTCAGCGCCAGGATGTCTTCGGCCGAGGTCTTGGCCGGAACGATGGTGACGCGGCAGTCGAGGCCGGCAAAGAGGCGCAGGATGTTGCGTTTCACGCCATAGTCGACAGCGACGATATGGTAGCGGGCGTCAGCCTCGCCGAGTTCGCTCGTGCCCTCGTTCCAGACCCACGGCCGTTCGTTCCAGCGCGAGGACTGGCCGGACGTCGCCTCGATGGCGAGGTCGAGGCCGATCAGGCCGCTCCAGGCTTTGGCGTCCTTCTTCAGTGCTTCGATGTCAAAGTTGCCCGAAGGGTCGTGGGCGATGACAGCATTCGGTGCGCCGTTCTCGCGGATCCAGGCGGTCAGCGCACGCGTGTCGACGCCGCAGAGACCGATGACGCCGCGCGCCTTCAGCCACTGGTCGAGATGCTTGACAGCACGGTAGTTCGACGGGTCGGTGATATCGGCCTTGAAGATGACGCCCACCGCGCCCTTGCGGGCAGCGGGCGTCAGGTCCTCGATGTCTTCCTCATTGGTGCCGACATTGCCGATATGCGGGAAGGTGAAAGTAACGATCTGGCCGAGATAGGAGGGATCGGTCAGGATTTCTTCGTATCCCGTGAGCGCCGTGTTGAAGACGACTTCGGCCTGGACATGGCCGGTGGCACCAATGCCCTTGCCTTCGATGACCGTTCCGTCGGCAAGAACCAGAAGGGCGGTGGGCTTTTCAGTGGTCCAGGGGGCTGTGGCGGCCATGGGTTTTCTCCGGCGGTTTGACGTGTTCGCGGCAAGGGCGCGGCTCGCAGTTTCCTGCGCCGCGAATGCGAAATCCGTCTGTCTTTGTGCTAAGGCCGGGAAAATAGTGTGGCTCCCCCACGGGGTCAACCTTTGGAGAGAGGATTCCCCGTTTTAAAAGAGCAATCTTTTCAATCGATTATTCATTTTGTTTGATCGGCGGCCGTCGGAGGCTTAAGTAGCGGCAAGCCAAATTCACAAAAAGCCGGGATCGAAAGAACCCTTCGGAGGCCATTCGGGCAGCCGGAAAGTCTTCGTTTTACGGTCACTTACGAGGAAGAATTCCATGCGCGAGACGCTTTCACAAGCCATGAAGGATGCCATGAAGGCCAAGGATACGCGGCGTCTTGCGACCGTGCGTCTGATCATGGCCGCGATCAAGGACCGCGACATTGCCATGCGCGCTCCCGGCCACGAGCAGGTAAGCGACGAGGAAATTCTCCAGGTTCTTGCCAAGATGATCAAGCAGCGCGAGGAATCGACGAAGATCTATGCGGAAAACGGCCGCACCGATCTCGCCGATCAGGAGCGTGAGGAAATGGAGATCATCCGCAGCTTCATGCCTGAACAATTGTCCGAGGAAAAGGTGCGCGAAATCTGTGTCGCAGTCATTGCCGAAACGGGGGCAGCGAGCCTGCGCGACATGGGCAAGTGCGTCGCTCTTCTCAAGGAAAGATATCCGGGCCAGATGGATTTCGCCAAGGCTTCGGCCATCCTCAAGGACCTTTTGAAGTAATCACTTTGCTCTCGTTTGTCGGGGAGGTGCTTTTCGCATCTTCCCGACGCCAGATCGCAAATGCCGTCACTTTGCCATGGCGGCGCTCAGAATGGCCTGTTGCTGGGGCTTCGGACCGCCGACGAAGCGAAGTGTCTTGCCTTCCTTGAGGAGGGCGTAGGCATGGTGCCTCTGCGGTGTCACGAGAATCGAAATGCGGTTCTCGCCGCAATTGTGTGCCTCGCAGGCATTGTAGACGTCCGTGCCGGGCAGGGGAGAGATCGTCGTCAGCACGGGCTGAGCGGTATAATTCCGGTTCTTGATGATGCCCTTGGCCCAATGAGGCAACTCTTCACGCGTGATCAACGCAACCACGGGGGCGCGGATCGTCTTTTCCTTCAGCGCATCCATGAGATAAGGCTTTTTGGCATCGGTCGGCGCGAACTTGACGTCCTCGGCCTGGGCGTGAAAACCGGTCGTGAGTAATGCGGCGGCGATCAGGGCGAGGCGCATGAAGCGTCAGTCTCCGTTGGGACGTTGATTCAACTGACTTTATCCCACCGGTCTTGTCTTGCCGCAAGCGGTTTTCGCTTGCGGCGCAAGTTTGGAAACGCTCTTCGTCAGGCGCCCGGAATAAACCGGATCGGTGTGGCCCAGGGATCGAGCGCGACGAGGGTGCTACCTTCTTCCTTCATTTCCGTGCCATGGCTCTTCAGCCGCGAACGCAATCCTTCCATCAGGTCGGGGGCGACGGTGAAAGCTGCGGTTTCGAGCCCGGACATGCTGCCGGGGCGTTTCCCCGCACCGCGCGACTGCCAGACGTTGGAACCGATGTGATGGTGATAGCGGCCGTTTGAGAAGAAGGCCGCGCTTTCGTTCGCGATCAGGGCTGTCATGTCGAGGCCGGTTGCCTTGACATAGAAGTCGCGCGCCAGAGCCGTATCACCGACACGCATGTGGACATGGCCGATGCGGAAGCCGGACGGTGCCGTGTAGGGCAGCTTGCTGTCACGCGGAAGACCGGCGATGAGGTCGTCGACGTTCAATTCTTCCGTTCCCATCTTCACCTGGCCGTCTGCCTTCCAGGTCCAGCTTTCATTCGGCCGGTCGGCATAAACTTCGATGCCATTTCCTTCCGGATCGTCGAGATAGAGCGCTTCCGAAACCGAATGGTCGGCAAAGCCGGTGAAAGGTACGCCGTTGACATAGGCCGTGATCAGCCAGCGGCCCAGTTCCTTGCGGTCCGGCATCAGGAAGGCGGTGTGATAGAGACCCGCAGTCGATAGATCATCTGGGGCATCGTTCGGCTTGTTCAGAAGTGTGACCAGCGGCACGCCGTCGGCGCCGAGCACCGTGCTTTCGGCGTCTGTCGACAGAATGGCGAGGCCGAGAACCTGATTGTAGAAGGCGGTCATGACCGTCATGTCGCGGACACGTAGCGTCACCGAGTTGATATGGATCGGCGTGCTGACGGCAAAGGAGGGTTTCAGCGGCGCTGCAACGGAGGGAGCGGCTGCACCAAGAAGGATCGGTGCTGCGCCAAGCACATGGAGAGCGGCGCGGCGGGTGATGTCGAATGAAGAGGAGGCCATGGGAGTGATCCTGCGGTTTCGGTGAAGTCTTTATGCTCCTGCTTCGGTTCCCGGCATAGATCACGCCGGATGGATAAATCGTTCCGATAAAGTGAACAGTGATTGCGTTATTGTTCACGACACACTGAAGGGAAATTTGGACGCCTGTTCGCGCGTCTCAACTGTGAATATCGGGGTCTGAGCCTTTCAGCATGTGGCCTTTGCAAGGACGGCAACCTATATGGAAGGGCTACCCAGAGGTTTCCATGCGCTTTTCCCAGGGCTTTCTCGACGAGATACGCGATCGCGTGCCGATTTCGGCGGTGATCGGGCGTCGTGTTGCGTGGGATCGCAAGAAGACGAATGCGGCGCGGGGCGACTATTGGGGCTGCTGCCCGTTCCATGGCGAGAAGACGCCGAGTTTCCACTGCGAGGATCGCAAGGGCCGCTATCATTGCTTCGGCTGCGGGGTGACTGGGGATCATTTCCGGTTTCTGACGGATCTCGAAGGGGTCAGTTTCCCGGAGGCGGTTGAGCAGATCGCCGGGCTTGCCGGCGTGCCCATGCCGCAGCCCGATGTGGAAGCGGCCAGGCGCGACGAGCAGCGCACGACGCTGATGGATGTCATGGAGCTGGCGACCGCCTTCTTCCAGGACCAGTTGCAGAGCGCCAATGGCGCCAAGGCGCGGGCGTACCTGCGCGATCGCGGGCTGACGGGGCGGACGATCGAGACGTTTCGGCTGGGTTATGCGCCGGAAAGTCGCAATGCGCTGAAAGAATATCTGTCGGGGAAGGGCATTCCGAAGGAGCAGATCGAGGCCTGCGGGCTGGTGGTACATGGGCCGGATATTCCGGTTTCCTATGACCGTTTCCGTGATCGCATCATGTTCCCGATCCTCAGTTCCCGGGAGCGGGTGATCGCTTTCGGCGGGCGCGCCATGTCGCCGGATGCGATGGCGAAGTACCTCAATTCAAACGATACGGAGCTCTTTCACAAGGGCGATGTGCTTTACAATTTCTCCCGTGCCCGAAAGGCCATGCAGGGCGCAAATGGCGCAACGACCGTGATTGCGGTCGAGGGCTATATGGACGTGATCGCGCTGCATCAGGCGGGCATAGAGAATGCCGTGGCGCCGCTCGGCACGGCGCTGACGGAAAACCAGCTTGGGCTCCTGTGGAAGATGACGTCGGAGCCGGTGCTCTGCTTCGACGGCGATGGCGCGGGTCTTCGTGCGGCCTATCGTGCCGCCGATCTGGCACTGCCGCTGATCGGGCCGGGCAAGTCGGTCTCCTTCGCGCTTCTGCCGGATGGCAAGGACCCGGACGATCTCGTCAAGCATGACGGGCGCGCACCCTTCGATCGCGTCATGGCACAGGCGAAGCCACTCGCTGAAATGATCTGGACGCGGGAATCGCAGTCGGGCAGTTTCGCGACGCCGGAGAAGCGCGCGGAGCTGGAAGCCCGTCTGAGGCAAATCACCAATGTCATCGCCGACGAAACCGTGCGCCGCCATTACCAGCAGGCGATGCGCGAGAAGCTGAATGCCTTCTTCCAGCCGCAGCAGCGCGACAGCGGAAACTGGCGCTCAGGCGGCGGGCGCAACGGTGGCGGCAACTTCCAGCGGGGCGGCGGGCAGCGCGGCGCTCAGGCGAATAGCCGCGTCGGCGGGATTTCCGATAGTCTGGCGCGCTCCGGCATGGTGCGCGGACATCAGGATGTGCCGACGCTGCGCGAGGCGGTGCTGGCGCTGACGATCGTCAATCATCCGCAGATCCTGATCGACGAATATGACCATATCGCCGACCTCGATTTCGAAAACCGCGATATCCAGAAGCTTCGCTCGGCGGTGCTTTCGGAGGCCGCGATGGCGGGGTCTCAGAAATTCAGCCGCGAGACGCTGGTCGCGAGCCTCGAGGCACAAGGGTTCTCGACGCTCCTCAAGCTTCTCGACCAGCAGGTGCGCAACGCGCGGCTCTGGACGGCGACCGAACAGGCCGCGTCCGAGGATGCGCGGGAGGCGTTCCTGCAGGTTCTGGCGTTGCACCAGCGCACCCGCGTGCTGCGCCAGCAGATTGGAGAGCTGGAACGCGAAATCGCGGAAGCGATCGAGAAGGACGACGATCGCAATATCGAAGGCCTGCTTCAGGCATTACGCGAAGTGCAGACGGAAGCTGCGCGGCTGGAGAACCAGGAGGCCATCATCGATGGCTTCGGGGTGCTGTCAGGCCGCATCAAGGGTCCCGCAGTCGGCGGTTGAAGTGATTCGCATCATTTCGCGCGACTTGAAATTTTCCTCGCGCTTCCCAAATAGGGGATACTGCCCCGAAAGGTCTGGATTTTACCGCTTTTGGTGTTTTTTCAGATTTTTCAGGCAAAATGCTTGACTGCCCGGAGAATTGTGGGAATCACCTTCGGGATCGGAAATGGTGGTATTGGTCAATCAGCTTGAATGCCCGCATCTTGCGCATGCGCCGAACCGGCTGCTGCGAGAAGAGGGCTTTCGTGGTTAATCAGGATTTAATGGTCTTCCGCTAGCTCAAGACAGATACGGGGGCGACGCAACGCTTTCAAGAGCCGTTGCGTCAGCCTCTCGTCCGGCTTGACGAATTAAGACGTGACAGGAAAGCGACGGATACATGGTAACGAAAGTCAAAGAGAACGAAGAAGCCGAATCTGAACGCGAAGGCGCAACAGATGGTCCGCTTCTCGATCTTTCGGACGACGCCGTCAAGAAGATGATCAAGGTCGCCAAGAAGCGCGGCTATGTCACCATGGACGAGCTGAATTCCGTTCTGCCCTCCGAGGAAGTCTCCTCGGAGCAGATCGAAGATATTCTGGCGATGCTCTCCGACATGGGCATCAACGTCGTTGAAGACGAAGAAGTCGACGAGAACGCAAACAGCGCTGCAGCCGATGACGACGATGACAGCGAGGGTGGTCTTGTGGCCTCCTCCGCAAGCACGGCGCTCGCGACCGCCAAGAAGAAAGAGCCGACAGACCGCACGGACGACCCAGTGCGCATGTATCTGCGTGAAATGGGCTCCGTCGAACTTCTGTCGCGCGAAGGCGAAATCGCCATTGCCAAGCGCATCGAGGCCGGCCGCGAAACGATGATCCAGGGGCTTTGCGAAAGCCCGCTGACCTTTCAGGCCATCATCATCTGGCGCGACGAACTGAACGACGGCGCTACGCTGCTGCGCGAAATTATCGACCTCGAAACGACCTATTCCGGTCCGGAAGCCAAGGCCGCTCCGCAGTTCCAGAGCCCCGAGAAGATCGAGGCGGACCGCAAGGCTGCCGAAGAGAAGGACAAGGCCAAGCGCGCCCGGTCGGCCGCCAATGACGACGACATCACCAATGTCGGCGGCGAGGGTCTGGCTCCGGAAGAAGAGGAAGAGGACGAAGACGAGTCCAACCTCTCTCTGGCCGCGATGGAAGCCGAGCTTCGTCCGCAGGTCATGCTGACGCTGGACCTGATCGCCGAGACCTACAAGAAGCTGCGCAAGCTGCAGGACCAGCAGGTGGAGGCGCGCCTTGCCGCGACCGCATCGCTGTCGACTGCCCAGGAGCGCCGCTACAAGGAACTGAAGGACGAGTTGATCGCGGCCGTGAAGTCGCTGTCGCTCAATCAGAACCGTATCGACGCTCTGGTCGAACAGCTCTATGACATCAACAAGCGCCTCGTGCAGAACGAGGGCAAGCTGCTGCGTCTGGCTGAATCCTATGGTGTCAAGCGCGACAGCTTCCTGGAGCATTATCACGGCGCCGAGCTCGATCCGAACTGGATGAAGTCCATCGCGAACCTGGCCTCGAAGGGCTGGAAGGAATTTGCGCGCGAGGAAAACCAGGCGATCAGGGATCTCCGCTCCGAAATCCAGAACCTTGCCACGGAAACCGGGATCTCGGTCACGGAATTCCGTCGCATCGTTCATATGGTGCAGAAGGGCGAGCGCGAAGCCCGCATCGCGAAGAAGGAAATGGTGGAAGCCAACCTTCGTCTCGTGATCTCCATTGCCAAGAAGTACACGAACCGCGGACTGCAGTTCCTCGATCTCATTCAGGAAGGCAATATCGGCCTGATGAAGGCGGTCGACAAGTTCGAGTATCGTCGGGGCTACAAGTTCTCGACCTATGCCACATGGTGGATCCGTCAGGCGATCACCCGTTCGATCGCCGACCAGGCCCGCACGATCCGCATTCCGGTGCACATGATCGAAACGATCAACAAGATCGTTCGTACCTCGCGCCAGATGCTGCACGAAATCGGCCGCGAGCCGACTCCGGAAGAACTGGCCGAAAAGCTCGCGATGCCGCTCGAAAAGGTCCGCAAGGTTCTCAAGATCGCCAAGGAGCCGATCTCGCTCGAAACGCCGGTCGGCGATGAAGAAGACAGCCATCTCGGCGACTTCATCGAAGACAAGAACGCGCTTCTGCCGATCGACGCCGCCATCCAGGCGAACCTTCGCGAGACGACGACCCGCGTTCTCGCCTCGCTGACGCCGCGCGAAGAGCGCGTGCTGCGCATGCGCTTCGGCATCGGCATGAATACGGACCACACGCTCGAAGAGGTCGGCCAGCAGTTCTCGGTCACCCGCGAACGTATCCGCCAGATCGAAGCCAAGGCGCTGCGCAAGCTCAAGCATCCGAGCCGGAGCCGCAAGCTGCGCTCGTTCCTGGATAGCTGATGTTTCCACACTGAAAATAGCAAGGCCCGGATACAAGTCCGGGCCTTGTTGTTTCGGGCAACCAGATTCCGATTTCCCCTCTCGATCCTGCCGCGAATCCACCCTACATAGTAAAAATGGACGATGTGCAGAATGTACCGAAGCGGGGGAAGGAATGGGCGTTTGTCACGTCCGCTGTCCTGCACGCCGTCATTGCTGCCGCGCTTTTTCTGAAATGGCCTGACAAGCAACCGGAGCCGCCGAAGGACGAGTCGGTGAAGGTGGATATCGTGCAGGAGAAAGACGCGCCCAAGCCGCCGGAGCAGAAGGCGGCGGAGCAACCGCCGCCACCGGCACCCCCGCCACCTCAACAGGAAGCCAAAACGGAGCAACCGGCCAACGTGCCCGTCCCGACGCTGCGCCCGGTCTTCCAGTTTGGTCAGAAGGACGAGGGGCCCGCCAAGCAGGATGGCAGCGCGGCCGATGGCGAGAAGAACGCGGCCGATGAACTGGCCGACAAGAAACCTGACGCGCCAAAGGCCGAAGAACCGAAGGCGGTGACAGAGGAAGCTGCCAAGGAACCACCGAAGGACGATCTGCCGGGCGTGCCCGATATCCTGAAGGCGCTGGAACAGCAGGAGGCCACCTCGGCAGCCGCAGCCGGCAAGCCGGTGGAGGAAAAGGCGGCGACGCCGAAGCCTGCTGATGCGACCGAACTGAAGAAAGCGCGGAAGCTCTATTCGGAGGCTGCGATCGGGGGGCAGGCTGCGGTGATGGCGATGGGGGACATGCCGCGAGAGGCGCGCATCGGCCAGCTCTGTGCGACGGAACTGCGTGAGCAGTTGCGCCATGCGGCACCGGTTTACAATCCGATGATGCTGCCCGCTTACCGGCTGCGATTTGGCAACGTGCTGGATGTTTCCAAGGCTGCGTTTCGAACGCCTTCGGACTGGTATGATGTCAGTTTCCGCTGCGAGGTTGACGATGAAGGGCTGAAGGTAGTTTCCTTCGCCTTCAAGGTCGGTGATCGCGTGCCGGAGTCCGAGTGGAAAGCGCGGCATTTTCCGGTAAACTGACGGTTCTTGGAGAGGAGACGAAAGATGTCGCTACGCATGCCGCGCGATCTGGCGCGTCTTTCCCGCAGTGGGCAGTTCGATGGTGCCTTGTCGAATTTCGAGGCCGAGGCGCTGTCGGAAACCGCTTCGTCTTTGGGACATCAGGGGCGCAAGGTGGAGAAGGCGCTGGCGGTACTGGCCGCTGCCGAAGGCGAACGCCGCGAGGCCGCATTGGCCGATGCGGGCGAGGCTGTCTGGGCCTATTTTGTTCAGCGTGAACTCTGCGGTCTCAGGGACCACCGGCTCATCATTCGCGAAATGGGCATTCCGGCAGACGTGCTGACGCGGCTGGGAGCCGCGCCACGGAAAGCGCCCTGATCGCGCGTCGATCAGGCGCCACCGTGCTTGCCCGTGGCGCTCTCACTTGCGCAGAATGCACTCGAATTCGTTGCCCTTCGGCCATGTGACGAGTGCCATGTCGCCTTCGACTTCGAAACTGGTGCCGTCCGGGCTGTCATAGCGCTTGCCGTCGCCTTCATCGTCCTTGAACGTGATGGCGGTCTTGCCACCGCGGTCCAGCCGCACCGTGGCGGGGTCGCTGTCCAGATGGGTCACGACCATCTCGTTTTTCGGATTGTTGCGGCACAGATAGACCGCAGGTGACTCGCTCTTGACCAGGAAAAAGCGTGCCTGCAGGTCGGCGATGCGGTAGCGATAGCTTTCTGCGGTGCATTCCTTCGCGTCCTTGCTCTTGGCGCATTCATTGCGCTCGCGGGACCAGCGAAGTTCATAGGCCTTCATGTGCCGGATTTCCGGTGCCGTGTTCGGCAATGCCTCAACCTTCTTCAGGGCGCTTTCGAAGACTGCAGCCAGTTTGACGTCGAGTTCCGCGAGCTCGGGATCCTTGCAGACCATCTCCTCGATGGAATGCCTGGCGGTCGTGCAATCGAAGGACGGCTTCTTATCTCCTGCGGCCGATGCCTTTTGCTCGGCTGCGGCAGTTGCCGCCTGGGCACCCGAGAACGCGAAAAGCGAAACAAGCCCGATCCGGATCAACACCTGCACGATACTCAACCTTTCAGATAATCCTTGAGGACCTTCACGATCATTCCATGATCTTCTGTCTGGGCAAGACCTGAGACCGTAATCGCCGCAACCACGCCGGTGCCGGCCACGCGAACCGGGAAGCTGCCGCCATGATGCGAGAAATTCATCTGGTCGATCCCGATTTCCGGCCCCGGCACGCGGCCCTTCTGTCGAAGAGCCTCTCCGATGGCGAGCGACGACTTGTGATAGCGAAGGGTCGTATTTGACTTGCGCCTCGCCCATTCGTCATTGTCCGGCGCAGAACCGGGAAGGGCGGCGTGGAAGAGCGTTCGGTCGGAGGTACGGATATCGATTACCACCGGTGCGCCTTCCACCCGTGCCGTCGCCACCAGCGCCATGCCGATTTCGAGCGCTTCCGCCTCACTGAAGGCCCGGAAAACGAGCCTGGCCTCTTCCGCCCTGATCTGCTCAATCAATTCCGCTGTCGACATATTTCCCGATCCCATGCTTCTTGCGGAATCATAACGTTGGTTTTTTGTGGTGCAATGCCTTTCTCGTTCTGTTTGCTGCCTCAAAAAGATCTCAAAGGCCAGAGTATCTGCTAGTGTTTCACGTAGATGAATGGGTGCTGAATGGCCGATTCGGGCAACATTCATCCGGTGGGGGTATGATCCAGAGAATTGAAGACATGCGAGGCGAAGGCCGGCAAAGGCTTCTTACGGAGAAGAAGACATGAAACAAATTCTGACAAGAGCATTGCTTGCGGCAATGGTGGGCGTGGGTGGGCTCTCGATTGCGCCTGTCGCCGCCATGGCCGACGGCATCTATTTCGGTTTTGATACGGGTCCCGGCTACCGGCGTCCGCCGCCGCCGCCGCCGCGTTTCTACGAGGAGCGCGATGGCTACCGGCGTCCGCCACCGCCACCGCCGGGTTACGGCTGCAGCGAGCGTGAGGCGATGCGCCGCGCATGGCGCATGGGGCTGGAGGATCCGGAAGTCGTTCGCGTGACGCCGCGCCGCGTCATCGTAGAAGGGCAGGCCGGACGGCGCATTCGCCAGATCCAGTTTGCCAACGTTCCGGGCTGCCCGCCGTTGTGATGGGTCGGCTGTGAAGCCGCCATCCACCATCGGGTTTTTCAAACGCCGCGCTCTGCCGAGGAGCGCGGCGTTCTGTTTCCGGCGTGGCGATCCGATAGATGTGGATCGACTCCACAGTGCGGTGAAGATGCTTTTGCATCTTCACCGAAGCTGTCGCCTCAGGGCTTCTTCTGGTTGATGGAGAGCGTGACGGTGACACGGGCGTGATATTCGCTCTCGCCTGCCTCGACCGGCACACTGTCGGTGGCCTGCTTGGCCATGGCCATCCGCACCATGGGAACAGGCTGCGGCATTTGGGCATCCTCTGAGATCGAGAGGATATCGCCTGCCGATACCCCAGCCGCTTCCGTCAAAGCCTTGGCCTTGGCAATGGCATCCACAACCGCAGCCTTGCGGGCTTCGGCGACGAGATCCTTCTCCTTGCTGTTGGCAAAGCTCAGCGATCCGCCGGAATTGATCCCGTTTGTGACGGAGTCGTTGAGAACATCGCCGAGCGCGGCGATGTCGCGAACGCGGACCGTCAGCATGTTCGATACCTGGTATCCGGTCAGCTTCGGGGCCGTGCCGTTCTTGCCGGAGTAGTCGAACTGCGGCGACACCGAGAAGCCGGAGGTCTGCAGATCGCGCGCCTCGATCCCCTTGGCCTTCAGACCGGAAATGGCATCCGAAAGCGCCTTGTTTGCCTCATCCAATGCCTGGCGCGCGGTGGCAGCATTCTTCAAAACGCCGATATTGATAATGGCCATGTCGGGTGCCGCGGAGACCATCCCTTCGCCGGTCACCGTGATTCGCGCAGTCTCCTCCGCCGCCCGGCTCGCCGGGGCGGCAGAGATCAGCGCCAACATGGCAAGCGAGGTCATGAGCGTGCGTGTCTGAAACATTCTGGTCCTCCAGTTGATACGAGCCAGCGGTGTCCCGCCTTAGGCTCCGGAGCCCGACGAACAGAAGACCATTCGCCAGCTCTCATGATCTTACCACGCCGACCGGCGAAGTCCGGTAGGGGGCTTGTCCGCAAAGCGGCGCGGCGACGAGAAGATGTGTCTGCGGATTGTGAGGCAAATGCGGCGAACGCTTGCCGCAGAGGGCGAATTCGTTTAATCGGGTCGGCGCTGCGGATCACCATTGTCCGCCGCGCCGCCGACAAACAGCCGGCGAGGGCCTGTAGCTCAATGGTTAGAGCCGGCGGCTCATAACCGCTTGGTTGGGGGTTCGAGTCCCTCCGGGCCCACCATTTCGTCCTATCCTATTGTTTCCGTTTATTTTTGTTTGAGTTTCTCTGAGAAATTCTGGCCGCCTTCTGGTCGGCGACGCATTGGTCGTGGAACTGCAGGCGGCTTTGGCCGTTGTCAGGTCGCTTCGCGTATTTCGTGAACCAGGCGGATCACCAACGCAGATTTGAGTGGCAATTTGAATTTCTCATTCCTTTCACAGGCACCATGACAAAGCACAAAGCGGAAACACGCAAAGACGAGCTTCGAAGCGGAACGCCCCTGTGGGTTCGGACTTCCCATTCTACAGTCGATGCATCTTCGGAGTTACGTCACGACCGGTTCGACGCGATTGTTGTCGGGGCGGGCATTTCGGGTGCCCTTATGGCGGAAGCGCTGACACGGGCGGGCAGGTCGGTGCTGATCGTAGATCGTCGTCCGCCGGTTCGGGGCTCGACGCCGGCTTCCACGGCCATGATCCAGCATGAAATCGATATGCCGCTGACAAGGCTTCGGCGAAAGGTCGGTGCGGATCGGGCGGACCGTGCCTGGCTGCGGTCGGCGAAGTCTGTCGATGGCCTGCAAGCGCTGGTCAAGACGCTTCGGATCGACTGCCAAATGCGCCAGCGACCGGTGCTTTATCTTGCGGGTGACGACATGGGCGCACGTGCATTGGCGGCGGAAGCCGAGGCCCGGCGCGAGATCGGCATCACGGCCGACTACCTGAAGCATGCCGACATCGTTTCACATTTCGGTATCGACCGGACCGGTGCCATTCTGTCGCAAGCGTCCGCGTCGGCCAATCCCGCGCAGCTTGCCGCTGGGCTTCTGCAGGTTGCTCTGTCGCGGCAGGCCCGGCTTGTCTCGCCCGTCGAGATTACCGATATGGCCGAACTCCCCTCCGGCGTCGCACTTGCGACCGCAAAAGGTGAGGTTCTGGTTGCCGGGCATGCGGTGTTCTGCACCGGCTATGAATATCTTCCGCAGATGAAATCGACAACGCACCGTGTGACGTCCACATGGGCGCTGGCGTCGGAACCGGTGAGGGGACTTCCCGGCTGGCTGCGCGACGTCATGGTCTGGGAGGCTTCGGATCCCTACCTCTATTTCCGCAGCGATGAAGCCGGTCGAGTGATCGCTGGCGGTGAGGACGAGAAGGCCGCGAACAGCAATTCAGATCCCCAGAAACTGTCGACCAAGTCGAAAACGATCGCTGCCAAGCTTGAGGCGTTGACCGGCATCAAGATCGGCAAGCCCGCTTATCGGTGGTCGGCGCCGTTCAGCGTGACGGATGACGGCCTGCCGATCATCGATCGGGTGCCGGGGTTCGAGCGTGTCTTCACCGTGATGGGGTTCGGCGGGAACGGGATTACCTTTTCCATGATTGGAGCGGAGATCATCTCCGCCATGATTGCGGGTCGATCCGATCCGGATGCAGACCTTTTTCGCTTTCGGTGAATTCTGCGCGCGGCGCGACCTTCGCCGATGCTCGGCAAAAGCCATCGGCTCTCTTTTTCAAGAGAGCCGATTTCCTGTTCAGGCTTCGGCCGGGCCGTGCAAGCCTTCGGCATGCGATCGGGATAGAAAGAGCGAGAGCACTGTAGTGCAAAACCGTCTCCCTGTCCCGAACACGCGCTAATGGCAGCCGTGCTTTCCGTGGCACTTATGGACCTTTGGCGGCTTCGGCGGCTTTGGCTTCTTGGGAGCCTTGGGTGCCGACAGATGCGCGGGCCGTGGTTGTGCGGATTCGCCTTCGTGGCGGACCATCTTCGGCTCGGCCAGTGGCTTCGGCCTTGCCTGCTGCGCGGGCGCGAAAGCGTGCTGTTCGGCCCGCGGCAGGGCAGCCGGAGCCTTCGGCTGATGGCCTGACGGGGAGACGATGTCCCCGGCGCGGCTATCCGCCGGCGGCGTGGAATGACCTGGCCCGGCACCGGGATTGGTCTCTCCGGCATTGTAGGCGGGCTGCTGCTGGTGAGCGGCGGCTTTCGGCGGCTCCTGGCGGATGGCGCCGTTCGGTGATTGCCCGGTGCCCATCGGCGGCAGTGTTTTGCCGTTTGCGCCAGGAAGTTCATGGCTGGCCTGTTGGGTTTGAACTGCCGCCTTGTTGTCCATCAACGATGCAGCACCCCTCTGCGGTGACCCTGCGGGTTCGCCGTTTTGAGGGGGAAGAACCTTCTTCTGCAGCGAAGGCGGGAGCGCAACATGCATGGCGGCTGCGCCAGCGCCAGCCGCAAGAGCCGCGCCGGCAAGCTTCTGGCCCATCGGGACGCCTGCAGGTGCACCCGCTGCGGCCGGACCCGCGGGCGGAGCGGGCGGCGGTGCACCCGGCTCATTGATGGTCGTATTGTTGTTCACGACGGTGTTGTGGATGTTCCGGAAGATGACGTTGTTCTGAGGCGGCTCCACATAGGCCGGCGGCTCGACCCAAGCGGGGACCGGGACATAAGCCGGTGTCGGCAGGACGTACAGGCTCACAGGTGGGGGCGGCGGCGGCAGAACGATGAAGTCGCGCTGCGGCGGAGCCAGGAAAACGACGGGTGGCGGCGGCGCATAGCCGAAATCGGCGTCATCGAAATAGAGCACGCGGCGATCGACATAGACGATTTCCGGCGGCGGTGGCGGTGGCACGTCATATTCGATCACGGCAAAGCTTGGCGGAGGTTCGAGAGCGGCCTCCAGATGGGCCAGCCGACGACGGGCATCCCATTGATGGGGACCATGCGGATAGCGCCGGAGATAGGACCAGTAGGCCTGCGGCGTGTCCGCGACCCAGGTTTCTCTCCAGGTGATCGCCTCACGCCGGGCGGCAACGATGGCCCGAACGCGCCTTGCCATCGCATCGTTCGGATAGGCGGCGAGGAAGTCTTCGTAGCCAGCCAGCGTATCGCGATAAAGGGCTGCGAAATAAGCATCGCGCTCATCGAAATCGCGGATGGCCTTGTTGCGGATGCTGGCGGCATCGTAGGTGGGCACATCGGCAGCAGGGGCGCTCGCCGCACGATTGAAGAAATTGAAGGGGCCCTTGAACTTGTCGGCGTTCCAAGACACTTCCGCCCCCTTCGTCAGCTCGCCGACGCGCAGGCGCGTGCGATCGAAGACATCAGCGAGCGACAGGCCGCCGGTCCGGATCGTTTCAGCCAAGGCGTGTGCATACGCTCCATAGGGACCGTTTTCAGGCGGGGCGACGGTGCCGGGTGTCGCGTTGAAGGCGATCAACTGGCTGGCATCCGGCTCCACGAGGGCGAGGCCGCCGGCGAGCGGTTGGCCGTTCGCCACGAAGGGATTGGCCCTTGCGCCATCCAGTACGACAATGCTCCCGCGATTGTTCACGGCGGCAAGCGCCTTGGTGAAGTCGGAAAGCCGCATGGCTTCAACGGGAACGTCGGCCGCGTTGGCGATTTGCGCATCGACGGGCACAAAATAGTTATCGCCCTGGTACTGGAGGCCGTAGCCGGCGAGGTAGACGAAGGCGACCGCATTGGGGCCTGCCGCATTCACCTTGGCGATAAAGTCACGCATGGCGTCGTGCAGACCGTTCTGATCGAGATCGCGGGCGCCGACGACGTCGAAGCCGGCCGCCTGAAGCGTCTGGGCGATCAGGCCTGCATCATTGGCGGGGGTGGGGAGGATGCCGGCCTTGTAGGCCGCATTGCCGACCACGAAAGCGATGCGCTTTTCCGGTGCCGTCTGGGCCATCGCGGTGTTGCCAGCGGCGAGGCCTGCCAGCATCAGTGTGGCGGTCAGCAGGATGCTGACGGCCCTCCGGTAAAAAGTCTCAGCTTTGAAAAGTTCAAGGGACATGTTCAGATCTCGCGCAAATGCTCTTGTGCTGTCACGGTCCCCGCGCGACACCATCGAAGATGAAGCCGCGCGGTTCTTTTTTGTCCCTTGCGGTCACATGTCGAATGCGAGTTGAGCTTTTTTGTGATGGCCGAGGCCTGCTAACTTTATTCGTTAAGCGTCGCGACGGTCACATTTTGGGTGCTGTTGACTTTTAAGATCGGTGGCGTAGAGATAAAATTATTCAGGCTCGTAGACAATTCGCATTAAGTCGCTGAAATCCCTCAAATCGATGGTGAACCAGACTGGTGCCGAAACTTGCATCCGGGTCGCCATTCACATGCGCATGACAGGAAAAGTCCGACAATGTTGTCGATGAAGGGTAAGTATGGGCTGAAGGCCCTGTTCCATCTGGCAGGTCTGCCGGCGGGCGAGGTCATTCAATCGAGCGAGATCGCGACAGCCCACGGCATGTCCAAGAAGTTTCTCGACGCCATCCTTGCCGATCTCCGCAATGGTGGTTTCGTCTATGCCAAGAAGGGTCGCTCGGGCGGCTACTGTCTGTCGCGCTCGTCTGACGAGATCATGGTCGGCCAAGCGCTGCGCGTGCTGGATGGGCCGCTTGCCCCCATCGCCTGCGCCAGCCGCACGGCGTATCACCGCTGCCAGGATTGCGTGGATGAAACCGTTTGTCCCGTTCGCCTGACCATGCTGGAAGTGCGGGAGGCGATTGCCTCGGTGCTCGACAACAAGTCGCTGACCGATATGCGAGACATGGTCGAGCGCGAGGGCTCAGGCTTCGAACATCTGCTCGACGCGTCCTGACCGTTCTATCCCTCAGGCTGAAGCCTGGGTTGCCCCTGGCATCTCTTTAAAAGATCGCGAACCGATGCGGCAGGAAGCGAATGACGCTGCCCTGTTCTGCGGGGACTCCGAGCGGCAGTTCGATCTCGACCCGCTCCGCACCCTCTCCGAGACCCGCATCGATTTCCGCAATGCGTGCGCCGGCGAGGCGGCGCATTGAAAGAATGCGGCCCTCGAAGGCTGGGCCGTCGTCCTGCAGGGCAATGTCGCGCGGGCGGAAGAAGATGTGCTTCTCGCCATTGCCGACAGATGTTCGCAGACCGGTCGGCGCGCCCCTGAACGTGACGTCTCCATTGGCGACTGTCACAGGTAGCTTCGCGCTATCCCCGACGAAGGAGAAGACGAAGGCGGATTGCGGGCGGTCGTAGATGTCATCTGCCGAGCCGACCTGTTCGATTTTGCCCTGGCTCATGACAACGACGCGGTCGGCGAGTTCCAGCGCCTCTTCCTGGTCGTGGGTCACGAAGAGGGTGGTATGGCCGGTGCGGTCGTGGAATTCGCGCAGCCACTTGCGCAGGTCCTTGCGAACCTTGGCGTCGAGTGCGCCGAAGGGCTCGTCAAGAAGCAGCACGCGGGGTTCGATGGCCATGGCGCGGGCGAGTGCCACGCGCTGGCGCTGGCCGCCGGAGAGTTGGCCCGGATAGCGGCTTTCCATGCCGGAGAGCTGCACCATGTCGATCAGTTCCTCGACGCGGCGACGGATTTCGGCTTTCGGCGGCCGGTCCTTGGAGCCGCGCACGCGCAGGCCGAACGCAACGTTGTCGAAGACGGTCATGTGTTTGAACAGAGCGTAGTGCTGGAAGACGAAGCCCACATTACGCTCCTGCACGCTCTTCCACGAGGCATCCTCCTCGCCGAAGAGGATGCGGCCCTGGCTCGGATATTCGAGGCCGGCTACGAGGCGAAGCAGCGTCGTCTTGCCTGAACCGGAAGGGCCGAGGAGCGCGATCAGTTCGCCCGAGCGGATGTTGAGCGAAACATCGTGCAGCGCCGGGAAGTCGCCGAATTCCTTGCGGATCTTGTCGATGCGGATATCCATATTGCGTATTCCTATTTGTGTCGGCCGTTGCCGACGTCCGCGCCGAACTTCACTTCGAGCAACGTGCGCAGGATAAGGGTGACGAGGGCGAGGGCCGCGAGCAGCGAGGCGACGGCGAAGGCACCATCGGTCGAGTAGTCGTTATACAGTGCCTCGATATGCAGCGGCATCGTTTCGGTCTTGCCACGCACATGGCCTGACACGACCGAAACAGCTCCGAATTCGCCCATGGCGCGGGCGTTGCAGAGCAACACGCCATAGAGCAGCGCCCATTTGATATTGGGCAGAGTCACCCGGATGAAAGTCTGCCAGCCCGACGCACCGAGCGAGATGGCGGCTTCCTCGTCTGCGGTACCCTGCGCCTGCATCAGCGGGATCAGTTCGCGCGCGATGAAGGGAAATGTCACGAAGACGGTGGCGAGAAAAATGCCGGGGAAGGCGAAGATGATGGGAAAACCCATCGCCTTCAGTTGCGGGCCGAGCCATGTGTCCGCTCCGAAAAGCAGGACGTAGACAAGACCCGAGATGACCGGCGAGACGGAAAAGGGCAGGTCGATCAGCGTAGTCAGAAACGTCTTGCCCTTGAATTCGAATTTGGCGATCGCCCAGGCGGCGGCGATGCCGAAGACGAGATTGAACGGCACAGCAAGAGCCGCCACCGAGAGCGTCAGGCGGATTGCTGACTGGGTATCGCTTTCGGATATCGTATCGACGAAGCTGCCCCAACCCGCCACGACCACGCGCCCGACGACCGTACCGAGAGGGACGACCAGGAAGAGGGCGAGGAAAATGGCAGAGATGAGGATGAGGAGCCAGCGAACGAGGGCAGGCTCGCTGACGGCATCGCGTGGATGGTGCGGAGCGGATTGCTGATCAGCCATGACCGAACCTCTTCTGGCTCCAGCTCTGGATGCCGTTGATGACGAACAGCATCAGGAAGGAGACGGCCAGCATGATGGCCGCGATGGCGGTCGCGCCGGCATAGTTGAACTCTTCCAGCTTGATGACGATAAGAAGCGGCGCGATCTCCGACTTGAACGGCAGGTTGCCGGCAATGAAGATGACCGAGCCGTATTCGCCCACGCCGCGCGCCAGTGCCAGAGCGAAGCCGGTGAGGATCGCCGGGATCAGGGGCGGCAGCACGACGAAGAAGAGCGTCTGGAAGCGGTTTGCACCAAGCGTTGCCGAGATCTCTTCCGTTTCGCGGCTGATTTCCTCCAGCACGGGCTGCACCGTGCGAACGACGAAGGGAAAGCCCACCGCGATCAGCGCCACGATGATGCCGAGAGGCGTATAGGCGATCTTGATGCCAAGCGGGGCAAGCCATTGACCGATCAGCCCCTTGGGCGAATAGACCGAGACGAGCGCAATGCCGGCGACGGCCGTCGGCATTGCGAAGGGCAGGTCGATCAGCGCGTCGAAGATACGTCGGCCGAAGAAGTTGTAGCGAACCAGTACCCAGGCGGTCAGCGTGCCGAAGATCGCATTGGCGATCGCGGCGGCGAGTGCCGTCAGGAAGCTGACCTTCAACGCGGCGAAAACGCGCGGGTCGGAGATCACCTCATAGAAGCCTGCCGGACCAAGGGCTGCCGCCCGCAGCGCGAGCGCTGCGAGCGGGATGAGGACGATGAGGGTCAGCATCGTCAAAGCGAGTCCGAGCGACATGCCAAAGCCTGGAATGACGCTCGGGTGCTTCCACTGCCATCCTTGGGAGGATTGGTAGGAATGCGTTGATGCCATGTGTCTTACTTCGCTGGCTTGTAGATCTGGTCGAAGACGCCGCCGTCGCCGAAGAACTCGGGTTGGGCTTTCTTCCACCCGCCAAAGTCTTCAATGGTCGCGAGATCGATCTTGGCGAAGCGGGCGGTGTCGGCGGGGTCTGCCTTGGATGGGTCGTTCGGACGATAGTAGTTCTTGGCGATCAGTTTCTGGGCCTCGGGGGAATATAGATACTCGAGATAGGCCTGGGCAACCTTGGTCGTGCCGTGTGCGTCCGCATTGCCTTTGACGAGGGCGACCGGCGGCTCAGCCTTTACCGAAATCGAAGGGGAGATGATTTCAAAGTTCCCTGCGCCCAGTTCATCGAGCGCCAGATAGGCCTCGTTCTCCCAGGCAATCAGCACATCGCCGAGACCGCGTTCGGCAAAGGTCTGCGTTGCGCCGCGCGCGCCGGTGTCGAGAACAGGAACATGCTGAAAGAGCTTGGTGATGTAGTCGCGGACCTTGGCATCGTCGCCGCCATAGGTCTTCTTGGCCCATGCCCAGGCTGCCAGGAAGTTCCACCGAGCGCCGCCGGAGGTCTTCGGGTTCGGGGTGATGACCTGGACATCGTCCTTGATCAGGTCGTTCCAGTCCTTGATGCCCTTCGGGTTACCCTTGCGGACGAGGAAGACGATGGTGGATGTGTAGGGCGCGCTGTTGGACGGCAGAAGCGTCTTCCAGTCGGCGGGGATCTTCTTGGTCTTCTCGGCAATGGCGTCGATGTCGGCTTCCAGCGCCAGCGTCACGACATCGGCTTCCAGGCCGTCAATGACCGAGCGGGCCTGCTTGCCCGAGCCGCCGTGCGATTGGTTGATCTTGATATCGTTGCCGCCCGTTTCCTTCCAATGTTTGGCGAAGAGGGCGTTGTACTGCTTGTAAAGCTCACGCGTCGGGTCATAGGAGACATTGAGGATTTCCTGCCCCCCAAAAGCCGGAGCGATCGGGCCCGCGGCAAGCGCAAGCGAGAAGACGAGAAGTCCGGCCTGGAAAGATTTGAGAACCATGGGTGCCTCCGTTGCGTTGATGATTAAAGTCTATAAAAGAAATAGACATAGTCAATTTCGAATTACGCAAACGCAAAACTCATTCCTTTACGCATCAGACGGCGAAGCGGTTGTTCTGGTAATTGGCGCTTTGTTGGAACGAAGCCTGTGCGGCCTTCCCATGTGTAGGAAATATTCTTTCTGACGTTGCCTCGTGGGGAAGGGGCGGTTATAGGGGGCGCACACGCCTGCCGATGTTGCGGCGTGCTGTGATCTGAAAGATCGCGCCGACGTTTAGGTCATAGTTTTTGCATGTCGTTGTCGCAAAACCGCTGCACACTTTTGCGCGACATGCCGAGGAGCCGCCTGTGCAAGTGCAGTCGCAGACCGCATCCGCATATCTGTTGAGCCTCCGCGAGCGGCTGGTGCGTTTTCGTGAAATCTGGCTTCTCGGGCTGGCGGCGCTGTCTGGCGTGTTCGCCGGTGCCGTCGTGACTGCGATGAGCTGGGTGACCGCGCATGCGCATAGCATTCTGTTCCAGATTCCCGTGGACGAGCGCCTGAGTGGGCAGAATGCGCTTGCTTCCCCGTGGCTGGCCCTTGTTCCGATCGCAGGCGGAGCGATCATGGCTGTTCTGGCGGCGTTGTCGCGCCGTCTCTTCACGCGTCCGCCGGTCGACCCGATCGAGGCGAATGCGCTGCATGGCGGGCGCATGTCGGTGCGCGAGAGCCTGATGGTGTCGATCCAGACCATGGTGTCCAGCAGCTATGGTGCCTCGGTGGGCCTCGAAGCCGGCTATACGCAGGCAAGTTCCGGTCTGGTTTCCCATATGGCGGGCCGGCTTGGGCTCAGGCGTGCGGAGACGCGAACGCTGGTTGGCTGTGCCGCCGCTGGAGCCATATCCGCAGCCTTCGGCGCACCGCTGACCGGAGCGTTCTACGGGTTCGAGCTGATCATCGGCACCTATACGGTCTCGGCCGTGGCTCCGGTGATGACGGCGTCGCTGGCCGCGAGCCTGACGGCAAGCTGGCTGGGCACCGAGCAGAATCCGATCGAGATCGGGCTCACTCAGGCGATGAGTGCCGCAGCGCTCGCGCCCTATCTCTTCCTCGGCATTCTGGGCGCGCTTGCCGCCGTGACGGTCATGCAGCTGGTCACGGCGACGGAAAATGTCTTCCGCGTGTCCCGCTGCCCTGTCTGGCTGCGCCCGATCGTTGGTGGCGGGATCGTGGGTCTTCTCGGCCTAATTTCTCCGCATGTGCTGTCATCGGGCCATGGCGCGCTGCATCTCGATCTCGTGGGCTCCGCCACCTGGCAGGTTCTGGCGGTGCTGTTTGCCCTGAAGCTGCTGGCGTCCGCCGTCTCTCTCGGATCCGGTTTTCGTGGCGGGTTGTTCTTTGCCTCGCTCTATCTCGGCGCCATTCTCGGAAAGTCGGTGGCGCTGGCACTGGGGGAGTTCGGGCTCGTACATGGGTTTTCCCCGCTCTATGCCTCGCTGGTCGGCATGGCGTCGCTGGCGGTGGGCGTGGTCGGGGGGCCGCTCACGATGTCCTTCCTGGTTCTGGAGACGACGCGCGATCTCGGGATCACCGGTGCCGTGCTGGTGGCCTCGATCGTTTCGGCGGTCGTCGTGCGCGAAACATTCGGCTATTCGTTCTCGACCTGGCGACTGCATCTGCGCGGCGAAACGATCCGCAGTGCGCATGATGTGGGCTGGATGCGCAACCTGACGGTCGGGCGGATGATGCGCCCTGACGTCAAGACCGCCCCTGTCACGCTTTCGCTGGCGGATTTCCGCGCGCAGTTTCCCCTCGGTGCATCGCAGCGTGTCATCGCGGTCGACGGCAATGGCGGCTATGCCGGCATGGTGATCGTCGCGGATGCCTATGCGCCCGAGATCGACCAGTCGGGGAAGACGACCGTCGCCGATCTGGCGCGCAACCGCGATACCATGCTGATGCCTTTCATGAATGCGCGCGAGGCCGCGCAGACGTTCCAGATCGCGCATGCCGAAGAACTGGCCGTGGTCGACAGCCTGGCCAGCAAGAAGGTCATGGGGCTCTTGACGGAGCAGCATCTGCTGCGCCGCTACGCAGAAGAGCTCGACAAGGCACGTCGCGACCTGACCGGCGAGGGGTAATCAATCTGGAGTTCTCTGCATATTAACGCCTTCTTGGCACCGGAGTGGATTGACGGGAATGCCTGTCTGTGTACAACTCATGGTAACATCTTTTTTTGAAGGAGGTATTATGTCGAGTTCAAGCGTCATGACTAAAACTCTGCCGATTGCCGGTCTTCTGGTAGTGCTCGCCTGCGGCCCCGCTGCTGCCATTGAAACGTCGCCAACTGCGAATTGGTCCGGAATATTTGTTGGCGGCTCACTGGGCGGGGCATGGAACCCGACCTCTTATGTTCACACGGAGACGGCGGGTGTTGGCGGCGCGGCTGTTAACAACGAGGCTTTCTCGACCAACGGGTCCAGTGTCATCGGGGGGCTTCATATCGGCGTGCAACAGCAACTGGACGGATTTGTAGTCGGGGCTGAGGGTGGATATGACTTTTTCAATGCCCGGGATTCCCGCCAGACGAATTTGAACGGTATTCCGCGTGTGCGCGAAACCCGACTCAACGGCATGTGGTATATCGCTGGGCGCTTTGGCTATGCCGTGGATCGCGCGTTGCCGTATGTAAAGCTCGGTTATGCGAATTCGGAGCTGAGCTACACCAACACGCGGATAGCCGACGGTGTTGTTGTTGGCGAATCTTCGAGCCGGGTTGGCGGTCTGCTTGTTGGTGCGGGCCTCGATTATGCACTCACCGACAACTGGATCGCCGGTGCGGAATACAATTTCAGCAAGTTTGACGTGGGTTCCCAGCAGCAGTCGCGTGGCGGTGTGCCGGTTTCCGCATTCAACGGATCCAATGATGTGCAGTTTCACTCCGTCACGGTCCGAGTGAACTACAAGTTCTGAGCGGAGCGATTGGGGCCGCTGGAACCTTGGGCGTGATTTTGCGTATTATCTTCAATTGACTCGGTTGAAGAGAGATGGCGCAACATATGGAAGATCAGCTGAAAGACGTATTGCAAGCTTCAAAACTCGGTTATGCGCAGCTCGAAGCGCTGTTTGTGCAATACGCCTTCTCGGTCGTGGGCGCACTCATCATTCTCATTATCGGCTGGCTGCTCACACGCCTTCTGGCCCGCTGGAGCCAGGTGGCCCTGGGGCAGGTACGCGGGCTGGATGCCACGGTTGCCGGGTTTGTCTCCAACTTCCTTCGCTATGCGCTGCTCGCCATCGTCATCGTGATGGTGCTGGGCCAGTTCGGCGTCCAGACGACCTCCATTGTTGCTGCGCTCGGCGCTGTCGGTCTGGCGATAGGTCTCGCCCTGCAGGGCACTTTGCAGAACATCGCGGCAGGCATCATGCTTCTGGTCCTCAGGCCCTTCAGGGTCGGGGATGCGATCGAGACGAGTTCGATTTCAGGGACCGTGCGCTTCATCGGAATTTTCACGACGGAGCTGGAAACGGCGGACGGTCTCTATCGCATGACGCCCAATTCTCTGCTCTGGAACGTGCCGGTTACAAACTTCAGCCGTCTGCCTACACGGCGTTTCGAGCTTAACGTGAAGGTCGGTTACCAGGAGAATATCGACACCGCGATGACAGCGCTTCTGTCGTTGATCGGCGATGATGGGCGCATCTTGAAAGCGCCGGCGCCGGAGACCTTCGTTGCCGATCTCACCGACGGTGCGGTCGTGGTGACGCTTCGCTATTGGACGACCGCGGGGGACTATTGGGCGACCAGCCGTGATGTCGTTAAGAAGGTCAAGTCCGCCTTCACTGCTGCAGGGGTGACCATTCCCGTCGCGCCCCTCGCGGCTGAGGCGGTTCAGCATCCCGACTTGCCTCAAGGTGATGAGAACCACTGACCGGCTGGAGCCCGCGCCGCCACGGGCGCAGTTCCAGCCGTTCGGCCACAGTCTCAGTTCGGAATCACCAGCACATCCGACGCCTTGAAATGCGCGGTTGCGATGTCGCCGATCTGCGGCGGCTGCAGGCCTGGATTGTTGAACATATCGAACGAGACCTGCTGGCCTTCGACATCCATGCGGGTGCGGATGACCGAACCGAGGAAGTTGACACTCGTCACGCGGCCGTCGAGAGCGACATCGCTCGACGGGGACTTGGAGAGCGACAGGGCCTCCGGGCGCAGCGCAACGGTAATCGCCGCGCCATCGCCTGCACCATTCAGATTGGCGGGCGGAATGGTGATGCTGCGGCCGGCGACGCGGACGGTGGCGGCGTCGCGGTTCTCGACCTTGGCTTCCAGAATATTGAGCGTACCGACGAAGCCGGCGACGAAGCGCGTGGCAGGGCGGTTATAGATATCCGACGGCGTTCCGATCTGGTCGGCGATACCGGCATTCATGACGACGATGCGGTCGGAAATGGAAAGCGCTTCTTCCTGGTCGTGCGTCACGAAGATCGTGGTGATGCCGAGCTTGCGCTGGATGGCGCGGATTTCCTCGCGCAGCGACACGCGGATCTTGGCGTCAAGCGCCGAAAGCGGTTCGTCGAGCAGCAGCACCTTCGGCTTGTTGGCGAGCGCACGGGCAAGAGCCACGCGTTGCTGCTGGCCGCCCGACATCTGATACGGGTAACGCTCCGCCAGATGGCCGAGATGGATCAGGTCCAGCATTTCCTTCACGCGGGCTTCAATATCCGGCTTGGAGGCGCCGGCGACCTTCAGGCCGAAGGCGACGTTTTCGGCGACCGTCATGTTGGGGAAGAGGGCGTAGGCCTGGAAGACCATGCCGATATTGCGGCGGTTGGGCTTCAGGTTCGCCTGATCAACGCCGCCGATCTTGATCGTGCCGCCGGTCGGGTTTTCAAAGCCGGCGATCATGCGCAGCACGGTCGTCTTGCCGCAGCCCGACGGCCCGAGAAAGGAGACGAATTCGCCTTCCTCGATCGACATGTTGAAATCGTGGACCACCTTGACCGGGCCGAAGGACTTCTGGACGTGGGAGAGTTCGAGATAGGACATGAAGGACCTCAACGCGCGCCAGCGGCGCCTTTTTGCAGGCGGGTGGTGATATTGATGAGAATGATCGAAACCCAGGTCATGGCAAAGGCGATCATGGCGAGCGCCGGCGGCTCATAGGCCTTGTTCGCGCCAATCAGCGCGAGATAGGGACCGAAGGCCGGACGGTTGAGAAGAGACGGCATGGTATATTCGCCCACCGCGATCGCAAACGTGATGAAGGCACCCGAAAGCACGCCCGTCAGCACGTTGGGGAAGATGCAGCGGAAGAGAATGGTTGGCCAACGCGCCCCGAGGCTTTCGGCCGCCTCTGTCAGCACGGCCACGTCTATCGTGCGCATGGCGGTATCGACCGCGCGGTACATGTAGGGCAGCGACATCGTCATGAAGCCGAAAACGAGGAGCGCGTTGGCGCCCATATCCGTGTTGGTCAGCGGCAGCCAGGACGAGGAATTGTAGAGGCGCAGGTATCCGAAGATGATGACGATGGCCGGCACGACCAGCGGCAGGAGCGTCACGAATTCGACGACGGGGCGCAGATAGGGCATGCGCAGCCGCACCCAATAGGCCGTCGGCACGATCAGCAATGCGCCGATGGCGATGGTGATCAGCGCCATGACGACTGAATAGCTGAATGTTTCGGCGAAGCGCTGGTCTGCGAAGACCGAGCGATAGGCATCGAAGGAGTAGGTGCCGCGACGCATACGCATCGAAAATTCCATCGTCGCCAGCAGGGGAACGATGAAATAGACGGCGGCGACGAAGACGGCGAGCCAGGACCAGAATCTCTTGCCGATCATTTCTGCCACCTTTCGGCGCGCATGCGCAGCCAGATGTAGATGAAGTTGGAAATGCCGGTGATGACGACCATGCCGAAGGCCACCGCATAGCCGAGATTCGGGTTGTGCAGCACGTCACCGCGAATCTGCGCGAAGAGCACGATCGGCACGATGTTGAGCGAGGAGCCGGTCAGCGCCACGGCTGTCGCAACAGCGCCGAAGGCGTTCGCGAAGAGGAGCAGCAGCGTGCCGAACACGCTCGGCCAGAGGATCGGGATGACGACCATGCGCCAGTATTGCCAGGGCGTCGCGCCAAGAACGCTGGCGGCTTCCGACCATTCGCGCTTCAGGCCATCAAGCGCTGGAGTCACGATCAGAACCATGAGCGGGATCTGGAAATACATATAGGTGAGCGTCAGCCCCAGGAAGCTCAACAGGTTGAAGCCCGTGGCATAAAGATTGAAACCGAAGACGTCGCGCAGGATGATCGTGACGAGGCCGAGACGACCGAGCGTCGCCAGAAAGGCGAAGGCGAGTGGCACGCCGGCGAAGTTGGAGGCGACGCCGCAGAAGGTCAGCACCGCCGAGCGCACCCAGGCGGGCAGGCTGCCGAGCGAAATGGCGGCGGCGAGGGCGAAGCCGATGATTGCGCCGCCGATGGCCGAGGCGGCGGAAATCTTGATGGATATGATATAGGCGGCAAGAATGTTCGGCTGAAACAGGTCGACAAGATTCCGCAGCGTCAGATTACCGTTCGGATCGAGGAAAGCGCCGCTCACCAGATAGACGGTGGGTGCAATCAGGAACATGATCGCGAAGAGGGCAAAGGGCGCGATGCCCAGCCAGTCGGTGATCAGACGCCTGTTCAGGAGAGGTTGCGTTGCGGCCATGCGGTCCCCGGTTCTTGTTAGCCCTGATCGGGCCCTTTTGATCGGCTCCCCCGGGGTCGCCGGGGAAGCCGCGTTTTTGGATGTCGGGCCTTACTTCACGTTGGCGCCGACGACCTTGTCCCAGCCTTCAGTGATCGTCTTCTTGTAGGCAGCCTGTTCTTCCAGCGTCGGGAAGACGGCCTTGGCATAGGCTTCGGCCGGCGGCAGCTTTGCCAGCAGGTCCGCCGGGATTTTGCCGGCCTTTGCCATGGCGTTGAAGCGGATCGGGTGGCAGAAGCCCTTCAGCCATTCGATCTGGCCTTCGTCCGAATAGAGATATTCCATCCAGAGCTTGGCAGCGTTCGGGTGGGGCGCGTAGGCCGAGATTGCCTGAACGTAGACGCCTGCGACGACGCCCGAAGCCGGAACGACGACCTGGTAGGGCGGGTTGCCCTTCAGGCTCTCGCCCCAGCTCATGGCATTATAGTCCCAGGAGGCGATGATCGGCGTCGTCCCTTGCGCGAACGGAGCGGCCTTGCCGATGACCGGAACGAAGTTGCCAGCGGAGTTCAGGCTCTTGAAGAACTCGAGACCGGCGTCGGCAGCCTTGGCGATATCGCCGTTCGCGGCCGAAAGACCAGAGGCGAAGACGCCGGAAATAGCCTGGTTTGCCTGACGCGGATCGCCGGCAAGGGCAACCATGTTGGCATATTCCGGCTTCTGCAGGTCGGCCCAATCCGTCGGAATGTTCTTGACGAGGTCCTTGTTCACGAGCAGCGACATCACGCCGTAATAGTCGCCATACCAGTAGCCTTCGGCGTCCTTGGCGTTATCCGGGATTTCAGCCCAGGTTGAGACCTTGTAAGGCTGGATCAGGCCGTCCTTCTTTGCCTGCGGGCCAAAGGAGAGACCGACGTCGATGACGTCGGGAGCCTGCGGGCCTGTATTGCCCTTGTTCGCCTTGATGGCCTCGATTTCGTCGCCCGAGCCGGCATCCGGGTTCAGTTCGTTGACGGCAATGCCATACTTCTTCTTGAAGCCCTCGATTGCGCCGCCGTAATTGCACCAGTCGTGCGGAAGCGCGATTGTGGTCAGCGTGCCTTCCTTCTTGGCTGCTGCAACCAGGTCTTCCATCGCGCCGGCCTGTGCGACGCCAGACGCTGCGATGGCGATCGCCGTCGTCAGCGACAGGACTTTGAGAGACGTCTCAATCATGTTCTTCTCCTCTTGGATGCCGGCGGTTTGCCCGCACGGTTGTCGGTCGAATATTGTTTGTGCATAACGTCTGTGTGACAGGCCGGACGCCTGTCTTAAGGTCAGTTTTGCTGCTTCCCCCGCTTTTCTTTCCTCATGGGTCTCCTGAACAGGCTCGTCGTGTCGAAAAGCTCCTCCAGATCGCTCATCCGTTCTCGAGTCGAGTCCCAGTTGGCGCTCTGCACCGCCTCGATCAGCGCTTCCACCAGAACAAGGGTCATGACGGACGAATCCCAGGCGGACGGCACCTCGATGTTGAGGCGGAATACGACCTTGGCATGCTTGACGATAGGCGAGCCCCAGGTGTCGGTAAACAGGATGATGAAGATGCCGCGTTCGGCGGCAATCCGCGCCATCGTCTCCATCTCCTGCTCGTAGCGGCGGATATCGAAGAGGACGAGAACGTTGCCGGGCCGCATGTTGAGCACATATTGCGGCCAGGTGCTGCGGTTCGTCGAGATCAGCGTCACGCCGGACCGGATGACCTGAAGGTGGGTAAAGAAATAGTCGGCAAGCGCGTGAGTGATACGCCCACCCGCGAGATAGACCGGCTTCTTGCGGTTGGAAAGCTCGGCCGCCGCGCGATCGAAATCGGGGATCGAAATGTGGGCGAGGCTGTCGCGCATGTTGGCAACAACGGCATCGGCGAAGCGGTTGAGAATGTGCGTGCCCGGCGCATCGGCGGCCCAGCGGTCATGCTTGGAGATCGGGTTGGAAATGGTTTCTTCGAGTTCCTGGTGCAGCCGCGACTGGAAATCGGGAAATCCGGAAAAGCCGAGCTTTTGGACCATTCGGACGACTGTCGGCGTCGATACGCGTGCGTTCTCCGCAAGTGCCGTGATCGACACAAGACCGGACACCGGGTAGTTGTCGAGAAGCGTCTCAGCCAATTGCTTCTCGGCCCGCGTGAGCGTGTCATAGCTCGCGCCGATAATGTCCGAAACTGTTTTCAAGTTTCCGGTCACAGATATGTTCACCCTCTGGCGAAGCGTGCCGCATCGAATGCGGGCCGGTCCCACCGTTTTTCTCGATCTTACGCGGCGTGACCATGGTCTGGGCTTCGGTCGCCGCCTTGAGCCGGTCTGATGCCGACTTTGTCACAAAACTAAACGCAGGATCGGGTGCCAAGTCAACGAGCATTTTTTGAAAAGATAATTTCAGAAGCGAATTGACACAGATCGTTTTTTGAAGAACATTTTTCAGAATTGAGGTGCTGGGATTTCACGATGCGCAAGTGGGAATGCGTTCTTTCTCCGGATGAGAGCGATCCGGTTGGCGTCGAGCGGGGACAGGGGCAGGGCCCCTTCGTCATCGTCTGCGAGCATGCATCCTCGACCCTGCCGCAATCGATGGGTGACATGGGTCTCAGCGAAGAGGCGCGGCTCTCCCATATCGCCTGGGACCCCGGCGCGCTCGCGGTGGCACGACTGCTTTCAGCGCGCTTCGACAGCCCGCTCGTCTTCCAGAAGTTTTCCCGCCTCGTCTATGACTGTAACCGCCCGCCGGAATCGCCGGCATCCATGCCGATGAAGAGCGAGATCTACGCGGTTCCGGCCAATGAGGTCGTCGATGGTGCCGAGCGGCTTGCCCGGACCCAGGCGCTCTACCGCCCCTTCCACGCTGCCGTTTCCACGCTGATCGACGAGCGGACCTGCCACGGGCTTGCAACTTCGGTGATCACTGTTCACAGTTTTACGCCTGTCTATTTTGGCAAGTCTCGTGCGGTCGAGGTCGGTATCCTGCACGATGCCGATGCGCGGTTTGCAGATGGAATCCTTGCGGCCGCGGCTGCGGAGCGTCGTCATGATGTGCGGCGCAACGAGCCTTATGGTCCGGCTGACGGCGTAACGCACAGCCTTATCCTTCACGGAATTTCCCGCGGAATTCCGAATGTCATGATCGAGGTCCGAAACGACCTTATCGCGGATCAAGCCGGCCAAGAGGTCATGGCCGGATACCTGTCGGAGCTGATTGCAGAGGCGATCGGCCAGCAGGACAAGAATAAAAAGACCTTCGTGAATGTCAGAAGCCACTAAGATTGAATTGGACGACATTGGCGTCGGTACGGCGCAAACAGGGGAACTGAAAAGATGAGTGACTACTCAGAATCAGACAAGAAACAGGATCTCGCGATCCTGCATTCGATGGGCTACGCCCAGGAACTGGAACGGCGGATGAGTTCGTTCTCGAACTTCGCCATTTCCTTCTCGATCATCTGCATCCTTTCCGGCGGGATCAACTCGCTCGCGCAGGCAACGGCCGGTGCGGGTGGGGCGGCGATCGGCCTTGGCTGGCCGCTCGGCTGCGTGATTTCTGGCGTCTTCGCGCTCGCCATGGCGCAGATTTCCTCCGCCTATCCGACCGCCGGCGGGCTTTATCACTGGGGTTCGATCCTCGGTAACCGCTTCACCGGCTGGGTGACGGCCTGGTTTAACCTGCTCGGTCTCGTCACGGTTCTGGGCGCGATCAACGCCGGCACCTGGGGCTTCTTCTCGGGCTCGATCGGTCCGTGGCTCGGCATCAACGTCGATGCGACGACCTCCGGCGGCTTTGCCAACCAGATCATCTTTGTTGCTCTGATCACAGCTCTCCAGGCGCTGATCAACCATTTCGGCATCAAGCTGACGGCGAAGCTCACCGACATGTCGGGCTATCTGATCTTCGTGACCGCGATCGCCCTGACGCTCGTCTGCTTCTTCGGCGCGGCGCATTGGGATTTCAGCCGTCTGTGGACCTTCACCAACTATTCCGGTCAGCCGGACGCCTCCGCCGTCTGGCCGAAGAGCGACAGCATCTGGTATATCTTTGCGCTTGGCCTGCTGCTGCCGATCTACACGATCACCGGCTATGACGCCTCGGCCCATACGTCGGAAGAAACCGTCAAGGCCGCCGAGTCGGTTCCGCGCGGCATGATCTCGTCGGTCTGGTGGTCGGCCTTCTTCGGCTACATCATGCTTGTCGCCTTCCTGCTCGCTATCCCGAACATGGATGATGCGGCCAAGCAGGGCTGGAACGTGTTCTTCTGGACCATGGACAGCGTTGCAAACCCTGTTGTGAAGAACATTCTCTACGTCGCGATCTTCATCTCGCAGTTCCTCTGCGGCCTTGCGACGGTGACGTCCGTGTCGCGCATGATCTTCGCCTTCTCGCGTGACGGCGGTCTGCCGATGTCGAAGACACTGGCGAGCGTCAGCCGCAAGTTTCGCACGCCCTCCACGGCCATCTGGGTCGGCGCCACGCTGTCGGTCCTGTTTGTCTGGGGTGCCTCGCTGATCGAGATCGCCGGTTCCACGGCCTATACCATCGTGGTGTCGTGCACCGTCATCTTCCTGTTCCTCTCTTTCGCCATCCCGATCGCGCTCGGCATCTTTGCCATCGGCACGAAGAAGTGGCCGGCCATGGGTCCTTGGAACATGGGGGCAGGGCTCTACAAGTTCGTGGCTGTTCTGGTCGTGATCTCGATGGTCGTGATCTTCGTCATCGGTGTGCAGCCGCCGAACCAGTATGCCGCCTATATCACCGTCGGCTTCCTGATCCTCACGGCCATTGTCTGGCTGGCGTTTGAAAACAAGCGCTTCAAGGGCCCGCCGATCGGCGACGAAGTGGCCAAGCGCCAGGCGGAAATCGCTGCCGCCGAACACGCCGTCGGCGAATCCTGATCGGCATCCTCAGAGACACGCGCTCCGGCTCTCGTTAGCCGGAGCGCCTTCAATCCATAATGACAAAACGGGCCCGTGAGTGGCCGACAGGGAACAGGGACGGCTTCTGATGAGCGCCAAATACGATTTCGAGACCTTGAAGAAGGACGTTGCCGAGGGCCGGATCGATACGGTTCTGGCCGTGCAGGTCGATATGCAGGGTCGGCTCATGGGAAAGCGCTTCCATGCGCAATATTTCCTCGATAGCGGCTGGCACGAAACGCATAGCTGCAACTACCTGCTGGCGACCGACATCGAGATGGAGACGGTTCCGGGCTACAAGGCGACAAGCTGGGAGTCGGGCTACGGCGACTACACGATGAAGCCGGATCTTTCGACGCTTCGGCGCATTCCATGGCTCGAAGGTACCGCCATGGTCATCTGCGACGTGCTCGACCATCACACGCATGAAGAGGTTCCGCATTCGCCGCGCGCGATCCTGAAGAAGCAGGTGAAGCGCTTGGAGGCGATGGGCCTCAAGGCCTATATGGCGACCGAACTCGAATTCTTCCTCTTCGACCAGACCTATGACGACGCGCGCGAAAGCGGCTACCGCGACCTTCGCCTCTGCTCAGGCTATAACGAGGACTATCACATCTTCCAGACCTCCAAGGAAGAAGACGTGATGCGGGCGATCCGCAACGGGCTTTATGGCGCCGGCATCACGGTCGAGAATTCCAAGGGCGAGGCGTCGGCCGGTCAGGAAGAAATCAACGTCAAGTATGACGAGGCGGTCGTCACCGCCGACCAGCATTCGATCGTGAAGAATGGCGCGAAGGAAATCGCCTGGGCGCGCGGCAAGGCGATTACATTCCTCGCCAAGTGGAGCAACGCCGCTGCCGGCAGTTCCTCGCATATCCACCAGTCGCTCTGGTCGCTCGACGGCAAGCCGATGTTCTACGATCCGAACGGCCGCTACGGCATGTCGAAGATGATGGAAAACTACGTGGCGGGCCTGCTGGCGCATGCCGAGGAAGTCACCTATTTCCTTGCGCCCTATATCAACTCCTACAAGCGGTTCGTCGCGGGCACCTTCGCGCCGACCAAGGCCATCTGGTCGAAGGACAACCGCACGGCTGGCTATCGTCTCTGCGGCGAGGGCTCCAAGTCGATCCGCATCGAATGCCGCGTTGGCGGTTCGGACCTGAACCCCTATCTCGCGCTTGCAGCCCTTCTGGCCGCCGGCATCGACGGGATCGAAAAGCAGATGACGCTCGTAGATCCCTTCACGGGCGACGCCTACAAGGCGGGAGAAATCCGCGAGGTCCCGAAAACGCTGCGCGCCGCCACGGATGCGCTGAACAAGTCTCAGCTTTTGCGTTCGGCCTTTGGCGACGGTGTAGTCGACCACTATGTGCGCGCTGCCGAGTGGGAGCAGGAAGAATACGACCGCAAGATCACCGATTGGGAAGTGGCGCGCGGTTTCGAAAGGGCGTAAACGAGGCGCAAATCGCGCGTCGATGGCGATCATCCAGGCCATCCGCGAAACAGTTCGGCCTGACGCCGAATGGAACCCCAGAACAGGAATTCCCGTCCCGCCGCAGGCGGGATGGATAGTTTAGAACACAAGATCAGGAAAAAGATCATGACGATGATCCGATGCATTTCGCCGGTTGACGGTTCGGTTTACGCCGAACGTCCGGCGATGAGTTTTGACGATGCGGCCGCAGCGGTCGCCCGTGCCCGCAAGGCGCAGAAGGCCTGGGCGAAGCGCCCGCTGGAAGAGCGCGTGCAGCTGGTGCTGAAGGGCGTGGCGCGGCTCAACGAGATGGCCGATGTCGTGGTTGAGGAGCTCGCCTGGCAGATGGGCCGTCCGGTTCGCTATGGTGGCGAGTTCAAGGGCTTCAACGAGCGCTCCAACTATGTCGCCACCATTGCCGCCGACGCGCTCGCTCCGCTGAAGGTCGAAAGCTCCGACAAGTTCGAGCGCTATATCGAGCGCGAGCCGCATGGCGTCGTCTTCGTCATCGCGCCGTGGAACTATCCCTACATGACCGCGCTCAACACGATTGCGCCGGCACTGATGGCGGGTAACACGGTGGTGCTCAAGCATGCATCGCAGACGCTGCTGGTCGGCGAGCGTTTCGTCCAGGCCTTCAATGAGGCGGGCGTTCCGGAAGACGTGTTCATGAACGTCTTCCTCGACCATGACACGACGTCGAAGCTGATCGCGGCCGGCTCCTTCAACTTCATCAACTTCACCGGTTCGGTCGAGGGCGGGCGCAATATCGAGCGCGCTGCGGCCGGCACGTTTACCGGCACGGGCCTCGAGCTCGGCGGCAAGGATCCGGGCTATGTCATGGAAGATGCCGATCTGGATGCGGCCGTCGATACGCTGATGGACGGCGCGACCTACAATTCCGGCCAGTGCTGCTGCGGCATCGAGCGCATCTATGTGAACGAAAACCTCTATGACGAATTCGTCGAGAAGTCGGTCGCCTGGGTGTCGAACTACAAGCTCGGCAATCCGCTCGACAAGGAAACGACGCTCGGCCCGATGGCGCACAAGCGCTTTGCCGCGACCGTGCGCGAACAGATTGCTCAAGCCGTTTCGAAGGGCGCCAAGGCGCTGGTCGATCCCAAGCTCTTCCCGGCCGATGATGGCGGTGCTTACATCGCTCCGCAGATCCTCGTCGATGTCGATCACTCGATGGAGATCATGCGCGAGGAAACCTTCGGGCCGGCTGTCGGCATCATGAAGGTCAAGAACGATGCGGAAGCGCTCGAACTGATGAACGATTGCAAATACGGTCTCACCGTTTCGCTCTGGACGAAGGATGCCGAACGCGCTGCCCGTCTCGGCCGCGATCTGGAGACCGGCACCGTGTTCATGAACCGCGCCGACTATGTCGATCCGGGCCTCTGCTGGACCGGCTGCAAGGACACGGGCCGCGGCGGATCGCTCTCCATCATCGGCTTCCACAATCTGACCCGTCCGAAATCCTATCACCTCAAGAAGGCACTCTAAGATGTCGATTACTGCAAACTGGAGCTACCCGACCCTCATCAAGATGGGGGCAGGGCGCATCAAGGAACTGGCCGACCACTGCAAGTCGCTCGGCATGAAGAAGCCGCTTCTGGTCACCGACCGTGGTCTCTCCACGATGCCGATCACGAAACAGGCGCTCGACATTCTGGAAGCCGGCGGCCTGGGTCGCGCGATCTTCGCCGATGTCGATCCGAACCCGAACGAGAAGAACCTCGAAGCCGGCGTGAAGGCGTTCAAGGATGGCGGCCATGACGGCGTCGTCGCCTTCGGCGGCGGCTCGGGCCTCGATCTTGGCAAGTGCGTGGCCTTCATGGCCGGGCAGACGCGCCCGGTCTGGGATTTCGAGGATGTTGGCGACTGGTGGACGCGCGCATCCGTCGAAGGCATTGCGCCGATCGTGGCCGTGCCGACGACGGCCGGCACCGGCTCGGAAGTGGGCCGCGCTTCCGTCATCACCAATTCGGTGACGGAAACGAAGAAGATCATCTTCCATCCGAAGTTCCTGCCCGGCGTCACGATCTGCGATCCGGAACTGACGGTCGGCATGCCGAAGCACATCACCGCCGGCACCGGCATGGATGCGTTTGCCCATTGCCTAGAAGCCTATTCCTCGCCCTTCTATCATCCGATGAGCCAGGGCATTGCGCTCGAAGGCATGCGCCTCGTGAAGGAATATCTGCCGCGCGCCTACAAGGACGGGACGGATCTCGAAGCCCGCACGCATATGATGTCGGCTGCCGCCATGGGTGCCGTCGCCTTCCAGAAGGGGCTCGGCGCGATCCACTCGCTCAGCCACCCGGTCGGGGCGATGTATCACACGCATCACGGCACCACGAATGCTGTCGTCATGCCGCCGGTGCTCCGCTTCAACCGTCCCGCGATCGAAGATCGCATCGCGGCCGCTTCCGCCTATCTCGGCATTGCCGGCGGCTTCAATGGTTTCTACGACTTCGTTCTGGGCCTGCGCGAGGAACTGGGTATCCCCGACAAGCTGGCAGCGCTCGGCGTGAAGACGGATCGTATCGACGAAATGTCCGTCATGGCCGTGGCCGACCCGTCCACGGGCGGCAACCCGGTCGAACTGACGGTCGAGGCTGCGAAGAAGCTGTTCCTCGAATCGATCTGATCGTCCTTCGTCTTACCCCTCAGTCAGACGCCCGTGCTTGTGCGCGGGCGTTTTTCGTTGTGGATGGAGGATTCCGCAGATGTTTCTCCGGTGTCGCTCCAGCCTTGCGTAAGCCAATCTGCACAGGCTTTTCCCGTATTGTTGAGATTCGTGTGCTGCGTCGGCGTTGGTTGTCGGATCGTTAATTGCTGCAGTCGGCTTTAAGGCTCCGTTAACCATGATTTACGCAATGTGTATCCGTCGCGAAGCGGCAAACGATGCATGGTCCTTCAAGCCGGATGGGGTTCCGGCGGGCCGACTAGGGGGTTTGGAATGCCGGTCATTTCACTTGCAAATACAAAGGGCGGCGCAGGCAAGACGACGGCGGCTCTGCTGCTGGCCTCTGAATATGTCCGCCAGGGCTATCGCGTCGCGGTGCTCGATGCCGATCCGCAGAAGTGGATCACCAACTGGTACGAGACCGGTGGCAAGGATCCGAGCCTCACCGTGATCTCCGAAGTCACTGTGGCCTCGATGCAGACGCATATCCGCGAGATGCGCGACCAGATCGATTTCTTCATCATCGACCTTCCCGGTCAGCGCGACCCGCTGCTGGCAACGGCTCTGGGCCTTTCCGACCACGTTCTCATCCCGGTTCAGGGCTGTGCGATGGATGCCAAGGGCGCGGCACAGGTGATCGAACTTCTGGCGCATATGAAGAACCAGGCCAAGATTTCGATCCCGCATTCGGTGGTGCTGACGCGCGTCAGCTCGATCGCGACGACGCGGGCGCTTTCGGCGATCAAGGATCTGCTGGTTTCGCGCGGTGTCAACGTTCTCGAAACGCCGATCTTCGAACGCTCCGCCTTCCGCGATATCTTCGATCTCGGAACGATGCTGCACAAGGCGGACCCGAGCCGCATCACCAATCTCGACAAGGCGCGCGAAAATGCCCGCGTGCTGGCTCTTGAACTGAAGCGTCTTTTGCCGGCCAAGCGCCGCGAACAGCCGCTGGGGCTTGCCGCACGGATGCGGCAGCGGGCCGCCTGATTGCGGTTCATGACGCGGCCGGCAACGGTCCCGCCGCGTCATCTTGCGCGTCTCAACCCGCGACCGGGTCGCTTCCCTTGGCGACCTTCGTCAGCCACGACTTGATCGCGGCGCGCGCTTCCGGCGGAACATCCGCCAACATCGCATCTTCCAAAGCATAGACCCGTTTCTTGGCCTCGGTTAGCAGTTGGCGGCCTCGATCGGTCAGAGCCAGATGCTGGATACGCCCGTGAACTTCATGGGCGTGCCGCTCGACCGTTCCGGACTTCAAGAGATTGGCGACGATCACGCTCATCGTCTGCGGTGTCAGCAATGCGAGCCGCGCCAGATCGGCATTGGAATGGCCGGGATAGGCATCGAGCATGGTCATGACCGAGAATTGCGGATGGGTGATCTGAAGGTCGCCCAGCGCCTGCTCGATGCGGGTGCGATGCGCATTCGCTGCCTGACGCAGCAGATATCCGAAATGCCCATCTTCCCCGCGCTTCCCTTCGCCGGCTTCGGGAAGGGGGGATCGCGTCGCTGTCTTGCTCAATGTAAGAACTCTGATATGTTGTTCGTGTTCTGATATTATCGCGTTGAAGAAGGGATTGAAAGATGAATTCAGAGGCGATGCCGCAGGCGGGAGGTTTGTCCTATGAGCAGTTTGAACTCATCGCGCCGGGCGCGCGAAGCGCCCTGCTGGCGATGGGAAAGGCGGTAGACGAGTCCGGCCTTGAAAAGACCCTGACGGAACTCATCAAGCTTCGGGTCTCGCAGATCAATGGCTGCGCGTTCTGTGTCCAACTCCACCTGAACGTCGGCCGCCGGCTCGGGCTCACTGCCGCAAAGCTCGACCTGGTTGCAGCATGGCGTGACGCGGGGGTCTATTCGCCACGGGAGCTTGCGGCGCTCGCTTGGGCTGAACATGTCACAAAGCTGGGGGATAGCGATGCCACGGTACGGCTGCGCGCGGCGCTCGATGCGCATTTCTCGGAAGCCGAAGTCGTCCACCTGACGGTCGCGATCGCCAATATCAATGCCTGGAACCGCATTGCGGCAACCTTGCATTTTCCGCCGCCGATCCCACGCAGCGGATGAGCCTGCGCGGGATGTTGCGTCGTTCCATCAATCGATGAACTGAACAATCGTGCCGGGCTTGACCATCTTGGCCAGTTCCTGCGCATCCCAGTTGGTCAGGCGCACGCAGCCATGACTCTGGGTCTTGCCGATCTTGGATGGATCGGGCGTGCCGTGGATGCCATAGGTCGGCTTGTCGAGGGCAATCCAGACATTGCCGACCGGGCCGTTCGGACCTGGCGGAATGGTCAGCACCTTGGTGTTGTTGCCCTGCTTGAAGTTGATCTTCGGGTTATAGGTGTAGTTCGGATTGAAGGCGATACGGACGACCGCATGTGTTCCAGAGGGCGAGGGGGTGTCGGCGGAGCCGATGGAGGCCGGATAGGCGGCGACGAGATTGCCCTGCGCATCGAAGGCCTGCACTTCCTTGATCGCCTTGTTCGCAACGATGCGGGTCACCTGTCCGGTTTTCGCCGGGCCAGGATTGGCGACCTTGATGATGGTGCCGGGCGTGTTGAAGTCGACCCCAGGGTTCAGTTCCTTCAGATAATCCTCGTCCATGTGGAAGCGCTCGGCGAGCATCTCCGTGACCCGGGTATAGCCCATGGAGGGCATGGTTGCCTTCTGCGAATAGTCTTCCGGGATGGAGGCGACATAGGGGCCGGCGGCATCGGCAGGCGTGATCGTGTAATCCATGAAGGGCAGACCGCCGCCGGTGGCGAGGCGGTTCATGATGTCTTCGGAATTGCGCGGATCGATCTTGTCGCCCGTAGTCACTTCATAGGCATGGAGTGCCTTGTCGACGTTCGAACCCTTTTTGCCGTCGATGACGCCCGGCGACATGCCCATTCGGTCCAGATAGACCTGCAGGGCGGCGATTTCGGCGCGCGACTTGCCTGTGAGATTCAGCTTGGGCGCCGGGCTCTCGAGCGATTCCGGCAGGTCGTTGGCCGGCATATCGTTCGGGCCGATCGATGCGGTTTGGGTATCGTCCGGATTGTTGAAACCGTCAACCGACTGACGCGGGCGACCGTCCTGCAGGCCGGAAGGCTCTTCCGGAAGTGGCTGGCGCGACACCTCGCCTTCATTGTCGAAGCGGCCGCGGGGGATTGTGCCCGTCGCGAAGTTATCGTCGTTCATACCGCCCTGATTGGCGCGACGATTGTCGTCATAGCCCGGATCCCAGGGGGCGGCATCCATGCCGAAGCCTCTGTCGCGGTTTGAGGCGGCTCGGCGATCGAGACGCGACGCCGGCATTTCCGTGGCAATGATGTAGCCGTCGCGGTCCACAAGCACACGGCGGCCGTAGGCGTCGCGGCGGAATGTAACCGCAGCGTTTTCGGGAATGTAGTCCAGGATATCCCCATCGGGCGTCACGAGAACCGTGTCGCCGCGTCCATAAGCCTGCTGCGCATGGGCTGTAACGGCCCCAAGGCCTGTAAACGAGAGGGCTGTAACTGCAAGAGCAAGACGGAAGAAGCGCACAGAGAACACCGTGAATCATGACATTATTGGGGCGAATTACCCGAACATTTGGTCCTTTATATGGTATTTTCAACGTCTTAACGAATTATTGACCATCAATTTTTCGTTAAGACCGTTTGCATGGCAGCCGCTTTGGCTTATCAAGGGACCGCAATTCGAGGGAGCATTGTCATGCTGGAACTCTACGCCGCGCGGGGACCGCGCCTTTTTCTCGACGAAACCTCCGTCTTCGACATTGGCAGTCTGATTATCGGTGGTGCCGATCTTTCGCCGGGCCGCGCCATTCCGGATGATGGCGATCCGCGTATCGACCATTCGCTGGAAGGCTTCATGTTCACCTGCGGCCCTGACCATATCCGACATCCCGAGCCGGTGGAGGGTGGCGCCGAGGGCCAGAAATACCCGCTGCACGGTTCCTTTTCCGCTTGTCCGGCGGAGGTGACCGAATTCCGCAACGGCCGGCTTTCATCGACGGCACGGGCAACGGTCATGGTGCGGCTGGCGGATGGTGGCCTCGCACGGCTGGAGCGCCGCTGGCATATCGATGGCGTGACGGGCGCGGTGTCGCTGAACGACCGGATCACGAATGCCGGCTCGAAGCCCTTCGCGCCCATGCTGATGTATCACATGAATATCGGGGCGAAGAATTTCGACGAGAAGACGCAGCTTTCCGGCGACATGGTCGGCAAGGTGCCGGTCTCGTGGCAGTTCGGTGAGGGCGACAATTATGTCTTCTGCGTGCCGGCCGGTGGCGCCGAGGGGCACGCCACGGTACGGCTCGGACCGATTGCCGGGGCGGGCGGACTGTCACTGCGGGTCGATTTCGACACCGCGACGCTTCCCTATCTGCAGATGTGGCGCAACGAGAGCCAGCCGGCTTACGTTGTCGGCATCGAGCCTGCCTCGCATGACTGGAAGCCGCGCGCGGAACTGGCCGCAGCGGACGCGATGCCTTTGCTTCAGCCGGGAGAATCGCGCGACTACGCCTTGAGGTTTGCCTTCGCGTGAGCTGTAAGGTTGACGACAGACGGAAGGAAGGCTAGGCCGCTTCCCGCATTCTTTTTCGCATTCAGGAGAGACGAGATGTCCATCAAGCGTATCGAGCCCGGCAAGCGCATGAGCGCCGCTGTCGTTCACGGCAACACTGTCTACCTCGCCGGTCAGGTTGGCGAAGGCAAGACCGTGACGGAACAGTCGAAGTCGGCGCTGGCTGAAGTCGACCGCCTGCTGGCTCTCGCCGGCACGGACAAGTCGAAGATCCTGCAGACGATCATCTACCTTTCCGACATGTCGACCTTCGCCGAAATGAACGCCGTCTGGGAAGCTTGGGTCGATCCGGCCAACACGCCGGCCCGCGCCACCAGCCAGGGCGCTCTTGCGACGCCGGACTACAAGGTCGAATTCATCGTCACGGCAGCTCTCTGAGAGTTCTTGCTTTTGCCGGCCGTGGTGAAGAGCCGCGGCCGCGCTCACTCAAATTGACCTTCGTCAAGCCCGGCGATACATATCAGGGCAAGGAGAACGCGCAATGGATATCAGGCAGATCAACGACGAATACTCGGTTACCGGCCAGATTTCGGTCGATGACCTCGATGCGATCAAGGCGCAGGGCTTCAAGTCGATCGTGTGCCATCGTCCCGATCACGAGCAGCCGGACCAGCCTGAATTCGCCGATATCGCGGCGCGCGCCGACGAACTGGGCCTGATGATTGCGCATATCCCGGTCGGTCCCGCCGGCGTGACGGCCGATGCCGTTCGCATGATGGTCGATGCGCTCGATGAGTTCCCGCGTCCCATGCTCGGCTATTGCCGCTCGGGCGCGCGCTCGACGGCGGTTTACCAGCAGACTCTGCACCTGCGCGGCTGATCCTTCTTCTTCGAAATCCCTGCGGCCGGCTGATTGATAAAGTTTTAATCAAGCCGGCGCATGATGATCCCCGTTTTCGATCGCCCTTCTTGGGCTGATCGGTGATGGCGTCGGCATCGTCCGGCGAAGGGGCATCGGGTGATTTCGGCGATCTCTTCCATATTGGGCTCTGTCTCTGTGCAACGTGCGCAGGGCATTGGTGCGCCCACCAGTTCGCCGCGCGAACAGGAAGAGAAGCAGAAGAAGATTGTCACGCCCTCGGTCGAGGTGTCTGCGGCGCAGTCGCAGGGATTTTCCGCCCGCGTCGGCGATTTCCTCGTCAACAAGGCCTCTCAATCCAGCGAAAGCGGCGCCGGCGTTGCCGGTTCGACAGGTTCGGATGGCATGCCGCCTCAGCCGATGCCGGTTGGCGGGCCTCCGCCCGGTCCGCCTGCCGACCGCTCGCATGGCGAGGGCCAGAATGGCGAAAGCGCATCCAACAGTGCGGCCTCCCTTCTTTCCCTGCTGTCCGGTGAGTCCAACGCCGCCGAGACGGAGAATGACGGCGATGCAGATGATGCGGGCTTTGAGACGGCGGCCAAGCAAGGCAATGGCGCCAACACGCAATATGCCCTGCAGCAGAACGGAGACGGCGTTTTCGGCGTTCAGTTCGATGAAATCGGCGCTTATCAGTTTGCCGCGTCGTCTTACTGAGATACGCGGCGAGCCGCTCGTCACTGGCCTCTGATTTCGCTCAGCGTCCGGGTCGGCGTGATCGCTTCCGGGTTCTGGATGATCTCGATGATTGCCGGCTTTCCGCTGGCGCGAGCCCGCTCGAAGGCAGCGGCAAAGTCTTCCGTCTTCGTCACCTTCTCGCCATGGCCGCCATAGGCGCGGGCCAGCTCCGCGAAATCGGGGTTCGTGAGACCCGTGCCGCTGACGCGGCCGGGATATTCGCGCTCCTGATGCATGCGGATCGTGCCGTACATGGAGTTGTTCACCAGGACCGTGATGATCGGCAGATTGTAGCGCACGGCGGTCGCGAATTCCTGCCCGTGCATCATGAAGCAGCCGTCGCCGGCAAAGCAGATGACTTCACGATCCTGGTGCAGCGCCTTGGCGGCAACCGCTGCCGGCAGGCCGTAACCCATCGTGCCGGAGGCTGGGGCGGATTGCGTGCCATATTTGCGGAAGCGATGGAAGCGGTGAACCCAGGTGGCGTAATTGCCGGCGCCATTGGTGAAGATCGTGTCGGCGGCTGTGTTCTCTTCCAGATAGGACATGATCGCGCCCATGTGGACGCCTTCGGGGCCGGATGCCGGCGGGGTCGACCAGGAAAGGTAAGCGCCGTGCAGTGCCTCGGTGCGGGAGGACCACGCGGGAGCGGCGACCGGCTCGATGTCGCGGATCGCGGCGACGAAATCGGCGGGTGCTGCGCAGATGGCCAGGTCCGGACGATAGACGCGGCCGAGTTCCGACGGGTCGGGGTGAATATGGATCAGCGACTGCGCCGGGTAGGGGATGTCCATCAGCGTGTAGCCGGAGGAGGGGGATTCCGAGAAGCGGCCACCGAGCAGGACGATCAGGTCGGCATCCTTCACGGCCTTCGAGAGCGCCGGGTTGATACCGAGCCCGATATCGCCGGCATAGCAGGGATGCATGTGGTCGAAGAGCATCTGGCGGCGGAAGGAGCAGCCGACCGGGACGGCCCAGCGTTCGGCGAAACCGGCAAAGGCTTCGACGGAGGCCTCATCCCAGCGCGTGCCGCCGAGGATGAAGAAGGGACGTTCGGCGCGCGCCAGCCGGTTGCTGAAGTCCTCGATCTGGGCGGCACCGGGGAAGGCAGGGACGGGCGTTGCGGGGCGGGCGGCAACAGCCTCGACCGTATCCGTCAGCATGTCTTCAGGCAGGGCCAGCACGACCGGGCCGGGCCGGCCGGAGGTGGCGACCGCGAAGGCGCGGGTGACGAATTCCGGAATGCGGCGTGCGTCGTCGATGTCTGCGACCCATTTCGCCACTTCGGTGAAGGCGCGGCGATATTCGACCTCCTGGAAGGCCTCGCGCTCGCGGGCGTCGCGCTGCACCTGCCCGATGAAGAGGATCATGGGCACTGAGTCTTGCCTTGCGACATGCAGACCGGCAGAGGCGTTCGTTGCGCCGGGGCCGCGCGTGACGAAGCAGACGCCGGGCTTGCCGGTGAGGCGGCCCCAGGTGTCGGCCATCATCGCAGCGCCGCCTTCCTGACGGCAGATGATCTGCTGGATCGAACTATCGGCCAGTGCATCCAGCACGGCCAGGAAGCTTTCGCCCGGCACGAGGCTCACGCGCTCGACGCCATTGGCTTCCAGCGCTTCGACAATCAATTGGCCGCCCGTCTTCATTCCCGGTCTCCGCTTCATTTCGTTTCGGGAGACCAATAGCAATCCTCGCGCTTTGCGTGAAGCGTGGAGCGCTGGGCATCAGGAAATTTGATGGCTCATCGCGAGGGGCATATGCCGTTCGCCCAGCCCAAGAAGGCTTCCATCGCCCTGTCTGCCACAATGTCATTCAACGTTTCGTGCCGGGCCTCGGGATAGACCAGCTTTGAAATATGGACAAAGCCCAAGCCTTGCAGCCGCTCTTCCAGCCAGTGTGTTCCCTTCGCGCCGCGCGTCGCAGGGTCCTTGCCGCCACCAACCAGCATGATCGGCTTGTCCTTCGGGATTCGGGCAAGCTTGGCCTTGTCCGCGCCGCGCACGACGCCCTCGGCCACATCGAACCAGAGCGAGACCGTGCACGGGAAGCCGCAGAGGGGGTCGGCAATATAGGCGTCCACTTCTGCCGGAATGTTCGACAGCCAGTCGAGAAGCGTACGGTGGCCGGGGATCGCTTTGCCCCAGGCATCGAATGTCATGCGCGGCAGGATGCCACTCGGCACATCCGAACCTTTCAGCCATCGTTCCACGCCCAGGATCATGCGCATGAGCGGCATGGAGGAGGCGGTGCCGAAATCGAAATTCCAGACCGCGAAGCCGGCGAAGCTGTCGGGATGCTTGAGCGCGGTATTCAGGCAGATCATCGCGCCCATGGAATGACCGAAGAGCAGGATCGGCAGGCCCGGGTGGTTGGTTGCGGCCATGTCGCGCACGGCCATCGTGTCGGCGATCACCGTATCGAGCCCGTTGCGGCGGGCAAATTGGCCCTGAACGGCATCCGGGGCCGCTGTCTCGCCATGCCCGCGATGGTCCCAGGCATAGGCGTGATAGCCATATGCGGCGAGTTGGCTGGCGAAGCGGGCGTAGCGCTTCGAATGTTCCGACATGCCGTGGGCGATGAGGACGATGCCGCGGGGCGCTAGTGTGGATTCCGCAACGTGGTAAGCCAGCGTCGCGCCGGTGGGGCTCTTGAGGAATTGTGTCGTCTCGAACATGGCCAACGTCCTCCCTGACGCGTTGGCTAAGCGCTAACAAATACGCCGCGCCATGGAAACCCCGCCCGCGCGCATTGCCCCTGAGCGCGAATTCGCCTACATAGGCGCCAATTCGACATTTCCCGCATTTTGCAAGTGAGCACGACCATGGCGCGACAGTTCATCTATCACATGTCCGGCCTCAACAAGGCCTATGGCAACAAGAAGATCCTCGAGAACGTTCATCTCTCCTTCTATCCCGACGCCAAGATCGGCATCCTCGGCCCGAACGGCGCCGGTAAGTCGACGATCCTGAAGATCATGGCCGGTCTCGACAAGGAATGGACCGGCGAAGCCTGGCTCGCCGAAGGTGCGACCCTCGGCTACCTGGAACAGGAGCCGAAGCTCGATCCGACCAAGACCGTGTTCGAGAACGTGATGGAAGGCGTTGCCGACAAGACGGCGATCCTCAATCGCTACAACGAACTGATGATGAACTATTCCGACGAGACGGCGGATGAGGGCGCGAAGCTCCAGGACATCATCGACAGCCAGAACCTCTGGGATCTGGAACAGCAGGTCGAGATGGCCATGAGCGCGCTGGCCTGCCCTCCGGGCGACCTGCCCATCGACGGCCTTTCGGGCGGTGAGCGCCGCCGCATCGCGCTCTGCCAACTGCTGCTGCGCAAGCCCGACCTGCTGCTGCTCGACGAACCGACCAACCACCTCGACGCCGAAACGATCGCCTGGCTCGAACAGCACCTGCGCGAATATCCGGGCGCCATCCTGATGGTCACCCACGACCGCTACTTCCTCGACAACGTCACGGGCTGGATCCTCGAGCTCGACCGTGGTCGTGGCATTCCTTACGAAGGCAACTACTCGGCCTATCTCGAAGCCAAGGCCAAGCGCATGGCGCAGGAAGAGCGCGAAGAAGGCAGCCGCCGCAAGGCTCTGTCGCGCGAACAGGCTTGGATTGCCTCCAGCCCCAAGGCCCGTCAGGCCAAGTCCAAGGCCCGTATCCGCGCCTATGACGAACTGGTGGCAGCGGCCGAAAACCGCCGTCCCGGCGAAGCGCAGATCATTATCCCGATTGCCGAGCGTCTGGGTCAGGTTGTCATCGAGGCCGACAATATCTCGAAGTCCTATGACGGTCGTGTGCTTTTCGAAAACCTCTCCTTCAAGCTGCCGCCGGGCGGCATTGTCGGCGTTATCGGCCCGAACGGTGCGGGTAAGTCGACGCTCTTCCGCCTGATCACCGGCCAAGAAAAGCCCGATACCGGCTCGATCCGCATCGGCGACACCGTGCAGCTCAGCTATGTCGACCAGAGCCGTGACTCGCTCGACGGTTCGAAGAACGTCTGGGAAGAAATTTCCGGCGGTACCGACATCGTCAAGCTCGGCAAGTTCGAGATGAACTCGCGCGCCTATTGCGGCGCGTTCAACTTCAAGGGCACCGACCAGCAGAACAAGGTCGGCAACCTCTCGGGTGGTCAGCGCAACCGCGTTCACCTCGCCAAGATGCTGAAGTCCGGCGGCAACGTTCTGCTCCTCGACGAACCGACCAACGACCTCGACACCGAAACGCTCGGCGCGCTTGAGGACGCTCTGGAAGATTTCGCCGGCTGCGCCGTCATCATCTCGCACGACCGCATGTTCCTCGACCGTCTGGCCACCCACATTCTCGCCTTCGAAGGCGACAGCCATGTGGAGTGGTTCGAAGGCAACTTCGAAGACTACGAAGAAGACAAGATCCGCCGCCTCGGCGCCGAAGCGGCCAACCCGAAGCGGGCGACCTACAAGCGCCTGACGCGCTAAAGTAAACGGCCCACCCTAACGCCGGTGGGCTTGGCTGATCTTCTGCCGCGCCATTACAGGGCTCGCCTCCTTCGAGGCGGGCTCTTTTTCGTCATGAGGACGCAAACATTGTGCAGGATAACGATTATGCGTTGAGCGGCGTTTTCGATTTCGTTAAAACCCGTGCCATAATTTTGTAACTGTTCATCTTTTCTTCGGGGATGGCCATTGGCAAGCTATCGCTCAGATGCGTGCGCGTGCTGATCGCCGGGCGCCATTGTTCACGCTTCTTCTGGCGCGCGGGTTCCCCATACATCCGGATGCGGAGGCCGTAGCGGACTTGAAGACCGCCAAGGTGGCTCTTTCATCCGTCGCTAACTTTGGCCGAACATATAAATACATTCTAAAGTAAGTTTCACTCTTTTAAGGTGTATTGACCACATTCAGGATCTCTCGGGGAGAGGGATCTGCACGGGGATGGATCTGATATGGGATTCACAGATATTTCAGTTGGCAAGCGTCTTTGGCTTGCGGTGCTGCTTCCGATCGTCGCGACCGCGTGTCTGGCGGGTGCCAATGTGGTGGATCTCGTGGCCAAATATCGCCAGATGGGTGAAATTGCCACCGCGAGTAGCAACATCAAGCTGGTGGGTGAAGTCATTCACACGCTCCAGGTGGAGCGGGGGCTGACTGCCGGGTTCCTCGCCGCTGCCGGCAAGAGCGGGCAAGTGGAGCTTGCTGCGGCCCGAAAGGCGACGGACGATGCTGCTTCGCACCTGCCTGAGTTGCAGACGTCGCTGAGCAGCCTTGATGACGCGCGGGTGAACGATGAAGTCGCCCATCTTACGCCGAAGCTGGAGGAGCTGCGTTCCAAGCGTGCTCAGATCGACGCGCTCGCGCTGAAGGGGGCGCAATCCTTCCAGGCTTACACGTCGACGATCGCCCAGTTCATGGGGTTTGCCTCGACGCTGGCGCTCAAGGGTGTGGATTCCCAGATCGCCGCTGAAATCATTGCCTACACGCAGTTGATGCAGGCCAAGGAAATGGCGGGCCAGGAACGCGGCACCGGCAATGCCATCGTCAATGCGGGCCGGCCGGAGCTGAACCAGACGCTCGTCTTCACGAGGTCGGCGGGCGCGCAGGACGCGCTGCTCAACAATTTCATGGCCTTGCAGCCGAAGGAGTTGCAGGCTTCCTACGCCGCCGATCTGAAGGTGCCGCAGACGGAAACCATCGATCTTGTCCGGACGCGTGTTCTGGACGCTCAGGGCAGCGGCTCTCTTACCGGCCTTGATCCCAAAGCCTGGTTCGCGGCAGCGACGCAGCGCATCGAGGCGATGCGGGCGCTTGAAAACAAGAGCCTCCTGCGTCTGGCCGATATTGCCGACCGGGCGGCCCAGGCCGCATTCCGTGAACTGGTAACGGTCGGGGCGCTGACGGTGGTGGGATGCCTTGCCATGCTCGCCCTGTCGGGCTTCCTTGCGGCAAGCCTTGTCCGGCCGTTGAAGACCCTGACCAACGCGATGCGTGAACTGGCCCAGGGCAATCTGAACGTGGTTTATGCCGGCGTCGAACGGAAAGACGAGATCGGCGACATGGTGCGGGCAGTGGATGTGTTCCGCGAAGCGGCCGTCCGCAACGTCGAACTTGAAGCGGAAGCCGAGGCCAATCGCCGGCGCTCGGAGGCCGAGCGGATCGAGTTGCAGCGGCGCGCGGAAGAGGACGCGAACGAGCGCCTCAACAAGGCCACAAGCTCTCTCGCCTCCGGGCTGAGGCGTCTGGCTTCGGGCGACATGACTTGCGAAATTCACGACCAGTTCGCACCGCAATTCGAGGCACTGCGCCATGACTTCAACGCCTCTGTTTCGCAGCTGCGCGGGGTGCTCCTGTCGGTTGGGGAGGCGGCTTCTGTGGTCAATGGCGGGTCGGGGGAAATCTCGGATGCCTCCGACAATCTTGCCAAACGCACCGAGCAGCAGGCCGCCTCGCTGGAAGAGACGGCCGCTGCGCTCGAGCAGATCACGGCGAACGTCAAGATGACGTCGCGGCGGACCGTCGAGGCACGCGATCTGGTTCGCGATGCGCGCGGCAAGGCGGATCATTCGGGCATTGTCGTTGGCAATGCCGTGACGGCCATGGGGCGTATCGAGCAGGCGTCGCGCCAGATTGTCCAGATCATCAGCGTGATCGACGAGATCGCCTTCCAGACGAACCTGCTTGCCCTCAACGCCGGTGTTGAAGCGGCGCGAGCCGGCGAGGCGGGCAAGGGCTTCGCCGTCGTTGCTCAGGAAGTGCGTGAGCTCGCACAGCGCTCGGCGAATGCCGCCAAGGAGATCAAGGTCCTGATCGGCAACGCGGAAGTCGCCGTGAACGAAGGCGTGAAGCTGGTGAGCGACACGGGGACGGGCCTTTCGGGCATTGCCGATGTGGTGCAGGCGATCAGCGGCCACATGGACGCCATTGCCTCTGCTGCGGAGGAGCAGTCCTCCGGGCTTGTCGAAGTCAATACCGCGGTCAATCACATGGACCAGGCGACCCAGCAGAATGCGGCCATGGTCGAAGAAATGAATGCTGCGTCTGCCGGTCTTGCCCACGAAGCGAGCAACCTGGCGGCGCTCTTGGCCCAGTTCCGAACGGGGGATGTCGCGCGCTCGCATGTTGCAAGCCGGGCTGCCTGAGACTAACCCGGGTTCAACCGAGGCAGACCTCTCATCGCCAGCGGGTCCCTTGAGCCGCTGGCTTTTATTCGAGCCGAGATTTTTCCTTGCGCGAGTCCGTCACTCGATATAAAGATATCTTTATATCTTGATGGAGGATCGATGTCGCTGGGACTGGACCAACTGGTTGAAACCCTGAAGGCTGCGGGAGAGACCACCCGCATGCGGCTGATCGGGCTGCTTTCCGCCGGTGATCTGACTGTCACTGATCTTACAGATATTCTCGGCCAATCCCAACCGCGCATTTCGCGTCATCTCAAGCTTCTTCTGGAGGCGGGGTTGATCGAGCGGTATCAGGAAGGGGCCTGGGCCTATTTCCGCCTGCGTCGCGAGGGCGAGGAGGCCGCGGTAGCGAGCGGCCTTCTGTCGGCCTTGTCCTTTGCCGACGCCGTGATCGCGCGCGATGGCGAGCGGCTTTCCGCCGTCAAGCGTGAGCGCGCAGCGCAGGCGAGTGCCTATTTTAGCCGGAATGCGGCCGAGTGGGATGAAATCCGTCGGCTGCATGTCAGCGAAGAGAAGGTTGAGGCGGCGCTGGTGGCCCTTGTCGGCGAAAAGCCGATCGACTCCCTGCTCGATCTCGGGACAGGGACGGGGCGCATCCTCCAGCTTTTCGACGGGAAATATCGCAAGGCGGTGGGCGTGGATGCGAGCCGCGACATGCTGTCGGTCGCCCGCACCAATCTCGACAAGACCGGCACGTCGCGGGCAAGCGTGCGTCACGGCGACATTTTCAACCTTCCGCTGGAAGGGCAGGATTTCGACCTGATCACCATTCATCAGGTGCTCCATTTTCTCGACGATCCCCAGGCGGCTATCGCCGAGGCGGCGCGTGTGCTGCGTCCCGGCGGTCGGCTGGCGATCATCGATTTCGCGCCGCATGAGCTGGAGCACTTGCGCGAGGCACACGCCCACCGACGCCTCGGGTTTTCACACGATACGATGGCCTCATGGCTCGCCAAGGCGGGCCTGGAGGTCGAGAAGACCGTCGATCTGCCGGACGAGGCCGCGGGTAAAGGCGCGCTCACCGTCACATTGTGGCTGGCGCGCGATCCCCGCCTTCTGATCGCGGAAGAAGACGGCCTGAACCAAGCAAGGAGAGCGTGAATGACCGTCAACCCATCGATTGGCGCCGAAGGTGTCCGCCTGTCCTTCGAATTCTTTCCGCCGAAGAACCAGGAAATGGAAGGCCAGCTCTGGGAGACACTGGACGATCTTGTCGCCTGGGACCCGGATTTCGTTTCCGTGACCTACGGCGCAGGTGGTTCGACGCGCGCGCCGACGCTTTCGACCCTCAAGGGCATCGCACAACGCTCGCATCTGAAGCCCGCCTCGCACCTGACCTGTGTCGGCGCGACGAAGGAGGAGACGCATGCGATCGTGGAGGAATTCCGTGCAGCCGGTATTCGGCATTTCGTGGCGCTGCGCGGTGATCCGCAGGGTGGCATCGGTACGGCCTATCAGCCGCATCCGGGCGGCTATGCCAATGCGGCGGAGCTGACGGCGGGACTGAGGGCGCTGGGGGACTATGAGATCAGCGTCTCGGCCTATCCGGAAAAGCACCCGGAGAGCGCCGACGTGGCCGCCGATATCGACATGCTGAAGCGAAAGGTCGATGCGGGTGCAACGCGCGCGCTGACGCAGTTCTTCTTCGAGAACGATCAGTATGAGCGCTATCTCGAAAAGGTCGTCGCGGCAGGTATAACAATCCCGATCGTTCCGGGCATTCTGCCGATCCACAATTTGGCACAGGTGCGCAAGTTTGCGGGCATGTGCGGGGCGAACGTGCCCGACTATGTCATCGCGCGTCTCGGCACGATCGATGACCTGCCGGATGAGCGTTTCAAGGCTGCCTCGCAGCTCGCCGCCGAGCAGGTCCGGGACCTGATCCATCGTGGCGTCAGCGAATTTCATTTCTACACGATGAACCGCTCGTCGCTCGTCAGTCGCGTCTTGGAACTGTCAGGCTTTCAGCGGGTGGCAGCCGAGGCGCGAAACACGCAGAACGGCGCGGCAGCCTGACGCCGGACAAACCAAATCATAAAATGAAAAACGCGCGGGAGTGTCCAAGCTCCCGCGCGTTTCCTATTCCTTTCTTGGAGCCTCAAGCTCACGTCCGGTCTTCTCCGACCAGACCGTCCAGACGTCCTGTCATCTCAAATGAACAGCATCGACGCCACAAACAAAAACGCTGCACCGATCATCAGGACATTGAGCGATTGCATAAGTCCCATTGCTGACCTCCTTCGCGTTAACGAGCATCATCATAGGCAGCACTCGGTCCTGTTGAAAAGCGAAACTTGTGCTGCGCTGCCGCAGTGATGGGCAGGGTGGAGCTGCTTATTCTGGTCAAGTATATGAAAATATTTATCTTTTTAAGTCGAGAAAATTTGTGGGCGAATTAAGACTAGGTTAACGTCTTTGCTGCAGTGCATCATTTTGGATCAATATGACAAATTCTTGAAAGCGCTGGCGTTTCGGGGATCTTGAAATATCCGTTCTATTAGTGGACATTTTGGCTGTGGCGTTTTGGGAGACCGAAGGTGCGTTTTTGCTGCGGTGCGGTTGGCATCGCCGGGCGATTTAGCGCATAGTTTCCGCCAGACAAGGCATGCCGATTCCCGACGGGAATCGAAGGAGGCGAGGCTGGACGACATCATTACGCGTTCGATCGAAGCCGCGCCCGCCGATCACGGTTCGGCGCTGACGGCCATTGCCATGGTCATTGCGGTCGCGGCGATCCTCGGTCTCGGTTTCATGCGCTTGAGGCAGCCACCGCTGGTCGGGTTCATCGTGGCCGGCGTTGCGCTTGGGCCAACCGGCGTGGGGCTTATCTCCAGCAACGATTCCGTTTCGCTTCTGGCGGAAATGGGCGTGGTCGTGCTCCTGTTCTTCATCGGCATGGAATTGTCCATCAAGGCTTTCATCCTCTCGCTGAGGCAGGCCTTGACGGTTGCCGGCGGTCAGCTTGTGGCGGCGATGATTGCTGGCGGAGCGATCGTGCTGGTCACGGGCGCGGGTCCGGAGGAGGCCGTGATCATGGGCTTCATCATTGCGCTTTCCTCCACGGTCGTGGCGATGAAGATGCTTGAGGACATGGGTGTCTTGCGCGGGGAGGCCGGCCGGATCGCGGTCGGCGTGCTCATTGCGCAGGACATTGCGGTCGTGCCGATGCTCATCTTTGTTTCAAGCCTGTCCGGCGGGGGCGGACAGTTCCGCGAAGTCGCGGTGAAGATGCTGGTTGCGGTGGCGCTGCTTGGCGGCATTCTCTGGTGGTTTGGCGGACACAAGAAGATCCGGGTTCCCTTTGCCGACGAGATTGCGGAGAAAACGGAACTGCTCGCGCTTGGCGCGCTTGCCGTTTGCTTTGCGGCGGCCGCGATCTCCGGCCTGGCGGGACTATCGCCGGTCTACGGCGCGTTCCTTGCGGGCATCGTGACTGGCAACTCCACACTGCGAAGCCGTGTCATCCCCGTGATCGAACCCATCCAGAGCGTGCTGGTCGTGGTCTTCTTCCTGTCGATCGGACTATTGATTGACCTCGCGTTCATCCGCGCGCATCTCGTTGAAGTGCTGGCTGCGTCGATCATCGTCATCGCGGCCAAGTCCGTGCTCAACATCTTCCTCCTCCGCAAGACAGGTTCATCCACGGAAACGGCGCTGATTGCCGGTCTCTCCATGGCGCAAATCGGCGAGTTCTCTTTCGTCCTTGCTTCGGCGGGTTATGCCACGGGTGTGCTCGGCAGCGACCTTTACAGGCTTTCGATTGCGGTGACGGCCGTGTCCCTGCTGGTCTCCCCGATCTGGGTGGGGATGATGCACCGCCTGGAAAGCGTGGCTAGCCAAGGCATGGAGACCTATCGCGATGCGCTGGCTGCGGCCTACGCACATGAGCTCTACGAGGTCCATAGAGGAACCGCTGCGTTCTCGCGCTTCACCCACGGGGCGCATGTGCGCTACCGCGCGCTTCGCCTTGCGATCTATCACCGCAAGGCGGTCAAGCGGAAGCAGTCCGGAGAGAATTGATTACTTCATCGTTTCCAGAAGCTTGGCATCCGGCCAGCCGTCCGCCGGAAGGCCGAGTTCGGCCTGGACCTTCTGCACAGCGGTGCGGGTGCCGGAGCCGAGGATGCCGTCGATCTTGCCGACGTCATGGCTCTTGGCGTCGAGCTTTTCCTGCAGGACCTTCATGTCTTCAACGGAAAGACCGGGTTCAGGGTTGCCAGGATCGTAAGCTTCCGCGCCGGAGAGGCGCGTGGCGAAATAGGCGGCCGACAGCGTATAGACGAGTGACTGGTTCCAGGAGAGATAGACGTTGAAATTGGGGTAGGCGAGGAAGGCTGGTCCGAAGCGGCCCTGTGGGAGGACCAGCGAAGCGTTGAGGGCTGCGCCCGACTTGTCGCCATTGCGCGGCGTCACGCCAAGATTGAACCAGTCGCCGGCCGTCAGCGTGCCGCCGAGGCCGGATTTTTCGTAGGGCAGCGTTGCCGGCAGCTTGACTTCCTGCAGCCACGGCTCGCCGCGCTTGAAGCCCAGACCGGCGAGGAAGCGGGCGGTGGTCAGGATGACATCCGGCGCCGAGGTCTTGAGGCTTACCAGGCCGTCGCCATCGCCGTCCTCGCCGTATTTGATGATATCGGCGGGCAGCATCTGGGTCTGTCCGATTTCACCGGCCCAGGCGCCCGTCGTCGTCTGCGGATCGATGTCGTTGAGCGAGGCAAGCTTGATCAGCGCCAGCAACTGGGGACGGAAGACCTCGGGGCGGCGGCAATCGTTGGACAGGGTCACCAGCGCATTGCGCGTGTTGAAATCGCCCTGGACCGCGCCGAAATCGGTTTCCATACCCCAGAAGGCGGTGATGACGGCGGCTGGAACGCCCGTCTCCTGCTCGGCCTTGGCGAAGACGCTGGCATATTGCTCCATCTTCTTCTTGCCGATCTGATAGCGCGCGCCGCTCACCGTACGCTTGGAGAATTCCAGGAAGGTCTGCCGGAAAACGCCCTGGGCGCGGTCCATCTTGAGGACCTTCTGGTCGATCTGTGCGCCGGCCAGCGCCTTGTCCACCGCCTCCGGCGCGATGCCCGAAGCGACGGCTTCCGTTTTGATACCCTGCAGGAAGGTCGACAGGTCGCTCCCACACTCGGCCGCGTATCCCGAGGCCGTGCTGGACAAGAGTGTTGCAACGGCGAGGAGGGCAGGCAGGCGAACGGACGACATACGATAACTTCCCAAAAATTGAAAGAATGGACGCTCTATAACGCAGGTAACGGCAAGAGCAAACGCTGCCTTCCAAGATTCGACCCGCGTCCGGTCAAAATTTCATGACAATCGAACATGACGGTGTCTCAAATCGGCAAGGCAGCCTGCAGAAACAGCAGGAATGCGGTGAACGCGTGGCGAGACCGGACAAAATCGCGCTTTGCGATTTGCAAGGACAATCCTGTCCGTCCTCGTCTCATGCCGGTAGGGCTGTGCTAGGGATTCTTGAACCGCGGCAGGCCGGCCAGAAGCCGATGCAGCGTATCGAGTGTCGAGATGTCGGCGACGCCATCGATCTTGTCGGGCCGAAAATGGCGCTGGAAGGCCTCGATCACGCCTTTGGTCTTTTCGCAGAACTCACCGGAAACGGGCACGCCGTAACCATAGAGCGTCAGCATGGACTGAATGGCCTCTACCGGCGGGCCGGCCTCGCCGAACTGGAAGAAGCGACCGCCGGCAATGGGGGCGGGCGGTACCCAGTGGCCGACGCCGGCCGCGTGCAACTGCCCCCAGGGGAAGTGCTCGCCCGGATCGATCTTGCGGACGGGGGCGACGTCGGAATGTGCCAGCACGCGTTCGGGCGCGATGTCCCAGCGGGCGATGATATCGCGGCAAAGTTCGATAACGGCGGCGATCTGCGGCTGAGTGAAATCCGGCAGCGAAGGATGGCCGGGATTGGCGATCTCAATGCCGACGGAATGCGAGTTGATATCCGTTTCGCCCTTCCAGTGGCTCTTGCCGGCATGCCACGCGCGCCGATCTTCGGGCACGAGCTGATAGATCGTGCCGTCCATGTTCACGACATAGTGGCAGGAGACTTCGCTTTCCGGTGCGCAGAGCCAGTCGAGCGCGCCGGCCTCGGTCGGCATGCCTGTATAATGCAGGATGATCATGTCCGGTCGGTCGGTCCCCCGGCGCTCCGTGTGATTGGGCGAGGGACGAACGATCGCGGTCTTGTAGTCGGGGTCAAAAGCGCTCATGCGGCGCGGCGTTCTTTCTCGATGGCCGCATAGGCCTGGTTCAGTGCCGCCATGCGCTCATTGGCAATGCCGTGGAATTCTTCCGGCACGCCGCGCGCGATCAGCCGGTCCGGGTGATGTTCGGACACGAGCGAGCGGTAGCGCTTGCGAATTTCGGCAAAATCGGTTTCCGGCGGCACGCCCAGAACCTTATACGGATCTTCGCCGACGATCACATGGCGAGCCATGATGCGGTCGAAACCTTCCTCGCTGATCTGGAAGATTTCAGCAATGCGGTGCAGGAAGGCGAGTTCGTTTTCATGGACCAGACCGTCTGCCTTGGCGATATGGAACAGGCCGTCGAGGATTTCAGTCAGCACAGGGCAATCCGGAGAACCGCAGCCACAAAGAGCCGCCATGCGCTCTGCATAGGCTTCGTAGCCGGCGACGTCCTGGCGCGCGAGATTATAAAGCCGGGCGACGTTCTTCGCTTCTGAATCCGGAAATTCGAAAATATCCTTGAAGGCGTTGACCTCGTTCTCCGTCACGATACCGTCCGCCTTCGCCATCTTGGCAGACAGAGCGATCATGGCGATGGAGAAGGCGACCTTGCGACGTGTCTCGGGATCGCCCTCGAACAGCGTCCGCACGGCTTCAATCACGCCGGACAGCGCGTTGCTCGCGGCATCCGCCACGGCGGCCGCAACACGTTCCAGGAAGGACGAAGCCTGTTCGCAAAGAAAATCAACGATCATGGCAACGAGGTTGACCAAATAATCCGGACCTTTTCAAGTCAGTTTTCCTCATCGTTTCATCAAAAGGACTGTTCACGGTTTACGGATTCAAATTCCGCTCGGATGTGTCCGATGCACCTGGCGCGGTTGGGCCCGTCGCCATCGGACATGGTCCGAGAATTGAATCGATTTTATTGTGCGCCCGCGCGAAAATCCCGCCAAATCAAGGACTTTTCTTTAAAATGTCACTTTACAAGGCGAAGCGCGAGCGCCAATTCATGCGCAGACATATCCAGGCATCCGGAGGATCTCATGGCCAAACAGAAAGTCGCAATGCTCACCGCGGGGGGCCTTGCGCCCTGTCTGTCTTCGTCCGTGGGTGGTCTGATCGAGCGCTACAACGACGTTGCGCCTGATCTCGAGATGATTGCCTATCGCTCCGGCTATCATGGGCTTCTGCTCGGCGACATTATTCCGATCACGCAGGACATGCGCGAAAAGGCCTATATTCTCCATCACCATGGCGGTTCGCCCATCGGCAACAGTCGCGTCAAGTTGACCAATGCGGCCGACTGCGTGAAGCGCGGGCTGGTCAAGGAAGGGCAGAACCCGCTTGCCGTGGCGGCCGAGCGTCTTGCCAAGGACGGTGTGACGATCCTGCACACGATTGGCGGCGACGACACCAATACGACGGCGGCCGATCTTGCCGCCTATCTGGGCGCCAACGGTTATAATCTGACGGTGGTCGGTCTGCCGAAGACTGTCGACAACGATGTGGTGCCGATCCGCCAGACGCTGGGCGCCTGGACTGCCGCGGAATATGGGGCTCAATTCTTTGATCATGTGTCGAACGAGCAGAGCGCTGCACCGCGCACGCTGGTCGTGCATGAAGTCATGGGCCGACATTGCGGATGGCTCACCGCTGCGACCGCGCTTGCCTATATCGATCGGACCACGGGCCACGAATATATCGAAGGTCTGATGATGAACACCGAGATGAAGAACATCGATGGTGTCTATCTTCCGGAGATCTCCTTCGATCTCGACAAGGAAGCGGCCCGTCTCAAGGCGATCATGGATAAATGCGGGTTCGTGACGATCTTCGTGTCGGAAGGCGCTTGCCTTGATGCCATCGTCGCCGAGCGGGAGGCTGCCGGCGAAAGCGTCAAGCGCGACGCGTTCGGACATGTGAAGCTCGACACGATCAATGTCGGCAACTGGTTCTCCAAGCAGTTCGGTGCGCTGATCGGCGCGGAGCGCGCGATGGTGCAGAAGTCCGGTTACTATGCGCGCTCCGCACCCGCCAACGCCCGCGATCGCCACCTGATCCATTCCATGGTCGATTTCGCCGTGGAAAGCGCCTTGAACAAGGTTTCGGGTGTTGTCGGCCATGATGAGGACCATGGCGGCAAGCTGCGGACGATCGAATTTCCGCGCATCAAGGGCGGCAAACATTTCGACACGTCTGCCAAGTGGTTTTCCGACGTGATGGATTTTGTCGGCCAGAGCTGGAGGCCCGCGTAAACATTTGCTTCTGTCAAACGGCGCAATTCCCGGCGTTGACAGCGCCGGGAAATGGTGGCTTCACTTTCTTCATCGCTGGTTCGATAGCTGGCCGAGCATTGGGAGGCAATCATGTCCGTTGAAACCTGGTTGGCATTCGCGGCGGCCGCTGCGGTGATTCTGGTCATTCCGGGGCCGACCATCCTGCTCGTGGTGTCCTATTCTCTGGGCTACGGCCGGAAGACTGCGGCGGTGACCGCTTCCGGTGTCGCGCTGGGCGACTTCGTGGCGATGACGGCCTCGATGCTGGGACTGGGGGCGTTGCTCGCGACCTCGGCCGAGCTTTTCACGGTGCTTCGCTGGATCGGCGGGGCCTACCTGATCTATCTCGGCATCAAGCTCTGGCGCGCGCCGATCCAGACAGGCCCCATCAGCGACAACGACAATCTGCCCGAGCGCAAGGGCCATCGGATATTCTTCCATGCGTTCATGGTGACGGCACTCAATCCCAAGAGCATCATATTTTTCGTGTCCTTCGTGCCGCAGTTCATCGACCGGAATGCGGAGTTCCTGCCGCAGATGGTGGTGATGGAGGCAACCTTCGTTACCCTTGCCACGCTGAACGCACTGGGTTATGCGTTTCTGGCAGACCGCGCCCGCAGCCTCATTCGGAAGGCTTCGGTGCAGAAGACGGTCAACCGCACGGGCGGTGCCATGCTGATCTCGGCGGGTACCGTAACGGCCATTTACAGCCGCGCCGCATAGCGCATCTGTAAGCCGTTGGCGAAATTTCGCCACAAGCATAACACGAATTTGCCTTATTCGTGGTTAAGAGACTATTATCGGAGCGGTCACAAACTCGTGATCGACCGTGGGATCAACGGGGAATAAGACCGCGTGATTTTGAAGAAGACCGTCAAAACCGGCCTGGCCGCCACAGGTGTACTCTCAGCGCTGTTTGCAGCAGGGTGTACGTCGGTAGTCCAGACACCGGTTGATCAGCTGATGTCGGAACAGATTGTTGTTCCCTCGGCAAAGCCCGGAACGCAGATCGCAGGCATTCCATCGGCAGACGATATTCAGGCGATGGCGCAGATGGAGACCGAGGTTGCCAACGCCCGCGCCAAGATGTTGGAAGAAAAGCGTATCGCAGCTGCCGCAGCCGTTGCTGCCGCCCGAGAGCAGGCCGCTCTCTGCGCTGCCAAAGCGTCCGCTGCCGCACCTGCAGCCGAAGGCGAAGCTGGGAAGACCTCCCGCGTGACCAATGCCAGCGCTCCGGCCGTCAACTGCCCGGTTAAGGCTGGCGATCCGGTGACGGCTGCTGCTGAAAAGGCCGGCCCGACGGTCGAGCTTGCCGAGGCGGTCAACACGCCGGCAACGAGCGTGAACTCCTCTCTCGCCTATGCTGCTCCGCCATTGCCAGCCAGTAGCGATGCATTTGCGGCGCAAAACCAGGCGATGCAGTCGTCGGGACTGGTCATGGCCGATGCCCCGGCTTCGATGACGATCGCGATGGCGCCGGACGCGAATAACGGCCGCATCAATCTGCTGATTTCGAAATATGCCTCCATGTACGGTGTGCCGGAAACGCTAGTGCATCGCGTCGCCAAGCGCGAGAGCACCTACAATCCGCGTGCGCAGCATCGCGGCAACTACGGCCTCATGCAGATTCGCTACAATACGGCCAAGAGCCTCGGTTACGATGGTGCACCGACTGGACTGCTCGATGCCGAGACGAATCTGAAATATGCGGTGAAGTATCTGCGCGGCGCGTGGATCGTTGCTGGCAAGAACGAGAAGGCGGCCGATTGGCTCTATCGCACCGGCTATTATTATGACGCCAAGCGCAAGGGTCTGCTGGACGATATCCAATAGTCAGAGCGCCATATTCTGAATGAACAAGGCCCCGGCTTCACGCGAAGCCGGGGCTTTTTGCATCAGGACATCTGCATCAAGACACCGCGCGGGTGAGGCGGGGATCGCGGCGGCGGCGCAAGTTCGGAATGCTCTGTCAGTCCTTGATCTTGCCGACGATGGCCGCGAGCAGCGTCTGCGGGCGGTACGCGAGGCGCGAGGGCGACAGGCCCATCCGGACGACCACGAGGTCGCGAGAGGGCACGACGGCTACGGTCTGTCCATCATGGCCCTGAAGCCAGAGCGTGTCGGCGGGCGCGCCAAAAGAGGCGTTCGATTCTCCTCCCGGGCCGGTGAGCCAACTCTGCATCTGCGTGTAGACGCCATCAGAGGTGGAGTTGGCGGTGCGCATCATCGTCATGAAGTCTTCGCTGACGAGACGTGTTCCATTCCACACGCCATCCTGCAGCAGGAACTGGCCGATGCGGGCCCAGTCGCGCCCTGAGGCGTAGAGATAGGAGCCCGCTGCGAACGTATCGGCCTGGTCGACTTCCAGAACGGCCGACTGCATTCCGAGCGGGTTGAACAGCTCCTTGCGCGGGAAGGCGAGGGCGGTTGCCTTGTCGGGCATCTTGTTCATCCAGTATCGTGCGATGACCACGGATGCGCCGGTCGAGTAGTTGAACTTTGTATCGGGCTTGGCCTCGAGAGGTTGCGACATGGTGAATTTCGCCATGTCCGGCTGGAGATACAGCATCCGCGTCACGTCGGAGACGTCGCCGTAATCCTCGTTGAAGATAAGCCCGCTCTGCATGGCCGCAATGCTCTTGAGGCTGATGTCCTTGCGCTCGTCCTTTGCCCATTCCGGGAAGAGGTTCTTGTCGTCGAAGGACAGCAGGCCCATCTGCGCGGCGCGGCCGGCAAGGATCGCGTTGACCGTCTTCGTCATGGACCAGCCGACCAGCGGTGTCTTTTCGTCGAAGCCGGCACCGTAGGTTTCTGCGACGATCTTGCCGTGATGAACGACCACGATGGCGCGCATGCCAGGGCCGCGCAGAGTGTCATCCGAGAGAATGCCGGCCAATCCCGGGTCAAAGCTGGCGCCGGCATGGTTGCCCACCGGCCATTCCACATTGGCGTCGGGAATGGTCGGCTGAGGAGGGGCGGGCAGGGTCGACGGCGTGATTGTTTCGTCTGCCAGGTTCATGCAGCCGTAGCCAGGCCGATAGATGGAGCTGCGCGGCGCGGCATAACCGAGAAGCCGCGCGGTCACCTTGCTCTTGTCCTTGTCGACCTCGATCATGACGGCCTTCAGGATGGGGTTGCCGGGCGCTTGCACATCGTCGGCAAGTACTTGTTGCGGGTCTCGGCCGGCAAGGAAGACGTTGGAGCAGGCAATCTTCGCGGCGTAGCTGTCGCCCACCTGCAGCAGTTCCGGCGGCGCGACGCGAATGGCGATGAGGAAAGCGACAATGGCAGCGGCGAGCGCGCCGAGGAGCCATTTCAACAGCTTGTAGACGATACGCATGGAGCCTCCCGCAGCCTTGCATTTTCACGCGAAGGGCCGCGCGTCGTTCATTAAGGGCCGCTGGCCGAGAATGAACAGCAAAGTCGCGAGCTTGTCCATGGCTGAACAATGTCGTTCAGGCGAATCTTTCAGGCGCGGCGTGCGGTGTCGGTCCCGTTGTGTGCTGCGATGAACTCGGCCACGCCGGAGGCTGGAAGCGGCGTGGACGAAAGGTAACCTTGCACCTGCGTGGCGCCCCTGTGGCGCACGAAGTCGATCGTGTTATCCTTGCTCTCCGGGCTGTTGGCATTCGCACCCTTGATGGCGGCGCCGAACTGCATCATCGCGTCCATCAGCCCGTTTCCTTCGGCGCTGGTCAGCACGCTCTGGGTCAGGGAGCGTTCGAGCTTCAACCCGTCGACATCCATCTTGATGACCTGGTTCAGCGCGTGCAGGGCGACCCCGAAATCATGCAGGGTGACCCGCACGCCGAGCGCATGAAGCTGGTTCAGTCGTTGCCGAACCCGTTCCATTCCCAGGGCAACCACGCTTTCAGACAGTTCGATCGTCAGCCGCTGCGGCGAAAGGCCCGATCGGTCGAGGCAGCGCACGAGATAGGCAGCGAAGTTGTCGTCCTCGAATTCCGCCTTGGAAATGCCGACGGAAACGGCCACCGGGCCCGGCCAGTCTGCCGCGTCCATGCATGCGGCCTGCAGCACCCACGCGTCGATCTTGCGGGTCAGGCCGCATCGGTCCGCAGCGGGAAGAAAGCGTTCGGCGGCCATCAGACCCTTCTGTGGATGCAGCCAGCGCAGTAAGGCCTCCATCGCCACGATATGACCGTCCTCAGATGACAGGATTGGCTGGTATTCCAGTATGAATTCGCCCTGTGCGATGGCGTTGACGAGATCGCGCTCCATTTCCAGGCGGCTGATCGAAGCTTCTGCCAGCGCCTTGTCGTAGAACATGAAATTGGAACCTGCCCGATCCTTGGCGCTGTAGAGCGCGAGGTCGGCGCGCTGCATGACATCTTCTACCGGTTCGGCAGCCTGCGTCGCCTCGGCAATTCCGATGCTGACGCCGACATTGACGGTGCTGTCATCCAGTTGCACAGGCTCGCCGATCAGATTTGCAATGGTTTCGCCAAGGCTGGCGAGGAGGATGCGATCGGCCGGTGCGCGGACAAAAACCGCAAACTCGTCGCCGCCGAGACGATAGATCGACGTGTTGTCGTGGCGATCCTCAAGCGACCTGAGCCGTCCTGCGATTTCGATCAGCAACTGGTCGCCGGCTTGATGGCCCTTGGTGTCGTTGACGAGCTTGAACTTGTCGAGGTCGAGCAGCAGCAGGGCATAGGTCTCGCGCGCGGCCGCGATGCGTCGGGCCGCGCTGTGGAAGGCGGCGCGGTTTTTCAAGCCGGTCAGGTGATCGTGGAGCGCATCATGCAGCAAACGCGCCTCCTGCATTCGACGCGCCTCTTCCGCCTGCATCTGCCTGCGGCGGTTTCGTGCGAATTGCAACGCAACGAGCCCCATCCATGCGGGCATGGCGGCCAAGGAAAACTGTGACGGATTCTCCATGGCCCATGTCAGGAAAGAGCCGTCATATCCCATATATCTGGCAATGAAATAGAATGATGCAGGCAAAACCGCACCGACTGCCGAACCAACGAAAACATAACGTTGCTCAATTTTCGGCAGAAACGAATTTAACATCATGTTAAACGCTCCTGGTCTTTGTACGGACTCTAGAGCCAGTCGCGTTAACAGGTCCTTATCCCGGACGGTTAAGCGCGGGTAAAGGGTCATCAAACTGTAGCGAATCGTAACTATCACTGCGCCCGCTTCGAAGGATTCAGTGGGGTTCAGCGCCGATGACGGGTATCGCTCCGATTACCGGATATTTAAAGAATACAAGGCTCAAGTCTGCCTTCATCAGGCATCGTGCGCTGAGCGGCAAAGGCTTGTCCGAACGGCTGTTCGGTCTGATGTTCTCCGGCCTGGTTTATCCACAGATTTGGGAAGACCCGGCCGTCGACATCGAGGCCATGCGGATCGAGCCTCATCATAGCATCGTGACCATCGGTTCCGGTGGCTGCAACATGCTCGCATACCTGGCCGAAGGGCCGGCGCGCATCGACGTTGTCGATCTCAATCATCACCATGTGGCGCTGAACCGGCTCAAGCTTGCCGCGTTCGAAACCTTGCCGTCCTACGGCGACGTGCGGCGGATGTTCGCCGAGCCCGGCAATGCAGCCAACTCGGCCGCCTTCGACCGCTACATCGCGCCCGGTCTGGATCTCGAGACATTCAACTACTGGAACGGCCGCGACAAGCTTGGCCGCCGTCGCATCTCCACCTTCGACCGCAACATCTATCGGACAGGCCTTCTCGGCCGCTTCATCGGTGCGGGACATCTGGCCGCGCGCCTGCATGGCAAGACCTTCGACCGGCTGATGGCGGCCCGCACGCTGGAAGAGCAGCGGGACATTTTCGACCGCGAGATCGCGCCGATGTTCGACAGTGCGCTTGTCCGCTGGATCACCAGCCGAAAGAGTTCGCTCTTCGGCCTCGGCATCCCCCCGCAGCAATATGACGAATTGGCGGGAAGCAGCCCTTCGGGCCATGTTGCGGACGTCCTGCGCGAACGCCTGGAGAAGCTCGCATGCGGCTTTCCGCTCAAGGACAATTACTTTGCCTGGCAGGCGTTCTCGCGCCGCTATCCGGCGACGCACGAGGGTAGCCTGCCGCTCTATCTGCATCCCGACAATTTCTCCAGGATCCGTGCCAATACGCGCCGGGTTGAGGTGCATCACAAGAGCTTCACCGAGCTTTTGAAGCAGCGGCGTGCAGGCTCGGTCGATCGCTTCGTGCTGCTCGATGCGCAGGACTGGATGACGGCTGGCCAGCTCAACGACCTGTGGTCGGAAATCAATCGTGCCGCCGCGCCGGGCGCGCGGGTGATCTTCCGCACGGCCGCCACGGCAAGCCCGCTGGAGGCCAAGCTTGATCCGCGCATGCTGGAGGTCTGGGACTACCTCCCGGACCTTTCGAATGAAATGCTAAGCCGTGATCGCTCGGCGATCTATGGCGGCTTCCATGTGTACAGGAAAGCATCGTGAGCACGTTCGACACTGCCGGCATCGCCGTGGATGGTAGCCTCGACTCCGGCCATGCGGCGCGCATGAACCGGATGTATCGCACCCAGCGGCACATCTATGATCTGACGCGGAAATATTACCTGCTCGGCCGGGACAGGACGATCAGGGCGCTGGATGCAACACCGGGTCAGAGTATTCTCGAACTCGGCTGCGGCACGGGGCGCAATCTCGCCATGGCCGGGGTGCTTTATCCGGGCTGCCGGCTCTATGGTCTCGACATATCCGAGGAGATGCTGATTTCGGCGCGCGCCAAGCTGCCTTCGGACACGGTGCTGAAGGCCGGCGATGCTTCGGATTTCGCGGCTCAGGATTTTGGCCGCCCCGGTTTCGACCGGATCATGATCTCTTACGCGCTTTCGATGATCCCAGCCTGGGAGGCGACGATCGACGCGGCGGTTGAAGCGCTGAATCCTGGCGGGCAGCTTCACATTGTGGATTTTGGTCAGCAGGAGCGGTTGCCGGGCTGGTTCCGGCGCCTGCTGAAGGCCTGGCTCGCGCGTTTTCACGTCGATCCGCGCCGCGATCTCGATTCCGTCGCCGCTGCGGTCGCAAGGAGGCATGGCTGCACCTCGGAATTCAGGCCGCTTTACCGGGGATATGCGTGGTCTGCCGTGATTACCAATCCATCCGCGTAACGCTTTATTTACCCTGTCATGATTGGCTGAACGTCATGTCTTGACGGGCCTTCTTTACAACGTGCCCGAACAGGATAACATCCTTTCGACTCGTTGATTTGCGGGACTTTCATGCGCCGTTTCGCCCTGGCTCTTCTGCCGCTTGCCGCCCTTGTCGCTGGCTGCACGAGCACTGACTATGACCTCATGCAGACTGCGGCTCTGTCCTCCAAGTTCAAGGATAGCGATCCGCAGGATTTCGGCTCGCGTAGCCCGCACCGGCATCCCATCCACGGCATCGACGTTTCCAAGTACAATGATCATGTTGATTGGGAGACAGCGAAGAAATCCGGCGTCTCCTTCGCCTTCATCAAGGCGACCGAGGGCAAGGACCGTGTCGACCCCAAGTTCGACGAGTTCTGGCGCGGGGCGAAGGCAGCGAATGTCGCCTATGCGCCCTACCACTTCTATTATTTCTGCTCGACGCCTGACCAGCAGGCCGACTGGTTCATTGCCAACGTGCCGCGCGAGGCCGTGAAACTTCCGCCGGTGCTGGACGCCGAATGGAACCCCGCTTCGCCAACCTGCAAGGTCAGACCGGACCCCGCGACCGTGCGCGCCGACATGAAGCGTTTCATGGACCGGCTTCAGGCCTATTACGGCAAGAAGCCGATCATCTACACCTCGGTCGATTTCCATCGCGACAATTTCGTCGGCTACTTCAAGGACTATCAATTCTGGCTGCGTTCCGTCGCCTCGCACCCAGACGAGAAATATGCCGACCGCAAGTGGGCCTTCTGGCAATATACCTCGACCGGCATCGTGCCGGGCGTTGGCGGTCAGACCGATATCAATGTCTTTGCGGGGACGCAGGATAACTGGAAATCCTGGCTGGCTTATGCTGACGCGCGCTGAGGCGCCCCTCCTTGTGACATGGAGGCGAAACTCCCCGTGAAGCTTCGACAGCATCATGGATGGTATCGCGGCCATTGTCGGCTTCAAGCTGTCCTCCAGGGTTGCTAAGACATATCCCGGACGGCTTTGCGGATCGATTCACATGGCTGCTACAAGATTATGAATTTTCAGGGAGTTTCCGATGTCTGCACGTTTTCGCTATGCCGTCATCGGCTGCGGCTTGATGGGCGCTGCAGCGGCGCGGCATCTGGCCAACATGGCTGAAGGCGTCGCCTTGATCGGGCCCCCGGAGCCGGTTGACAAGACCCAGCATCGGGGTGTCTTCGCCAGCCACTATGACGAGGGTCGCATCACGCGGACGATCGACCCCGATCCGGTATGGGCGAAACTTGCCTGCAACTCCATCGGGCGTTACCGCGACATCGAAGCAGCAACGGGCATTTCCTTCTATCGCGAAGTCGGCAGTCTGCTGACGGGTGCCGGCACGGGAGATGGCCGGCAATATGTCGAGCGGACGGAGAATGCCGCCCGCGGCGCGAACGTACAGGCCGAGCGGCTTTCTCACGCCGACATGCAAGCCCGGTTTCCGTGGTTCTCGTTTCCCGACGGCACGGAAGGTGTTTTCGAGGCGCGAGGTGCGGGGCATATCAGTCCGCGCCGACTGGTGATGGCGCAGGCGCAACTGGCCGAGCGGGCAGGGGCGGAGCGGATTGATGCGCAGGTTTCTTCTGTTCGTGAAGTGGCCGGGCATGTTGCGATCACGCTGGCCGATGGTGCGGTGGTGGAGGCCGAGCGCGTGCTTTGCGCGGCAGGCGGTTTCTCGATTCAGAACGGCCTGTTGCCGACGTCTCTTGATCTTCAGGTTTATGGCCGCACCGTCGTCTTCTTCGAAGTCAGCGAAGCGGATGCAGCCGCAATGAGCGCGATGCCGTCCATGATCCACAAGGCGGTCGCCGATCACGACGACATCTACCTGCTTCCTCCCATCCGCTATCCCGATGGAAAGTTTTATCTCAAGATCGGCGGCGACCCCGACGAGATGCTGCTGCAGCCGGAAGACCTGGGCGGCTGGTTCCGCAGCGACGGACGGCCGCATGCACGCGAACATCTCGTCGCTCGGATGAAGGCGCTGGTGCCGGACCTCGATGTACTTTCGATTTCCTCGGCCTCCTGTGTGACGTCCTACACGTCGACGGGCTATCCGGCTATCGGCTGGCTTTCGCCCGGGCGGATCGCGGTGGTGACGGGCGGCTGCGGAGCGGCGGCGAAGAGTTCCGACGAGATCGGCCGGCTTGGCGCGGAGTTGGTGTTCGAGGGCAGGATTTCCTCCTTCGACTTCGATTTCTCACCAGTCCAGTGAGAGCGAGGCAAAGGGCCAATCCCTTTCCGGATGCGGCGCGATGAAGCCGTCGGGACCCAGTTTTGCATTTTCGACCAGCCAGTTCATGAAAACCTGTGCGGGCTTCGAAGGGCGAGGCCTCTCACTGGACGGCCGGACCAGAAGGCCATTCTCAAATGTCAGGAAGCCGGTAGGGGCGATCAGGCTTCCGGACCTTAGCTCCCGTTCGATCAGGAACTTCGGCGCCAGCGTCGCGCCCATGCCGCGCTCGGCCGCCTCGAAGGCGAGCGAGGAAAGATCGAACGTCAGTTCGCGCTCGCGGATGATCGTCAGGCCTGTGAGGTCCGCCCATCGTTTCCAGGCTGCTTCGCCTTCGCGGCGATGGATCACCGTGGGAACTTTCAGCGTGGAATCCGTCATTTCATGGGCATAGCCCGGAGCGAGGACCACGCCGATATGCACGTCGCCCAGGGCGCGCGCGTCCGGATGCTCGACGGACGGACTCAGCAGCCGGTCCCATGAAATGACGAGATCGACGGGCCCTTCGAGCCTTCGGCTGCCATGCGGGCCGGTGAGGCGGATCAGGACATCGATATCGGGATAATCGACATTGAAGCGGGCAATCGTCGGGATCATCCATTGCCGCGCGAAGGTGGAACTCGCAGCCACTGTGACGGAGGCGCGGCCCGCACCCGTGATCGTCGTATAGGTGCGCCGAATTTCGTCCATGCTGCGCGAGACGGTTTCGGCCAGCGCGCGGCCTTCATCCGTCAGTTCCAGTTGCAACCCGCGTTTGATGAAAAGTTCGACGCCGGCATGATCCTGCAATTGGTGGAGCTGTTTGCTGATAGCGCTGTGCGTCCGCCCCAGCATGTCGGCCGCGCCCCAAACCGAGCCGGTTCGAAAGAAGGCCTCGAGCGTAGAAAGCGCGGTCAGTGGCGGCAGCTTGTCCATGGGGCTATCTGTCTATTGGAATTTTTCTCACATAGTCTATTCTCATTATTCAATTTTTCCGCGTGACGAAAGGAGATAAATTCGCAAGCGTCGAAAAAGGAGATGGTCCATGCGCCACGCGATTGAAGGTGATTACAGACGGTACGAACAGCGGCAGCTTGCCGGGCTTCTCGGCGAAGGTTCGCGTCATGGCAATCGCTTCGTCGTGCTCATGGCGACCTTCGGGCTCTGGCAGGAGCGGCGGCGCATCCGGCGCCAGATGAAGCGCGACATGGAAACGTTCAACGACGCCATGTTCGAAGATGCCGGCATGACGCGCGAGGAGGCCGAGTGCGAGGTGCGAAAGCCTTTCTGGAGGCCGCTGGGCGCTTGATGTCCGGCAACGGTCTGAATGCCGGCCATTCACCGGTGTTTTTGCGGGCTGCCCTTCCCGAAGGCAGCCCGTTTTCAATTCGTCCACGGGGAGCTTTAAGAGGTTTTCAACTCCATGAACCTGATGCGGTTGTTGAATGGATCTGTCACCTGCAGTTCCAACCGGCCATCCTCATCATGCAAGCCGGGCTTCATATATCGATAGTCCTGAGCGCGAAGTTCCTGGTGAAGCGCGCGAACTCCCTTCATGTAAACGCACATATTGCCGCCGGGTGAGGCATCGCCGGCATGTTCCGACAAGTGCAGGCGCAGTCCCGATCGCGAAATCTGCAGGTAAAGCGGGTAGTTCTCCCCGTACCGATGCTCCCAATCGATTTTGAAGCCCAGGAAGCCGAGATAAAATTCCCTGGCCTTGTCGACATCGAAAATTCGTACGATCGGAACGGCCTGTTCAAGAATGACGGCTTCTGCTGAAGAGCCATCTTTATGTTCTTCAATCTTTGCCGCCAGAATGTTCCAGGTTGCCAAACCGAACTGGCGAGCGACAATCTCCAGCGCTTCGCTGTGGTTCAGGTTGACGTTCCGTTCCGCAAGAGCTTCCCGCATGGCCTTGGCCATGGCTTTAGCATCGCGATAGTCGCGCATATCCGTTTCCTTCGTTGCGGCAAAGTCTTCGTCAGCGCCCGCATTACCAACGCCTTCGCCCAACGTTAAACGGTCAGGAAAGAGGTAGATGGAGGCATTCGCCATGCCCTTAACAAGGGCGCGGGCTGCTGGCCGCCTCCGGCCATGACATTGAAGGTAGCAACAGTGCCCACGGTTGTCAGGGGAAAAATGAGCCACCGCCAACGGTTGGTCTGTCCGCTTTAAGCGAGCGGCGCAGATGCCCGACCACAATCGGATTGCACGGCTTTTTCGCGCCCGGCGGATTTGCTGTGGTCTTTTCGCCGCAAAGACGTTATCACCCGCGCGCCAGTTGGCCGGGCAGCCGCGCTTCATCAACGCCGAAAGGCGATGGGGTGAGGAAAGTCCGGGCTCCACGGAAACACGGTGCCGGATAACGTCCGGCGGGGGCGACCCTAGGGAAAGTGCCACAGAAAGCAAACCGCCTTCCATTGGAAGGTAAGGGTGAAAGGGTGGGGTAAGAGCCCACCGCGCGCCTGGCAACAGGGGCGGCACGGTAAACCCCACCGGGAGCAAGACCGAATAGGGATGATGCGGCGGGGCAACCCGTCAGCCTGTTTCCGGGCCAGTCATCCGGGTGGGTTGCGCGAGGCGGCATGCGAATGTCGTCCCAGATGAATGGCTGCCACGTTCCGGTTCGCCGGAGCCATACAGAACCCGGCTTACAGGCCAACTGGCGAATTTTCTCTCTTTGATGGGGCGAGGCGAAGGCTCAGGCGGCGCTTAACGCGCGCTCCACGGCCTCCGGCTCCTTGTCGATGATCGTCAGGAGGATGCGCGAGGGGACGTCCATATTGGAGCGGTTTTGCTCCCAATCGCGGATGCGTCCGACCGAGAAGCCGAAGCGTGCTGCAAAAGCCTGCTGAGAAAGACCCAGCTTTCGGCGAATGGCCTTCACATCCACCTCTGCCGGAATGTGCACGTTGTACCCTTCCACGTTCGCTTCACCCGAGGCGAAAGCCAAGGCTTCACGTGCGCCTTGCAGAATCCGGGTTCCATCTCTGGTCATTTGTCACTCCTGCCTTTGCCCGCTCTGGTCCGGGCGTTGGCGCGCCATGCTTGGGGCAACGCCGTCAAAATGTCTCGAAGCGCATTACGCTCCGCCTTTGAAAGGTTAGCCTGCGTGTCCTTGCTGAACACATCGAGCAGAAACACCGGGATGTCGGCGTCGGCATAAAAGGTGATGACCCGATAGCCGCCGCTCTTGCCTTTGCCGCGGCCTGCAAAACGCAGCTTTCTCGCGCCGCCCGTTCCCGCCATGATGTCGCCCGCGTCGGGGTTGGCAGCCAGACGCGATACGATTGCCTCCCGTTCGGCGTCAGTCAGGCCCTCCACCTTCGCGGATGCTAGGTAGGCTGGCGTTTCGATCACGGTGTGCATGAGTAATTCATACGGAATTTCCGCATGGATGTCAAATTTATGTGCGGAAATTCCGCATAAGTGACGCTTGGCCCTCGATCCAGGATGTCCGCACGATCGCGTTCTCGTTCAAGCCTCACGACTCGCTCGCCACCCCCGCTTAAAACTTCATTAAGTTTAACGGCTTAATAATTTTTCGAGTGCGCGCGCCGCTCGAAATACCGTTTCCCATTGACGCCCATGTGGTCCCATGTTATCCCATAAGTCAGCCGAAAGGGTGCTCTTTAGCATCCAGAAAATGCAGAAGGCGCAAGGGTTTAGCTCCCTTGTTGCGCTGCAGCGGCGATATGCCTTTGGGGTGGCCTATGCGGGGCTGTCGCGAGGTGAGGCGGGGCGGATGATCTGCCCTTCCATTTTGGAAACGGTTGTATCGCGTCATGATCCGCTTCCTGTCGAATTTTGTGAACAGGATCGATGCCAAGGGGCGGGTTTCCGTGCCTGCGAGCTTTCGTTCTCTTCTCGCGTCGGCGGATGTCCAGGATCTCTATTGTTTCCAGGACTTTGTGTTTCCGGCGATCAGCGTTGGCGGTCCCGAGCTGCTGGCGCGCCTCGAAAAGCGGATCGAGGTGGCGGACCCATTCTCGCCGGAAGCCAATCGGATGTCGTTGCTCGTTCATGGCGGTGGCGTCTTCATGAAGCTCGATCAGGAGGGGCGGTTGATGGTCACGGACTTCATCCGCAACTTCACGGGTATTACCGATCACGTCGCCTTCGTGGGGCGAGGGGATCATTTCCAGTTGTGGCAGCCGGAGGCGTGGGAGACTGCGCAAAAGGCGGCTCGCGAGGGGCTGGGGCGCTGACAAGCCTGTGCCCCGATACGAGGGGATATAGCATGGCGGCGGTTGAGACTGGCGGCGTTCACGAGGGCGCCCCGCATGCGGATGAGCGTCCGCATATTCCGGTCATGCTGCCGGAAGTTCTCGAGGTGCTGGCCGCGCAGCCCGGTCAGGTCATTCTCGATGGCACGTTTGGTGCGGGTGGTTATACGTCGGCGATCCTGAATGCGGGCGCACGCGTGATCGCGCTCGACCGCGACCCGAATGCGATCGCCGGCGGCAAGGTGCTGGTCGAAAGGTCGAACGGAGCGCTGAGGCTCATCCATTCCCGCTTTTCCGATCTCGCTGAGCATGCGCCGGCCGAAGGGCTTGATGGCGTCGTGCTCGATATCGGCGTCTCGTCCATGCAGATCGACGAAGCGGAGCGTGGCTTCTCGTTCCAGAAGAACGGGCCGCTTGACATGCGTATGTCGGCCGCCGGCGTGAGTGCGGCGGATGTCGTCAATCGCGCCAAGGTCGGTGACCTGATCCGCATCTTCGGCTTTCTCGGCGAGGAGAAGCAGGCGGGGCGTATTGCCCGCGCCATCGAGAAGCGTCGGGCCGAAAAGCCATTCGAGACGACGCGCGATCTGGCAGGCCTCATCGAGATCGTGACGCCGCGCAAGGCCAAGGACAAAATCCATCCGGCGACGCGGGTCTTTCAAGCGCTTCGTGTTTTCGTCAATGACGAACTGGGCGAACTCGCCAAGGCGCTGTTTGCTGCCGAAGCCTCGCTGAAGCCTGGCGGGCGTCTCGTGGTCGTCACCTTCCATTCGCTCGAAGACCGGATCGTGAAGCGTTTCTTTGCGGATCGCTCGGGCAAGGCGGCCGGTTCGCGGCATCTGCCGCAGGTTCATGACAAACCGGCGCAATTCGAACTCGTCCACAAGTCGGCGCTCCAGGCGCGCGACGCGGAGGCGGAGGTGAACCCGCGTGCGCGTTCGGCGAAGCTGCGCGCCGGTATTCGCACCACGGCTGCGGTCGGCCCTGCCGACATGGCGATCTTCGATCTGCCAGATCTGGCAAGTCTCGCAAAATTGGGGAGCTGACCGTCCATGTTCCGAACTTTCGATATTCTCTTGATCGTGATCATGACGGTGGCGGCAACGATCACCTATTCGATCAAGCACAAGGCCGAGACGGTGCTTGAGGATGTTCACAAGCTCGATGCCGAGATCAAGCTGGAGAAGGATACGATCGACCTTCTGAAGGCCGACTGGGCACTCGCGACGCAGCCGAACCGGCTGGCGCGGCTGGCCGACACATTCAAGGGCGACCTCAAGCTGCAGCCGACGGATTCCACGCAGATCATCCAGCCGAAGGAACTGCCGATGCTGAAGGCCGAAGTCGGCCTGGCCGATGCGGAGGCCGCGGGTCTTGCTCCGGATGCGCGCCGGACCGACGAAGTGGTCAGGCCCGCGCCTGCCAGGGACGATACGGCGAAGGCTGCCGCGACCAAGACAGATACTATCAAGACCGGATCGGTGAAGCGCTGATGTCATTCCTGTCCCGCATCATGAACATCAAGAGCAAAGCGCATTTTTCCGCAACACCCCGCGGCGTGCGCAGAGTGTCGGATGGCAATGTGCGTTTCGAAGGCACGCTCAAACGTTCGGGTGCGCAGGCCAGGAGCCGCGTCGGCATCATCTTTGCGGGCTTTACCGTTGCGTACATCGTCATCGGCGGCCGTCTGGTCGAATATGGGATGGCCAAGCCCGAGACCGTGTCCAGCATCATGCCGTCGGACAACCTTCTGGCCTCGCGTCCCGATCTTCTTGATCGCAACGGCCAGGTTCTGGCGACCGACATCCGCACGGTCTCGCTCTATGCGGAGCCATCCAAGATCATCGACCCGGACGAGGCGCTGGAGGAACTGACCAGCGTTCTGCCAGATCTCGATCCCAAGGCGACCTATCGCAAGCTCTCGTCCAAGAGCCATTTCCAGTGGCTGCGCCGTCAGCTGACGCCGCGCCAGCAGAGCCAGATTCTGGCGCTCGGCATTCCCGGCATCGGCTTCCGTCCGGAGAAGCGCCGCTTCTATCCAGGCGGTTCCACGGCCTCGCATATTCTCGGTCTCGTCAATATCGACAACCGCGGCATTGCCGGGATGGAAAAGTATATCGACAGCCAGGGGCTCGCCGATCTCGCGGCCGTGGGCATGACGAACGATGCGAAGCTCGAGCCGGTCAAGCTCTCGATCGATCTGCGCGTGCAGAACGCGTTGCATGATGTTCTTGTCGACAGCATGAACAAGTATCAGGGCATCGGCGCCGGTGGTGTCGTGCTCAATGTGCATACCGGCGAGGTCATGGCGCTGGCTTCCTATCCCGATTTCGATCCGAACGATCCGACGCATGCGCTCGATCCCGACCGCCTGAACCGTGTGTCCGCCGGCACCTACGAAATGGGTTCGACCTTCAAGGCCTTCACCATTGCCATGGGTCTCGACTATGGCACCATGACGCTGAACACCACGTTCGACGCCACCAAGCCGCTCTATATCGGCGGCTTCACCATTCACGACTTCCATGGCACACGCCGCGTGCTGACGGTGGACGAAGTCTTCGTCCACTCGTCGAACATCGGTGCGGCCCGCATGGCCGATGCTGTCGGCATCGATGCGCATAAGGCGTTCCTCCAGCGCATGGGCCTGCTCACCCGCATGGATACCGAATTGCCGGAAGTGGCGACGCCATCGCAGCCCCGCACCTGGAAGCGTATCAACTCCATGACGATCGCCTACGGTCACGGTGTAGCGACGACACCGCTGCAGACGGCGATGGCGGGTGCGGCTCTCGTGAATGGTGGTTATCTGATCCAGCCGACCTTCCTTCCGCGCACCCGGGAAGAAGCCGACAAGATTGCCGTGAAGGTCGTGAAGGATTCGACCGTCCGCGACATGCGCAAACTCTTCCGTGATAACGTCATCCTGGCTGCTGGCTCCGGCAAGCAGGCCGGCGTGCCGGGCTTCGATGTCGGTGGCAAGACGGGAACGGCGGAAAAGCTCGTTCGAGGCCGTTATGTCAACGGCCATAACTTCAACGCGTTTCTATCGGCATTCCCGATGAGCGATCCGCAATATGTGCTTCTCGTCTTTATCGACGATCCGCGAACGGGTGAGCATAATTCCAATATTGCCGGTAATACGGCGACCCCCATGGCCGGCCGTGTTATTGCGCGCATTGCCCCGCTTCTTGGCGTTCAGCCGAAATTTGGCCCAGATGGATCGGCAACGCTCGTTTCTTATTAAGATCGACGCAATTCCGTTTAAAATGGACCAATTCCGATTCGATGCGTCCGGAGAAGCGGGCGTGAAAGGCGAATATCATCGATGAAACTTCGTGACCTCGCAGGTTCAGACTTTCCGGAAATCGATGCATTGCTTGCGAGCTCTGCCGGAGACGTTCAGATCACTTCCATTACGGCCGACAGCCGTCAGGTTGCCCATGGCGCGCTTTTCGTGGCAGTGCCGGGCTCCAAGGCGGATGGCTCGACCTTTGCGGGCGAGGCGGTGACCAAGGGCGCAAGCGCCATCGTCATCTCCGCCAACGCCTCCGTCGAAGCATCCGTTCCGGTTCTGAAGGTCGGAGAGCCGCGCCGGTTCCTGTCGCTGGCTGCCGCCCGGTTCTTCGGAGCGCAGCCGGCTGTCATGACGGCGGTGACCGGAACGGCCGGCAAGACCTCGGTTGCCTCCTTCACCCGCCAGATCTGGGCGCATGCCGGCTTTGCCGCCGCCATGATCGGCACGACGGGCGTGATTGCGCCGGGGCGCGCCGACTACGGGACGCTGACGACGCCGGACCCGGTGTCGCTGCACAAGCTTCTCGCCGAACTCGCGCGCGAAGGCGTGACGCATGCGGCGATGGAGGCCTCAAGCCACGGTCTGGACCAGCATCGCCTCGATGGCGTGAAGCTGGCCGCCGCCGCTTTCACCAATCTCGGGCGCGACCATATGGATTATCATCCGACGGTCGAGCATTATTTGGCCTCCAAGATGCGCCTCTTCAGCCTGCTGCCGAAGGGCGCGCCTGCGGTCATCTTTGCCGACGATCCGTATTCGCTGCATGCCATCGAGGCGGCTGGCCGGGCCGGCTGCGAGGTGCTGACGGTCGGCCGCAAGGGAACCTTCCTGACGCTGAAGCGGGTTGAGCATTTCCGTCACAAGCAGATGGCGGAAATCCATTGCGGTGCAGATATCTATGAGGTCGACATTCCGCTCGCTGGCGATTTCCAAGTGGCGAATGCGCTTGTCGCGGCCGGTCTTGCCATGTCCACGGGTGTCAGCCCGGCGGCGGTCATGGCCGCGCTCGGCAAGCTGGTCGGCGCCTCCGGTCGGCTTGAGCTGGTTGGTCACACGGTCGATGGGGCGCTCGCCTATGTCGACTACGCTCACAAGCCGGAAGCGCTTGAAAACGTGCTGACCTCGGTTCGTCCCTTCACGACGGGCCGTGTCATCGTGGTCTTCGGCTGTGGCGGCGATCGCGACAAGGGCAAGCGGCCGCTGATGGGCGAGATCGCGTCCCGGCTCGCCGATGTCGTGATTGTGACCGATGATAATCCTCGGTCGGAAGTGCCATCCGTCATCCGCTCCGAAATTCTGGCGACGGCGCCCAAGGCGCTGGAAATTGCCGACCGTGCCGAAGCGATCCGCGCAGCCTGCGGGATGTTGAAATCCGGGGATACGCTGATTGTCGCCGGCAAGGGACATGAAGAAGGCCAGATCGTCGGGGACAAGGTGCTGCCGTTCTCGGATCAGGCCGAGATCGACAAGGCTTTGGGAGGGCTTCAGGCTTGAGTTATCTTTGGACGTCGGACGAACTCGTCAGCGCGATGCACGGGAGGCCGTTCGGCTCTCTGCCGCAAGGCGTGACCGGCATTTCCATCGACAGTCGTTCGATCGGCAAGGGTGAAGCTTTCTTCGCCATCAAGGGCGACCGGGTGGACGGGCATGATTATGCTTCCGTCGCGGCTGCCAATGGTGCGGCCCTGCTGGTCGTGAGCGAAGCCAAGCTTCCGGCATTGGGCCGGGTGACGACTCCGATGATCGTCGTGGACGATGTTCTTCTCGGCCTTGAGCGCCTCGGGCGTGCGGCGCGCGTGCGGTCGGCCGCCAAGGTCATCGCGGTCACCGGCTCCGTCGGCAAGACGACGACCAAGGAAATGCTGCGCAAGGCGCTGGAATCCTCGGGCACGGTTCATGCCTCGGTCGCATCGTTCAACAATCACTGGGGCGTGCCGCTGACACTCGCCCGCATGCCCAAGGATGTCGATTACGGTGTCTTCGAGATCGGCATGAACCATCCGGGCGAAATCCGTGCGCTGGTGTCGATGGTGCGGCCGGATATCGCCATCATTACGACGGTGGCAGGGGCGCATCTCGGCAATTTCCGCTCGATCGAGGAAATAGCCTACGCCAAGTCGGAAATTCTCGAAGGGATCGAGGCGGACGGCCATGCGATTCTCAATCGCGATATCGAGCAGTTTCCCATCCTGGAAAAGGTGGCCATCGAGAACCGCGTTCCGCATATCCATTCCTTTGGCAACAATGCCCGCGCCGACTTTCGGCTCGCGGAATTCAACGGCCATCCGACAAGTTCCAATCTCTGGGCGGTCATCGGTGGCCGGACGATCGAGGTGACGATCGGGGCACCGGGCCGGCATATCGCGGAAAACGCGCTTGCGGTCCTGGGCGCCGTGTCTCTTGCCGGGGCCGATCTGGACCGCGCTGCTGAAGCGCTTGCTTCCTTCACGCCCGAGAAGGGCCGGGGCCAGCGACATATTCTCTCCCTGGGCGAAGGCAAGGGGACATTCACGCTGATCGATGAGAGCTATAACGCCAACCCTGCCTCCATGCGCGCGGCGATCGGCCTGCTTGCCGGCACGCCCGCCACGGGCGAGGGACGGCAGATTGCGGTTCTCGGCGACATGCTGGAAATGGGGGAGAACTCCCCGTCCATTCACGGTAATCTGGCACAACCATTGCGGCAGGCCGGGATCAAGCATCTCTGGCTCGCAGGTCGCGACATGCGCCTCCTTGCAGAAGCCATGGCGGGCTCTGCGGACGTTGCCTACAGACCGACAGCTGAAGAGCTTGCGGACTATGCGGTTTCTCATGTATCCGACGGCGATGTGCTGGTCGTCAAATCATCGCTGGGGACAGGATTCGGCAAGATCACGGCGGCCCTTCTCAATGCATTCCAGCCCGCAAACGCGGCTGGGGTCTGACAACTTTAATTAGAAAGAGCCGCTATGCTGATCTGGCTTGTGGAACTGTCGCATCATATCCAGTTTTTCAATCTGTTCCGCTACATCACGTTCAGAGCAGGCGCTGCGCTCTTCACTTCCGCCTTCATCGTGTTCATGTTCGGGCCCCGCATGATCGCCTCGTTGCGCATTCGCCAAGGCAAGGGCCAGCCGATCCGCGCCGACGGGCCACAGACCCACTTCAAGAAAGCCGGCACCCCGACCATGGGCGGGCTGATGATCCTGTCCGGTATCGTCGTCTCGGCGCTGCTCTGGGCCGACCTGTCGAATGTCTACGTCGTCTCGACACTTCTCGTGACGCTCGGTTTCGGTGCCATCGGGTTCTATGACGACTATCTCAAGGTCACGAAACAATCGGACAAGGGCTTTTCCGGCAAGGCGCGGCTTGGCATCGAATTCCTGATTGCCGGGACTGCGGTCTATTTCATGATGCGGACCGCGACGGCCTATGCGCCCAACGGCTCGATCATCGGCACCTCGATCGCCTTTCCGTTCTTCAAGGACTTCTTCATCAATCTCGGCATGTTCTTCGTCCTCTTCGGTGGCTTCGTCATCGTCGGTGCCGGCAACGCCGTGAACCTGACCGATGGTCTCGATGGTCTCGCCATCGTTCCGGTGATGATCGCCTCCGCCTCCTTCGGCGTGATTGCCTATCTCGCCGGCAACGTTGTCTTTGCAAATTATCTGCAGATCAATTTCGTCCCCGGCACGGGTGAGCTTGCCGTCATCATGGGCGCGGTCATCGGGGCGGGGCTCGGCTTCCTCTGGTTCAACGCGCCACCGGCAGCTATCTTCATGGGTGATACAGGGTCGCTGGCCCTGGGCGGCATGATCGGCACGGTCGCCGTCGCCACCAAGCACGAGATCGTCATGGCGATCATCGGCGGTCTCTTCGTCATGGAAACGCTGTCGGTCATCATCCAGGTCTTCTGGTTCAAGCGAACCGGCAAGCGCGTCTTCCTCATGGCCCCCATCCACCACCATTTCGAAAAGCTCGGCTGGACGGAAAGCCAGGTCGTGATCCGCTTCTGGATCATCGCTGTCGGGCTCGCCATGGTCGGCCTTGCCACGCTCAAGCTCAGGTAATTGCCCATGATGCCGGTAACGTCACTCGGCGGCCGCAAGGTCGCCCTTTTCGGGCTAGGCGGTTCGGGGCTTGCCACTGCGCAGGCGCTGATGGCGGGCGGGGCGGATGTCACGGCCTGGGATGACAATCCCGTCAGCGTCGACAAGGCGAAGGCGGCCGGCATCGCGACGGCCGACCTGCATGGCATCGACTGGAAGGCTTTCTCCTGCTTCGTGCTGTCGCCCGGTGTGCCGCTGACCCATCCAAAGCCTCACTGGACGGTCGATCTGGCGCATGCGGCCGGCGTCGAGATCATCGGCGATGTCGAACTGTTCGTGCGCGAGCGGATGAAGCTCTCGCCCCATTGCCCCTTCATTGCGATCACCGGCACGAACGGCAAGTCGACGACCACGGCGCTGATTGCGCATATCCTCAAATCCTCCGGCCGCGACACGCAGCTTGGCGGCAATATCGGGACGGCCGTGCTGACGCTCGATCCGCCGGCCTCCGACCGTTTCTATGTCGTCGAATGCTCTTCCTACCAGATCGACCTAGCGCCCTCGATCAATCCGTCCGCCGGCATTCTCTTGAACCTGACGCCCGACCATCTCGACCGTCACGGAACCATGCAGCACTATGCCGACGTCAAGGAGCGGCTGGTCGCGGGCAGCAAAAACGCCATTGTCGGCGTCGATGACAGCTATTGCAGCCAGATCGCCGACCGGATCGAACGCGCGGGCGTTGCCGTCACCCGCATTTCGCGCCGGCTGGCGTTGAAGGACGGTATCTTTGCCGATGTCAGCCGCATCCTGAAGGCGGACGCTGGCAACGTCACCGAACTTCTGGACCTGAAGGGTGTCGAGACGCTGCGCGGCGGGCACAATGCGCAGAACGCGGCAGCCGCCATCGGCGCATGCCTTGCCGTGGGCGTGAGCCTCGACGACATCCGTGCGGGCATCCGCTCGTTCCCCGGCTTGAAGCACCGCATGCAGCCGGTGGGCAAGCGGGATCACGTCACCTTCGTCAACGATTCCAAGGCGACGAATGCGGAAGCGGCGGCACCTGCGCTCTCGAGCTACGACCGTATCTACTGGATTGCCGGCGGCCTTCCGAAAGAGGGTGGCATCACGGCTTTGCAGCCGCTCTTTTCGAAGATCGCCAAGGCCTATCTGATTGGAGAGGCTGCTCCGCAGTTTGCAGCAACGCTCGGCGAAGCGGTGCCTTACGAGATTTCCGGTACGCTCGACCTCGCAGTCGCCCATGCGGCGAAGGATGCGGCAGAAGACAAGACCGGTCCCGTGGCCGTGATGCTATCCCCGGCTTGCGCAAGCTTCGACCAATATAAGAATTTCGAGGTCCGTGGTGATTCGTTCGTTGCGATCGTGTCGGGCCTTGATGACGTCACGATGCTGGTTTGAGCACAGCGGGAGATCGGTCGAATGGTAAGCCGCGCGGACAGAGGTAGGGTTGCAGACTGGTTCTGGACGATCGACCGGTATTTCCTCTTCGTCTTCGTCCTGCTGATGGGCGTCGGCTTCATGCTCTCCTTCGCGGCGTCTCCTGCCGTGGCGGAGCGCATCGGTGCCCCCGAATTTCACTTCGTTGCCAAGCATGCCGAGTTCCTGCTGCCCGCGCTCGCCGTGATGATCGGCTTTTCGTTCATGACGCCCAAAACGGTCAGGCGCACCGCTGTGATCATGTTGATCATATCGCTGACGCTGATGGTGCTGGTGCTGTTCGTCGGTGTGGAAGTAAAGGGTTCGCGGCGCTGGATTTCGCTTGGGCCGCTGGGCATCCAGGCGTCGGAATTCATGAAGCCGGCCTTCATCGTGGTCTGCGCCTGGCTCTTCGCCGAGCATCAGAAGCAGCCGGAAATTCCGGGTAACCTCTTCGCGATCCTGCTTTACGGCATTGTCGTGGCGCTGCTGGTGGCCGAGCCTGACCTCGGGCAGACGATCCTGACGACCTCGGTCTGGGGCGGCATGTTCTTCATGGCAGGGATGCCGTGGCTCTGGATCACGCTTCTTGCCATCTTTGCCGTCGGCGGTCTGACCTCGGCCTATATGTTGCTGCCCCACGTGGCGGCCCGTATCGACAAGTTCCTGACGGGTGAGGGGGACACCTTCCAGGTGGACACGGCGCGTCAGGCCATCTTCCGCGGCGGCTGGTTCGGCCAGGGGCCGGGCGAGGGGCAGATGAAGAAGATCATCCCCGACGCCCATACCGACTTCGTCTTCTCCGTGGCGGCCGAGGAATTCGGCATCATCTTCTGCATGGCGCTGGTTGCGCTGTTCGCCTTCATCGTGATGCGCGGCCTTTCGATCGCCTATCGCGAGAAGGACCCGTTCAACCGGTTTGCCATTTCCGGTCTGGTGCTGCAGTTCGGCATCCAGTCCTTCATCAATATCGGGGTCAATCTCGAACTGCTGCCGGCGAAGGGCATGACCTTGCCGTTCATCTCCTATGGCGGTTCCTCGATGATCGCGATCTGCATCACGGCCGGTTTCATCCTGGCGTTGACGCGGCACAGGCCCGAGACGCGCTCGCGCGAACGCAGCCTGTTCAGCATCGCCCACGGTCATCCCGCCGAGTGAGGTTTCATGAGCAAAGGCGTTGTCATGCTTGCTGCCGGGGGAACCGGCGGCCATCTCTTCCCCGCAGAAGCGCTCGCGCATAGCCTGAAGGCGCGCGGCTATTCGGTTCATCTGGTCACGGATTCGCGCGCCGAGCGCTATGCCGGCAAGTTCCCGGCGGATGAAATCCATGTCGTTCCGTCGGCGACCCTCGGTTCCAAGAATCCGATTGCGGTGGCCAGAACGCTGTTCACGTTGTGGCAGGGGACGAACCAGGCAAAGGCGCTGATGCGCCGCATCAAACCCTTGGCCGTTGCCGGCTTCGGCGGTTATCCGACCGTGCCGCCACTGCTCGCGGCATCTCGCCTCGGGTTGCCGACGATGATCCATGAGCAGAACGCCGTGATGGGCCGCGCCAACAAGATGCTTGCGCCGAAGGTCAAGGCGATCGCTGGTGGCTTCCTGCCGGAGACCGGCGGGCCGTTCGCGTCCAAGACGGTCACGACGGGCAATCCGGTGCGCCCTGCGGTGCTGAAGGCGGCGGCGCAGCCTTATGTGCCCTCGGCTGGCGGGAACCCGTTCAAGCTGGTCGTCTTCGGTGGCAGCCAGGGCGCGCAGTTCTTCTCGACGGCGGTTCCGACGGCTGTGACGCTGCTTCCGGAAGAACTGCAGAAGCGGCTCGTCATCACGCAGCAGGCCCGACCTGAGGACGCCGAGGGTGTCACGGCCTGCTACGCGAAGCTCGGGATCAATGCCGAGGTTGCTCCCTTCTTCACGGACATGGCGGATCGGATTGGTGCAGCCCATTTCGTCGTCTGCCGTTCCGGCGCATCAACGGTTTCGGAAATCGCAGTCATCGGTCGGCCAGCGCTGTTCGTGCCTTATCCCTTCGCGCTCGATCACGACCAGGCGGCCAATGCCGCGTTGCTCGTCGAAAAGGGTGGGGCGAAGGTCGTGCAGCAGTCGAAGCTTTCGGCTGAAAAGCTGTCCGATATCCTGAAAATCGCGATGGAGGAGCCGCAGCGGCTGCTCGAGACCGCGCATGCCGCCAAACAGGCGGGTAAACCGGATGCGGCGAACTTGCTTGCCGATCTCGTCGAGGCTATTGCGGCGGGCAAGACGGTTACAGAATTCAAAGGTCAACGTACATGAAAATGCCCCAGAGCATCGGGCTCGTCCATTTCATCGGCATCGGCGGCATCGGCATGAGCGGTATTGCAGAGGTGCTGCATAATCTCGGCCACCGCGTGCAGGGCTCCGACCAGTCCGACAGCGCCAACGTGCAGCGCCTGCGCGCCAAGGGCATCGATGTCTTCGTCGGCCACAAGGCAGAGAACCTGGGCGATGCCGAGGTCGTCGTTGTGTCGACGGCCATCAAGAAAAACAATCCGGAACTGATCGCGGCCCGCGAGAAGCTGCTGCCGGTCGTGCGCCGCGCCGAAATGCTGGCGGAACTGATGCGCTTCCGCAATGCGATTGCCATCGGCGGCACGCATGGCAAGACGACGACGACCTCGATGGTGGCGGCGCTGCTCGAAGCTGGCGGGCTCGACCCGACCGTCATCAATGGCGGGATCATCAATGCCTATGGCACCAACGCCCGCATGGGCGAGGGCGAGTGGATGGTCGTGGAGGCGGACGAGTCCGACGGTACGTTCCTGAAACTTCCCGCCGATGTCGCCATTGTCACCAATATCGACCCGGAACATCTGGACCATTACGGCAGCTTCGATGCCGTACGTGCGGCCTTCAAGCAGTTCGTCGAGAACGTGCCGTTCTACGGCTTCGGTGTCATGTGCCTCGACCATCCGGAAGTGCAGGCGCTGGTCAGCCGTATCGAGGACCGCAAGGTCGTGACCTATGGCGCGAACCCGCAGGCCGATGTGCGCTTCCTGAATATCCGCATGGAAGGCCCCGTTTCGGTGTTCGACGTGGAAATCCGTCGTCGCCGCACGGGTGAGACGATCCTGATCGACAATCTGCGCCTCCCGATGCCCGGTCGGCACAACGTCTCCAACGCGACCGCTGCCGTCGCCGTCGCGCAGCGCCTCGGTATTTCCACCGATGCGATCCGCAAGGGGATCTCCTCCTTCGGTGGCGTCAAGCGACGCTTCACCTTTGTCGGCGACTGGAATGGTGTGTCCGTCTATGACGATTACGGCCACCACCCCGTCGAGATTAAGGCGGTGCTGCGGGCCGCCCGCGAGGCCTGCCAGGGCCGCATCATCGCGGTTCACCAGCCGCATCGCTATAGCCGCGTTGCAAGCCTGTTCGAGGATTTCGCCGGCTGCTTCAACGATGCTGATACGATCATGATCGCGCCGATCTATGCGGCAGGCGAAGACCCGATCGAGGGCGTCAGCGCGGAGGAACTCGTCTCGCGGATCAAATCCGCCGGTCATCGTGACGCGCGCTTCGTATCCGGTCCGGCCGATATCGCACCGGTGGTGGCGGCCCTTGCCAAGCCGGGTGATTTCGTAGTCATGTTGGGCGCGGGTAATATTACAAGCTGGGCGGCAGCATTGCCGGAAGAATTGAAGAAGATTGCAGGTTAAGGCGTATGAAACAGGTTGACGGTCAGAAGCTCTTGGCGTCCTTTGGCGATGCGATGAAGGACGTGCGTGGTCGCATGACGCCCGACGCACCGATGGACCGCGTCACCTGGTTTCATGCCGGCGGTCTGGCCGAACTCATGTTCCAGCCGCATGACGTTGACGACCTCGTGACCTTCCTGAAGGGGCTGCCGGACGATGTTCCCCTGACCGTGGTCGGCGTCGGCTCCAATCTTCTGGTCCGTGACGGCGGTATCAAGGGCGTCGTCGTGCGCCTTTCGGCAAAGGGCTTCGGCGATGTCGAACTGGTCGGCGAGAATCGCATCAAGGCGGGCGCGATCTGCCCCGACAAGAACCTGTCCGCCATGGCGCTCGACAACGGGATTGGTGGCTTTGCCTTCTACTATGGCATTCCGGGCTCCATTGGCGGCGCGCTACGCATGAATGCGGGCGCCAATGGCGGCGACACGAGCGAACGTCTCATTGAGGCGCATGCGGTTGACCGCAAGGGCAATATCCACGTGCTCTCGAAAGCGGAGATGGGCTATGGCTATCGGCATTCCTCGGCTCCAGAGGGACTGATCTTCACGCATGGCGTCTTCGAAGGCTATGCAGACGACAAGACAAAAATCCGCCAGGAGATGGACGCCGTGCGCCAGCATCGCGAGACGGTTCAGCCGGTGCGCGAGAAGACTGGCGGTTCGACCTTCAAGAACCCCGAAGGTCATTCGGCCTGGGTGCTGATCGACGAGGCCGGCTGCCGTGGTCTGTTGAATGGTGGCGCGCAGATGTCGCCGCTCCATTGCAATTTCATGATCAATACGGGGCAGGCGACCGCCCACGATCTGGAATATCTCGGAGAGATGGTCCGTGCCCGCGTGTTCGAACATTCCGGCATCAAGCTGGAATGGGAAATCAAGCGCCTCGGCGATTTCATGCCGGGGCTGGAGATCAAGCCTTTTCTGGGCGTGACCGCAGAGTAAAAGAACAAGCGCTGGCGGAGACGTCGGCGTTTTTCTTTTTCGTAAACGTTGACTTCAACATATCATCTGCTTGCGCTATGGTGCTCCCATCCAAGGGAGGGGAGTTCATGGCCAAGCGCGTTATTCTGTTGATTGGAACGAAGAAGGGCACATTCATTGCGGAAAGCGATGAGGGGCGGCGGGAGTGGTCGCTGAAGGGGCCTTTCTGCGATGCCTGGCCGATCAACCATGTGATCGGCGATGCGGCGACGGGTACGATCTATGCGGCGGGCGGCAATGAGTGGTTCGGGCCGTCAGTCTGGAAATCGCATGATCTCGGGGAAACGTGGACGCGCTCCGGCAACGGGTTCAACTATCCGGAGGGTGAGGATCCGGTGAAATCGGCCTGGAGCCTCGCCAAATCCCACGGTCGGTTGCATGTGGGCGTCGAGCCGGCTGGGCTTTTTGTCAGCGGTGACGATGGCGAAAAATTCGAGCATGTTGAATCACTTCGGGCCCATCCTTCGCGTGAGACATGGGTTCCGGGCGCGGGCGGCCTGATCCTGCATTCCATCGTGCCGCATCCGGATGAGCCCGATCAGCTCTGGGTGGCGATCTCGACTGCCGGCGTGTTCCATACTGCAGATGGCGGCAAGATGTTCGAAGCACGCAACAAAGGCACGCGGGCGGGCTTCATGCCGGAGGGGATGCAATATCCCGAAACCGGGCAATGCGTGCACTGCATCGTCATGGCCGCCGGGCGACCGGATCGGCTCTACCAGCAGAATCACACCGGCATGTATCGCTGCGACGACGGCGGCGAGCAGTGGGTGAGTATCGAGGAGGGGCTGCCGTCCGAGTTCGGGTTCCCGGCAGCGGCGCATCCCCACGACGCGGATACGGTCTATTTCATCCCGCTCAACGGTGCGATCGAAGGCCGCTACGTGCCGGACGGCAAGGCGGCGGTGTGGCGCAGCCGCGATGCGGGGGATACATGGACGGCGCTGCGCAACGGGTTACCGCAGGAGAATGCCTTCTTCGGGGTGCTGCGGCAGGCGATGGCGACGGACAATCTCGATCAGGCGGGCATCTATTTCGGCACCAATACGGGCACGCTTTACGGCAGCCGCGATGAGGGCGATACATGGGGCGTGGTCGCGCAACATCTACCCGTCATCCATTCCGTGGAGACCATGGTCATCGATGCGTGAGACGTCCGACTCATCCTGCGAGGTGGTCCTGCCTGATGCGCTGCTCAGGCTCTATCCGGAGGCGGAACGGCGCTTGACCGTGTCCGCCGCCGACGTCGACGCGCTGATCGATGAACTCAACCAGCGCTGGCCGGGAATGGGCACGTGTCTGAGAGATTCGCGCCCTTCCGTTCGCAAGCACATCTCGATCATGATCGATGGCGAGCGGAGCGCGCTCGAGACGAAAATTGCACCCGGCGCCACTGTCTATGTGCTCACAGCCGTGAGCGGCGGCTGATCCGCCGTCCCGGTGGGGAACATCCGCGCGCCCGGCCTTTAAGATCTTCCCCAAACCGCTGATTTCTCGGGGCTTCGGGCCTCGTGCCTTTCTTGCAATTTTCCAAATATTTTTGTCAGCAAAGCCCTGCAGTTAACGAAAGTAAACGCTTCATTAACCATTCGTGGGTCTATTGGTTAACGATTTTCGCGGTATTGCGCGCCGGGGTCGCAAAAGGCTCGTGCAAGCCTCCGGCGGGAAAATATCGTGTAGAGAGATGGGGTGTATCGTGGGCGTCAAGCATGTCGCAGTTCTGATGGGCGGGTTTTCTTCCGAGCGGCCGGTAAGCCTCTCGTCGGGAAACGCGTGCGCTGACGCGCTTGAGTCCGTGGGTTACCAGGTGAGCCGTATTGATGTCGGCCATGACATCGCGACTGTCCTGCTCGAACTCAAGCCGGATGTCGTCTTCAATGCGCTTCATGGTCCGTTCGGTGAGGATGGCAAGGTTCAGGGTATTCTGGAGTATCTGGAAATTCCCTACACGCATTCCGGTGTGCTGGCCTCCGCGCTCGCGATGGATAAGGCTGTGGCCAAGACGGTCGTCAAGGCGGTGGGCGTGCCTGTGGCCGAAGCCAAGGTTCTCAACCGCTTCGATTTCACCAGCGAGCATCCGATCAAGCCGCCTTATGTGGTCAAGCCGGTGGCGGAAGGCTCTTCCTTCGGTGTCATCATCGTGAAGGAAGATCAGTCGCATCCGCCGCAGGTCATCACATCGCCGGAATGGCGCTATGGCGATCGCGTCATGGCGGAGCGCTATGTCTATGGTCGCGAGCTGACCTGCGCCGTCATGGGCGATGTGGCGCTTGGCGTCACGGAAATCGTGTCGAAAGCGAACAGTTTCTACGACTATGACTCGAAATATGCTGCAGGTGGCTCTGAACACATTCTTCCTGCGCAGATTTCACCGAAAATTTACCAAAAAATACAAACATTAGCCCTGAAGGCGCATCAGGCGGTCGGCTGCCGTGGCGTGAGCCGATCGGACTTCAGATATGACGACCGTTTTTCCGAAGACGGAGAGCTTATCTGGCTTGAGATCAACACGCAGCCGGGTATGACCCCGACCTCCCTTGTGCCCGAAATGGCCGCGCATGCCGGTCATTCTTTTGGTGAATTCCTTAAGTGGATGGTGGAGGACGCGTCGTGTTTGCGTTGAAACGTCGGGGCAGGGCATATCACGGTCTTGGCGGCGCAGCTGCATCCGATCCGGATGCGGCGGGCGTTCTGCCGCGCCCGATCCGTCGCGCCTTCCGCATGGCGGTGTCTCTGGCTGATGGGCGCGTTGCGATCCCGCGCTTTGCCGGCATTGCGGGTGCTGCGGTCCTCTTCGCGGCTACCGGTTTCTACGGCATGGTGCTGGGCGGACACACCGGAGCGGTCGCCGAAGCAACGACTTCGGCCATCGGCTTCTCGATCGACAACGTGAAGGTCTCCGGCAATCTGCAGACCTCCGAGATCGATATCCTGCAGCAGCTTGGCCTCGACGGTTCGTCCTCGGTGGTCTTTCTCAGTGCTGCCAATGCACGCGAGCGCCTGATTTCTCTGCCCTGGGTCGAGAATGCCGAAGTGCGCAAGGTCTATCCGAACACGGTCGAGATCAAGCTTTCCGAACGCACGGCCTATGGCATCTGGCAGCATGGTGACGAACTCTCGCTGATCGAGAAGGATGGCAAGGTCATTGCGCCGCTGCGCGACAACAAGTTCGCCAGCCTGCCGCTCTTCGTGGGCGACGGAGCCCAGCTTGATGCTGCCGCCTTTGCAGATCAGCTTTCGAACTGGCCCGATATTCAGGCGCGCATCAAGGCTTATATCTGTGTCGGCGGTCGCCGCTGGGATCTGCGCATGGACAACGGGGTCGTTGTTCGCCTGCCGGAAGAAAATGTCGCGCGTGCCATGCATGAGCTCTCGACGCTGGAGCAGGATCAGCAGGTTCTGGAGCGAGACATTGAAACGGTTGACCTGCGGCTGCCCGATCGCACGACGATCCAGCTGACGGCTGATGCAGCCGTGCGGCGTGACAAGGCTGTCGCCGATCGTGCGAAAATGCTCAAGAAGCTGATGGAGAAGGGCGCGTGAGTCTGTTCGGTTCCTCCTTCGGTCTGCCCCGCCTCCGGCCTCTTTCGTCAAAGCGGTCGCATGTGGTTTCCGTGCTCGACATCGGCTCGACCAAGATCGTGTGCATGATCGGCAAACTGACGCCGCGTTCGGAGAGCGAAGTGCTTCCCGGTCGCACGCATAATGTCGAAATCCTCGGCATCGGTCATCACAAGTCGCGTGGGGTCAAGAACGGTGTCATCATCGATCTGGAGGCTGCGGAAACCGTCGTGCGCCTCGCCGTCGATGCGGCCGAGCGCATGGCCGGCCTGACCGTCGAAAGCCTGATCGTCAACGTATCCTGCGGTCGTCTCGGCAGCGACATCTACACCGCCTCGATCGATCTTGGCGGCCAGGAAGTTCAGGAAACGGATCTGCGCCGCGTGCTGCAGGCCGCCAGCCAGTCTTCGATGAAGCACGACCGTGCCATGCTGCATGCGCTTCCGACGGGCTATTCGCTAGATGGCGAACGCGGCATCAAGGACCCTGTCTCGATGTATGGCGAACTTCTTGGCGTCGACATGCATGTGGTCACCGCAGAGCGTCCCGCGCTGAAGAATCTCGAATTGGCCGTAAATCGCGCGCATCTGTCTGTGGAAGGCATGATTGCGACTCCCTATGCCAGCGGCCTCGCGGCGCTAGTCGATGACGAGGCGGAACTCGGCTGTGCGGCCATCGACATGGGCGGCGGCACGACGACCATTTCGGTCTTCGCGGAAGGCCGGCTTGTGCACACGGACGCCGTAAATCTCGGCGGGCATCATGTGACGACCGATCTGGCGCGCGGCCTTTCCACCCGGATCGAGGACGCCGAGCGTCTGAAGACGGTGCACGGTTCGGCGATTGCCACGACGATGGACGAGCGCGAAATCATTTCGGTGCCGCCGATGGATGGGGATAGCGAGAGCCAGCCGGTGAATGTGCCGCGTGCGCTCGTCTCCCGGATCGTTCGGGCCCGGATCGAGGAAACGCTGGAGCTCATCCGCGACCGTATTCACAAGTCCGGTTTTTCTCCGGTTGTGGGCAAGCGGGTCGTGTTGACCGGCGGTGCCAGCCAGCTGATCGGCCTGCCGGAAACTGCCCGCAAGATCCTGGCGCGCAATGTCCGCGTCGGGCGTCCACTGGGTGTTTCGGGCCTGCCGGCAGCGGCAAAGGGGCCGGCATTCTCTACAGCCGTCGGGCTGATGATCTATCCGCAGGTCGCCGAGCTTGAACAGCTGGCGACACAGAGCGGCCTCTTCAGCGGGTTTGGTGGCGGCACCGGTCGCATCGCCCGCGTGGGGCAGTGGCTCAAAGACAGTTTCTGACCGCCTAGGCGGTCAAAAGTGAACAACATGAATTTGCCGTTACGGCGAAACGGCAAGAACCAGGAAGGAACGGGTACCATGACTATCAAGTTGCAGAAGCCGGATATCACTGAGCTGAAGCCACGCATCACCGTGTTCGGTGTGGGCGGTGGCGGCGGTAACGCAGTCAACAACATGATCAATTCCGGTCTGCAGGGCGTGGAGTTCGTGGTTGCGAACACCGATGCCCAGGCGCTCACCATGAGCAAGGCCGACCGCATCATCCAGATGGGCGTGCAGGTCACCGAAGGTCTCGGCGCGGGTTCGCAGCCGGAAGTCGGTCGCGCCGCCGCGGAAGAATGCATTGATGAAATCATCGATCACCTGAACGGTACCCACATGTGCTTCGTCACCGCCGGCATGGGCGGCGGCACGGGCACGGGTGCGGCTCCGATCGTCGCCCAGGCCGCCCGCAACAAGGGCATCCTGACCGTAGGCGTCGTTACCAAGCCGTTCCACTTCGAAGGCCAGCGCCGCATGCGCCTCGCCGACCAGGGCATCGCCGAACTGCAGAAGTCGGTCGACACGCTGATCGTCATCCCGAACCAGAACCTGTTCCGCATCGCCAACGACAAGACGACCTTCGCAGATGCCTTTGCGATGGCCGACCAGGTGCTCTATTCGGGCGTGGCCTGCATTACCGACCTCATGGTCAAGGAAGGCCTCATCAACCTCGATTTCGCCGACGTCCGTTCCGTCATGCGCGAAATGGGCCGTGCGATGATGGGTACGGGCGAAGCTTCGGGCGATGGCCGCGCCATGGCCGCTGCGGAAGCCGCAATCGCCAACCCGCTGCTCGACGAAACCTCGATGAAGGGCGCGCAGGGCCTGCTGATCTCCATCACCGGCGGTCGCGACATGACGCTCTTCGAAGTCGACGAAGCTGCGACCCGCATCCGCGAAGAAGTCGACCAGGACGCCAACATCATCCTCGGCGCCACCTTCGACGAATCGCTGGAAGGCATCATCCGCGTGTCGGTCGTCGCCACCGGCATCGACCGCAATGTTTCCTCGGAGGACGTCCGTCCGGCCGCTCCGGTACGCCCGATCGCTCGTCCGGCGGCAGCCGTGACGTCTGCTCCGGTTGCCGCCATTTCGCCGGCCTATCAGCAGCCGGCCGCCAAGACCGTTGACCCGGTCGCCGAAACCATCCGCCAGGCGGAAGTCGCCATGGAGCGGGAACTTGAAATCGCCCAGCAGTCGGCTCCGGTTGCCGTTCAGCAGCCTGCCGCCCAGCAGGACTCGTTCCGTCCGCAGAGCCGTCTCTTCACGGCGCCTCCGGCTGACGTTGCCCCGGCTCCGGTCGCCCCGCGTCCCGTCCCGCAGCCGATTGCAGCAGCGCCGGTCGTGGCACCGGCTCCGCAGCCGCGCATCGAGCCGGTCGCCGTTGCCCCCCGGATCGAGGAGCCGCGTCGCGCCGAGCCGATGATGGACATGACGCCGCGCATGGAGCAGCCCGCTCCGATGCCGGTCGCGCCGCAGCCGATGGTCGCCGCCATCGCGCCCGAGCCCGTCATGCAGCCAGTGATGGACCGTCGCGAGCCCGACATGGCCCGCATGCCGCGCATCGAGGACTTCCCGCCGGTCGTCAAGGCCGAGATGGATCACCGTACGCGGGACGTCCCGTCGCATGGCGATGAGCGCGGCCCCATGGGTCTTCTGAAGCGCCTGACGAACTCGCTCGGCCGCAAGGAAGACGAGATGCCGGCAGCGCCTGCCGAGATGGCAGCACCGCAGGCCGCCCAGCAGCAGCGGCGTGGTCTCTCGGCTGAAGCCAGCCTCTACGCACCGCGTCGTGGCCAGCTCGATGACCTGGGTCGTTCGGCTCCGAAGCCCGTCTCTTCGCATGAGGATGACCAGCTCGAAATCCCGGCTTTCCTGCGCCGTCAGTCGAACTGAGTTTGTCCACAGACCCTAGTAAATGCCCGGCTGGAAACAGCCGGGCATTTTTCATTTTAACGCGTTGTAAACGTTTGGCTCTCGGCTTCGCTTCAAAACGTTACAAAGCGATAAAAACAGTGATTTGGTCTTTTCCGGGGACCGGACTATCTAGTTTCATGACAAAGGGTTCATGTAGATGAGTCCGCGCAGGCAGGAAGCAAAAGCTCCGGGTGTCGGCGAGTATGCGTAATGGCGGCTGCGGCCGCAGGTAATGATCGGAAGGTTCTGATGGGCGTTGATTTCCTGGGCTTGCAAACCACCATTGCAAACTCTTTTACGCTGGAAGGCGTGGGAGTCCATTCGGGATCCGAGGTCAGTGTGACCTTCATTCCCGCCGAGGCCGGCACCGGTATCGTTTTCCATCGCATGCATGAGAATGGCGACGTCACCGAGCTGAAGGCCGTGTCGTCGCAGGTCGGCAATACTGATCTCTGCACCATGCTTGGCTTCACGCCGGCAACTTCCGTTGCGACGATCGAGCATCTGATGGCTGCTCTCTATGCGATGGGCATCGACAATGTCGTGATCCAGGTGACGGGCGCCGAAATTCCGGTCATGGACGGCAGCTCGGCTCCTTTCATCGAAGCGATCGAACTCGCCGGCACGCAGACGCTGGGCGTCAAACGCCGTTACATTCGCGTGATCAAGCCTGTGCGAATCGAAGCCGGCAATTGCTGGAGCGAATTCGTTCCGCATGACGGCACGCGATTCGAGGTCGAGATTGACTTTGCCACGCCGCTGATCGGCAAGCAGTCGTGGAAGGGTGAACTCACCGCCGCGTCTTTCAAGAACGAGCTTTCGCGTGCTCGTACCTTCGGCTTCATGCGCGACGTGGAGCGCCTTTGGGCAGCCGGCCTTGCTCTCGGTTCGTCGCTTGAGAATTCGGTCGTGATTTCGGACAACGATACGGTCGTGAACCCGGAAGGCCTGCGCTACAAGGGCGACGAGTTCGTTCGTCACAAAACCCTCGACGCAGTGGGCGATCTGGCGTTGGCCGGCGCACAGTTCATTGGCTGCTACCGCTCTTATCGCGGCGGTCACAAGATGAACGCGCTGGCGCTCAAGGCACTGCTGCAGGATCCGTCGGCTTATGAAGTTGTCGAGGCCCCCGTCAGCCGTCAGCGCGTCCGCGCTTTCGAGATGATCGCGGTTAACGCGCCCGAATTCGCGCCGTGGAGTGCATGAGGTCGACCCGTTCCGCTTCTCGCTAACTTGTGAGGCGACGGATTAGATTTGCCTCCTGCGACATTCATCTCAAAAATTCTTGCGTGATGAACAGCCCTATGGGGCTGTTCTTTGTTAGAAACGCCACAAATTTGCGGCAAAGGCCGATCATGGCGTTGCTCTTGGCATGCGTTTGGAGATAGAAACGCGTCACTGGCGGCCTGGCAATTTTAGCGTGGCCGCTCCAAATGGGACTTTTCCGATGGAATTTGCGAATACCGCTGCGCTGAACAAGAAAGTACGCTTCGCCCTGCTGTCTGTTGCGCTTGCCGTGGCCGGCGCCGGTCTTTCCGCTTGCAACAGCGATCCGGATATCGACATCACCAAGATCAAGGCGAATACGGATCCGGCGGACAAGCTCTATGCGCAAGGCCTGGCCAACCTGAATTCCGGCAATGTCGGCGAAGCGAAGGCGAAGTTCGCGGCCATCGACAAGCAGGACCCTTTCTCGGAAGAAGCCCGCAAGGCGCTCGTCATGAGCACTTTCCTCAACTACCGCAACGGTCAGTTTGACGAGGCGATCGTTGCCGGTAGTCGCTACATGAAGCTCTACCCGGAATCGAAGGATGCGGCTTACGTCCAGTATCTCGTGGGTCTTGCCTACTACAAGAAGATCCCTGACGTAACGCAGGATCAGCGCTATGCCGCCGAGACGATCAAGGCGATGCAGGCTGTGGTCGACAACTATCCGACCTCCGAATATGCCGACGATGCACGCTCCAAGATTCGTATGGCGAAAGACCAGCTGGCCGGTAAGGAGATGCAGGTCGGGCGCTACTATCAGGAGCGCAAGGAATATATCGCTGCCGTATCGCGCTATCGTAACGTCGTCGAAGCCTACCAGAGCACCAATCAGGTGCAGGAAGCGCTCGCGCGTCTCGTGGAATGCTACTACGCGATGGGTGTGACGACGGAAGCCCAGACGGCTGCCGCCGTACTCGGCGCGAACTATCCCGATAGCCAGTGGTATGCGGACAGCTACAAGCTCCTGAAGTCCGGCGGTCTGGAACCGCGCGAGAATTCGGGCTCCTGGATTGCCCGCGCTGCCAAGAAGCTGGTGCTCGGCGAAGGCTGATCCCATGCTTGCCCAGTTGTCGATCCGCGATATCGTTCTGATCGAACGGCTGGACTTGGAGTTCTCTGCCGGCCTGTCGGTTTTGACCGGCGAAACGGGTGCCGGCAAATCCATTCTGCTCGACAGTCTGTCGCTCGCCCTGGGCGGGCGCGGCGACGGCTCTCTGGTGCGTCATGGCATGGAGAGGGGGCAGGTGACGGCCTCCTTCGATGTCGGCATGGAGCATCCGGCCCGTCTCCTCTTGCGCGAGAACGGCATAGACGATGACGGCGACCTGATTTTCCGCCGCCAGCAGTCAGCCGATGGTCGTACCAAGGCCTATGTGAACGACCAGCCCGTCAGTGTGCAGCTGATGCGCGACGCCGGCGCGCTGCTTGTCGAAATTCACGGTCAGCATGATGACCGCGCGCTGGTGGACATCCATGCGCATCGCGTGCTGCTCGATGCCTTTGCCGGGCTCACGAGTGAGGCCGAGCGGGTGGGGCAGGCGTGGCGCAGCTGGAAGCAGGCCGAGAAGGCGTTCGAGACCCATCGGCAGAAGGTCGAGGCGGCGGCCCGCGAGGCGGACTTCCTGCGTTCCGCCGTCGAGGAGCTTGAAAAGCTGGCGCCCGAGGATGGCGAGGAGGACGTGCTGGCCGAGCGCCGCACCGCCATGCAGAAATCCGAGCGCATCGCCGGCGACATTTCCGAGGCGTCCGACTTCCTCAACGGCAATCATTCACCCGTGCCGGAAATTGCTTCCATGCTGCGCCGTCTGGAGCGCAAGAGCCATGAGGTGCCTGGTCTTCTGGAAGACACGGTGGCGCTGCTCGATGGCGCTCTGAACCAGCTTTCGGATGCGCAGATGGCGGTTGAGGCGGCGCTGCGCAAGACGGAGTTTGACCCGCGCGAACTGGAACGCGTTGAGGAGCGGCTTTTTGCGCTGCGCGCTGCGTCGCGCAAATATAACGTGCCTGTTTCCGATCTTCCGGCGCTGGCCGTGCGCATGATTGGCGATCTGGCCGATCTCGATGCGGGCGAGGAAAAGCTCGGCAAGCTGGAAGCGGCCGTTGCCGAGGCGAAGCAGCATTATTTCGTGATGGCACGCGCTCTGTCCGATAAGCGGCATAACGGAGCGGTCGCGCTGGCGGAAGCCGTCATGGCGGAACTGCCGGCGCTGAAGCTCGAACGCGCGCGCTTCTTTGCCAATGTGGCGAGCGACGATGCCAATGCGGCGTCCTCGGGCATCGACCTCGTCGAGTTCCATGTCCAGACCAACCCTGGCACGCGGCCCGGCCCCATCATGAAGGTCGCCTCGGGCGGCGAACTCTCGCGCTTCCTGCTGGCGCTGAAGGTCGCGCTCGCGGACCGCGGTTCGGCACCCACACTGGTCTTCGACGAAATCGACACCGGTGTCGGTGGCGCCGTTGCCGACGCCATCGGCCAGCGGCTGAAGCGCCTTTCGGAGAAGGTGCAGGTTCTGTCCGTTACGCACGCGCCGCAGGTCGCTGCCCGCGCGGCCACGCATCTCCTTATCTCCAAGGGCCCGACCGGCGACGCCGGCACGATCGCCACCCGGGTCCACCGGATGGACGAGGCCGCCCGCCGCGAGGAAATCGCCCGCATGCTCGCCGGCGCAACCGTGACCGACGAAGCGCGGGCGGCAGCGGCGAGCCTGCTGGGCGGGTAGGTGCGTTTACTCTACCTGGTCTCGATGCTACTATGTACGTATAGTTATACGTATAGCGGTGTCTGATATGCACAAGAAGATGACGATCACTTTAGACGAGGAAGTCTACGAAGGCCTCTATCGGGTCGTCGGACGTCGTCGCATGAGTCAGTTTATCGAAGATCTCGTGAGGCCCTATGTGACCGATGAGGCGTTAGAACAAGGCTATCGGCAGATGGCAGCCGATGAGGCCCGTGAGGCTGAAGCGTTGGAGTGGTCGGAGGCGCTTGGCCGGGAACTGGCTGATGAAGCGCGGTGAGGTTTGGTGGGTAGAGTTCGACCCATCCATCGGATCGGAAATCCGTAAAACGAGGCCAGCCATCATCATCAGTAACGACGCGGCGAATCGCAATCTTGCGCGCGTTGTTGTTGTTCCAATTACCAGCAGAGTTGACCGTGTCTATCCCGGTGAATGCCTTCTTACCCTTGCTGGGCGACCAGGCAAGGCAATGTCAGACCAGATTATGGCAGCTGACAAGCGGCGACTGAAGAGCCGCATCGACACTCTGGATGAGACGGAGATGCGCCGTCTCGAAGAGGCGCTTATGTTACACCTCGCTCTACCACGATAACATGTCCGCCCTGAAGCCGGCGGTCAGCTTCACGTCGCTGAGCGTCGATATCGTCCATCCACGGGGAGTTCGCGTGTGTATGCCCTTCTGACGACCTACTGGCCGCATATTCTGCTCGTGCTTTCCATCGTCATGGGTGGCGTTGCGGCTGTTCATGCGACGATGAGCAAGCGGGATGTGCGCTCTGCCGTCGGCTGGGTCGGCGTCATCCTCCTGTCTCCCATAATCGGCACAGTCATCTATGCGGTCGCCGGTATCAACCGCATGCGCCGACAGTCGATCATTGCGCGCGGAACATTGCGTAATGAGAGACTTCGGGGCAAGCATGTCTCGCAGCCGGTGTCGCAGGGTGATTACGAGACGGCCTTCGGCCCGCATTTCGGCGCGCTGAAGATCCTGGGCGACAGGGTGGCCGGGCCGCTTCGAGACGGCAATCTGGTGACCGTCCTGGCGAGCGGGGATGAGACCTATGATGCGCTCTGCGCCGCCATCGACACCGCCGAGCGCAGCGTCATTCTCGAAACCTATATCTTCGACCGCGACCGTGTGGGCCTGCGGGTTGCCGAGCGGCTGGCGGCGGCCGTGTCGCGCGGTGTCGAGGTCAGGGTGCTGATCGATGCGGTCGGCGCGCGCTACTCGGTGCCCAGCATCGTGCCTTATCTGCGCGAGCGGGCGATCCCGGTTGCCGACTTCAACGGGCACGTCATCGTCGGTCTGCGTTTGCCTTATGCGAACCTGCGCACGCACCGCAAGATCGCCGTGATCGACGGCACGGTCGGGTTCATGGGCGGCATGAATATCCGAGCGGCCTTCAGCGGCCCGGGGGCGGCGCTGGACACGCATTTCCGCGTCACCGGCCCGATTGTCGGCGATCTCCTTGCAGTTGCGGCTGATGACTGGCATTTCGACACAGGTGAACTGCTGGAGGGTGATGCCTGGCGTGCCTCGACGGAGGCAGCCGAGGAGGCTTCCATGATGGCACGTGTCGTCGTTTCCGGGCCGGACGCCAATCTGGAGACCAATCACAAGGTCATCATGGGAGCAATTTCGGTCGCCGAGCGTTCCGTTCGCATCATGTCACCATATTTCCTGCCGGACGGTATTCTTCTGGGTGCGATTGCGACCGCCGCGCTGCGTGGCGTGGCGGTGGAGATCGTCGTGCCCGCGAAGAACAATCTGGGCGTCGTCGCGCGCGCGATGACGGCGCAGTTCGGCGAGACGATTCGCAGCGGCGTTCGCATCTTCAAGGCAGGCGCTGTGTTCAACCATTCCAAGCTGATGATCGTTGACGACAAATGGGCCTATATCGGCTCGTCCAATCTCGACTCGCGTTCGCTGAGGCTGAACTTCGAGATCGACATGGAGGTGCATGACCGCGCCTTCGTGCGCGACCTTCACGCGCGGTTTGATGAGGCGATGGAGGGAGTAAGCGAAGTGACGCACGAGACATTGCGGCGACGGCCCTTTCCGATCCGGCTTCTCGACCGTATCTTCTGGCTTGCATCACCTTATCTATAGTGGCCCATGCGCGATCCCTTCATGAAATCTCACAGAAATCTTGCCGAAGCGCTGGTCTCCTCGATCCGGCGCAAGCGGACGGAGGCTTCGGTGCGCAACGCATTTGGCGAGGCTGACGACAAACTTGTCGTCGCCTCCTACAATGTTCACAAATGCGTGGGCACGGACGGGAAGTTCGATCCGGGGCGGGTGATGGATGTCATCCGCGAAATAAGACCTGATGTCATGGCGCTGCAGGAGGCGGACATGCGCTTCGGCGAACGTGTCGGGCTGCTCGACCTCACGCGTCTGCGGCTTGAGACCGGGCTTGTCGCGGTGCCTATGAAGACGGTCTCCAAATCGCATGGCTGGCGCGGCAACGTTATTCTCGTACGCAAGGGGGCGCTCAAGGATGTGCATGAGGTGGCGCTGCCGGGGCTGGAGCCCCGCGGCGCGCTGGTAGCGGAACTGGAGCTGGACAATGGCGGGAACCTGCGCATCATCGCGGCTCATCTCGGCCTTCTTCGCCGCTCGCGCCAGCAGCAGGCCGAATTCCTGCTTGATCTCATGTCCAGGCGCGGGGACTGTCCGACGCTGCTGATGGGCGATTTCAACGAATGGCGTCTTGGCAGGCGCTCGGCACTCAAGCATTTCGAGGCGGTGGTCGGACCTTTGCCGCCGGCGCTGCCGAGCTTTCCGGCGCAGATGCCGGTCCTCTCGCTGGACCGGATCATCGGAAATCGCCGGGGCATGATCGCCGATATCGCGGTGCATGACACGCCTTTGGCGCGGCTCGCATCGGATCACCTGCCGCTGGCGGCAGTGGTGGATCTCGATGCTGCCACGACGTGACGGGATAGAGGCCAAGGCCATCTTTTCATTCGTCAGGAAATGGCTAAGACAAGTCAGCAATTCTTTATCTTCAGCATGTCGTAATCGCAAAACCGCTGCTCACTTTTGCGCGACATGCTTGACCGGAGGCAGGCATGGCGAACGAACCGATTTCCGTTGCGGAACTGACCCAGGAACAGGCGGCTCAGGAGCTGGAATTCCTGTCCAAGGAACTCGCTCGTCATGATGCGCTCTATCACGGCAAGGATCAGCCGAAGATCACGGATGCAGAATATGATGCGCTGAAGCGCCGTAACGAGGCGATCGAGGAGGCGTTTCCCAACCTCGTGCGGGCCGATGGTCCGTCGCGCCGGGTGGGGGCGGCACCCGCCGCCGGCTTCCAGCAGATCGTGCATGCGCGGCCGATGCTGTCGCTCGACAACCTCTTCACCGACGAGGACGTGACGGACTTTGTCGCCAGCGTCTATCGCTTCCTCGGCCGCCTGCCGGACAATTCCATCGCCTTCACCTCGGAGCCGAAGATCGACGGGCTTTCCATGTCGATCCGCTATGAAAACGGCCGGATGGTCAGCGCCGCGACCCGTGGCGATGGCGCGGTCGGCGAGAATGTGACCGCCAATATCCGCACCATCTCCGAGATTCCGCAGCAGCTTCCAGCCGATGCCCCCGCTGTCGTCGAAGTGCGCGGCGAGGTTTACATGGCCAAGAGCGACTTTCTGGCGCTGAACGCCCAGATGGAGGCGGAGGGCAAGCAGACCTATGTCAACCCGCGCAACACGGCCGCCGGGTCGCTTCGCCAGCTTGATCCGAAGGTAACGGCAAGCCGCAAGCTGAAATTCTTCGCCTATGCATGGGGCGAACTCTCCGCGCCGCTGACGGAAACGCAGCTCGGCAATGTCGAGATGTTCGAGCGCTGGGGCTTCCCGGTCAATCCGCTCATGAAGCGATTCCATTCGGCAGCCGAACTGATTGAACATTATCGGCAAATCGGGCTCGCCCGCGCAGGACTCGATTACGATATCGACGGAGTCGTCTACAAGGTCGACCGGCTCGACCTGCAGGAACGCCTGGGATTCCGTTCGCGTTCGCCGCGCTGGGCGACGGCGCACAAGTTCCCGGCCGAACAGGCGACGACCGAACTTCTCGAGATCGATATTCAGGTCGGCCGCACCGGCGCGCTGACGCCCGTGGCGCGGCTGAAGCCCATCACGGTCGGCGGCGTGGTCGTGACGAATGCGACCTTGCATAACGAGGATTACATCAAGGGTATCGGCAATTCTGGCGAGCCGATCCGCGAAGGCCGCGACATTCGCGTCGGTGACACGGTGATCGTCCAGCGGGCCGGCGACGTCATTCCGCAGATCGTCGATATCGTGATGGAGAAACGGCCGGACGGGGCAGGGCCCTATCAGTTTCCCCGGACATGCCCTGTCTGCGGCAGCCATGCGGTCAGAGAGATCCACGAGAAAACCGGCAAGGAAGACAGCGTTCGCCGCTGCACCGGCGGTTTCGTCTGCTCGGCGCAGGCGATCGAGCATCTGCGCCACTTCGTCTCCCGTAATGCCTTCGATATCGAAGGGCTGGGGACGAAGCAGGTGGAGTTCTTCTTCACCGCCGACGATCCTGCACTGTCCATCCGCACCGCACCTGACATCTTCACGCTGGAAGAGCGGCAGAAGGGTTCGCTTGCCAAGCTGGAGAACCGAGATGGCTGGGGTGCGACGAGTGTCACCAAGCTCTATGCCGCGATCAATTCACGGCGTTCCATTGCGCTCAACCGCTTCGTCTTCGCCCTGGGCATCCGCCATGTGGGTGAGACGACGGCAAAGCTTCTCGCACGCTCCTATGGCACGGTCGAGGCGTTCCTGGAGGCGATGAAGGCTGCCGGTAGCTTCAGCGGGGACGCCTGGAACGACCTTAACAACATCGATGGTATCGGCGAGGTGGTCGCGCGCGCCGTGGTCGAATTCTTCCACGAGCCCCGCAATATCGAGGTGATCGACCGGCTGCTCCGCGAAGTGAAGCCGGAGCCGATGGAAGTGGCTGACACGACGGGTTCGCCGGTGGCGGGCAAGACGGTCGTCTTTACCGGGTCGCTGGAGAAGTTCACACGCGACGAGGCCAAGGCCAAGGCGGAAAGTCTGGGTGCGAAGGTTGCGGGTTCCGTCTCCTCCAAGACCGATATCGTCGTGGCAGGTCCCGGTGCGGGTTCCAAGCTTGCCAAGGCTCAGGAGCTTGGTGTTCAGGTCATGGACGAGGACGGCTGGCTGGAGCTGATTGCCGGCCTTTGATGGCGGGGACGCTATCGGACCGTTCAGGGCCGCGTGCCCGGAATTGAACAAAGGCGGGAAATCCAGCCCCTAGAATGCGCGATATCCAGCGCGTCGGTGCTCGACTAACACTAGTCGCCGTTGTGTCATGCCGTGGGGGCGGTGGCTTTGCCAAGTCGCGCTTTGAAAGTATCGCGTTCGCTGCAGACCAGGATCATGATCCTGTCTGTCGGCATTGCGTTTGTCGCGGTTTCGGTGGTTGCGTTTTTCTACGACCGGCGCGCGGCCGAACTCGTGATCACCATGGCCATGGAGCGTCTCGCCTCCGAAACCCGTCTCCTTGCGCAGCGCGTCGAGTTTGCCAACAGCACGGTTGAGCGCGAGGCGGCCTTTGCGGCTGAAGTGCCTCTTGCGGCAGCGCTCATTCAAGACCCCGGCAATCCCCGTTTTCAGTCCGCGCCCGAGATCGTCTATGGTCGCATTCTCGCGCGGCGCTCGGAATATCTGCAGATTCGGGTCGTGGCGCTCGACGGCCGGGAAGTTGTCCGGGTGATCCAGACAGAGCATGGAATCAGGGTCGTGCCGGCTCAGGAACTCGCTTCTGTCGCAGGTGAGCCGTTTTTCCGCGAAGCGGCGTCCGGCACGCTTGTGGGGACAATCTACCATTCTCATGTCGAGATATCGGGAAAAACGGAAGACGCCGGGCGCGGGGATCTCGCCGTGTGGCATGTGGCCTATCCCGTTCCGGATGCGGCGGGAAAGGTGATCGGTTTCGCGATCATCGATCTCGACTACATAAAGATGATGACCGGCGTGCTTCGCGATGCTCCATCTCGGCGCGACATCCTTCTCTTCAACAGCGATGGTGACAGGCTGGAGCGGTCGGCGGGCGAGGAAACCGTGCGATTCCTCCGGCGTGATCAGGACAGCCCGAGCAGTTTGATCGATCCAAGGCAGATGGGGCCGGGACGAAACGAGGTCGCAGCACGGCAGGATGGTGCCATTTCCTATCTCGTGCGCCGCTATTTCAATGCGCAGAGGCCTTATGACTTCATCGGCGTGGCGCTGCGGGAGCCGGAAAGACGGTTGCTGGCGCTGGTCTGGGAAACGCGGCGGGAGACGCTGGTCATCGGTGCCGCGATCCTGTTCGGGGTTATTGTTGTCTCGCTTCTCGCATCGCGCCGCTTTGCCGACTACGTGGTCGACGTGGCCGGCCGTTCACGGGCGGTCATCGACAGCGCCCTCGACGCCATTATCTCCATTGACGAGGATGGGCGCATCCTGTCTGACAATCCGGCCGTAGAGCGCGTCTTCCAATACAAGCCCGGCGAATTGATAGGCCGGAGCATCGACAGCCTGATGGGCGAGGAGAAGTCTGGTGCTCATCATGTCTATCTCGCGAGCTACAAGGCGACAGGTGTCCGCAAGATTATCGGTCGGATGCAGGAGGTCACCGCCCGCAGACGTGACGGATCGCTTTTCCCGGCTGAGCTATCGGTCAGTGAAACAGTCATCAACGGTCAGCGGATATTCACCGGAAACGTCCGCGACATCTCGGCACGCAGGGCTGCGGAGGCGGAGCGCGAGCGGCTGATCGAGGCGCTGGCGCGCTCCAATCGTGAGCTGGACGAATTCGCCTTCGTGGCCTCGCACGATCTGAAGGCGCCGCTGCGGGTCATCGACAACGCATCAACCTGGCTTGAGGAGGATCTTGCGGACAAGCTCGATGCAGACAGCCGCGAGAACCTCACCCTTCTGCGCAGCCGTGTGCGTCGCATGGACCGGCTGCTCGACGATCTCCTCGAATATTCCCGCATCGGCCGCAAGACGAACGAGCAGTGGCGCGAGGTCCTGACGGGCGAGCAGCTTCGCGACGAGGTGATGGCGCTGGTCCCGCATCGCGAAGATTTCAACGTGACGTTCGATCCGTCTTTCCTGGCGATCTCGGCGATGCGCATGCCGCTGCAGCAGATACTGATCAACCTGATTGGGAATGCTCTGAAGCATCATGACCGAGAGAAGGGCGAAATCGTTGTCAAGGCCGAAGACCAGGGAACGGCATACCTGATCTCCGTGATTGACGACGGGCCGGGTATTCCCGAAGAATATCGCGAGCAGATATTCACAATGTTCCAGACGTTGCGTCCGCGTGATCGCGTGGAGGGCAGCGGTATGGGGCTGGCCATTGTGCGCAAGCATATCGACGTTCTGGGAATGAGTCTTTCCGTCGCGCGTGCGGGGGAAAGGGGAAGCGTCTTCGCCTTCACTTATCCCAAGCATGTCGAAGGCGTGGACAAGGGAGAGCCGGGGTGATGACGCTTTACGCCAGATCTGGCGCGACCGATGTGAAGATCCTTCTCGTCGAGGACGATGACGGAGACGCAAAGGCTGTGACGCGCGCCTTCGCCAAGGCCAATATCGGCAATCCGATCATCCGCGCGCAGGACGGCGTGGAGGCGCTGGCCTATCTCACCGGCGATGCGACCAGAAGGCAGACCCGACAGCCGATCCTGCTGCTCGTGGATCTCAACATGCCGAGGATGAACGGGATCGAGTTCATCAAGGCCCTGCGCGCGCATCCCGATCTGCGGCGTACGGTCGCCTTCCTGCTCACCACGTCGAAGCGGGAGGAGGACATGGCGGCGGCCTATGACCTCAATGTTGCAGGCTATATCGTGAAGCAGAACGCCGGCACGGACTTCCTCAATCTTGTCGGGATGATCGACAGTTTCTGGAAGATCGTGGAACTGCCGACATGAACCCCGGAAAGCTGCGGCTGCTGATCGCCGACGACGATGATGGCGACCGCATGCAATTGCGCCGCCTGATCCGTGCCTGTGGCCTCGTCTGCGAGATTGATGAGGCGCTGGACCTCAGGGACGCCGAAGCCGCCTGCGCGGCACGCGCCTATGACTGCGCGATCATCGATTACCGGATGCCGGGCGGAAACGGCCTGAAGGGGATCGTCGCACTTCGGGAGCAACATCCGCACCTGCCGATCATCATGGTGACGGGCCAGGGGGACGAACTGATCGCCACGGAGGCGATCAAGCTCGGTGCGGCCGATTATGTGCCGAAATCGCAGCTGTCGGAAAGCTATATCGCGCATGTGATCCAGAGCGCATTGCGAAAGGCCGAGCTGGAGCGGATCGTGGCCGACCAGCGTGAGGAGCTGGAGCGTTTCGGTCATGTCCTGGCGCATGACCTGAAGACGCCGATCCACCAACTCCGGTATCTCGTCGAGTTTATCGAGCGCGACCTGGAGGAAGGCAATCACGAACAGCTGCGCATCAACCGCGACCGTCTGTTTGCCACCGCGCGGAGAATGGAAGACCTCATCAACACGCTGCAGCACTATTCGATGAGCGACAAGCCGATTGAAGTGTCCCTGATCTCGCTCCACAGCGCGGTGGAGGGCTGTCTTTCCAATCTGGCTGGCGAAATTGCGGCACGGGATGCGCAGATCGCCTGCGCAGACCTGCCGATGGTGCGGGGCAATCTCGCGCTCCTGACGCAGCTCCTCCAGAATCTGGTCGGCAACAGCCTGAAATATTGCGGCGAAACGCGGCCAGAGGTCTCCATTTCGTCGGAAACCTCCGGTGGTGAGGTTACGGTGTCGGTCGCCGATAACGGGATCGGGGTGCCGGCAGCCCAACATCAGCGGATCTTTCAGCCATTTCGCCGGCTGCATCGGCAGTCCGAAATCGAAGGCACGGGGCTGGGGCTGGCGATTTGCCGGAAGATCGTTGAGCGTCATGGCGGGAGCATCTGGTGCGAGACGCGCCCGTCCGGCGGCAGCGTCTTCCGCTTCACGCTGAGCGCGGCGTGACTCTCAAATTTTTTTGGGGCAGTTATCAAACGAATTGACTTGCATGCACGTCGGATGGGTTGTCTTAAGAGAACTTTCCAACAAGGTGGCGGGATGTTCATCGACGACTTCAAGGCCGGGCTGAGGCGTATTGCGCCCATCATCGTTTCCGCAGCGCCCTTCGGCGTGCTCTTTGGAGCCGTTGCCGTGCAGCATGGCATGAGCACCGGCGAGGCGGTGTTGATGAGCGGCGTCATCTATGCAGGCGCAAGTCAGCTCGTCGGCATCAATCTGTTCGACCAGCATCTGCCGGCCTGGATCGTGATCCTGTCGATCCTCGCCGTGAATTTCCGCCATATCCTCTATTCGGCGGCGATCGCGCGCCACATCGACCTGTTGTCGCCGTGGCAGAAGGCTGTCAATTTCTTCCTGCTGACAGATCCGCACTACGCGGAGATCGAGAGGCACGCGCAGGGAGGCGAGCCCGTCACGTTCGGTTGGGTCATGGGGCTGGGCCTGGGGCTTTACCTGCCGTGGCTGGCAATGACCTATGCCGGCTGCGTGCTCGGCGCCTTCATCGGCGATCCGAAGTCCATCGGACTCGATGTGCTGCTGCCTGTTTACTTCCTTGGCCTCGTCATGGGATTTCGCAAGCGGGAGAACTGGCTGCCGGTGGTGATCGTCAGTTCGCTGGCCTCGATGGCGGCGGTCAAATTTGTCGGCTCGCCCTGGCATGTGAGCATCGGTGCGGTCGCCGGCATTCTGGCGGCTTCCCTGATGCCGGTGAAGCCGGGCACGCGGTCAGAGCTGGGGGAGGGCTAAGATGGATCATCTTTTCCGTGCCGACATGCTACTGATCATCCTCGGCGGAGCGGTTGCAACCTATCTCACCCGCATTGCCGGCTACGTGATGATCAAGCGGTTCAAGACCATTCCGCCACGCGTCGAAGCGGGGCTGAATGCCGTTCCGGCTGCGGTTCTGACGACGCTGGTTGCTCCGTCGGCATTGACCGGCGGGCCGGAGACGGCGATTGCGCTTCTGGTTGCGCTGGTTGCCGGCTTTCGGGTTTCAGGCCTCACACTCATTGCCATCGGCTGGGCTGTAGCCATGCTGATCCGGCACTTCATCCTGTAATTTCATCTTTCTTCATGAGATCATCCGATCGCGGATGCCTCATCCGATCGGCTGCGTGGCCTGCTCCAGCCAGGCGGCGACCTTGGCGTCATCGATGAGCGGCTTGAGGGCCTCGCGTGTCTTTGCGTGATAGGCGTTGAGCCAGTCCAGTTCCTCCCGCGTCAAAAGACCGGGTAGGACCAGGCGCCTGTCGATGGGGCACCAGGTGATGGTCTCGAAGCCGAGCATGGGCTTGTCGCCGCCATCGATCTCGCTTGCCTCTTCCACGACGATCAGGTTCTCGATGCGGATTCCGAAGGCGCCTGGACGGTAGTAGCCGGGTTCGTTGGAGAGGATCATGCCGGGCAGAAGCTCCTGCATGGCGGCGCGGGAAATGCGCTGTGGTCCTTCATGCACCGAGAGGTAGGAGCCGACGCCATGTCCGGTCCCGTGCCCATAGTCCGCGCCCGCCTTCCAGAGCGCGATGCGGGCGAGGGGATCGAGATCGACGCCGCGGGAGCCTGCGGGGAAACGGGCGGTCGAAATGGCGATCATGCCTTTCAGCACGAGGGTAAAGAACCGCTTCTCGGTTTCGCCGACGCTGCCGATGGCGACCGTGCGTGTAATATCCGTCGTGCCATTGCGATACTGGCCTCCGGAATCCACCAGATAAAGCTCGCCGGGTTTCAGCTTCCGGTTCGTCTCGCGTGTTACGCGGTAATGGATGATAGCGCCGTTCGGGCCCGCGCCGGAGATCGTGTCGAAGGAAATGTCAGCGAGCGGGTTCTGCATGCGCTCGCCGACGCGGCGGCGGCAGGCTTCGAGCTTTTCGACCGTTTCTATTTCGCTGACTGTGCCGGGTTCGGCCTGGTCCAGCCAGGCGAGAAACTCGACCATGGCGACGCCGTCCTGGATGTGGGCGGAACGGGTGCCGGCCAGCTCGGCTTCATTCTTGGTGGCGCGGGGCAGGGCGCAGGGATCGGTTGTTTCCCGGATGGTTCCGCCCGCGGATTCGATCCGGCGCACGAGTTCATAGGAAACGATGCCGGCGTCCACTTCGATGATGGAGCCGCGTTTGCCAAGCGCCTCAAGCGTCGGAGCCAGTTCGGCCGGTTCGCGAATTTCGCAGATCTGGGTGAGGTATGCCTTCTCCTCGATCCCCGTCTTGCGGGCGTCCAGAAAGATCTCCGCGAGCCCGTCGTCATGGATGATGGCGCGGGCAAGCGGGTGCGGCGTGTGCGGGACATCGCTGCCGCGAATGTTGAAGGCCCAGGCAACGGAGGAGGGGTCGGCGATCAGAACGGCATCGGCACCGCGGGCCTTCACGCCCTCGGCAATCGCGGCGATCTTGTCGCGTGCTAGGGTCCCGGAATGCTGGTGCTTCTGGATCGTGACGCGGCCGAGCGGTTCAGCCGGGCGGTCCAACCAGAGGTGATCGAGGGGATTTTCTTCAAGGAAGACCAGCGCGCCGCCCTTCGCCTCCAGCGCCGCTTTCAGTTTGCGGACTTCGGCAATCGTGTGCAGCCAGGGATCGATACCCAGGCGGAAACCCTTGCCGGCATGATTGGCTATCCAGTCGGCCGGCGGTTCCTTCACGAGATCGCCGGGCTTGAAGACGTTCGGGTCCGTCTGCTGCGCAAGCTGTGTCACATAGCGCCCATCCACGAAGACGACGGCGAGATCGGGCGCGACAAGCGCGGCGCCAGCCGAACCTGTGAAGCCCGTGAGCCAGGCGAGCCGCTCCGCCGAGGCCGGCACATATTCGCCCTGGAACTCGTCGGCGCGGGGGACGAGGAAACCATCAACCTGAAGGGCCGCGAGGCGCTCCCGCAGGGCGTGGACGCGGGGCGCGCCGTGGTCTGGACTGGCTGTGGTCTCGAAGCTCTGGAACATGATGGGCCCGATCGAATTGCAATGGATGTCGAGGTTTATCCTATCAAGAAGAGGAACGCCAAGGGCCCCGCTGGCTGCAAGCTTTTATCCGTTCGGTAAAATTTATGCAGAAAATGCATAGCTCCCATGAGCAATCGACTGTGTTGCGTCGCAATAATTCGAGCTATAAAAAAATCATCGAAAGACGCCAACATGTCTGAAGTCGAAGGGAAATGAAGATGTCCAGGATGGATGTGACGAATGTGATGGCCATGCGCGAGCGTTCCGCTCAGCGTCATGTAGCACGCGTTCTCGCCGGCATGGACGACGCGTCCCTGAACGTTCTGGGCAAGATGCGTGAAGGCCTGAAAAAGGGTCCTTTCTAAGAATTTGAGTTCCAGTTTCGGTAGCCTGAGATCGCTCCTCCTCCCAAGATCTCCTGGGTCAGCCGAAACCGGTTTGTTCCCGGCAACTCCTCCTCCCAATGCCGGGACACGATCAGCCTAGCTGATCCAAGGGCGATGCCACCTCCTCCCGGCATCGCCCTTTTTCTTTTCCAGTTTATGCTGCGTTGCAGCATTGCGGGATAGCCGCACGACGCCCGCACGCCGGAACGGCATGCTGGATGCGCATAACTCACTTGAATGATTTTATTATTTTGTGCCGCGTTCCAGCACGATGGTGACCCAGCCGTTGCGCCAGATGGTGCGGCGATGCGCCAGGCGCTGGCCATTATAGGCGGCCAGAACCTTCAGACGCTGGCTTGCCAGAATGCCGGACAGGATGACCGTGCCGCCGGGAACGAGGTGTCGGACGAGATCCGGCGCCATTTTCATCAGGGGCTTGGCCAGAATGTTGGCGATGATCAGATCGAAGGGGCCGCTACGCCGGAACGCCCCGTGGTGGAAGCCGGGGGCGGTCTCGAATCGCAATCCTGCGCCCACGCCGTTCTTGCGGGCGTTCTCGCGGGCCACCCGGACTGCGATGGGGTCGATGTCGGTGGCGAGAACCGGGACGGGTTGGATCTTGCGAGCCGCGATGGCCAGCACGCCGCTACCGGTGCCGAGATCGAGTGCATTCCTCACTTTGCGCGAGCGAAGCACCCAGTCGATCATTTCGAGGCAGCCGGCGGTCGTGCCGTGGTGACCGGTGCCGAAGGCCTGGCCCGCGTCGATTTCGATCGCCACGTCGCCGGGCATGACGCGGTCGCGGTCATGCGAGCCGTGGACGAGGAAGCGGCCGGCGCGGACAGGCTGAAGACCTTCCAGCGATTTCGCCACCCAGTCCGTCTCGGGGAGAACCTCACGCTGGATTTCAAGGTGTTCATAGTCCGGCGACAGTGCCTGTTCGAAGGCGGTTCGTGCGCCGTCCTCATCGCCCTGCAGCGTGTAGACTGCTGTCTCCCACACATCGTTCGCCTCATCGACTTCCATCGTCGTCACGGCATATTCGCCGTCTTCGAAGATCGCGCCCAGGCGGTCGAGGATAAGGGCGCAGTCGTTTTCGGTGGCGTGGATGTAAAGACGGACTTCGCTCAAGGCATTCCCCAATGTGGCGGGTGTTTGTTTGGGGGAAGGCTCTACTAGCCCTTGATCAGGTTTTCCAGCTTTTTCACGGCCACGTCGCCATCCTCACCATAGGAGATCGTGCCCTTGAAGCGGCCGCCATTATTGAGGAGGAAGACGGAGGCCGTGTGGTCCATCGTATAGTCGCCATCCGGCTTGTTCGGATCGATCGGCACCTTCTTGGCGTATATGCGGAAGCCCTTCACCACTTCGGCAATCTTGGCCGGGTCGCCGGAAATGCCGGTGATCCGCTTCGAGACATTCGAGACATAGTCATTCATGATCTGCGGGGTGTCGCGTTCCGGATCGACGGTCACGAAATAGGCGTGCATCTTCGTGCCGTCCGGATCGACCTTCTGCAGCCAGCCGTCCATTTCGAAGAGGGTCGTGGGGCAGACATCAGGGCAATGCGTATAGCCGAAGAACAACGCCGTCGGCTTGTCGCGGAATGCGGCTTCGGTGATCGGCTTGCCCGTCTGGTCGACCAGTTGGAAGGGGACGCCATAGGGGCCGTCTGCCACCTGCTGCTTGTCGCGTGTGTATTCGAGGGTGAACCAGCCGAGGAAGCCGGCAAGCACGATGATCGCGATCCAGATGATGAGGCTGGCCTTCTTCATGTCGCCGCTCTCCGTTCTTTTCAGTTTCTTGAGACGCCGTTTTAGTGCGCCTTCGGGCAGCGGTAAACAGGCACGTTGTCACAGCGAAAAAACGGGGCGAGGGCGGGTCTGCGTACCCGGAGAATTGGGAGGTTGAGTTAGCAAATCTTTAAAAGTTGTTTGTCAGTCTCGTGCCATTCGAGCCTTGGGGCGGCTCCTTCACGAAGGACTTTCATATGAAACTTTCGGTCAGCCAGAGATTATGGGTGTCTGGTGTCGCGGCGTTTATCGGTATCGGTTCTCTTGTTGTCGTTGGTTGGTATTCGAGCAATACGGTTTCACATGCGCTCGCCAATTCGCAGACGATCGATGTGATCGACAAGCAGGTGAACGACCTCCGCTTTGCCAACGAGGAAATCCGCCTCGCGTCGATGGATGTCATTATCGACCGTGCAAGCAAGGCGGTTACCGCGGAACGCAAGACCACGCTGGAAGAAAACACGAAGTTTCTGAAAAGCGGCGTCAGCGCGGTCGAGAGCTTCTCCAAGTCCGCCGGGCTCAATATCGACATCGCCAAGCTGAGTGCCGATGTGGACGATATCGTCAAGGCGTCCAATGAGCGACTGCCTGCACTCGTTGCCGGTGGTGCGCCGGACGCGGAATTCGACAAGATCGATGATGATATCGACGCCGCCGGTGGACGTATCAAGACCGTGCTGGATGTCGTGGCCAAGGCAACCAGTGAAGCCCAGACGCACGAAGTTGACACAGCGGTTGCGCAGTCCCAGCAATCGGCAGTCCTGCAATTTCTGATCGGCGCCGTAGCCGTCATTCTTGCCAGCGGCCTGATCGCCTGGCAGTCGCGCAATATCATGAAGGGGCTGAATGCCGTTCGCCGCAGCATGAACCGGATTGCGGAAGGTGACATCGCAACTTCTGTGGATGGCACGCAGCGCCTTGACGAAATTGGCGAGATCGCCCGGGTTGCCGACATCCTGCGCAAGGCAACTGTCGAGAAGGACCGTGCGGAAGCTGCAGCTCATGAGGCTCGCCTCAGCGTCGATCGCGAGCGTACCGAAAACGAAACCGAGCGTCAGCGCGACGAGGAAGAGATCCGTCGTTGCGTCACCATCCTCGCTGGCGGTCTCGCCCGTCTGGCCGAGGGTGACCTGACACAGCAGATCGACGATCCGTTCCGCGCCGACCTCGAACGTCTGCGTCAGGACTACAATGCCGCCGTCACGCGTCTAAGCACGGTGATCGGCAATATCACCGACCAGTCATCCTCCATCCATTCCAGCAGCGTCCAGATCCGCATGGCGGCTGACGATCTCGCGAAGCGCACCGAACAGCAGGCCGCGTCGCTTGAAGAAACCTCCTCGGCGCTCGAGCAGATCACCATCACGATGCGCGGCTCGACCAGCAAGGCCGAAGAGGCCGGGGCGATGGTCGAGGGCACCAAGGCGCAGGCTGAAAAGTCGACCGCGGTTGTGCGCGAGGCGATGCAGGCCATGGAACGCATCGAAAGTGCCTCTGCTGAAATCGGCAAGATCATCAACGTGATCGACGAGATCGCCTTCCAGACCAACCTTCTTGCCCTGAACGCGGGCGTCGAGGCGGCGCGGGCCGGCGAGGCCGGCAAGGGGTTTGCCGTTGTTGCACAGGAAGTCCGGGAACTTGCCAACCGTGCAGCGACCGCCGCCAAGGACATCAAGCAGCTCGTCGCGCGATCCGGCGCGGAAGTTCAGACCGGCGCGGAGCTTGTCACCGCCACGGGACAGGCGTTGCGCGCCATCGGCGCGGATGTCGTCAAGATCAACGAACACATGATCTCGATCGTCAATGCAGCGCGCGAACAGAATGCCGGCCTTGCCGAGATCAATACGGCCATCGGCCAGATGGATCACGTCACGCAGCAGAACGCGGCCATGGTCGAGCAGACGAACGCCGCGTGCCAGACGCTCAACGAAGATACGACTCGACTCGAAAATGTCATCTCGCAATTCCGTACCAGGCTCGGCATGCCTGCAGGGTCTCATGCGGAGCGTCCGGTCGTTCGTGCCAATACGCCGATCCCGCCACGGGCGCCGGTCGTCTCCACGGGTTTCAAGCCTGCGGTCGCTCCCGCCCAGCCGGGGCAGCGCGCCCGTACGTCGCCCGCGCAGAAGCTGATGGGGCGGCTTGAGAATGCATTCGGTGGGGCGCCCGCCAAGTCCACACTCCAGTCTTCCGGCCAGCGCGCCAGCACACAAGCTTCTCCTTCAACCGATCAATGGGAAGAGTTCTGAAATGACCAATGTTATCAAGCAGTCCGGAGCCTATCTGGAAATCGTCTCCTTCCATCTGGGCGAACAGGAATTCTGCATCGACATCATGGCCATCCGCGAAATCCGCGGCTGGGCTCCGGTGACGCCGATGCCGCATACGCCGCGCTATGTGCTCGGCCTCATCAACCTGCGTGGTGCGGTGATTCCGGTCATCGACATGGCTTGCCGTCTCGGCATGCCAATGACGGAACCGTCGGAACGCTCCGCCATCATCGTCACGGACATCAAGGGCAAGCTTGTCGGCCTTCTGGTCGAGCAAGTGTCGGACATGATGTCGATCAAGGCCGAAGATCTGCAGCCGGCACCGGAAATCATACCGGAGGCTCAGCGCGCCTTCTGCCGCGGCATCGTGGCGCTTGAGAAGAACATGGTCTGCTTCCTCAACCTCGACACCGTCATTGCCGACGAACTGACGATGGCTGCTTAAGCCTTCGCAGACAGGGTCGGTTGAACCAATCGCCGCCTCCGGTGCGTGACCCGCGCCGGGGGCGGGCTTGTCTCATGGGGCCTCAACCGGCGAGGAGAGGCGGCTTGCCTTACTTCGCGGCCGGCTTGCCCTTTTCCCAGGTCACGTTCTGGTTATAGAGCGGGATGGTCGAGATAGACATCTTGGCCGAGCCGTCTACGATCTGGCGCGAATGGACGAGATAGATCAGCGTATCGTTCTGCTTGTCATAGATCCGGTTGACGACGAGCTTCTTCCAGATGAGCGAGAGGCCGGACTTGAAGACCTCCTCGCCACCCTTGCCGAGATCGATATCGCCGATCTCGATCGGGCCCGTCTGGCGGCAGGCGATGGAGTTGTTGGAGGGATCCTCGAACCATTTGCCGTTCTTCAGCCGGTCCACCACCGAGCGGTCGAAATAGGTCACATGGCAGGTCACACCCTTGACCTTGGGGTCCGTCAGCGCGTCGATCATGATGTCGTTGCCCATCCAGTCGACACCAACCTGACCGACGACTTCGGCCTTTGCGGCGGGGCCGCCCAAGACGACGGCTGCTGCGACCGCTGCTGCCAATTGTGCCATGCGCTTCATGGAATATCCTTCCTCGATGTGGGCGACTTCGCGTCGCCTTCGCATCAGACATAGAAAGCGCTGGCTACGCTTTCAATCCGGCTTGCACCCGAAAGCCACGCTGCTACAGTCGTTTGCAGGGGTTTTGGGGACTGTAAATGACAAAAGGCAGGTTGGAAGCGTTCTCGGATGGCGTGATCGCGATCATCATCACGATCATGGTGCTGGAGCTGAAAGTTCCGCATGGCGAAAGCCTGCAGGATTTGTGGCCGCTCTGGCCGGTCTTTCTGGCCTATGTTCTGAGCTTCGTGCATGTCGGCATCTACTGGAGCAACCACCATCACATGATCCACGCGGTGAAGCATGTCACGGGCGGCGCGCTGTGGGCGAACCTCCATCTGCTTTTCTGGCTGTCGCTGGTTCCCGTGACCACCGAATGGATGGGGGAAACGCATTTCTCCACAACGCCGGTCGTGATCTATGGAGTCGTCATGTTGATGGCGGCGATGGCCTATTACATCCTGGCGCATTGCCTGATTGCGATCCATGGGCGCGACTCGGACTTTGCGAAGGCCCTCGGCAGTGACGCGAAGGGGATCTTTTCGGCAGTTGCTTATGTGGTAGCGCTCCCGGCGGCATTCGTGACGCCCGTCATTTCGGTGGGGATCTATATCGTGATCGCAGCCGTCTGGTTCATTCCGGACCGGCGGTTCGAACGCGGCTTTTCAACCAGCTGACCCCTCGAATTTGACGCTCGGCAAGATACATACGAATATTCATATTTTAGTTGAGATGGATCAACGCCAGCAGGCGGACCCGGCGTAGCCTTTTTCCTGTTTTCACCAGGAAAGGGGACCTTCCATGTTCCGGCTCATCGCCATTCTCTATGTGCTTGTCGCAACCGTTCTTGCCGGCGTTGCCGTCACCGCGGTGCTGTCGCTCGGTCACTTCGGCCGCTCGGATATCGCGCTTTCGGCATTGGTGGGCGCGGTGATTGCGCTTCCGGTGGCCTGGGTCGTCGGCAAGCACATATTCGCACTCACGCGCAGCGCATGAGGAGAAGAAAGCCACGCGCCAGCCGGGCGGTGCATAAAGCCGGACGACGATGAATGTCCGGAGACTGCCGATGACCGTGCGCAAGACCGAGCCCATGACGGAAACCAAGTCCGGGGCTGTGGCCGCAAAGTTGAGAACCGCGCTGCCGAGCCTGGCGGCGCTGATCGGCCTTTCGTTCTCTTTGGCGGGCTGCGTCGGGGCCGATGGAAGGCCGGTTGATTTTGACGATGGCCGGCCCCTGGTCGGCGACGCCCGCAACCCTTCGAAGATCCCGTTCTTCCCGGATACCGGCTCGACAAATGCGGAGCGCTTTGGCGACCAGACCTTCCCCGTCTTCATGCAGCCCACGGGTACGCCCTACGCGCTGCAGCCCCAGGGCTCGCAACCGCCGCAGCGGACGTATCAGGCGCCGGCCACGTCCACCATACTCGATCCGTCTCGAGTCCGGGGGCCGCAGCAGACCTATTATCCAGCCGCGCCGTCTTCCAGCCTCGGCGAACAGTCCTCCGCGCGCCCGGCGCTTTCCGACCCGCAGCCGGACACAAAGGTGGCGAAGCTCGATCTGGACGTTTGGAACCGCTATGGTTCCCTGAACGATGCCGGCCATCTGTTGCCTGCCATCCCGATCGAACGCGTCAGTCCTACCCTGCTTCGCCAGAAGGTTGCCTATCCGACGGCCGAGAAGCCCGGCACTCTCGTCGTCGATACGCGCTCGCGATTTCTCTATCTCGTTGAGGGCAACGGGCAGGCGCTGCGTTATGGAGTCGGTCTCGGGCGGCAGGGCTATGCCTGGTCCGGCCGCGGCATCATCCGCTACAAGCAGCAATGGCCGCGCTGGACGCCGACGGACGGCATGGCCGACGCCTCGACGGATATCAACAACATCAAGGTTCGCGGCGGCATGATCGCCGGCATCGACAATCCGCTCGGGGCGAGGGCGCTTTACATCTACAAGGACGGCAAGGACACGCTCTATCGCGTTCATGGCACGCCGGACTGGCAGTCGATCGGCAAACAGGTCTCGTCGGGTTGCGTCCGCATGTACAATCAGGATGTCGTCGACCTCTACAACCGCGTCCGCGATGGCGCTGTCATCGTGGTGATGTAGACTTGGTTTACCGGGGACCTGATCCAGATCAGGGACGTCGAATCGATTTTCATAAAAATCTTCTCAATCCTGATCGCGGGCGGCGGAACATTCGCCTCGGGAGGTCGTTCTGTGTCCGGCGCTGGTTATGCGCTTGAGAATGCGAGGAGTGTATGATGATGTTGGTCTCTGTGCGCTGGGCGACGCCCGTGATGGCAAAGTTCGGAAACGGGGCTGTCCGCCAGTTTGATTGTGTTCACGATGCGCTCGACTGCCTTCAACACGAATGGCCGTCGCCGCGTGGCAAACGTCATGAGAAGGCCGTCGAGGTCCTCAGCGCCGCGTTGGCGCGTCTTGTTCCGGTTGAAGATGCTCGCAAGGCCTTCGTTTCGGCCTGCGTAGAATGCGGCATTCTGGTTCCGCAGCAGGGCAAGAAGCTCAGGAAGGTGCGGAAACTGCGTCAGGTCCTGGGCCGCGATCCTGTTGCGGGCGCAGCCGGATGCAAGGTGTCCGGCTGATCCGGTCTGCGTCAGTCGTGGTTGACGGCGCCATCCAGCGCCGTCTTCAGTTTGATCACCCTGTCGCGCATTTCATTCATGTCATCGACGCCGCAGCCGACGAGATGGCCGATGGCTGGCGCTATCTTGTCGAGCGCCTGTCGACGCGTGGCCTTGCCCTGTTCGGTCAGCGAGATGACGACCTGGCGTTCGTCGTTTTCGTCACGGGTGCGCGTGATCATGCCCAGCTTTTCGAGGCGTTTGAGCAGCGGCGACAGTGTGCCGGAATCAAGGTCCAGCTTCGCGCCGATCTCCTTGACCGTCTGGCCGTTTCGCTCCCAAAGCACCATCATGACGATGTATTGCGGATAGGTGAGGCCCAGCGAATCCAGCAGTGGCTTATAGGCACGGTTGAAGGCGTGAGCGGCCGAATAGACCGCAAAGCAGAGCTGCTGCTCGAGCTTCAGCACATTGTCCTGTGGTTTCATGACCTTACTCCCCAAATTCCCCGCTCCCTGATAGCAGAAGCGGAAAAATTCTGCAAAATCCTATTGCGCACAATATAATTATGCGCTATATAAAATGCAACAGCAACACTCAAGGATGGAGAGCATAATGTCTGTAGCTTATACCGCGAATGCAACGGCAACCGGCGGCGGCCGCAACGGCCACACGAAGTCTGACGATGGCGTCATTGATCTGAACCTGACGGTCCCGAAGGGACTGGGCGGCGACGGCGCACGCGGCACCAATCCGGAACAGCTCTTTGCCTCGGGCTATGCAGCCTGCTTCCTCGGCGCGCTGCGCTATGTGGCCGGCCAGGCCAAGGTGAAGCTGCCCGATGACACGAGCGTTTCGGTCAGCGTCGGCATCGGCCCGCGCGAAGGCGGCTTCGAAATCCACCCGGCCGTTTCCGTTTCCATCCCCGGCTTCGACCGCGCGCAGGCTGAAGACCTGGTGGCCAAGGCACACCAGGTCTGCCCGTACAGCCACGCCATGCGCACGCCGAAGGAAGTCTCCGCCGTTCTCGCCTGAGCGGGGGCGTTTAAACTTCCTTTGAAATGATCAGCAAATCCTGCCGCAGGCGATCGCCATCGCCCTGCGGCAGTTTCTTTTCGACCTCGGCATGCTCGGCGATCCAGATGGGTGTCGCCTCGGCCAGGAGGGCGAGTCCTGCAGGGGTGAGCTTCAGGCGCCGCTCGCGCCGGTCCGTTTCCCCCGACACGATCTCCACCAGTCCGCGCCGCGTGAGTGGCTTCAAAACGGCGGTCAAGGTCGTCCGGTCCATGGCCAGGAGTTCGGCGACCGGCGACATGGCCGGCGGCTCCGGCCGGTTCAGCGACATCAGCAGCGAGAACTGGCCATTGTTGATCCCCAGGTGCCTGAAGGCGCGGTCGAAGCGCCGAGCCAGCGCTCGCGCGGCCCGCTGCGCGTGGAGGCACAGGCAGTGATCGCGCACATGCAGGGTCGTCTGGTAGGGGACTGAGGACGGGTTTGACATGTCTGTCATAGTATGTTGGTATCAACCTATAGTCAAATATCTGATTTTCACTATGGCGGAGGATCCCATGGCGGGCGAGGGAAATTTCATCTGGCACGAGTTGATGACCACAGATACTGGGGCAGCAGGACAATTTTACAGCGCTGTGGTGGGCTGGAAGGCTGAAAAAGCAGGCAACACGACCGCCGGCGGTATGGACTACACGCTGTTCAAGATTCCCGGATTCGAGATGGGCTCAGCCGGCATGATGGCGTTGACACCTGAGATGCGCGCCGGCGGGGCACGGCCTGCCTGGATCGGCTATGTCTTTGTCGACGACGTGGACGCCAAGACAGCCGAAGTGACAACGCGGGGCGGGGCGGTTCACATGGGGCCGACCGACATTCCCGGCATCGGCCGCTTTTCCGTGGTCGCCGATCCGCATGGCGCGACCTTGTATCTCTTCAAGCCGATCATGCCCGACGGGCCGATGCCGGACATGCCGAAGCCCGGGTCGCCGGGAACCTTCGGCTGGAACGAGCTGAACGCGGGTGATCTGGATGAGGCCTTCGACTTCTATTCCGGCCTGTTCGGGTGGACGAAATCCATGGCCGTGCCGATGGGCGAGATGGGTGACTATCAGGTCTTCGCCAACGAGGGGCGCGACCTTGGCGGGATGATGCGGAAGTTCGACCAGATGCCCGTTCCGTTCTGGAATTACTACATCACCGTCGACGCCATCGATGCCGCCATCGAGCGCGTCAAGGCCAATGGCGGCACGATCACCAACGGCCCGCATCCTGTGCCCGGCGATGCCTGGATCGTGCAGGGCATGGACCCGCAGCGTGCAATGTTCGCCCTGACGGCGGCAAAGCGCTAGCGGCGGCTCCGGCTTCCTCCGGTCCCGCCGCCGCAGGACTGCGGCGGGAGAAGGCATATCAAGGCGCGATCAATCGGCAGTGAAACCGGCGGCGACATGGCTGCCGTCGCAATAGGGTTTGTTCCGGGACTGGCCGCAACGACAGAGCGCCGTCTTGGTAACCTTGTCCGTGGTGCGGCCCGTTCCCGAGACGATCTCGAGATTGCCTGTCACCAGCAGGGGACCGTTCGGCAGCGGTTGAATATTCACCGGGCCGTTGCGGACGGCAAGCGCGGTGAACTCCTTCGTGGGGTTCTCGCCGGTCGCAGTGAAGGCCGCTCCCGCATGGGCGCCGTCGCAATAGGGCTTGTTCTTTGACTGCCCACAGCGACAGAGCGTGGCGCGGGGCGCCGCCTGCGCCTCGCCACGGATCGTGAGTTCCGCCTCGATGGCGAGCGGACCGTTTTCACGCACCCGCACCGTGTTGACCACCGGCGGAACATCCGAATGGGCAGAACCATCGTTGCGCGATACGCGGATCGCGCCGGAAGGACAGGTGAGCGCCGTCACCATCACCGTCTCCGGCGTCGCGGAATCGGGATGGATCCACTCGCCCTGCACATTGGGCACGTACACTTCCGGGTGGCCAAGGACGCAGCCGCGCGAATGGATGCAGCGGCCAGCATCGAAGCGAATGGTGACATCGCGGCCTTGGACGATTTCTTCAGTCATAGGGTTCCTCCGGGGTGGGGCAATGACTGCATCATGGCCCATCCGGATGACAAAGAGAAGGATAGCGTACGGCGCACACCGGTGCGGAGTGATTGGGCGCCCGCAGCGCCTCATCCGGCACTTCGGGGCCGCTTCTCCCCAAAGGGAGAACGACGGCTGCTGCTTACTTCTTCAAGCTGCCCAATATTCCACGCACCAGCGCCCGACCGAGCGAACTCGCCACCGAGCGCGCCGCCGACTTCATCGCTGCTTCCACCACGGTCTCGCGCTGGCGGCCGCCGGATTTGGTCGTGCCGCCGCCGCCGAGAACCGAGCCGAGATCGGGCAGCGTCCAGCGGTTGCTGCCGGGTTGCCCATCCTGCGGCTGGATGTCTTCCTGATGCGGCGCGTCCTGCTGCTGCTTGTTCTCCGCGGCCTGTGCCTTGCCGGCCAGCATTTCATAAGCCGAGACGCGGTCGAGATCGGTGTCGTTGGCGTCGTCGATGGGCGTTTGCGACAGGACTTCCGCGAGGCCGTCGTCGCTGAGCGGTCCCAGCAGCGAGGACGGCGGGCGGATCAGCGTGCGCTGGACGATGGAGGGCGTGCCCTTGGCTTCCAGAGTCGAGACGAGCGCCTCGCCGGTGCCGAGATTCGAGATCACCTCGGCCGCGTTGAAATCCGGGTTGGGTCTGAATGTGTCGGCTGCGATCTTCACCGCCTTCACCTCGTTGGGCGAATAGGCGCGCAGCGCATGCTGGATGCGGTTGCCGAGCTGGGCGAGCACGGTGTCCGGGACGTCGGCGGGGTTCTGCGTGACGAAATAGACGCCGACGCCCTTCGAACGGATGAGGCGGACGACCTGTTCGATGCGCTCCAGCAGGACCTTCGGCGCGTCCTTGAAGAGGAGATGCGCCTCGTCGAAGAAGAAGACGAGCTTCGGCTTTGCCGGATCGCCGACTTCCGGCAGTTCCTCGAAGAGTTCCGAGAGCAGCCAGAGCAGGAAGGTGGCGTAGAGCTTCGGGCTCAGCATCAGCTTCTGGGCGGCCAGAACGGAGATATAGCCGCGCCCGTCATAGGTGGTGCGCATGAGGTCGGAAATCTTCAGCGCCGGTTCGCCGAAGAAGCTTGTCGCGCCCTGCTGTTCGAGGATCAGCAATTGCCGCTGGATGGCGCCGACCGAGGCGGGCGAGACGAGGCCGTAGCGGCCGGAAATCTCCTTGGCGTTTTCGGACATGTAGGACAGCAGCGCCTGGAAATCCTTCAGGTCCAGCAGCGGCAGGCCCTGTTCGTCGGCGAGCTTGAAGGCGATGTTGATGACGCCTTCCTGCGCGTCCGACGCATCCATCATGCGGGCGAGCAGGAGAGGGCCCATTTCTGTGACGGTGGCGCGCATGCGGTGGCCGCGCTCACCGAAGAGATCCCAGAAGATCACCGGGAATTTGTTGTAGGCGAAATCGTCCAGGCCGATTTCCTTGGCGCGCTTTTCGAGAAAGTCCTTCGGCTCGCCCTTGCCGCCGATGCCGGAGAGGTCGCCCTTCACGTCGGCGCAGAAGACCGGCACGCCGGCATTGGAGAAGCCTTCTGCCAGAACCTGCAGTGTCACGGTCTTTCCGGTGCCCGTGGCGCCCGTCACGAGGCCGTGGCGGTTGCCGTATTTCAGTTCGAGATATTCGCCCTTGTTGATGCTGTCGTCCGGTTTGCGGCTGGTGCCGATGAAGATCTTGCCGTCCTGTTGCATCGTCATGCGGTGCTCCCTGCGCCTTCCCCGTCGAGGCGGGTGGCTGTTCATTGAATCGTAGACATGATTTTATATGGTGCTGGCGCCACTGCGGCAACAAGAGGCGGTTGGGCGGCTTGTCTTTGCCCTCGAATTCTATTACGTTGACGTACACGTCAAAATTGACTTTACGGGAGAACTTCATGAACGAACTGGTTTCCAAGGTTGCCGATGCTGTCGGTCTCGAGCCCGCTGTTGCCGAGAAGGCGATCGGCCTCATGCTCTCCTTCCTGAAGAAGGAAGGCGACGAGCAGGCCGTGTCCGCCATGATCGCGGCAATTCCGGGTGCCGAAGAGCTGGCTGCCTCGCAGAACGGCGGCGGCGGTTTCCTCGGTGGCCTGCTCGGCGGTGGCATCATGGCGCTCGGTCAGCAGCTGATGAGCGCCGGTCTCGGCATGGGCGAAATCACCTCGCTCGCCAAGGAAACCATGGGCGTTGCTCGCCAGTATGCCGGCGATCAGGTCGTTGACGATGTGATTGCTTCTGTTCCGGGGCTGAGCCAGTTCGTCTGATATGGTCTCAAAGGACCTTTGTTTGAGCCCGGCCTCGTGCCGGGCTTCTTCGTTATGGAGGAGGCGTTTACGAAGTTTTGGGATCTGCAAGGCCAGAAAGAAGACGCCGAGATCAGGCATCTCAACACCGTCAGCGATTCCTCTCGATAATCATCTATCTAAATTATCTTAAATCTCGATTGTCGAAGATTCTGATAATTGAATTTTACTCAAGCCTTTGTCGCCACAACGAAAAGTCTGGGAAAGCGGAGCAGAACGCGGCCGTCCTTCAGCGGCGGATAGGCCTTGCGGATGGCGTCCGTATAGGCTTCGAGATAGGCCGGACGGTCCTTTTCCTCCAGCAGATCGAGCCATGGCCTCAGGCCTGTTCCCTTCACCCATTCGACGATCGCTTCCGCATTCGCAAGCGGGTGATAATAGACCGTGTGCCAGAGATCGACGCGGGACGAGAGCGGCGTGAGCGCGTTCATGTAGTCCGCCGGGCTCGGCATTCCCGGCCGCTTGCCCTTGCCGCCGGCAAAGCGCGAGGCCCATGGACCGGTCAGCGCCGTCTCCTCCATCAGGCGATGCGTCGGTTCAGTCAGATTGTCCGGCATCTGGATCGCCAGCACCCCGCCGGTCTTCAAGCCCTCGGCCATCAACCGCTTCAGCACGGCAAGCTGGTCCGGCACCCATTGGAAGACGGCATTGGCATAGAGCAGGTCCGCCTTTTCCGCCGGCAGCCAGGTTCCGAGATCGCCCTGCGAGAAGGTGAGGCCCGGCAGACGCTTGCGCGCGGCCTCGAGCATGTTCTCGTCGCTATCCATGCCTTCGACGCGTGCCTGCGCGAAGCGCTCGGCGATCAACTCCGTCGAGTTGCCGGGGCCGCAGCCCATGTCGATGGCGAGCGCCGGTTCATCGAGTGGAACCTGGGCCAGAAGGTCGCGGGCCGGGCGGGTGCGTTCGTCTTCGAACTTGAGATACTGCGCCGGCGACCAGGCCATAGGGTTATTCCAATCCGTTGAGGGAGGGCAGGATGAGCGAGGGACCGTAGTCCTTGTATTCGTCGGGCGCGTTGTTGCGGTTGATCCAGACGGTGCGGAAGCCGAATTTGGTTGCGCCCGCGACGTCCCAGCGGTTGGACGACTGGAAGGAGACTGCGTCGGGATAGAGCCGGTAATTAGTCGTCACCATGTCATAGACCTGCGGCGCGGTCTTGAAGGTGCGGATCTCGTCGACCGAGAAGATGTCGTCGATCATCATGTCGAGCGCCGAATTCTTCACCGCCGCCGCCAGCATTGCCGGCGAGCCGTTGGAGAGGATGGCGATGCGCGCGCCGCCGGCCTTCAGCATTTTCAGCGTCGCGGGCACTTCCGGATAGCAGTCGAGCTTCCAATAGGCCTGCAGCAGCCTGTCGCGTAGGGTCTTGTTGACGCTCGGCACGCGCCAGAAGGCATAGTCCAGCGCCTGTTCGGTCAGCGCCCAGAAGTCCTGATAGCCGTCCATGAGCGCACGCACCCAGGAATATTCGAGCTGCTTGGAGCGCCACACGTCGGAGAAAAGCTGCCCGTCCGGGCCCACGTCGCCGGCGTAGCGGCGCACGGCCGCGTGAACGTCGAAAAGCGTGCCGTAGGCATCGAAAACATAGGCTGCGTATGACATGTCCCGTCCGGTTTTTATCGTGCGGCCGCAATCGGTTGCGGGCTCCCCATTGTGCGGCGCAAAATGAGGCAGATTGACGTTCGCGTCAATATATCCCGGATTTTCCTCGGGTTGACGCGGCGGCCAAATGCGCCTTCATTGGCGACCCAATGAGAAGAAGAGGAGGCGGCCATGCACGGCAGCGCGGAGACCAAGATCACCATCTGGAACTATATCGACGGCGAATGGCTGCCCGGCAATCCGCCCGTGGCTGGTCCGTCGACCCATGCCATGTGGCTCGGCTCGTCGGTGTTCGACGGCGCGCGCTGGTTCGATGGCGTGGCGCCCGATCTTGATCTGCATTGCCAGCGCATCAACCGGTCTGCCCTCGCGCTCGGCCTCAAGCCCACCAAGACCCCGCAGGAGATCGAGGCGCTGGCCCGCGAAGGCATCGCCCGTTTCGACGGCTCCAGCCCGCTCTATATCAAGCCGATGTATTGGGGTGAGTCCGGCTCCGCCGGGCTCGTCGCGGTCGATCCGGAATCGACCCGTTTCGCGCTGGTCATCTTCGAGGCCGCCATGCCGCCGAAGGATCAGCCGGGCGTCAAGCTGACGCTCTCGCCCTTCCGCCGCCCGACGATGGAATGCATGCCCACCAATGCCAAGGCCGGCTGCCTCTATCCCAACAATGGCCGCATCCTGTCGGAAGCCCGCTCGCGCGGCTTCGACAATGCGCTGGTGCGCGACATGCTGGGCAATGTCGCCGAAACGGGCTCGGCCAATATCTTCATGGTCAAGGACGGCGTGGCTTATACGCCCGCCGAGAACCACACGTTCCTCGCCGGCATCACCCGCTCCCGCGTCATGAAACTCTTGCGCGCCGCCGGCGTCGAGGTGCGCGAGACGACGCTGTCGGTCGATGATTTCATGAAGGCCGACGAGGTCTTCATGTCGGGGAACTATTCGAAGGTGCAGCCGGTGATCCAGCTGGACGGGCGGGACTACCAGAAGGGGCCGCTGACGGAGAAGGCCTATGGGCTTTACATGGATTGGGCGCATGGCGGGTGATTGTGAGGGCAGGTGGCTACGGCTCGACCCTCTCTCTTGCAAAATCTACGACTTAGCCTTCGGCCAAGACCGTGATTTTGCTTTCTCCCCCACCAGGGGGGAGATGGGGAGGATGCCGGACCCGTTCGCTCCAATCTCCCCCCTGGTGGGGGAGAAAGCGATTTCAACATCTTAGCCGCAGGCTAAGTGTTAGAAATCGCAAGAGAGGGGGAGCGGCCACAAGCAGCCGCCCACCGCCTTGCAATCCCCGGTCTTCCATCCCGTGCGACACTGAATTCCCGCGCCTCCGACCGGACAGCGCCGAAACACCCGCTACCCAAGGGTGAGCCTTGCCGCTAGGCTCGCCCCAGAGGGAATCATGAGCCAGCAGCTGATCAATCAATATCTCGCCGACGTCGATCGGCTTCGCAAGATTTCGGCCCAGAACAACGAGATGATCGTTCGGCAGGCGTTTCATCGCCTGCTCGACAACTGGGCGAACGCGCAGAAGCTGATTTTCGTGGCTGAACTGCCCTATGACACGTCGATGAAGTCCACCGTCTATCCGGATGGAACCGTGCTGCACGATATCCGGGTGCCGCTCGGCTATTGGGAGGCGAAGGACACCAAGGACGATCTCGACGAGGAAATCCGCAAGAAGCTCGCCAAGGGCTATCCGCAGGACAATATCATCTTTGAGAATTCCGACGTCGCGGTGCTGATCCAGAACCGGCAGGAGGTCATGCGCGCCTCGATGACCGACACGGAACGCCTGCTCCGTCTCGTGTCGCTCTTCTTCAGCTATGAGCGCCCGGAAATCGCGGAATTCCGCAAGGCGGTAGAGACGTTCAAGGCAGACCTGCCGACCGTGCTCGACGCGCTGCGTCAGCGCATCGAGACGGCCTATGCGCAGAATACGGTGTTCCGGCAGGCGGCCGAGCGCTTCCTGGAGACATGCAAGGAGACGATCAATCCGACGCTGACCGAGGCGGATGTTCGCGAGATGCTGATCCAGCATGTCCTTACGGAAGAGATCTTCGCCCATGTCTTCGACGAGGGCGATTTCCACCGCAAGAACAACATCGCGCACGAGCTTTACGAGCTGGAAGAGAAGTTCTTCATCGGCGCGGTGAAGAAGGAGACGCTGAAGGCGCTGGAGCCTTACTATGCGGCGATCCGGTCAAACGCGGCGCAGATCAGCAGCCATGCCGAGAAGCAGACCTTCCTCAAGGTCATCTACGAGAATTTCTACAAGATCTACGACGCCAAGAAGGCCGACCGTCTCGGCGTGGTCTATACGCCCAACGAGATCGTCAAGTTCATGATCGAGGGCGCCGACTGGCTCTGCGAGAAGCATTTCGGCAAGAACCTTATCGACGAGCATGTCGAAATCCTCGACCCGGCGACCGGCACCGGCACGTTCATCTGCGAACTGCTCGAATATTTCCGCGGCGATCCGCGCAAGCTGGCGCAACATCAAGACCGGGCAGCATGTGGGCGATCTCTTCGGCGCGCTTTCGGACGAAAACATCAAGCGCGTGAAGCGGCAGAATGCCCGCAAGATTTCGGTCATTATCGGCAATCCGCCGTATAATGCGTGGCAAGACAACTTCAACGCACGCAATCCCAATCGCCCCTACAAGCATATAGATGACAGTATTAGGGAAAGTTATATTGCAAAAGGTACAGCTCAAAACAAAAACGCAGTTTACGATATGTACACGCGATTCTTTCGCTGGGCCTCCGACAGGTTGCACGATGATGGCGTCCTCGCACTGATTACAAACAGAAATTTTATCGAAAAGGCGGCCTTCGATGGTTTTCGGCGCAGTGTTGAGGAGGAGTTCAACGAAATATATGTCGTGGACCTTGGCGGAGATGTGCGTGAAAATCCCAAGCTTTCGGGCACCAAACATAATGTATTTGGTATACAGACAGGCGTGGCAATCTCATTCTTGGTCAAGCGCCGTGGAAAAAAGGGATGCAAGATTTACTATTGCCGCCGCCCCGAGCTTGATACTGCAATCGATAAACTAGCGTACTTGGCAACGTCCAAGCTATCGGGTCTAAACCTCGAAAGGGTGGAGCCAGACAAGAAATTTAATTGGATTAATCTCTCAACTAATAACTGGGCTGATTTTGTCCCTGCTGTAAGTAAGCAATTAAAGTCGAAGAAGAGCGGTACGAAAGACCAAGCAATATTCCAATTGTTTTCAAACGGTATTCAAACGAAGAAGGACGAATGGCTCTACGCACACAATGATATCGCGCTTACCGATAGAGTGACGTGGTTCGCAAATCGGTTAAATGAGATTCGGCGTGGTACGGCCTCTTCGGAGCAGATAAAATGGGACCGAGAATTAGAGCGCCGTTTTCGATCCGGACGGCTCTTGGAAATAGATGCGCAAAACATTCATGACGCGAGCTATCGTCCGTTCGTCAAGCGGCCATTTTTGTATAGTCCAGAACTTATTAGCGTGATGTTTCAATCGGCTTCACTTAAGCCGCCTAGGCTTCAACGCTCGGAAATGCCGCCACTTATAGCGTTTCACGGCATGCAGGCGAGTCAGCCGTTCGCAGCTCTAGCAGTTTCAGCGCCATTTGATATTTGCTTACTAAAGACAGGTAACGGCAGTAGTCTTGGCGTTCCCCTCTACCGCTACATCCCCACCGGCGAGCGGATCGACAACATCACCGACTGGGGACTTCGGCAGTTTCAGGCGCATTACGGCAAGGCACCCGCTCCTGCGGAGGACGTGTCGGCGGAGTTGGCAAAGGAGGGTGCCACATCTGCCGCGGCGTCTGCCGCAACACCCCCCTCTGTCCCTGACGGGACATCTCCCCCTCAAGGGGGGAGAGCGAAGAAGGCGGCCGCGATCACCAAGGAAGATATCTTCCACTATGTCTATGGCGTGCTGCACGATCCGGTTTACCGCGAGACCTATGCGCTAAACCTGAAGCGCGAGTTTCCGCGCATTCCCTTCTATCCCGATTTCCGCCAATGGGCGGAATGGGGCAGGCGGCTGATGGCGCTGCATATCGGCTACGAGACGGTCGAGCCGTGGCCGGTCTCCCGCGCCGATGTGCCGGACGAGAAGGCGCGCGAGGCGGGTGTCGCCCCGAAGACGATCCTGAAGGCCGACCCGGACAATGGCGTGATCCGCATTGACGGCGAGACGGTGCTATCCGGCATTCCGAAGGCGGCGTTCTCCTATCGGCTCGGCAACCGCTCGGGGCTCGAATGGATCCTCGACCAGTACAAGGAGAAGACGCCGAAGGACCCGACGATCCGCGAGAAGTTCAACACCTATCGCTTCGCCGACTACAAGGAGCATGTCATCGACCTGATCGGTCGCGTCACCCGCGTCTCTGTCGAGACGATGGAGATCACCGAGGCGATGAAGGGGGCGCGGCGCTGAAGCTTGCCGAGCCGAAGTGGGAACCGGTTTCGCGTCCGGAATTGCGTAGAAGCAAGGAGATCCAGGGTGCTTCGGACGCGGTGCCGTCGTTCAGGCTGCGGCCAGGAGGGGTTTGGTCATGTGCGTCCGGTCAGCCGTTGCTGACGACCACGCGGTCGCGGCCGTCGGCCTTGGCCTTGTAGAGGGCCTTGTCGGCGCGGGCGAGGGCTGCGGTGACGTCGCGTTCGCTCTTGCGCAGCGAGGCGACGCCGAAGCTGGCGGTGACGCGCATCGGGGCTTCATCGAAGGTGAACTGCAGGCGGGAGATGGCGCGGCGGAGGCGCTCGGCGGTTCGGGCGGAGTCCTCGGGGGCGCCTTCGAGCGCGATGGCGAACTCCTCGCCGCCCATCCGGCCCACGATATCAAACTCCCGCAGATTGGCCTTGCAGGCTGCGGCCAGCGAGCGCAGCACCTCGTCGCCCGAGGCATGGCCAAACTGGTCGTTGACGGATTTGAAGTGATCGACATCGAGCATGATGACCGTGACCTGCAGCTTCTTGCGCGCGGCAATTTCGCAGAGCCTGGCCGTTTCGTGCATGAAATGCCGGCGGGTGAGGGCGCCGGTCAGCGCGTCGTGGTGGGCGAATTCGCGGAGCTGGAATTCGTTGGAGGCAATCAGCGCCAGGTTTTCCAGAACGCGCATTTCCCGCTCGGAGAAGGCGCGGGGCTTGCTGTCCATGGCGCATATGGTTCCGATCGGCATGCCTTCGGCGGTGCGCAGAACCACGCCCGCATAGAAGCGCAAGCCCGTTTCCCTGACCAGCGCATGATCGCGGAACTCCTCGTCCTCCAGCGTGTCCTGCAGAACCACGGTTGCGCCTTCACGCCATGTCGCGCGGCAGAAGCTCGCTTCCAGCGGGATTTCCGTCAAGTCGAGACCCTGTATCGAGCGGAAACGCTGCGTTTCGCCTTCGATGAGCGAAATGGCCGCGATCTCCACATTGAAGATATCCCGCACCAGCGCGGTGATGCGATCGAACGCCTCGTCGCGGTTTCGGTCTATCTTCAGCGCTTGCAGCATCCCGGCTCTTTCATCTCGTCAAAGTCACGTCAGACGGTGTAACGGCCGCATTTCCATTGGCGGCATTCTTGCGCGGAGTTCTGTTTTATCGCAGGAAACACTATCGAATACTTACACGCGGTTACCGGTGGTCCCCAGAATTAGGGAAGATCCATTCCGTTACGGCTTGAAACGGGGCTTGTCCCGGACTAGACCAATGGAACTTAGTCAGTCTCACGGGAGAGGTTCATGCGTCAGGTCAATGTGCACGCGGCCAAGACACATCTGTCGCGGTTGATCGAAGAGGTCGAACGCGGCGAGACCGTGATCCTGGCGCGCGCCGGCAAGCCGGTGGCGCGGATCGTCCCGATCGAGGAACCCCTGACCACGGGCCGGATCGGCTTTCTCAAGGGCCATGTCAAACGCGCCGACACGTTCGAGGCCTCGGGGTCGGCTGAGGTTGATGGTCTGCTGGGAGGTTTCTTTTGAAGATCCTGCTCGATACCCCGGTCCTTCTGTGGGTTGCCGCAGACAGCGTGCATCTCGACGACGCGGCGCGGCGGCTCATTCTGGATGAAGGCAATGAACTTCATTTCAGTGCCGTCAGCATCTGGGAGATCGGTTTGCGCGGGGCCTCGGGCTTCGATGGTCCCCCCGTCGATCTTCGGCTCCTGCGGCGCGGCCTTCTGGATGCGGGCTATGTCGAGGTGCCTGTACGCTCCGAGCATGCGATGGGCGTCGGCGTCTTCGAGGACCTGCCGGTCGATTCCTTTGCACGCCTGTTGCTGGCGCAGGCTCGCCACGAGGGACTGATGCTGATGACGGCCAAGCCGGGGCTGATCGCCCATAAGGAAGGCATCCTGCCGATCTGACGATATTCGTGCCATCTGGCATTGCCATCTTGGATGTACGGAGGGCGGAAACGGACCGCGCATTCTGTAAAAAAGCCTCAAATTTTCCGATTGTTGCGGTTGCCTCGCAAGTGTCACACACCTATGTTCCACTTCATCCGTTTCAATCCCCCGCAATGGACATCAAGGAGAGACCAAGATGGCTTTCGAACTTCCCGCCCTTCCGTATGACTACGAAGCACTCGTGCCTTTCATGTCGAAGGAAACGCTCGAATATCACCACGACAAGCACCATCAGGCCTATGTGACCAACGGCAACAAGCTGGCTGAAGAAGCTGGCCTCGCCGATCTTTCGGTCGAGGAAGTCGTCAAGAAGTCCTTCGGCACCAATGCCGGTCTCTTCAACAACGCTGCGCAGCATTACAACCACATCCATTTCTGGAAGTGGATGAAGAAGAACGGCGGCGGCAAGTCGCTTCCGGGCAAGCTGCAGGCCGCCATCGACAGCGACCTCGGCGGCTATGACAAGTTCCGCGCTGATTTCATCGCCGCCGGTACGACGCAGTTCGGCTCCGGCTGGGCCTGGCTCTCCGTCAAGAACGGCAAGCTCGAAATCTCCAAGACCCCGAACGGCGAGAACCCGCTCGTTCATGGCGCATCGCCGATTCTCGGCGTCGACGTCTGGGAACACTCCTATTACATCGACTACCGCAACGCGCGTCCGAAGTATCTCGAAGCCTTCGTCGACAGCCTGATCAACTGGGACTACGTGCTCGAAATGTACGAAGCCGCTGCAAAGTAAGGCTTTCATCTCGCTTCAATGGAGCCCGCTGCGCTTCGCGCGGCGGGCTTTTTCGTGGATAGCCGCGGCTTTCTGCTCGCTTTTGCAGACAGTACAGCCGCATTGTTCTCAATTTATCAGCGTGGGGGCATGATAAATTAAGTGCCTGTTTCATTTGAGTATTTTCGGCATTTGCGGCATTGCGCGGCCTTGTCGCCTGAATTTCACCGGATTGTGATTTTGAAGTGATCGTATCGGGATAGTCATGTGTAGTCCCGGTCAGCCCCGCCGGGGCGAACAATGGAGATTACTGATGATCAAGAGAACGATTGCCGCAGCCCTTATCTGTCTTGCCGGCGCAACGGCCGCCTTTTCAGCCAGCGAATTTGGTGACAAGCGCGAAGCGGATATGAAGAAGATTGGCGGCGCAACCGCGCAGCTCGCCGGCATTGCCAAGGGCGACAAGCCTTATGACGCGGCGGTCGTGAAGACGGCGCTGACGACGATCAATACGACCATCAAGGAATTCCCGACGCTCTTCCCGGCAGGCAAGCCTGATGAAGATGGCCATGCCAGCCCGAAGATCTGGGAAGACATGGCTGGATTCAAGGGGCATGCGACGGAGCTTGCGTCCGTCACCGAGAAGCTCATCGCTGCGCCGCCAGCAGACCAGAAGGCGGTCGGCGCTGCACTCGGCGATATCGGCAAGGTCTGCTCTGCCTGCCACCAGGATTTCCGCCTGAAGAAGTAAGCCCTTTCGGGTCGTTTCGGGCGCTTCCTTTTACGGGGAGCGCCCTTTTTCCGTTTCCGACAGCCCTCCTGGAGAGCGAATCATGGCCTCGGCATTCACGAAATCCATCCTGTCCCTGATCGGCGTCGGTCTTGTCGGAGCAGGGGCATTTTTCTGGATCACGCGGCCGCAGCCATTGCCGGAGAGCGAATTCGCCAATCTCGGCCCGGCCGATGTCAAGAATGGCGAGACGATCTTCTGGGCGGGTGGCTGCGAGAGCTGCCACGCGGCAAAGGGTGCCGAAGGCGATGCCAAGCTGGTTCTTGCGGGCGGCGCACCGCTGCCAACACCGTTCGGGACCTTCTATCCGCCGAACATCTCCCCGGACGAGAAGGCCGGCATCGGAAGATGGACGCTCGCCCAGTTTGCCTCGGCCATGAAGCGCGGCGTGGACGAGGAGGGACGTCACCTCTATCCATCCTTCCCTTATGCATCCTATTCGCGGATGTCGGACACCGATCTGCGCGATCTCTTCGCCTACATGAAGACGCTGCCGAAGAGCGACAATGTCGCACCGGAGCATGATCTCGCATTCCCGTTCAACATGCGCTTCACGCTGGGCGGCTGGAAGCTTCTCTATCTGAACGACCAGCCACGCGTGGAGATCGCCAATGCCTCGCCTGAGGTCAAGCGCGGACAATATCTCGTCGAAGGGCCCGGCCATTGCGGCGAGTGCCATACGCCGCGAGACTTTCTCGGCGGCCTGAAGACAAGCGCCTGGCTTGCCGGGGGCCCGAACCCGGAGGGCAAGGGGACCATTCCGGACATTACCCCGGGTTCCAAGGACATAGGCGGCTGGAGCGCGTCCGACATCGCCAACTATCTCGAGACGGGTTTCACGCCGGAATTCGATTCCGTTGGCGGCTCCATGGTGGCCGTGCAGCAGAACATGGCACATCTGACGAAGGAGGACCGCGCTGCGATCGCGGCTTATCTCAAGGCCGTTCCATCCCGTTGAGAGTGAAAATCCAATGAATTCAGTCAATTTATTTGATATAAGTATTATTCGATATTCGAATTTTATAGCCGCGTTGACTTGTGTTTCAGCTCGTGGCCATAGTGTGCACGTCATGGTTCCCGCGAGGCCAAGTCTCGCGGGATGAAAAGGGAACATGCTAGGGATGACCAATGACGGGCCCGAAGCATGGCTGCCCCCGCAACTGTAAGCGGCGAGCCGGATTCGATATGCCACTGGGAAACCGGGAAGGCGGATCGCGGCGACGACCCGCCAGCCAGGAGACCTGCCCTGACGGAAAAGGCCGCCGCCTCGGAAAAGGCGCGGTCACAACTGCAACCGTTTATCGTGGGGATAAATATGTCCGCTTCCGTATCCGTCATTTCCAAGACCCAATCTTCCGTCCGCTCCGGCGTGGTCCTGCAGTCGGCTTTCGCCGTCATGCTTGGCATTTTCACCGTCGGCATGGTCGGTTTCTCGCATATCGAAGTGGTGCACAACGCCGCTCATGACGTGCGTCATTCCAATGCCTTCCCCTGCCACTGAAGCCTGAACGACTGCCAGTTCGTTTTCGCTGATCCCCTGGCTCTGTGCGTCCAACTGGAGGCACGGCGCCGTCAAGCAGGCTGCCCGCGCGCTGCGCCGGCGGCCGTGGAGGTATTTGTCATCATGATACTCAGGAACATCCTTTTCACCGCCGTGCTGGCGGCGCTTTGCGTCGGCCTTCTCAACACTGTCGCAGATCACTTCGGCACCGGTCCACTCATTCTCCAGGCCGAGACTTACGAGAAGGCGGGCGAGGTCGCGCCGGCCGTGCCTGCGCATTCGCATGATGCCGCGCAAACCACAACGGCGGGTGCGGCCCACGCATCGGGGGCGGAGGCCGACGACCATCACCATGACGAAGGCGGCTGGGAGCCTGCGGATGGCTTCGAGCGCACGGCCTTCACATTGCTGGCCAATATTCTCACCGCATTTGGATGGGCGTTGATGCTGGCGGGGCTTTTCTCGCTCCTCTCGCTGCGCGGCAAAGCCGTCGGCTGGCGCGAGGGCCTGCTCTTCGGGCTCGCCGGCTTCGTCTCGGTGCTGGCCGCGCCTTCGCTCGGCCTGCCGCCGGAAGTTCCGGGCACGCCGGCGGCGGCTCTGGCCGACCGTCAGGTGTGGTGGGTGGCTACCGCAGCCTGCACGGCGGTGGGGCTGGCGCTCATTGCGTTTGTTCCGCGCGGTTGGGCGGCCGTTCTGGCGCTGGTCCTCCTCGTCGCGCCGCATCTTTACGGTGCGCCGCAGCCGCCTGAAGGGGCACATGCGCTGGCGCCAGAGGCACTGGCACATCGGTTCCAGGCTGTGGCGACAGTGACGAGCCTTGTCTTCTGGGCGGCGCTCGGCGTGCTGACGGCACTTCTTCTCGGGTATTTCACGAAGGAAACGAGGGCCGCATGACGGTTGAGTGGCGCGAGGATATCGACGCGCTGCAATTCGAGGCGGGCGAGGGGCGGCTCTGCATCATGCATCGGCTTGCCTTTCGCGCGCTCACCCGCAAGCGTTCGCCGGAGCCCGAAGAGTGTCTAGCCTATTTCAAAGCACAAGAGGGTGCGTTCAGGCAGGCGGCGGAAGCGAAAATTGCCCGCACCGGAGGCCGCGCGGGCAATTTCCATATCACCAGCCGTGACGTGCAGGGAGCCGCCGGGCAGGTGTTGTGAGCGGGTATCTGCGCGGCTTCAAAGACTGGCGCGGAAGCGCATGCCGGTGGCGGGGTAGGCCTTGAAGTCGAGGCCCTGGTAGTACTTGTAGGCGGCGAAATTGCCGGTGGCGGCACCCAGCGAGAGGAAGTCGCAGGAAAGCGTGCGGGCATGCGCCTTGGCGCGATCGATCAGATGGCGGCCGATGCCTTCGCTGCGATGGCCGTCCTTGACGAAGAGGTGGTGCAGTTCCATGCCGCGTTCCCCTTCGGTGGCGCGGTAGACGGGATAGAGGAGGGCATAGCCGATCAGTTCACCGCCCGTTTCAGCGACGAAGGCGGTCGCGAAGGGCTGGTCGCCGAAGAGGTCCCGGTCGAGCTTGGTGGCACTGTTCGTCGTCTTGTCGCCGTGATGGGCGGCGAGCGCCTCGATCATGGCGGCGAGCGCGAAAAGGTCCGATTTCAGGGCGCGACGAACGCTCACACGCGCAGCTTCCGGCGCCGGCGCTGCGGGTAGTTCTTCGATGGTGATGGTCTGTTCCAAGTTCAGCATTGCCTTCTTCCTCATTTTGCCTTCGGAAGAGCCGCTGAAAACAACAAGGCCGCCCCGAAGGCGGCCTCTTGTCGATATGATCGATCGCGGCCGCCGGTTAACGGTAGCCCCAAAAATATACAGCCGTGGTGTGTGCCTGTGCGATCATGGGCGGCAACATTCTCCCAAACCGATTGATTGTCAAGAGGCCTCGTGAAGAGAATTATGGACGTGACCATGATCGGTGGTGCAAAGCGCATGGTCGGCCAGTGTCGCCAGCACATTGCACTCGCCCGCGCGGCCGCCGGCGCATTCGGAGACGATATGTTCCAGCTCCGCCTCCAGCTTCTTCAGCCGGGCGATCTTGGCGCGGACATCGGCCAGATTTTCGGCGGCTATGCGATCGGCATCGTGGCAGGGTGCGTCGGGCTTGGCCTGAAGCGACAGAAGATCGCGGATGGCTTCGACGGAAAAGCCGAGATCGCGCGCATGGCGGATGAAGTTCAGCCGTTCCAGATGGGCGCGGACATAGCGGCGCTGGTTGCCCTCCGTCCGCTCCGGCTCCGGCATCAGGCCGATATCTTCATAGTAGCGGATCGTCGGCACCTTGACGCCGGCGGTCACCGAAAGTTTGCCGATGGTCATCATGTCAAAGATCGCTCCCGAACCTCTAGTTCATAGAGATTTAGGAAGTCTGCAAAAACCCTTCAAGGGGATTTCTTGAGAGATTAACACGTCCCTGGCCTGCGGGGATGATCATGTCCCGCAGAAGGTGCGCGGCACGATCTCGTGATGGAGCGGGGCGGCCATGTAGCGCTCGAAGCCCGGTTGCTGCTCATAGGGTCGGGCGAGGACACGATTCAGCGCGTCGAAGAGCGAGAAGTCGCCGTCATCGACCGCGGCGCGGATCGCTTCTTCAATTCTGTGGTTGCGCGGAATGAAGACAGGATTGGCCTTTTGCATCAGAGCCTTGCGCTCTTCCGGCGTGGTCGGGTCGCCTTCCAGATAGAGCCGCCAGCCGTCGAGCCATAATTGTGCCGTATCCGGAGCGCTGAATTCTCCCCGCAGATCCCTGTCTGCACGCTCTAAATCGGTCGTCGGACCTCCAGCCGCGGCCGTGAGACGGAAGAAGGCGAGCGTGAAATCCGCTTCGCCTTCCTCCATCAGCGACATGAAGGACTGGATCAGTTTCAGGTCGTCCTCGCGCTCGCGCAACAATCCCAGCTTTGCCCGCATCACCTTCAGCCATTCGGCCTGGAAGCGTTCGCCATAGGCTTTCAGCGCGGCGTTCGCCTTTTCCATCGCCTCTTCCTGCACGTCACCGAAGAGCGGCAGCAGGCATTCGGCGAGCCGGGCGAGGTTCCATTGGCCGATAGCCGGCTGGTTGGCATAGGCATAGCGGCCGTTGCGGTCGATGGAGGAGAAGGTCTTGGTGGCCGAGTAGGCGTCCATGAAGGCGCAGGGGCCGTAATCGATCGTCTCGCCGGAGACGGCCATGTTGTCGGTGTTCATCACGCCATGAATGAAGCCGACGCCCATCCATTTGGCGATCAGGGCGGCCTGTCTCCCGGCAATGGCCTCGAAGAGACGGACATAGCGGCCCGGCTCGCCTTCAAGCTCCGGATAGTGGCGGGCAATGACATGATCGGCCAGCAGCTTCACGCCTTCTTCGTCGCCACGGGCGGCGAAATACTGGAATGTGCCGACGCGGATATGGCTCGCGGCCACACGGGCAATCACGCCGCCGGGCTGCGCCTGTTCGCGATAGACCGCATCGCCCGTGGTGACGGCGGCGAGCGAACGGGTGGTCGGGATGCCGAGCGCATGCATGGCTTCCGAGACGATATATTCCCGCATCACCGGCCCAAGCGCCGCGCGGCCATCGCCATTGCGGGAGAAGCGGGTGGGGCCGGAGCCTTTCAGCTGGATATCGACATGGCGGCCATCCGGCGTGGTGACTTCGCCGAGCAGCATGGCGCGGCCATCGCCGAGCTGCGGCACAAAATGGCCGAACTGGTGGCCGGCATAGGCGAGCGCCACATTGGCCGCGTCATCGGGTTTCAGATTGCCGGAGAAGAGGGCGGCGCCGTCGCGTTCCAGCAAAGCCACATCGAGCCCGAGTTCGCGGGCAAGCGGTTCGTTGAAGGCGAACATGAAGGGTTCCGACGCGCTCGCCGCCGCAGCCGGCGCATAGAAGCGCTCGGGCAGGCGGGTATAGGAATTGTCGAATCCGATCAGCGGCATCGCGGCGTCCTTTCAATGATCGATTCAAGATGGGATCCCGGACCGACCGGCGCAAGCCTAATTGACGGATGTCACATCTGGACCGGGCGGCCGGTGGCCTGACGGAAGACTTCGAGCTGCAGCTTGAACTGCACGATGCGGCGCATGGCGGCGCGCCACTGGGCGATCATGGAGAAATTGTTGATCTGCCAGCGCAGCGCCGTGTTGACCTGATTGAACGCGCCGACCGCCATCATCAGCCCACCGAAGGAAAGCTGCCCTGAGAAATAGGCGGGCGCTGCCGCCAGAACCGGCACCACGAGCCCGCCCCAGCCGAAGCCGGCGGAGATCCAGGTCAGGTTCGTCTGCGAGATGATGATCAACCGCGTGGACGAGAGCACATTGGAGAAGATGCGGTAGAGATGCCAGCTTGTGGCGTAGACCGACTGCCGGGTGACGGTGTCTGTTCCCCGCGCGGTATTGGCTTCGACCAGTGCCTTGCGGAATTCGGCCTCGAAGGCGGCGCGGCGGTTGTTCTGATCGACAAGCTGGCGGCCGACGACGGCGCTCAGGAATGTGCCGGCGCCGGCATAGATCAGCGCAATCCAGACCATGTAGCCGGGAATGGAGACGTGAATGCCCCACAGCGTGACGGCGAAGGCGCCGGAGATCGACCAGAGGATGCCAACGAAGCTCAAGAGCAGGATGGTGGACTGGAAGAGGCCGATGGCGAGCGACACGGTCCAGTCGGCGACATTGAGCGAGTCTTCCTGGATGCGCTGATCGGGGTTTCTTGCGCCCTCCAACGTCGCCTCCTGGGGCACGGCGCGGCCGCAGCTGTTCCAGAGCCTGAGGAGATCGACCGCGAGGCCACGACGCAGCAGCAGCGTCGCCGTCTGGGTCAGCCAGGCCTGCACGACGTTGCAGACCAGAAGCGCGCCGGCAATCAGGACGAAGATCTCCAGCTGACGGCCGAACTCGGGAAGATTGCGTTTTTCGATCGAGTCGTAGAACGGGCCGTTCCAGTTGTTCAGCAGAACCTGGATGTAGGACGTCAGGCAGATCAGGATGACGAGGCAGATGGTCAGCACTGTGATCCGGGTTCTGGTTCGCGTGTGACGCAGAGATCCGAAGACGGTGCGCATCTGGAAACGGAACGCGTCGGTTTCGCGGGGGCGGGCCGTTGCCGGGCGGATCGGGTCGATCGGTGTCATGGACTGCCTGTCGTTGCAATGCTGCGGTGCAAGCTCTAGCGCGACGCGGCGGGCTTGCCAATCGGCTCGAGGGGCCGCACGCCAAAACCCTCGGGGAAAAACCTCTCCCGAGTTTACCTCCGGTTCTATCGCTTCCGCCCCTATCTTCGGACATCAGCTTCCGGAGAGCCACGCTG